>JAMPDE010000001.1:1012354-1078667 GCA_023665825.1 Alistipes senegalensis | reverse complement strand
CGGACGCTTTTAGTCCGCACTCCGCTCAACGGCTCCGACATCCGGTCGGATTCAATGGTGTGCGGCTTCGCCGCACGCTAAATAATACGGCGAGAGCGCATCCGACCGTCGGAAACCAAATGACAGGCAGTAGCGCTTAAATCCCTGTTCTTAACAGGGTGTCCAGACACTCCCGGATAATCCGCGCACTGTCGCGGATTTCTTTTTCGGCGATGGTCAGCGGCGGCGAGATGCGGAACGCCGTGTCGCAATAGAGGAACCAATCGCTCATGATACCCGCCTCCTTGAACAGCTCCATGATGCGGTAGAGCTTCGCCGGTTCGCCCAACTCGACCGCCAGCAACAGGCCGCTGCGCCGGATTTCGCGCACGGCCGGGTGGTCGCGCAACAATGCTTCGTAGAGGGCTCCCTTGCTTTCGACCTGCTCGACAATCCGGTTTTCCGTGAGGTAGTTCAGAGCCGCCAGCCCCGCCGCACAGCACACCGGATGCCCGCCGAACGTGGTGATATGGCCCAGCACGGGATTCGTTTGCAGGGTATCCATGATTTCGTGCCGCGCGACGAACGCCCCCAGCGGCATGCCGCCCCCGAGCGCTTTGGCCAGACACACGATGTCGGGCACGACGCCGTATTTCTGCATCGCGAACAACGCCCCCGTGCGGCCGAAACCGGTCTGTATCTCGTCGAAAACCAGCAGTGCGCCTACTTCGTCGCAACGCCGCCGCAGGGCCTGCAAATAGCCCTCGACCGGCGGGCGCACGCCCGCTTCGCCCTGCACCGGCTCGACGACGACGCACGCCGTACGGCGCGTGATGCGTTCGAGCTGCGCGAAGTCGTTGAACTCGACCGCCTCGAAATCGGGCAGCAGCGGTCGGAACGCGTTTTTCCACTCCTCGCCTTCGGGTGCCCCCATGAGCGACATGGCCGCATGGGTCGAACCATGATAAGCGCGCCGCATCGACACGATTCCCGTGCGGCGGGTGAAGCGTTTGGCCAGTTTGAGGGCGCCCTCTATAGCTTCGGCGCCCGAATTGACGAAATAGACGCAGTCCAGTCCGTCGGGCAGCAGTTCGGCCAGCCGCGCGGCATACCCCACCTGCGGGGTTTCGACCAGCTCGCCGTAGACCATGACGTGCATGTAGCGCGCCGCCTGCTCCTGCACCGCCCGCACGACTGCCGGATTAGCATGGCCGACGTTGCTCACCGACACGCCCGCCACGAGGTCGTAATAGCGTTTGCCCTCCGGCGTGTAGAAGCACGATCCTTCGGCCCGTGCGACTTCGACCAGCATCGGCGACGGCGACGTCTGCGCCACATGCTGCAAAAACTGTTTTCGTAAAATGTTTTTCATCATTCGTCGGTTTATTCTGTCTGTCGTTGTCGGGGGCTGTCGTCGGTGCTTCCGTCCGTACCCGTCGGCTCCCCGCGCAGTCGTTTTTTCATCCGCCGCATCGCCTCCTCGCGGTACTTGCGCGACAGGTCGAACGTCCGCCCCGCCACGACCGCCTGCCCGCCCCCGACCGAAGCGACGTGCTCCGAATTGACGATGTAGGCCCGATGGATGCGGACGAACCGGTCGTCCAGCAGCCGCTCCCACTGCGAAATGCGGGTCTTCGTGCGGTAGCTGGCGCCGTCGAGCGTATGCAGCAGCACTTCGTCGTCGTTCGATTCGATGTAGACGATTTGCGCCAGTCCCAACGTCACGCGCCGCCGGTCCGAGACGAACGCAATCTCTTTCGTGTGCGGCAGCACGCGGTCGAGATAGCGCGCCAACAGCGTTTCGGGGACGACGATCGCCGCCAGCAGCAGCAACAGAAACACGGGATTGGAAAAAAGCGTGGGAAACGGCACCTCGTCCTGCCACCAGTCGGCCTGCGTGTAGCGATGCGCCAACAGCATGGCGACCCACTCGACGACTACGACGCCGAGCCCGACGGCGATGACGGCCACGCCCCGCCGATGCGTCGCGCGGAACGCTTCGGGCAAAAAGAACTTGGCGCAGAACATGCCGGGCAGCATGGCCGATGCGACGAACAACGCGCGGTCGAACGGATACCCGAAACCGCCCGCCACCGAAGCCAGCAACAACACCGCAACGGCCCAATAACCGATTGTCGCGAGATAACGCATCGTCCGAATTTTTCGTAAAAATAGCGAAAAAGCGGCTTTCGACAAAACCTGCCGGTGCAGGCAGCGGGTTTCGACGTTCCGACAGCGGGATACGACGTTGCACCGGCGGCGGTTTCGGGCTTATCTTTGCAGCAGAGGTTTTCGCGAAACACGCACGCTATTATTCATTTCAAAAAAAAGCAGCCATGAAACGATTTTTGATTTTACTCGCCGCATCGGCGGCACTCGCGGCCCCCGCCGCACAAGCGCAAGCATCGGAACAAAAACAGGAACGCATCGAAATCAGCCCCACCATGCCCGAGCCGGGCCCGAACGAGACCGTCATCCGCAAACCGGGCACCACCGACGAATGGATAGTGACCACCGAGCCCGAAGCGCCCGGCCGGTCGCTGCCCCAACTCTACATGGAGGGCGGCAGCTACTGGATGACAGCTATCACGCTGTTGCTCATCGGCGTCTGCTTCGCGGCGTGGAAAGCCCCGCGCTGGGTCAAGGAGCTGGGATTGCTGGCGATTCTGACGGGATTTCTGTCGCTGATGGTCGGAGTGTACGGCGTGTTCGACTTCGTGAACTCCTACGACGGCGACGTTCCGTTCTGGATTCTCTGCGGCGGCTTCCGCGTGGCACTCATCGCCCCGCTTTATGGCACGATCGTCTACATGATTTCGCTGGTGCTCCGCATCGCCCTGAAACCGCGCATGTAACGGCTTCACCGTTCCACGACCGCCACGACCCGCACCTGCCGCATCGGGCGGGCGGGGTCGTTGGCGATAATCGTCAGCCGGTCGAGCAGGGGGCCGTAATCCGCATCCTGCGGGCATAACGACACCTCGACCGTCAGGCTCTTGCCCGGAGCTATCCGCTGACCGGCCTGCAACGACGTGCGGACGCGCCCCTTGCTCTCGACCGCCCGCACGATGAGTTCGCCGGTGCCGTCGTTCGTCAGTTCGAATGTCCGTTTTTCGGCCGCCGCAGTGCGATGTTTCAGCGTCCCGAACCGCACGATGTTCGACGACAGCCGCATCGCCGGTGCGGGCTTGCCGCGATAGGCCGCCGGGTCGTCCACCGCGATGCCGTGCGTCGTCAGCACGGTGCCGTTGCTCCGTCCTGCAACCTCCACTTCGAGCACATCGTTCACCGTACCGTAGTGCGGCTCCTGCACCGGAATCCGATAGGCGAGGTCGATGCTCCCGCTCTCGCCCGCCGCAATCCGCTGAGGTGCCGCGACACGCAGGTAGCCGCTCGCCTCTTTGGGGCGCAGGCGGAACGAGACCGCGCTGTCGGATGTATTGACGTACTCGACGGCGGCGTGCACCTCACGGCCGAGCGTGATGTAGGAGAACGCATTGTGCGCCGCACTCAACCGCACGCCCCCGCCCGCATCGACCGGATAGCGTTCTGCGAGGCTCTTGGGACGGGGCACGACCTCGCCCGCGACGGTCAGGGTCGCGATTTTGCGCCGTTCGGACGAATAGACCGCCAGCTCCTTGCTGAACGCGCCCGGACGGTTCGCCGGGTCGTAGGTCACGGTAATCCGAGTAGCCGACCCGGGCAGCACAGGCCTTTTAGAAAATTCCGGCACGGTGCATCCGCACGACGTCACGACATCGAGCAGGACGACCGGCTCGTCGCCCCGATTGACCCCCATGAAGGTGTACGACACGGGGCCGTCGACCTCGCGGACGGAACCGAAATCGTGGCTCGCCGGCTCGAAGACCAGCTGCGCCTGCGCCCCGACGGCCGAAACGACCGACCATGCACAGATGAGAATTTTTCGGATCATCATGCAATAAAGGTACGATTTTTTTCTATTTTTGTAAAAACAAACCCGCGACACGCTCGCCCGAACCCAAGAATCATGACCCCGCAAACCACCGAAAACCGACCGGAAATCTCCATCATCGTCCCCGTCTACAAAGTCGAACGCTACTTGCGCCAATGCCTCGACTCGATTCTCGGCCAGACGTTCGGCGACTGGGAGTGTATCGTGGTCGACGACGGCTCACCCGACGGATGTCCGCAAATCTGCGACGAATATGCCGCCCGCGACCCGCGTTTCCGCGTCATCCACCGCGCGAACGGAGGTCTGTCGGCGGCCCGCAATTCGGGGCTGCGCGAAGCGCAGGGCGAATACATCGGCTTCGTCGATTCGGACGACTGGATCGCTCCGACGATGTTCGAGCGGCTCTACCGGCTGATTACGGAACACGACGCGGACATGGCCCAAGTCGGATTGCAGAAAGAATATGTCGGATACTCCCACCCCAAAAGTCTGGTCAAGCACGTCGTGGTGCTCGACCGCAAGGAGATAGTACGAAGAATCATGTGCGGTAACAGCATACCGAACAGCGTATGGAACAAACTGTGGCGGCGGGAGGTCATCAACTCGGAATTCCCCGAAGGCAAGGTGTTCGAGGATGCGGCCGTCCTCAACCATTGGGTGCGCGACATCCGGTCGGCCGTGCTCGCACCCGACACGCTCTATCGCTACCGCATGCGCAAGGGCAGCATCCTGCATACCGATTTCTCCCGCCGGATGGAGTATTTCGATGCCTACTGCGAGCGGGAGCGCGAAATGCGTGCGCTCGAACCGGAAGCGCTTTCGGAAAAGGAGCGGTCGCGGTTTCTGTGGAAAGCCGCCATCGACTCGGCCAAAATCATCGCCCGCGAAGTGCCGGATGCGGAATTGCGGATGAAATTCACGAAGACGATAATCGCCGAAAGTCAAGGATTCCCCCGCCCCTCAATCGGCGCGCTCGGGCTTAAAAGACAGCTTCGGACCCATCTGTTGTTGAATCGCCCCGCCCTGTTCATCCGGCTCATGCGCGCGGTAGCGGCGATAAATCTGGACGGGAAATACCGCAAGAGCCACCTCTACGACTGATGTTGGCTATCGTGTCGGAGTTATAAAACGGTAACGGCGCAGAAGCGTTGCAAAGCCGGACGACCGTACGTCGCGCTAATAAAAAAATGAATATCTTTGCAGGGTGGAGAATCCGCTCGACAACGACATCAAGTATGTACCCGGCGTGGGCGAAATGCGGGCCCGTGCTTTGGAGCACGAGCTGGGCATCCGCACGCTCGGCGATCTGTTGCAACACTACCCGTTCCGCTACATCGACCGCACGCGCATCTACCGCATCGCCGACATCACCGACGCCGCAGGACTGGCCTACGTGCAGTTCCGTGCCCGCGTGACGGGCGTTTCCTACGCCGGCGAGGGACGGCGGCGGCGTTTCTACGCCTATGCGCAGGACGCTTCGGGACAGGCCGAACTGGTCTGGTTTCAGGGCATCAAGTGGATCGAAAAACGAATCGAAGTCGGCCGCGAATACCTCTTTTTCGGACGTCCGTCGTTCTACCGCAACACGCTGCAACTGGCCCACCCCGAACTCGAAACCATCGAGCAGGCCCTGACGCGCAAGGCCGAAAGCGGCATGCAGGGCATCTACCCCTCGACCGAAAAATTAAGCAACCTGCTCGGCACCAAAGGGATGTATCAGATCGTCTGCAACGCGTGGCGCATCGCCGCCGGACGCATCGCCGACCCGCTGCCCGATGCGATGCGGGCACAGTACGGGTTGATGCCGCTGCACGACGCCTACTACAACATCCATTTCCCGCAGTCGGCCGAAGGGCTGCGGCAGGCGCAGTACCGGCTGAAATTCGACGAACTGTTAGGCGTGCAGCTCAACATCCAGCAGCACCGCACCGAACGTCTCTCGAAAAGCAACGGATTCTTATTCAATACGGTCGGAAATGCTTTTACCGCTTTCTATGAAACCCGCCTCCCGTTCGAGCTGACGGGGGCGCAGAAGCGGGTGCTGCACGAAATCCGGCGCGACACGGTGTCAGGCTTCCAGATGAACCGCCTGTTGCAGGGCGACGTCGGGAGCGGCAAGACGATGGTGGCCTTGATGTCGATGCTGCTGGCCGTCGACAACGGCTATCAAGCCTGCATGATGGCGCCGACCGAAATCCTCGCGCGCCAGCACTACGCCACGTTCCGCAAGCTGCTCGACGGCACGGGCGTAACGGTCGAAATCCTGACGGGCGCGACGAAAGCGGCCGAACGCCGCAAGATACTGGAAAACATCGCCGCCGGCACGACCCAGCTGCTTATCGGCACCCATGCGCTGATCGAAGACCGCGTGCAGTTCGCCAATCTGGGCTTCGTGGTCATCGACGAGCAACACCGTTTCGGGGTCGAGCAGCGCGCGCAGCTGTGGACGAAAAACGCCCAACCGCCCCACATTCTGGTGATGACCGCCACGCCGATTCCGCGCACACTGGCCATGACACTCTACGGCGATCTGGACGTCTCGGTCATCGACGAACTGCCGCCCGGACGACGGCCCATCCGCACGGTGCGTTACACCGATGCGGCGCGTCTGCGACTTTTCGGATTTTTACGCCAAGAAATCAAGAAAGGGCGGCAGGTCTACATCGTCTACCCGCTCATCAAGGAGTCGGAAGCGATGGACTACAAGGACCTGACCGACGGCTACGAAGCCATTTCGCGCGACTTCCCGCTGCCCGAATACGTTACGGCGATCTGTCACGGCAAGATGAAACCGGCCGACAAGGAGGAGTCGATGCGGCAGTTCAAATCGGGCGAGGCACAGATTTTGGTCGCTACGTCGGTCATCGAGGTGGGGGTAGACGTGCCCAACGCCACCGTCATGGTGATCGAATCGGCCGAACGGTTCGGGCTGTCGCAGCTGCACCAGCTGCGCGGCCGCGTGGGGCGCGGCGGCGAGCAGTCGTATTGCATCCTGATGTCGGGCGAGAAACTCTCGCGCGAGGCGCGGGCGCGGCTCGACGCCATGTGCGAGACGAACGACGGCTTCCGGCTGGCGGAACTCGACCTGAAACTGCGCGGCGCGGGCGACCTCAACGGCACGTTGCAGAGCGGCATGGGGTTCGACCTGAAAATCGCCAACCCCACGCTCGACAGTCAGATTCTGACCGTCACGCGCGAAGCGGCAGCGGCCGTGCTGACGGCCGACCGGGCCCTCGCCCTGCCCGAACATCGCGGGCTGGACGAGCTGCGCCGACGCTATGCGGGCGAAAACGCCGTCGATTTTTCGCGCATCTCCTGACGACCGAACAAAAACTGCGTTATGATGAATAGCTATCGAATGAAATCATGGTGTCTGATGCTGGCACTTTTCGCGGCGAAGCCGCTCTGCGCCCAGCTCTACCACCCGGGCGAACGGCTCGAATACCGCGTGAGCTACAAGGCCAAGATGTTCCCGAACACGGAGGTCGGCTCGGTCGATGTCGTAACGGAAGAAGCGACGGTCGACGGCCGGAAACTCTACAAGGTGGTCGGCACGGGGCGTACGCTGCCCACCTACCGCTGGTTCTACAACATGCTCGACGTCTACACCGTGCACATCGACCCCGAACGACTGCGGCCCGTCACGTTCCAGTGCGACCTGCGCGAGGGCGACTACACCTTCCAGAGCCGCTACGCCTACGACTGGGACAGCATGCGGGTGGCGACCCGCTGGCACAGCCGCCAGAAACCCGAACAACAGAAGCGAATGGAGCTGACGCCCGAAAGCATGGACGCCATTTCGCTCTTTTTCACGCTGCGGACGGCGCGGGCCGAAGATTTCAAGACGGGCGAACCGTCCCAGCTGCAAATGGTGCTGCAAGACACCATCCGCCGCATCCACTACCGCTATCTGGGCACCGAGACGAAGAAAATCCGCAACGTGGGCCGTTTCCGTGCGCTGCGCTTCGAGTGCGAACTGGGCTCGACGGAGGAGTTTTCGTTCACCGACGGCACGATATTCACCATTTGGATTTCGGACGACGAGAACAAAATCCCGCTCTACATCGAATCGCCCGTGCGCGTGGGCAGCATCCAAGCCTACATCTCGGGCTACAAGGGGCTGAAATATCCGCTGACCAGCAAGATTCATTAACGCTACGGGCGGTCTTTCGGTTTCCGACGGTGGGAAGCGCACTCACCGAAGGAAAAAGGCGACGCCCTGCGTCGCGCGGGCCGAAGCCTTCGCCCGCGAAGGCCCGCCAGTGGCGTCCTCCGCAGTCTCCGGCCCGCAAATTTCAGCGTGATAGCGCAGCGACCGCCCGAAACCCGATGAGGGTCTATTGCGCTAATAAAATAATTCGTTACCTTTGTGCATCACCATAAACAATCGTGAATCATGGAAGAAAATTACAACGAACCGGATAACTTCTACGAAGAGGACGATTACGGCCGTCAGCCCGACGCGTCCGACAAGGCCATGCGCGGTTATCGCATCGTCATCGTCATTCTGTCGGTGATTCTCGTCGCGTTGTCCGCGCTCTACTACGGCATCCACCGCCAGCAGATGCGCGACAACGAGTTGTTGCAGGCCGACCGCGATTCGATTCAGAACGATCTCGGCCGCCTGATGGTCGATTTCGACAACCTGCAAATCACCAACGACACCCTGTCGAGCAGCCTCAACACCGAACGCAACCGCGCCGACTCGCTGATGGCGCGTCTGAAAAAGGAACGTTCGTTGAGTCTGGCCAAAATCAAGCAATACGAAAAAGAGGTCGGCACGCTGCGCACGCTGATGAAAGGTTACATCCGCCAGATCGACTCGCTCAACACGCTGAACAAGCGGCTCATCGACGAAAACGTCACCTACCGCAAGGAGATTTCGTCGGCCAACCTGCGGGCGGACATCGCCGAAGAACGCGCCGCCGAACTGACCAACAAGGTGCAGGTGGGCTCGATCATCAAAGCCCGCGACATCCGGCTGACGGCGCTCAACTCGCGCAGCAAACCCGTTTCGCGCGTCCGCAACGCCGCGCGTCTGCTGGTGGAGTTCGTCCTCTCGGCCAACGAGCTGGCCGAACCCGGCAACCGTGCGATCTACGTCCGCATCACCTCGCCCGACGGCTACGTGCTGACGACCGAAGCGATGCCCACGTTCGACTTCGAGGGCGAACCGTTGAGCTACTCGGCCATGCGCGAAGTGGACTACCAGAATCAGGATTTGCCCGTCGGCATCTACTACAATTCGTCGGGCTTCGCAGCTGGCTCCTACCGCGTAGACCTCTACTGCGACGGCCGCCACATCGGACAAGCCCAAATCGCGATGCGTTAGCCCCGCTTTTTCAACTGGCGCTTTTTGTGCCGTCAAAAAGCGCCGTAAAAACCTCCCCCGCAGACAAAAAAGGCTAAAACCTGCGCCGTAAAAGCTAAAACGGGCGACTTCGCGGGTTTGCAAGCAAACCGTCCCCGTTTTTATACGCTTTTACGCCTTGCTTTCTTTACGCCTTTTTTGCCGAGCGGGGTGTATCCGTGCGACGCTTCGCGTCGCTGTTAATTGTGAATTGGGCGAGAGCGCTTCCGACGTCGGGAACCAGATGACCTCCCGTAGCTCTTAAATCCCCGTTCTTAACGGGGCGCTTCCTGAACTTCCGAAGCCCGATGACCGTCCGTAGCGCTAATAAAAATGATAAAAACAGTCGTCATTATCGGCAGCGGCAATCTGGCCGAATCGCTGGCGTGCGCCGTCGCCGGAAGCGATGCGGAGCTGGTGCAGGTGTTCGCACGCAACCCGCGTCGCGGCCCCGAAGTAGCCCGGCTGGCGGGAACGTCGTGGACCGACGACCCGCAACGGCTCGCGGCTGCAGACCTCTATCTGATTGCCGTCAGCGACCGCGCGGTGGCCGAAGTCACCGCATCGCTGCCGATTCCCGAAACGGCCGTCGTGGCCCATACGGCCGGAAGCGTTCCGCTGGATGCCATTCCAGCGCGTTTCGCACGGCGGGCGGTCTTCTATCCGCTGCAAACTTTCACGGCAGGCCGCCGCGTCGATTTTTCGGAAATACCGGTGTTCCTCGAAACCTCGACGCCCGAACTGCGGACGGAACTCGAAGCGTTCGCCCGCCGGCTGACCCGCACGGTGCATTACGCGGGGTCTGCCGAACGGGCATTCATCCATTTGGCCGGCGTATTCGCTTGTAACTTTGCCAATGCCATGTACACGGCGGGCGAACGAATCCTCGACAAGGCCGGGCTCCCCTACCCCTTAATAAAACCGCTCATCGCCGAAACGGCCGCTAAAGCGTGCGACGCCGCGACCCCTGCCGACGTGCAGACCGGCCCCGCCGTGCGCAACGACCTTGCGACGCAGGCCCGTCACTGCGCGCTACTGGCCGACGACCCCGAACTGCGCGCACTCTACGAAACAATCAGCCGACAGATATGGAAAACTTCAAAGAACAGATAGCCCGCGTCGAGGCCTTCGTATTCGACGTCGACGGCGTGATGACCGACGGCGGAATCATCCCGACGGCCGACGGCGATTTCATCCGCCGCTACAACGCCAAAGACGGCTATGCGCTGGCCTACGCCGTGAAAATGGGGTACAAGGTGTGCGTCATCACGGGCGGGCGCGGCCAGCTGCTCGAACGGCGGCTGCGGATGCTGGGCATCCACCGCTACTACACCGACTGCATGGACAAAATCACGACCCTGCGCAACTATCTGGCGGAAGAGGGGCTCGACCCTGCGCACGTCATCTACATGGGCGACGACATCCCCGATTTGGACTGCATGCGCGAAGTGGGGATTCCGGTCTGTCCGGCCGACGCGGCAGCCGAAGTGCTTGAAGTTTCGCGGTACGTGTCGGAGTTCAACGGCGGCGCCGGTGCCGTGCGCGACATCATCGAGCAAGTGTTGCGCGCACGCGGCGACTGGGCCCGCGACTCGATAGGCCCGCTTTAAGAAAGCGGATTTAAGCGCAAAGGGCGGTTTTCAAGCTTCGCAAAGTTCCTGCGCCGTAACCCTTTTATTAAGAAAAAAACGGTCGGAAGCGAAGACGACCGTCGAGAGCACAGAAACGTTCTACCGCACTAATAAAAAATGAAAACGAAATTACTGATTTTCTGCCTGTTGGCATTCGGCATCGTATCGCTGCATGCCGAGAACTATCCTTACCGCAGCGACGTGCTGTGGGTCACCGTGCCCGACCACGCCGACTGGCGCTACGAGACGGGCGAAAAAGCCTCCGTCGAGGTGCAGTTCTACCGCTACGGCATCCCGCAGGACGGCATCACCGTCCATTACGAAATCGGCGGCGACATGATGCCCGCCGACAAGTCGGGTTCGGTCGTGCTCCGAAACGGCCGCGCCGTCGTACCGCTCGGCACGATGCGGCAACCCGGATTCCGCGACTGCCGCTTGACCGCCGTCGTCGACGGACAAACCTACCGCCACCACATCAAGGTCGGTTTTTCGCCCGAACGCATCGAGCCCTACACGCAGCTGCCGGACGATTTCGCCGATTTTTGGAAGGCCAACAAGGCCGAAGCGGCCCGTTTTCCGCTGACCTACACCAAGACGCCCGCCCCCGAATATAGCACCGAGCGAATCGACTGCTACTTAATAAAATTGCAGCTCAACAAATCGGGGCAGGCCGTCTACGGGTACCTGTTCTATCCCAAAGGGGCCGAAGCGGGCAGCTGCCCCGTCGTGCTGTGCCCTCCCGGAGCGGGCATCAAGACCATCAAGGAACCCCTGCGGCACAAGTACTACCCCGAAGCGGGCATGATCCGTTTCGAGATCGAAATACACGGGCTGAATCCGACCCTCTCGGCAGAGACATTCAAAGAGATAAGCAACGCGTTCAACGGCCGCGAAAACGGCTATCTGGCCAACGGCCTCGACGACCGCGACCATTACTACATGAAACGGGTCTATCTGGCCTGCGTGCGGGCCATCGACCTGCTGACGTCGCTGCCCGAATGGGACGGCCGCAACGTCATCGTGCAGGGCGGCAGTCAGGGCGGTGCGCTCGCTATCGTCACCGCCGGACTGGACGAACGGGTCACGGCCTGCGTGGCCAACCACCCCGCACTGGCCGATATGGCCGGTTACAAGGCCGGTCGTGCGGGCGGGTATCCGCACTTTTTCCGCGTCGCGGGCATGGACACGCCCGAAAAACTCCGCACGATGGCCTATTACGACGTCGTGAATTTCGCGCGGTTCGTCAAGGCGGATTGCCGCCTGACGTGGGGATACAACGACGACACCTGCCCGCCGACCACGAGCCAAGCGGTCTACAACGTGCTCGACTGTCCCAAAGAGGCGTTGATTACCCCTATCAACGAGCACTGGACGTCCGAAGCCACCGAACGCGGCCACTTGGAGTGGATCCGACGGCATTTGAGATGAGTGTAATTTCGGCAACAGCGAAGATGATTTCTGACGCCCGATGATCACATCCATCATGCTTAAAACCGCGCGTTTAACCTCGTTTCTTTAACTGGCGCTTTTTGGCCCGTCAAAAAGCGCCGTAAAAACCTCTCCGACGATGTCTCCGCCTACTGCGTGCGGCCTAACGCTGGCTTCGGGCGCCTAACGCGGGTTTGCAAGCAAACCGGCCCCTCCGCCGGACGCTTTTAGTCCGCACTCCGTCTGACGGCTCCGACATCCGGTCGGATTCAATGGTGCGGCTCTCCGAGCCGCCGATAATTGTGAATTCTGAATTTTGAATTGGTCAGTGCGCTTCCAGCCGTCTGAAGCCAAATGGAGCGTCCATAGCCCTTAAAACCCGCTTCTTAAGCGGGCGCTTCCGACCGTCGGAAACCAAACGGAGTGCCCGTAGCCTTAATAAAATACCGAGTTGTGGGGATTGCGGGGATGCAGGTTTTGCCCGATCTTTGCAACGGTGATGAAAGCCGTTTTTCGGCAACCGTATTGTGATGTTTGTGTGTAAAGAGGACACCGCCCGACAGGCCGGTGTCCTCTTTTAGCGGGCGAAGTCTGAGGCCCGCGCGACGCATAACGTCGCCGATAATTTTGAATTCGGTCAGTGCGCTTCCTGACTATCCGAAGCCCAATAGCCGCCCGTAGCCCTTAAAACCCGCTTCTTAAGCGGGCGTCAGAACGATACGCCCAGCCGGATGCCGAAGTTGTTCAGTCCGTCGACCTTGTAGCTCAACACGCGGCCGTTGTTCGTCGCGTAGCTGTAATAGACCGCCACGTGGAAGCCCAGCCGGTAGTCGGGACGCGGAAAGATGCTCACGCCCAATTCGGGCGAGAGGAAGAATCCCCACGTCTCGGTATAGTGCTTGACGATGTAGTAATAGCTCGACAGTTCGGCGTAATTCGCACCTAATTTCAGTCCCGCATAGGATTGCACGACACGGTTCGGCATCCAGCAGTAACGTCCCGTGACGCCGAACGGCAGCTGGAAGACCGCATGTTTCTGTTTGGTCGTCAGAGCCGAGCCGTTGCCCAGCTGGATCGTCTGACGCGGAATTCCCTCCAAATTGGTCTGGTACGAGATGAAGCCGCCGACGGCGATGCGGGGCGTCACGAAGTACCCGCCCTCGAAATTCATGCCCCAGCCCGAAGCCTTGTCGGCGAACGACGCGCCCAACGGCACGTTCATCTGCCAGTCGATGTTGAAATAGCTGTTCGGCAGCAGCTGCGCCGAAGCCGTCCGCCCGAAGCCGAGTAGCGCCGCACACAACGCCGCACGGCAAAGATATTTTCTGAAATTTTTCATAATACTCGCTTGTTGAATCAGTGAATGGCCGCTTCTCTACCGGCCGGTCTGCGCCGTGCGGTTCAGATAGGGCGACTGCGCGAAAGCCTGCTCGACGGCCGTTACGGCACGGTCGAGGTTGACCCGCTCGGACGAGCTCAACAGACCGCCGATGTAGCTGTCCCAGACGATGGGCAGCGGCGAGCCCTCGACCGCTTCGGCTTGGAGGTCGACCATCTCCATCAGCAGCGAACCGGCCGTATAGCCGTACTGCACATAGTAGGGATAGTGCCAGCCGTCCCACCACGGGCCCCAGTAGCCCGGATTCCAGTAATACGGATAGTACCACCACCAGTGGGGATAGTCGTACCCGACGTAGTAGGTCACCTGTTCGACGTAGCTCATCTGCACGCCGAACGAGGCCGCCTCTTTCGTGTCGACGCGCTGGTAACCGGCCGCATCGAATCCGTTGACCGCTGCGGCGACGATGCGCTGGGCGCGTTCGTCTTTCCAGTACTCCGCGCGGTGGCGGTTGCCGATCAGCAGGATGCTGTCGGGCAGGAAGTAGGTCGTGAATCCCCCGAAATCGATCTCCGTGTCATGGTCCGTGTAGACCATGTAGTCGCCGTAGAAATCCGACGTCGAAGGTTCGTGCTGGCAGGCCGCGACGATCAGGGCCGAAGCTGCAACGAGCGCATTGAATAAATGTTTTCCCTTCATGAAATTTTCGGTTATGATGTCCTGCGTTGCGCAAACAAAATCCGTTCCCCGACCTCGACCGGCACCGCCGAACGGGCCGTTTCGTGCATAACGGAGCTCGCACGCGCTATAAAAACCGCACGCCGCGCAGGCGGCGGCCGCCCGTGCCGCCCGCTTCGCGTTCGACGATGCCCGTCACGACATCGGCCGCATCGTGCCAGCGGTTGGTGCGGAAGCGGCGGCGATAGGTCGTCAGGTGGGCGTAGAGCTCGGGCCAGCGCAGGTTCCAGCCGCGCGGGAACCGCAGCAAATGCAACGCCGTCGCCGAATTGGACAAGATGCGTGCCTCCTTGTTACCGTGCTGGTGGAACCACTCGACCCGCACGCCCGGCGCGAGCGCCTGTACCGCCCGCGCGAATCCGCGTCCGCCGTTGTTGCTCTCGATAGCCGCCTGCCGCGTGTCGGAACGCACGAGCATCTCGGCCACCAGCGGCTCGGTGACCTCCATCGGCTCGCGCGAATAGACGGCATCGGTGATGTAGACGATGCCGTCGGCATCGACCGCGTACGACAGCGAACAAAGGTAATCGTCGCCCGTATCGGCGGTATCGGTGTAGTTGGCACGCCGCACAACCTCGTGGGGAAGTTCGTCGTATTCGGCGAAATTCAGCCCGTAGAGCAGCCCCTCGCGCGACGACGGGCGTCCCTGATACATCGCCTCGAACTGGATGGGGTCGAGCCGACGTTTGGCTTCGAGCAACGGCGCGCCGTGCTGCTCCGGCCAGAGCGCCTCGCCCGGCTCGCGCGGGTCGATTTCGGTCGGCGACGACGATTTGAGCGCCTCGAAATTCAGGTGCAGCCACTTGTCGGCAGGCAGGCCATCGAGCTGGCTCCACGTGCGCAGCTCCTCGACCGGCTCGCGGTTCATCAGGGTGCCGATAAGGTCTTCCTCGTGCCAGCGGGTGAAAACAATCAACTCGCGCGAAAGGTTGTGCATGCGCGTCCGCACGACCGATGTGTACCACTCCCAGCAATTGGCCCGCACGAGGGGCGAATTGGCTTCGAGGGCGTCCTTGTAGAGGTCGTCGAGGATGAAGCAGTCGACGCGGTTGCCCGTGAGCGAGCCCTCGCGCCCGACCGACAACAGACTGCCCCGCCGGTCGATGATTTCCACCTCGTCGGCCGTGCGGATGTAGCTGGGCGGCTTAGTGCCTTTCTTGATGGTGGTCGCGGGGAACAGGGCCTCGTACTCGCGCGATTCGAGGATGCGCTGCACGCGGCGGTTGAACTTCGACGCCAACTGCCCCGAATACGACGCGATGGCGACGCGGCAATCGGGGTCGAGCCCGAGCAGATAGGCAGGCAGCAGCGTGGTTGCGCCGACGCTTTTGCCGTGCTGCGGCGGCATGGTGATGATAAGCCGCCGCACGCGGCCGAGCGCGAACGCCTCCAACACGCGGTAATAGGCGCGGTGGAACCGTTGCAATTCGAGAAAAGGATAGACCTCCTGCGCGAAGTGCTCGAAAGAGCAGAAATCCCCGACGGGGTCGGATGCGCACTTATTGAATTCAAAATCCATAATTTTATTAAGGCTACGGACTGTTTTTTGGTTTCCGACAGTTAGGAAGCGCACTGGCCCACAGAAGCGGGACGAAGGCTGCGAAGTGCTCGCCAACGGCGGGCCTTCGCGGGCGAAGGCTTCGGCCCGCGCGGCTCTTCGAGCTGCCGGTAATTCTGAATTGTGATTATGAATTTTCGGTCAGTGCGCTTCCAACCAGTGGAAACCCGATAGCCCTCCATAGCCATTAAAACCGGCTTCTTAAGCCGGAAAAAGAAAAATCGTTGGGCACTTCACCCTCGTCGGTTTCGGTGTGGAACTCCCACCAGACGGGAACCAGATCGTGGATAACCTCGAAGTCGCCTTCGGGCAGCGATTCGGTGCGACGGTAGACGATGACCGACGTCGTCAGCCGGCATGTCGCATGCTCGAACGGAAAGGAGATGCTCCCCGAAAAATAGTTCCGGCCGCCGATCGCTTCGGCCAAACGGGAGTACGTTTCTTCATAAAGTGCGGGAGATACGGAATAAAGCATAGGAATATAAAAAATTTTGTCGCCTGAAATAAATTTCTTAACTTTGCAGCAACAAAGATATATTCAATAATTGAATTTTATCCTTTTCTATTGAACTTTCTTTTATAAAATTTTTCAATCGCATTCCATGAACGAACGGGTAAAACTGATACGGAAACAGCTCGGCATGACCCAAGAACAACTGGCACAGCATCTTGGAATCGGCAAAGCAGCCCTGTCGATGATCGAAACGGGCAAGGCGAGGCTATCGGCCCGCAACCGGAACATTCTGGTTCAGGAATTGAACGTCAATCCCGAATGGCTCGAAACGGGATGCGGCGAGATGTTCAATGCCGAACCCGACCTGACGGCCTACATGCACCGCACGGACAATTCGCTGCCCCTGCAAAGCGTCCCGCTCTACTCCATCGAGGGGACGGCGGGTCTGGTGCCGCTGTTCGCCGACCAAGCGCACGCCAAACCGGTCAATTTCATCCACATACCCAATCTCCCGAAGTGCGACGGGGCGATTTACATCGTGGGAGACTCGATGTATCCGCTGCTCAAAAGCGGCGACATCGTGCTATACAAGCAGCTGCGCGACATGGAGGATATTTTCTGGGGGGATATGTACCTGCTGTCGATCGACCTCGACGGCGAGGAGTACGTCACGGTGAAATACCTGCAAAAATCGGATCGGGAGGGCTACGTCAAGCTGGTGAGCCAGAACCCGCACCACGCCGACAAGGAGGTCGAGATTTCGCGTATCCGTGCGTTGGCTCTGGTCAAGGCCAGCATCCGCATGAACTCGATCCGCTAACGGCTTTAAGAAAGCCGATTTAAGGGCTACGGGCAGTCAACGGGTTTCAGAAGATTAGAAAGCGCACTGACCGAAATAAGAAGCGGGCCGAAACCGGCCGGGAACCGAGACGATCATTCAGGCGAAGTTCGAGGCATTAGGATACTAATCAGAATGACCGAAACGTAAGAGGTGGTTCTCCGGCAGGCTCGACCCGCTTTTTTATTTATTTATTCGCGCGACCGCTGGTTTCTGCATTTCCGACGGTCGTAGTCGCACCCGGACATAAAAAAAGCGGGCAAATCACTCAACCCACAATCGAGGCCTTAGACTGCCCAGTAAGAAGATTGAAGAAATGCCCACGCCTAAAAACGGCGCGAGCATCAACTTAAATTCTTCTTACCGTCAAAAGTGTCTAAGTTTCGATTGTAGAAGAAAAGCCGATGCGCTTTCAATATGTCGGGGACAAAGATACGAAAAATAATTCAAAATTCACAATTTTGATTCCGTTGCACACTCGCCGCATAAAAAAGTCGCCCGGGACAATCCCGAGCGACTTTTCGATTACTCGACCCGCGAGGGCGGCGGGCCCTGATAGGAACGTTTCATGCCCCCGAAATCCAATACGATCTTCTGAACTACCGTTCCGGCATCGCCGCACAGGATGCGCAGCATGTGTTTTCCCGGCCGGTCGATGTGCAGCGTCGTTTTGTTGACCCGGCAGTTCCGCAGCACGCTTTCGTACCATATCTGCGCGTATTCGACCGACGAGGTCGACGGGTTCATCACCGGGCCTTCGTCGATGCACACGCCATACTGCGTTTCGAGGTTCGTCGCCTCGTGGCCGGCGTAGCCCCTATCCGAGCAAGGGACGAAGGTCGGCAGCACATAGGTATAGACATCGACCGAACCCTGCTCGAACGTGTAAAAGTCATAGGCCACCTCCACCGGATTCCGCCGCCGCGTGTTCTGTTTCGGCGCAATCGGGTCGCCCAGCTGAATCGCCGCGTTCTCCACCCCGAGATTCCGCACCGTGCGGATTCGGATGGCGTCGTTCTCCCGTTTCCGGTGATAGCCCGCCGCGTCGATCGAGATGCAGCCGTTGTGCTGGACGTAGAGCCCCCGCACTTCGTCGAGCGTCGGCGAAACCGGGTTGAACACCGACACGAGCACCTGCCGGCTGTTGCCCGCCGCATCTTCGATGGTCAGCGTGCCCTGCACTTCGTCGCCGACCGGTACCCGTGCCCAGTCGACCGACACTTCGACGCGGTCTTCGGTCTGCGTCGCGCCCGCACGGCGGTCCGCGATAATCCATTCGTGGCTCGGCCGGAGCGTCCATTGCAGCGTGCCGCAGCCCTTGTTGTAAATGTCCACGTAGTGCGACCCGCGCACGAACTTGTCGAACGCCGGCAGCGCATGGAAACTCCGCATGCCCCGCATCACGTCCTCGCCTTCGGCCTTGACTTCCAGTTCGGGCTGCGACGCCAGTTCGGCTTCGCGCAGGTCGGGCAGCTCGAAATACGAGGCTGCGAAACCCTGTTTCATCGTCATGATGTGGTTCCATTTACCGCCGCACAGCGAGTTGTAGCCCGCCGTAATCACTTGCAGGCTGTCATAGCACTGCCGGCACGCCGCCGCCAGCGAATCGGTCGCCGCACGCTGCTGCGTGGCATAGAGCCGGTTTTTCTGCCCATACAGTACCATTCGGTTGAGCAGTTCGCAGGCTTTCACCGGATAGTACAGCACCTGATAGCAGCACGCCTTGCTCGCTTCGGGCACCCGTTCCAGCAGGCCGGCCGCACGACGGGCGATCGCCTCGTAGTCGGCCAGCCGGCGATCGGCTTCGCGGTAGTTCGCGAACGAGAAATCGGTATCCGTGCGGCGTTCGCGTCCGTGTTTGTCGGTGGCCCACTGATAGCCCCAGCCCATGAACTCGGGTTTGCGGACGAACGCCAGATGATAGAACCCGTCGGAAATCCCGCGCAGCTCCTCGAAATACTCCTTGCCGAGCATTTCGCTCATCCATTCGGCGCGGTAGTCCGCCGCCCGCTCGAAATCGAACGCGTCGATGTCGCGGGCCATCGCCAGAAAGAAATCGACCGCGAATTCGCACGACTTGATGTCGCCCGAATTGAGCAGCCACACGCGGTCGGCCGTCATGTCGTAGGCCTTGCGCAGCTCCTCGTACATCAGCGTCGGCGAGGTGGTGTTCATCCACAGGTAGTCGTGCGGACGGCCCAAATACGACGAGTGGTAGTAGACGCCCGACCGTCCCGAACGTTTCTGCTCTTCGGGATTGCTCAACCGCTTCATGTAGCCGTAGTTGTCGTCGGGCCAGACGATCGTCACGTCGTCGGGCAGCTGCAGCCCCCGATTGTAGACGTCGAGCACCTCCTTGTAGGGCGTAAAGGCCTGCGGAATCTCGTCGGCCGGTTTGCCCAGCACGTCGGACAAAATCCCCCGCTGGTTCAGCAATGCCTCCTGCATCGTGGCCCGCCGCGCCGTCAGGTCGTCGTCGCCCGCCATCGCCTTGTCGTGCAGGCCGCGCAGGGCCAGCGTGTAGACGTTTTCGTAAACGCCCGCCGTCCGCACGCGTTCGGCCAGCACGCTGTCGATGCGGGCACGGTTGCGGTTGTAGTCCCATTCGCCCGTCTTCTTCGAGTCCCACTCGCTGGCCGTGTTCAACAGCAGTGGTTCGCAGTGCGACGAGCCGACCACGATTCCGTAGCGGTCGGCCACTTCCATGTTCTCGGGAATCTTGTAAAAGGCGGTCGAGGCTTCGTGCATCGCCGGCGCCAGATAGTTGGCCTGCAAGCGCAGGAGCAGTTCGCACACCTTCGCGTAGGTCTTGGGGCCGATATTGCCCCGCTCCTTCTCGAAATTGTGCTTCGCCCAGCGGAGCAGCCCCCAGTCCTCGTCATTGATGAACACCCCGCGATACTTGACCGACGGCGTTTTCGACGCGTGGTCGTCGACCCGCAGCACCAGCCGGTCGCGGTGCGCCACCGGCGCATCGAGCCACCAGTACCACGCATTGACCCCGATAGTGCGCGACAACGCCATCAGCCCGTAGGCCGCGCCGCGCCGGTCGCTTCCGGCAATGACCAGCGCGCGTTTCACGCCGTGTCCCGGATTGTCGACCAGCCGCACGGCATAGCGTTCCCACGCGCCCGCGATGTCCGCGACGTCGATTTTCTTCGCCGCCGCCAGTTCGTCGATCCAGCGGTTCTGCCCCACCGTCCCGACAATCACGGCATAGCGCGTTTTTCCGACCGCATCCGTTCCGGCGGCAACCGGCAATTCGTTGCCCGTCACCCGCGCCACGTCGGCCGCGAAGAGTTCGGCGGCGGTCTTCACGACAGCGGCATCGTTCGGGTCGTAGCAGACGGCCGCACGCCCCGCGTTCGACACCAGCGGAAAGTTCCGCTTGCCGGCAGACCCGTCCGCCAGCGTTATCTGCGCCTGCGATACGCCGACCTGCAAGCACAGCAAAATCCCAAAAAAGATACTTTTTCGCATAATCGTCCTTGTTTCCGACCGAGAACGAAAGGCCCGAAGAACCCCTCTTCGAGCCTTTCCGTTCACGATTGCCGGGCCGAATCTATTTCTTCGTCCGGCCGAGATAGAATTCGTTGATCTGAATGGTTCCGCCCGGATTGATTCCGCCATTGGCCGTACCGCGCGCGCAGTAGAATCCCAAGAAAGGCGTTACGGTGCTGACATCGTTCCAGCCGATGAAGCGCAGGTAGCGATAATCGTTCTCGGGAATCGCAACGTTGTCCGTCAGCAGATTGCCGTACACATTGGGGTCGGGGGTCAGCGCCACGCGTTCGGCCAGCACCTCGAAGTGTTCGCCGTCGCGGCTGCCCTCGATGCGGTTGAACCCGAACCAGCGCACCAAGATGTTCTCGTTGTTGTTGCCTCTCGGACGGTGACGGATACGCAGGTAATCGACCATACCCGGATCGTCGTTGCCGCGATCGATCTGGAACCAGATTTCGGCGTCGGCCGGAATGCTGGAAACACGTCCCGGACGATCCATCGACAAGGTCGTATCCTCGTTGCCGTCGATAGCGGCGGTCTCGCTGCTTCCGATCGAAGCATCGGTCTTGTAGCCGTGCGAGAACTTCATCCGCCAGTTTTTGCGGTCCCAGTCGCCGAAGAACTCGGTCACCGTGACGGTCATCGTCGCCGTGATTTGGGGATGATTCTTCGCGGCGGCCGTAATGGTCGCTTCGCCGACTGCAAGGCACTTCATGCGGCCGGTTTCGGCATCGACCGTCGCAACCGACGGGTCGGACGAGGTATAAATCACCCCTTCGTTCTGGTCGAGCGGCTGGGTCGAGACGTAGAGCGTATACCCCACTCCGGCGTAACACTCCATCGTCGGCTCGGCGAACGCGAGGGATTCGATGTCGACGGGCACTTGGTCGACGACCCGCACGGGGAAGTAGGCCTCGTAGCCGGCCACGTAAATCGAAATCATCGTGATGCCGGACCGATGGGCGGTCACGAGCCCTTTGGGGCTGACGGTCGCCACCTCGACGTTCGACGAGTAGAACATTTCGGCCAGATCGGTCGCGTCGGCGGGTTCGACCGTCACGCGCCACGAGACATCCAGCGTCTGGCCCACTTCGAGCAGTACGCCTTCGCGCAGTTCTTCGTCCAGCACAATGCCCGTAGCGGGCACGTCCATCGTGCCGATTTCGGGTATTTTATCGTCGCATCCGACGCCCAGCAGGGCCGCCGCCGCGAACAGACAGACTATCTGTTTTTTCATGGTTTTCATCTGTTTTTTTCGTTATTCGTCCAGACCGAGATAGAGTTCGGCGATTTGGAACGTAGTTCCGCCGCCTACACCGTCTGTTTTAGTAGCTTGGCTCTTATCGACTACAAACTTCACATAGCGGTAACTCGATTTCGTAAATTTTACATTCGAGCAGGTGCGCGATTTGTCGAGCGCTCGCGAACCGCCATCGTTGGGGTCGATTCCAGTCGCATGTTCCAAATCAGGAATGACAACGTCCGTAGCAATCGAAGTGAAAGTGGTACCGTCGTTGCTGCCCAGAATTTCAGCGAACGCTTTCAAACGGGTTACCCTGTCCGTATTCCGACAGGATGTGTGCATAATGCGGACATAATTCACCGATTGTTCCTGCTGCATATCCACCACGAACCAACTCTCGTTATCGCTGGTAGCATCGACGGGATTCGAACCGGTAGATTTTTTGCCGGGTGTCGCCATTCCGAAATTCGACCCTTTTACGTCCTTGAAAACATTGGGGTCGAACGTATCGTCGAACAAAGCCGTATCACTGTTCCCCACAGGAGCACCGGGAAGATTGTGGGAGCGGGCGGAAACCGTCCACCCCGTGCGGTCGAAGTCGTGCGGGTCGGTGATGTTGACGGCGAAATAGGCTTTCTTGGCTCCGGCATTCTTGAAGTCGTTCGCGGTGTTACTCTTGGGGAGGATGACGAACGTCACGGTGCCGACGCCCTTGCAGGTGACGATACCGTTCTCGTCGATCGTAGCGATGTCCTCCGAACCGTACGCGACGTATTTCACCCCTTCGTTCTGATTCGCGGGCGTGAGTACGAGGTGCTCGTAGAGGTTGAAGGTCGTATTCGTGCCGAGCTCCACGCTCGCCGAACCCTGCGTATCGGTCGCGCCGTTCTTGATTTCGATTTTTTCGATTGCGACCGGCACATCGGCGGCAACGGTCAGTACGAACGAGGCCTCGACCCCGTCGACCGTCACGGTAATGGTCGCCGTGCCCTCTTTGAGCGCGGTTACCACGCCCTCGTCGCTGACGGTCGCCACCTCCGTATCGGACGAAGCGTAGGTTTCCGTCTTGTAGGTCGCATTCTCGGGCAGCACCGTCGCCGCACCGGCGATATCCAGCGTCTGGTTCGGTTCCAGCGAAATGCCTTTGGCCAAATTTTCGGGCAGCGTTACGCTCGCGACGGGAACTTTCGTCACCGTCAGCTCGAACGATGCGCTTTGACCGTCGACCGTCACCGTAATAGTCGTCGTACCCAACGCTACGGCCGTTACAACGCCGTCCGCGCCGACCGTTGCGACCGCTTCGTCCGACGAAGCGTAGGTCTCGGCGGTCGCCGTCGCGTTTTCGGGCGCGACAATCGCCTGCCCAGCGATGTTCAGCGTTGCGCCGATTTGCAGCGAAACGCCTTTGGCCAGTTCTTCGGGCAGGGTCACGCTCTCGACGGGCACTTTCTGCGCTTCGACGGCGACCTCGAAATGCGCGTGCTTGCCGCCTACGGTAACCGTCACCATCGCCGAACCCTGTTGCAGGGCGGCAACGAGGCCCGATTCGTCGACCGACACGATTTCGGGGTCGGACGACGCATAGGTTTCGGCCGTGTCGGTGGCGTTTTCGGGCAGGAACGACACCTTGCCCGCGATGTTCTGCGTCTGGCCGGCCTCCAACACGATGCCGCCGCTCAACGACGCGTCCAATACCACGACGCTGACGGGAATACCGCTGTCCGTATCGGAGCTCTCTTCGCAACCGCCCCACCACAACGCGGCGGCCGCGAACAAAAATATGCTGATTCGTTTCATGTTCATTCGTTTGTTGAGTTCATATTCTGCGACAGAGCCGAGCGTTTACCAGCCCGGATTCTGCACGAGCAGGTTGCTGCGCTTGATTTCGTCGAGCGGAATGGGATAAAGGTAGTTTTTCTTCTCGAACGAGCGGGTCGTGGCTTTCGAGCGCGTGAAATAGCCGGGTTGCGGCGATTCGACGTTCATACCCGTGAAGTTGCCGCCCTGACCGCCCTCGCCCGGAGCACGGTCGGCGATCATCCAGCGGCGGACGTCGAAATAGCGCTGCCCTTCGGTAGCCAGTTCGATGCGGCTCTCGCGCTGAATCGCCTCGCGCAACAGCGTCTGGTCGGTCGCCAAAGCGGGATTCAGCACCTCCAACGCACCCAGTCCGGCCCGAGAACGCACCTTGTTCACGTAGGTCAGGGCTTTCTGCATGTTTTCGGGGCCGCCCGCCTCGTTGAGCATCTCGGCGTAGAGCAGGTAGAACTCCGCCAGCCGGAAGATGATCGACGGACGGTATTTCGATTCCACCGCGCCCGACGTCTTGCTGCCGTGCACCGTGCGGTTCATGCGCTTGTAGAGCAGGTAGCCCGTCACCGGCGCGCCGTCGGCCACCGAGTTGTCCGAATTGCCGCCCTTGTAGAACTGCACCTCCTTGTTGCTGATGTGCCACTTCATACCCGAAAAGGTGACCGTGTTGTAGAAACGCGGTTCGCGGTCGACGTACATTTTCGACACCGAAACGCCGTTGTACGTCCCCATTTCGCTCTCGCTCTTGGGATAGAGCGGCGATTTGGGCAGGAACGAGGTCTCCTTGACCGGCAGGCCGTCGGCCATGTAGAAGTCGTCGACCAGCTCTTGGAGCACGTGCAGGCCGCCCTGACCGCTCGTTTCGCTGCGCGGGGTGGCCATCGTGTCGAATTTCATTTCGCCCAGCTTGCCCCACGAACTGGTCGAGGTGGCCCAGATGATCTCCTCGTTGTACTCCTGAAAGAGTTTGTAGAGGTCTTCGGCCGGGTTGCCCGTGTTGTAGAGTTTATAGCGGCTGCCCGTTTCGGCGTAGTCGATGAACTCCGCGAGCCGCTCGACGGCCGTCTGGATTTTCGCATCGTCCTTGTCGGGGAAGAGCCGTTTCCCGTCGCGGTTGGTCACGGCCAGCGCTTCGGGCCATCCGCCGTTGAACAGCGGGCTGGCGGCATAGACCCACAACTTGGCACGCATGGCCATCGCGGCGCCTTTGGTCGGCACGGCACGGAGGTTCTCCTGATTGTGATAGGGCTCCTGCGCCATCTCCTGCATGCACTCGTACAGTTCGCGGTCGATCCACTCGACCACTTCGTCGAGCGAGTTGCGCGCGAAATCGAGATTCTCGCCCAGCGACAACGAACGGTCGATGATCGGAATCGGGCCGAAAAGCTCCATCAGATAGTAGTGGTAGGCGGCGCGCATGAAGCGGACGTTGGCCTTGTAGAGACGGATTTCCTCTTCGGTCAGCCGTTTGGCGTCGGGGCCGCCTTCGTCCACGATCGGGTGGGCCTGCTCCAAAAAGATGTTCGTCTGGCGGATGTACTCGTAAAGCACCGTCCAGCGCGAGCAGTTGGTGTTGCTCGAATTCCAGTTGCTGTATTTGCCCGCCTTGGCCATTTCGCGCGTGTAGATTTCGTCGGCCTGCGCCGTCCAAGGATTCCCCATCGGGCTCGAACTGACGAAGATGGCCGAGTAATCGGGACGCTGGGCGAAACAGTCGGCGTACCATTTCTGGGTCTTGTCGACGTTGCTGAACACCTGCGAGATGTCCGAAATGCCGCCGGCAAGTTCGTCGGATACATCGAGGAAGTTGCACGACCAAGCGGTGCAGGCGAGCACCCCGACGGAAACTATTTTTATAATGTGTCGTTTCATGATTCGTTCTCTTTGATTAAAAGTTCACTTCCACACCCAGCGTGAAGCTCCGGGACATGGGATAGGTCATACCCTTGTTGCGGTTGCCCTGCTCGGGATCCCAGTATCCGATGTCGTCCCAGACGCAGAGGTTGTTGCCCAGCACGTAGACGCGGGCGGCATCGAGTTTGATTTTCCGAAGGAATTTCTGCGGCAGGTTGTAGCCGATTTCGAGGTTCTTGAAACGCAGGAAATTGCCGTTGCGCAGCCACCACGTACTGGGTTCCTTGTTGATGTTGCGGCTGTAATGGCTGTGCAGACGCGGCGAAGTGACGTTCTGGCTCGGATTGTCGGGCGTCCAGCGGTCGAGGAACAGCGTGCGGCAGTTCGACTTGTCGGCGTACCAGTTGAAAGGCCAGAACGTGCTGTTGCCCTCCGCCAGCAGCACCGACGTATTGCCCGTGCCTTGGAAGAACGCGCTCACGTAGAAACCCTTGTACTCGACGTTCAGACCGAAACCGTAGTTGATTTCGGGGTTGTAGGGGTGTCCCACGCCGCGTTTCTTGTCGTTGCTGTCGATCACGCCGTCGTGGTTGAGGTCGGCGTACTTGATGTCGCCCGGCCCGATGAACTCCGAACCCGTCAGGGCGACGACCGGAAGACCCGGTTTCAGTTCGTAGGAGTAGGTGCCGTTGGCATTGGCCGTGCGGATGAAGTCGTCTTCGGTGTAGAGCCGTTCGGCGATGAAGAGCGTATGTTCGTTCACGCGCGTGCCCGTGATGCGCTGGTAGTCGAACAACTGGTTCAGCTCGTCGTATTCGACGATCTTGTTGCGGGCGAACGTGAACGTACCGCGCGCGCTGACCCGTACGGAACCGAAATTGTGCCGTGCGTTCAGACTGGCATCGACGCCCTGATTGTCGACGATACCGTAGTTCTGCCAAGGTTTGGCATGGAATCCGGCCACGCCCGGCACGGTGTTGCGCTGCAACAGGATGTCCTTGCGGCGGTTATTGAAATAATCGACCGTCAGTTCGATTTCGTTGTTGAAGAATCCCAAGTCGAGACCCGCGTTGCGCTTCGTTTCGATTTCCCAGTGCAGGTCGTTGTTGGCGAAGAGCAGGTCGTGGATACCCGCGCCCAGCCCGTTCGACGGCGAGGTGCCGATTCCCTGATTGAACGTGTGTCCGTCGGTGGCGAAGGTCGCCCGATAGAGGAAGCGGGCGGTGCCCGTGTCGTCGTTACCCGTGCGGCCGAACGAAAGGCGGACTTTCAGGTTGTTCATCACCCGTTTCAGGCTTTCGGGGTAGAACTTCTCGTTGGAGATGAAGTAGCTGACGCCGACGGCGGGGAAGAAACCGAAGCGGTTGTTCTTGGCGAAGGTCTCGCTGCCCGTGTAACCGAAGCTGCCCTCGACGAAGTAACGGTTGTCGTACGAATAGGTCACGCGGCCCACGATACTCTGCTTGCGGTAAGGCAGCACCGGATCGTTTTTCTGCTGCTCCTTCTGCATGTAGAGGATCATCGCGCCCACGTTGTGCACGTTGTTGAACACACGCTGGTAGTTGAGGGCCCCCTCGATGTAGATTTTACGCAGATAGGCGTTCTCCTTGAATACGGGATCCTGAATTTCGGGCGAGCCGTTCGACGTCGTGGTGAAGACCAGATTGCCGTCGGCATCGCGTCCGCTGGCGTGGTAGAGGCTCGGCCAGTAGTCGCGCAGCGTGGCCGCCGTGCCGTCGTAGTCGAAGCTGACGCTTCCGCGCACGCTCAACCCTTCGGTGATGAATTTCAGATCCTGCGTCAGATTGACTTTCGACTGGATTTTGGTGCCCCACTCCTGCCGGTAGCCCTGATTGTAGAGCATATTGTAGGGGTTGCGGTTGTTCGCATCGGCCTGCTTCTCCCACGACGAAAGCGTGCCGTCGCTGTAAATCGCCGGGAAGAGGTACGACGGGGCATGCAGCATGAAACTGAAAATGTCGTCCGCCGAGCGGTTGGCCGTGCGGCGGTGGGTGTACTGGCCCGAAAGGTCGATGCTCAGATTGGTGGTCTTGCTCACTTTGAGGTCGATGTTGCTGCGCAGGTTGTAGCGCTCGAACCCGAAATTGCTGTCGTACTTGCCGTTGGGGTTCTCCTTGAACACGCCGTCGGTCTGGTAGTAGGCCGCCGAGACGAAATAGCGCGCATTCTCGGCGCCGCCGCGAAAGTTGAGCGTGTAGCGCTGGCTGTGCACCGCCTTTTTGACCAGTTCGTCGACCCACTGCGTGTTCGGATAGAGGTCGTTGTCCACCCGGCTGCGGTAGAGGTCGATCTGCGACTCGGACATGAGCGGCGCCAAGCCGTCGTTCGTCAGCGCTTCGTTGGCCAGCGTCAGGTAGTCCCACGAATCGACGAATTCGGGCAGCCGCTGCGGCGAAGCGATGGTCTGCTCGACGCGGAACGAGATTTTGGGCCGCGAAATCGTACCGCGCTTGGTCGTCACGAGGATGACGCCGTTGGCGCCTTCGGCACCGTAGACGGCGGTCGCGGCGGCATCTTTCAGGATGCTGAACGTGTCGATTTCATCGGGTTCGATGTTGTTGATGTCGCGGGGCACCCCGTCGACCAGCACCAGCGGATTGGTGCCGCCCTTGAAGGTGCTGATACCGCGAATCCAGAATTCAGCGTCGTCGCGTCCCGGCTCGGCCGTGCGCTGGATGCTGATGAGACCCGCCAACTGTCCGGCGAGGTTGTTCGTCAGGTTGCCCGACGACGACTGCATCAGGTCGCGCGAACCGACCGTCGCGATCGAGCTGACCATCGCCTGACGCTTCTGCTTGCCGTAACCCACGACGACGACCTCTTCGATCTGGTCGGTATCGGCCACCAGTTTCACATGGAACGCCGTCTGATTGTCGGTCGGCAGGGTCTGCGACAGATAGCCGATATAGCTGACCGTGATCTGCTGTTTGCCCGGCACGTCGAGGACGAAAAGTCCGTCGGCGTTGGTCGTGGTTCCGACGTTGGTGTTCTGGATGTAGACCGACGCGCCGACCAGCGGCGATCCGTCGCTGTCGACGACGGTTCCGGTGATGCGTCGTTTGCCCGATGTCGTACCGGAGCCCGCCGCCTGCGCATAGGCGGCACCGGCGTCCACCGACAGGAACAGCAGCATCAGCAGGGCGATGCAAAGGCTTTTGGCCCGTTCGATGCGCCCCGTGCTTTTTCGATAAAAATTATCCATACGGTTTGGAGTTTTAGATGGTGAATTGTTTTCTTCGTTTTTCGGATTTCCGAACGGTGCGGCAGCCCTTTTCCGGCCGCCGCGCCGTCGGGGTTCGGGTCATCGTCCGGCAGCCAGTTCGGTCAGCGCGTAAGCGCACCACATCATGGCCGCCTGCCCGTGCAGGTCGCCGACGTACTTGGCACGGTCGCGGTAGTACTCGTAACCATCGCCCGTACTGGGGTTGTGGGCACCGGTGCCGCAGCAGACGTTCCGGATTTCGTAGTTGGTGTTCAGGTAGTTCTGCACGCCCAACCAGCCTTTGCGGGCGGCGCCGCCGTAGCTCTCCTTATCGAGCCAGCCGTTCTTGACGCCCAGAATCATGGCATAGGTGAACATGGCCGAGCCGGAGGTCTCCTCCCACATGTCGCCCTTGTCGGGTGTAATCAGCTGCCCCCACAGGCCGCTCGAACGCTGGTGCGCGAGCAGCGTGGCCATCATCTCCTTGTACTTGGCCAGAATCCGTTCGCGATAGGCATCGTATTTCGCCGTTTTGGGCAGCATCCGCAGCATTTCGGGCATGCCGACGGCCATCCAGCCGTTGCCGCGCGCCCAGAAGTACTTGGCCGTCGGCGAATGGTAGAAAATCCCCTTTTCGCCCGGCAGCTTGTCCAAGTAGAGCATCATCTCTTCGGCCGCCCGCTCGATGTACTTCTCGTCCTTCGTGGCCAGATAAGCCTGCGATTGGAGCGCCGTAATCATGAACATGTCGTCGATCCACAGCCGCGTCTGGTACGAATAGCCCTGCTCGCTCCACTTCTTGGCATCGGGCAGATTCTTGGTGTACTGCGCGTCGGTCGGCAGCTCCCATTGCTGGTCGGCGTAGGGCAGGCCCAAATCCAAGTACTTCTTGATGGCCGATTCGGGTTTGCCGCGCTGTTTCAGCACGGTGTAGATGTGGAGCGGCACCGCCCCGAAGATGTTGTAGTCGACCGCGTTGTTTTCCGTGCGGGGAATCTTCGTCACGAGGCTCTTGTTCGGCTGCTTGTTCTTGTCGTCGACTTCGAGGAACTGGTCGAACTTGGCGACCAGCCGGTCGAACAGCGCGGTGTTTCCGGCCGCTTCGGCGTACCAGAACGCCCCCAGCCACGCGCAAACGTCGGGATAGGAGGTCAGCGAGCTTTTGGTTTTCGAGTGCATGTCACCCCAATTGGAGTTCCCCGAATTGATGAAGAGCGTCACGACCCCCTCGCCCACCGTCTTGGGGTCTTTGTTCGCCGGAAATTGGGTCAGGTCGGAATCCGGGACTTCCGGTTTATCGGGTTCGGTCGGTTTCTCCGGGACAACGGGTTTCTTGCCCGAACCGATCGTCGCCTTTTCCTCGCAGCCCGTCAGGCATAATCCTGCCAAAAGCAGCACCACGACCAGCGTTCTGCCGAAAACCGACGGTTGAAAAATTCGTTTCATAGCGTCCGGTTCGTTAGAGTTTGTAGGGTTTCACGTCGCACGACAAGGCGTAGGCGCACCACAGCATCGCCGCCTGTCCGTGCAGGTCGCCCGTCAGCCGGCGGCGTTTCTGATACCAGTCGAAGCTATTCTTGGCTCCCGTACCCTCGCAGACGTTGCGCAGGTTGTCGTTCTCATCCAAGTAGGTGAGCAGCGCCAGCCACGCCTTGCGGGCGGCCGCACCGTAGATTTTCTTGTCGAGCCAGCCGTTTTTGACGCCCAGAATCATCGCATAGGTGAACATCGCCGTCGAGGAGCTCTCTTTCCACGTGTTCGGGTTGTCGATGATCTGGCACCACATGCCGTCGTAGCCCTGATAGCGCAGCAGCGTCGCCATCATCCGCTGGTAGGCCTCGCGGATGCGCGGCAGCTCGGGACAGTCTTTGGGCAGCATGCGCAGCATTTCGGCCATGCCGACGGCCATCCAGCCATCGCCGCGCCCCCAGAAGTAGGGCGTGCCCGTGTGGTGGTAGAACAGCCCGTTCGGACGCTGGATGCGGTCGAGGTAGAGGGCCATTTCACGGGCGGCCCGGTCGATGTACTTCCGGTCGCCGGTCACCAAGTAGGCCTGCGCCTGCAAGTCGGTAATCATGAACATGTCGTCGACCCACAGGCGGGTCTGCCACGAATAACCCTCGTCGGTGTACTGCTTCGCTTCGGAGAGCTGCCGGTAGTGCTTCGGGTCGGCGGGGAGCTCCCACTGGCCGTCGGCGTACTTCATGCCCAGTTCGAGGTATTTCGGGTCGCGGTTGCGCTTGTAGATTTCGAGCGGCACGGCCCCGAAGACGTAGAAGTCGACGACGTTGTGGTCTCTGGGGAAGAGCGCGGGCTGCAACGATTTCTGCGTGGTGAACAGCGGCTCGAAACGCTCCACGAGTTTCGTGTAGAGCGAGTCGTTGCGGGTGCCCGTCGTGAACCACAGCGCCCCTAACCATGCACATACGTCGGGATAGGTCACCAATGTCACCTTGCGGTTGGGGTCGATGTCGCCCCAGTGCGAATGCGGGGTATGGAGATAGCGTTCGGTCAGGCGGACGCCGATTTCATCGGGCCGGCATCCGTCCGGAAAGTGTTTGAGGTCCCAGCTTTTCTGGGCGCCGGCACTGACGACCGAAGCCAGCAGTGCGAGCAGCAAAATGGATTTTTTCATCGTTTTATTCAATTATGCAGTTAATATCGGCAGGCCGGATTCCGTTCGGGACGAGGCTCACCCGCCGGAATGCGCCGCCTCAACGGTCTTCGCCCGAAGGCAAATCCAACGGCTCGCCCCAGCCGACGGGAGCGCCGAAATTGGGCGTGCCGTCCTCGTTCCACGTGAACCGCTGGATGAAGGGATAGCGCGTGCCCCAGCCGCCTCCGCCATCGTTATCGTGGCGGAAAGCCATCACGTGGTAGATGATCCAGTCCTCCGTGCCGTCGGGCGACTTGGTAAAGGTGTTGTGGCCCACGCCGTTGACACCGTAAACCGGCGACGCCGTATTGTCCAGCCGGTCGAACACCGGTGCCGGCGATTTCTGCCAGTTGGAGGGCTCCATCGGGTCGTCGCCGATGTTCAGCATCAGCCAGCCCAGTTTGTAGTGTTTCGTCCACGAGCCGTTGCACGAGTAGACGATGAAGACTTTGCCCTTCTCCTCGTTGACCAGTACGGCCGGCCCCTCGTTGACCGTGCTCGCGAGTTTCTCCCACGACTGGTCGGGCGTCGAGAGGATGCGGAAGCCCGACGAAATCGTATAGGGGTTCGACATCTTGGCGATGCGGATCTGCTGCACGCTGTTCGTCTTGCGGTTGCCCGACCAGACGGCGTAGCGCTGTCCGTTCACCTCGAAGGTCGTCATGTCGATCGCGTACTCCGTATTCTCGCGGGTAATCGCGTCGCCGGTGGGGACATCGTCGCTTTCGCCCGTGTAGAGCATGCCCATGTCCTCCCAGCCGCCGGTCAGCGGGTCGTCGGTCTTCGAGCGCAGGACACCTGTGCGCTGCGAACCGTAGCCCGAAATCGTGGTGTTGTCCGTGTCGGGCAGGTCGCGGCGGCCCGCCGCATAGTAGACGTACCAGCGGTCGCCGATATGGAACAGCTCGGGAGCCCACAAGTCCTTGACGTTCCAAGGCTTCATCGACGAGTTTTCGGAGGGCATCGACCACACTTTGGTCGTAGCTGTGATTTCGGTCAGGCGTTTCGACTTGGAGATGCCGATGCCGTTGCCCGAAGCCTTGCAGGCGTAGTACCACCCGCCGTCCTGCACGACGTAGGGGTCGGGCATCGTGGCCATCTGGCCGTCGATGGGAATCGGGTTGGTGAAAACCAGCGCCGACTGCGTGAGGACGACCTCCACCGGATTGACGCCGACGGCATTGAACCGCACGGCACCCATGCGTTTGGGATTCCCTTCGGGGTCTTCGTTCTCGTCGTAGGAGAGGCGGACGGCCAGATTGCCCTTGCCGCGCGTAGCGTCCATATGGATCCACTTGGAACGGGATTCGGCGATCCACTCGGTGTTCGACGTGACGTAGACTTCGGTCGAACCGGTCGAATTGCCTACGGTCTTTTCGCTGAAGCTGACGCGCAGGTAGGGTTTGTCGGAAGCGCCGCCCGAATCCCCGTCGCTGCAATTGCTGCAACAGAGAAACAGCATCGTCATGGAGATCAGCCAAACGATCGGGTCAAAGAATTTGTGTTTCATAAGTTTTATTAATTTTTGGTTGGTTTTTTATTAAGGGTCGTATATCAATTTGTCACATCCGTTTCGTCTCTTTTTCATTCGCAGTCAGGCGGCGGAGCCATTCGCGGCGCGAAGTACGGCCGTCGGCCTCGACCGTCCGTCCCGAAAGCGCGCTCCACAAGCGGGCGGTCGGTTCATCCAGCGGTTCGTCGAGCCGGGCGTTCCATTCGGGGAAATAGCCCCGCAAAGCCAGCCGTTGAACGGCTGCGTAGTCGGGGTCATCGGGCGTCAGGTCGCGCAGGTAGACCAGCACCGCCCCATGCCGGAGCAGCCGTTCCTGCAACTCGCGGATGTCGATCGCACGGACGTTTTTCCGGGATTCGATAGCCAGCGCGGCAGCCTCTCCGGCCGCTTCGCCCAATGCCATCCAGCAAGGCTCCATGCGCAGGGTCGAAAATCCGACGTGGCTGCCCGACACGGCCACCGGAAAGAGGAGGTTCGCAACCACTCGGGGAACCATGACGCCGTAAGGCACCGTATAAGGCTGGGTCGGATGGCTGAAAAACCCGTCCAGATGAATCCGGCCCGCTTCGCGCTTGCGCACGGCATGCGAATCGAGCGCGTAGTGGCTCGCCGTGACCGACGATGCGTGCAGCGGCGGCCGCGCACCCTCCGTCACGGGCAGGGCGTCGTGCGCCGTGAAGAAATGGCACCCTTCCAGCCGACGCCCTTCGCGGACATAGACCTGTCGCGGGAATCCGTCGTTGTCGCGGTATTCGTCGGCCGCCAGCCCCCACCGGAGCGCAGCCGCGCGGAAGTGCTCGGGCAATGCCTCGTCGTGCTGGGCGAACCACAGCAGCCCCAGCGTGTAATCGCGCAGGCGGGCGGCGAAACGGTCGCGCCATGCCCAGCCGGCCGTCGGCCACAATTGGTTTTCTTCGGGCAGGTCGGTGGAAATCAAAGCCAGATGCTGGTTGTTGGCATCGGTCTTGGCGTTGGGCAGGCGGGTCATGCTCACGATTTTGGCCATGCCCCACGCATCGCCCGGCATCGCTGTCGGCTTGCCGTCGCGAATCCGCCGGTGGTTGCGCGCGACAGCTGCCGAATCCGCCTCGCGGAACCGGACGTCGGTATTGCGCCCCTCGAACACGTCGTCGACGAGTGAGGCGAACTCCTCGCGGCGGTAGTTTTGCGGCCGGACGATCGGCAGCCGGTTGTTCGGGTCGTCGGTCAGACACAGCCGGTAGTTGTAGGCCTGAATGGTGCTGTCGCCCTCGTAGGTGGTTCCTTCGGCATCGGGGCCGTGCTTCCACCAGCGGTAGATTTTGCCGGCGCAGGGTTCGCCGTATTCGGCCGCGCCTTCGCGCCCCAGCCGGAACGGGACGCCTGCGGCAGCCCCCAGATCGCCCTCATAGGTAGCGTCGATGAAGACGCCGCCCCGATAACGTTCCTCGCGACCCGACGCACGGTCGAGGATGCGGATTTCGCGGATCCGGCCGCCCCGCATGACGACGCAACGCGCTTCGGCATCGAACTGCCGGCCGGTCAGCACCGTGATTCGGCCGGGCCCCGCTTCGGCGAGCATCTTGGCGAACGTTTCGGCCGCCACCGACGGCTCGAAACGATAACCGTCGCTGCAATCGCGCACTTGCGGAGAATACGCGCCGTAGCGTTCCGCGTAGAAAGCCCTGTTCAGTGCGATGGACCGGCCGAACAAGCCGCCCGTCGCACCGCGCGTGGCGATGTCCGTCGCGCCCAGCCCGTTGACCGGCAGCCCGCCGATACGGCCCGAGCGTTCCAGCACGACGCAGCTCTTTCCCTCCCGCGCGGCGGCGATGGCGGCCGTGATGCCGGCGGGCGTTCCGCCGACGATGACCACGTCGTAGTCGTGCGGACGGGCTGAACCCGTAGCGAGCGTGAGCAGGAAAAGGATATGCAGGGCGTATTTCATCGTCGGTATTCGGTGTCGGTTCAGCTGCGGGGGATGCGGATGCGGAATTTGCGCGGCGCGACGTTGTAGGCCCGTACGACCAGCGTATATTCGGGTTGCGGCAATCGGTCGAGCGCCGTTTCGATGCGGATCGTCCGGCTTTCGCCCGGCATCAGGCACAGGAAATTGTCGGTATAGAACGACGGCCGCACGGGTTTGCGCGAAGCGTCGAGCCACTGCACCTGCGTGAAAAAGGCCACCGTACGGCCCGTGTTTTTCAGCCGCAGGTCGATGTAGTGCCGCCCGTCGTCGGTCGAGGTCTTATAGGATGCGGCAATTTTCGTCGGAGCCAGCGTTTCGAGGGCTTGGAACCCGGCCGTCGCCGGCCCGGTCAGCGTATTGGCCCCCTTGTACTCGTTGTCCGAGCGCCAGTAGAAGTTGCTGCCGACCTGCTTCCCGTCCGCGTCGAACAACCGCAGGCGGATGAACTGCACCGGCGTCCGCGAAGCCGCGAAATCGAGCCGCAGCACATCGTTCGCCACGCCGTCTTCGGGCAAATCCGCGACAGCCTCCTTGCGGTCGATGCGGCGCATGTCGAGGTCGTAGACCTCCGCCGTGACCCGCAGCCCGCGATGCGCGGCATAGGTGTCGTTCACAATCGACACCGTGTTTTTCAGGTAGTCGAACTGGGGGTGCAGCGGTTCGCAGGCGTTCTGCGCCGCATAGAGCGCCGCCGTCGGTTCGAGCGACCAGTCCCACATGCGTCCGGCGACCTGCCGCACGGCCGAATTGTGGTACCAGTAGAGCACGCCCGACGTGTGGCGGTCGCCGTAGCCGAACTTGTTGTAGTTCCACACCTCCCAGATGCTCTTGTAGTTGAGCGCACCGACGAACTGGGCTTTTTCGGCGAATTCGTCGATGGATTCCGAGCGGCCGTACTCGTTGGTCATGTCGGTATAGAGCGAGGCCACGAGGTGGAACCCGTTGCCGTCGGAGTAGTCCCACACATTTCGGTTGATGGGCCACAAATCCTTTTCGTCCATCATCTCGCGCAGGCATTCGACCGTCGGCAGACACGGCGCGCCGTACTCGGGATTGAACCCGTAGACGCGGCTGCCGCGCGGCGAGGCCTTGTCCTCGTAGTGGCTCATGATGTTGACCTGCTTGTAGGGGCTTCCGTCGTGGACGCCGCCGCACTCCGACTGCATCTGATAGCCGCGCGTGCCGTCGAGCGACGCCAGCAGCCGCTCCATCTGCGGCATCTCGGTGCTTTCGTTCGACGAGACGTAGTAGGCCAGCGACGGGTGGTTGCGGATGCGTTTGACGGTCGACACCACGTTCGTGTAGTAAAGGCCCGCGTCGACGGGGTGGTTAGTGTCGCCGGTCATCCAGAACTCCTGCCATACGAGGATGCCCAGCTCGTCGCACAACTGGAAGAAATAGTCCGATTCGGTGATGCCGCCGCCCCAGAAGCGGATGAGGTTGACGCCCGACTGCGCCGTATAGCGCAATTCGGCGCGGGTGCGTTCGTCCGACGTCCGAAGCATCGCCTCCGGCAGCCAGTTCGTACCCCGCACGAAGAGGGGTTTTCCGTTGACGTGGAACATCCGCGAACGGTCGGGGGTGTCGGTCGACGACACGATTTCGCGAATCCCGAAGCGGGTCGTCAGCGAATCGCTCGTGCGGCCGTCGTATTCGGCTTTCAGCGTCAGTTCGTAGAGCTCCTGCGGGCCCTTGTTCACGGGCCACCACAGACGCGGATTGCGGATTTCCAATTGCGGGAACTCTTCGGGCGTGAAGACCACCTCCTTGACCTCGCCGCGATAGAGTTCGACCTCCTTCTCGAAGCGGATGCCCGTTCCGGCGATTTCACCGATGATGCGGGCCTTGCGCTTGCGGTCTTGCGGCACGTAGTCGGGATAGCTCACCTCGACCGACACGGTCTGACGGGCGAGGTCGTAGTTCGGATGCGCCAGTTCGGACTTGACGAACGGGTGCGCCAGCCGCACACGGCCGGTCGTGAAAATCGACAGGTCGCGCCAAATCCCCGTATTGCGGTCACGGATTCCGTCCAGATAATAAAAGTCCCAGCCGACGGTCATCAGCTGCGTCACGTTGCGGCCGATTTCGCCGTTGCCGCCGTTCTGGAATTCGCCGTTGGCCCCGAACGACTTGCCGCCTTTGGGTTTGATGGTTCCGGGCATGTCCACCGGACTGACCTTGACGGCCAGCACGTTCCGGCGGTCGGTGCGCACCTTGTCCGTGATGTCGATCACGCGCTGCTCGAACATGCCCGCCATGTTGCCGACCAGACTGCCGTTGAGCCACAGCTCGGCGCGGTAGTTGATTCCGTCGGCTTGGAGCCACACCTTGCGGCCCGCGCACTGCTCTTTCGTGAGCTCGAACTCGGTGCGGAACCAATAGGTATAGAAGTCGCGTCCCGCGTGGTAGAGGTCGGGAATCAGCCCCGATTCCAGCTTGTTGTTCAGTCCGTAGTAGGGTTCGGGATAAACCCCGTCATAAACCAGCGAATTGAGCACCGTACCCGGCACGACGGCGGGCAGCCACTCTTCGGTCGACAGACGGTCGGACGACACCTCTTCCGCCCGTACGCCGACCTCGTCGGCCCGTTTCATCATCCAGCGGAAATCGCCGCCGTGTCCCTCCGCCGAAGTCAGCGTGCAGAGGTAATCCCGTTCTTTCCGCACCTCCTGCGCGAAAGCGCACAGCGGAAGGACGGACAACAGTATCCAACAGATTCGTTTCATCGGTTCGTAAGGATTAGTTCGCAAAGAAATTTTCCAGCCGGCCGGGCGTGAGCATCTGCCACAGCGAAGCGACGGTCCAGCCCGGTGCGAAGATGTCGTTGTAGAAGCCCTTGCCGTTCTTGCCGTAGTCCCACGTCGTGTGCTGCACCACTTCGGGGTAATAGCCCGTGCGGCCGATGCAGAAATGGTGTTCGGGCGTCGGCATCAACTGCAGCATCGAACTGCGGATGACGGTGCTCATCCGCGCGAAACGGGGTTCGGCGGTTTCGCGGGCCAGCCAGTCGAGCACGGCCGCGAACTCGAAGACGAAGACGTCGATGTGGTTGTTCTCGACCGACACGTTGCCCCAGCCGCGCGAGCGGAAGCCCGCTTCGCCGAGCATCTGCCCCGCCGCGAACGGCACGTCCCAGAGATAGTACCACGACAAGGCGAAATAGGCCGCCTCGCGGCACAGTTCGACGTAGTGCCGCCGTTCGGCGCCTTTGGTCGCCTGCGCCATGTAGCACATGGCCGTAGCGGCGTAAAGGGCGGCTTCCTTGTCCTCGCAGTCGGCGTCGAGCGTCGAGGAGAAATAGTCGGCGCGGGAAATCAGCGTCCGCTCCAAGTAAGCGGCCGTGCGGCGCGCGGCTTTCAGATAGCCGTTGTGGCGGAAATAGACGGCCGCCATCGTGAGCGGCAGGGTAGCCGACGGCGTGCTGCCGCCCGAAGCGTCGACCACGCCCGAATCGTCGCGGAACTTGCGCGGGAAACTGCCGTCGGCATTCTGCATCGCGAGCAGTCTGTCGAGCAGGACGCGCAAGCGGTTTTCCCATGCGGGATGGCTGCGCCCGTGCCGCTTTTCATAAGCAAGGTAGGTCAGCACGGCATACGCCCCTTCGGACTGGCGGCGGATGCTGTATATGTCGGTCTCGCGGCCCCGCTGGAAATCGACCACCTCGCGGAAAAGCCCGGTCGGCGTAAAGCCCTCGCGCACGTAGCTGTCGAAAATCGCTTCGGCCTGCTTCACGAGCGTGTCGTTGCGGGTCGCCTCGCCGTACTCCAACGCATTGAACGCATTGAGGAGCACCCGCCCCAGAAATCCGATTTCGGCGATGCCGTTGCTCGCGGGGTCGGCCGTGCGCAACTCCACGCCGGAGGTGTATTTCAGCGGATAATCGTCCACGTAGCTCTGGACGAAGTATTCGGCCAGCACGGCTTTGGCCTGTTCGGGCGTATGGCGCGGCTCGACCGGCTGGGGATCGAGGGCGTCGAACGCACGCGTCCACGTGTCGGCGACGAACGACGAATAGGATTCGCTCGTTCCGCGCCGGATCGTCCACGTCCAAGTACGCGACTCCCCGCGCTCCAGCTTCGCGAAAGCCTGAATCGCGGGGGACAAAGTCAGTTTGCGGATGTAGGATTTGGGCTCCTCGCTCCAAGGGAAGCCGAAGACCAGCGCAGTGCGGCCGTCGACGTTGCGGAATCCGGTGAATCCCACCGAAGTCGGGCCCGCGAGCATCACCTCGCCGCACTGGGGCGAGAACAAGGCGTCGTCGCGGATTTCGTCGGTGCGCAGCACCGTGCAGCAGGCGCCCGACTTTTCGTCGAACACGCCCGTCAGCGGCGCGCTCAACCGGTCGTCGCGGACCTGCCAGCTGTCGCTCGTATGGAACGACGGGGCCGCCTGCGGCGAACGCAGGTTGCGCCGGTACCAGAAGCCCGGCATATAGAAAAGCGCCTCGTCATGGGGAATTTCGGTGCGGTAGAGCGACTCGATGCGGTAATATACCGGCTCGGTCGCCGTGAGGGTCAGCACGACGCGCGTGCCGTCGCCGGTTTCGGCCGTCTCGCGGCGAATCACGACCGGAAGGTCGCGATCAGCCTCTAAAAATCCCCCCCCCGCATCGGAGAGGGCATAAGCAACTGCCGGATTCCCAGCGGTTTTCAGCGATATGCTGCTGGAAATAACGGCCGTCTGCGCCGTTGCGCCGGCCCACCCGAGCACGGCGGCGAACAAGCCTGTCGACAAAAGTTTTTTCATCATTCGGTTCAGTAGTCGTTATCGGTCCGGCAGGTCGTTCGCCGAATCCAACACAAAGGTAGATTTTCGGTCGCGCGCCGAAAGAAAATATAGTCGCTATTTAGGATAAAATCATCTCAAATCGGCGCCGATGCGGCCCATCCGCGCATTTATTGCCTATATTTGACTTCGGCTTATATACTCCGCCGTTTGCATTGCTGTCGGCTTATCCGTATATTTGCGATAGCCCTATGAAAAAATCGTCTCTGATCTGCTGCGCCCTTTTGTGCGGTCTCTTTTCCGGCTTCGCCCAGTCGGTGCTCTTCGACCGGCTCGACATCAACAACGGCCTCTCGCAAAACACCGTCACGGCCATTCTCCAAGACAGCAACGGCTTCATGTGGTTCGGCACCAAAGACGGACTGAACCGCTACGACGGCAAGACGTTTCGGATTTTCAAACACAACCCGCGTCTCAAATCGGGACTGGGGAACAGCCTCATCAAGTGTCTGGCCGAAGACGCCGGACACCGGCTCTGGGTCGGCACCGATTCGGGGCTCTATCTGTTCGACCCCCAGCGGGAGACCTTCGCCGGCGTGCCGCTCCACGCGCCCGACGGCAAACCCATCACGAAACCCATCTCGGTGCTCGAATGCGACAAGGAGGGCTGCATCTGGATCGTCGTGGAGGACAACGGCGTCTTCTGCCACGACCCCCGCAGCGGCCGCACCGAATGCCGCTACCGCCAGCACCGGATGATCCGCAGCCTGCGCTGCGACAAGAACGGCGTCATCTGGTTCGCCGGCTACGGCGGCGGCCTCTACTGCACGAAAGACCGTTTCGAGCACGTCGAACCCTTTCTCGACGACGCCGGACAGGCGATCTACCCCACCGACATCATCTCGTTCATCTGTTTCAGCGACTACAACAAGATGTATCTCGGGCTGGAAGAACACGGGGTGGTCGAAGTGAACCGGGTCACCTCGCAGATTTCGCGCCTCCGGCTCTCGGCAGACCCCGAAGCACCGATTTTCGTGCGCCACATCCTGCAATACGCCTCCGACGAGCTGTGGATCGGCACCGAATCGGGCATCGCGGTCTACAACCTGCGGACGCAGCACTTCCAGTGGCTGCGCAGCTCGCCCTACGACCCCTATTCGCTCTCGGACAACGCCGTCTACTCGCTCTGCAAGGACCGCGAAGGGGGCTTGTGGATCGGCTCGTTCTTCGGCGGCCTCAACTACCTGCCGCAGCGCAACTCGGAGTTCGACAAATTCTACCGCACCGACGCGCCGCAAGGGCTCAAAGGACGCCGCGTCCGCGAAATCTGCCCCGACGAACACGGCCGGCTCTGGATCGGCACCGAAGACGCGGGGCTCTACCGCTTCGACCCGGAGGCGCGCACGTTCGACTTCTTCGCGCCCAGCCGCGCGTTCTCCAACGTGCACGGGCTGCTCATGGACGGCGACGACCTGTGGGTGGGTACCTTCTCCAAAGGCATCCGCGTCATCGACACGCGCACGGGCCACATCCGCAAATACGACAACGACAACCGGCCGGGCCGGTTGTTCAGCAACTACGTTTTCGCCCTCTGCAAGACCAGCGGCGGCCGGATTTACGTGGGCACGATGCACGGATTGCAGTACTACGACCGGCAGACCGACCGCTTCCACTACGTCCCCGAAATCAACGGCGGCAAGATGGTCAACGACATCCGCGAGGACTCGAACGGCGACTTGTGGGTCGCCACCTTCTCGAACGGCGTCTATCGCCACGACGCCCGCAACGACACGTGGGCGCACTTCACGCACGACGGCGACGACGACGAATCGCTGCCCGCCGACAACGTGACGAGCGTCTTCGAGGACAGCCGCAAACAGATCTGGTTCACGACCGAAGGGGCGGGATTCTGCCGGTTCGACGCGCAGCGCAACGCCTTCGTCCGGTACAGTTCGTCCGACGGCATGCCGAGCGACGTGGTTTTCCGCATCGTCGAGGACGACGCAGGCCGTTTCTGGATCACGACCAATCGGGGACTCGTGTCGTTCCTGCCCGACACGGGCACCGTCAGCCACGTCTACACCGTCGCCAACCGGCTGTTGAGCAACCAGTTCAACTACAAGTCGGGCTACAAATCCGAGCAGGGAACCGTCTACTTCGGCTGCATCGAGGGGCTCGTGGCGTTCGACCCCGAACAGCTTGCCGGACGCAAGAACGACTACCGGCCGCCGGTCTATATCACCGACTTCTCGCTGCTGGACGAAAAGATCGTCATCGGCGAACGCAACGCCCCGCTGCGGAAAAGCATCCTCTACACCGACACCATCCGGCTGGCCTACGACCGCAATTCGTTTTCGCTGCAACTCGCCGCGCTCTGCTACCACGACCCGCAAACCGGCCGGCTGCTCTACAAACTCGAAGGGTTCGACGACCATTGGCGGCACTACACGACCGAAAACGCGACGATCACCTACTCCAAGCTGCCGCCGGGCAAATATCGCTTCCAAGTCCGGCTCACCGACCGCAACGGCACCGCTCCGATTCCCGAATCGGGCAAAGACCTTTTCATCGAAATCCGGCCGCCGTTCTTCCTCTCCGCCGTCGCCTATGCGGTCTACACGCTCCTCGCGGCCGGAGGGCTCGCACTCTTCTTCGTCTACCTCAACCGGCGCACCGCCCGCCGGCAACAGCAGTACCGGCAGGATTTCGAGCGCAAGAAAGAACGCGAGCTCTACCATGCCAAAATCAATTTCTTCACCGACATCGCCCACGAAATCCGCACGCCGCTGACACTCATCAAGGGGCCGCTGGAACATATCCTGCACCGCGCAACGGCCGACCCCGAACTGGCCGAAGACCTCCACATCATGGACCGCAACACCGACCGGCTGCTGGAGCTCACCAACCAGCTGCTCGATTTCCAGAAAATCGAAAAGGAACGGCTGCCGATCAGCCTCGTCCGGCTCGATGCGGCCGAGATTCTCGAATCGGTCTTCTACCGGTTCAGTTCGTCGGCGCGGCAGCAGGGCAAATCGTTCGAGCTCTCGGTCGAGGCCGAAAACGCCTGCGCCGACATCGACCGCGAAGCCTTCACCAAAATTTTGAGCAACCTGCTCAACAACGCCTTGAAGTACTCGGACAGCACGATCCGCGTCGTGCTGCGAACGGCCGCCGACACGCTCTGCATCACGGTGACGAACGACGGCGAAGTCGTCCCGCCCGATATGCGCGAGGCCATTTTCGCCCCCTTCTTCCGCCACACCCGCAAAAGCGAATCGGTCGGCACCGGCATCGGGCTCGCACTGGCCCGTTCGCTCGCCGAACTGCAACGCGGCACGCTGGCGATGGGCCCCTCCGAACGGCTCAACGAATTCGTGCTCACGCTCCCGCTCGTCGGGGAACCCGCGTCCGACCGCAGCGAAACGATGCGGGAGGAGTATGCCGATGCAACAGCGGATCCGTCGGCCGAATCGCGGCCGGACACCCGCTGCATCTTGGTCGTGGAGGACAATCCCGAAATGTGCGGATTCATCCGGCGGCAGGCGGCGGAACACTACGCGGTGCTCACGGCCGGAAACGGCGTGGAAGCGTTGGAGGTATTGGAGAAAAACTACGTCGACCTGATCGTCTGCGACATCATGATGCCCCAGATGGACGGGATCGAACTGTGCAAACGGGTCAAGAACGACCTGCGGTACAGCCACATCCCGCTGATTCTGCTGACGGCGAAGACCAACCTGCAATCCAAAATTTCGGGCATGGAGGCCGGCGCGGACGCTTACGTCGAGAAACCGTTCTCGCCCGACTACCTGCTCTCCGTCATCGCCAACCTCATCAGGAGCCGCCGCAAACTGCGCGAATCGTTCATGCAGAACCCGCTGGTGCTGGCCGACACGATGGCCACGTCGTCGGCCGATACGGATTTCATCGTCCGGTTGCAGGAGATCATCCACGCCAATTTCAACAACCCCGAGTTCAAGATGAACGACATCGCCGAGATGATGCACATGAGCCGGGCCAGTTTCTACCGCAAAATCAAGGGCGTGCTGGACATGACCCCGAACGACTACCTGCGGCTCGAACGGCTCAAAACAGCCGCCCAGCTCCTCCAAGACCGGCGTTACCACATCAACGAAGTCTGTTACATGGTGGGGTTCAGTTCGACGTCGTACTTCGCCAAATGTTTCCAGAAACAGTTCGGGGTGCTTCCCAAGAACTTCGTCGCCGACACCTCCGGCCGGCCCGACCCCGAACCGGACGAGAAATCCGACGACCGGCCCTGAACCACGAAATTAAAAAAGCATGTTACGAAAACTTTTTGTCCTGCTGCTGCTTTGCTGCTCGGGATGCAGCTACGGGAAAACCGGCGAACTGCGGATCCTTCAACTCAACATCTGGGGCGACGCGAAGGTCGTGTCGGGGGCTTTCGACGCTTTGGCCGACGAAATCGCCCGCCTCGACGCGCATGTCGTCGCGCTGTGCGAGGTCAACAACCACGACGGCGTGACCTCCGAGCGGCTGGTCGAAGCGCTGAAACAACGCGGACAGAGGTGGTACGGGGCTTCGGGACGCTGCACCGGCGTGCAGGGAACCGATGTCTGCGTATTGTCGAAATATCCGATCGAGGAGGTCGCGACGGGACTTGCCACCGTTCCGGGCGGCGTCGATATGAAGGTGCGCATCCGCGTCGAAGGCCGCGACGTACTGCTCTATCCCGCCCATCTGGACTATACGCACTACGCCTGCTACCTGCCGCGCGGCTACGACGGCGTGACGTGGCGGAAACTGCCCGCCCCGAACGGCGATTCGGAAGCCGTTCTGCGCATGAACCGTGCGTCCACCCGCGACGAGGCCATCGCAGCATTCCTCGAAGAGGTTTCGCACGAGCAGGCCGACCTGATTCTGCTGGCCGGAGATTTCAACGAACCGTCGCACTTGGACTGGACCGACGCGACGCGCGCGATGTGGGATCACAACGGTTGCGCCGTTTGCTGGGACTGCTCCGAGCAGCTCCATGAAGCCGGATTCCGCGACGTTTACCGGGTTCTTCATCCCGACCCGACGACGCATCCGGGTTTCACCTATCCGTCCGACAATCCGGCGAAACCGCCCCAGAAACTGACGTGGGCTCCCGATGCCGACGAACGCGACCGCATCGACTTCATCTATTACCTGCCGGGCGGGGCGTTCGAGCCGAAGCGGGTCGAAATCGTGGGGCCGTCGTCGTCGATCGTGCGGAGCGAACGGATCCGCGAGACGGGCGGCGATACATTCGTCGAACCGCTCGGCGTATGGCCCACCGACCACAAAGGCGTGCTGGCGACGTTCGTGTTCAAGCGGAAATAAAAAAGGAGCCTTCGCGAAGGCTCCTTTGTGCGGATAAAGGGACTCGAACCCCCACGCCCGAAGGCATCAGATCCTAAGTCTGACGTGGCTACCAATTACACCATATCCGCAGAACGCCGAATCCGCCGGAATGCGCATGTGCACGAATGGAGGATTCGAGCAAAGTTAATGAAAAAATCGGATTCCACGCCCTCCCCGCCCGAAGATTTTTTATTAAATTTGGCGTTGCGAATCCGAACCTCCCGGGAGGCCGGCAGCTTACGAAGCCGGCCCCGACCAAAACCTCGACAACGCCATGCCGCAAACCGTCACCCTCGTACTCACGCCCAAGCAGGCCGCCGATGTACCCTATCGCACGGCCCTCGCAGCCCGCAAATTAGGCATCCGCGAAGACGAAATCGCCCTCGTGCGGGTCGTGAAACGCTCGATCGACGCCCGGCAGCGGCAGCCCAAAGTCAACCTCTCGCTCGAAATCTACGTCGACTGCGAACCGCAGCCCGCACCGGTGCATTTCGACTATCCCGACGTCTCGCACCGCACCGAAGTGGTGGTCGTGGGGTCGGGCCCGGCGGGACTGTTCGCGGCGCTGCGGCTCATCGAACTGGGCTACCGGCCCATCCTGCTCGAACGCGGCCGCGAAGTCTCGGCCCGCAAGGTCGACATCGCCCGCATCAACCGCAACGGCACGGTCGACCCCGAATCGAACTATGCGTTCGGCGAGGGCGGCGCGGGGACGTTCTCGGACGGCAAACTGTTCACACGCAGCAAGAAACGCGGCGACTACAACCGTGCCTTGCAGACGCTGGTCTTTCACGGCGCGTCGCCCGAAATCCTCTACGAAGCCCACCCCCACATCGGCACGGACAAACTGCCCTACATCATCGCCCGTATCTGCCGGACAATCACCGAAGCGGGCGGGACGGTGCTTTTCGAGCGCAAGGTAACCGATTTCGTCCTGCGCGACGGGCGCATTCGGGGCGTGCAATGCGGCGACGAGACAATCGAAGGGGCGGTCGTCGTGCTGGCTACGGGACACTCGGCACGCGATATCTACGAACTGCTCCACCGACGCGGCGTGCGGCTCGAAGCGAAACCTTTCGCGATGGGCGTGCGCATCGAACATCCGCAGGCACTCATCGACAGCATCCAGTACCACTGCGAAGAACGCGGCGAATACCTGCCTGCGGCAGCCTATTCGCTCGTGAGTCAAGAGCACGGACGCGGCGTCTATTCGTTCTGCATGTGTCCGGGCGGATTCATCGTCCCGGCCATGACCGATGCGGCCCAGTCGGTCGTCAACGGCATGTCGCCGAGCGGCCGTACGTCGCCCTACGCCAACTCGGGGCTGGTGACCGAAGTGCGGCTCTCCGATTTCGAGCACCTGCGGGCCGAATGGGGCGAGCTGGCGGGGCTGCGGTTCCAGCAGCAACTCGAAGAACTGGCCCGCCGACATGGCGGCGACCGCCAAACCGCACCGGCCCAACGGGTAACGGATTTCGTGGCGGGACGTGCGAGCCGCACGCTGCCGGCGACCTCGTATATTCCGGGCATCGTGCCGTCGCGGCTGGACGAGTGGCTGCCGCGATTCATGGCCGACGGCCTGCGGCAAGGGCTCGCGACGTTCGGCCGGCGGATGCGGGGATTCGTAACGGATCAGGCGGTGGTCGTAGGGGTCGAATCGCGCACCTCGACGCCGGTACGCATCCCGCGCGACCCCGCGACGCTGATGCACCCCGAAATCGAGGGGCTCTTTCCGGCAGGCGAGGGAGCAGGGTATGCGGGCGGCATCATCTCGGCCGCCCTCGACGGCGAACGCATCGCAGAAGCGGTAGCCGCGTCTTTAAGATAGCCGTTTTAAGGGCTACGCTTCTTAAACGGTCAATGCGCTTCCGACCGTCTGAAACCCGATAACTGCCCGTAACGCTTAAATCCCCGTTCTTAACGGGGTTAGCGTTTGAAGCAGTCGGAAGCGAGCATTTTCTTGTTGGGGTCGGGCGGGTAGATGCCGAAGACGATTTTGTATTCGGTTTCCATCGTGCGGATGTTCATGGCCGAACCGATCGTCCCCAACAGCCCGTTGCGGGCCACGACGCTTCCTTTCGCGACAACCGTCGACGAGAGATTGGAGTAAGTCGTAATATACTCGCCATGCGCGACGTAAACCTCGTATTTGCCCGTAATGCGGTTCTGCTTGACGTCGACCACCTTGCCTTCGTAGATGGACTGCACCTGCGCGTTGCGCGGGCCCACGATTTCGGCCATGTTCTCCTTGTAGCGTTTCACACTGCCGCCGACCACCGGCAGACGCAGCCCCGAAGTCTTCGCCGAGAACGAGGCACCCGCCTTGTTGCCTTTGGTCAGTTTGCGCAGCGTTTCGATGGCCGTTTGCAGCTGTTCCTGCTGCGAGAGCTTGCGTTGCAGGGCCTCCTTTTCGCGGCTCGACATCTGGCGCAGGGCCAGCCGTGCGTCGCGTGCGTCGCGTTCGAGCGCGGCCCGCTGTTCACGGAGCTGCACCGTCACGGAATCGACCGATTTCTTGCGCCGTTCGAGCTGCGTCTTCTCGCGCTGCACCTGCTTGCCGAGCGACGCGATTTCGGTCATCTTGCGTTCGCGGGCTTCGGCCATTTCGCGCAGCGTGACGATGCGGCGGGCGATGTCCTTGAAATCACGCGACGAAAAGATATAGGTCAGGTAATTGTGGTGCCGGTGGTTGCGATAGGCATCGCGCACCATCTCGGCGTACTCTTCGCGGTGGCGGGCCAGCTGGCGCGTCAGGTCGCCCGAAACACTGTCCGTGCGGGCCAGTTCGCGGCGCAGCGTCCGTGCCTGCCGTTCGGTCGCCGCGAGCAGCTGGTTGCGGTTTTCCAGATTGCGGCTCAACCGTTCGACCTGTTCCTGCGTGTTTTTCTGCCCCGCGCGGAGTTTCGTGATTTGCCGCTCCTCTTCGGCGATTTTGCGCTCCAACTTGGCGATGGCCTGCTTCTGCAACGCGATTTGACGGTCGTTCTGGGCCACGACCGCAGGGGCGGCGGCGAACAGCAGGACGAACGGAAGCAAGGGTAGCAGGCGGCGCGGTTTCATGAGCGGGCAGGGTAGGTTAGGGGTTTCCTTTCAGGCGGAGGATGCGGCGGGCGATTTGGTCGGCGTCGTAGCCCTTTTCGAGCGCCTTGCGCCAGTAGGTCTCGGCCAAGAAATTTTCGCCCGCAGCGTGCAGGATATCGCCGTAATGGACGAGCAGTTCGGCACTCCCGCGCGCATCGAGCGCAATGGCGTGGCGCATGATGCGTTTGGCCTCGTCGATGCGCCCCAAGCGGAACAGCACCCACGCCTGCGTGTCCAGATAGGTGGGGTTGTTGTCGGTCAGTGCGACGGCGCGTTCGGACATCGCGAGCGCACGGTCGAGGCGCGCGCTGTCGAGCGCGAGGAAATAGGCGTAATTATTGAGCACCGACGCATTGTCCGCATCGTAACGCAGGCTGTGCTCGTAGGCGTCGTAGCACGATTTCATCGCCTTGCGGACAGCCGCACGCACACGCGACGCATCGGTCGTTCCGCTCTCGGCGGCCTGTTTCCGGGTCGCATCGGCGGTCTGGTGGTGGGCGTCGCCGACCAGCCCCCAAATGGCGCCGCGCAACGAATCGGTGCCGGCGTAACGCAACGACTGGCGGTAGATGCGGACGGCCTCGTCGGGCCGGCCGGCATAGATATGCACGTTGCCTTTGGCGATGTGGAAATCGACGCGGTCGGGGAACCGCCGCAAAGCCCGCTGGACGTAACGGTCGACCGAATCGGGGCGTTGGAGGTAACTCTCGATGTCGATGATCCACTTGTAGTACGCCTCCTGCGGGGGCGCGTCGTCGGCGTGGAGTTTGTACAGCGCCAGCGCCTGCTCCAATTCGCCCGAACGCATGAGGTGCTGCGCGTAGAGCTCGACGACCTGCGGGGCTTGCGGATAGCGGACGGCGAGCGTCGCGGCCAGCGCGTTGATTTGCGGGTAGTATTCGCGATAAAAGCGGCTGTCGGCGGTGAAAATCCCGAAACGCTTGACTTTCTCGTCGAGCGGCAGGGCGTCGGACTGGAAAATCCGCTGGTTGACCGTGAGCAGCGACCGGTAGTCGCGCCGGTCGTTGTAGAAATCCGAGAGCGAAACCAGTGCGGCGACATTCGTCGAATCGACGGCCAGCACGGCGGCGTATTCGGCCAGCGCGAGCGAATCTTTCTTGGCCAGCCCGTACAATCCGGCCAGCACGATGCGGTGTTCGAGCTCGTAGGGAGCCTCCTCTGCGGCGGTGCGGGTTTCGGCGATGGCCTTGTCGACTTGGCCGGTGGCGATGAGGAGACGCCGCTTCATGGCGCTCAAATAGGGGATACGTCCGAAACGCATTTCGGCCGTATCGAGCGTCGCGAGCGCCATGTACGGATTGCGCTGCAACTCGTAGAGCGCAGCCAGCAAGCGGTAATTGTCGGGATCCTGCGGGTCTTTTGCGATCAGGCTGCGGTACCGCTCCAACGCTTCGGGAAACCGCGAAGCGGACAACAACGACTGCCCGTAATTGCGTTCGTACCAGAGGTTGGCCGTATCCAACAGCCAAGCGCGACGGGCCATATCGACCGCCTCGTCGGGCGATGCGGCCAACCGCTCGGACGCCAGTGCGAAGTAGGCGGGAGCGCACGCCGAATCGAAGCGGACGGCCTCGAGCAAGAGGCGGCGTGCCAGCGCGGTATCGCCCGAAATGACGTTGCGTTTCAGGCCTTCGGTGTAATACCACGTGCTGCGCAGCGAATCGGGCCAATCGGCATCGGGCGTCGGCAGGGGCGCGGGAGCCCGTCCGGCGACGAACGCCGAACAGAAAAGCCCGCCCGAAAGCAATATGACCGCAAATTTTTTCATTTTTTTATTAGCGCTACGGACGGCCCATTGACTTCGTGAGGGTCGGAAGCGCACTGACTGAATTCAAAATTCACAATTTTATTAACGCTACGGATACTCTTTCAACTTCGGGCGGTAGGAGGCGCTCTCGCCGAGTTCATAATTATGTTGCGACGCCTTGCGTCGCGCGGGCCGAAGCCTTCGCCCGCGAAGGCCCGCCGTTGGCGTGCACTTCACAGTCTTCGTCCCGCTTTTATTAAGGGTCAGTGCGCTTCCTAACTATCGGAAACTGCAAGTGCGTCCGCAGCCCTTAAAACCCTGTTCTTAACAGGGCGTTTCTTAAACGGGGAACTGACGCAAAAACCGGACATCGTTCTCGAAATAGAGCCGCAGGTCTTTCACGCCGTATTTCAGCATCGCGATGCGTTCAATCCCCATGCCGAACGCGAAACCCGAATACTTCTGCGGGTCGATGCCGTTGGCCGACAGCACGTTGGGGTCGACCATGCCGCACCCCATGATTTCGAGCCAGCCCGTACCCTTGCACACGGCGCATCCCTTGCCGCCGCAGAGGTTGCACGACACGTCGACTTCGGCCGACGGCTCGGTGAATGGGAAGTAGGAGGGGCGCATGCGGATAGCAGTCTGCTCGCCGAAAATCTCTTTGGCGAAGTACAACAGCGACTGTTTGAGGTCGGCGAACGACACGCCCTCGTCGATGTAAAGCCCCTCGATCTGGTGGAAAATGCAGTGTGCGCGGTAGGAGATGGCCTCGTTGCGGAAGACGCGGCCCGGACAGATGACGCGGATGGGCGGTTTCTGATGCTCCATCATGCGCACCTGAATCGACGACGTGTGCGTGCGCAGCAGGATGTCGGGGTCTTTTTCGATGAAAAAGGTGTCCTGCATGTCGCGGGCAGGGTGTTCGGGCGGGAAATTGAGGGCCGAAAAGACGTGCCAGTCGTCCTCGATTTCGGGGCCGTCGGCCACCGTATAACCCAACCGCGAGAACACCTCGACAATGCGGTTCTTCATGAGCGAAATGGGGTGGCGCGAGCCGAGCGGTTCGGCCGTGCCCGGACGGGTCATGTCGCCGACTTCGGAGGCGTGTTCGGCCGCTGCGTCCTGCAACTGTTCGCGCAGGGCGTTGATCCGTTCTACGGCGGTGGTTTTGAGCCGGTTGAGTTGTTGCCCCAATTCGCGTTTGAGTTCGGGGGCAACGGTTTTGAACTCCTCCATCAGCGCGGTGAGTTCGCCTTTCTTGCCGAGAATCCGGATGCGGAATTCCTCGACTTCGGCAGCCATTTTGGGCTCGAAAGTCTCGACCCGGCGGAGCAATTCGTTGATTTTGTCGGTCATATCGTGTGTCGTTATTCGATGCGGTTCAATGCGCTGCATACTACGCAATCTGCAAATTTAGCAATTTTTTCATTATATGTCAAAATTGGAGCGGCACCGTTGGTCAATCCAGAGGACGATCATACGATTTGTTATCCGCACTATCACGGCTTCATAAAACCGCATCCGGCAGTGCGGGTCGAAGACTGCGGAGCTCGCGAGGAAACGAGCGGGCCTCCGCTGGGCGGAGGCTGCGGCCCGCGCGGCTCGGAGAGCCGCTATTACATTCGATCAGTGCGCTTCCCAATCTTCCGAAACCTGATGACAGCCCGTAGCCCTAATAAAACCCGTTTCTTAAACGAGCAGCGCGCTTCCTGACTATCCGAAGCCCAATGACCGCCCGTAGCCTTAATAAAAAGGTTCGTTTTGTTGGAAAAAATGTTTAATTTTGACCGGAATTTTCATTAAATTGCGTGAACCGTGAAAGAAAGTCAGCACAATCAGGGCAATCAACAGAATCCGTATAAGCGGTACCTCGTGACCTCGGCGCTGCCGTATGCCAACGGCCCCGTGCATATCGGCCACTTGGCCGGCGTATACATCCCGTCCGATATCTATACCCGTTACCTGCGGCTGCGCGGGTGCGACGTAATTTCGGTCTGCGGATCCGACGAGCACGGCGTGCCCATCACCATCAAGGCCCGCAAGGAGGGCATCACCCCCCAGCAGGTCGTCGACAGATACCACAGCCTGATAAAAGATTCGTTCGAGCGGCTGGGCATCGCGTTCGACATCTATTCGCGCACGTCGTCGCCTACGCACGCCAAGACCGCTTCGGCCTTTTTCCGAAAACTCTACGACGACGGCAAGTTCATCGAACAGACCTCCGAACAATACTACGATACGGAAGCCCGGACGTTCCTCGCCGACCGCTACATCGTCGGCACATGCCCCAAGTGCGGCAACGACCGCGCCTACGGCGACCAGTGCGAGAAATGCGGCTCGACGCTCTCGCCCGACGAACTCATCGAACCGCACAGCGCCGTATCGGGCTCCGTGCCCGAAAAACGCGCGACCAAACACTGGTATCTTCCTCTGAATGAATACGAAACATTCCTCCGCGAGTGGATTCTCGACGGCCACAAGGAGTGGAAGACCAACGTCTACGGCCAGTGCAAGAGCTGGCTCGACGGCGGCCTGCAACCGCGCGCCGTAAGCCGCGACTTGGACTGGGGCATCCCCGTGCCGGTCGAGGGTGCCGAAGGCAAGGTGCTTTACGTGTGGTTCGACGCGCCGATAGGGTATATCTCTGCTACAAAAGAACTTACGCCCGATTGGGAGCGTTACTGGAAGTCTTCGGACACGAAAATGGTGCACTTCATCGGCAAGGACAATATCGTCTTCCACTGCATCGTGTTCCCGTCGATGCTCCGGGCGCATGGCGATTATATTCTGCCCGAAAACGTCCCGGCGAACGAATTTCTGAACCTCGAAGGGGACAAAATTTCGACTTCGCGCAACTGGGCCGTCTGGCTGCACGAGTATCTGGACGATTTTCCGGGCAAGGAGGACGTCCTGCGCTACGTGCTGTGCGCCAACGCCCCCGAAACGAAGGACAACGACTTCACGTGGAAAGACTTCCAGTCGCGCAACAACAGCGAGCTGGTCGCCGTACTGGGCAATTTTATTAACAGGGCGTTGGTGCTGACGACCAAATACTACGACGGGGTAGTGCCCGCCGCAGGCGAACTGACCGACTACGACCGCGAGACGATCGAAGAAATGGCGGCGGTGAAAGGCTCGCTCGAAAACAACATCGAGACCTACCACTTCCGCGAGGCGCTGAAAGACGCGATGAACATCGCGCGCATCGGCAACAAATATCTGGCCGACACGGAGGCGTGGAAAGTCATCAAGACCGACCCCGAACGGGTAAAGACGATTCTGCACGTGGCGTTGCAACTGGCAGCGAACACGGCGATCGCCATCGAGCCGTTCATGCCGTTCACGGCAGCCAAAATCCTGAAAATGTTGGCGGTAGAGCCTTTCGGGTGGGAGCGGCTCGGTGCGACGGATTTGGTGCCTGCGGGGCACAAGATCGGCACGCCCGAACTGCTGTTCGAGAAGATCGAAGACGATGCGATTCAACGCCAATTGGACAAATTAGCGGCCATCAAAGCGGCGAACCGCGCAGCCGAAGCGACAGCAGCGGCGCAGAAAGAGGCGATAACATTCGAGGATTTCCAGAAGATGGACATTCGCGTAGCGAAAATTCTGTCGGCCGAAAAAGTCGCGAAAACCAAAAAACTGCTGAAACTGACCGTCGATACGGGCATCGACCGGCGCGAAATCGTATCGGGCATTGCCGACCGTTTCACGCCCGAAGAGCTGATAGGGCGTCAAGTACTGGTGCTGGTCAATCTGGTGCCGCGCGAGATGAAAGGCATCTTGTCGAACGGCATGATTCTGATGGCCGAAGATGCGACGGGTACCTTGCGGCTGCTGCAACCCGACGGCGAAGTAGCAAATGGTGCGGTCGTCGGCTGATTTTTTATTAGGGCTACGAACGGTCAACGGGATTTCCGACGGAAGGAAGCGCCCCGCTTAAAAAGCGGGTTTTAAGGGCTACGGACACTCCATTCGCTTCGGACGGCAGAAAGTGCTCCGCCCACCGAACAGAAACGGGTCGAATAGATACCGCACGATACACGCCTGCAAAATTTAGAAAAACGTTTTTAGAAAAAAATAAAAGCAACATGAAAAGCATGGATTGGAGCGCATTAGGCTTCGATTACCACAAGACCGATTACAATGTCCGTTACACCTATACGGACGGACGGTGGAGCGAAATGGTCGTCACGGACGACGAGTACATTCGGATGCACATGTCGGCTTCGTGCCTGCATTACGGCATCGAATTGTTCGAGGGGCTCAAAGCCTTTCGGGGTGCCGACGGGCACGTGCGGCTGTTCCGCGTGCACGACAACGCCGAGCGACTGCGTTCGTCGGCTGCGCGGCTGTGCCTTCCGGTGCCGACGGTCGAAATGGTGGTCGATGCGTGCATCGAGGTCGTCAAACGCAACGCAGACTATATTCCGCCCTATGGAAGCGGGGCGTCGCTTTACCTTCGTCCCGTGATGTTCGGCACGACGGCCGGGCTGGGCGTTCGTCCGGCCAAAGACGCCCTTCTGATCGTCTATTGCTCGCCGGTCGGAGCCTATTTCAAGGAGGGCATCAAACCGATTTCGGTCGCTATCGACCGCGAACAAGACCGTGCTGCTCCACGTGGAACGGGCGACGTCAAGGTCGGCGGCAACTACGCGTCGAGTCTGCTTTCGGGTCAACACGCGCACGAAAAAGGGTACGCAAACGTGATGTATCTCGACGCGGCCGAGCACAAATACATCGAAGAATGCGGCGCAGCGAACTTTTTCGGCATCAAAGAGGGAAAATACATCACGCCGAAATCGACCTCCGTATTGCCCTCTATCACGAACAAAAGCCTGCGCCAGCTGGCTCGCGACATGGGTCTGACCGTCGAAGACCGACAAATTCCCGTCGAAGAACTCCCGACTTTCGAGGAGTGCGGGGCTTGCGGTACGGCGGCCGTCATTTCGCCCATCGGCAAGATATTCGACATGCAGACCAATGCGATTTACGACTACGGCTCGGAGGTCGGCAAAATCAGTCGTGCGCTTTACGACGGACTGCAAGACATTCAGTACGGCCGCGCCGAAGACAAATACGGCTGGTGCACGATCGTGTTGTAACTGGCCCCATCACTTAAAGCAAAAAGACGTCCGATAACCGGACGTCTTTTTTATACGGGAGTGTCGGATAATTCCAGCAGGGCAGAACATGTGGCAATGGTCGAACAAAGCCCAGCATTCCACGTGGAACAAAATCGTCGAAAGCAAAGGTTCGGCAGCCGAAAAAATAACCGATCTGTCGACCGTCATCAGTAGTAAAACAGTAGCTGGCTCAACCATGCAATAGTTATATTAAAGACAGGCGACACTCGGGATGTTCCACGTGGAACAGAGCCGCAAGTACAAGCAATCGAAAACAAATCAGCAGGGTAGGGTGAATGGCGACAACCAGCACACAGTAATACTATGGCTTCGACCCTACAACAATAATAAAAATCGGTTATCGCCCGAATTTAACCAACAAGACGTTGATGTCGGCTGGCGAAACACCCGGAATGCGTGAGGCCTGTCCGATCGTAGCGGGACGGATGCGCGAGAGTTTCTGCCGCGCCTCGATGGTCAATGCCTGCATGGCATGGAAATCGAAATCGGCCGGAATGCGGATATTCTCCAATCGGTGCAGTTTGTCGGCAATGAATTTTTCGCGCTCGATGTATCCGCGATATTTGATTCGGATTTCGGCTTCCTCGATGACTTCGCTTCCGATTTCGTGTTCGCGGATAAAACGGTCGAGCGCCGGGACGACCGGCCGGAGCGACTCGAAGGTCACGTTGTTGCGCATCAACACTTCGTGCAGACGTTTTCCCTGCGTCAAAGGCTCCGAACCGACCGAAATCAAATAGCCGTTAATTTCGGCTGCTTTGAGACTCCGTTCGTGCGCGAACGAAATAAGCGATTCTACGAGCGATTTTTTTTGCGCGAATTCTTCGTATCTCCGACACGAAATCAACCCGATTTCATAGCCCAACGGAGTGAGCCGCGCATCGGCATTGTCCTGCCGAAGCAGGATGCGGTATTCGGCACGCGAGGTGAACATACGGTAGGGTTCATCGACGCCTTTCGTCACGAGGTCGTCGATGAGCACGCCGATATAGGCTTCGTCGCGCTTCAGCACGACGGGCTCCGCTCCAGCCAGCTGACGATGGGCATTGATGCCGGCCAGCAACCCTTGCGCGGCCGCTTCTTCGTAACCGGTCGTGCCGTTGACCTGACCGGCGAAAAATAATCCCGTAACCCGCTTTGTTTCAAGCGAATGATGCAATTGGGTCGGCGGAAAATAGTCGTATTCGATCGCATAGCCCGGCCGGAAAATATGCACGTCTTCCAATCCGCGCATCTGGTGCAGGGCCTCCCACTGCACCTCCCATGGCAACGACGACGAAAAACCGTTCAGATAGTATTCGTTGGTCGAACGACCCTCCGGCTCCAAGAAAAGCTGGTGCTGCTCCTTGTCGGCGAAGGTGCGGAGCTTGTCCTCGATCGAAGGGCAGTAGCGGGGCCCGATGCCCTGAATCGTCCCGTTGAAAAGGGGCGACCGGTCGAATCCGCTGCGCAGCGTCGCGTGCACTTCGGGCGTGGTATAGACCGAAAAGCAAGGCAGTTGTTCCTTAACAGGCTGTGTTTCAGACGAAAACGAGAATTTCGAGGGCTGTTCATCGCCGTATTGGGGCTCCAACGCCTCGAAGTCGATGGTACGCGCGTCCAAACGGGCAGGCGTACCGGTTTTCATGCGGCCCGCCTCGAATCCGACGGCTTGCAGGCAGGCGGTCAGTCCGTGCGACGCGGCATCGCCGGCGCGTCCCCCTTCGGCGTGCGACGCGCCGCAGTGCATCAGCCCGTCGAGGAAAGTCCCGGCGGTGAGAATCACCGCTTTGCATCGGAATTCGACCCCCATGCGCGTACGAACGCCGCAAACGCGGAGGTGCGGGCCGGCAGGAACAGCGGGGGCAGACGCAGGAGAGGAGGAGGCCGCCAAAAGAGGGGGAGCGGGAAAATCCAGTGGCTCGAACAAGAGCTCGGTAGCCGCATCCTGCCACAGATAGAGGTTCACCGTATTTTCGAGCAGGCGGCGCCACTCTTCGGAAAAGCGCGTCTTGTCGCACTGCGCGCGCGGACTCCACATGGCGGCTCCTTTCGACCGGTTGAGCATGCGGAACTGGATGGTCGTGCGGTCGGCGACGATGCCCGTACAACCGCCCAGCGCGTCGATTTCGCGGACGATCTGCCCTTTGGCCACGCCCCCGATCGCGGGATTGCACGACATCGAAGCCAGTTTCGTCAAGTCCATCGTGAGCAACAACGTTCGCGAACCCAGCCGGGCGGCCGCCGAAGCGGCTTCGCATCCGGCATGTCCGCCGCCGATGACGATGATATCGTAGTCGAGTGTCATACGTTAGTCGTTGTTTTTCAACCGGAAAGGGCGCAAAAGCGCCTCGAAGTCGATGTCGTCGTAAGGTATTTCGTCGCTCGACGGCATTTCGGCACTCTCCCAGACCAAAAGATCGAAATGCGGCGAGGACTCTCCGGCCGCCAGAAGCCGGTATCGTTCGTCGGCACCGGCGTGTTCGACGAGCACCCCGACGCTTCGCAGCGAATCGATGATCCAAAGGTCGAAACGGCATTCCTCGCCACCCAGCGAGCGCGCAGAAAAACGGAAGTGTCCCGCAGCCGGATTATCGAACGACACGAGGCGCGACGGCCACACGCCGTCTTGCGTTTGCTCGACAAAGAGCGAATCGGTAATCCATACGGGATAGACCGTACGGTCGTCGATGTAGTACCGGCCTGCGACCGATGCGAGCTGCTGCCATACTTCGGGACAACCGCGACGGTCGAACCGGCGGAATCCGCCGTTTTGATGCAAAGCCGCCGTCAGCTCCTCGAAGTCGCGACGGTTGCGCCCGGAGCCAAGCGCGGCGACGGAGCGAATCCGCGCGTAATTGGCGGAAAGGCGGTTCTTATCGACATAGACCCGGCAAAAATCCCGAAATCCCGTCATACTGTCCAGCCGACCACTGTAATCGCAGAAAAAGAGGGTGTCGTTGCGCACAAATGGGACTTTACGCATCATGCTGTCGCACAGCTTCTTGGAAACAGCGGGCATCGCGGTCGGAACTTCGGTGCTCAACGGCGCAGCAACATCGACCGAGAGAGCCGCAGCTTCCGTTCGCAGGCCGCATTCTGCCTGTCGGGTTTTAGACGTCGCCTCTCCCGCACATCCCCACAGCACCAGAGCCGCGAAGAACGGAACCAGCGTACGAACCCTACGAACCACCGCCGACTTGTTATCCGACCGGTTCCACCATTCGAGATATTTATCCTCCTTGCGGTGCATCTGCGCGTTGGTACGGGGCGTCTTGTCGCCTTGTCCGCAGAGGTGGAGCACCCCGTGCACGACGACGCGGTGCATCTCCTGCAAGACGGTCGTACCGTACTGCCGGGCGTTGTCGGCGACGGTTTCGACATCGATGAAGATGTCGCCCGCGATGACGCCCGACCCCCGTCGGTCGCCGTAATCGAACGTGATGACGTCGGTGTAATAGTCGTGGCCGAGATACTGGCGGTTCATGGCCAGCAACCGCTGCGCCGAACAGAAAATATAACTCACGTCACCCAGCGTACACCCTTCGGCAGCCGCCACTTCGGCGAGCCAGCGGGCCGTGCGCCGTTTGTCGGGATAACGGTAGTTCGTGTCGTCGTTGTAATAGCGTACCATTTGAGCAAGGATACTTACGGTCCGACAAAGATACGCATAAATTGTCAAGCATCGCCCATATATTATAATAGGTATCGGGGAGATTCGGGAAACAGCCAATGCTATCCGTGCGGAAGAATTCGCTTTTTTGTTAAATTTGTCGTGCGGAAAAAACAGTCACAGAAGAAAAACCAGAAACGATATGGAACAACGAATCCAGCAATTACTGACCGGCATCGTCCATCCCGAAACGGGCGCCAATATCGTCACCAGCGGAATGGTCGGCAACATCGCATGCACGGATGACAAAATCACCGTCACGCTGCATTTCGCCAAGACGCGCGACCCGTTCGCGCTGAAAATCAAGGCACAAGTCGAAACCGCACTGAAAGAGGCATTTTCTAAACATGCCGTGCAGGTAATCATCCGGGAGGGAAGCACGGCCCCGCGACCGGAACCGAAGATGCAGACCACGACGGGCGGCATCGCCCATGTCATAGCGATCGCATCGGGCAAAGGCGGTGTGGGCAAATCGACCGTCACGGCCAATCTGGCCATTGCGCTGCGCAATCTGGGCTATCGGGTCGGCGTGCTCGATGCCGATATTTACGGCCCGTCGCAACCCAAAATGTTCGGTGTCGAGGGCTATCTGCCCGATGCCGTGCAGGAAGACGGCGTCGACCAGATCGTTCCGGCCGAGTCGCTGGAAATCAAGCTGATGTCCATCGGATTTTTCATCAAACCGACCGACGCCCTGCTGTGGCGCGGTGCAATGGCCGTGAATGCCCTGAAACAGATGATCCACCAGACGAAGTGGGGTACGCTCGATTTCCTGCTGGCCGACCTGCCTCCCGGAACGGGCGACATCCACCTGTCGATCATCAACGAACTGAAAATCGACTCGGCCGTCATCGTCTCGACCCCGCAACAGGTGGCAGTGGCCGACGTCATGCGCGGGGTGGAGCTGTTCCGCAACGAACAAGTCAATATACCGGTCGCCGGCATCATCGAAAACATGGCGTGGTTCACGCCCGAAGAGCTGCCCGACAACCGTTACTATCTGTTCGGCAAAGGCGGAGCACGCCGCTATGCCGAAGAGAACGGCATCAAACTGTTGGGCGAAATACCTATCGTACAGTCGATTATGGAGTGTTCGGACGAGGGACGTCCGGCCGTCGGCATCGACCCGCGCGTGGAGGAGTGGTACCGCCGCATCGCCCGGCGCATTGTTGAAAAAGCGGTGACAAGCAGTCGATAACCGGTTGAAAACGGGAGGAAAAGCGGTGAAAACTTTTCCTTCCAAAAATTGTAAAATCGAACCGCTTCGACATATAGCCGAAAGCAAGCGAAAAGCAAATTTTTTTTTCAAAAAGATACCGACCGCCGCGACCGCCCGAAACCGGCAAAAAATGTTGATAAAAACGGTTGTCGAAATGTGGAAATTTTTTATTAACAACTGTTTCTTATTTTATCTATCATATTTATTTTCAATAAATTAAAAATAAGAAAAAAGAACAAAAATTTTTCCAGATTGTAAAAAACCGATCGACCCGAAAAATTATCCACACTATCGACAGGCATTATATTTATTATTCTTTTATTTCTTTATTAAAATCAAATTAAAAAAGAAAAATGAAAAGAATCGGGATGCTCGTGTTCCTGTTGGCGGCGACGGTAACAACCCTTCGGGCGCAAGAACATATTTTGCGCGTCGGGGTCGGCATGGCGATGGAAACCGATTACGACTACAACAGCCGGTTCGGCCCGCTGCTTTCTGCTGAATACCAATGGGATTTTTCCCGCTACGTCGCGCTGCAAAGCCGCCTTTCGTTCGCTTCCGTGCGAATCGATCCCGTGCGGATGAATACGATGGCAAGCGGTGCGGTCGGGGTGTTGGTCACGCCGCTGCCGAAACTATTCCGCTATATCAAGGTCGGTGCGAACGTGCAATATGTCTATCACCGGTATACCTACCAAAAGGATGATCGGTTCGTATATGAAAAGTGCGGCGATGTGGGTTTCGGATTTCCCATTCGGGCCTTTATTATCGATAATCCCAAATACGAACTGTCTGTGGGATACGATTTGCTGACCGAATTTCAAAAGGGAAACTTCCTTTATGTAACGGACTATGCGGCGCTCTATTTCGGCGTGAAGTTTTAATAAATAGGGTGGAGGTACCCGCAATGCGGAAGTGAGAAAGAGGCAAAACGAGAAAAGCGAGAGGAGCGCAACGGAAAAGAAAAGGATAACGAAAGACGGCGCGGAAAAAAGGAAAAAGCGGAGGTGTGTTTTGCATACCTCCGCTTTGTTTTGCAGGTCCTGTAAGCCGGGTTCTGTGCCCTGTTGAACAGGGTCTCCGTCATTTATCTACGGCGGCAGTCGCCTGCCGTCTCCAGCAACCTACCCCCCGGCATCGGGCGAGCAACCCGATTTATTAAAGTTGGTAGGAATGCTTACGACCGTTTACGAAAACAGTGATTAGCACTTCACCCGCTTAATAAAAAACCGGTGTACATGGTCTTGCAACCTACGGGACGTACGGCCGGACGACATCGCTGCCTCCGCGGTGGGCTCTTACCCCGCCTTTTCACCCTTACCCGCCGGAAGTCGCCTTCTCGGCGGGCGGTCATTCTCTGTTACGCTGCCATACCCTCTCGGATATCAAGCCGTTAGCTTGCGTAGTGCTCTGCGTTGCCCGGACTTTCCTCTCCCGAACTGCGTCGGCAGCGACGGAGCGGGCCTGCCCCGCAAAGATACGACAAATTTTTTTGTATTTCGTCTTACTTGCGTCGATTGCGATCTTTTTGGGAGGAAGTGTTACGGACAGTCCGTGCGCTTCCTTCCGTCCGAAGCCTGCCGCCCGTCCGCAGCGCTTAAAACTCAGTTCTTAACGGAGCGGTCAGTGCGCTTCCTAACTTCCCGAAGCGAACGGAGCGTCCGTAGCGCTAATAAAAATTTGGTTTTATTCTTTTTTGTATGTAAATTTGCGCACTAATTGCGCTCGAATGGGGCTTTCCGAACGATATACCGTTGCTTTCAAGGCATTGAAACCGGGAGGATACGATTACCGGTTTTCGGTGGACGGGGCTTTGTTCCGCAATTACGAAAACTCCGAAATCAAGGATGCTTCCTGCTCGGTGCAGGTGCATTTGGAGCGCGCCGAAACGCAATTGACGTTCGACGTCCGCATTACGGGGGAGGTCGTGGTTCCGTGCGACCGGTGCTTGGAAGATTGCCACGTGCCCGTCGATTTCGAGGGGCAGTTGTTGGTGCGCTTTTCCGACCTGCCGGCCGACGAGTACGACGGCGAAGTGTTGTGGCTGTCGCCCGGTGAGGAGGAGGTGGATTTGACGCAGTACCTGTACGAAAGCATCGTGTTGTCGCTTCCCTACCAGCGGGTGCATCCTGCGGGCGGTTGCGATCCCGAGATGCTGAAACGCTTTCGGATCGTGTCGGACGAGGAGTTTTCGGAGATCGAGCAACAAGCCGAACACCCTACTGAACGGCTCGGCGAAGAACAGCAGGCAGCTTTAAGAAAGCTGCTTTAAGCGCGGCGTCAGGAACGCCGTTTTAAGCACGAAGGGGGTCGTCAGGCTTCGGGAAGTTGTTGCGCTACTGAAATGGAGAAAAGATAGAAAAGAAACTGATTAATAAAACTTAATAAAAAATGGCACATCCTAAACACAAAGTCTCGTCCACGCGACGCGATAAGCGGAGAACTCACTACAAGGCGGTCGTTCCGACGGTCGTTACGTGCTCCAATTGCGGTGCCGCTACGCTCTATCATCGCGTATGCCCCGAATGCGGATTCTATCGCGGCAAACTGGCTATCGAGAAAAAAGCGGCCGAATAAATCCGGCGGCCCGGCGGGTCGTTTCGCGAATTTCGGCAGTCGGACAATCGATCGGCACCTCCTGCGCTTCGTCGCGGGCGATTTTTCTACTTTCGCCTGCGGATGCAGCGGTGGGTCGGGCCGGATTCGTTGTTCTGCGAGAATGGTAAGTAAAACTTGGTCTATTGCCTGAATTGGTTATGATGAAGATTGGTGTAGATGCGATGGGCGGCGATTTCGCCCCCGAAGCCGCAGTCAAGGGCGCGGTGATGGCACTCGGCGCGATTGCGCCGGAAAGCCGCATCGTGTTGTTCGGCGACGAAAAGCAAATCCGCGACATCTTGGCCGCCGACGGGTGCCTGGCCGATCGGTTCGACATCGTTCCGACGACCGAAGTGATCGGAATGGGCGATCATCCGGCCGAAGCGTTCCGGTCGAAGAGCGGTTCGAGCATCGTCGTCGGATTCGGTTATCTGGCCAAAGGAGCCATCGACGGCTTCGCGAGCGCCGGTTCGACCGGTGCGATGATGGTCGGGTCGATGTATGCCGTCAAACCGATCGAGGGCGTTATCCGGCCTACGATTTCGTCGGTCATTCCGACCGTTGCGGGACGTCCGGCGCTGTTGCTCGACGTGGGGCTGAACGTGGACTGCAAACCCGAAGTGCTGGCGCAGTACGGCCTTATCGGTTCGGTCTATGCCGAGTCGGTGCTCGGAATCGAGCGGCCGCGTGTCGCCGTGCTCAACATCGGCGAGGAGGAGGCCAAAGGCAATGCGCAGTCGAAAGCGACGCATGAGCTGCTGAAAGCTGAATCGCGCATCAACTTCGTCGGCAATGTCGAGGGTTCGCATATTTTTTCCGGCAAGGTGGCCGATGTCATCGTCTGCGACGGGTTCGTGGGCAACACGGTGTTGAAAATGGCCGAAGGGCTCTATCGGATCAACCGGGCGACGGGCGTCGAAAATGGGTTCTGGGAGGCGATGAATTACGAGAATATCGGCGGAACGCCCGTGTTGGGTGTCAATGCGCCGGTCATCATCGGTCACGGATGTTCTTCGCCCAAAGCCATTTGCAGCATGATCCGCTCGACGGAACAGTGCATCCGGGCGGGCTTGACCAACCGCCTGCGGCTTGCATTTAAGGAGTAACGATTAACCATTGAATAAATGAAAATACGAGCAGCGATTACGGGAGTGGGACAATACCTCCCGGATTACATTCTGACCAACGACGAGTTGAGCCGTATGGTCGATACCAACGACGAGTGGATCACTTCGCATACGGGTATCAAGACGCGTCACATCCTCAAAGGCGAGGGGATCGGCACTTCCTACATGGGTGCGCGTGCCGTGACCAATCTGTTGGACAAAACGGGTGTCGACCCGATGGAGATCGACGCGGTGATTTGCGCTACGGTGACGCCCGATATGTTTTTCCCCTCGACGGGCAACCTGATCGCCGATCAGGCAGGTTGCAAGAACGCGTTCGCTTACGACGTGTCGGCCGCTTGCAGCGGATTCCTCTTCGCGCTCACGACGGGTGCGAAATTCATCGAATCGGGTACGAGCAAGAAGGTGATCGTCGTCGGCGCCGACAAGATGTCGTCCATCATCGACTACACCGACCGTTCGACCTGCCCGCTTTTCGGTGACGGTGCCGCTGCCGTGCTGTTGGAGCCCAATACCGAAGGATTCGGCGTCATCGACTCCATCCTCCATTCGGACGGTTCCGGCGAGCTGCAACTCTACATGAAAGCCGGCGGTTCGCGTTTCCCTGCTTCGCCCGAGACGATCGCCAACAACTGGCACACCATCACGTGGGACGGTCAGGCCGTATTCAAGGCTGCCGTCTCGAAAATGGCCGACGTTTCGGTCGAGATGATGGAGCGTCACAACCTGTCGTCGGACGATATCCGCTATCTGGTGCCGCATCAGGCCAACCTGCGCATCATCGACGCGACGGCCCGCCGTATGGGCATCACGCAGGACAAGTGCATGATCAACATCGACCGCAACGGCAACACGACGGCGGCGACGATTCCGACCTGCCTTTACGATTACGAGAAAGAGTTGAAGCCGGGCGACAACCTGATTATGTCGGCGTTCGGCGGCGGTTACACGTGGGGTGCTATCTACGTCAAATGGGCGTACGACGGCAGCAAGGCGTAAGGTTCCGTTAAGATATTTCGATATTCAAGGGGCTGTTCGATACGAACGGCCCCTTTTGTTTATATCGGAATTATCGTTGATTGTTGTCCGTTCACTCCTTTGCGGGCGGCATTTGCTTGTACACGAAGACGCCCAAAGGTAAAGGGCGGCGGAACGAAAAAAGGAACCGACAGTTTGTCTGTCAGTTCCTTTGAGTGCCCAGGACAGGAATCGAACCTGCACGCCTTGCGGCACACGCACCTGAAACGTGCGCGTCTACCTATTCCGCCACCTGGGCATTTTTATTCAGGTGTCCCCGTTCTGTCGACCGTCGGTTTTAGCGAGTGCTTGCCGGCTGCCGCGCATTCGGAGTCCGTTTCGGAATTTGCGGTGTGCAAAAGTAACACTTTTTTTATAAATACCGTCATCGAACCCGATATTTTTTTGCAAAACGCCTATTTGCAGAAGTAACGGTACTGGAACAGAAGCAGATAGACCGTTGCGACCGAGATGTAGGCATCGGCCAGATTGAAAATCGCCCCGAAGAAATAGTTGTGGCCGTCGACCAGAAACCGCAGGAACGACGGCACGCTGTTCCACTGAAACAGTGGGAAGTAGAACATGTCGACCACCTTGCCCATCATGAATCCCGCGTAGTGTCCCCCGAACTGCGCCACCTCGTAGGGTGTCGAGGCCGAGAAAATCAACCCGTAGAATGCGCTGTCGAGAATGTTGCCCAGCGCGCCGGCCAAAATCAACGTCAACCCCACGATAACGCCCGTCGGCGTCTTTTTCTCGCGGTTCGGCAACAGCTTGCGGAGCAGCCACACGAGAAAGCCGACCATTGCGATGCGGAAAATGCCGAGCAGCAGCTTGCCCCAGTCGAATCCGCCCGACGAGGCGATGTGCATGCCGAATGCCGCGCCGTTGTTCTCGATGAACCGCAGCTGGAACCAGTCGGGGAAGACCGTGATGGATTCGTCGAGCAGCATGTGGGTCTTGACCCAGATTTTCAGCAATTGGTCGAGGAGCACCAATACGGTCGTGAGGATCGCTATTTTCTTAAAGTTCATTGTCGTGAATCGATTAAGGCGTTATGGTTTTTCCGATGCGAAGATACGCATTTTTTTATTAGCACGGCAGGCCGCTTTGCGGTTCGGCGGGTCATGGTCGTTTCCGGGCTGAAAAAACCTTATATAATATAGGTATGCCGGCCGTTTCGGAGAAAAAACGCTTTTTTTTGAAAAAAGTTAATAAATTGTTTGCAAGTTCGGATTTTGTCGTTACCTTTGCATCCGCGTTCGAGAAAAACGCCCCGTTCTTATTCAAGCAGAGAGTTTACAATAAAGGAGCTCCGAGCCGAAAAAGAGGGTCGTTCTTCAAAAAATGCAAGGTTTTTTGGAAAAATGTTTGGAGGATTGAAAAAGATGTTTTATCTTTGCAGTCCTTTCGCACTACAAAGTGCGGCTTTTTTCGATACGGTTCTTTGAATTACTGGTTTTAATTTGAGAGAATAGAAATGTAGTATTTATCTGTCAATTTCCTTTTCAAGAGGAGATCGAATAGTCAGGACTCTAACAAAACATTTATTTTTATATACCATGGAGAGTTTGATCCTGGCTCAGGATGAACGCTAGCGGCAGGCC
>JAMPDE010000001.1:998744-1012254 GCA_023665825.1 Alistipes senegalensis | reverse complement strand
GACGGCCGAAGCCCCCGCCGCGACCGCCGCCGGAATAAAGGCGTGGCCGTCGCACTGCGTACCCCGCACGGCGAAGAAGCAGTCGCCCGCGCGGACGCTGCGCGAATCGTAGGTCAGTCCCGCGACGACGGTCGCGGCATCGCCATGCAGCGTCTTGACGGCGACCGGTTGCAAAAGTTCGGAAAGCGTGTGCGTCATGGCTCTATGCTTCGTTTTTGCAGCACAGGTTGCGGTCGCCGTAGCCGTTGTCGATTTTCGTCACGTAGGGGAAAACCTTCGCCTCGCGAATCCATGCCAACGGGAACGCCGCCTGCTCGCGCGTATAGGGGTGCGCCCACTCGCCGCACAGCTCCTGCGCCGTGTGGGGCGCGTTGGCCACTACGTTGTCGGGCTGGCCGACCGCCGCTTCGCATTCGCGTTTGATCGTCGTCAGCGCCTCGATGAAACGGTCCATTTCGGCTTTGGGCTCCGATTCGGTCGGTTCGACCATCAGCGTCTCGTGCACGGGGAACGACAAAGTCGGCGCGTGGAACCCGTAGTCCATCAACCGATGGGCGATGTCGCCGCAGTCGATATTATAATCTTTCTTGAAATGGGTCAAGTCGAGAATCATCTCGTGCGCCACGCGACCCGTTTCGCCCGTGTAGTAGGTGCGGAATTCGTCGCGCAGAGCCGAAGCCATGTAGTTGGCGTTGACGATGGCCATTTCGGTCACGCGGCGCAGCCCCTCCTCACCCAACAGCTTGATGTAGCCGTAGGTAATCGGCAACAGCATCGCCGAGCCCCAAGGAGCCGACGCGACGGCCGTGATGCCCTCGTCGCCGCCCGTCGCGGCCAGCGGATGCGACGGCAGGAACTGCCGCAGGTGCTCGGCCACGCAAATGGGACCGACGCCCGGCCCGCCACCGCCGTGCGGCATGGCGAAAGTCTTGTGCAGATTGAGGTGGCAGACGTCCGCACCGATATAACCCGGATTGGTCAGTCCGACCTGCGCGTTCATGTTGGCGCCGTCCATGTAGACCTGCCCGCCCGCGTCGTGCACGAGGTCGACGATTTCGCGGATGCGGCTCTCGAACACGCCGTGCGTCGAGGGATAGGTAATCATCACCCCGCACAGCTCCGACGCGTACTCTTTGGCTTTGGCCGCGAGGTCGGCGACGTCGATGTTGCCCTGCCCGTCGCAGGCGACGGTCACGATTTTCATGCCTGCCATCGCAGCCGATGCGGGGTTGGTGCCGTGCGCCGACGCCGGAATCAACACCACGTTGCGATAGCCCTGCCCGCGACTCTGGTGATAGGCGCGGATGACCATCAAACCGGTGTACTCGCCCGCCGCGCCCGAATTGGGCTGCAACGAACATCCGGCCATGCCGGTAATCGTGGCGAGGTCGTGTTCGAGTTCGGCGATGAGTTCGGCGTAACCGGCCGCTTGGTCGGCAGGCGCGAACGGGTGCATGTTCTGGAATCCGGCCAGCGACAGCGGCTGCATCAGTACGGCAGCGTTGAGCTTCATGGTGCACGAGCCGAGCGAAATCATCGAGTTGGCCAGCGAGATGTCGCGCAATTCCAATTTCTTGATGTAGCGCATCAACGCGCTTTCCGACCGATAACTGTTGAAGACCGGCTCGGTCAGATAGGCCGACGTACGGGCCAATGCGGCAGGGATGACCTCTTTCGGCTCCTTGACCGTCTTGGGCTTACGGCCTTTGGCAGCGGCGAAGATGCCGATGACCGTTTCGATTTCGTCGGGCGTGGTCACCTCGTCGAACGACAGCCGCACGCGTTCTTCGGACGGGTAGAAGAAGTTGATGCCCTCCTCCAACGCTAGCGACTGCACGACGGCGGCTTCGGCCTCGACTTCGAGCGTGTCGAAGAACGCCGGAGCGGTCAGCTTGTAATCCATTGCGGCGAGCGCGGCGGCGACTTTTTGCGCCGCTTCGTGCGCATTTTTCGCAGCTCTCAACAACCCTTCGGGGCCGTTATAGACACAGTAGAAACCGACCATCGAAGCCATCAACGCCGAAGCAGTACAGATGTTCGACGTGGCTTTCTCGCGCTTGATGTGCTGTTCGCGCATCTGCAACGACATGCGCAGTGCGCGGTTGCCCAACCGGTCGACCGACACGCCGATGATGCGGCCGGGCAGGTTGCGCTTGAACGCCTCGCGGGCGGCCATGTAACCGGCACTCGGCCCGCCGAAGCCCATCGGCGTACCGAGCCGCTGGGTCGACCCGACGGCGATGTCGGCACCCCATTCGCCGGGACTTTTCAGCAGGGCGAGTGCGAGCAAGTCGGCGACGGCCGTTACCGTGACGCCTTTGGCATGAGCGGCGGCGGCGAAACCGGCGTAATCGCGCACGGCACCGTCGGCGGCGGGATACTGCACCAGCGCGCCGAACTCCTTGCCCGTAAATTCATAGCTGTCGTATTCGTCGATAATCAGTTCGATGCCGTAGGGCTCGCTGCGGGTGAGCAGCACATCGAGCGTCTGCGGGAAAATGTTGCGGTCGACGAACAGCTGGCAGCGGCCCTCCTTGACGGCCTCGCGCGAACGGCTGTTGAACATCATCAGCATCGCTTCGGCGGCGGCGGTGCCCTCGTCGAGCAGCGAGCAGTTGCCGATTTCCATGCCGGTCAGCGAGATGACGGCAGTCTGGAAGTTGAGCAGCGCCTCCAACCGGCCCTGCGAAATTTCGGCCTGATAGGGCGTGTAGGAGGTGTACCACGCCGGATTTTCGAGCACGTTGCGTGCGACGGCGGCGGGCACGGCGCATGGATAATACCCCATGCCGATGAACGACCGCAGGGTGCGGTTCTTGTCGGCCAGCGCACGGATGTGGGCGGCGAACTCGTATTCGCTCATCCCAACGGCGGGCAAGGCCAACGGTTTTCTCAAACGAATGGATTGCGGGATGACCTGCGCAATCAACTCCTCGACGGAGCCGACGCCGATCGTGCCGAGCATCTCCCGCAACTCGGCCGGATCGCTGACACCGATGTGTCGCTCAACGAATTTCTCAAACATATTTTTATTAACGGCTTTGTATGTTATCTCTCTTTCAATCGCTTTGCTGCCCCCGACCGCTCCGTTTGCGGGCCGGAGACTGCGGCCCGCGCGGCTCAAAGAGCCGCATCATTCATTCGGCCAGTGCGCTTCCAAACCTTCCGAAACCGCAAAACTTTCCGTAGCCCTTAAAAACCCGTTCTTAACGGGGCGTCCAGTGCGCTTCCTACCGTCGGAAACCAAACATCCGTCCGTAGCCCTAATAAAATGCACTGCCGCCGATGAACTCGCGCAAAATCGAGGTCGGCGGGACGGTATCCGGCGCAATCGGGCTGAAATTGTCCAAAAATTTCAGCAGACGCCGCGCCTCGTCGTATTCGGGCACGGTGTCCGGCACCTCCTGCAACAGTTTTTCGGCATAGGGCCGCAGCACCGCTATCTCGTAGAGCAGCGACGAGTTGAGCATCACGTCGGCATTCTCCTGATAGGGGAATATGTGCCGCTCCTCGCCGCGCCGCACCGACGGCCAGCGTTCCAACGTCCGCTGCGCATTGGTGCCGCGCTGCGTGTTGTCGCGCGTGATGCGCCGCAGCAGCCGGTTGTCCGTCGTCGCGATGCGCGACAGGTTGTCCATCGCCACCGACGTGAAGCACGACACGTAAATCTTGAACTTCTGGTCGTCGGGGATGCTCGGCGTCAGACGCGGGTTGAGCCCGTGAATGCCCTCGACGATAAGCACCGACCGTTCGTCCAGTTGCAGGGGCGTGTTGTGCCACGTCCGACGCCCCGTGATGAAGTCGTAGCGCGGAATGTCGACGCGCTCGCCCCGCATCAGGCGTTGCAGGTGGTCGTTGAACAGCGCAAGGTCGATCGCCTCCAACGCCTCGTAGTCGTATTCGCCGTTTTCATCTTTCGGGGTCTTCTCGCGGTCGACGAAGTAGTCGTCCAGCGAAATCAGCACCGGACGCAGCCCCAGCACGCCCAGCTGGATGGCCAGCCGTTTGGCCGACGTGGTTTTGCCGCTCGACGACGGGCCCGAAATCAACACCGTGCGCACGCCCCGTTCGCGGTTGGCCTCCTCGATGCGGTCGGCGACTTCGGCGAACTTGCGTTCGTGGAACGCTTCGGCGACCAGAATCAACCCACCGGCGTTGCCGGCCAGCACTTCGGCGTTGAGCCGTCCGACAGTGGGCACGCCCATCAGCCCGACCCACGACTGGTATTCGCGGAAGATGCCGAACATCTGTTCCTGCCCGACCTGCGTATGCAGCTCTTCGGGCGCGGTGCGCTGTGGCAGCGAAAGATAAAATCCGTTGTAATAGGGCTCGACGGCGAACCGGTCGACATAGGCGGTCGACGGCGCCAACGACCCGTAGAAATAACCCGCCGCATCGTCGAGCGTGTACAGGCAGCTGTACAGGCGCGGACGGGTGTCCAGCAGCGCGATTTTGTCTTCGGAATGCTGTGCGGCGTAGATTTCGCGCACCTGCGACGTCAGCAGCTTGTGCCGCACGATGGGCAGGTCGGCGGCGACCAGTTCGCGCATGCGTTTTTCCAGCCGTGCGGTTATCTCCGACGTAATTTCGGAAATGCCGTCCAGCTCGCAGTAGAATCCGCCGTGTCCGATCGAATGGCGGATGTGCAGCGTGCAGTCGGGAAAGAGGTCGCGCACCGCCTTTTGGAGCAGGAACCACGCCGTCCGCTGGTAGACGCGGATGCCCTCGAACGATGCGATGTCGATGAAGCGCACCGTGACAGGGGTATAGATACGGTAATTCAGCTCCTTGATACGGTTGTCGACCATCGCGGCGAGAAACGACCGCGCACCCGACCGGACATTGCGGGCGAGTTCGAGCAGCGGCGTGCCCATCGGCACGTCGAGCGTTTGTCCGAGATTCTCGCACACGACGGAAACTGTATCGACCATGACGCGAACTTTTTTATACACTTAAATAACGGGTAAAGATAAAAATTTTTTCTATCTTTGACAAACCCGTTTAAGAAACGGGTTTTAAGGGCTACGGACGGTTGGCGGGTTTCCGACGGTCGGAAGCGCGCCGACCCTTAATAAAAAAGCGGGCTGGAGACTGCGGACGGCACGACACGCCAGTGGCGGGCCTCCGCCGGCGGAGGCTTCGGCCCGCGCGGCTCAAAGAACCGCAACAAATTGTGAATAGGCATAATTTAATAATAATGAAACTTTCGCACTTTTTCGTTGCGGTCTGCCTGCTGGCGGCCGCAGCCTGCACGCCGACCGAGCGCACCGTCGTGCTGCTCTCGACCAACGACATGCACGCCCAGATCGACCGCTTCCCGCAGTTGGCCGCCGCCGTCGAAGCGTGCCGCGACACCGTTGAAAACGTCGTGCTCGTCGATGCCGGCGACCGGTGGACGGGCGACCCGTTCGTCGACCGCACGACGCCCGCCGGCATGCCGATCATCCGGCTGATGAACCGGCTCGGTTACGACGTGGCGACGCTCGGCAACCACGAGTTCGATCACGGACAAGCCCATTTGGGCCGCATCCTTGACAGCATGGATTTCACCGTCGTCTGCTCCAACGTCGTCAGCGACACCTGCACGTTCCCGCAGCTGCCGCCCTACACGATCCTTGAACGCGACGGCATCCGCATCGGATTCGTCGGCGCGGTCACCAACTACGAAGGGGGACATCCGGCAGGCCATGCGACGAGCTTCACGGGGCTTACCTTCCCCGACCCGCAGCAGACATCGCTGCAATACGCCCGTGAACTGCGTCCGCAGGTCGATTTGCTGGTGCTGGTTTCGCACATGGGCGACAACCGCGACGAGGAACTATTATTAAAAGCGGCGGATAATGCGAATGCCGATGATGATAGACCTCTTTTCGACGTCGTCATCGGCGGCCACACGCACCAAATCCGCAATTCGGTCGTCGGCGGAACGCTGCTCACACAGACGGGCAGCCGGCTGAACAACGTCGGCGCGACAATCGTCCGCATGCGGGGCCGCAAGGTCGTCGACACGTCGTTCCGGCTGGTCGAACTCGCCGGATATGACGCGGCGGAACCCTATGCCAGCATGGTCGTGGACTACAAGGACGACCCCGACCTCAACCGCACGGCGGGCCGCTTCGCCAAAGGCGCCGGTAAATTCGGAATCGCCGACTGGATCGCCCGCAGCATCGCAGCGGCCACGAAATCCGAAATCGGCCTCTATCATCGCGGCGGCGTCCGGCTCGACACGATTCCGGCGGGCGAGGTGAGCCGCGCGGCCATCTACGCGTTGGAGCCGTTCAATACCCCCGTGACCGTCACGCGCATGACGCCCGAAGAATTGCGCGCCGTCATTCTGTCGAAATACAACGACACGCTCAATTTGAGCGAGGCGCACCGCATCGACATCGTCGCGACGACCCCCTACACGCTCGTGACCGACGCCGAAGACAACGCAGTGGACGTAGTATTCCCCCAACTACAAGCGGGACGCCGTTACAGCATCGCACTCAACGACTACATCTACCGCAACTACGCCGAAATCGACCGCACGCGCGGCCGGATTCTCGGCGACATGCTGGTGAACGAAGTCCTGCTCGACGAACTCGCTTCGGGCCGTCCCGTCGTGCCCGACAACCGCCCCCGCCAACGCGTGCAAATACGTTAAACCGACGAAACCGATGAAACGAATTTCTATATTTTTGCTTTACTGCTATACAACCGCAGCAGTACTTTCCGTCGCACCGGCGCAGGCCGCCGAACGTTTCCCCGACGGCACGCCCATCGACGCGTGGTTCCGCGAAGCCCGTCCCGTCGACGTCGCTTCGCTCGGACGGCAGTTCGTCGTCACCGACTACGGCGTCGTGCGCGACAGCACCCTCGTCCAGACCCGCGCCCTCCAAGCCGTCATCGACCGCGCGGCCGAGCAGGGCGGCGGTGTCGTGGTCATTCCCGAAGGGGTCTTCCTGACGGGCTCGCTCTTTTTCAAGCCGGGCACGCACCTGCACATCCGGCAGGGCGGCACGCTCAAAGGGAGCGACGACATCTCGGATTTCGCGATCGTCGACACCCGCATCGAGGGGCAGTCGCTGCCCTACTTTGCCGCGCTGATCAACGCCGACCGTGCCGACGGCTTCACGCTGACGGGTTCGGGCACGATCGACGGCAACGGCCATCGCTACTGGCGTTCGTTCTGGCTGCGGCGCAAGGTCATCCCCAAGTGCACCAACATGGACGAACTCCGCCCGCGACTGGTCTACGTCTCGAACTCGAAAAACGTCCAGTTAGAAGGGGTTCGGCTGTGCAATTCGCCTTTCTGGACGACGCACCTCTACCGCTGCGAACGGACGCGGCTGCTCGGCCTCACGATTTTCGCGCCGTCGGCTCCCGTCAAGGCGCCGAGCTCCGACGCGCTCGACGTCGACGCCTGCCGCGACCTGCACGTCAGCCGCTGCTACATGTCGGTCAACGACGACGCCATCGCGCTCAAAGGCGGCAAAGGCCCCTACGCCGACGAAGACCCGGCCAACGGCGGAAACTACAACATCCTGATCGAAAATTGCGAATTCGGATTCTGCCACAGCGCGCTGACGTGCGGCAGCGAATCGATCCACGACCGCAACATCGTGTTGCGCCGCTGCAAGGTCGGCGATGCGTCGCGCCTGCTGTGGCTCAAAATGCGCCCCGACACGCCTCAACTCTACGAATACATCACGGTGGAAGATATCGAAGGGAATGCCCGCGCATTCCTCTATGTGCGGCCTTGGACGCAATTCTTCGACCTCAAAGGGCGCAAGGACCCGCCGATGTCCTATTCGTCGCACGTCACGATGCGCAACATCCGGCTCGATTGCGACCGCTTTTTCGACGTCCGGCAAGCCGAAGACCAGTACCACCTCTCCGACTTCACGTTCGAGCACCTGCGCATCCGCGCCAAAGACACCACCTGCAACCGGCAGGCCGTCGAACGGTTCGACTGGCGCAAGGTATCCTTAATCAAGCTGGAAGAGTAAGAATTTTTTTTAACTTTGCAGCGGATTCGGCACTGTTCCACACGGACGGTGCGGAATCCGCTGAACATATTTAATAAAGTAGACGTTTTATTTACGTTTTCTTCCACTCTAAACTTCGCAACTTTGGTACCCGGAAGAGATGTAACTGGACGTCCACCGAGCGTGCGTATTGCTCCGTGCAATACTGCGTTCTGGCGTGGGCTGTCCGTGTTACTATTCCGGGTACGGGCAGCGAAGGCCAAGAGTGGAGTAGGAAGCACGACAACCTACGCTGTTTTTTTATGGATATTCTGGATTTCATCGGGAATCGGGAGCTGCTGGATGCCGATTCCTCCGTCGGGTTCTTCGCTTCGCGCCGCGTCGCACCGGCTGTCGCCGCCGAATGCCGCGACTGGGCCGAAAACCTCTGCCTGACCGAACCGCACAAAGTCGTCATCAGCGGCTTTCATTCGCCGCTCGAACAGGAGCTTTTCCGAATCTTCTTGAAATACCGCCAGCCCGTCGTTTGGGCGCTCGGCCGGTCGATTCACCGCCGCTTGGAACCCGATGTTTTTCGGGCTGTCGAGCAGCGGTTTTGTTTGGTCGTTTCGGTGGCCGACGGCACTTCGCACACCCGCGATTCCGCTTTGGCTCGCAACCGCTTCGTCGCCGAAATGGCCCGCGAAAACTTTTTCGCCGAGTTCGCGCCCGGCAGCGGCTTGGAATTCCTCTACGACTGGTCGGCCGAAAGGAAGAAAACGATAATTATTCGCTGACCGGCCTTTTGCAAAGCGGGTCGAAGCCTGCGGACGGCACGACACGCAAGTGGCGGGCCTCCGCAGGCGGAGGCTTCGGCCCGCGCGGCTCAAAGAGCCGCGACATAATTGTGAATTCTGAATTCGAGAGAGCGCTTCCCACCGTCGGAAACCGCAAGACCTTCCGTAGCGCTTAAAACCCGTTTCTTAAACGGGGTCGAATTTGTAGAGCTGGTCGCCGCGACGAACGAGGCCGGGCGTGCGGACGGCGCACAACTGGCCCTGTTCGACCGACCCGACGACCTCGCCGTCGGGCCCGTGCAGCTCTTCGAGCCGCTGTTCGGCGACCCCCGTCGTGGGACCCATGAAGAAAATCTCCTCGCCGACCGCGAGCGGAGCCGCTTCGACCAGCACTTCGGCGACCGAAATTTTCTTGTAAAAATTGGTCACCTTGCCCACGTAGACTTTGCGCCGCGTGGCCGACGAACCGTAGGCTGGGCTGTGCTCGACGACCGGCCGACCGGCATAGTACCCCTCCCAGAATCCGCGATTGAAGACCGTCGCGAGCCGCTCCTTGTATCCGGCGGCCGCTTCGGGCGTATAGGTACCCGCTTCGATCGCCCGCAGCGCCGCGTCGTAGGTTTCGACCACCCGTTTCACGTATTCGGCACCGCGAGCGCGACCCTCGATTTTCAGCACGCGGACACCCGCGCCGATCATCTTGTCGAGGAAATCGACCGTACACAAGTCTTTGGGCGACAGCACGTATTGCCCGTCGATGTCGAGTTCCGCGCCGGTCTCACGGTCGCGCACCGTGTACTTGCGCCGGCAGAGCTGGCGGCAGGCCCCGCGATTGGCCGAGCAGTTGGTTTCGTAGAGCGACAAATAGCATTTGCCCGAAATCGACATGCAGAGCGCGCCGTGCGCGAACATTTCGATTTCGACCAGCTCGCCGCGCGGGCCGCGAATGTCGTTCTCGACGATTTCGCGGTGGATGGCGGCCACCTGTTCGAGGGTCAGTTCGCGCGCGAGCACGACCGTGTCGGCCCACTGCGCGAAAAACCGCACGGCTTCGGAGTTGGAGATGTTGCTCTGCGTCGAGATGTGCACCTCCTGCCCGATGCGGCGTGCGTAAAGAATGGCGGCCATGTCGGTGGCGATGATAGCGTCGACCCCCTCGCGGCGGGCGCAGTCGATGACTTCGTGCACGGTGCGGATTTCGTCCTCGTAAACGACGGTGTTGACCGTCAGATAGGTCTTGACCCCAGCTTCGCGGGCGATGCGCACAATGCGGGCAAGGTCGTCGAGCGTAAAATTGGCCGCCGACGCCGACCGCATGTTCAGCTTCCCGACCCCGAAATAGACGGAGTCGGCTCCGGCCTGAATGGCTGCGACAAGCGATTCGTAAGAGCCCACCGGAGCCATGATTTCGATATCTTTGCGTTGCATCATGTTAATAATTGCACTTTTTGTACCGTCAAAAAGTGCCCAAAAACCTCTCCGACGATGTCTCCGCCTACTTCATGCGGCCTAACGCTGGCTGCGGGCGCCTGACGCGGGTTTGCAAGCAAACCGGCCCCTCCGCCGGACGCTTTTAGTCCGCACTCCGTTCAACGGCTCCGACATCCAGTCGGACTCAATGGAGCCGCTCACGCGGCCGACTTGTATTAATGATAGGGTCAGAGCGCTTCCGAACGTCCGAAGCGAACGGAGTGCCCGCAGCCCTAATAAAAACGTCCCATCAGGCTTTTGGAAAACTCTTTGAGCGGCTGCACGCGGGCGGAATCGACGTCGAGCGTGTCCAAAATGGACAACGCACGGTCGAACCGCACCGAAATCTGCTGCTCGGTCAGACGCGGCACGTCGTAGCGGTCGTAAACCGCCTTGACCGCCGCGATTTTCTCGGCATCGGACAACTCCGCACGGCGGCACGTCGAACGCAGCACCTCGCGGTCGGCCTCGTCGGCATGGCTCATCGCCGTAATCATCAGGTAGGTCTTCTTGCCTTCGAGGATGTCGCCCCCGATGACCTTGCCCAACCGTTCGTCGCCGTAGCTGTCGAGCAGGTCGTCTTGCAACTGGAACGCCAGTCCCAACTCGATGCCGAACCGCTGCAACTTGCGGCAATCCTCCTCCGAAGCCCCGCCGAGAATGGCCCCAATGACGGCCGAACCCGCCAGCAAGACCGACGTTTTCAGCTCGATCATGTGCATGTACTCGACCACCGACACTTTGGGTTTGTGCTCGAAATCCATGTCGTACTGCTGTCCCTCGCACACCTGCAAGGCCATCTCGTTGAACACTTTGAGCAATTCGGGAAGCCGCGCTTCGGGACTTTGGGCCAACAGCCGGTAGGCGCAGATCAGCATCGCGTCGCCCGAAAGAATCGCGGCGTTTTCGCCCCACTTCGCGAAGACCGAAGGCTTGCCGCGACGCACGGCGGCATGGTCCATGATGTCATCGTGCAGGAGCGTGAAGTTGTGGAACATCTCGACGGCGGCCGCAGCGGGAAGTGCCGGACGGACGTCGTCGGCATAGAGCGCGCAAGCCGACAGCACCAGCATCGGACGCAACCGTTTGCCGCCGCCCGTCATCGAATAGGCGATCGGAGCGTAGAGCAGTTCGGGTTCGGCGGGCGATTCGCACTGGGCCAGATAGTTTTCGATGGCCGCGAGCAATTGTTCGTTGGTTTGCATTTTTATTAGCGCGATGTTATGGTTGTACGGATTCGGAACGTTTCTGCGCCGTTCAGCGCGATGTTACGGTTATGCGGATTCGGAAAGTTCCTGCGCCGTTCAACGCGGCAGACCGCCCCGTCGTTGTCGCTTCCGACCGTATTTTACCGAAGTCAAAAGTAGACAAAAACTTCGATATTACCGAATTTTTCGTAACTTTGACTGGAATAGACCGACTCCAACCATATCAAAACGTATATCCAAAATGAATAAAAACATGAAAAAATTAGCGATCGGCGTCGACATCGGCGGTATCAACACCGCGTTCGGCCTCGTGGACGAAAACGGCGATCTGTACGCCGAATCGGTCATCTCGACCAAGAAATATCCCTACGTGGACGACTATCCCGCCTACGTCGAGGACCTGTGCCAGTCGATGCGCACGCTGGCCGACAGCCTTTCGTTCGATTACGAGCTGGTCGGCATCGGCATCGGCGCACCCAATGCCAATTTTCATAAAGGCACCATCGAAACGCCCGCCAATCTCTGGAAATTCCGCACCGACGAGCCAAATCCCGATCCGGCCCGCCGCATCTTCCCGCTGGCCGACGACATCGCCCGCGAGTTCAAGGGCCAGCAGGTGCTCGTCACGAACGACGCCAACGCCGCCACGATCGGCGAAATGATCTACGGCAACGCCAAAGGCATGCGCGACTTCATCATGATTACGCTCGGTACGGGGCTCGGGTCGGGATTCGTCGCCAATGGCCAGCTGATCTACGGCCACGACGGTTTCGCGGGCGAATTCGGACACGTCTGCGCGGAACGCAACGGCCGCGAATGCGGCTGCGGACGGCGCGGCTGTCTGGAAACCTATGTCTCGGCGACCGGCATCAAACGCACCGTCTTCGAGCTGATGGCCAAGATGAACGAACCGAGCAAGCTGCGCAGCATCGCGTTCGACGATTTCGACGCCTCGATGGTTTCGGCCGCCGCCGAGCAGGGCGACCCCATCGCGCTCGAAGCCTTCCGCTTCACGGGCGAAATGCTGGGCCGTGCGCTGGCCGATGCCGTGACGGTCACGTCGCCCGAAGCGATTTTCCTCTTCGGCGGGCTGTCGAAGGCGGGCAAGCTGATTTTCGAGCCCACCCAATGGTACATGGAGGAGAACATGCTCTCGGTCTTCAAGAACAAGGTCAAACTGCTGCCGAGCGGCATTCAGGGCAAAAACGCCGCGATTCTGGGTGCATCGGCCCTGATCTGGCAGCAGCAGAGCACCCATTAAGCGCATCCGTCGGTACGCACGTTTCGGATGGATTCGGAAGAACTGCGACTGTTGTCGTCGCCCGCCGTGCGGCAGGCGATCGACGAGGCTTGCGAGCGCGACCCGTTGGAGGTCGCGCTCGACGCGCATGTGCCCCATGCCCGCTTGGTCGCCACGCAAGTGAAATACCGCCAGCGCGCACGGCACAAACTGCCGTCGTTCACGGCGGCGGGCTGCATCTTTCCGCCGCGAGCGTTCGAGCAGGCGTCGAGCGAGGCGTGCGCACAGTGCAAGCGCATCGAAGGCGGCAGCGTGCTCGACCTCACGTGCGGATTGGGGGTCGACGCGTGGGCGTTAAGCCGCCGCTTCCGCCGCGTGACGACCCTCGAACGCGACCCTGTGCTGGCCGCCGTCGCCCGAGAGAATTTTTCACGATTGGGCGTTGCGAATATCGAGGTGGTGAATAGTTCGGCCGAAGAATTCCTGCAACGCGACGGCCTGCGCTTCGACTGGATCTACGCCGACCCCGACCGCCGCAGCGCCGACGGACGGAAACTGGTGCGCATGGAGGATTGTTCGCCCGACGTGGTGGCGCTGCTTCCCCGATTGCGGGAGGTATCGGCACGGCTGTGCGTCAAAAATTCGCCGCTGTTCGACATCGACGAGGCGCCCCGCATCTTCGGGCCGTGCCGCGTCGAGGTGCTCTCGGTCGGCGACGAATGCAAGGAGGTGGTCGTCTATGCCGACGAAGCGGAGCCGCAGGTAATCGCTACGGCGGTCCGGCGCGGCAGTTTCGCGGCCCGGTGGGACACTCCCGTTCCGCCCCCGCCCGAGCGGTTCGAGCCG
>JAMPDE010000001.1:957725-998644 GCA_023665825.1 Alistipes senegalensis | reverse complement strand
GGCGGGCCTTCGCGGGCGAAGGCTGCGGCCCGCGCGACGCGATGCGTCGCAATGTTAAAACGGTAACGGCGCAGAAACCTTCCGAATCCACACGACCGTACATCGCGCTAATAAAAAAATTCGTATCTTTACACCGTCCGCTCCGGCGGACGGACATATTTTTGATGAAAGTGTTTTCGCTTTTATCCTTATTGAGAAATCTGGAAAATTTCACAATGCGTAAGGATAGCAACTCACTCGTCGCCTTGTATCGGTATGTATTCGGGCACGTTCTGTGCTCGTCCCATGCCCGTTACGGGTGTGGGGTATTGTTTATTTACGCATGGGCATTCCAGAGCCTCTCAATAGGTAAACGAAATCGGCTCCACACTTTTTCTTGAAAAATAACCGCATCGAGCGGAGCCGTAGATGCCCCCAAACATCTTATACGATGAAAAAACTTTTTCACGCAGCACTCGTTTTGCCGCTGGTGCTGTGCGTCGTGTCGTGCAGCGAATCGAACGACGACGGAGGGGACAAGCCCGTCAAGCTGTCGCCCGAAACCAAGCAGGAACAACAGGTCTATGCCGATGACAAGACCCCTACCGCGCCTATCAAATTCACGGCAGCGGCCGCATGGACGGCGACCGTTGCCGAAGTGCAGACCAAAGCCGCAGGCGGCAGCGAAGTCGACTGGCTGACGTTGAGCGCATACAGCGGCGGTGCGGGCGAAGTTTCGCTCACCATGACGCTGAAAGAGAACGCCACAGGCACCGACCGCAAAGCCGAAATCCGCATCGAGTGCGCGGGCACGACCCTCAAAATTACGGTCGAGCAGAAAGCCACGAAACAGGACGGCACCAAGCCCGACCCGGAGCCCGAAAACCCCGACCAGCCGACGCCGGCGGGCTATGCGCTGGTCGAACGCATCGAAGCGCGATTCTGGGTCGGCTGCGAAGAAGAATCTTACAGGTACAGCAGTTCGTTCCACTACGAATTCCGCTACGACGACCAGAACCGCATCGCCGAATACGAACTCTCCGACTACAATTACAACGACGGAGGAACCGAATTGGACTACATATGTACGACCCGCTTCGATTACTCCATTCAGGGCGAAATCCGGCTGACCGAACACACCGAATACGATGAGAACAGCAGCGACGAACCCCGCACGGTCACCTATCGGATATTGCTCGACGATCAGGGCCGTGCCACCCAAATCGCGGCAGACAAGTCGAGCTACAACCAAGACCCCATCACCTACCGCTATTCCTACAACGACGAGGGTCGATTGGCCCGCATGTCGTGGTACGAATACAGCGGAAGTTCGACGGAAATCTACGAAGCCCTGACCTACCAAAACGGCGTATTGTCCAAAGTTGAATACAATTACGACAGCATCGACCAGAAAGAAGAGATTGTTTTCCCGGCCGATGCTTTCGGCGACCTGCCGAACGACCGGCTGAACATCGATCCGAATTGGCTGGTGTTCACGGATCCAACCGAACCGCAGGAATTGTTGCCGATGCTGCGTCTGACCGGCAAAGGTTGCGACCGGCTGACGAACTGGCTGCCGATCGACTACGATGACGATTTGGCCAGACCAGTGTATCCCGGCTATCCGAATCCGGGCACTATCCACGAAGCATACGATTACTACGAGCACGAGAAAACCGACCCGCTGCAATACACCTTCAACGACGACGGCACCATCGCATCCATCGTGCAGCCGATCGTCTGCGTCAAGATGCGGCACGAATACGACATCGTGGTCGGCAACGAACCGGTCAACCCGGAATATCCCGAAGCCGGATACAAATACACCGTCGAAAACGAAAAGCGCACAGAAGTGAACCGCAACAAGGACAAACACCAATGGACGTTCACCTACCGCAAATAGCGGCAGGAGACGCTCCGTCATAACATGTAAAAGGATGCCCGCCTTTTCGGCGGGTGTCCTTGTTTTATGCTGTGCTTCAAAAAATGCGGTCGGAAGCGAAGACGACGCCCCGAACCGCAAAACGGTCTGTCGCGCCAGACGGTGCAGAAACCTTCCGAATCCGCACGACCGTACATCGCGCTAATAAAAAATTCGTATCTTTGCGTCATGCTCGAAAAATTGGCGAAACAGACGGCCGTCTACGGACTCAGTACGATTGTCGTGCGGTTTTTGAGTTACCTGCTCACTCCGTACTACACGCGTATGTTCGCGCCCGATGCCTACGGCATCGTGACCGACGTCTACGCCCTTATCCCGTTCGCGCTCACGCTGCTGACGATGGGCATGGAGTCGAGCTACTTCCGTTTCTCGGCCAAAGCCGAAGCCGACGGCGGCGACGTCCGCGCGGCCAAACGGCGCGTCTTCGCCACCACGTGGGGCACCACTTCGCTGGCCGCCGTGCTCTTTTTCGCGGCCGTCGTGCTGTTTCACGGCACGTTCTCGCGGTGGATGGGCCCCGCCTACACCGCCCGCCCCCAGTATGTTCTGTGGGTCGGCGGCATCATCCTGTTCGACGTCTGCACCTGCATCCCCTTCTCGCGGCTGCGCGAGCAGGGACGGGCACTGACCTTCGTGGGATTCAAGACGTTGAACGTCGTCCTCAACGTCGGGCTCGCGTTCGTCTTCGGCGCATGCGGACTGTTCGCGACCGAATTCGGCGTCGGCTGGGTCTTCGTCGCCAATTTCGCCGCCAGCGTCGTTACGTGGCTCGCCATGCTGGCCACCATCGACGGTGTGGCTCCGAAAATCGACCCCGCGCTGTTGCGGCGCATACTGGTCTATTCGCTGCCCCTGCTCGTGAGCGGGCTGGCCGGCACGGCGAGCGAATTCCTCGACCGCCAACTGCTGAAATACCTCGCTCCGGCGGGCGATTCGATGGCGCAGCTGGGCATCTACGGCGCAGTGACGAAAATCGCCGTCGTGATGATGCTCTTTTACCAAATGTACCGGCTGGCCGCCGAACCGTTCTTTCTGTCGAACTTCTCGAAAACGGATTTCGTGCAGATGAACGCCGCCGCGCTGAAATACTACATCATGGTGTCGATGCTGATTTTCTTGGGCATCGCGCTATTCCGCGACTTTTTCGCGCTGATTATCGGCCGCGACTTCCGCGACGGGATTTTCATTCTGCCGGTCGTGCTGGGGGCGAACGTACTTACCGGCGTCTGGCTAAATCTGTCGTTTTGGTACAAACGCGAGGAGCGCACGGGGTTGGCCGTGTTGATTACGGGAGCCGGTCTGCTCGCCATGCTGGGGCTCGGGCGGTGGCTGATTCCGCAGTCGGGCTATCTCGGCGCGGCTTGGGCACGGTTAGGCAGCGAGGCGGCGATGGTCGCCGTGAGCTGGTGGCTCAACCGGCGTTATTTCCCGACCCCCTATCAGTGGGGCCGCATCGGAGAATATGTCGCCGTCGCGCTGGCGGTATTCTTCGCGTGCGAGGAGGCGGAGCGGTTCGCCGGAGCCGGATACGCGTGGGCGGGAACGCTGTTCAATGCGGCGGCATTCGCGGGCTACACCCTTTACCTCGTGCGGCGGGAACATATCGACGTACGCGCCATGATGCGGGCCGCCTTGAAACGATGACACCACGATGAAATTTGCAGACATCATAGGACAAGAGGAGCTCAAACGGCATCTGGCCCAGTCGGTCGATGCCGGCCGGGTCAGCCATGCCCAGCTGTTCACGGGGCAGGCCGGTGCCGGCGCCCTGCCGCTCGCGGTGGCCTACGTGCAGTACCTCTGCTGCCGCCACCGCCACGACGGCGATTCGTGCGGCGAATGCCCCGACTGCCAGCAAATCGCGGCTTTGGCCCACCCTGACCTGCATTGGGTCTTTCCGGTCAACAAGCAGGGCAAGAAATCGGGCGAAGCGATGCGCAGCGACGATTTTCTCGACCTGTTCCGCACGCTTTTCACCGAGCGCAACGGTTACTTCTCGCCGCAGGAGTGGTACGATCGCCTCGACTTGGGCAAGACGCTCAAAGGGATGATCGCCGCGCGCGAAGCCGACGACATCATCCGCAAACTGTCGTACAAGAGTTTCGAGTCGGAGTACAAGATCATGCTCGTGTGGCTGCCCGAAACGATGAACGAGGAGGCCGCGAACAAAATCCTGAAAATTCTGGAAGAGCCTTGGGAAAAGACCCTTTTCCTGCTCGTCTCCGAGCAGCCCGCTCTGCTGCTGCCCACGATTCTTTCGCGGACGCAGGAGGTGCACGTGCCGCGCATCGCACCCGAAGTGCTCGAACGGCTCGCCCGCGAACAGGGGGTCGACGACCCGCTGAAAGCCCGCAACTCGGCGCGGCTCGCCAGCGGCGACCTGCTGAAGCTGCGGCAGCTGCTGGCGGGCGAGAACGACGCGACGCAACGCGAAAATTTTTCGCTATTCTGCGCCTTGATGCGGTTGAGCTACAACGACAAGCACCTCGAACTCGTGACGTGGGCCGAAGAGGTAGCCCAGCTATCGCGCGAACAGCAGCGGGCTTTCCTGCGCGACACGGCGCGGCTGCTGCGCGAAAGTTTTATGATACATGCGGGAATATCATCCGTAGGTTATCTGTGGGGCGAGGAGCTGGCCTTCTGCACGAAATTCGCCCCCTACGTCGGCACGGAGAACATCGAACCGCTCGTGGGCGAAGTCGAAAGCGCACTGGCGCAGATTTCGCAGAACGGCAACCCGACCATCGTCTTCACCCACTTCGCGCTGGCGGTGAGCAAAATGATCGTTAAGAAATAACAGACCGACGCTATGGCACGCATTTTTCTTTTGACCGGCGGCAACGAGGGCGACGTGAAACGGACGCTCCAACGGGCCCAACAGTTGATCAACAACCGCATCGGGCCGGTGCTGCACTGTTCGCACCGCTACGAGAGCGAGGCGTGGGGATTCGAGGCAGCGGCGCGCTTCTCGAATCAGGCGTTGGAGGTCTCGACCGACCTCGAACCCGAAGCGGTGCTCGACGCCGTGCAGGAGATCGAGCGGGAGCTGGGACGCAACCGCGCGGCCGAAGCGGTCGAAAAGGCGAGCACGGGGGCGCGCTACACCTCGCGGCCGATCGACATCGACCTGCTGTTCTACGACGACGCGGTCATCGCGACCGAACGGCTGACGGTGCCGCATCCGCTGCTGCCCGAACGGAAATTCGCGCTGGTGCCGCTATGCGAAATCGCCCGCGCGAAACGCCACCCCGTGACGGGACTGACCGTCGGCGAAATGCTCGAACGAATCCAGAATTCATGAAACGCAACTTCCATATTCTCGTCATATCGGCGGCTCTGTCGTTCGTCTCGTGCCTCAAAGAGGGCAAGTACGACACGACCTACATCCTCCGGCCGCAGGTGCAGGCACAGTCGGTCAATACGGCCGAGCCGTTGGCGGGGGTCGTGGCCTACGCTTACGACGTCGACACGCTCGACTGGGGCGTGGCTTCGTATGCCGACGCGGCGGCGGGCATTATCACTCGTAAGGACGACCCGGCGCAACAGCTGACCGAACCGGCCGTGCGGGCCGTACCCTACGACGGAACTGCGGGTACCCCCGAAACACCCGATTCGCCCGACGGGGACGGCACAGGCGACGGGAGCGGCACCCCGACGGTCGACGTCTCGACTTGGTTGCAGATGCCGTTCGGCCGTTCGGCGTGCATGGTCGTCGCGGTCGACCCGGCGAACCGGCTCTACGGGTACACCATGCAGCGGCCGCAGCCCAACCTGCCGCGACTCTACGTGTCGGTGGTCTTTCAGACGTGGAAAGAGGGCAAGGCCTACAAAAGCGGCACATGGAGTTTTTATAACGAGTTCTACACGCCGCCGGTCGTCCTGAAAGCCTACTACCGCCCCACTCTGCAAACCGAAGAGGGCGGCGAAGAGTCGGCTTTCACCTCGTCGTCGCAAATCAAGGCCTATGCCTATGTCGCCGACACGACCGAATGGCGCGTCGCCTCGTACGCCGATGCGGCGGCGGGCGTCATCACCCGCAAGGAGAGCACCGAAACCCGCGACAAACCCAATTTCACGGCCTATTTCGAGCGCGGTTCGGGTTTGTGGGGCATGGAGGTGACCGATACGCCGCTGATGGCCGTCGTGGTCGATGTGGCGAACCGCATCTATGCCTACACGAAGTTCGTGCCCGACCTCGCGGGCCCCTCGCCGACGTGGCCCGTCGTCTTTCGGACGTGGCGGCCGGAGGCGCGGTACGAGGAAAACGACTGGCAGGTAGTCAACGAATCGAAAAACGATGAAAATTGAAAAAAATAAAATAACGCCTTTCCGGGCGAACATCGGCGTCCTCGCGCTCTTTCTGTCGGCGTTTCTGTGCCGGTGCGCGACGATCGGCACCCCGACGGGCGGGCCGCGCGACACCCTGCCGCCCGTCATCGTGCGCATGAATCCCGACAACTTCGCGACCGACCGCCCCACCGTCGGCCACGAACGGATTTTCATCGAATTCGATGAATTCGTCCAGCTCAAAGACCAGCAGAAGGAGTTTTACACCTCGCCCGCGATGAAGAAAAAACCGCTGGTCACGCTGCGCGGCAAGGGCATCGTCGTCCAACTGCGCGACACGCTCGAACCCAACACCACCTATGCCCTCAACTTCGGCTCGGCCATCCGCGACAACAACGAGGGCAATCCGCTCTACTCAATGCGCTACGTCTTCTCGACCGGCTCGGAAATCGATTCGATGCTCGTGTCGGGCTACACGGCCGACGGCTACAAGGCCGATTCGGTGCCGAAGACCTACATCTGGTTCTTTCCGGCCGATTCCATCGAGCACGTCGCCGAATACGATTCGACCGTCTTCAAGTACAAGCCGTCGGTCATCGCGCGCGCCGAAACCAACGGCATCTTCATCGCGCAGAACCTCAAACCGATCGACTACGCGGTCTACGGCTTCCAAGACAAGAACGACAACCAGCTCTACGAACCCGGCGTCGACCAGATCGGTTTCGTCGAGGGGCAGCACAACCCCGCCCGCATGCCCGACTTCGCCATGTGGTACGACTCCGTGCGGCACTACGTCACGGCCGCGCCGCAGCTCTACCTGCGCATGTTCACCGACCGCGCATTCCGGCGGCAGTTGCTCTCCGAGACGGCCCGGCCGAGCCAGCATCAGGCCATGCTCTACTTCACGGCGGCCCGTCCGCAAATCAAGGGCATCCGCTTCGACAGCATTCCCGCCGAACGGATCATCGTCGACCCGCAGACCGAAGGGCGCGATACCGTCGCGCTGTGGTTCCACGTGCCCGCCGCCGAGCTCCCCGACACGCTCAAAGGCGAAATCACCTACCTCAAACACGACTCGCTCAACGTGTTGCAGGAGGTGACCGAACCGCTCAAACTGGCGTGGCGGCTCGTCGAGACCAAAGAGCAGGAGCGCGAACGCGAGCGGCTCGAACGCGAACGCCGCAAAGCCGAAGAGGCTGGCGAGGAGTGGCAGGAACCCGAGCAGGAGAATCCGTTTGGCTACAAACTGCCGCTCACGGGCGACCTCAACCCCGAACTGGGGCTGACCGCCGACTTCGATTATCCGCTCGCGCGGCTCGATTCGGCGGCCGTGCGGCTCACCGCCACCAACATCACTACCGGCACCTCTGCCGGTGCTAACAAGCCGGAAACCGACATCCCCGTGCACTTCGTCCGCGACACGGCGCAGCTGCGCCGCTGGCACATCCGCGCGGCGTGGAAACCGGCGACCGCCTACACGCTCACGATTCCGGCCGGAGCCATCACGGACATCGCCGGATTCTCGAACGACACGCTCGTGGGCAAATACACGTCGCTCGACCCCGAGAAGTTCGCGACGGTCAAAATCCATGTGCAGGCCCGCGACCCGCAGAAACGCTACATCGTCCAGCTGCTCGACGGCAGCGGCTCGCTGAAGCAGGAGAAGCGCGACGTAGCGACGGGCGACGTGCAGTTCAACTACGTGCCGGCGGGCGAAATCAAGTTCCGCATCATCGAGGACACCAACGGCAACGGCCGCTGGGACACGGGCAACGTGGTCGAACGGCACCAGCCCGAACGGGCCGAACTCTACCGCAACGAAGCGGGCGAAGAGACCTTCGCGACGAAAGTGAACTGGGAAATCGAGTTCGCGATGGACATGGATGCGATTTTCGCGCCGGTGAACATGGAGACGCTGCAACGCCAGCTCGACGAACGGGAGCTGCAACGCCTGCGCCGCGAAGCGGAAAAACGGGCCAAAGAGGGGCCGAAAAAACCGCAGCACGAACACGGCAGCAACAGCAACACGAACGACAGTTTCAATGCGACGGGCGGCATGTTCAGCAAGTTCCGGTAAAAACAATTCAGAATTATCGACAGTGAGATACTTTTTTCTTCATAAAAAACTAGGCGGACTGCTTGCCGCAGTATTGTTTGCATGCGGCACCGCATCGGCCCAGCACACGCTGGGATTCGTGGCCGGAACGGGCATGTCCACCGCCCGGTTCCAGCCCCCGCAGGAGATGAAAGCGATCTGGGGCCAATACAGCGCGGGACTGACGTGGCGCTACTACGGCACGCAGCGGGTCGTGGGCGGATTCGGCATCGACCTCGAATTCATGCAGCAGGGATTCTCCCATGCGACCAACGCGTCGCGGGTCGACGAACCGAAAGATTACCTATATTATACGCGCAAGGTCAATTCGATCGTCCTGCCCGTCGTCTGGCAGCCCCACGTCTATCTGTTCCGCCACCGGATGCGCGTCTACCTCGAAGCGGCGGCCACTTTCTCGTACAACTTTTCGTCCACCTACGAGAACGAGCAGGCACGCGACGAGGGCCTCGCCGACTGGAAAGGCACCTACGACTTCCGCACCGAACGCGACAACCGGTGGGGCTATGGACTGGCCGGCGGAGGAGGTATAGCCCTCTTAATAAAAAGGTTCGAGTTGAATTTCCGCGTGCGGTACTACTTCGGGTTTTCGGACATCGTGCGCAACCGCAACCGCTACGCCGACAACGCGACCGACGGCCCCGAAAATCCGTTCTACGCCACGCCCCTGCGGTCGCCGCTCGACAACCTGAACATTTCGGTCGGCCTTTCGTACCGCTTCAACAAGGCGGGATTCGAGACGTGGAAACCCCGCCCCAAACGCGAGAAAAACCGCGAAGTATTCAAATATGGACTTTAATTAATCGGGTCGTACCGACCCTGTGATACTGAACAAAAAACAACCATCGGGAAACATGCTCCGCAGCGACCATGCGACCCGTGACATTTAATAAAAAAATGGAAAATACCCGTCAGCAGAAAATCGCGAAACAGATACAGAAGGACATGGCCGAAATCATCCAGCAGCAGATGCCGGAGGTCGCACTCGGTTCGCTCGTCACGGTCACGGCCGTGCGCGTTTCTCCCGATTTCGCCTATGCGAAAATCTACGTCAGCATCTTCCCGTTCGGCCGCCACGAGCAGGTGATGCGGTCGCTCGAACAGCACGCCCGCCCGCTGCGCGGACTGCTCGGCAACCGCCTCCGCAACCAGCTGAAAAGCATTCCCGAAATCCAGTTCTTCCTCGACGATTCGCTCGAATACATCGAACAGATCGACCGCGCAATCAAGCAGTAGACCTTGTTACCGTCGTTTTTCGCCCGTCGCTACCTCTTTTCGGCCCAGTCGCGGTCGGTGGTCAACCTCATCGCGGGGTTGAGCGTCGTCGCCGTCGCCATGCCCGTCGCCGCCATGATCATCCTGCTGTCGGTGTTCAACGGCTTCGAGCGGCTCGTGCGCACGACCTGCTCGGCGTTCGACGCCGGACTGACCGTCACGCCCCGCGAGGGACGCACGTTCCGCACGGCCGACCTCGACACCGCCGCCCTCGCGCAGATGCCCGGCATCGGGGCGCTTTCGTTCGTGCTCGAACAGAGCGCCCTGCTCCGGCACGACGGGCGGCAGGCCGTCGCTACGATGCGCGGGGTCGACGACGCCTACTACCGTGTGCTCGAACTCGACGAAGCCGTCCTGACCGGCGACCGCGCCGTGCGCATCGGCGACCTCGAACGCATGGTCATCGGCCAGACGATGGCGTGGCAGTTGGGCATCCGTTCGCTGGCCGATGCCGACGTCGACGCCTACGCCGTACGGCGGGGGAACGTACCGTCGCTGCTCCCGACGGCCAATTACACGCGGCGCACGGTGCCCGTCGGAGGCGTTTTCTCGCTCGACGGCGACACCGAACAGCGTTACGTCCTCGTGTCGCTCCGGCTGGCCCGCGACCTTTTCCGCTATCCCGACCAAGCGTCGGCCCTGTTGCTGCGTGTAGCCGGCCACGCCGACCCCGACCGGCTGAAAACCGCCGTCGCGCAACAACTCGGCGAGCGGTTCGACGTGCGCACGCGCTACGAACTGCGCGCCTCGTTCTACCGCATCATGTCCTACGAAAAGTGGGGCATCTTCTTCATCTCGCTGCTCGTGCTCGTCATCGCGTCGTTCTCGGTCGTCGGGGCACTGGCCATGCTCGTCGTCGAAAAACGCGCCGACATCGGCACGCTCCGCGCGCTGGGAGCCGACAACCGGTTAGTGCGGTCGATTTTCCGCACCGAAGGGTTGTTGATTTGTGCGCTGGGCGCGGTCATCGGAGCAGTGCTCGGCATCGCGGCCACCCTCGTCCAGCAGCATTTCGGAATAATCGAGATTCCGGCCGACAGCTTTTTGACCAAAAGCTATCCCGTAGAGTTCCGCTGGGGGGATTTGGCCGCTGTCGCCGCCGCCTTTGCGGCCGTCGCGCTGGTGCTCTCCGACACGACCGTGCGCAGCTTGTTGAAACCGAATATCCCCCTCAAAGAATAGCAATTCATCCCTTAATAAAAATGCGTTTCACCCATTTAATAAAAACATTCGTCGTGCTGTCGCTCGGCATCGCCGCGCTCCTGCCGACCGCCTGCAAACGCCACACGATCATCCCCGACGACGAACTGGCGCTGATTTTCCACGACGCTTTTCTGGTCAACGCCTACACCAACCGCGAAGCCAAACGCGACTCGCTGAAACTCTACGAGCCGATTTTCGCCCGCTACGGCTACACGACGGCCGACGTGCAGTACACCATCGGCAACTTCTCGAAACGCAAGAGCGCGCGGCTGGGCGATGTCGTCGAGCAAGCCATCGTGCTGCTCGAACGCGAGGGCAAGTACTACAACCGCGAAGTCGCCATTCTGGACACCGTCGACCGGGTCGCCGAACGGACCATGACCCGCCGCGTGTATGCCGATTCGCTCGTCCGCGTGCGGTCGCTGAAAGACACTACGCACCTGCGCGTCGCGATCGACGCGGCACCGGGCACCTACAACATCTCCCTGCGCTATCGGGTCGATTCGCTCGACTGCAACGACCGCCTGCGGGGGCAGGTCTGGCTCGAACGGCACGACAGCACCCGCACCAACGTGCAAACCGCGACGATGTGGCGCAACCGCGACGAACAGTTCAAACGCACCGTCCGGGCCGACAGCACGCACCGGCGGCTGCATGTCGATTTCGTGCTGTTCGACGGCACGCCGCGCCAGCCCTCCGTCACGGTACGCGATTTCCGCATCGACTACACACCCGAAACAGCCGCTGCGGTCGACAGCCTCTATCTCCGGCAACTGAACCTCCGCATCTTCGCCGACGACTTTTTATTAAATGGGAAGGGGCCGACGGCCGGTGCGGAAAAGGGCGAGGGCTCCGAAACGCTGCCGACCGAAAAATGACCTCCGCCCGCCGCATCGCCTCCAATCTGCTGTGGACGCTGCAGGGCGTGGTGCGCAATCCGCTCGTGACCTTTGCGTCCGACGGCCGGGTGCTGCGCGTGGAACAGTGTGCCACCCCCGACCGCCAGCCCGCGACGGAATTCCATGCGGGATTGCTGGTGCTGGACTTTCCGGCGGACTACGGTACGTTCTTCCCGCAATGGTGCGCCGAAAGGGCTTCGCTGGCCGAACGGCTGCCGCAATGCGTGCCCGCCCCGCAGGGAATCGCGGTCGTATTGAGCGGCCTCGACTACGACGGGCTGCGGCTGACGCCGACGGCGCACATCGCGCCCGTTTTTGCAAAATGAAAAAATTTTCCTAAATTTGTCGTCTCTGTGTCCGCACGTATGTGCGAATGGGGAGCAACAACTTATTGTTTAACATTTTAACGAGCGATTGTATCGCAACACGAATTTCCGATTATGGAAGAAACGAAAAACACGGTAGCAAACGACCAGTTCGACTGGAATGCGTTTGAACAGGATCTGGGCGTCTACGACCAACCCAAAGAGCAAATCGCCGATGCCTACGGCAAAACGCTCTCGAATGTCAATGTCGGCGAGGTGGTCGAAGGTACCGTTACGAGCGTCACCAAGCGCGAAGTGCTGGTGAACGTCGGCTACAAGAGCGAAGGCGTCATCTCGAACGCCGAATTCCGCTACAACCCCGACCTCAAAGTCGGCGACAAGGTGGAAGTCTATGTCGAATCGGCCGAAGACAAGAACGGCCAGCTGGCCCTTTCGCACAAGAAAGCCCGTCAGCTCAAATCGTGGGACCGCGTCAACGAGGCCCTCGAAAACGACGAAATCATCAAGGGTTACATCAAGTGCCGCACCAAAGGCGGTATGATCGTCGACGTGTTCGGCATCGAGGCCTTCCTGCCCGGCTCGCAGATCGACGTGAAACCCATCCGCGACTACGATATCTACGTCGACAAGACGATGGAGTTCAAGGTGGTGAAAATCAATCAGGAGTTCCGCAACGTCGTCGTATCGCACAAGGCCTTGATCGAGGCCGAACTCGAAGCCCAGAAAGAGATCATCATGTCGAAACTCGAAAAGGGCCAGATTCTCGAAGGTACGGTCAAGAACATCACCTCCTACGGCGTATTCGTCGACTTGGGCGGCGTAGACGGTCTGATCCACATCACCGACCTGTCGTGGGGCCGTGTCAACCACCCCGAAGAGGTCGTCGAGCTCGACCAGAAGATTCAGGTCGTCATCCTCGACTTCGACGAGCAGAAGAAGCGCATCGCGCTGGGTCTGAAACAGCTGACGCCGCATCCTTGGGAGGCGCTCGACGCCAACCTCAAAGTCGGCGACAAGGTCAAGGGCAAAGTGGTCGTCATGGCCGATTACGGTGCGTTCGTCGAAATCGCTCCGGGTGTCGAGGGGTTGATCCACGTATCCGAAATGTCGTGGAGCCAGCACCTGCGTTCGGCACAGGACTTCATGAAAGTCGGCGACGAAGTAGAGGCCGTCATCCTGACCATCGACCGCGAAGAACGCAAGATGTCGCTGGGCATCAAACAGCTCACGACCGATCCTTGGGAGCAGATCGAAACCAAATACCCCGTCGGCACGAAGTGCACGGCACGTGTGCGTAACTTCACGAACTTCGGCGTATTCGTCGAAATCGAGGAGGGCATCGACGGTCTGATCCACATTTCGGATTTGAGCTGGACGAAGAAAGTGAAGCATCCGGGCGATTTCACGCAGGTAGGTGCCGACATCGACGTCATCGTGCTGGAAATCGACAAGGAGAACCGTCGTCTGTCGCTGGGTCACAAGCAATTGGAGGAGAATCCTTGGAACGAGTTCGAGGCGCAGTATCCGCTCGACAGCGTACACGAGGCTCCGATTACGGAGATGACCGACAAGGGCGCCGTCGTCGCTTTGAGCGACACGGTCGAAGGCTTCTGCCCGACGCGCCAGCTCGTCAAAGAGGACGGCACGACGCCGAAAGCCGGCGACACGCTGCCGTTCAAGATCATCGAGTTCTCGAAAGCCACGAAGCGCATCACGCTGTCGCACCTGCGCACCTACGACGATGTTCGCAAGGAGGCCGAGAAAGCTGAAAAAGCCGAAAAACGCGCCGCAGCCGACGCCACGAAGTCGACCGTGAAGAAGATCAACGCTTCGGTCGAGAAGACGACGCTGGGCGACGTGACGGGTCTGGCCGCGCTGAAGAGCGCAATGGAAGCAGCCGAAGCCAAGAACGCGAAGAAAGCCGCGCCGAAAGCCGAAGCAGCCGCCGAAAAAGAAGAACCGAAAGCGGAAGAGTAATTTTTCCGAATCGTATAAGAAGCGAGTCCCGGCCAAATGCAGGCCGGGACTCGCTTTTCGATACACCCAGCCACGCACCCATGTCCTCGTCGGGGCGCGATAGCTCCGCGCCCCTTGCCGGACGGCGCTCCCCCGAGCATTAAGTGCGAAAATTACCGATACACCGGATTGCATCCGGCCCGATGCCCGGACGATAAGTCGGACTTTCGCCAACAAGTTCGCGCATCCGACTTATCGTCCGTCCATCCACGAAATAAATTCGTGTCGGCGATTTTCGCTCCGTTCGGGAGTGCAACAGACCGTTTCGGGGAAGTCGGATTCTTCTTGTGTAAGCAACAAGGTATCAAAACGGCATTCTTGAATCCGGCGGCGAGGGCAAAACGAACGTTTTGCATAAAGACGAACACGCAGATACGGAATAACTCGTTATTCAACGTATCTGCTTGTTTGGATTTATAGATAGACAACGTCTATCGTCCCCTCGCCGCCCCTTAATGCTCGGGTTTGCCGCGCGGCTGGGGGCGAGCACGCCCCCAAAGAGCGCAACATCCGCAGGCTTCGAGGCAAAACACCAGCAACGGACGAAGAAAAATCATTCCGCTTTGCATACTAACCGCTTCGGTCGGAACGTTAGTCCATCGAATAACGAAAACGAGCGATTGCCTATGCACAAAATTTGCCGCTGAACCGATTATCACATTGTAACTATGAAAAAGGCATTTTTATTTTTGGGAGTCATCGCTGTGGCGGCCGCCGCAGGCGGTGCTACGGCTTGGGTCCTCAACGGCGAGCCCCAAGAGCACATAACCTACGTCGACCGTACGGTCGCACACACGCCGGGCGCGGGCACGCACTTCACGTCGTACGAGGCGGAGAACTATCCCGACCTGACCTATGCCGCCGAAAATGCGGTGCAGGCCGTCGTCAACATCGAGGTCGTGCAGCGGGTCGAGATGCCGCAGTCGAACTACGGTTACGATCCGTTCCTCGAATTTTTCGGGCTTCCGCAGCAGCGCGGCGGTTCGGGCAGCCAAGAGCCCCGTTATCAAGAGCGTCGCGGAGGCGGTTCGGGCGTGATTCTCTCGCCCGACGGCTACATCGTGACGAACAACCACGTGGCCGACGGTGCGACGACCCTGCGCGTGAAACTCTACGACGGACGTAAATTCGACGCCAAACTCATCGGCAAGGATGCGGCGACCGACCTCGCCCTGCTGAAAATCGACGCCGACGACCTGCCGACCCTGCCGCTGGGTTCTTCGGATGCGCTGCGGCTGGGCGAATGGGTGCTGGCCATCGGGTCGCCGTTCGACCTGCAATCGACCATCACGGCGGGCATCGTGAGCGCGAAGGCACGTCAGCTGGGAGCCATTCCCAACGATTTCAGCATCGAATCGTTCATCCAGACAGACGCGGCCGTCAATCCGGGCAACTCGGGTGGCGCGCTGGTCAACACGCGCGGCGAGCTGGTAGGCATCAACACGCTTATCAAGTCGCAGACAGGCAGTTACGTGGGTTATTCGTTCGCCATTCCCGAATCCATCGTCCGCAAGGTGGTGGGCGACCTCAAAGAGTTCGGCGTTGTGCAGCGCGCGCTGCTGGGCATCCAGTTCCGCGCGGTCGACCAAGATTTTCTCGATAGCGACGAGGGCAAGGAAGCCGGCATCGGGGAGCTCGGCGGCGCCTACGTGGCAGCCGTCGTAGAGGGCGGCTCAGCCTCCGAAGCGGGCGTCCGCAAGGGCGACATCATCGTGGCGGTCGACGGCGTGCGAATCACCGAAGCCTCGACCCTGCAAGAGCAGATCGCCAAGCACCGGCCCAACGATAAAATCGTTTTGTCGGTAAAAAGAGCGGGCAAAATGAAACAAATCGAGGTCGTTTTGCGTAATAAAGCCGGTAAAACCGAACCGGTTACCAAAGAAGATGTGGACGTAGTCGAAGCATTGGGCGGGAAATTCGCCGATGCGGGCGAGAAACTGTGCCGCCAGCTCGATATTCGCGGCGGCGTGCAGGTGGTCGGCGTCAAATCCGACGGACTGATGGCCCGCGCCCGGATCAAACAGGGATTCGTCATCACCCACATCAACGACAAGGCGGTTTACTCGCTCGCCGACATGCAGCGCATGACCGACAAGATCCGTTCGATCGACGGCGTCTATCCGACGCGCAACGGAACGGGACGCGCCGCCAGCTACACGTTCGTGGAGTAACGGCGTTAAGAACGCCGATTTAAGCGCGGCGGACGGTCGTCGAACATCGGACGGTGGCCTGCGCCACCCCGACAGGGAAACACGGAAAGAAGAAACAAAATTAATAAGCGTATGCGTCAGTTAAAAATCACGAAATCCATCACCAACCGCGAAAGCGCCTCGCTGGACAAGTACTTGCAGGAAATCGGCAAGGAGGAGCTCATCACGGTCGAGGAGGAGGTGGAACTCGCCCAGCGAATCAAGAAAGGCGACCAAGAGGCGTTGGAGAAGCTCACGAAGGCCAACCTGCGTTTCGTGGTCTCGGTGGCCAAGCAGTACCAGAATCAGGGATTGAGCCTGCCCGACCTTATCAACGAGGGCAATCTGGGACTGATTAAAGCTGCGGAAAAGTTCGACGAAACGCGCGGTTTCAAGTTCATTTCCTATGCCGTGTGGTGGATCCGCCAGTCGATTTTGCAGGCGCTGGCCGAGCAGTCGCGCATCGTGCGCCTGCCGCTCAACCAAGTGGGCTCGCTGAATAAAATCAACAAGGCGTTCGCCCGCTTCGAGCAGGAGCACGAGCGCACGCCGTCGCCCGACGAACTGGCCAACGAGCTGTCGCTCCCGCGCGACAAGGTGACGGACACGCTGCGTGTGGCCGGGCGTCACGTTTCGGTGGACGCGCCGTTCGCCGACGGCGAGGACAACTCGCTGCTCGACGTGCTGGTGAACCCCGACTCGCCCAACGCCGATCGCGGGCTCATCAACGAATCGCTCTCGACGGAGGTCGACCGCGCGTTGGAGACGCTGACAGAACGCGAACGCGACATCATCAAGTATTTCTTCGGCATCGGATGCTCGGAGATGACGTTGGAGGAAATCGGCGAGAAATTCGACCTGACCCGCGAGCGCGTGCGTCAGATCAAGGAGAAAGCCATCCGCCGCCTGCGCCACTCCTCGCGGTCGAAGCTGCTGAAATCCTATTTGGGCTAAATTTTCAATGGCACTTTTTGTTTAGTCAAAAAGTGCCATTGAACAAATAGGCTATCCGCAATCGCAAAACCTTCCGTAACGCTAATAAAAATTCAACCCAATCCACATGAAACGAATCCATTTACTATTCGCATTAACGGTTTGTATGGCAGCTTGTCAACACAACACCCCGAAGGTTCCGGCCATCGACTTGGCCAACCTCGACCCGACGGTCGCACCGAGCGTCGATTTCTATGAATACGCCACCGGCGGGTGGCAGCAGCGTAATCCGCTGAAACCCGAATTTTCGCGTTACGGGTCGTTCGACATCCTGCGCGAGAACAACGAAATCCGCATCAACGACCTGTTCGCTGAAATGACCCGCACCAAAGCCGAAGCGGGCAGCGTCGAGCAGAAAATCGCCGACCTCTATAAAATGGGGCTCGATTCGGCCCGTCTGAACAGCGAGGGAGCCGCACCTATCCGGCCGATGGTCGAGCGGATTCTCGCCGTCGCCGACCGTGCCGAGCTGACCGCGCTCATCGCCGAGCTGCACAGCTCGGTATCCAACCCGTTCTTCGGCATCGGGGTCGAGGCCGACATGATGAACAGCGACGCCAATGCGCTCTACGCTTCGCAAGCCGACCTGATGATGGGCGACCGCGACTACTACCTCGACGCGGAACACGAATCGAAACGGACGGCCTACAAGGAGTACCTCGCGAAACTGTGGGAACTCGCCGGTCTGCCCGAAACCGAAATCACGCAAGCGGTCGACGGCGTGATGCGCATCGAAACGGCGCTGGCCCGCAAGAACTGGTCGAGCGAGGCGATGCGCGACATCCCGAAACTCTACAACAAAATCGCCAAAACGGACTTCGTGAAACGGTATGATGCCGTCGACTGGGCCGCCTACTGCGACAAAATGGGCATCGGCGACTTCAAGACCGTCATCGTCACCACGCCGTCCGCACTCGACAACTCCAACCGGATTCTGAAAACGGCATCGCTCGACGACCTGCGCTACTACATGGCGGCCGGATACATCAACGCGGCGGCTTCGTATTTGAGCGATGCGTTCGGCGACGCCTCGTTCGAGTTCTACGGACGCACGATGTCGGGCCGTCAGGAGCAGAAACCCCGCTGGAAACGCGCGATGGCCGTACCCAACAGCGTGCTGTCGGAGGCCGTCGGCGAAATGTACGTGGCGAAGTATTTCCCCGAGAAAGACAAGGAACGGATGCTCGGCATCGTCGAGAATCTCCAAACCGCCCTGTCGCAGCACGTCGCCGCGCTCGACTGGATGTCCGACGAAACCAAAGTCAAAGCGCAGGAGAAGCTGGCCGCCTTCACGGTGAAGATCGGCTACCCCGACAAGTGGAAAGAGTACACGACGCTCACGATCGACCCGCAGAAAAGCTATTGGGAAAACGTCGTCGAAGCCAACAAGTGGTACACGGCCGACAACATCGCCGAACTGGGACGTCCGGTCGACCGCGCCAAGTGGCACATGCCGCCGCAGATGGTCAACGCCTACTACAATCCGACGACCAACGAAATCTGCTTCCCGGCCGCCATCCTGCAACCGCCGTTCTACAACCCCGATGCCGACGATGCCGTGAACTACGGGGCTATCGGCGTGGTCATCGGCCATGAAATGACGCACGGATTCGACGATCAGGGCCGCAATTTCGACAAGCAGGGCAACCTCAACAACTGGTGGACGGAAGCCGACGCCGCAGCGTTCAAGAAGAAGACGGCCGTGCTGGTCGACCAGTTCAATGCGATCGAGGTGCTGCCCGCCCGCGACGGCCAGCCGGCCATCCACGCCAACGGCGCGTTGTCGCTGGGCGAGAACATCGCCGATCAGGGCGGTCTGCGCGTGGCCTACACCGCCATGAAAAATGCGCAGAACGGCACCGAGCCCGCGCCGATCGACGGATTCACGGCCGCGCAGCGTTTCTATCTGGCTTATGCGGCGCTGTGGGCCCAGAACATCCGCGACGAGGAAATCGCCCGCCTGACGAAGCTCGACGTGCACTCGCTCGGCAAGTGGCGCGTCGATGCCACGCTGCGCAACCTGCAAACGTTCTACGATGCGTTCGGCATCGACGAGGGCCCGATGTTCCTGCCCGAAGCCGAACGGGTCATCATCTGGTAACCGGTTCGGTCGGGGCTTGGCTCCGACCGGCCTGCACCTCAATTAAAAAAGGCGAGAATCTGAAATTGATTCTCGCCTTTTCATTATTCTTTATCGGCGCTTTTTGTTGCGGCTCTTCAAGCCGCGCGGGCCGAAGCCTTCGCCCGCGAAAGCCCGCCACTGGCGTGTCGTGCACTCCGCAGTCTTTGGCCCGCTTTTATTAGAGGGTGAGTGCGCTTTCTGAACTTCCGAAACCCGTCAACTATCCGTAGCGCTTAAAACGGCTTTCTTAAAGCCGGCCGGCGGCCTTGCTGTATTCCAGCCAATCGAGATAACCGTCCACCCGCGCCTGCACGTGGGTCTGGTAGGCCTGCTGCCACAAAGCCTGCGCTTCGAGGTAATCCGACAGCGTTGCCGTACCGTTGCGATATTGCAACCCGCTCAACCGCAGATTCTCGTCGGCCGCCGCCAGCGAAGATTCGGCCAGCCGCACTTCCAGTGCCGATTCGTCGAAATTATTCGCCGCACGGGTCAGTTCCAGTTGCATCCGTTCGCTGCCGTCGGCCTGCTCCAACTGCGCCTGCTCGTACTTCGCGCGGGCGGCCCGCATCTTGGCCGACCGGCCCCCGAAGTGGAAAATCGGAATCGACACCTGCACACCGGCCATGTAGCTCGCCCCGTCGAGCAGGTAATCGTCGTTCAGTTTCACGCCGTGCGTATAGCCGTAGCTGCCCACCAGCCCGACTTGCGGCAGCCGCTCGCTGCGGGCCAGCCGCACCTGCTCGCGCGCCAGTTGGCTCTTGCGGTCGAGCAGCCGGAATTCGGGGCGGCCCTCCAAATCGGCGGCGGGCGCGACAGCCGGATAGTCGGGCAAGTCGCCCGTGATTTCGAGGGGCTCGGTCAGCCGGTGCCCCGTCAAGTGCGCGAGGTTCATCGTCGCCAGCCGCAGCCCGTTTTCAGCCCGGCGCAGGGAGAGTTCGCTCTCGTTGAGCTTGACCTGCACGCGCAGCACATCGTTCTGCGGTTTCAGGCCGTGTTTGCGCGCGCTTTCGACGTTGCGCAGCAGTTCGGTCAGCAGCGCATGATAGCGTTCGGCGACTTTGCGCAGTTCGCGGGCCCGCACCACGTCGGCATAGGCGCGTGAAGTCTCCAACACGACCTCCTGCTCGGTCAGCCGCCGGTTTTGCGCCGCCAGCTCGGTGCCGATTTTGGCCATGCGCAGCCCCGTGCGCACCTTACCGCCCATGTAAAGCGGCTGTTCGAGCTGCACGCCGCCGCCGTAGAGCCACCCGATGCGGTAGTCGATGTTCATGCCCGGAAAAGCGGCGAACTGCCCCGTCGGCGTCATGTCGGCCCCCACGACCGGCAGCATGCCGCCCGCGACGTTCAGACCGCCTTTCGTATTGGAATAAAGCCCCATGCCGACCGCCGAAATCGACGGCAGGAAGTTCGCTTTCATGCTCCGCAGGTCGTAGCGGGCGGCCTGCACCTGCTTGTCAGCGGCGGCCAGCCGGCGGTTGTTGGCTTTGGCCTGCTCGACGCACTGGTCGAGCGTCAGCGGGGTCTGTGCGGTCGCGGGAACCACGAACGTCCCGAGAAATACGACCGCCGTAAGAATTATGCGCAATTTAATAAGTGTCATCGTTTCACGCGGATTTTGAAAAACAGGGCATAGAGCACCGGTATGAACAGCAGCGTAGCGAACGTACTGAACAGCAGACCGCCCATGATCGTGGCGGCCATCGAGCCGAACATCGCGTCGCTCAACAGCGGAATCATGCCGAGAATCGTCGTCAACGAGGCCATCACGACCGGCCGCATGCGGCTTTCGGAGCTGGCGAGCAGGGCTTCGACGGGGTCGTCGGCGGTCGCCATGCGGTCACCGATTTCGTCCATCAGCACGATGCTGTTCTTCATCATCATGCCCACGAGCCCCAGCACGCCCACGATGGCGCAGAAGGTGAAGGTCTGCCCCGTGAGGAGCATCGCGCCGACCACGCCGACGGCAATCAGCGGGACGCCGCACAGGATGACGGTCGGTTTGCGGTAATCGCCGAACAGGAATATCAGAATGGCGATCATCAGCACGACGCCGACCGGAACGTTCTTGAACAGGTACTTCATCGTCTGGTCGCTCGCGCCCTTTTCGCCCTGCCACGTCAGACCGTAGCCCGTCGGCAGCGGAATGGCTTCGATGCGGTCGACGATCGCACGGCGGGCCGCTTCGGTTTCGAGCCCCGACACGGGCGAACACATCACGCGCTGGGCCCGCTGGCCGTTGTAGCGCGGCACGACGGGGTCTTCCCATGCGATTTCGACCCCGCGACTGATCTGTTTCAGCGGCACGGTGCGCATGGCCCGTTCGACCAGCGATTCGCGGTCGAGCACCCCCGTGCGCAGCTGCACGAGCGTCTCCTCGTCGAAGAGGTTCGCCAGCGCGGGCAGCGTCGAGAAGACCGGCACGTTCTCCAAATTATCGAGCGGCAGGCCGTCCATGTCGGTGCACTTCAAGTAGATCGTATTCGGGTGGATGCCTTCGTAGAACGTTCCCACCGGAATCCCGCCGGCGGCCGAGAGCATCGACATCGCGACGTTCTGCCGCCCCAATCCCATGCGGCGGGCGGCCGACTGCTCGTAGTCGATGCACAGCACCGGAATGCGCGGCTCCCAGTCGGTGGTGATGAGCTCGACCTCGGGCGTCGCCTCCATGATGCGGCGCGCGCTGTCGGCCAGCTCGTGCAGGACGGCCGGATCGGGCCCCGTGAACAGTACCTCGATCGGGTATTTCTTGAACATCAGGTTGTAGCGTTTCAGCTTGACGTAGGCGTCGGGATAGCGGGCCGTCAGTTCGCGCTGAATGGCGTCGAGATTCTCTTCGAGGGCTTTCGGCGAGGTGAAGTCGATGATGAGTTCGCCGTAGGAGAGCGACGGCGTGGCGATGCTGCGCACCAAGTTGTAGCGCGCCGGCGTGCCGCCCGTCGAAGTCGTCACGTGGGTGATTTCGGGCCGCGTTTTCAGATAGGCCTCGATTTCCGCGAGGTCGCTTTTCACCCGCCCCGAATTGGTGCCTTCGGGCAGTTTGTACTCCATGTAGAGCTGGTCGTAGACCATGTCGGGGAAGAAGCCGTGCCGCATGTATCCGTAGCCCCACGCGCTCGCCCCGACCAGCACGACGGCCAGCACGACGGAGGCGATGCGGTGCCGCAGCGAGAATCCGAGCGTCGCACGCAAACACCGTTTGAAAAATTGTTCCATGCGGTTTTCGCCCGCTTGGCCGTCGGCGCGGTGTTTCAGCCAGTGGTCGGCCATCAGCGGCACGTGGACGAGCGCAAGCACCCAGCTCAACAGCAGCGACACGGCCAGCACGATGAACAGGTCGCGCACGTAGACGCCCGCCGTATCGGGCGACAGGTAGACGGGGAAAAAGGCCAGAATCGCAATCAGCGTCGCGCCCAGCAGCGGCATCGCGGTCTTGCGGCCGATGGCCGTGAGGGCTTCGCGGCGGGGTTTGCCCGCTTGGAGGTCGACCAGAATACCGTCGACGATGACGATGGCGTTGTCGACCAGCATGCCCATCGCCAGAATGAACGACGCCAGCGAAACGCGTTGCATCGTGCCGTCGGTCATGCCCAGCACGAGGAACGACCCGATGACGATGATGACCAGACTGATGCCGATAATCATGCCGCTGCGGAAGCCCATCGTGAGCATCAGGATTCCCACAACGATTACTACGGACTCCAACAAATTAATAAAAAAGGTCAGCAGGGCGTCCGTGACGCGTTCGGGCTGGTAGAAAATTTTGTGGCACTCGACGCCTGCCGGAAAGCGGGTTTCCTGCAATTCGGCCAGCTTGCGCCGCACCTCGCCGCCCACCTTCACGATGTCGCTGCCCGAAGCGGCTGCGACGGCGATGCCCAGCGCATGGCGTCCGTCGTAGAGCATCTCGTTGCGCACGGGTTCGGCATAGCCGTGTTCGACCGTCGCGATGTCGCCCAGCCGCAGCTGGTCGTCCTCGTGGCCCTGTATGACCATGCTCTTGATCTGCTCGACGGTGCGGAACTTGTCCGTCACCGTCACGCGGATGCGGCTGGGGCCGTTGTCGTAATAACCCGCGTAATAGGTGTCGTTCTGCCCTTTGAGCGTGGCCAGCACTTCGGCGGGCGAAATGCCGAGCGTCGCCATCTTTTCGGGCAGAATCGCGATGTCGATGCAGTCGGGCCGCTCGCCGTAAATCTCCACGCGGGCCACGCCGTCGAGGTCGCCGATTTCGCGCTTGACCAGCTCGGCGTAGTCCTGCAACTGCCGTTCGGAAAGGCCGTCGCCCGTCAAGGCGTAGAGCATGCCGTAGACCAGCCCGAAGTCGTCGCGCACGGCGACCGACGCCCCTGCCGGCAGCGACGTATCGCCCACCTTGCGGCGCAGCAAGTCCCAGCACTGCTCGATGTCGGCATCGGGCACGGTGGTTTTCAACTCCACTTGCAGAATGGCCAAGTCGTTGTACGACCAGCTCGACACGTTGTCCAGCTCGCCGATCGCGCGGATGCTCTTTTCGAGCGGGTCGGCGACCTCCATTTCGACCTCGTGCGCCGACGCGCCCGGATAGACGGCCACGACCATCGCCTGCTTGACCTTGATTTCGGGGTCTTCGAGCTTGCTCATGTCGTAAATCGACAGCAAGCCCCCGACGGTCAGCACGGCCAGCAGAAAATAGACGAGTTTTTTATTGGCGAACGCCCAATTACCCAAGTCCGTCATAGCAATCCTCCCACGTTGGTTTCCGACGGTTCGGCCATCGGCGCGACTTTCTGACCTTCGTGCAGGCTGTGCACGCCTGCCGTGACGATGCGTTCACCCGCTTCGAGTTCGGGGCCGACGACCGCCGAGCCGTCGGAGTGCAGGCTCAACACCCGCACGGGCCGCCGCACGACGACGCTGTCCTCGCCGATGACCCACACGAAGCTCTCCTGCCGCTCGGCGAAAAGCGCCGTAGCAGGAATCGAGCTGCGGCTGTCGTCCGACGAACGGAACGCCACCTCGACCATCGTGTTCATGCCGGGCGAGGGCATCGGGTCGGTGCCCGCAGCGATGCCCAGCCGCACGGTGTAGAGCTGGTTGGCATTGGCTTTGGGGCTGATGCTCAACAGCGTGAGCGGAATCCGGCGTCCCGGCCAGAAGTCGAACGACCCCTCGAACGCGGCGAATTCGTTGCGGCGGACGTACTCCGCGCCCGGAATGTTGATTTCGACTTCGGGAGCCTCGCCCGAAATGACGCTCACGACGGGCATGCCCGCCCCGACGACCGTCCCGCGATCGAGCAGGTGACGCTGCACGAAGCCGTCGAACGGCGCGCGCAACTCGGTGTCGGCCAGCTGGTTCTTGCAGTTGCGGTACTTCGCCTCCATCTGGCGCAGGCCGTAGCGCGCCTTGTCGTAATCGTCGGCCGTCGCCGCACTGTCGGCATAGAGCGCCATGACGCGCTCGGCTTGTGCCTTGACGCGGCGGTATTCGGCCTCGACGGCCTCCAATTGCAGCCGATAGTCGCGCGGGTCGAGCTGCACGAGCACGTCGCCCTGCCGCACGTGCGTTCCTTCGGGCACGAGGAAGCGTTGAAGCGTCCCGGCCAGCTTGAAGGCCAAGTTGACCTCCTGCGCCGCCTTGACGCGGCCCGGAAATTCGAGTTTCCGCGATTCGCCGTAAGGCTCGACCGTGCCGGTCTGCACCGTCGGCAGCGGTTTGGCCTGCTCCTGCCGGCCGGAACATCCGGCGGCGAGCGTCAATCCCAACATAAGGATACCGATACTGGATTGCCTGTTCATATTGTATTAGTTATTATTTGGCGTATTAACGAACGGGCGCACCCGTTCAGCACAAAAGTACAATTTTGTTCCAAATCGGCAAAACCCCGCCGCCCGAAATCGGCATTCGGAGAGAAATAAAACGACCTCGAAGAAAATTTTTCTTTTTCAGAGAATAACGTTATCTTTGCAGTCCCGCCCGTGAGCGGGGAAATGTGGAAACATTTGACTGATTGCAAACCACAATAAAAAATCGCTAAAACAGTATTCTCCTACTCTTTCAGCCGATTTTTTATTCACTGGTACGGATCCGATGCTTCGGGATTGCAAAATCCCGCCGGACGGATTGCACGGTCATCGCATCCACACGACCGTCGCGGACTGCCGCCGGAAACGCGCGCGCATTTCCGCACGGAAAAAAGAAAAAAAACATTACGACCGTACTGAAAAAGTATTGAAAAATTTAATAAACGAATGGGATTTTTGTTCACTTCCGAATCGGTGTCCGAAGGACACCCCGACAAAGTATCGGACCAGATTTCCGATGCCGTCCTCGACGAATACCTTCGCCATGACCCCGACGCCAAAGTCGCCTGCGAAACGCTTTGCACCACCGGTCTGGTGGTCATAGCCGGCGAGGTGCGCTCCACCGCCACCGTCGACGTGCAGGAGGTGGCCCGCCGCGTCATCGGGCGCATCGGCTACACCAAGAGCGAGTACCAGTTCGACTGCAATTCGTGCGGCATCCTGTCGGCCCTGCACGGTCAGTCATCCGACATCAATCAGGGCGTCGTGCGCGAAACCGAAGAGCAGCAGGGAGCCGGCGATCAGGGCATCATGTTCGGATACGCCTGCAACGAAACGCGCGAAATGATGCCTGCGACGCTCATCCTGTCGCACGTGATTCTCAAAGAGCTGGCCGTCATCCGCCGCGAGGGTAAGGTCATGCAGTACCTGCGACCCGACTCCAAATCGCAGGTCACGATCGAGTACGACGAACGGACGAACCGCCCCGTGCGGGTGCACACCATCGTCGTGTCGACCCAGCACGACGAATTCATCCTGCCGGGCGACGGGCTCACGGAGAAGGAGGCCGAACAGCGGATGCAGCAGCAAATCCGCGAAGACGTGCGGACGATTCTCATCCCGCGCGTCAAGGCGCGTCTCCAACGGGCCAACGACCAGCTGGCCGACCTGATCGGCGACGACTACATCCTGCACGTCAACCCGACGGGCAAATTCGTCATCGGGGGCCCGCACGGCGATACGGGGCTCACGGGCCGCAAAATCATCGTCGATTCCTACGGCGGACGCGGCGCGCACGGCGGCGGCGCCTTCTCGGGCAAGGACTCGTCGAAGGTCGACCGTTCGGCCGCCTATGCCGCGCGGCACATCGCCAAGAACCTCGTGGCGGCAGGCGTCGCCGAACAGGTGCTGGTCGAACTCTCCTATGCCATCGGCATCGCCGAACCGCTCTCGATCTACGTCGACACCTACGGTTCGCCCCGCCCCGCAGCGTTGGAGGGGATGACCGACGGCGAAATCGCCCGCCGCATCGGCAAGCTGTTCGACCTGCGTCCGGCGGCCATCGTGCGGCGGTTCGGGCTGAAAAATCCGATTTTCGAGAAAACGGCCTCCTACGGCCACTTCGGCAACCGCCCGTTCACCGAGAAAGTGCGGCTGTGGGAAAACGGCCGCGAAGTCGAACGCGAAATCGAATACTTCGGCTGGGAAAAACTCGACGCCGTCGACTGCATCCGCCGCGAATTTTTTCATTAGCGCGATAAGCCGTCCTTCCTTCACGAAAGGGCGGCTGCGCTATCGACCGATTCAAAATTATTGTGTATCTTTGCGGTATCTATGCCAACGACTTTTGCAAAATACGAGGGTGCGGGCAACGACTTCATCCTCATCGACAACCGTTCGGGGCAGTTCACCCCGACGGCGCACGGCATCGCCCGCCTGTGCGACCGCCATTTCGGCATCGGGGCCGACGGGCTCATGACGCTGGAACGCGACGACGAAGGGTGCTGCGTCATGCGCTATTTCAATGCCGATGGCTCCGAAGGCGAGATGTGCGGCAACGGCGCACGCTGTTTCGTGCTCTTCGTCCGTCATCTCGAACTCTGCGACGACACCTGCCGCTTCAAAGCCGCCGACGGCATGCACGAAGCAACGCTGCGTCAGGTCAAAGGGGCATCGGGCGAGGTCGAACTGGGCATGATTCCCGTCTCGGAAATCACGACTGTCGGCAACGGCTGGTCGCTCAATACCGGCGTGCCCCACTATGTGGAGTTCGTCGATTTTGCCGATGCCGTCGACGTCTGCGGACGCGGACGGCGCATCCGCTACGACGACGAACACTTCCCGCACGGGACGAACGTCGATTTCGTCGAGGTGCGCTCCAACGGCAAACTGAAAATCCGCACCTACGAACGCGGCGTCGAAAACGAGACGCTCGCCTGCGGCACGGGAGCCGTCGCCGCCGCACTCATCGCCAATTTCGTCCGCCAGCCCGACGTCCACCAGTTCGACGTCGACGTGCAGGGAGGACGCCTGCGCGTGCGGTTCTTCCGCGACGGCGTGCAGCAATACAACGGCATCCGGCTGACGGGGCCCGCACGGCGGGTTTTCAGCGGCGCAATCGAATAACCCGATCAACGAACCCCCGCACGCAATGACCGAACGATTCATCATGGCGGGCGACACCGCCCTGCACGTCTGCGATTCGCAGGTCGGCGACCGGTGCGTTGTGCTGCTGCACGGCTACCTCGAATCGCTGCTCGTCTGGGACGATTTCGTGCCGCTGCTCTGCAAGCAGGTGCGGGTCGTGACGGTCGACCTGCCGGGACACGGCATCTCGGTCGTCGACGGAGAGTGCCATACGATGGAATTTCTCGCCGACACGGTAGCGGCCGGCATCCGCGCGCTCGGCATCGGCCGTTGCACGGTCGTGGGCCACTCGATGGGCGGGTACGTCGCGCTCGCGCTGTGCGAACGGTACCCCGAGCTGCTCGACGGGCTGGTGCTGTTGAGCTCGACGCCCAACGCCGACACGCCCGAAAAGCAGGAGAACCGCCGGCGCGAAATCGAAATCGTGAAATCCGGCCGCAAGGAGATGCTGGCGCGGGTCGCTCCAGCGGCAGGCTTCGCCGAAGAGAACCGCACCCGCCTGCGCGATGCGATAACGGATTTGGCCGAGCAGGTCTACGTGACGGAAGACGCGGGCATCGTGGCACTCCTCAACGGCATGATTGCGCGCAAAGACCGCAACGAACTGCTCCGCACGACGCCGGTTCCCGTGCTGTTCGTGCTGGGCCGCAAGGACGGATACATTCCGGCGGAGGTCGCCGAACGGATGGTCGCCGAACACCCCGAAGCGCAGGTCGCATGGCTGGAACATTCGGGGCACATGGGATTCGTCGAAGAACCCGAAGCGACGGCCGAAGCCCTGCTGCGATTCGTGCTGGCAAACGCCGGATAAACCGTGCGCGAGGGACAGCGCCCGACGGCGAACTTACCCCGCGAAAACGTCGGCCCGCCCCATGAAAACGTCGGCCGGGAATGCTTCCGCCGAATTTGAATGAAAAATAAAAAAATCGAGCGGAACGAATCATCGTTTCGGCCCGATATTTGCAACATCCGATAAGAAACCATATCGCAACGACCGAAAAAACAGAGAGAACGAACCCCGATTCATCCCCGATCCGCGTGCAATACCCCGCCCTTTCGTGAGCCGCTTCCGCTCGTCCGCGTTAGAAAATCTGACACTTTTCGCAGGCAATAGGACAACCCGGCAGCCCGCTCCTTTCGGATAATCCTCACCGACGGCCTTTACATCCGTCCTTTATGATTATCCTGCCCGGCAGGGTATTGCTTTCGTTTATTTTTTTGCGAAAAATTTTGCAGGAAAAAATTTTTGCCTTATATTTGCATTCCGAAACGGCCACCGAGCCGGATCGAATGCCTGAATAGCTCAGTCGGTTAGAGCACATGACTGTTAATCATGGGGTCCTAGGTTCAAGTCCTTGTTCAGGCGCAGATGCGCGAGGGTTACGGAGCGTAACGCAAACGACGAATCCCGAGAGGGGCCCGGAAAAGGGGGAAGCCCGAGAAAAAGGGCCGGCTCGAAGAGAGTAGGAAAATCCGAAAAAGGAGAGACCCGAAAAACAGGGAGGACAAAAAAATTTGGAGTTTGCGAAAAAAGAGTTACCTTTGTTGTCCCGAGCCATTTTTTGAAATTTTGGGAGCTTAGCTCAGCTGGTTCAGAGCGTCTGCCTTACAAGCAGAGGGTCGGGGGTTCGAATCCCTCAGCTCCCACGACAAAGCGACCACCCGTCCGTTCGGATGGTTTTTTTATTGTTTCGAGGGAGCATAGCTCAGTTGGTTTAGAGCGCCTGCTCGACAAGCAGGAGGTCTGCGGTTCAAATCCGCATGTTCCCACAACGAAAAAGAGGTTATCGCAAATGCGATAACCTCTTTCGATTTTTTTCTTAAACGGGCGGCGCGCTTCCGACCGACTGAAACCGCAAGCGCATCCGTAGCACTTAAAGCCCTTTTCTTAAATGGGTTAGAAGTGCAGCCCGATTCCGACGGAAAAGACGTTGGCGTGGAGCTTGTAGTTGCCCGAAAACACATCGGTCAGGTTGCCGGCGGTATCGTAAATCGGATAGGAACCCGTACGTTCGGGGTCGGCCGCCGAGACGAAGCAGTAAGCCAAATCGACGGTCATGCACTTGGCCGGACGCAGGGTCAGACCCGCCGTGTAGGAAACTTTGGTCATCGACGGCGTTTCGGGATTGAGGTAATCGCTGCTCACGGGGCTCTCGTCGACATACATACCCATGCGGAGGGTCAGAAAATCGGTCGCCCGATACTGCCCGCCGACGCGGAACGCCAGCGTATTGGAGTAATTCTTCACCGAATAGATCGGTTCGATGCCCAGTTCGGGTTCGTTGAAAACGACGTTCAGCGCCTTGTAGGCCGACCAGCCGACCCACTGCAAATCGGCGGCAATCTCCCACTTGGAGCGCGGACGGAACGACACGCCCCACGTGACGGTCGTCGGCAGGGGCAGCTGCGCACGGAAAGTGCCCTGATCGAGCGCAGGCAGAAGCGACCCGCCGCCCATCACCGCACCGAGCTGGGCGAGCAGAGCCGCCGCTTGGGGCTCCATCGTCATCGAAGCCGTTCCGCGACCGACCTTCATATCGACCCGCGACCGCCACGTCATACCGATGCGCCATTCGTCGTTGACGTCGAACAGGATGCCCGCATTCACGCCGACGGCGACATCGGCCGAACCTTTGAGCCGCGCCGAAACGAGCGTACGGTCCATCGTCCCGTTAAGATAGGTTTTCGCACCTTGCAGCTGTTGCAGCAGGGCCAGTTTGTCGGCGGGGATATACTCCGTCGGAACCCCATTGAACGCCTCGTTCAACGCATCGATATTTACATCGAGTTTTTTGACGATTCCCTCGCGGGTCTTGGGCGAAAGCATCGACCGCGAGAGGTCGAAATTGCCCCACGTGATGGTCAAACCCGCACCGATGGAGAGCCGGTCGCAGATTTTGAACGACACGGTGGGCTGCACCGTATAGGCGGCCAGACTGATGTTCTGCACGAGGTGCGCACCCGACCAGTTGTCGCCCCAATCGACCGACGACCCATCGGGCGTGTAGAAGCCGAGCCCGACGGCCCAACGCTCGGAGGGTTTGTAGTTGAAATAGACGTGCAGCGGCGTAGCGAAATTTTCTGATTTTTCAGCTTTGCCGGAGACATAACCGTTTTCGAGCGTCGGCAGACTCTGATAATGGACATTCGAGATGATTCCGGTCATGCCGGCCGAAACATCGAAGCGGGAAGACTGGAAAGCCGTCGCGGCCGGATTGAAGAACACGGATTCGGAATTGAGGTGCATCGCCGTACCGGTATGTCCCATACCGGCTTGTCGGGCCGACATGTTGTTCACCTGATAACCTTCGGCGAGGGCGGACGTGCACACCGCGACGGCGCACAAGAGTAAAAACGATTTCTTCATAGCATAATTTTTTATTCGATCGCGTTCCGTCCGAAACGAAATCGCCGCAAAGGTAAACAAACAAACCGCAGCGGCCAAACATTTTGGTCGAAAATTCCGATTTTTTTTACCGAATAGCTGAATTCACAAGCAAGCCATCCGAGCTGCCGGGAACCGAGCCACCGGAACCGAACCGCTGCGCCCACCCAGTCGGCCGAACCGCCCGAAAAAAACGCAGGACTGCCCGCCACACCGAAGCGCGCGGCGCAGTCCTGCGAGAGCGGGAATGGAGGCGGAATTACTTCACGATTTGCAGTTCATCGAGCAGCCAGCGGGCACCGGCGAACTTGTCGATGATGAAGAGCACGTAACGCGCATCGACAGCGATGCAGCGCTGCAACTGCGGCTCGAACGCCACGTCGCCCGACATGGCCTCCCAGTTGCCGTCGAACGCCAGCCCGATCAGCTCGCCGCGCGCATTGAGCACCGGCGAACCCGAGTTGCCGCCCGTGATGTCGAGGTCGGCCAAGAAGCCCACCGGCAATTCGCCCTGCGCATTGGCATAGTGGCCGAAGTCGCGGGCCGCGTAGAGCTCTTTGAGTTTCGCGGGCACGGTGAACTCCATCGGGTTCTTGGGGTCTTCCTTTTCGATGACCCCTTTCAGCGTCGTGTAGTGGTTGTAGCGGATGCCGTCGGCCGGGCTATAAGGCAACACACGGCCATAGGTGAGCCGGATCGTGAAGTTGGCGTCCGAAGCCCATGCCTTATCGGGCTGCTGCAACATCAGACCGGCAACGTACTTGCGGCGACCCTCTGCGTAACCGGCGAACCCTTCGGTGCGGGCAGTCCGCAGGCGGTCGTACAGCTCCAACACCGATTTCGCGAACGGATAGGCGGGGTCGGCAGCGACCTTCGCAGGCGAATAGTCGGCGAGCAGGGCCGCGAGCCGTTCGGGCGAGGTGAACTGCGAGTTGTCGTAGAGGTAATCGACATAGGCGTCGCTGTCGCCGTTGAAATCCTTGTCGACGATTTCGGCATAGAACGACGGCAGGTCGTGCATCCCCTCGCGCGCGATTTGCAACATCCGTTTGGCCACCTTGCGGTCGGTCGGCGGGTTGTAGTTCTTGTACCAGTTGCCGAGCCATGCCGCGATCCGGGCCGAATCGGCCTCCTGCTTGGGTTCGAGCTTGTCCATCAGCGCGGTCACGGGGCGCATCAGCTCGACGGCCTGCAAGAAGGCTTCGGAAACGTACATCAAATCGCCCGCCGGAGCCGCTACCCGCTGCATGGCCGTTTCGATTTTCGGCAGGGCGTCGATGTATCCCTCTTGGGGCAAAGTGTTCAGCCCGGCCCACTGCCGGAACGACTCCTCCTGCTGCCGCTTGCGTTCGACGACACCCAGTTTCTTCAATCCGCGCGACATGCCGATGGCGTTCTTCCAGTAGTTGGACGAACCGGCGTATTTCGACGCGTACTGAATGCGCACGGCGTCGCTGGCCTGCATATCCTCCATCAGCAGTTTCTGCCGCTCGCCGCGAATGAAGATGCGGCGCGGGTTCTGCACGTCGAGCAGGTAATCCAACTCGTAGGAGGTGGCGAAACGCTGCGTCGAGCCCGGAAAGCCCATGACCATCGCGAAATCCCCTTCGTTCACACCTCCGAGCGAGATTTTCAAGAATTTGTCGGCGCGATAGGGACGGTTTTCGGGCGAGTAGTCGGCCGGTTTGTTGTCGGGGCCGGCGTAAACGCGGAAAATCGAGAAGTCGCCCGTATGGCGCGGCCACATCCAGTTGTCGGTGTCGCCGCCGAACTTGCCGATGGACGACGGGGGCGTCCCGACGAGCCGGATGTCGGTGAAAACCTCGTAGACGAAGGCGAAGTACTGGTTGCCCTCGAAGAACGGCAGCACGGCGACCTCCATGCCGGGATTCGCTTCGCGGAGCTGTTCGGTCAGCGCCTTGCTGTTGGCGGCGACCGCCTTTTCGTACTCCTCCTGCCCGGCGATCGAGGGAATGTTGCCCAGAATGTCGGCCGTCGCGTCGGCGATTTTGCGCACGAAACGCACTTTGAGTCCGGGCACGGGCAGCTCTTCGGCGTTGGACATGGCCCAGAAGCCGTGTTTCAGGTAGTCGTGCTCGACGGACGAAAGCTGCTGGATCGAGCCGTAGCCGCAGTGGTGGTTGGTGAAAAGCAACCCTTCGGGCGACACGATCTCGCCGGTACACCCGCCGCCGAAGATGACGACGGCATCTTTGAGCGACGACCGGTCGAGGCTGTAAATCTCGTCGGCCGAGAGTTTGCACCCGCGCTGCTTCATCTGCCGGATGTTCATTTTCTGGAGATACGGCAGCAGCCACATCCCCTCGTCGGCGCGGGCGGAAAGCACAGCTGCCGCCGCGACCAAACACAATACGATCTTTCTCATTTTTATTAAGTTGTTTTACAGAATCTCACGGTTTTATTAGTTTGTCCTGCGGAATCCTACGGTCGTTGGCTCCCCGACGGGGTGCTGTTCTTGTATTGCGACGGCGAAAGGCCGGTAATGCGCTTGAAATAACTCCCGAAAAACGACTGGTTAGCGAAATTGAGCGAATAGGCGATCTCCTGAATGCTCATGTGCGAATGTTTCAGCAACGTTTTCGCTTCGAGAATCACGTAACGGTCGATCCAGTCCGACACCGACGCGCCGCTCACCTTCTTGATGACGGTCGTCAGATACTTGGGCGTGATGCAGAGCTCCTGCGCATAGAACGCCACGCTGCGCTCCTTGCGGTAGTTTTCGCCCAGCAGCTCGGTGAAACGCCGGAAGTAGGCTTCGCCGCGATCGCGGGGCTTCGACTCGTCGGGACGGGCCGTCGAAACGGATTGCAGGATGTCGCACATCTTGTAAATCATCGAAATCAGCAATCCGCGCACCACCTCGCGCGAATAAGGCTGCTCGGGGGCGTGCACCTCCTGCTCGATGAGCGAAAGGAACGACTGCATGACGCCGCTTTGGGCCTCGTCGAGTTGCAGGGTGGGATTCCCGCCCCGTTCCAGCAGGACGGGCATCATCTCGCGCAGGTTGAAATTGGTGTTGCGTACGAAATCGGTCGAAACGACCACGACATGGGCGCGGAATCCGGTTTTGGAATCGATTTGCAGAATGGTGTTCGGCGCGAAACAGAACAGCGTGTTCTTGCGCAGGCGGCACTCCTGCAAGTTGCACGAAATAGTCGCCGCGCCTTCGGTGCCGATGCCGATGATGAGCGCGTCGATGCGGCACGGGAAATGAAAGGCTTGCAGGTCGGTATCATTTTCGGCCACCATGCACTCGCTTTGCAGCCCGTGCAGTTCGTCGCCTTTGGCCAGAAAGGCCAGTTCGTTGAGCGTGAACTGGCTGATAGGCGCTTTCGATTCCTTTTTCTTCATGTGTTCGAGCGATTGATTGCGACAAATATAGCAATTTTCAGCCGAGAACACGCGAAAAAGTTGCGAAAAAAGCAAAATAGAACAACGAACGGGATATCGGTGCAAGCGGATTCGGTATCGTTTTTGGACGTTCGACCGCTTTTGCTTACCTTTATCGCACGAATGGAACGACAACAGGCAAACGGAACGAACACCGGACGGCTGCATGCCATCTATCGGATCACGTGGATAGGATTCGCGGTCAACCTCGTGCTGGCGGCGGGAAAACTCGCGGCCGGCATCATCGGACGCAGCGGCGCGATGGTCGCCGACAGCGTGCATTCGTTTTCCGACCTGATTACGGATGTGGTCGTACTCGTATTCGCGAAACTGTCGACCAAACCCCGAGACGCGACCCACGAATTCGGGCACGGCAAGTACGAAACGCTGGCGACGGTCATCATCAGCCTCTTTCTGGCGTTCGCCGGAATCGGCATCCTGCGGGACAGCGTGCGGGCCATCGTTTGGGCTGCACGGGGCGAACTGCTGCCGCGTCCGGGCATGATCGCCCTCGTCGCCGCGATCGTCTCTATCGTCATCAAGGAGCTGCTCTATCAATACACCGTACGGGCGGGGCGCCGTTGGGACAGTCCCAGCGTCATGGCCAACGCATGGCACCACCGGAGCGACGCGCTTTCGTCGCTCGGCACGCTCGTCGGCATCGGATGCGCGCTGTTCTTGGGCGACAAATGGCGCGTGGCCGACCCCATCGCCGCACTGGTGGTTTCGTTCTTCATTCTCAAAATCGCTTACCAACTGATTCGCACGGGCTTGGGCGACCTGCTCGAACGGTCGCTGCCCGAAGAGACCGAACGCGAAATCCTCGCGCTCGTGCAGTGTTCGCCCGAAGTGCGCGAGCCCCACAACCTGCGGACGCGGCGCATCGGTGCCGCCATTGCGATAGACCTGCATGTCCGCATGGACGGCAAGATGGACGTGCAACACTCGCACGCCCTGACCGAAGAAATCGAACGGCGTCTGCGCGAACGGTTCGGCGAAGATACCGTCATCTCCATCCACGTAGAGCCCTTGAAATAAACGCGTCGATGCGCGACGCGCCGCCCCAGCCGGAGACGCCCCCGCCCCTGCGACGGGCGCGAAAGAAAAACGGGCCGTGCATTATCAAGTGCACGACCCGTTCGGTTTGTTCCGGTCGGGGGTTCCGCCGGTTTTCGGAAATTCTCGTCCGGCGGTTAAATCTGGGTTTCGGGGACGTCTTCGCCCTCTCCCCAAGGCTCGATTTCCGCCTTGAACTCGATTTCCTGTATCTCCGTCTCCTCGCCGGGTTTCAGCGTGATTTTGACTTTATAACGGTAGCCGCTTTTCAGCTCGACGTTTTTGGCGCGTTTCTGATAAAGCAAGGTGATGCCGTCGGCTTTGGCATACACTTCGATCATCATCGCTTCGTCCGTCTGCGGCACCAGAATGGCTTCGTGTTTGAGGTTTTCGACTTTGTGTCCCGAAATGTTCGCCGGCATCGCTGCTGCATTCACCGCCGCCTCGCGTTGCGCATAGTCGATGAGCGCGACATGTTTGAATCCCTTGATAGCGACCCGGTCGATGACGAGATTCTTCCCGGTCTCGTCGGCCAAGTTGAAGATGACCTTCGACAGCACGTGGCGGAACTGCAACTTGACGGGCTCGGCGAACTCCGCGACCGTGACCGGACGCGATGCGGCCAAAAAGTCCGCAGCGGCATACTGTTCGTCGGTCTGCTGGTTCTGGGGCACGGAGTACTCCGCCGGAATATCGTCGCCTTTCACGAAGGGATAGCAGGCCGACACGACGGCATCGCCGGCCGTTTCGTCCCAATTCACCCGCTTGCCCTTAAAGACCTTGCCGTTGTGGGTCAGGCATGCGTTGCGGTGTCCGGCCACCGAATTCTGCTCGACGCGCAAGCCGATTTGGTCGCCTTCCTCGAAAGCAGTTTCGCTCGCACGCGTCAGGCTCTGCGCTTCGGGCTGGGACTCGGGATTTCCGGTCTCCATCTCACCCGCAATGCGGATTTCAGGTGTCGAGCCGGTCGGTGCGACGTCCTCTTTTGAACAGGCCGCAATCGCCCACAGCGCGATTGCGATTATGGAGAATTTTCTCATGACGGTAGAACTATTCAAAATGCAAAGGTAATAAAAAACGGAAAATCCCGAAAGAAATCGGGATTTTCTGTCGAAAAACGGTCGTGCCGCCGGCTACATCATGCCGCCCATACCGCCTGCGGGCATGGCGGGCATCGCCGGCTGTTCCGATTTCTTCTCGGCCAGCACGCACTCGGTCGTCAGGAACATCGAGGCGATCGAAGCGGCGTTTTCCAGTGCGACGCGCGACACCTTCGTCGGGTCGATGATACCCGCTTTGAGCATGTCCTCGTACTTGTCGTCGCGGGCGTTGTAACCGAACGCACCCTTGCCCTCGCGCACCTTGTTGACCACGACCGAACCCTCGCCGCCGGCGTTGGCCACGATCTGGCGCAGAGGCTCCTCGATGGCGCGTTTCACGATCTGGATACCCGTCGTCTGGTCTTCATTGTCGCCCTTCATGCCTTCGAGCGATTCGGTAGCGCGGATGTAGGCCACGCCGCCGCCCGGAACGATACCCTCCTCGACGGCAGCGCGCGTAGCGGCCAAAGCGTCGTCCACGCGGTCTTTCTTCTCTTTCATCTCCACTTCGGTAGCGGCACCCACGTAGAGCACGGCAACACCGCCGGCCAGTTTGGCCAGACGCTCCTGCAACTTCTCTTTGTCGTAGTCCGAAGTCGATTTCTCGATCGACGCACGGATCTGTTTCACGCGTTCGGCAATGGCTTCCTTGCGGCCCGCACCGTCGACGATGGTGGTATTCTCCTTGTTGAGCGTCACTTTCTCGGCCGTACCGAGCATTTCGAGCGTGGCGTCCTCGATTTTCATCCCCTTGTCGGCCGAAATCACCGTCGCACCCGTCAGCACGGCAATGTCTTCGAGCATCTCCTTGCGGCGGTCGCCAAATCCCGGAGCCTTGCAGGCGGCGATTTTCAACGTACCGCGCAGGCGGTTGACCACCAAAGCCGACAGTGCTTCGCCGTCGACGTCTTCGGCGATGATGAGCATCGAACGGCCGCTCTGTGCAACCGGTTCGAGCACGCCCATCAACTCTTTCATGGTCGAAATTTTCTTATCGGTGATAAGGATATAGGGCTTTTCGAGCTGCGCCTCCATCTTTTCGGGGTCGGTGATGAAGTAGGCCGAAATGTAACCCCGATCGAACTGCATGCCCTCGACCACCTCGACGTGCGTTTCGGTGCCTTTGGCCTCCTCGACCGTGATGACGCCCTCCTTGTTGACCTTGCCCATCGCTTCGGCGATCAGCTTGCCGATGTTGCCGTCGTTGTTGGCCGAAATGGTAGCGACCTGCTCGATTTTGGCATAGTCCGAACCCACCTCTTGGCTCTGCTTGCGCAGCGACTCGACCACCGTAGCGACGGCCTTGTCGATACCGCGTTTCAGGTCCATCGGGTTGGCGCCTGCGGTGACGTTCTTCAAGCCCACGCCGATGATCGACTGCGCGAGCACCGTCGCGGTCGTCGTACCGTCGCCGGCATCGTCGTTGGTCTTCGAGGCGACCTCCTTGACCATCTGCGCGCCCATGTTGGCGAACGCGTCTTCGAGTTCGACCTCTTTGGCTACGCTGACGCCGTCCTTCGTAATCTGCGGCGCACCGAATTTCTTGTCGATGATGACGTTGCGGCCTTTGGGGCCCAGCGTGACCTTCACTGCGTTCGACAGTGCGTCGACGCCCTCCTTCAACAGCTCGCGGGCCTCGACATTGTATTTGATCTCTTTTGCCATTTTTTTCTAAAATTTTTCTAAAATAAAGTCAGTAGTACACTTTGTCCGTTTCACGGGATTCTGCGGGATTCGTTTGTTTTCGCAGAATCGGACGGAATCAGATAATCGCAAAAATATCCGACTGCTTCATGATGAGGTAGGTTTCGCCGTCGACCGTAATCTCCTGACCGGCGTATTTGCCGTAGAGCACTTGGTCGCCGACCTTGACCTCCATCTTGATTTCCGACGTGCCGGGACCTGCGGCCACGACTTTGCCGGCAAGCGGTTTCTCTTTGGCGGTGTCGGGAATGATCAGTCCGCCTGCGGTTTTCTCCTCCGCCGGATTCGGGAGGATCAACACGCGATCCGATAATGGTTTTACGTTCATCTTTTTATTAATTTTTTGTAAGTGTTTTATTCATTCTGTTTTGCGGATGATGCTGCACTTGCAGCGTTTAGGGAACCAACAATCGGTGTGCCAACCCCGTTTTGGCAGGTCGCAGCGGACGGTTTGTCACGCGGCGGCTGTCAAATTGGCAGGCCGGGCGGATCGGCGCGACGGATTTCGGCGCGAATCGCCTGCGGAACGCCCGGCGGAACCCGCATACCGGCGAAAACGGCGATTTATCGCGGGCATGAAAATTTTCCTTTTTAATTTTTCATTTTTCGGGGGATTGTGTTATCTTTGCAACCCGATACGGTACACGAAACGTATCAGATGGTGGATGTAGCTCAGTCGGTTAGAGCACTGGATTGTGGTTCCAGGTGTCGTGGGTTCGAGTCCCATCTTCCACCCGACACGCAAAAAGGCTTTTGGAAACGTTTCCAAAAGCCTTTTTTCATTCGGTCGGAGTGCTCCGGCTGTTTTCGGCGGAAATAATCGCCCGCCGCCGCGAACGGAATCGGTTCGCGGCGTTCCGCCTACTCTCGGTCCCTTACGCAACGAACGGAGGCCGCGATTTCGTCGACGTCGACCAGCCGCGTGCTGGGCTGCTGCGTGTCGACATGCGGAATAAGCAGATAGTGCGCCTGCGACTCGTCGGGCATCGTCGAACTGATGATGCAGCTGCGAATGGTGCTGTATCCGTTTTCGTTGAACGTATGGAAGAATCCCGATTTCGTGAAAAATCCCTTGCCCGCTGCCCGCACCAACGTTTGCAGCTCGCCGATGGTCGGCAGCCGCCACCCGGCAGGGCAAAGCCCCTGCACTTTCGCGGCATCGTCCGGTGTCGGCAGAACGCCGCCCGTCGCGACGATATAACGGTAAAGCAGCCCCAACGTCTCCGCTTTGGCGGGGCTGTCGTTCGGGTACCAGAAATGGGTATGCGGCAGCAGGTCGTCCGACGGCAGATAACGCAGATTCTCCGCCATCCATTCCTGCCCCGCGATGACGGTCGTAGCGTAAGAGACGCCGTCGAATTCCACGCCCGCGCCCGGCTCGCCCGTTTCGGGCGTCTCCGGTTCTTCGATAATCGTCTGGTCGCCGTCCATGCCCTGTTCGATGGAACCGCCGTTCCCCCAGTCTTCGATTCGACCGCTGAACGTAAGATCGCCGATTTGCCCCTCCTCCGTCACGGCCAAAGTCAGCGTGTAACGTTTGCCCTGCAACAGCGTCACGTCGGGAATCGCTTTCGTGAAATTTCCGGTCGCAGTCTGCACGGTGACCTGCATATCGGTTTTCTGCGGCGGCAGGATGACGGTATAAGCCGCATTCGCCGTAACCTCGTGCGCAATCACATCCTCCGCAGCCACCCCCGACACGAGCGATACGCGCTTGTCTTCGATTTCGGTCAGCACGGTCGGCACGAATCCCCCGATAGTAACCGTCTTGAGCGTGATGCCTTCGGCCACTTGGGTCGTAATATCAATTTTCGACAACAGATGATAGAAAAGCAAATCGACGGGCGGAATGGTGGGCTTGACTCCCGTCTTGACGGCCGCCAGCAAATCGGACTGCGTCCGGCCCTTGTCCCGCTGGTCGGTCTGGATGCTGAATTGTCCGGGCTGCCCCGCTTCCGAATAGGGATAATATGCCACTACGGTCGATGCCGCATCCATATCGTCGTACCACTGCACGGCCCAGCGCGAAAACGTCACGCCGTCATAGGAAAAACGACCGTTTCCCTGATAGATTTCGCCGTCCGCTTCTTTGCGAATCGTCACGCCGATGGCATCGTATTGCTCGAAATCGGTATCGGTAGCACGGGTCTGTATTGCGGGGGTGATTCGGATTGCAGGACGAACAGAAATCGTATCGACCTTTGAACAAGCAGCAACGGCCACGAAAGCCGCGCCCCATAGCACGGAAGAGAATTTCATGACGAAAAAAACTTTTGATAATCACGAATAAACAAATTTCCTCATAATTATCGGGGATTGCAAATTTTTTCGCTACTTTTTTATTAGGGCTACGTGCGGTCGTCGGGTTTCAGATGGTCGGAAGCGCACTGCCCTGTTAAGAACAGGGTTTTAAGGGCTACGGGAGGTTGGCTGGCTTCGGAAAGATTGAAAGCGCACAGACCCATTTTATTAATAGACTCATGGAAGGGT
>JAMPDE010000001.1:922597-957625 GCA_023665825.1 Alistipes senegalensis | reverse complement strand
CGCCGATGAGGTGGCCGCTCGACCCCGTGCCCGGAATGGCGAAGTTGATCATCTGGGCGGCGAAAACGAAGGCGCCCGTGACTCCCATCAGCGGGACGAGCCGTTCGTCGTCGCGTGTGCGGCGGCGGAGTTTCCGCACGGCGGTGCCGAGCAGCAGGAGCGACGCGGCTCCTGCCGTTGCGGCCACCTCCGGCGAAATCAAGGCATCGGACAAGTGCATGGTCAGTGTCGGTGATGCCAGTCGGTATGATCGACCGCTGCGGCCTTATCGAACCGGAGCAGCGGCAGCAGGAACAGCCATGTGGCCACGCAGAACGGGCCCGTCAGCGTGGGGATGCCGAGCGGTGCCAGCAGGATGTTCATGCCCGCCTGCACGAAGAGCGTCACGCAGATGCCGAGCAGGGCCCATATGGCCGAACGGATGTGCGGTTTGTAGAATACCGTCGCCAGCGCAATGGCGGTCAGTACGGCGCTGAATCCGTAGAGCCCGTGCGATACTTCGGCTCCCGAAACCCCGAAAATCAGCGCGACGCACAGCGCGACGGCCGAACCGACGGCGGCCCACAGCGCGGCCCACAAGTTGCTGACGGCCAGCCCGACGAGGAAAAAGATTCCCGTGATCCACGAATCGACGAGGAAGACCTGTGCGATGCCTTTGAGCCACCAGACCGCCCAGTCGCCGAATCCGAAATGCGCCGCCGTAGCGAATGCCGCCGGAAGCGTTGGCTCCGAAAGGTGCGCGGGCGGCATGCCGTGCATCGCGCGGGCAGCGAGCAGGAAAATCCACGTGCAGAAAACGAACGGGAAGGTGAACGAGTTGACTTTCCACGCCGCCATGATGCGGTTGAAACCGGTGCGCACCCACGTCGTCAGCGCGGCGCAGAGCACCAGCGCGAGCCACATCCACAGCGTGTTGCCCAGAAAGGTCGGAAAGGCGCAGCCGACCAGTATGCCGTTGAAGCCCCACAGCCCCTGCGTGCCGTCGTCGTCGGGCAGACCGAGCACGTAGCCCGTGACGGTCGAGACGACCAGCCCCAGCAGCGCGCCCCAGCCGACGAGTCCGAGCCCCTCGTGGTAGCCGCCCCAGAAAATGCCGATCAGAAAAAAGAGCCCTGTCCATGCGCTGTTCTGGAACATGACCTGTCCTGCGCCTCGCAGCAGCGTTTTCGGAAATGCGAAGTTGTTTTGGGGGGCATCTTCCGGCCCCGTCGCGATTCGTTCCATTGTTTTTATTTTGAATTAAATTGTTGGCGACACGGGAATTCATCCGGCAGTCCTTTCGTTTCCTTCCGGGCGTTGTGATCCGTGTCAGTTAATAAAAAATTATCTCCACGGAAATTCTTCCGGCAGCGGTTTCCCTTTGACGCATTGGCGCACGGTGCTGCAAAACTCGCGCACGAGCCGTTTCACCGCGCCCGTGTCGCTGCCCAGCACCTTGTAAATCAGCCCGCAGCCGTTCGGCAGGCGCGTGATGCCTGCGGCCAGCCGACTTTCGCGGTCGATGAAGGCCTTCGTCCGTCCGTAGATGCACTCGGCACGGTCGGGCGGCGTCAGCACGACAGCGTTCGCGAATAAGTCGTAGCCGTTCATCGCACCGAGCCGTTCGGGTGATTCGAGGTCGGGACGGACGATGAATTTTTCTCGGAAAAGCGGGGTTCCGTCGGGGCGGGCGGCATGCGTCGCGACCGACAGGATATCGTAGCGGAAGCGTTCGCCTTCGCCGAAGTAGCGACGGCCGCTCGAATAGATCTCCGCATAGCACAACGTCGCCGTCGGGTCGATGCGGATGGCCGTATCGACGTGGTAGCGGGTGTGCCGGCAGGGGATGACCGGTTCGGGCAGGTATTCCATGTAGGCGCCGGCTTCCAACTCGAACCGTTGTACCATGCCCGAATAGTTGCGGCGCATCTCGGCCAGCTTGGTCGCCGCGCCGGTCGACACGTGGGCGAACGCGTCGCGCCGGACAACGAAATGCTGCTCGTAGCGGTCGCCGTCGACGTTGGGCCCGCCCGACGAGAGGATATAGACGCACGGCATTTCGGGCATCGCTTCGTCGAAATAGAGCTCCTGCTGCACGATGATGGGCGTGCGGCGTTCCAACTCGCGCAGGATCGATTTCCCGTTGCGGTCGAGCTCGAAACCCATGTAGAGATAGCCCCGTTTGCCGGCGGGGGCGGTGTGCAGCGGGCCCGCGTAGGGGCGCATCTCTTTGGCACAGGCGGTCGTCGGCGTCATGGTTCGGCGATGGCGGTTTCATTTTGCAACGTGCGGTCGAGGTCGAACAAGGCCATGCGGCGGATCAGGCCGACCAGCTCGTCGATGCCTTCGCCCGTCATGCAGTTGGTGAAGACGAAGGGCTTTCCGGGCCGCATGAGTTCCGAATCCCGGCGCATCACCTCCAAATCGGCGTGGACGTAGGGAGCCAAGTCGGTTTTGTTGATGACGAGGATGTCCGACTGCGAGATGCCCGGCCCGTCCTTGCGCGGGATTTTGTCGCCGGCGGCCACGTCGATGACGTAGATGAAGAAGTCGACCAGCGCGGGGCTGAACGTGAGCGTCAGGTTGTCGCCGCCCGATTCGATCAGCACGATGTCGCCGTCGGGGAAGCGTGCTTCCATCTCCTCGACGGCGGCGAGATTCATCGACGGGTCTTCGCGGACGGCGGTGTGGGGGCAGGCGCCCGTCTCGACGCCGATGATGCGTTCTTCGACCAGAATGCCTTTCAGCATCTTGCGGACGTGTTTGGCGTCTTCGGTCGTCACCACGTCGTTGGTGATGACCAGCACTTTGTAGCCCATTTCCAGCAGGCGGGGCGTGACGGCCTCGATCAGGGCCGTTTTACCGGAACCGACGGGCCCTCCGATTCCGATGCGGCAGGTTTGTGACATTTTTTATTAACGCGCTTGAAAGTTGTTACTCTTTTTACGGTTGTGGTCGCTTCCGACCTAATTCATGAACATCCGTCCCGTGCCTTTTTCGTGCAGGGCGGCCAGCAGGTCGAGCTGGGGCGCGAAGGCGTGCATCTCGTCCAGTTCCATGTCGAGTGCTTCGGCGTAGAGCGTCGCGATGCCGGTCGCAAGTTCGGTCAGAATCCGCTGGGTGTCGATATGCGACACCCGCACGCAGCGCAGCGCGGCATTGAGCACGCGGTTCGCTGCGCCGTAGACCAGCGTGGTGAACAATGCTTCGTCCGACAGTCCGCACACGGCGAACAGTACGCCCTGCGCTACCGGACAGCATCCGGGCGTTCGCTCCGCCTTGACGTCGGTGTGCCAGCGCCGCAGCAGCGGGTCGTCGAACAGCGCGACGGCCAGCTCGGTCAGCTTGCGGCCCGTGCGGCGTTGCATCGTGCGGGCTTCGTCGTTGAGCTTCGTACGCAACAGGGCTCCGTCCGCTTCGCAGACCGCCGGATAATCGTTTCGCCGGCAGGCAGTTGCGGCATGGAGTGCCGCTACCGCGTCGGTATGGGCAGTGCGGCGGACGATTTCGTCGGTGTAGCAGGCCAGCGTCGCGGCATCGCGGACGAGCCCTTCGGCGACGGCGGCTTCCAACCCGTCGGAGAAAGCGAAACTTCCGATCGGAAAGGCCGAGTCGGCGAACTGCAACATCCTTATTAAGGCTGTCGTGCGGTCGGGCATGTCGAGGGTTGTCATGCGGTCGGGGTTTATCGTGCGGCTGCCGGTTCGGGGTGATGGTGATGGTGGTGCGCATGTTCGGCGCATCCCGGATCCGTGCCGCCGAACAGCCGGCGGATTTCGTGTGGTGCGAGGTAGGGAATGACCTCCGCTCCGGGCTGGAACGTGCAGGTTACCCCCTCCAACCGGTGGGTCTGCATGACGCTGGCCATCACCTTGCGGTCGACCGTCAGCGGCACGTAGACTTTCGTCCCTTTCACGACGGCGGGCCAGTGCTGGTTGCCGATGGCGTGTCCCAGTTCGACGGCCGTGTGCAGCAGTTCGTCGGTCGGGGCTCCGGCCAAAGCCGAAAGGTCTGCCACGAGCACGTCGTTGAGCCGGATGCGGAATGCCACGATGCGGCGGTTCAGGGGGTCGTGCGCCAGAATGTCGCCGTCGATCAGCTGTGTATGGCGTTTGAGTGCGACGGCATATTCGTCGCCCGTCTCGCTACGCACGACGAAACGGCTTTTCTGGGCCGTCCATTGGTCGAGTTCGATATACTCCACGCGATCGGTGGCCGTGCGGCCGGCCCATTGCAGGTCGTGGAGATTGCCGATGATTTCCGAGTAGATTTGCATTTTTATTAATGGGTGGTAAGAGGCTGCGGAGACCCGCCCGCCAGAGCGAACCTCCGCAACGATGATTTTCAGCAGAACCAGTACAATTGGCTCAACGGGAATTTTTCGGCCGGTTTGACGTAGGCTTTCACGCCGTTGACCATGACGTCGAACGTTTCGGGGTCGACGTCGATGCGCGGCGTGCAGCCGTTGCGCACCATGTCGCGCTTGGTGAGCTGGCGCGTCCGGCGCACGGGCTTCACGAGGCGTTCGAGCCCCAGCCGTTCGCGGATGCCGCTGCTGCAAGCCGCTTCCGAGACGAACGAGATGCAGGTTTGCGGCAGGGCCTTGCCGAATGCGCCGAACATCGGCCGGTAGTAGCACGGCTGCGGCGTCGGCAGCGAGGCGTTGGGGTCGCCCATGTTCGACCAGCTGATGAGGCCGCCCTTGATGACCATTTTGGGTTTGGCGCCGAAGAATTGCGGCTCCCACAGCACCAAGTCGGCCATTTTGCCCTTTTCGACCGAGCCGATGTAGTCCGACATGCCGAACGTGATGGCCGGATTGATCGTGATTTTGGCCAGATAACGCAGTACGCGGAAGTTGTCGTTGCCGTCGGCATCGCCGTCGAGTTTTCCGACCGCGTCTTTCATGAACGACGCCATTTGAATCGTGCGCATGAACGATTCGCCGATGCGGCCCATCGCCTGCGAGTCGGACGAGACCATCGACAGCACGCCCAAGTCGTGCAGCACGTTCTCGGCGGCCTGCGTTTCGGGACGCACGCGGCTTTCGGCGAACGAGACGTCCGACGGAATTTTCGGATTGAGGTTGTGGCACACCATGATCATGTCGAACAGCTCGGCCTGCGAGTTGATGCCGAACGGCAGCGTCGGGTTGGTCGACGACGGCAGCACGTAGGGCATCGAAGCTACTTTCAGCAGGTCGGGGGCGTGTCCGCCGCCCGCGCCTTCGGTGTGGTAGGTGTGGATCGTGCGGCCGTCCATCGCCGCGATGGTGTCTTCGACGTATCCGCCCTCGTTGAGCGTGTCGGTGTGGATGGCGACCTGTATGTCGTAGCGGTCGGCGACGCTCAACGCCGCGCGGATCGCGGCCGGCGTGGAGCCCCAGTCCTCGTGGACTTTCAGCCCGCACGCGCCCGCTTCGATTTGTTCTTCGATGGGCTGTTCGACCGAGCAGTTGCCCTTGCCGCACATGCCCACGTTGACCGGCAGCGCTTCGATGGATTGGAGCATCTTTTCGATGTTCCAGCGGCCCGACGTGATGGTCGTGCCGTTCGTGCCGTCGGTGGGGCCGATGCCGCCGCCGATGAGGGTCGTGATGCCGTTGCTCAAGCTGGCGTAGGCCTGTTGCGGAGAGATGAGGTGGACATGGCCGTCGATGCCGGCCGCCGTCAGAATCAGATGCTCGCCCGAAATGGCATCGGTCGCCGCGCTCGTCACCAGATTGGGGTCGACGCCCTGCATGGTGTTCGGGTTGCCCGATTTGCCCAGTCCGGCGATTTTGCCGTCCTTGATGCCGACGTCGGCCTTCACGACCCCCACGACGGGGTCGACCACCGTGACGTTGGTGATGACCAAGTCGAGCGAACCCTCTTTCGAGGTCATCGTGTTGGCCAGCCCCATGCCGTCGCGCAGCGTCTTGCCGCCGCCGTATACCACCTCGTCGCCGTATTCGCGGAGGTCTTTTTCGATTTCGATGTACAGGTTGCTGTCTCCCAGCCGGATTTTGTCGCCCTTCGTCGGGCCGAACAGGTTGTTGTATTCTTGACGTGATACGGTTGCCATCGTGCTTATTGTTTATGCGTGTTCGTGGAATTGTTCGCTGCCGGAGCCGCTTTCGGTTGTTGCTTCGGTTCGTTCGCCGCGCCCTCTTTCGGGGCGGTTTTGCCGCCGGTGGTCTTGAAACCGCTCGACCGCATGTTCTGCATCGCCTGCGTGCGGGCCGGATAGTACGAGGGGGCGTCCTCGTCGCCCGTGTAGCCCATCACCAGCCCGTTGAACCCGATGATGCGCCGTTTGCCGGCGTAGGCGACGACTTCGACCTCTTTCTGGTCGCCGGGCTCGAAGCGTACGGCGGTGGTCGCCGGAATGTTGAGGTGGCAGCCGAACGAGGCTTCGCGGTCGAATTCCAGATAGCGGTTCACCTCGAAAAAGTGGAAGTGCGACCCGACCTGAATGGGCCGGTCGCCCGTATTGCGCACGGTGAGTTTGACGGTCTTGCGCCCTTCGTTGTAGGCGATGGGGTCCGGGAGCAGCAGCACGCCGCCTACGGCGACGGGTTGTTCGGGTCGGAACCCGGGTCGATTCGGATAAAGGCTTGTCGGCTGCGAAGCGTCGTTCGCAGTGTTGTGATTGGTCGTTTCCATAGTCGAGAAATGAATGGTGGACGGTTATTTGATGGGCTGGTGGATGCTGACCAGCCGGGTGCCGTCGGTGAAGACGGCTTCGACCTGCAACAGGCCGATCATGTCGGCGACGCCCTCCATGACGTCGTCTTTGGTCAGCACGCTCGCCGCCTCTTTCATGACGGTTTCGACGGTTTTGCCTTCGCGGGCCCCTTCGAGGGCGGTCGAGGTGATGTAGGCGACGGCTTCGGGGTAGTTGAGCTTCAACCCCTTTTTCATGCGCCGTTCGGCAATCGAGCCGAGCGAAAGCAGCATCAGTTTGTCGATCTCTTTCGGTGTCAAATGCATGGTGATGGAATTTTTTTTCGGTTTGCGGGCGATGGCTGTTCGATCTTCCGCGAAACACTGCGCGGCCCGACGGGCGATGTATAAGGCAAAGAGCATGCCACCCCGTTAAGAACGGGGTTTTAAGGGCTACGGACGGTCTTCGGGTTTCGGCCGGCGGGAAGCGCGCTCGTTGTTCCGCTCTTAATAAGGCGTGCGGCAGATGTGCGGCGGGATTTTTATTAAATTTGTACGGAACTTGCGGTTGCTTCCGATTTTTAACCTCGAAACGATATGTTCAAAGCTATGTTGATTGCAGGGCTGGGCGGCTTCGTCGGCACCTGCCTGCGTTTTCTGACGGGCAAATTCGCCCATTTCGTCTGCAATTCGGCCTTTCCGTGGGGTACGTTCGCCGTGAATGTCATCGGCAGCTTCGTCATCGGCATTTTCTTCGGCATGGCCGAGAAGACCCATTTGATTTCGCCCTCGATGAACGTCTTCCTCATCACCGGTTTCTGCGGCGGTTTCACGACTTTCTCGTCCTTTTCCGACGACATGTTCCTGCTACTCCAACAGAAACATTGGCTTTACTTCGGGTTGTACGTCGGGTTGAGTTTCCTGCTCGGCCTGTTGCTCGTGTGGCTCGGCCGCTCGCTCGTCAAGGCGGTGTAGCGCAGGATAAAAACGAAGCAGCCCCTCCGATTCCGAATCGGAGGGGCTGCTTTGGTGTATCGTCGTCGGAATTACTCCGAAACGATCGCTTCGCTCGGGCAGACGCCTGCGCAGGTGCCGCAGTCGATGCACTTGTCGGGGTCGATGACGTAGATGTCGCCCGCCGAGATAGCCTCTACCGGGCATTCGCCGATGCAGGTGCCGCAAGCGACGCACGAATCCGTGATTTTGTAAGCCATTTTCTTAATTGTTTAGTGAGTGTTTGTGTAGTGTTCGTAAATACAAAGATACGAAAAGTCGAGCGCAAAAGCAAATTTATCCGATAATATCGAATCCCGTGTAGGGAACCAACACTTCGGGGATGCGGATGCCGTCGGGCGTCTGGAAGTTTTCGAGCAGCGCGGCCACGATGCGCGGCAGGGCCAGCGACGAACCGTTGAGCGTGTGGGCCAGCTGCGTTTTCTTCTCCGCGTCGCGGTAGCGCAGTTTCAGCCGGTTGGCTTGGAACGACTCGAAGTTCGACACCGACGAAACTTCCAGCCAGCGTTTCTGCGCTTCGGAGTAGACCTCGAAGTCGTAGGTCAGTGCCGACGTGAACGACATGTCGCCGCCGCACAGCCGCAGGATGCGGTAGGGCAGTCCGAGCGACTTCACCAGTCCCTCGACATGGGCCACCATGCCGTCGAGCGCTTCGTACGAACGGTCGGGCAGGCTCAACTGCACGATTTCGACCTTGTCGAATTGGTGCAGGCGGTTCAGTCCGCGTACGTCCTTGCCGTAGGAGCCCGCCTCGCGCCGGAAGCAGGGGGTATAGGCGGTCATCTTGACCGGAAAATCCTTTTCGTCGAGAATCACGTCGCGAAAGATGTTCGTCACGGGGACTTCCGCCGTCGGCACCAGATAGAAATTGTCGACCGTCGCGTGGTACATCTGCCCCTCTTTGTCGGGCAGCTGCCCCGTGCCGAAACCGGACGCTTCGTTGACCATCACGGGCGGTTCGACCTCCTGATAGCCCGCTGCGGTGTTGTAGTCCAAAAAGTAATTGATGAGCGCGCGTTGCAGCCGGGCACCCTTGCCCTTGTAGACGGGGAATCCTGCGCCGGTGAGCTTCACGCCCAAATCGAAGTCGATGATGTCGTACTTGCGTGCCAGCTCCCAGTGGGGCAGTGCCTCGTCGCCGAGCTTCGTGTAGTTTTCCACGAGTTTCACCACCAGATTGTCTTCGGCCGTCTTGCCCTCCGGCACGATGTCGGCCGGGAAGTTGGGCAGCGTCACCAGCGTGCTCTGCAACTCCTCCTGCACGGCGTTCGATTCGCCTTGCAGCCGGGCGGATTGTTCTTTGAGGTCGGCGACGAAATGTTTGCGCTGTTCGGCTTCGTCGCGTTTGCCCTGACCCATCAGGGCGCCGATCTCTTTGGCGGCCTTGTTCTGGGCGGCCAGCGTGTTGTCCAATTCGGTCTGGATGGCCTTGCGGCGGTCGTCCAACGCAAGGATCTTGTCGATGACGGGAGCCGCATCGACCCCTTTCTTGGCCAGTTTGCGAATGGCGGCCTCGCGGTCGTCGCGGATTTGCTTGATGGTCAGCATGGCTTATTTCGTGAATTTTGAGTTTTCGGATTACGAGGGACAAAAGTACAAAACAATTCCCGAAATTGTGTATTTTTGTCCGAATTAAAAACGTTCGTGTCCGTGCGGCGTGCGTCGCGTCGGCCGTTCGTTTTCCCACTTCGCATGAAAAAATCGGTCGAATTGCTCGCTCCTGCGCGGGATTACGTTTCCGCTGTCGCCGCCGTCGATTACGGGGCCGATGCCGTCTACATCGGCGGTGCGCGTTTCGGTGCGCGGCAGGCGGCCGGAAATTCGGCCGACGAAATCGCCCGCGTCGTCGACTACGCCCACCGTTACGGGGTGCGGGTACATGCCACGCTCAACACCTTGCTGCTCGACGATGAATTGGCCGATGCCGAAGCGCAGGCCCGTGAGTTGATTTCGGCCGGTGTCGACGCGCTTATCGTGCAGGACATGGCCCTGCGGCGGATGAATCTGCCGGTCGAGCTGCACGCTTCGACCCAGATGTTCAACCACTCGCCCGAAAGGGCGCGTTTTCTGGTCGAAGCGGGCTTCGCTCGGGTCATTCTCGAACGGGCGTTGTCGTTGGAGGAGATACGGGCCGTCTGCGCCGCAACGGCGGCCGAAGTCGAGTGTTTCGTGCACGGGGCTATCTGCGTCGGTTATAGCGGGCGGTGCTTCCTCTCGCGGTCGATGTCGCCCCGCAGCGGCAATCGCGGCGCATGCAGCCAACCCTGTCGTCAGACGTGGGACTTGACCGACGGGCACGGCCGCCGCTACATCGCCGGCAAACACCTGCTGTCGGTGCGCGACCTGAACCTTTCGGCCCGCATCGGCGACCTGCTCGACGCGGGTGTTACCTCGTTCAAAATCGAGGGGCGGCTCAAAGATACGGGCTACATCAAGAACGTGGTCGCTTACTACCGCCGTGCGGTCGACGAGGCGTTGGCCGTGCGGCCGCATCTGTGGCGGGCGTCGGTGGGCGAGAGCGTGCCCGACTTCACGCCCGACCCCGCCAAAAGTTTCACGCGCGGCGAATCGACGTGGTTTATCGACGGTCGGCGGGCGGGCGTCGCTTCGTTCGATACGCCCAAAGCGGTAGGCGAGCCGTTGGGGCGTGTGGCGCAGCTCTTGCGCGACGGATTCCGGCTCGACGGGGTTTTGCCGACGGGCGCATCGCTCGCTGCGGGCGACGGCATCTGTTTCGTCTCGGATGCCGGTACGTTCGGAACGAATGTCAATGCCGTCGAGGGCGGCATCGTCCGGCCAAACCGCATGGAGGGCATCGCGGTCGGGGCAGCGGTCTATCGGAATTTCGATTTGAGGTTCAATAAAGTGCTTGAACGCAGCCGCACGCGGCGGGTCATTCCGGCAACGGCAGAGATAACGGTTTCGCCCGCTGGTTTGCGCTTCGCCTGCACCGATTGCGAGGGAGTGGCGGCCTGCGCCGAACGGACGATGCCGCTCGAACCGGCCCGCAACGCCGAAGCCAATGCGGTGACCATCCGCACGCAGGCGGCCCGCAGCGGCGATACGGTTTTCGCCGTGCGCGAGGTCGCGGTCACCGGTGCGGAGTGGTTCGTGCCGGCCTCGACCGTCGCCGAACTGCGCCGCGAAGCACTCGATAAACTGTTGCAGGCACGTCTCGCGCAGCCTTTGCCGCACCGCATCCTGCCTGAGAATCCGGCGGCCCGTTATCCGTCGGAGCGCATGGGAGCGGATGAAAACGTCACCAACCGTTTAGCCGAAGCATTCTACCGCGAACACGGCGTGCGCGAAATCGCCGCGCCGTTGGAGTTCGCTCCGACGACGGCGGGCTGTTGCGTCATGCGGTCGGCCTACTGCCTCCGGCGCGAGTTGGGCCAGTGTCTGAAAGAGCATCCGACGCTTCGCGGCGAACTGTACTTGGAGCACGGCGCATTCCGCTACCGGCTCGACTTCGATTGCGTGCGGTGCGAAATGTCGCTGGTCGATTGCGGCCGGAAAAGATAAACCGCGACGATAACGAGCAAGGTCAGCATTTCGGAGAGCGGCATGGCGAGCCAGATGCCGGCATTTCCCGCCCAACGAGGGAGCAGCAGGAAACTCGGTACGAGAAATACCGCTCCGCGCAACAAGGCGTAACCGGTGGCATGCCGTACCCGTTCGATGCTTTGATAATAACCTATGGCGGTCAGATTGAGCACGAACGGGATGAATCCGAGTGCGAAACGGGGCATTCCCTCGACTGCGATGGCGGCAGCCGGATCGGCCGGCGAGAGAAAGAGCGCCACCAGCCCCTCGCTTCCCCACAGAAAAGCGGCGGTCACGGCCGAACCGCATCCGAGCGCTGTCAGAAGCGCGATCCGCTGGGCCGTGAGCGCTCGTTGCGGCGTACCCTCGAAATTGTAGCTGATGATCGGTTGGGCCGATTGGGCGATGGCGTTGCCGACCATGAAGACGAACGGGGCGTAGTAACAGGCCACGCCGAACGCCCCTACGCCGTAGTCGCCCAGATAGGGCATGAAGACCAGATTGCCGACGAACATCAGGACGGCCATCGTCGTTTCGCCCAACAATGCCGACGAGCCGATGCGGCATTGGTAACCGACGTTGCGCAGCGAGAGCCGCAGGCTTTTGCGGGATAGTTTGGGCCAATAGGGTTTGAGCCGCTCGGCGTACCGGAAGAGGTAGACCAGTGCGATGACGGCTCCGATCGCCATGCTGAGGGTCGATGCGATGGCCGCCCCCGCGACGCCCATGCCGAGCGGAAAGATGAAAAGCCAGTCGAGGCCGACGTTGGCGAGAGCCGCGACGACGTTGCACCACATGGCGAGTCGGGGTGCCCCGTCGAGCCGGATGACGAACAGTCCGATGGCGCTCCATATCTCGAAAGTCAATCCGGGCACGAATCCGTAGAAATAGCTTTTCACCAGCGGCAGCAGCGTTTCGGACGAGCCGAGCAGCCGGGCCGTGCGTTCGGGAAACAGCAGAACGACGGCCGAACAGAGTGCCGTGACGAACGTGGCGAACAACAGCGATTGGGTCGCATTGAGCCGGGCCGCTTTGGTGTTGCCGCGAGCCAGATGAACGGAGGCGACGACCGAGCATCCGGCGCCCATCATCAGCCCGAATCCCGCGAAGATCATCAGCACGGGAACGCAGATGTTGATGGCGGCGATGCCGTCGCTGCCTACGCCGTGACCGACGAAGATGCCGTCGACAGCCGTGACGGCCGAAATGGAGAGCATTCCCAGCAGCGTGGGGACGAACATTTTCCGAAAGAGGGTCGAAACTTTCGCTCGACCGAAATCGATTGCATCTCTTTGCATGGTACGCGTAACGTTTTGAAATGAAAAATCGGGCGGATAAGGAGCATGGTTTTACCCAGTCATCTTATCCGGCCCGATAGGACGAGGCCCTCCGATGAGGATTACAAAACTTTTTCGTATCCGCGCTGCAAAGGTAGCGATATAAAATCGGATCGCATCGGTTTCCGGCGGAAAAATGACGCGGCGACGGATAAAAATGCGTAACTTTGAACCCTCCGAACAACCTACTTTCTTCCGCCATGCAGCAACAACTGACGCCCCGATTCGACGATTACGAGCTGATCGATTCGGGTAATTTTGAAAAACTGGAACGTTTCGGTGCCTACGTGACACGGCGGCCCGAGCCGCAGGCTATCTGGCGGCCGACGCTCTCCGAAGCGGAGTGGCAGCGGGCCGATGCGTCGTTCGTGCGCGACGTCCGCAGCGACGAACGGGGCGAATGGCGGCTGCGTCCGCAGATGCCCGACCGCTGGACGGTCGAATACCGTTATCGCGGCATGCACCTGCGCATGCGGCTGGCGTTGACGTCGTTCAAGCACGTGGGCATCTTCCCCGAGCAGGCGGCCAACTGGAATTTCATTCATGATTGCTGTTTGCGACTGGGGGCGGGCGAGAACGGCATGCCCGCGACCGGCGCGCCGAAAGTGCTGAATCTTTTCGCCTATACGGGCGGCGCTACGCTGGCTGCGCGGGCGGCCGGTGCCGAAGTGACGCATGTCGATTCGGTGAAGCAGGTCGTTACGTGGGCGCGCGAGAACATGGAGGCGAGCGGCTTGGACGGCGTGCGCTGGATGGTCGAGGATGCGTTGAAGTTTGTGCGGCGCGAGGTGCGACGCGGCAACCGCTATGCGGGCATCATCCTCGACCCGCCTGCCTACGGGCGCGGCGCGAACGGCGAAAAGTGGATTTTGGAGGAGAACATCGGCGAGATGCTCGACTGTTGCGCGCAGTTGCTCGAACCTGCGGGAGCCTTTCTCGTGCTGAACCTCTATTCGATGGGGTTGTCGTCGACGCTGGCCCGTACGGCCGTGCGGCAGGCGTTCGGTGTCCCGCGCGAGGAGCAGTGGGGCGAGCTTTGCTTCACCGATCTCGGCGGCAAGGAGCTGCCGCTGGGAACCTACTACCGGTTTGCGAGATAATCGATTATCTGTGGATATATGGCACTTCTTGTTTTGATTTTCGGACTGTTGAGCGGTTGCTTCCTGTCGGTGCTGGTGGGTATCATCGGAAGCCGTCGCCGGATCGGTTTCGGATGGCCTTTCGTCATCAGCTTGATTTTCACTCCGCTGGTCGGATTGATCGTCGTTTTGTTGAGCGACCCGCTGCCTTCGGCCGATCGGCGGTGGGGGTGTTTCGGCATGTTGTTCGCCGTGCTGGGATTTCTCTTTCTGGCGATTTTCCTGATAGCGGCGATTGTGGCGGCACTCGCCGCAGTTTAGAAGATATAGTAAATCGCGATTCCCGCTGCGGCGGAGAGCACGATAAGCGCAATGGGGTTGACCTTGCGCCACGAACCGACGAACACGCCGCCGAATAGCACCCAGCTCCATGTGTCGATGAAGTTCCGTTCGCTCGGGTCGCTGCCGTGCGGGAACATCAGCAGCAGTGCTGCCGACGCAATCATGCCGATGACTACCGGCCGCATGCCTTGCATCGCCCCTTCGACGATAGGGTTGTTCCTTAATTTCAGGAAGAAGCGCGTAATCAACAGCATCAGCGTCAGCGCAGGCAGACAGACGGCGAAAGTCGCCGTGAGCGCGCCGAGAATGCCCATCCACGTGCCGCCGGCGTGCATCCCCACCGTATAGCCCACGTAGGTCGCCGAATTGATGGCGATGGGGCCCGGCGTGATTTGCGATACGGCCACGATGTCGGCGAATTCGGCATTGGTCATCCAGCCGTGCTGCATGACCACCTCGTTCTGGATAAGCGACAGCATCGCATAGCCGCCGCCGAATCCGAAAAATCCGATTTTCAGGTAGCTGAAGAATAGTTGCAGCAGTATCATCGGCGGCCCTCCTTTCTCAATCGGTACAGCGCGTGCAGAATCCCTGCGGCGGCCGCTCCGGCCAGTATCCATACGGGCGACCAGCCCAAATGCCAGACTGCGACGGCTGTCAGCGCGATGACGGCATACATCGCGGGGTGCATCCCTTTGGCCAGCGAGATGACCGGCACGATGATGAGTGCCACGACGGCCGGCCGCATCCCCTTGAATGCGGCGTCGACCACCGGATTGGTGCGGATGTCGGCGAACAGCAGGGCTATCAGCAGGATGATGACGAACGACGGCACGACGACGCCCAGAATCGCGGCTACGGCACCGGCATACCCGCGCATCTTGTAGCCCACGAAGACCGACGTGTTGAGCGAAATGGGGCCGGGTGCCGATTGCGCCAGCGTCAGCAGGTCGAGGAACTCCGGTTCGGCGATCCAGCCGCGCCGGTCTATGACTTCGCGCCGGATCAGCGGAATCATCGCGTACCCACCGCCGAAAGTGAACAGCCCGATCTTAAAAAAACTCCAAAAGAGTGTGAGCAGTTGTCGCATGCGTCGTTTCAGATTCGATTCTTTTTCCCCAGCAGCGTGCGGATGCCGTCGATGAAGACCATCGGGTGGGTCGGCGCGCCCGGCAGCCAGAGGTCGACCCGGTGCGTTGCAAAAAACGTGCGGTCGACGGCCTTGCTTTCGGCGAACAGTCCGCCCGAGCAGGCTTCCGTGCCGCAGGCCACCAGCAGTTTGGGTTCTGCTACGGCATCGTAGCAGATGCGCAGGGCTTCGGCCATGTTGGCCGTCACGGGGCCCGATACGACCACGCCGTCGGCATGGCGCGGTGAGGCGGTGAATCCGACACCGAACCGTCCGAAGTCGAAATTGACGTTGCCCGTCGCGCCCAGCTCCATTTCGACCGACGCGTCGCCGCCCGCCGAGACTTCGCGCAGATGGAGTGACTGGCCGAAGCAGCGGGCCAGTTCCGGCCGCACGGCCGTGCGGCCGAACGGCACGGCGGTCATGCCGGGTCGTAGGACGAGCCCCTCGCGCGTCGGCGAACCGATGCGGTAGTCGTTGGTGAAGCGGATGTTGCGGGGTGCGCGCAGGGCGCATTCGCCGCAGAAAAGGCAGCGTCCGAGATCGAGTGCGAAGGGTTTTGCCGCGAGCGCACCCGTCGGACAGAGCGCGGCGGCCGCTTCGAGGTCGGCCGTGTCGGACGTTTCGGTCAGTTCGGGGCGGCCCCGAAACCGCTCGGTCAGCGTCACGGCATCGAGGTCGGGAATCGCCTGCCGGCCGTGACTGTGCAGGACTTTTATTTTGGGAAGTATCATAGGTCGTGTCCGCAGTAGGAGAGATTGAAACTTTTGTTGCAGATCGGGAAGTCGGAGATTCCCTCGCCGCGCAGGGCCAGTGCCAGCGCCGTCCAGTTGTGGAGGCTCGGGTCTTTGACGCGGCAGGCGGCGAGCCGGCCCGCCACATCGGTTACAAGCACGTGGCACGTTTCGCCGCGCCACCCCTCGACCAGCCCGAACGCGAGCGACGACGGTGCCAGCGGTGCCGTGTAGTCGGGGGCGGTGCAGGGATTGGGTGCATCGGCGTATTTCCGTTCGTAGATTTCCAGCAGCCGGTCGATGTATTCGGCCGATTGCAGCACCTCGCGGCAGCGCATCATCAGGCGCGCCATGACGTCGCCCTGCGTCTTGACGAACGGTTCGTGCCGAATGTGCTTGGCATAGGCTCCCCACGCATGCGTCGCGCGCAGGTCGCGGGCCAGTCCGCTCGCACGAGCCGCCTGCCCCACGCCGCCGATAGCGGCCATCTGTTCGCGCGTCACGATGCCGCATTGCTCGAACCGCGCCAGCAGCGTCGGCGACGATTTGATGTCCTGCCGCACTTCGTTGTAGCGGCGGGCGATTTCTTTCACGTTATGCCGAATCATTTCCGCCGTCGCCGCGTCCAACGGGTGGTTGGTGCCGTGCGGACGGATCAGTCCCTTGCCGAAGCGGTTGCCGCACCATGCCTGCGTGGTGTTGATCGTCATCGTGCGCAGGGCTTCGCAGGCCACCTGCCCCAGCTGGTAGCTCACGTCGCCGCACAAGGCGCCCGTGTCGGCGATGTGCATCGCCATGCGTTCGAGTTCCAGTGCTACGGCGCGTTCGCGGTCGAGCTGGGCGGGGCGTTCGTGGCCGGTGAGTTTCTCGACGGCTTCGGCGAACGCCGTCGCATGGGCTACCGCACTGTCGCCGGCGACCGTTTCGGCCAGACAGCATTGGCGCAGGCGGTTGGCGATCGTCTCGAAGGCGTGTTCGACACCCCGATGCTGGTAGCCCAGCGCGATTTCGAGGTGCAGCACCTGCTCGCCGTTGCAAATGAAGCGGAACGCTCCGGGCTCGATGATGCCCGCATGGATAGGCCCGACGTTGACTTCGTGGAGCGAGCCGCCCTCCATCGTGTAGAACGGGTAGTTGTCCATCGAGCTCGCGCGGTCGTAGCGGTCGAACGGGAATCGCAGCGGCTTGGGCCAAGGCATCCCGTCGAAGCGGATGCCGTAGCGTTCGGCGATGTCGCGCTCGAACGGATGCACCTGCGGGTGGCGCGCCGTGAGCGAGGGCAGCGCCGTGTCGTCGTAGTAGCCGGTCGCGAACGAGGTGACGAGCACCTGCGAGGCCTCGTCGTCCAGCAGCAGCGCGTAGAAGCGCATGCGTCCCTCTTCGGGCAGGGCGAAGTAGTGCGCCAAGTGATAGCGCGGCTCGGCGAGTTTCGCGCAGAGGTCGTCGTAGAACTCCGCATAGGCCACTTCGGGGATGTCGCCGAGCGGAACGGCCGCCGCCGTGTTGTCGGTAATGTAATAGCGTATCATAGTTCGGCTATTTCGTGCAAAAGTTCGACGAGCGGTTCGGGCTGCCACAGACCCGCGATCATGGCGAGCACGAGCAGCACGAGTGCCGACCACGAAAGGGCGCGGTCGGCTTTTGAGGGATGCAGTTCGTCTTGGTTGGGTTGGTAGCAGAGGCGGATCATGCGCGAGCAGAACGAGTAGATGACGATGCAGACCAGCAGCACCATCGCCGCGACGAGCCACCATGCACCGTCGGCGGCCGCTTCGCGCAGTATCAACAGCTCCGACACGAACAACGGCGAGGGCGGGAATGCGATGAGCACCACCATGCCCGCCAGCAGCCCGACGGCTCCGATGCGGTTGATGCGGATGTAGTCGCCGATGCGGTTGATACGGTAGCCGTTGTAGACCTGCCGCACGACGGCCATTTGCAGGAACAAACTGCTTTTAATCAAGGTGTGGAAGACGACGTGGAACAGTGCCGCCCACACGCCGATGCCGCCGATACCCAGCCCGATGGCGGCGATGCCCATGTTTTCGACCGTCGAGTAGGAGAGGAAACGTTTGTAGTTGTTCGTGCGGCGCAGGAACAACGCTCCGATGACGAGCGACAGCACGCCCGTGAGCAGCAGCACGTGCTGCACCCACCCGAAGACCTCCGACGCGGCCAGCAGCTTGTAGATGCGGAACAGGGCCAAGAATCCGGCGTTGACCAGCCCCGTCGAAATCAGCGCCGAACCGGGCGACGGCGCGGCGAAATTGGCGTCGACGCCGACGGTGTAAAGCGGAAAAATCTCGGCTTTGCAGCTGTACCCGCAAAGTATCAGTAAGAATGCGATTTTCAGATAGAGCGGATTGGCCGTCGCGACCGTCGCGGCAACGGCTTCGTGCGAGAGCGACTCGCAACGGGTCGCGGCGCACAGCAGCAGAATGCCCAAATAGGCGACGGCGATGCCCGTCGAGCAGACGAACAGGTATTTCCATGCCGCTTCGAGCGTCTGTTTGGTGCGGCGGTGGTAGACGATGCCCGCCGTGCAAAGGCTGGTCGCTTCGAGCAGAATCCACGTCACGGCGAGGTTGTTCGAGAAGTAGACCCCTGCGATAGCGGCGGTGAGCAGCATCACCAGTGCCGAGTAGGTGCGCGTCTGGCGGATGTCGCTGCCTTTGAGGTAGGCTTCCGAGTGGAAGTAGGCGAAAGCTGACACGAGGGTCAGCAACAGGTAAAAAAGCGAGCCGGCGGCGTCGAACGTGAAAAAGGCGCGCGAAGTCGTGCCGTAGAGCCCGCCCGCGAGCAGCTGCACGGCGAATCCGATTTGCACGGCGTAGAACGCGAGCCCGGCGAAGAACAGGTGCCGGTCGTTGCGCGCCAGAAACGCGCCTGCGGCGACGAGTATGCTGAAAAGGAAGTAGAGTGTCATGGCGTCAGTCTTTTACGTGCGTCAGGGCGTCGGCATCGTCGGCATGGATGCGGTCGTCGATGCGGCGGAAAAAGATGCTCATCATCAGTACGGACATCAGAATATCGAGCAGGATGGCGATGTTGATGACCCATGGCATCTCGACGCCGATCGCCATCGAAAAGAGGAACACGCCGTTCTCGATGACGAGAAATCCGACCAGATGCGAGAACAGCCGCGAGCGGAGCACGATCAGCGTCAGTCCGCTCAACAACGCGTACAGTGCGACGCCGAAGAAGACCAAGTCGACGGTGCGGTCGGCGATGTAGTAGGTGAGCGACGCGCTGACGACCAGTGCCGTGAGCGACAGCACGAGCGCGCCGAACTGCGACGAGCCCGATGTGCGCACGCGGTTGATTTTCGTGCGCCGGATAATGGCGAACAGAATGGCGGGAATGAGCAGTGCCTTGAAGACCAGCGTTTCCAGCGCGATGAACGCCAGTTCGGTAGGGTGAATGGCGTGCAGTTGCAGCAGGGCGATGGCGAAAAGCAGGAACCCCTGCGCGCGCATGATGGCGGCGAAGTTGCGGTACCGCTCGGTGATGGCGAGGTAGACCAGCGTCACGACGTAGAGTAGAATCGGTGCGAGTATCATCCTAATACGATGTGGAGTTGCAGCAGGTAGGCCGTGAAGAATACGAGCGCGGCCAGCGCTGCGATGGTGAGTATGAAGGTGGTGTTGCGGACGAGTTTGTTGCGGGCCTGCGTCGATTCGACCACGCCGACCGAGCATCCCGTCAGCACGACGGCGAGCGGTGCGGCGAACCACCAGTGCGGGCAGCACACGGCGGCGACGGCATCGGCGGCGAGCACGGCGAACGCGGCGGTCTTGCACCAGCCGCCCGCCTTGATGAACGCCATGTCGACGCCGCAGTAGTCGAGGCACATCACCTCGTGGATCATCGTCAGTTCCAAGTGGGTGCGGGGGTCGTCGACCGGCACGCGCCCGCTCTCGGTGAAGCCTATTTTTACGAGGACGTAGGCGAGCAGCAGCAGGACGATCGGATAGCCGCTCGTGCTTTCGGCAGCGAACAGCTCGGCGAACGAGGTGCAGCCCGTCAGCAGGGCGAGCGTCCCCATGACGAGCATCAGCGCGGGTTCGACCAGTGCACCGTAGAGGGCTTCGCGGCTCGCGCCCATGCCCTCGAACGGGCTGCCGGTATCCATCGCGGCCAGAATCAGGGCGAAACGTCCCAGTGCCAGCGTGTAGGCGAACGCCACGAGGTCGCCGTCGAACGCCAGCACGGGCGGCAGGTCGCCCACCGGCACGAACAGCAGGGCGACGAACGCCGCGCCGAGATAGACCGACGGCGTGACGCGGAACAGCGTCGAGACGGTCGTGGAATAGACCGCGCCCTTGCGCAGCAGCAGCCGTACGTCGTAGAGGTGTTGCAGGAAGCGGGTGCCTTTGCGTCCGGCGAGCAGCGCGCGGGTGCGGTTGATGACACCCGGAACGGCGACTGCAACGGCCAGCAGGAGTGAAATATCGAGTATTTTCATAGCAGTTAAAGCAAATCGAGAACCGACAGTACGAATACCGCTGCCAGAAAGGCCAGCGCGAAGAGCACGTAGTGGTTGATCTTGCCCGTACGCAGACGCATCACGCGGCCGTTGAGCATGCGCAGGGCTTCGACCCACCATGCGGCGAAGAGCGTCCCGATGCGGTCGCGGTGGCGGACGTCGTAGTTGTGGGCTTTCGGGATAATTTCGCCCGCGCCGACCGGCGCTCCGTCGCAGCGGTCGTGCGTCAGCGGCCGGGCGATCGATTGCAGCCCTTCGGCGAACGATTCGCCCGTGTATTGCATCCGCACGTTGGGCGAGGTGAATCCGCAGCCCCACGTCGGCCCCTGCACGACGGTGTGGCGGCGCAACAACCGGCTGCGCAGCCAGACGAGGCCGCCGATAACGGCCGTCAGAATCCACACCGTGCGGCACAGGGCGGTACATACGGACGGCAAGGCCGCAAGAGCGTCGGAACCTGCCCCGAAAAAGGCCGCTGCGCGGACGATGACCTGCACGGCGTATTGCGGGAACAATCCCACTGCTAAAATGCCCGTCAGCGGCAGGGCCATCGCGCCGATGCGGAGGCCGTCGACCTCTTCGGCTTCGGCGACGACGTGCGTGCGCGGCGAACCGAGAAAGACCGTGCCGTAGAGTTTGGTGAATGCCAGCACCGCGATGCCGCCGATGAGGGCCAGCGCCGCGAGGGCTCCGGCCATCGCGAGCACGTGGCGGTCGCCGGCGATGCCGTTGAGCATGCCGGAATAAATCAGGAGCTCCGAAACGAACCCGTTGAGCGGTGGCAGGGCGCAGATAGCGACCGTACCGACCAAAAAGAGCAGTCCCGTGACGGGCAGGTGGCGCCCCAGTCCGCCCAGCGCGTTGAGCGAGGTGGTGTGCGTCTGCGAAAGGATGTTCCCCGCGCCGAAGAAAAGCAGCGACTTGAAGAACGAGTGGTTGACCGTGTGGAGCAGGGCTCCGGCGATGCCGCACAGCGCGACGGCCGGATTCGCGGCGGCCTTGCCCAGCGCGGCGATGCCCGTGCCGAGCAGGATGATGCCGATGTTCTCGATCGACGAATAGGCCAGCAGGCGTTTCACGTCGTTCTGCGACGCGGCCAGCACGACGCCCCACAGACCGGTCACGATGCCGAGCCCCAGCAGGATGTACCCGACGGTTCGGAGCTGCGGTTCGGGAACGGCCGCCGTGATGCGCAGGATGCCGTAGACGCCCGTTTTGATCATCACGCCCGACATCAGCGCCGACACGTGCGACGGGGCGGCGGGGTGTGCTTCGGGCAGCCAGACGTGGAGCGGGAACAGACCCGCTTTCATGCCGAACCCGACCAAAAAGACCAAGAAAAGCGGCAGTGCAGGCTGCGCGGCGAAGTAGGCGGGCAGGCCGGCGAACGAGGCCGAACCGCAGACGGCGTGCAACCGTGCGAACCCGACGATGAGCAGCACGAATCCCACGTGCATCATGATAAGGTAGGAGAGTGCCGCGCGGCGCACTTCGGGACGTTCGGCGTCGAACAGAATCAAGAGGAACGACGCGACGGTCATCAACTCCCAGAAAAAGAGGAACGAGAATCCGCCGTCGGAGCAGACCACCGCCAGCATGGCCAGCGACATCAGCGTCAGCGAGGCGTAGTGCAGCGCCGTGTGGACGGGCGATTTGGTCGCGAGGTGGTGGGCCAAGTAGCCGCGCGAATAGAGCGTCGCGGCGACCGAGCCGACGGCGATGACCAGCACGAGCAACGCCGATAGCCCGTCCATCGAGCCGGTGTCGTGTCCGAACAGCGGGCTGTCGAAGCTCCACAGTCGGGCGGTGCGTCCCGTCGCGAGCACGCCGACTGCTTTCGCCGAAGCACAGACGACTCCGATGCCGGTCAGCGCGAGCGACACCCACGCTTTGGCCCGCAGCGGCACGGCGAAAATCAGTGCGATCACCGCCGCGAAGCAGGCCGGAACTAACAATTCATGATTCATGATTTTTCTGATTTGGCGGAGCTCCGTACCTTGCGGTCAGCCTCCGTTTGGCAATTCGTTTCATTGACGACGGCCGCCATGACCGTCGCTGCGACCGCCGCCGTTTCGGTGCGCAGCCGTTGCGGGCCCAGCGTGATTTCCTCGAATCCGTGCGCCAGCGCGAAGTCGATCTCCTCCGGCGAAAAATCCCCTTCGGGCCCGATGAAGACCTCCGCATCTTCGCCCGCGTGCAGCGTCTGCGCCAAATAGGCTTTCCCCGCTGCCGTGCGGGCTACGTCGCAGTGGGCGATGAACCGGCGGCCGTCGAACGGCCGTTCCACCGCCTCGCGAAACGCGGTCAGCGGATGCAGTTCGGGCCGATAGGCTTTGAGCGACTGTTTCATCGCGGCCGTGATGACCCGTTCGCCCCGTTCGGCCTTGAAATTGCGCCGTTCGCTGTGCTCGGTTTCGAGCGGCACGATTGCACTGACGCCCACTTCGGTCGCCTTTTCGAGAAACCACTCGAAGCGGTCGGCGTTCTTGGTCGGCGCGACGGCCATTGTCAGCCGGTAGGCGGGTTTTTCGTACTCCGGCCGGCAGTTGACCACCCGCAGGCGGCAGCGCTTCGGATGGGCCTCGACCAGCTCGCACCGGTACAGATTGCCCCGACCGTCGGTCACGTTCACCGTGTCGCCGGCGTCCAGACGCAGTACCCGCACGCAGTGCTTCGATTCTTCTTCGTCGAGCGTGTGTTCGGGCGGCACCAAGCCGGGCGCGTAAAAGAGTTGCATGGCCGGATTAAATTCTTTATCTTTATAGCCCGCAAAGTTAAACAATAATCACGAAATCCGATGAAACGCATCGCAGGTTTATTCACTTTATCGCTTCTTTCGCTTATGACCGTCGTGTCGTGCAATTCCGCCGCAGACAAGGCGGAGAATCCCTTTTTCGGCGCGTGGGATACGCCCTACGGCGTGCCGCCGTTCGACCGCATCCGCCCCGAACACTTCCTGCCCGCTTTCGAGCGCGGCATGTCGTTGCAGGCGGCCGAAATCGACGCCATTACGTCCGACAACGACGAACCCACGTTCGAGAACGTCATCCTCGCTTACGACAACTCGGGAAAAATGCTGGCGCAGGCCGCGCTGGTATTCGGCATGTTGTGCGAGGCCGACAACAGCCCCGAGATGCAGGCCTTGCAGGAGCAGGCCATGCCGCTGCTGACGGCCCACGCCGACCGCATCCGGCTCGACGAAAAACTTTTTTCCAAAATAAAGTCGGTGTACGACCGCCGGGCGCAGCTGGGCCTCGATGCCGAACAGACCCGGCTGTTGCAAAAGACCTACGACGGTTTCGTGCGGGCCGGCGCCCTGCTCGACAAGGAGCAAAAAGAGCGGCTGAAAGCCATCAACGAGGAGCTTTCGCTCGCGTCGGTGCGCTTCGGCAACAACCTGCTGGCCGAAAACAACGCGTTCGTCATGGAGCTCGCTTCGGATCAGTTGGACGGCCTTCCGTCGGGCGTGCGCGACCAAGCGCGCGAAAAGGCCGAAGCGCTGGGGCTCAAAAACAGGTACGTCTTCACGCTGCACAAACCGAGCTGGATTCCGTTCGTGACCTACTCGACGCAGCGTGACCTGCGCGAGCGCATCTACAAGGCCTACCTCTCGCGCGGCAACAACGGCGATGCCCACGACAACAAACAGCTCATCAACGATTTCATTAAGCTGCGGACGGAGAAAGCCCACCTGCTGGGGTATCCCTCCTATGCCGCCTACGTCACGGCCGACCAGATGGCCGGAACGCCGAAAGCGGTCTACGCGCTGCTCGACGAAATCTGGACGCCCGCGCTCGAACGGGCCGAAAGCGAGCTGGCCGAAATGACCGAACTTTTCCGCAAGGACTATCCCGACGGGACGTTCGAGGCGTGGGACTGGTGGTACTATGCCGAGAAACTGCGCAAGCAGAATTACGACCTGAACGAAGAGATGCTGCGGCCTTATTTCTCGTTGGAGAACGTGCAGAGCGGCATTTTCTTCTTGGCTAATCGCTTGTACGGCATCACGTTCCGGCCGGTCGCCGTGCCGCTCTACCACCCCGAAGCCGTAGCCTACGAGGTGCTCGATGCCGACGAATCGCATCTGGGCGTGCTGTATTTCGACTTCTTCCCGCGCGACGGCAAGAGTCAGGGCGCATGGTGCGGCAATTACGTCGAGCAGATCTACGAGAACGGCGAGCGGGTCGCTCCCGTCGTCTCGATCGTGGCCAACTTCACCCGTCCGACCGCCGGCACGCCGGCCCTGCTGACGCTCGACGAGACCGAAACGTTGTTCCACGAGTTCGGCCACGCGCTGCACTTCCTGTTCCACGACGTGAAATATCGCGGGCTCACGGAGGTCGAGGGCGATTTCGTCGAACTTCCGTCGCAGGTCATGGAGAACTGGGCGTTCGAGCCCGACGTGCTGAAACACTACGCCGTGCACTACCGCACGGGCGAGGTGATTCCGCAGCATCTGGTCGAGAAACTGCGCCGCAGCGAGCTGTTCAATCAGGGTTTCGCGACGACGGAGCTAATCGCCGCGTCGCTTTCCGACATGGACATCCATTCCATTACGGAGTACGAGCCGTTTGACCCCGTAGCGTTCGAGCGCAACGCGCTGAACGAGCGGCGCGGGCTGATTCCCCAAATCGAACCGCGTTACCATTACCCTTACTTCGCGCACATCTTCAACGGCGGTTATTCGGCCGGGTACTATTTCTATACATGGGCCGAAGTGTTGGACAAGGATGCTTTCGCGGCATTCCGCGAGAGCGGCGACCTTTTCAACAAGAAAATCGCCGAGAAATTCCGCCGCGAGATTCTGGCGCGCGGCGGGTCGGAGGACGGCATGACGATGTACCGCGCTTTTCGCGGCCAAGACCCCGACAAACGGGCGATGCTGCTCGGTCGCGGCCTGATCGAACCGGAACCCGAACCGACCCCCGAAGTAGCGAATGAACCGGACACGGCCGTCGCCGAATGATGTCGTGGCCCGAAAAATGAAGAAACCCATATTCCGAAATAAGATGAAAAAAACACTTTTGCTTATGACTTTTTCCGCTTTGGCGGCGGGTTGTGCCGACCGTTCGATGCCGAAGGCGCAGCTGCCCGAACTGGATAGCTCCAATCCGCTGTTGGCCGAGTGGTCGACGCCCCACGAGACGGCTCCGTTCTCGGCTATCGAGCTGGCGAACTACGAGCCGGCGTTCGATGCCGCCATCGCCTGCGCGCGGGCTGAAATCGACGCCATTGTCAACAATCCCAAGAAGTCCACGTTCGGCAATACCATCGTCGCGTTGGAGCGGCAGGGCGAACTGCTCGGCCGCATCGAGGGGATTTTCTTCAATCTGCTGGAAGCCGATGCGACCGACGAAATGCAGGCGATCGCCCAGCGCGTCCAGCCGAAACTGACGCAGCTGGCGAACGACATTTCGCTCGACCCCGCCTTGTTCGCACGCGTCAAGGAGGTCTACGAACATCCGGGCTGGGGCCTTTCGACGGAGGACAAAAAACTGCTCGAAAATACTTACAAGAGTTTCGCCCGCAACGGCGCGGCTCTCTCCGACGAGGACAAGGAGTTGTACCGGCAGTACACTACCGAGTTGTCGGCCTTGACGTTGCAGTTCGGCCAGAATTCGCTCGCGGCGACCAACGCCTTTACGCTCAACATCACCGACCCCGCGCAGGTGGCCGAGCTGCCCGCGTTCGTCAAAGCGACGCTGGCGGCCGATGCCAAAGCGCGCGGCCAGAAGGGTTGGACTGTGACGTTGCAGGCTCCGAGCTACGTGCCGTTCCTGACCTATTCGTCGAATCGTGCGCTCAAAGAGAAACTTTGGCGGGCGTCCAACTCGCGTGCTTTGGGCGGGGAGTTCGACAACACGGAGGTGATCCGCAAAATCGTCGATACGCGGCTGAAAATCGCCAACCTGCTGGGCTATAAGAACTATGCGGACTACGTGCTGGAAAACCGCATGGCCGAGAATACGCCGACCGTGCAGAATTTCTTGCAGGAGTTGCTGACGGCGACGAAATCCTATGCCGACACCGATTACCGCAAGGTGAACGATTACGCCGCTTCGCTCGGTTTCAAAGGTGCGTTGATGCCTTGGGATTGGGCCTATTACAGCCAGAAATACAAGGACGCCCACTATTCGCTCAACGACGAATTGATAAAACCTTACTTGTCGCTCGAAAACGTCAAGAAGGGCGTCTTCCTGTTGGCCAATAAGCTCTACGGGCTCACGTTCACGCCCAATCCCGACATCGAGGTCTATCATCCCGACGTCACAGCTTACGACGTGACCGATTCCGAAGGCCGTTTCCGCGCGGTGCTCTACCTCGACTTCTTCCCGCGTGCCACGAAACGCGCCGGTGCTTGGATGACCGAGTTTCGCGGCGCCAAAACGGTCGACGGCAAGGAGGTGCGTCCGTTGGTGTCGCTGGTGATGAATTTCACCAAGCCGACCGAAACCGAACCGTCGCTGCTGACGTTCGACGAGTTGGAGACCTTCCTCCACGAGTTCGGCCATGCCCTGCACGGCATGCTGGGCGAGGGTTCGTACGAATCGCTGACCGGTACGAGCGTCTACCGCGACTTCGTGGAACTTCCGTCGCAAATCATGGAGAACTGGGCGACCGAAAAGGAGTTCCTCGACCTGTGGGCCGTGCACTACAAGACGGGCGAGCCGATTCCGGCCGAGATCGTCGACCGCATCGTGGCGGCGCAGAACTATCTGGCGGCCTACGCCAACGTGCGCCAGTTGTCGTTCGGCATGACCGACATGGCTTGGCACACGCTGACGGAGTCGTTCACGGGCGATGTCGCGGCATTCGAGCAGGCGGCGATGGCTCCCACGCAGGTACTGCCCGTCGTCGAGGGTACGGCCATGTCGCCCGCGTTCACACACATCTTCGCGGGCGGTTATGCGGCCGGATATTACGGGTACAAATGGGCCGAAGTACTCGAAGCCGACGCATTCTCGCTTTTCAAGGAGAAAGGCATCTTCAATCGCGAGGTTTCGGATTCGTTCCGCGAAAACATCCTGTCGAAAGGCGGGTCGGAGCATCCGATGACGCTTTACGTCCGGTTTCGCGGCCATAAGCCCGAGACCCAAGCCCTCATCGACAAGATGCAGTTGGAGAAATGAATTATATAAAAAAGAGGAGTGCCGCTCTAACGAGCGGCACTCCTCTTTTTTATCTCCCTTTCCTCCGCGAGCTGCGGCGAACGGCGGGTGCCGTGTCCGGCTTGGCATGCCGCGAACGGCTTCGGTCGGAGCCGGACTGGGGTGCCAGTAGCTCGAAGTCGAGCTGCCGTTTGCGCAGGTCGGCCTGCTTCACGCGGATGCGCACGGCGTCGCCCAGCGTCAGCCGGCGGCCGGTCGATTGGCCGATGACCTCGTAGTCGGTTTCGTCGAAGAGGAAGAAATCCCCCTCGATGTCACGCATGTGGGCCAGCCCCTCGATGTGCGTTTCGTCGAGTTCGACGTAGACGCCCCAGTCGGTCAGCCCCGAAACGCGTCCCGAGAACTCCTCGCCCAAGTGCTCTTTCATGAACTCCACCATCTTGTACTTGATCGAGGCGCGTTCGGCTTCGGCCGCCACTACTTCGCGTTCCGATGCGTGTACGCAGAGGCTTTCGAGCGTCTCCCGGTCTGCCGACTTGCTGCCGTCCAAGTAACGCGCCAGCAGCCGGTGCACCATCATGTCGGGATAGCGCCGGATTGGTGACGTGAAGTGCGTGTAGTAGGGGAACGCCAGCCCGTAGTGGCCGATGTTGTCGGTCGTGTAGCACGCTTTGGCCATCGACCGCACGGCCATGATCGTCACGGCGTTCTCTTCGGGCGTGCCTTTGAGCTGGCCGAAAAGTTTGTTCATCTCTTTCGCTACGGCACGCCCTTTCGAGGCGTGGAACACCCGCCCGAAGCGCAGGATGAACTGCCGGAAGCGGTCGAGTTTCTCCTCGTTGGGCGTGTCGTGCACGCGGTAGACCATCGTGCGGGGCGTGCGGCGGCCTTTGTCGTTCGTGCGGTGACCGCAGAACTCCGCTACGCGCCGGTTGGCCAGCAGCATGAACTCCTCGATCATCTGGTTGGCCTCTTGTTGTTCCTTGAAGTAGACGCCTATGGGTTTGCCGTGTTCGTCGAGCCGGAATTTCATCTCCTCGCGGGCGAACGCGATTGCGCCGTTCTTGAAACGCTGCGCGCGCAGTCCCTGCGCCAGCCGGTGCAGGGTCAGCACCTCGTCGGCATAGTCGCCCCGTCCGGTTTCGATGACCTGCTGCGCTTCGGCGTAGGTGAACCGGCGGTCGGAGTGGATGACCGTGCGGCCGAACCATTCGTCGAGCAGGTCGAGGTTTTCGTTGAGCGTGAAGACGGCCGAAAAGCAGAGGCTGTCCTCGTCGGGCCGCAGCGAGCAGAGCTCGTTCGAGAGCCGTTCGGGGAGCATCGGCACCGTGCGGTCGACCAAGTAGACCGACGTGCCGCGCGCGACGGCTTCGTCGTCGATCGTAGAGTGCGGACGCACGTAGTGGGTCACGTCGGCGATGTGCACGCCCACTTCCCACACGCCGTCGCGGATGCGGCGCACCGACAGTGCGTCGTCGAAATCCTTCGCGTCGGCCGGGTCGACCGTGAAGGTCGTTACGTCGCGGAAGTCGCGGCGGGCGGCGATTTCGGCTTCGGTGATGCGTCCGTCGATGGCTCGGGCGGCCGTCTCCACTTCGGGTTCGAAGCGGTAGGGGAGGTCGTATTCGGCCAGTATGGCGTGCATTTCGGTGTCGTTCTCCCCTGCGGGGCCCAGAATGTCGACCAGCTCGCCGACGGGGCATTTGCTCCCTTCGGCCCAGTCGACGATGCGCACGACCACCTTGTCGCCGTCCTGCACATCGGGATAGGTGCGTTTCGAGAGGTAGATGTCCGATGCGATGTTGCGCGAATCGGGCCGCACGAAAATCTGATGCGAACCCACTTCGGCGATGCCGACGTAGCTCTTGCGGCTGCGTTCCACGATGCGGACGATCTCGCCTTCGGGTTGTTTGTTCTTGCGTTTGCCGTTGAGGATGACCGCTTCCACGCGGTCGCCGTCCAGTGCATTGGCCGTGTTGCGGGGGTGGATGTAGATATCCTGCTCCATTCCGTCGACCCGCACGAACACGGTGCCGGTCGAGTTCATCGAGGCTGTGCCTTCGTAGCGGGGCAGGTGTTTGCGGGTGAGGCGGTATTTCTGACGGGCGCACTCCTCGACGATTCCCTCGTCGAAGAGCCGGCCGATGATTTCGAGCGTTTCGCGGCGCCCCTCTTTCGTCGCTCCGCCCGATGCCGAAGCGAGGTGCTTGAGCGAGAATTTGTTGTCGGGCATTTCGCGGAGCAGGTTCAGAATGATGCTCGCGCGGTCTTTGGGTTCACGTATTTTGCGTGGTTGTTTCGTTTTCTTCATGATTGTTTGAGAATTAGCAGGGCCAGTCGGTGCATGAAACCGATTCCGACGTCGATGGCCCGTTCGTCGGGGGCGAAAGTCGCCGTATGCGTGCGGTCTGCGGCGGCACCCACTCCTAACCGGTAGAACAGCGAGGGATAACGCCGACAATAGTACCCGAAGTCTTCGGCCGTCGGCCGCAGCGGGAGCATTTTTATTAAGAGGCCGCTTTGCTTGGCAAGGGTGGTGGAGAGTTCGACCAGCGCGGTGTCGTTCACCACGCAGGGATAGCCGCGATCGATGTCCATGTCGGTGTGGGTACCGTGCCGTCGGTCGATGCCGCTCACCGTGTCGGTGATTCGGCGGTGCAGTTCGTCGCGGTGTGCTTCGTCGAACGTGCGCAGCGTACCCTCCATGCAGACTTCGTCGGGGACAACGTTCGTCGCTCCGGCGGCTTCGACCCGGCCGATGGAGAGCACCGATTCGGTGTCGTTCAGACCCAAAAGCGCTGAAATCAGTTCGGCGGCTGCCGCTACGGGGTCTTTCAACTGCGTGCGCAGGGCTCCGTGCCCGCCTGCGCCGTGCACCCGAAAGCGCAGTTCGTCGTTCGCCGCCATGTATTTTCCGGCCCGGAAGCCGAGCGTGCCCACTTCCAGCTGCGGTTCAACGTGCTCGCCGACGACAGCGCGGACGTCGTAGCCCTCGAACGGATTTTCGGCCAGTACGAGCGATGCGCCGCCCGGATTGCACTCCTCGCCCGGCTGGAATAGCCCGAAGACCGTCCCTGCGAAATCGGGTGCGGCGGCCAGATGCTGCAACACCCCGAAAAGTACGGCCGCGTGGATGTCGTGTCCGCAGGCGTGCATGACCCCCTCGTTTTGCGAGCAGCAGGCCAGCCCCGTCCGCTCTGCAATGGGCAGGGCGTCGATGTCGGCCCGCAGGACGACGGCGGGCCGTCCGGCCGATACGAGATTGCGTCCCTCGATGCGGGCCAGTACGCCCGTGCGCGCAATGGGACGGCATTCGATGCCTGCCGCTGTGAGTTGTTCGGTGATGAATGCGGCGGTCGCCTCCTCGCGGAACGAAAGCTCGGGGTGGGCGTGCAGGTGGCGGCGGAATTCGACTGGGGTCATGGCTAAAATACGGTTTTGGCGATTTCGACGATGTTTTCCGCCTTGCCCATCGGGTAGTAGTGCAGCACCGGTACGCCCGCCGCTTTCAGTTCGCGGCTTTGGGCGATGGCCCATTCGGTACCGATGCGGCGGATTGCCGCCGGGTCGTCGCGGTGGGCGAGGATTTCGCGTTCGAGGTCGGCCGGAATCGAGCATCCGAAGGTCGCGGGCAGCAGCGTCAGGTGCCGCAGGGTCGAAATCGGCTTGATGCCCGGAATAATGGGCACGGTGATGTCGGCTTCGCGGCAACGGCGCACGAAGTCGAAAAAACGGGCGTTGTCGTAGAACAGCTGGGTAACGATGTACTCAGCTCCGACGTCGATTTTCTCTTTCAGTCGACGGATGTCGCTCTCCGCGTCGGGCGCATCGGCGTGTTTTTCGGGATAGCCCGCCACGCCGATCGAGAACTTCGAGTGGTGGCATACCTCCACCTCGCCGTCGACGAACTGTCCGCGATTCATGGCCGCGATTTGCCGCACGAGGTCGACCGCATGCGCATGGCCTTGCGGGTGGGGAACGAATGCCCGCTCGTCCTGCAACTTGTCGCCCCGCAGGGCCAGCACGTTGTGCAGTCCGAGAAAATCCATGTCGATGAGTGCGTCCTCGATGTCGTAGCGCGACAGCCCGCCGCAGATCAGGTGGGGCACCGTTTCGATGCCGTAGCGTTGGCGGATAGCGGCCGAGATGCCCACCGTGCCCGGACGCCGCCGCACGACGTGTCGTTCCGGCGTGCCGTCCGCCCGTAGTGTCTGCTTGATGCTCTCGCGATGGAACGTGACGTTGATATAGGCCGGGTCGAACTCTGCCAGCCGGTCGATCGAGGCGCGAATTCCCTCCATGCCGTCGCCTTTGAGCGGCGGCAGCAGCTCGAACGCGAAGCGGGTCGCGCCTCGTTCCAGTGTCGCGTGCAGCAGTTCGGTGACGTTCATGGGCGGTAGTTGTTCGGGATTCGTTTTTCCAGTTCTTCGGGCGTGCATCCCCGACGGCGGGCGTAGTCTTCGGCCTGCTCGCGGTCGACGGGCCCTACGGCGAAGTAGTCCGCATCGGCGAACAGCAGTCCGCAGAGCGATTCGCCCGGGTCGATCATGCAGTTTTCGGTGAGCCGCATGCCGGTGGTCTGCCCGACGCCGAGCAGGTCGAACACCTCGCGTTTGAGCGTGTGGTCGGGTGCTGCCGGATAGCCGAACGCCATGCGGCTGCCGCGATAGCCGCCTTTGACGATAGCCGCCGGTTCGAGCTGCGACCCCTGCTCGTAGCCCCACATCTGCCGCCGCACGAAGCTGTGCACCGCTTCGGCAAAGGCTTCGGCGAGCCGGTCGGCCAGCAGTTTTGTTAAAAAGGCCGAATAGTCATCATTGTCAGCACGGAATTTTTCGCACAGCGCATTCAGTCCGATGCCCGCCGTCACAGCGAAACAGCCGAGCCAGTCGCCTGCGGGGGCTACATAGTCGGTCAGCGAGCGGCATCCGTCGGCGGGATTCTGGCTGCGGAGCATCGCGAGCCGTCGCTCGCGCCCTTTCGGGTCGGTCAGCACGAGGTCGTCGCCCTCGCTGCGGGCTGTGAAAATGCCCACGACCCCTTGCAGCGTCAGCAGCCGTTTGTTGCGGATGCGGGCTAATAGGGCCTGCGCATCGGCCAATACCTTGCGGGCTTCGGCACCCTTTTCGGGGTGGTCGAGCAGGTCGGGATAGCGGCCTTTGAGCCCCCACGCCGCGAAAAAGAAATTCCAGTCGATGAACGGTTCGACGTCGGCGATGTCGTAATCGGGAAATACCATGCGGCCCGTGTGGAGCGGCTCGACGGGCACGTGGGGTGGACGGGTCGCGCCGATGCGCCGCGCTTCGGCGAGCGATACGAGGTTGCGTGCGGCTTCGCGGCGGGCGTATTCGTCGCGCAGGCGTTGTTGTTCCGCGCGGACATCTTCGGCGAACTGTTCGCGGTCGGAGCCCAGCAGTTGCGCGAGCAGGCGGCTGTTGCAACTGGCGTTGGGCGAGTGGACGACCGTGCCCGAATAGACCGGCGCGATTTTCAATGCCGTGTGGAGGTCGGAGGTGGTTGCCCCGCCGATGATGACCGGAATCCGCAGCCCGCGCCGCTCCAATTCGCGGCATACGCCGATCATCTCGTCGAGCGACGGCGTAATCAGCCCGCTCAACCCGATGCACTCCGCACTCCATGCGACCGCCTCGTCGACGATGTGCTGCGCATCGACCATGACCCCCAAATCGCGGATTTCGTAGCCGTTGCAGGCCATCACTACCGCGACGATGTTCTTGCCGATGTCGTGGACGTCGCCCTTGACCGTCGCCACTAGCACCTTGCCGGCGTGGTGTTGCGTCGCACTGCGTTCGATGTGGGGCGTGAGCGCTGCGACGGCCCGTTTCATCACGCGGGCGGTCTTGACCACCTGCGGCAGGAACATCTTGCCCTCGCCGAACAGCGTGCCGACCCGCTCCATTGCGGGCATCAGCAGCGTATCGACCACAGCCAGCGGGTCGCCCAGTTCACGATAGGCTTCCAATGTGTCGGCTTCGATGTGTTTCGCATCGCCTTTCAGCATCGCGTGGCCGATGCGTTTCTGCAATGTCTCCTGCCGCCATGCGTCGGCAGCTTGCGGCGTTGTTTCAGCTTCGGCGTGCATGCGCTGGGCATACTCCGCGAGCCGTTCCGAAGCGTCCGGGCGGCGGCATAACAGCACGTCTTCGACCCGTTCGAGCAGCTGGGGGTCGATGTCGTCGTAGAGGCGCAGGGCCTGCGGATTGACGATGCCCATGTCCATTCCCGCGCCGATAGCGTGATAGAGGAACGCCGCGTGCATCGCTTCGCGCACCGGATTGTTACCCCGAAAGGCGAACGAGAGGTTCGACACGCCGCCCGAAACCTTCGCATGGGGCAGGTTGGCCTTGATCCAGCGCGTGGCGTCGATGAAGGCTTTGGCATAGCCGTCGTGTTCCGCGATGCCCGTTGCGACGGCCAGTACGTTGGGGTCGAAGATGATGTCCTCCGCCGGAAAACCCGCTTCGGTCAGCAGACGGTAGGCGCGTTCGGCCACCTCGATTTTGCGTGCATAGGTGTCGGCCTGCCCGCGTTCGTCGAAGAGCATCACCACGACGGCCGCCCCGTAGCGGCGGATTTCGCGGGCCTGTTCGAGAAAGGGCGTTTCGCCCTCTTTGAGCGAAATCGAATTGACGATGGCCTTGCCTTGCGTCGCTTCCAGTCCGGCTACGAGCGTCGCCCAATCCGACGAGTCGATCATCGTCGGCACGCGGGCGATTTCGGGTTCCGACGCAACCAGATTCAGGAACGTGCGCATGGCTGTCGGGCCGTCGATCAGGCCGTCGTCCATGCAGACGTCGATGATTTGCGCTCCCGCTTCGACTTGTGCGCGGGCGACCGAGAGGGCTTCCTCGTAGTTGCCCTCGCGAATCAGCCGTGCGAAGCGGGCAGAACCGGCGACGTTGGTGCGTTCGCCGATATTGATGAAGTTGGCTTCGGGGACGATTCGCAGCGGCTCCAATCCGCACAGCACCGTTTCGCGGCGCGGCGTGGGTAGCGGACGCGGCGCGTAGTCTCCGATGATTTTCCGCAACTCGAAGATGTGTTCGGGCGTCGTGCCACAGCACCCGCCGACGATGTTGACCAGTCCGCGTCGCAGGTACTCGCCGACATCTTCGGCGAACATCGCGGGCGTTTCGTCGTAGCCGCCCATGACGTTGGGCAGTCCGGCGTTCGGGTGGGCCGAGATGCGCACCGGTGCGACGGCGGCCAGCCGCTCCAAGTAGGGCAGCAGTTGTTTGGCCCCGTAGGCGCAGTTGAGGCCGACGGAGAGCAGGCCGGCATGCGCGACCGAAGCGCAGAACGCTTCGACGGTCTGCCCCGACAGCGTGCGGCCGCTGGTGTCTGCCAGCGTGCCCGAGACCATGACGGGCGTGCGGCGACCCGTCCGTTCGGCGATGCGGTCGATGGCGTAGAGGGCCGCTTTGGCGTTGAGCGTGTCGAAGACGGTTTCGACCAGCAGCATATCGACGCCCCCTTCGAGCAACCCTTCGACCTGTGCGGTGTAGGCATCGACCAGCTGGCGGAACGTTACCTTGCGGGCGGCAGGGTCGGCAACATCGGCCGACATCGAGGCCGTGCGGTTCGTGGGGCCGACGGAGCCCGCCACGAAAC
>JAMPDE010000001.1:887550-922497 GCA_023665825.1 Alistipes senegalensis | reverse complement strand
TCCCTCGATGAAGGACTGGCGCGGCGGCCGTGCCGCTTCGGGCAACATCATCCCGTCGTCGACCGGTGCTGCAAAGGCAGTAGGTAAGGTCATCCCGTCGCTGAACGGCAAACTGACCGGTATGTCGATGCGCGTTCCGACCCTCGACGTTTCGGTAGTCGACCTGACCGTCAACCTCGCCAAACCCGCCAAGTACGACGAAATCTGCGCTGCCATGAAAGAGGCATCGGAGGGCGAACTGAAAGGCATTCTGGGTTACACCGAAGAGGCTGTCGTTTCGTCGGACTTCTTGGGTGATGCACGCACCTCGATCTTCGACAAGGCTGCCGGTATCGCACTGACCGACACCTTCGTGAAGGTCGTTTCGTGGTACGACAACGAATGGGGTTACTCGAACAAAGTGCTCGACCTCATTTCTGTGATGAAAGCCTACAACAAGTAGTCTTCGGGTGTCGGCGCATGCCGATTCCTACGATCGACCGGCGCGGGATTTTGATTCCCGGGCTGGTTTTTCGTGCCGCCGCCTCGTGCCCGATATGGATAAAAGGTATTATCTTTGCAGGAGCGACGGAAACAATCGTCAAACCAAATCATAAGAACATTATGAAAAAACGTATGTTGTTGCTCGTCGGGCTGTTGTCGATGGCCGTATGCACGTCGGCTTTCGCTTCCGACGAACGTCCTATCACCGTTTCGGAGCTTCCGGCTCCTGCCCGCCAGTTCATCCAGACTCATTTCGGCAATGCGCAGGTATCGCACGTCACGGTCGACGGCAACCTGTTCGACAAGGAGTACAAAGTCGTCTTCGCCGACGGCCGCAAGGTCGAATTCGCCAAAAACGGCGAATGGGAGGAAGTCGATGCCAAACGGGCCGATTTTCCGATGTCGGTGCTTCCGCAGGCGATTCGTTCGTACTTGCACCAGCACTATCCCGACGCAGCGGTGAAGCAAATCGACCGCGACCGTCACGGTTACGAAGTGAAATTGCGCAACGGGCTCGAATTGGAGTTCGACAAGAACGGTCGTCTGTACAAAATCGACGACTGATTCGGCCGAACGACCGGCGTATCGTCCGGTCGTCGGGTTCGTTTTCGCGTCCCGTGCCCGAACAGGGTGCGGGACGTTTCGTCGTATAGGGGCGGCTTATGCCGTTATCGGAAAATACGATGCGGATTTTTGCACAAACGACCGAAAAGTGTCGTATCTTTACACCGTGAGAAACTGAATTCAAAAACGATACGGTTATGTTAAGCAAAAAACTGCACGATGCGCTCAATGCGCAGATCAATGCCGAGCTGTGGTCGGCTTATCTCTATCTTTCGATGTCGCTGGACGCCGAAAACAAGGGCCTGAAAGGGGTCGCCAACTGGTACAACATCCAGTTCAAGGAGGAGCAGGACCATGCCCGCATCCTGATGAACTACGTGCTTTCGCGCGACGCCGAAGTGAAGCTCGCTCCCATCGCCGAAGTGCGCACGTCGTGGGCTTCGCCGCTGGAGATGTTCAAGGACACGCTGGAACACGAGAAGAAGGTAACCGCCATGATCCACAATCTGGCCGCCATCGCCGCCGAAGACAAGGACTACGCTTCGTCGAACATGCTCGTGTGGTTTATCGACGAGCAGGTCGAGGAGGAGGAAAACGCCCGTGAGATGATCGGGGCGTTCGATGCCGTCGAGGGCAACAAGTTCGGGCTCTATATGCTCGACAAGGAGCTGGCCGCCCGTGCCTATTCGGTGCCGAGCCCGTTGGCCACGAAAGAGTAGCGGCTTTTTGCCGTACGAAACATCCGATCGGCCGTCGGTCGAATGAGGTATTGCAGATCGGAGGGCACGCATTGGAAAGGTTGATGAGAGAAGGAGCGTGCGCACCGTTTTTTTAAGCCGACGGTCGAACGGGTGTTTTTTAGGTGTAAAGTATGGAGGGCTCGAAACGTATGCCCGTGATGAAGGCCCTCGTGCCGTTCGTCATCGGAATCGCGGCAGCGGACTATTGGACGCTGCCGTTTTGGTTTGTGGTCGCGGCCGCAATTGCGGCCGGTGTTCTCGCTGCGCTGTTCCGTTCGGCGTGGGCGATGATCGTGATGCTGGCGGCGGTCGGATTCGGACAGGCCGAGTTCCGCCGGCATGCCTGCACCGTACCGCGCGAGGTCAAGACCGAGTTCGACCTCCGCATCGAGGGCATCCCGTCCGATCGCGGACGTTATTTTTCGGTCGAGGCCGTCGCTGCGGCTTGGCGCGACCCTGCGTCGGGCGAATGGTTCGCCGCCGATGACCGGTTGATGCTCTACGCGGATACGCTCGTCGGGCTGGCGCACGGCGAACGGATTCGTTGTCGCGGCCGCATCCGCGATTTTCGGGGCGGGGCCGAGAGTTACCGCCGGCTGATGCGGCGGCGCGGGTTCGCCGGTACGATGTGGGTCGGTGAGCGGAATGTTTCGGCTCGGCGTCCGGGCGAAAACTCGCTTCATGCCGGTGCGGTCGAACGGCTCGCGCGGCTCGAACTCTCGGAGAATGCCGCCGCGCTCGTGCGAGCGATGGCCGCCGGCGACCGCAGCCTGCTTGCTTCCGATTTGCGCACCCGTTACTCCCGCGCCGGGTTCTCGCACCTGCTGGCCGTGTCGGGATTGCACACGGGCATCGTCTTCGGGTTGATTTACGTGCTGTTGGGGTGGTTGTTGCTGTTGCGGCGCGGACACCTGTTCTATTACGTGTGCAGCGCGGCGGCCGTGTGGCTGTTCGTCGCGGCGGCCGGTTTCCCGCCGAGCGCGGTGCGCGCCGCCGTCATGTTCACGCTCGTGCAGGGCGCGTTGTTCGCCGGACGGGAGTTGGCCGCATTGAATTCGCTCGCCGTCGCCGCATTCGTCATGCTGTTTTGGCAGCCGGCATGGCTCGGCGACATCAGTTTCCAGCTTTCGTTTCTCGCCGTCGGTTTTCTGTTGGCTTGGGGCGTTCCGCTCCAGCGGCGGCTCCGCACCCGGTGGCGTCCGGTCAATGTGCTGGTCGGCTCGTGGGTCGTCGGTTTGACGGCGGGGCTGGCCACCGCTCCGTTGGTCGCGCATACCTTCGGCATCGTGCCGTTGGCGGGTATTTTGACGGGGCCGTTGGTCATTCTTCCGGCCGCCGTCATCGTGTTGTGCGGCACGGTCTGGATGTTGCTGCCTTTGCCGTTCTTGGCGCCGCTCGTCGGCGGATGCGTCGAAATTGCGGCGTGGACGCTCGACGCATTGACCCGCATCGTCGCAGGATTGCCCGGCGGGTACGTCGAGTGGCGTCCCGACGGCTGGACGACGCTGGGCATCTATCTGTCGCTGTTGGCGGCAACGCTTTTTGCGTGGGCTTTCGCGCAGCGCGGAGCGAAAGCCGGATGTTTCCGGTAAGCCGTGTCCTCCGCACGCTTCGCCCCGCAAGCGGATAAAATTCCGAAAAAAATCTTATCTTTGTAAAGATTATCGAAAAATCGCATGGAATATAAAATAGATCCCGCGTCGCGCATCGCGGTCATCGGTTACGGCAGCTGGGCGACCGCCCTCGTCAAGTTGCTGACGGGCAACGAACAACGGGTCGGGTGGTACGTGCGCAATCCCGAAGTGCTGGAATCGCTGCGCTCCGAAGGGCGCAATCCGCGTTATTTGAGCGACGTCGAATTCGACCGTTCGCGCATCGCGCCGTCCGACGACCTGAACGCCGTCGTGCGCGAAGCCGACATTTTGGTTTTGGCGGCTCCGTCGGCCTATCTGAAAACTTTTCTCGAACCGCTGACCGAATCGCTCGCCGGCAAGTTCGTGCTTTCGGCCATCAAGGGCATCGTGCCGGACGACTATCAAACTGTCATCGAGTACCTGCACGACCGTTACGGCCTGCCGTACCGGCAGCTCGGCCTTTTCACGGGGCCGTCGCACGCCGAAGAGGTGTCGCGCGGCAAGTTGTCCTATCTGACGGTGGTTTGTCCCGACGAGGAGCTGGCTCACGCCATCGGCCCGAAATTCGCTACGCCTTACATCCGGTTGAGCTATTCGACCGACCTCTACGGCATCGAATATGCCGCCATTCTCAAAAACATTTACGCGCTGGCCGTCGGGTTGGCCGTCGGGCTGGGTTACGGCGACAACTTTCTGGCCGTGCTGATTGCCAATTGCGCCGACGAGATGACCCGCTTCCTCGACGAAAGCTATCCCGCCGAACGCAACACGCGGGCTTCGGCCTATTTGGGCGACCTGCTCGTGACATGCTATTCGTCGTACAGCCGCAACCGTCGGTTGGGGCTGCTCGTCGGGCACGGATGCACGGTCAAGAGCGCGCTGAACGAGATGACGATGATTGCCGAAGGCTACTTCGCGGTGGACTGCATCCGCCACGTCAATTTCCGCCACAAGGTCGACATGCCCATCGCCGAGATGGTGTACGATGTTTTCTATCGCAACGCGTCGGCCCGCCGCCGGATGCGCGAACTGACCGAAAAATTATTCTAACGATAACGAATCTATGAAAAATCTGAAATTGGACATCCGCAAGTCGGGGGTCGAAATCACGCCGGCCATGCAGGCCGAAGCGCAACGGGCCAACGCCCTGCTCCATTCGGGCGAAGGGGCCGGCAACGACTTTTTGGGTTGGGTGCACCTGCCGTCGTCGATTTCCGATGCCGACCTCGCCGCTTTGCAGGCGCAGGCCGACAAACTGCGGGCAAAGGCCGATTTGGTCATCTGCATCGGCATCGGCGGCTCCTATCTGGGCGCCAAAGCGGTGGTCGAGGCATTGACCGATCCGTTCAAACTGCTGCACAAGGAGCAGAAAGAGCCGACGGTGGTTTTCGCCGGCCAGAACATTTCCGAAGATTACGTCAGCGCGCTGATGAAAGCGTCGGAGGAGCACTCCATCGCGGCCATCGTCATCTCGAAATCGGGCACGACGACCGAACCGGCCATTGCGTTCCGCTTGATTAAGGCCGCTATCGAGAAGCGTTACGGCAAGCAGGAAGCCGCCGAGCGCATCGTGGCCGTCACGGACAAGGCACGCGGGGCGTTGAAAACGCTCGCGACGCAGGAGGGGTATCCGACGTTCGTCATTCCCGACGACGTGGGCGGCCGTTTCTCGGTGTTGACGCCCGTCGGGTTGCTGCCGTTGGCGGTCGCCGGTGTGGACATCGCCGCGCTGGTCAAGGGTGCGCAGGAAATGGAGCGGGCTACGGCCGAAAACGTACCGTTCGACGAAAATCCGGCCGCTATCTACGCCGTCGTGCGCAATGCGCTCTATCGCGGCGGTAAGAAAATCGAGATTCTGGGCTCCTACGAGCCGCGTCTGCAATACATCAACGAGTGGTGGAAACAGCTCTACGGCGAGAGCGAGGGCAAGGAGGGCAAAGGCTTGTTCCCGGCCAGCGTGACGCTGACGGCCGACCTGCACTCGATGGGCCAGTACATCCAAGAGGGCGAGCGGACGTTGCTGGAAACGATTATTTCGGTCGCCGAGCCCGACGGAAAGGTGGTTATCGAGCCGGATGCCGAAAACCTCGACGGCTTGAACTTCTTGGCCGGAAAACGCATCTCGGAGGTGAACCGCATGGCCGAACTGGGCGTGCAGCTGGCCCACGTCGACGGCGGGGTGCCCAACATCCGCATCGAGCTGCCGAAGGTCGACGCGCATACGATCGGCGGGTTGCTCTACTTCTTCGAGAAAGCCTGCGGCATCAGCGGGTACATGCTGGGTGTCAATCCGTTCGACCAGCCGGGCGTCGAGGCTTACAAGAAAAACATGTTCGCCCTGCTCGAAAAACCGGGCTACGAGGAAGCTACCAAAGCGATCAAGGCGCGGTTGTAACCTTTTCGCACCGAATCGCACGAGGGCGGCCCACCGAAAATGGGGCCGCCCTCGTCGTTTGTGTCCGCAGGCTTGCCGAGCCGCTATGCCTCCGCTCTCAACCGGCGGATAGTGCGGCGGATGCGGGTTATCATCAGTACGGCCGCCGCCGTCAGCCCGACGAAATAGCCGAGAAAGAGCCCCGACGGCCCCATGCCCAGTGTGAATCCGAACAGATAACCCACCGGCAGGTTCAGAATCCAGTAGGAAATAATGGCGATGGGCGTGATGATGCGCACGTCCTGCAACCCGCGCAGGATGCCGACCGAGATGTTCTGCACTCCGTCCGACAGCTGGAAGAGCGCTACGAACAGCAGCAGCTGGGAGGTCATCGCGATGACTTCGGTGTTGGTGGTGAAGTAGAGCGGAATGAAATGACGCAGCGTGACGAATGCCAGCATGGCGAATCCGTTCCACGCCAGTATCAGGTGGTACGACGCTTTCGCCGCCAGCGAGAGGCGGTCGATGTCGCGTGCGCCGTAGCAGTGCGACACGCGGATGGTCGTAGCCGCGCCGATTGCCGTGACGATCATCCATGCGGCGTTGTTCACCGTAATGGCGATTTGGTTCGCGCCGATTGCCAGCGTTCCGAACCAGCCCATCATGATGTTGGTGCCGATGAAGGCCGAAGATTCCAGAAACATCTGCGATGCGATCGGCACCCCGATGCGCAGGAGCGACCGCACCGTCGCCCGCCGCAGTTTGCGGAGCGAAAATCCGTCCAGATAATGGCGGTACCGTTCGCGCGAACAGAAGTAGCCGATGATGAGCACCGTCGCCGTGATGCGCGCCAGCAGGGTGGCGAGGCCCGCTCCCGCAGCTCCCATGCGCGGCATGCCGAGATGTCCGTAGATGAAGACCCAGTTGAGCCCGATGTTCGCGAGGTTGGCGAGGACGGTGGCGATGAGTTCCGCATGGGTGTTGCCCACGCCCTCCAAGAATTGCTTGAAGGCGAAGAACGCCATGATGAACGGCATGCTGTACGCCAGCGTCCGGTAGTAGGGCAGGGCCATGTCGACCACTTCGGCCGGTTGTCCGAGCCGGTAGAGCAGCGGGATGCACGCTATGTGCAGCAGGGTGGCCGCGATGCCCAACAGCGTGTAGAACAGAATGCCGTTTTGGAGCAGGTCGGCCGATTTCCGGCGGTCGCCTTGCGCGAAAAGCTCTCCGACGAGGGGCGTCAGCCCCATCGCCACGCCGATGGCCGTGATGAAGAAGATAAAGGAGATCGAGCCGCCGAATGCGACGGCTGCCAGCGGCGTAGGGTCGTCGCCCCCGAATTTGCCGACCATGACGTTGTCGGCCAGTTGGGTGAGAATCTGGCCGACTTGGGTCAGCATGACCGGCAGCGCCAGCCGGATGTTGGCGGCGTATTGCGACTTGTATGTGGCGAAACGGTACATCGGCCGCAAAGGTAATAAAAAGGCGATAATAAGAAAAGCCGGAAGCACCGCATGTGCAGTGTTTCCGGCTCTTTCGGCTTTTCGGGGTCAGGCTACCCGCAGCGTCACGCCTTCCGATTGGTCGGTCTCGATGACTACCGTGTCGCCTTCGTGCAGTTTGCCGTCGATAATCAGTTCCGACAGCGGTTCTTCCACGTGGTCGAGCAGCGTCCGTTTCAGCGACCGTACGCCGTAGCGCGATTCGTAGCCCATCGTTGCCAGCCGGCGTCGGGCAGGGTCGGTGATTTTCACCTCGTAGCCCAAGCGTTCGGTGCGGCGCAGCAGCCCGCCCAGTTCCAGTTCCACGATGCGCTCCACGTCGTCCAGCTCCAGCGAACGGAATTGCACGATGTCGTCGATGCGGTTCAGGAATTCGGGTGCGAAAGTCTGTTCCAGCGCCTTGCGGTACTCCGTCTGCGGCGTCTCGACGATCGCCGCGCTTTTCGACGAGGTGCTGTACCCGACCGATACCGGCCGTTGCGCGACGGCCCGCGAACCCACGTTCGAGGTCATGATGACGATCGTGTTGCGGAAATCGACCTTGCGGCCCGAACCGTCGGTCAGATGCCCTTCGTCGAAGAGTTGCAGCATGGTGTTGAACACTTCGGGGTGGGCTTTTTCGATTTCGTCGAACAGCACCACTGCGTAGGGCTGGCGCCGCACCGCTTCGGTCAGCTGGCCGCCCTCGCCGTAGCCCACGTAGCCCGGAGGCGAGCCGATGAGCCGCGACACGTTGTGCTTTTCCGAATACTCGCTCATGTCGATGCGGATCAGGCCGCGCCGCTCGTCGAACAACCATTTCGACACCTCTTTGGCCAGCAGCGTCTTGCCGACGCCCGTCGGCCCGACGAACAGAAAGACCCCGATCGGCCGGTTCTCGTCTTTCAGCCCCGCCCGCGAACGGCAGATCGTGCGCGAAATGCGTTCTACGGCTTCCTGCTGTCCCACGACCCGGCCCGACAGGTGGTCGCGCAGGGCGTGCAGACGGCTCATTTCGCTCTCCGAAACCCGGTCGGCCGGTATGCCCGTCATGGCGGTGATGACCTGCCGGATGTGGGCTTCGGTAATCTCCATCGGATTGGCTTCGAGCGAGCGGCGCCATTCGGCCCGTTCGTCGCCCAGTTTCGAGCGCAGCGCCAGTTCGCGCAGGCGGGCCGATGCCGCTTTTTCATAGACCGCCCCGTCGATGGCTTCGCGCCGTTCGCGCTGCACCTGACAGAGAGCCGTCTCCATTTCGCGCAGTTCGGCCGGTTCTTTGGCCGAGAGCAGGTGGATGCGCGAACCCGCCTCGTCGAGCACGTCGATGGCCTTGTCGGGGAAGTAGCGGTCGGTGATGTAGCGTTCCGCGAGCGTCACGCAGGCACGCAATGCTTCGTCCGTATAGCGCACGTTGTGGTGGCGTTCGTAGTGCGGCGCGATGTTTTGCAGGATGCGCAGCGTTTGCTCGGGGGTCGTCGGCTCGATGAGCACTTTCTGAAAACGGCGTTCGAGGGCCGAATCGCGCTCGATGTTCTCGCGGTATTCGTTCAGCGTCGTCGCGCCGATAGTCTGCAACTCGCCGCGCGCCAACGCCGGTTTGAGGATGTTGGCCGTGTCCAGACTGCCCTGCGTCGAACCCGCCCCGACGATGGTGTGGATTTCGTCGATGAAGATAATGGTGTTCTGCGCCTTGCGCAGCTCGTCCAGCAGCTGTTGCATCCGCTCCTCGAACTCGCCGCGAAACTTCGTGCCTGCCACGAGCGACGAGATGTCGAGCGAAAAGACCGTCTTGTCGGCGATGGTGTAAGGCACCTCGCCCGCCGCGATGCGCAGGGCCAGCCCCTCGACGACGGCGCTTTTGCCGACGCCCGCTTCGCCGATCAGAATCGGGTTGTTCTTCTTGCGGCGCGACAGGATCTGTACGACCCGTTCGATTTCGGCTTCGCGTCCCACGACCGGGTCGAGCCGTCCCTCGCGGGCCTGCCGCGTCAGGTCGACCCCGAATTTTTCGAGCAGCCGGTTCGCTTCGTCGGCCGGCCGGTTGTCGGCGTCGAAATCGAGCATGTGTACCTGTATTTCGGTGCGGAAATCCTCGCCCACGACGAATTTCTGCATGTCGGCGGCGATGGTTTCGGCGTTGATGCCGAACGCCTCCAAGACCTGCGCCGTCGCAGTCGCGGGGTCTGCCGCGATGAATTGCAGGGCATGGCCGGTCGATATGCTGCGGGTCGTGGCGACGGCTGTCCGCAGCTCGTCGGTGAAGGCCCGGTAAAAGGCTTCGGATTCGTCGGCATGGGGTTGTATGTCGAGCCGGTCTGCGGGGTCGGCCGCGAGCACGGCGCGTTCGATGCGCTGGCGCACCTGATGGAGCTCCCAGTCCTGCAAACGGGCCGAAAGCAGCTGATAGGCGAGCGAACCCTCCTCGCGGAGCAGTTCGAGCGTGAGAAAGTCCTTCAACGAGTGGCGGATGCCCGCTTTCGTCGTTTGGAAGGCGGCACGGGCGATGAGCCCTTCGAGCGTTTTCGAGATTTTCACTTGCATATTTCGTCGTCTTTTCATTTCGCAAATAGAACGACGAAACCGCATGGCTTATTGTGCGGACTTTTTCGATAGGTTTTATCTATACGGGCAGTTCCGCTTCTTCCGCCCATGCACGCAACCGATGCAGAATCGGCAGCAGCGTGGCGGTGCGCGGTGCGAGCCGGTATTCGACGCGCGGCGGCACTTCGGGCCAGACCGTGCGGACGACCAGCCTCGATTGTTCCAGCCCGTCGAGCGTTGCGGCGAGCATCCGTTCGGAGACGCCTCCCGGAACGGCGCGCCGCAACTCGTTGTAGCGCAGCGTCCCGCGTTCTTCGAGCGTCAGCAGCACGAGCAGCGCCCAGCGGCTGCCTAACTGTTCGATCAGCCGGCAGGCAGGCGACAGCGGAGCGGTATCGGAAATTTTTTTCATTTTTTTCGACGGGCCAGCGGGTTGAGGGTCAGCGAAACTTACATGCAAGGAAGTAGCTTACAGCCGTTTCCGTTCTTGTTTCGGCGCACCGGCCGCTGTACTTTTACGGGATAAAATTACGAAAAATGATGAACGATTCGCTCGACCGGTTGCATTTCACCGGTACCGTGTGGCGTCCGCCGCACGAGGCTTATTCGGTCTTGTTGCAGGCCACGACCGGATGCACGCACCACGCCTGCAAGTTTTGCGGGCTTTACGGCGACCTGCGCTTCCGCGTCTCGCCGATGGCGGAAATCGAGGCCGACCTGCGCATCATCGCCCGGTGGCAGCCGCGTGCCCGTCGGGTCTTTCTCGTCGGGGCCAATCCGTTCGCACTCGGCTACGAACGGCTCGTGCGGCTGGCCGACCGGATACGCGATTACCTGCCCAAAGTGCGGACTATCGGCATGTTCGCGCGCGTGGATGACATCGCCCGCAAGACCGACGCCCAGCTGCGCGAGTTGCGGGCACGCGGATTCACCGGATTGAGCATCGGCACCGAAACGGGCGACGACCCCACGCTGCTGCGGATGAACAAGGGGACGACGGCGGCCGAAATCATCGCCCAGAGCCGCCGGCTCGACGAGGCGGGCATCGAATACTATTTCACCTACATGTCGGGGCTTGCGGGTGCGGGGAACGGCCAGCGGGCCGCTCGGGTGACCGCTGACGTCTTCAACCGCACGCATCCGTATCTGATCGGGCTGGTGTCGCTGACAGTCTTTCCCGACACGGCGTTGGCGCGGGAGGTGCAGGCGGGCGAATTCCGTGAGGCGGGCGAGTTGGAGCGGCTCGACGAGCTGTACACCCTGCTCGAACGGTTGGAGATTCCGACCACGATTACGGGACAGACGGTTTCCAACACCGTGCCGCTGTTCGGACGTCTGCCCGAAGACCGTGCACGCTTGTTATGCGAATTGGGCGATGCCCGAACCACTCTCTGCGAACAGGAGTTGGCCGAGTATCGCCGCAATATCAGGCATTTATGAACGGCAGCCTGTTTCAGTGCTTCGTCCGCCGGAACTCGACGACGAGCGCCGAACGCGGGCCGACGAAGGTCGAATCGCTGACCGTGACCGCTTCGCCGGTGAGCACGTCGCGCCCTTCGGTGAGCGACTCCGCAAGCTCGGCGTAGTGCGACCAAGGCACCGCCTTGCGGCCGCGTGAGTTGTTGATGAAGACGAAAACGGTGTCGGTGTCGTCGTAGCGGAAGTAGGCATAGGTGTTGTCGCGCGATGCGAAGTGGAGCGTGCGCCCCGCATGGATGACCGGTTTGGTCTTGCGCCAGTTGAAAAGGCGGCGGGTGTATTCGTGCACTTCGGCGGCTTTGCCCTGCCGTTGGGCCGGGTCGAAAAGGTCGACGGCATCGCCCTGCCAGCCGCCCGGAAAGTCGACGCGCAGACCGCCGTGTCCCTGCGACAGGTCGGCCGAGCGGAACATCAGTTCGTCGCCCGCGAATAGCTGCGGAATGCCGCGCAGCGTGGCCAGCAGCGTCATAGCGATTTTGACACGCCCCGCATCGCCCCGCACGAGGTCGGCCAAGCGTTCGGTGTCGTGGTTGCCCGCGAAAATCATCATGTGCGCGAGGTCGTGGTAGGCGAAATCGTCCGAAAGGGCGTTGTAGACCCGGATCATTCCCTCGCCCCAGCGCAGCGAATCGGTCGGCAGCGCCCGGCAGATAGCGTCGTAGAGCGGGAAGTCCATGATCGAGGGCAGGTGCGAGTCGAAGCCGTCGCGATTGGGGTTGCCGCTCTGCCAGTAGGCCAGTTGCGGGACGTCGGTCGTCCAGCATTCGCCCACGATGTTCAGATTGGGGTACTCCTCTCGCACGGCGGCGCACCATGCGCTCATGGGGTGCTTCTCGTTGTAGGGATAGGTGTCGACCCGCAGGCCGTCGAGGTCGGCGTACTCGATCCACCACACGGCCCACTGCTGGAAATAGCGCAGCAGGAACGGGTTGTCGAGATTCATGTCGGGCATCATGCGGTCGAACCAGCCGCTCTCCTGCACCCGCAGGTCGTACTGCGAGGCATTGGGGTCCATGTTGGTCGAAAAAAGGTTGTTGGTCTGCGTGTATTCGTCGAAACGGTGCACCCAGTCCTCGAATGGCAGGTCTTTCATCCACCAGTGGGCCGCGCCGCAGTGGTTGGTCACGATGTCCATGACGGCTTTGAGCCCGTGCGCGTGGCAGGCGGCGACGTAGTCGCGGTACAGTTCGTTGGTGCCGAAACGCGGGTCGATGCGGTAGTAGTCGGCGCAGGCATAGCCGTGATAGGACGCGGCAGGTTCGTCGTCTAATAGCAGCGGCGTGGCCCATACGGCCGTAGCACCGAGATCGGCGATGTAGTCGAGGTGGTCGATCATCCCCTGTAAATCGCCGCCGTGCCGCCCGAAAAAGGCTCGGCGGTCGGCTTTCTCGGCCGTGTCGGGCGTCGAGTCGATCGACGGGTCGCCGTCGGCGAAGCGGTCGGGCACTAGCAGATAGATCATGTCGGCCGTCGTGAAGCTCGGCCGGTCGGCGGAGCCCGCGCGACGTGCGGCGATTTCGTAGGGTACTTTGAATGTTTCCCCGTCGCGCGTGAAAAGCAGGTAGCGCGTGCCCGGTGCGGCATCGGCGGCGATTTCGACGTCGACGAAAAGGTAGTTGGGGCTGTCGGCCTTGTGCACTTCGGCGACGCGCACTCCGGCGGAGCCTTCGATGCGCACGTCGCAGGCGGCGATGCCGTCGCCGTGAACCATCAGTTGGAGCGGTGTCCGCATGCCCGTCCACCACGAGAGCGGTTCGACACGGGTGACGCGGCTGCCGGCATCGGCGACCGTCTGCGGGTCGAATCGCGGGGCTTCGTGACAGGAGAGGGCGGACATGGCGTACAACACGAGCAGATAACGAAGCGGTTTCATAGGGCTATCGGGTCAGAATCCGGTATTCCCACGCGGCCAGCTCGAACTCCTCGCCGGCCACGATGCTGTGGGCCTCGCCGGTCAAAGCGTCGGTGTATTCACCGGCGACTTCGACGGTCGGGATGACGTGCTGCGGTTCGGCCGAGAGGTTGAAGAAGCAGACCGCCTTGTTATCGCCCGCCGTGCGGGTGAATGCCAGTACGTCGGATACGGCACCGCCCATGTAGACCGGTTCGCCGCCCTTGCCGCACGAAGCGAGGGCCGGGTTGTCGTGCCGCAGGGCATTGAGTGCGGCATAGAAAGCCGTCCACTCGTTGGTTTCCCAGCCCGGCACGGGGTCTTTCTCGAAGAACTCGAACCGGTGGTTGTAACCCATTTCTTGACCCGTGTAGATCAACGGCAGCGTTTTCGGCAGCACGTAGGTCAGCGCGGCCATCGTGGCGGCGGCATCGCCCATGCGGTCGAATTCGGTGCCCGCCCACGAATTTTCGTCGTGGTTGGAGGTGAAGTACATGCGCAGCGCTTCGGCCGGATACTCCTCGTCCTGACGGGCCAGCAGCTCGCGCAGGTCGGCGGCCGATTTCTTGCCTTGTGCGATGTCGTTCATCAGGTGGTGCATCTCCCAGCCGTAGGTGGCGTCGAAGCCGTCGGCGTGGAACTGCGGCCCTTCGGCTTCGGCCAGCAGGAAAATATCGGGTTTCGCGGCACGCAGTTCGGCGAACGTTTCCGCCCAGAAATCATCGGGCATCTCTTTGGCGGCGTCACAGCGGAAGCCGTCGACCCCCTTGCCGAGCCAGAATTTCAGCACGTCGCGCATCGCTTCGCGCATGGCGGGCGTGGCATAGTCGAGTTTGGCGATGTCCGTCCAGTCGTATTGCACGACGGGTGCTCCCGTCGAGTCGCGCACGTACCATTCGGCCGGTTTCTCCGTCACCCATGCGTGGTCGGGCGAGGTGTGGTTGGCCACGTAGTCGAGGACGACGCGCAGCCCCAGTTCGTGGGCGCGGGCGAGGAAGTGCTCGAAGTCGGCCATCGTGCCGAATTCGGGGTTGACGGCGCAGTAGTCGCGGATGGCGTAGTAGGAGCCCAGCGTCCCCTTGCGGCCTTCGACGCCGATGGGGTGGATGGGCATGAGCCACACGATGTCGACGCCCAGTTCGCGCAGGGCGGGCAGCCGTTGTTCGGCGGCGGCGAGGGTGCCTTCGGGGGTGGTTTGCCGCACGTTCATTTCGTAAATGACGGCGTTGTGGATTCCGTCGGCGCAGCCCGCAGGGGCGGTTCGGATGCAGGCGGTATTGACGAGCAGGAGTGCTCCGAGCAGCAGGTTCAGCAGTCGTTTCATGGTTTTATTCGTTTAGGGTAACTATTTCAAATCCGTAGGGAGGAAGTTCTACGGTGAACTCCCCGTCGGGCGCGAGGCCGCAATCGGCCCCGAAGTTAGCTTTTAATTTCGAGTTTTCGGCAAAACGCACCGGAAGCGTGCACGCGATGCGCTGCGGGCGGTCGCCGAAATTGAGCGCGACGAGCACCCATTCGCCCATGTAGACGCGGGCGAAAATCCACGCATCGTCGGTCAGGGCCAGCGTCTTCGTGTCGCCGTACAGCAGCGGCATCGAGCTGCGGCGCAGGCGGGTGAGGGCGCAGGTGAGCGACCGCACGGCCTGTTCGTCGGGCGTGTAGCCGTCGAACCGCATCATGCGGCGGTTATCGGGGTCGTTGCCGCCGGGTTCGCCGTATTCGTCGCCCTGATAGATGCAGGGAACGCCCGCGATGGTGCAGTTCAAGGCCTCGACCAGTGCCAGCTTGCGGTAGCCGATGGGGTCGCCCACTCCGATCGGGCGGGTCCAGCCGGCGAGTTTGTGGTCTTCGTCGGGCGAGAGGGCTCCGCCTGCCAGCGAAATCAGACGCCCCTTGTCGTGGTTGCCGGTGATGTTGCCCATCGTGTGGTGGGCGCCGTAGGCGGCCGACGAGCGTTCGATTTCGGCGGCCAAATCGCGCAGCGAGCGGCCCCGCACCACTACGTCGAGCACCGTGTGGTAGACGTTGAAGTCGAACTGGGCATCGATCATGCCGCTGCGGACATACGAACCGATCAGTTCGGGCGAACCGTAGGTTTCGCCGATCTGCCACAGCCGGCGGTCGGGGAAGCGGCGTTTCATCTTGCTGCACAGCATGCGCCAGTAGTTTTCGGGGATATGCTTGCAGGCGTCGTGGCGGAAGCCGTCGAGGTCGTATTCGGCGATCCAGTAGAGCGCCGAATCGGTCATCGGCCGGCATACCTCGTCGCGTTCGAGGTCGAGTGTGGGGATGTGCTCGTCGAACCACGTAGTGAGGCGTTCGTCGTCCCACAGGCCGAGATTCTTGCGGCCGTCGGGCAGGTAGAGCGGCGTCACCCAGTCGGGATGGGCTTGCAGCACGGGCGAGTTGATGTGCAGGTGGTTGGCTACGTAGTCGAGGATGACGTTCATGTCGTGGGCATGGGCCTTGTCGAGCAGCGCGCGCAGGTCGTCGGGCGTGCCGAAACGGTCATCAACGCGTGTGGTGTAGACGGGCCAGTAGCCGTGATAGCCCGAAAAACGGGTGAACGGTTTCTCGTTGAGCCCCCACGCATCGCGCGGGTTCTGCGTCACGGGCGAAATCCACAAGGTCGTGATGCCCAGCGAGTCGAAAAATCCGGCTTCGATGCGGTCGGCGATGCCGCGCAGGTCGCCGCCCTGATAGTCGACTTGCGGGAGGACATCGGCGCGGCGAAGCGGCGCATCATTGGTCGGGTCGCCGTTCTCGAAACGGTCGATCATCAGCGAATAGAGGACTTGGGCTTGTCGGTCGTGCCGCGTGAGTTGCGACGCACGGCGCACGGGCACGCCCTTTTCGAGCGGAATCAGCAGGTCGTTGAAACGGGCGTCGTCCGCAACGGCGAAAATCCGCAGCCACGAACGCGCGGCATCGGCAGCATCGGCCGGAATCGTCACGACCGCTCCGCAGTCGGTCATCGCGATGCTGGTTTCGGGCAGACGGCAGTTCTGCCAGAGTGCCACGATGCGGCGGGGCTGCTGCGACATCGCTACGGCGACCGTCCGGCCGTCGCTCCGTTCGGAGCGGGCCCACGTTTCGGGGTCGCGGTCGCCGCCCCATGCGACGACCGAAAGACAACTGCCCTGCGACCACGCTTCGAGCGTGGCGACGAAGGCTCCTTCGGGTGCCGTGACGACGAATTCGGCCCATCCGTCGGCCGCCGGTTCGACGGTCAGTTCGGACGAGGTAACCGAATCGGCCCGCTCCCATTGCGGGAGGTAGTCGGTCAGCATCAATCGGTTGGTACCCGGTTGCAGCAGCGCAGGTACAATGGGTTCGGCATTGCCGGCGGCGGGCGCGTCGGAGAAGATTCGCGAGCGGCAACCGCCCGTCAGCGCAACTGTCAGTAGAAGAAAGAATATCCGTTTCATAGCCAATTATTTTAACAACAGAATGACCGAAGCGTTACCGCCTAATCGCACCGACGGGCTATCGCCCACCGAACCCGACACGCTGCCGAGCGTCGCGACGACCTTGTCGACCGTTTCGGTGAGCGGGAGGCTCGCGGCGGCCGGCGAGAAGTTGTGGAGGACGAGCATGCGTTGGTCGCCTTCGGTGCGGTACCAAGCCGCGATCTGTTTGTACTGCGTGTTGTCGGCATTGTAGACCGGATGCAGGGTCATCGTGCCCGTAGCCAGCGCGGGGTAGGTGTTGCGCAGTCGGCCGAATGTGCGGTATACCTGCAAAATCGAGGCGTCGTCGGCCTCCTGCGCCGCTGCATCGGCCACCGATTTCATGCCGGCTGCGATTTTGGCGTCATCGACCGGTTCGGCGGTGTAGCGGTCGCCCCACTTCATGGGGTGGCGGACATATTCGTCGCCGTCCTTTTTGGTGCCGACGAATCCCAGTTCCTCGCCGTAGTAGACATAGGGCGAACCGCATGAAGTGAGCAGCACGGCTCCGGCCTGCTTGGCTTTGGGCAGCGAATTGTTCAGCTCCGAGCGGGTGCGGTCTTCGTCGTGGTTGGACAGCTTGGTGGCCTCGATGAAGTCGGGGCGCACGGCGGCGTAGCGCTCGCGGTAGGAGAGGATGTCGCTGGCGAAATTGCAGCCCGTCGCGCTGTTGAGCGCGTCTCTGAGCCGCCACCAGTAATCGAACTCGAAGAAAGCGGGTAGGCCGAGATAGTAGGGTGCCACGCGATCGTGGCTGTCGTACATTTCGCCCACCATGTAGATATCCTCGTCGTGGCGGGTTCGGTATCCGGCATTGACCGTTTCGTAGAAAGCCTTCCAGAAACGGGGATTTTCGTCGGAATAGCCGTCGTGGTAGATGTGTTTGGCACCGTCCAGACGCAGCCCGTCGATGCCCAGTCCGACCCACTTTTCGACCGACTTGCAGACGGCCTTGAACGCGGGCGATTCGGCGCAGGTTTCGACGGGGCCGTAGTCGAGGTCGGCGAACCACGACGTCCAGAAGTGCGAGTGGTACATCACCGATTCCATGTAGGGCATCAGCACGTCGACGGGGTCGGTCGAACCGCTGTTATCGACCAGCTGCATGGGTTCGCCCCATTGCAGGGTGTTGCTGCCCGATGCGGCGCCGTACTTGGTGCCTTTCGTCCATTCCGTTCGGGAGGTGCGGATGAGCAGTCCCCACGCCGAGTCGAACTCCAAGCAGAGCGTATAGAGATTGTCGCCGGCGGGGTAGAATTCGACGCACTCGGCGGGGTCGCCCAGATAGAGATATTTGCCGCCCGACGGCGTGCCGCTGTTCTCGATTGCGGAGACCTGCTCGACCGTCAGGGTCTTGCGGGCCCAGTCGAGGGTGAATTTTACGTTGGGCTTTGCGTCGCCTCCGCTCACGGCGGAGAACCACTGTCCGGCGTCGTATCCCGCGCTGCCCTCGCGGGCGATCATGGGAATTTTGCCGTCGATAATATCCTGTCGGGGGTTGTCCGAAAGCACGTAATAATCGCGGTAGGGGCTGTCGGGGTCGTTCAGGGCTTCGCGGAACCACGCGTGCTCTTTGCCGGTGTGGTTGATGACGTAGTCCATGTAGATTTTGATGCCGTGCGCATGCGCGGCGTCGATCAGCCGTTTGAAATCCTCGTCGGTGCCGAAGCGCGGGTCGAGGGCTTCGTAGTCCTTGACGTCGTAGCCGTGATACGATGCGGCCGGATGGGCGGGCGAGAGCCACAATGCCCCGACACCCAGTTCGTCGAGGTAATCGAGTTTGTCGATGATGCCCTGAAAGTCGCCCACGCCGTCGCCGTCGGAATCGGCGAATGTGTAAATCAGCAGCTGGTAGGTGATATCGGCGCGCTTTTCACCGTCCCACGAATCGGGGTCGGCGGCGAGTTGTTCGGCCGATCGGTCCGACTGGGTGACCGGAACGACGACCGTTTCGGCCCCTTCGGCGCGAATGGTCAGTTGCGTGGAGCGCGGGGTGCCCGAAGCGTTGGCGGCGACGGAAACGCGCACGGTGCGGTCTCCCGAGCCCGACGAGATGTCGGTCTGGCACCAAGCATCGGCCGAAGCGATCATCCACTTGCGGGCCGTCGAACCGACTTCGAGCATCCGGGCTTCGCTGTCGGCGGAGAATTCGAGCGTCGCGGGTGCGGCCGTAAGGGTAACGACTGCGGGGTCGGTATCCGCCGAGTCGCTGCCGCAGGCACCGGCGTTGCCGAGCACTCCCAACAACAGCAGGAATGAAAAGAGACGTTTCAAGATCATGGTCAAGCGGTTTTTGGTCGGTCGGTGAACGGTCGGTATTCCGCAGCGGGGAGCAGCCGTCCCGTTCGTAGCGACCGGAGGGTCGGTCAAAACCCTCCGGTCTGTGAATAGCGGCGGAGTTCGCCGCGAAGAGCGAAATTATTCGGTCGGTTCGGGTTTGCCGTACATCTTCTCGTCGAAGACGATTTCGTTCTTGTTCAGGTCGAGGTAGACGCGGTAGTTGCCGGCCTTGACGGCGATGTTGTCGCCGTTTTGTGCGCAATCCTTACCCCAGTTGAGAGCCCATCCGGCATCGGCGCGGAATTTCATTTCGGTGTCGCTCGTTGCTTCGATGTCTCCGTAGAAGCGTACCTTGCGGGCATTGTATTCCATGACGATATCGTCGGTATCGCCCCATTTTCCGTTCAGACCGATGATGCCGATCTGGTCGGCACCCCACTGCTTGGTGAGCGTCAGGGTCGATTTGTCGAACGAGAAAGCGTAGAAACGCTTGGAGTAGGCCGCGATGTTGCTGCTGCCGCCGCTCGAAATCAGCGTCACCGATGACGCTTCCTTTTCAGGAGCTTCGGCACTGCCGTCGGTACCCCAGTTGCACGAATCGTCCCAGCCTGCGATACCCGTCAGCTTGAAGCCGTTAGCGGCTTTCTCGCCGAAGTCGATGACGCCGGTGTATGCGCCCTTCTTCTCGTAATCGTAGAGGAACTGCGAGGCACCGTGATTCCAGCCGCAGTAGTCGCCGATGATCCAGACATGGTCGTAGACATCGACGTCGAGCACGTCGGCATTATAGGGCGTGAAGCGGGCGCTGATGATGTTGGAGAGGTTCTCCGTTCCCTCGACGACGGCATCCTTGTCGGTGAGCATCGAAACGGCGATTTGCAGATAGACATCGGTTTCGGTTCCGGGTTCGCTGCCTGCATTGATGAGGGCGGTGTTGAGGTCTTTGGCCGTCATGGTGGCCACCCCGTCGGCGAACGTGGCATTGACGCTCTGCCGGTCGGTCATGGCTTCGTCCAGAGCGGCGTAAAGCGTGTATCGGACTGCTGCGGAGAATCCCAAGTCGGCTTTGGCGTAGGCCATCGTTACGGCGGGACCGTCGAGGGCGAGTGCGCCGGCTCCCGTCACGGCACCCGCAACCGGAGCCGTGACCTTTTCGGGATTGTATTGCGCGTCGATATGTTCCTGTTCGCACGCCGTCAGCGCAAGGCCGGCCCATGCGAAAAGTGCTATATTCAATAACTTTTTCATGATAGTCGATTGTTAGATTTCGATTAAGGGATCAATAACCCGGATTCTGCGTCAGCTTGCCGCTGGCATTGATGTCGGCGGGAACCAGCGGCATCAGCGCGCGGTAGTCCTCGACGGCGCGGCCCTCCTTGACGGCGCCTTTCCACTGCCAGCAGTAGTCGCCGGTGGTGAACTGGCCGAAACGGATCAGGTCTTGGCGGCGGTGGCACTCCCAGTAGAGTTCGCGGGCGCGTTCGTCGAGCACGTCCTGCAACGAGTAGGCAGCCACAGTGGCGAGACCGGCGCGTTCGCGCACGTCGTTGAGCGCTTGCATGCCCTCGCTTTCTGCGGCCCCGCCGCGTTTGGCGCATTCGGCCAGCATCAGATAAGCATCGGCCGAACGGAACATCGGGAAGTCGGTGTCGACGAAACCGGTATCCTGACCGGGCGTGCCGTCGCTGTTGATATTTTTGAACTTCATCGACTTGTATCCGCCCGACTTGAAATCGACGACATTTTCGACACTCTTGCCGTAGTCGGGGAAGAACAGGGCGCGGGCATCGGTAGCCTCATCGAATTTGTCGGAGAAATCCTTCGTGAGCGACAGACCGCCCCAGCCCGACGAGATACCCATAGCCCCAGCGTCCATGCCGTCGCCCGTACCGGCGAAGATCAGGAAGTTGGTGCAGCCGTAGGATTTCACGTTGACGCCGTCCTGCGGAACCACGAAGATGATTTCGTCGCCGTTGTAGGTGACGTTGCTCGTACAAAGGTGGTTGTCGGCAAGGAACAGTTCGGCATATGCACTATATTTGGAACCTTTTTTAGGTTCTTTATGCAGCTGGTAATCGGCTATTATCTGCTTGCAGAGCGCGGCGCAGTCGGCATAGTGGTCGCCGCAGCCCCAGACTTCGGCGTTGAGGTAGACTTTGGCCAGAATCATGCGGACCATGCCCTTGTCGCTGCGGCCGTAGATGTTCTGTTTGGCTTCGGCCAAGTCGGAGCCTTCGAGCAGGTCGGTGCACTCCTCGACGAGCCATGCGTAGAGGTCGGCGCGCGAAATCTGCGCGGGGCCTTCGGAACCTACCGTGTTACCTTCGGTGGCGAAGGGCACGTTGCCGAAGATGTCGATGGCGTGGTAGTAGCTCAATGCACGCAGGGCGCGGGCTTCGGCCACGAACTCGGCGCGCTTGGGGAACTCGTCGTTCGACAGTGCGGCGCTGTTGGCGCGGCGGATGAACTCGTTGCAGAGGCTCACCTGATAGAAGACGCGGTAGTACATCGACGAGATGAACTGATTGGTCGTCGTCCAGTTCATGTTGTGCAAATCCTGCAAGCCGATATCCGTCCAGCAGCAGGTAGCCTCGTCGGTGGTGAGTTCCTGCATGTTGAACAGCGCGCGGACGTACTGCCCGAAACCGCCGTCGACGCCCGAAATGTCGGGATCGCCGTCGGGGCCGTGCGACGAGCTGACGGAAAGACCCTGATAACATTTCGCCAGCAGCTGTTCGTAGGCGTCCTGCGAATCGAGCACATCTTCGGGGAGTTGGATGTTCTCGTCGATGGGCGTGGTATCCAGATCGCCGACGCAGGAACCCAGCCCCATCGAAAGAGCCGCTGCGGCGGTCATCAACAATACTTTATAGCTTTTCATAATCGAGATTCGTTTTAGGGTGGATTAGAAATTGAATTTCAGGCCGAGCATGTAGGTGCGCGGACGCGGGTAGAAATTGTTGTCGATGCCCGAGAAAATTTCGGGGTCGATGCCCTTATAGCCCGAAATGGTCGCCACGTTCTGCACGGTGCCGAAGATGCTCAAATTCATCGGACGCTTCGACGACTGGCGGAAATCGAACCGGTAGCTCAACGTGATGTTGTCCAGTTTGAGGAACGAGGCGTCGCGCACGTAGTAGTCCGAAAGGTACTGCGGTTCGGCGAAGCCGTCCTTCAAGGATGCTGCGTGGCGGTTGCTGACGAACGCGTTGGTCCAGAGGTCGCGCGTAGCCGTGCCGTTGGATTCCACGTTGGCATAGACGTGGTTGCCGACGTTGGCGTGGGCCGAGATGGCCAGCGTGAGGGCGCGCCACGATACGGCGGTGTTGAAACCGAACGTCACATCGGGAGCCGCTTTCTTGTAGCAGTACTTGTCTTTGGAGTCGACTTTGCCGTCGCCGTTGCGGTCGACGTAGACGCCCTCCATCGGACGGCCGTTTTCGTCATAGACCTGCTGGTAGACGTAGAACGAGTTGAGGGGCTGGCCCGTCTGCTGTACTTGGCAGTTGATGCCCACGCCGCCCGAGATGCCGCCCGTATCGACGCCGTAGTAGTCCTCGCGTTCGTCGTCGGCCGTCAGCCGGGTGATTTTGTTCTTGTTCCACGCGGTGTTGAAGCCGATGGTCCACGTCCAGTCTTTGGTCTGGATGGGCACGGCGTTGATTTCGAATTCGACGCCGGTGTTTTCCAAGTCGCCGATGTTGGCGTTGAGGTAGTTGGTCAGGTTGGCTCCGGCCGCTACGGGCGTCCAGTTGAGCAGGTCTTTGGTCTTGCGCTTGTAGAAGTCGATGCTACCGTAGATGCGGCCGTCGAGGAAGCCGTAGTCCAGACCTACGTTGTAGGTGGTCGTGGTTTCCCATTTCAGGGCGGCGTTGTAGCCGGCAGGGGTGATGGGGGTCATCCATTTGTCCCCGAACGGATAGTAGCTGCCCAGCTCGTTGTAGATGTAGGTGGCCAGCGTGGGGTAGTCGCCCGCGTTGAGGTCCTGTTGGCCGGTCTGGCCCCAGCTCAAACGCAGTTTGAGGTTCGACACGGCGCGGGCGTCGCGCATGAATGCTTCGTTGGCGATGTTCCAGCCCAATGCCACCGACGGGAAGAGGCCCCATTTGTTGTCGGAGAAGCGCGAGGTGCCGTCGTTACGCAGCGTGGCGGTAATCATGTAGCGGCTGTCGAACGTGTAGTTGACGCGGCCGAAGAACGAAACCAGATAGTACTCCGTCTTCGAGGTCTTGGGTTCGGAGATGTAGGCCGAAGGGTCGTTGGCCTTGTAGGTCTCGCCGAACGACGACTTGTAGAAGTGCTGCCACGAATAACCGGCCATGATGTCGAAGTTGTGGCGGCCGATGGTCTTGTTGTAGTCGGCGTAGAACTCCAACGTCTGGTCGCGGCGCTGCTGCGAGTAGTTGCGGTGGTAGCCCGAACCCTGCTGGGTGGTGGCGTGCATCGACTGTTCGGTGTCGGGAGCCACGTCGACCGTACCCTCCGACTTCACGTAGTCGAGACCGAGATTGAGGTTCAGCCGCAGGTCTTCGAGGCCGTGGATGCGGTAGTCGATCTGGGCGTTGCCGATGAAGCGTTTGGCGTTCGACTCGTCGCGCTTGTCGTTGAGCAGCGCGACGGGGTTCTGCGTCGCCATGGTGTTGTAGTTGCCGATGGTGTGGTCGGGACGGCCTTCGGCGTCGGTCTTGCCGTAGTTCCACCAGTAGTAGCCGTTCAGACCGTCGGGGTCGTAGACCGGTTGCGTGGGGTCGAACTGCACAGCGGCACCTACGGCATCCTGATTGGCGAAGCGGCTGTCCATGTTCATGCCCTTCGCGTTGAGGTTGATGTTGAGGTGGTTGTCCAGCAGGATGGGATTGAGGTTGACGGTCAGCGTTTCGCGCGTCATGTTGTCGGTTTTGAGCGTACCGTCTTGGTTGAGGTAGCCGAACGACACGCGATAGGGCATGCGGTTCTTTTCGCCCATTTTGACGTTGCCCGTCAGGCTGATGTTGGTGTCGTAGGACTGGGCCAGCTGGTAGATCTCTTTCTGCCAGTCGGTGTTGGCCGTGCCCAGCGCACGATAGGCGTCGTTGTCCGTGCCGCCCATGAAGCGTTCTACGGCCGTGCGCATCTGGTCGCCGGTCAGGACGTCGACGTACTTGGCGTTCTGGCTCAACGAGGCCGTGAAGTCGACGGCTACGCGCGGAATGGCCGAGTCGTTGCCCGAACCCTTCTTGGTGGTGATGATGATGACGCCGTTCGAGGCACGCGAACCGTAGATAGCCGTCGCCGAAGCGTCTTTGAGAATGGTGAAGGTCTCGATGTCGCTGGGGTTGATCGAAGCCAGCGCATTGCTCACGCCGTCGATGCCCGAGTTGGAAACGGGCAGACCGTCGACCACGATCATCGGGTCTTGCTGGGCGCTGAGCGACGAGGCGCCGCGCACGCGGATCGTCGCCGCGCTGCCGGGCTGGCCCGTACCGGGCGTAACGACTACGCCGGCGCTCTTGCCGAGCATCATGTCGGCCGGCGACGAGACCATGCCTTTGTTCAGCTGGTCGGCCTTGACGGTCGCCACCGAACCGGTCATGTCGTTCTTCTTGACGGTACCGTAACCGATGACGACCACTTCGTCGAGCGACGTGAGGTCTTCTTCGAGTACCACGCGGCGCAGATCGGCCGACGAAGCGATGCGCTCTACCGGTTTGTAACCGATGAAGCTCGCTTCGACTACGGCGTTCGGGCCGGTTACGGACAGCTTATACCGTCCGTCGACGTCGGTCGTCGTGCCGCGAACGGTTCCCCGTTCGATGATCGAAACGCCGGCCACCGGCGCACCCGAAGCATCGACTACGACGCCAGTTACCTCATAGTCAGCATTTTGCGCAACCGTGAGGGGGGGGGTAAAATTCAGAAGAATCATCCCCAAACACATAGCTACAAGTTTTTTCATAAAGCCATTTGTGTTAGTTAATAATTGGTTGGTTTGGTGTTGTTTCGTGTTCGTATGTTTTATCGGGCCCGGCGGTGGGGTTCCGCCTCCGTGCCCGAATCGCAGGGTCATCGGCGGCAGTCGGGCAGCAGGCGGCGCACGCCGTTGACCGCGATTTCGACCGGTTCGCCCTCGTTCCGCACGTCGATGCCGTCGTGCGAGACGGTGACGGTCAGAATGCGCCCGCGATAGTCCACGCGGAACGCCAGCGACCGCCATGCTTCGGGCAGGTGAGGCTCGAAATTCAGCACGCCGTCGCGCATCCGCATGCCGCCGAAACCTTCGACTACGGCCAGCCACGAGCCGGCCATCGACGTGACGTGGCATCCCTCCTCGACCTCGCGGTTGTAGTCGTCCAAGTCGAGGCGCGACGTGCGCAGATACATTTCGTAGGCTTTGGCCGCGTCGCCGATTTTGGCGGCGAGAATGGCGTGCACGCAGGGCGACAGCGACGATTCGTGCACCGTGCGGGCCTCGTAGAACCGGAAGTTGCGGCGGATGGTCTCCGTGTCGAAATCCTCTTGGAAGAAGTAGAGCCCCTGCAACACGTCGGCCTGCTTGATGAAGCACGAGCGCAGGATGCGGTCCCACGACCATTTCTGGTTGATAGGCCGTTCGGCGGGGGCGAGGTCGGCGACCAGCACCTGCTCCTTGTCCAGATAGCCGTCCTGTTGGAGGAAGATGCCCCGTTCGCGGTCTTCGCCCAAGTACATTTTCGCGTTTATCTCCGCCCAGCGCGCCGTTTCGGCCGCTTCGTCGAAGTGCCGCTTCGCGCAGATGCGGGCGTAGTCGTCGGGGCGGTTTTCGCGCACCCACGCCGCCGCTTCGGCCGCATAGCGCATGCACCAGCAGGCGATGTAGGAGGTGTACCAGTTGTTGTTGACGTTGTTTTCGTACTCGTTGGGGCCCGTGACGCCCAGCATCACGTACTGCTGCCGCGCCTCCGACCACGTGATGCGCTGCGCCCAGAAGCGGGCGATGCCCATCAGCACCTCCAATCCGCCTTCGGCCAGATAGGCGTGGTCGCCCGTGTAGCGGATGTAGTTGAAAATGGCATAGGCGATTGCCCCGTTGCGGTGGATCTCCTCGAACGTGATTTCCCACTCGTTGTGGCACTCCTCGCCGTTGATGGTCACCATCGGATAGAGCGCGGCACCCTCCTTGAAACCGAGTTTCGCGGCGTTTTCGATCGCCTTGTCCAGCTGGTTGTAGCGGTAGACGAGCAGTTCGCGGGCGACCTCCTGACCGGCGGTCGAAAGGTAGAACGGCAGGCAGTAAGCCTCCGTGTCCCAATAGGTTACGCCGCCGTATTTTTCGCCCGTGAAACCTTTGGGCCCGATGTTCAGCCGCGTGTCGACGCCCGTGTAGGTCTGCAACAGCATGAAAATGCAGAAGCGGATGCCCTGCTGCGCCGCATCGTCGCCCTCGACGGCGATGTCGCACCGGTGCCAGCGGGCTGCCCACGCCTCCTCCTGCTCTTTCAGCAGCGCGTCGAAACCGGCCTGCAATCCGTCGGCTGCTACGGCCTGCGCGGCAGCCATCAGCTCTTCGGGCCGGTGGTTGAGCGACGAGCAGATGCCCGCATATTTATATAAGGTGGCCGTGCAGCCCTTTTCGCAGTGGACGGTCGCCGTGCGGCGCGGTTTTTCGGGTTCGGTTTCGCAGACGAAATCGGCTCCCTCCAACGCGACGGCCTGCGCCCACGCGACCTCGAAACCGCTCTTGCGCGTGCGGCTCTGCGTGGCATCGGCATCGGTGCGGACGGGCTCCCAGAATTTTTCGTCGTAGTTGGCGTCGGAGTTGCGCACGTCGGCGTCGATGTAGGGCGAGAAAGTCACGTCGGCAGCCCGGTCGACGGGCGTGACGCTGTACCGGATGACGCCCAGCTCGCGGCGGGCCAGCGACAGGAAGCGCACGGCCTCGATTTCGGCCTCGACGCCGTTCTGCATGACGACCGTCATCCGGCGCGTCAGCACCGAACGCCGCATGTCCATTTCGCGGTAAAACGCCTTGACCTCGCACTGTGCCAAGTCCAATTCCTCGCCGTCGATGCGGACGTCGATGCCGATCCAGAAGGCCGAATTGAGCACTTTGGCGAAGTATTCGGGATAGCCGTTTTTCCACCAACCGACGCGGGTCTTGTCGGGGTAGTAGACGCCGCCGATGTAGTTGCCCTGCAACGACGGGCCCGAATAGCGTTCCTCGAAGTTGGCGCGGCCGCCCATCACGCCGTTGCCCAGCGCGAACAGCGATTCGGAGGACTTCACGCGTGCGGGGTCGAAATCCTGTTCGGCCAAAAGCCAAGGGTCGATCAGCAGATTCAGTCTATTGTTTTGCATAATGCTTCGTATGTAAAATTTTCAAAACTCCGAATGTTCATCGTCGCCGCAGCCAGTGTCCGGGCATCGCCCACGCCCACCGACCGCATGCCCGCCCGCGCGGCCGCTTCGATACCGGCCGCCGCGTCCTCGAAGACGACGCAATTTTCGGGGGCGATGTTTAGCATCTCCGCCCCTTTCGAGAAGACTTCGGGGTCGGGTTTGGCCCGCGTGACGAGCGTGCCGTCGACGATGGCGTCGAACACGCCGCGCAGGTCGCAGCGGTCGAGAATCGTTCCGGCGTTCTTCGACGCCGAACCGAGTGCGATCCGCACGTCGTGGCGTCGCAGGTCGGCCAAAAATTCGCGTACGCCCGGCAGGACATCGGCGGGGGTCATGGTTGCGACGTAGGCGAGGTAGCGCGCATTCTTTTCGGCCGCCATGCGCTCCTTTTCCTCCTGCGTGAAGCGGTCTTCCATGCCGCCCGCCCGCAGCACGATGTCGAGCGATGCCATGCGGCTCACTCCTTTGGTCGCTTCGCCCTGCTCGGGCGTGAACTCGAATCCGAGCCCGTGCGCCATGTCGGCCCATGCACGGTAGTGGAACCGTGCCGTGTCGACCAGCACGCCGTCCAAATCGAAAATGCAACAGGTAATCATGTTATTTTTCCTTGATGAAGCAAACCGATGCGGCGGCGCAGGCCATGAAGAACCCGGCCAGTGCGATCATCGCCATCGGATTTCCGTGAAAGATATGCGTCACGATCACGCCGCCGGTCAGTCCGACGACGATTTGCGGCACGGTGATCGTGAAGTTGAAGATGCCCATGTAGACGCCCATGCGGCGTGCATCGACGGCCCGCGAAAGGATGGCGTAGGGCATGGCCAGAATGCCGGCCCAAGCGATGCCGATGCCGACCATCGGGAGCATCAGGGCGAATTTGTCGCAGAGCAGGCACAGCCCCGCGAATCCGGCCGCCCCGCACAGCAGGCAGAGGGCGTAGACGGATTTGTTGCCCCAGCGGGCGGCGATTCCGGCGATGAAAAGCGACGCGATGCAGGCCGGAACGGGATAGATGCCGTTCAGCACGCCGACCCACGTCTGGGCTTCGCCTTCGGAGAGCGGCGCGCCGTCGACCGTCGCCACGCCGGTGATGGCGGGTTTGAGGTAGGTCCACATCAGGAACAGCGCGGCCCACGAGAAGAACTGCACGATGCCCAGCTGCCACATCACGCGGGGAATGTTGCGCATCAGCTCGACGAACGAAACCCGTTCGGCCGCAACCGAAGCCGCATTCGTTGCAACAGCCTTCTCTCCGCCGTCCGAAAGAACTTCATCCTGATATTTAGAAAATTCTTCGGGCGGGTACTCTTTGGTCTTGAACGCCGTGACGAGCACCGTCGCCAAGAGGATGGCCCCACCTATATAATAAGACCACGCGATGTGGTCGGCGACCTGACCCGGCACGACTTCGTCGGATACGCCGCAGCGCGTGAGAATCAACGGCAGGACGGCCCCGACGACGGCTCCCAGATTGATGAGGAACGTCTGCACGACGTAGCCTTTGGTTTTCTGCGAGTCGTCGAGCATGTCGGCGACTAATGCGCGGAACGGCTGCATCGTGACGTTGAACGACAAGTCCATGAACAACAGGATGAAAGCCCCCATAGCCAACGGTGCGAATGCGAGCAGCAGCGGCGCATTGGGCATCAGCGCCAGCGCGAGCACCGAGATGACGGCGCCTCCGAGAATGAACGGCACGCGACGTCCCAGACGCGTCCATGTGCCGTCGGAAAAGAGCCCGACGATGGGTTGGATGATGAGCCCGGCGACCGGTGCGGCCAGCCAGAAGTAGCTCAAATGCGAAAGGTCGGCCCCCAGCGACTCGAAGATGGTGGACGTATTGGAGTTCTGCAACGAATAGCCGATCTGTACCCCGAGAAAGCCGAAGCTCAGGTTCCATATCTGCCAGAAGGACAATTTCGGTTTTTTCATAGAATGTCGGAGTTCGTAGGTTGGTTTAGTAAAATTAAGAAGAAAGTTCGGAAATTCCGAACCTCCGGCCGACGAGCTGCACGAAAACGGCGACGAACGGCCGATTCCGAAGGATGAAGCGACACGGGCCGCTGCCGTCGATTGCCCGTGCATGCGATTCGCCGAAACTTTTCTTTCCGAAATTTGGACGCAACGCCGAAAATCGTTATCTTTAAGTAATCATTCCGTCGAACCTGCATGCCATGAAACGCCTTTCGATCGGTACCCCTGCCCTGATACACCTCTTCGCAGCGGCGCATGCCGTCGTCGCTGCGGTGAGCCGTGCGTTCGGCTATGTCGACGACGTGCCGCTGACGGTGCTGACGCTCTCGATGATCGTCATCATCTCCATCCGGCGCGGCCTGCGGGCCGAATTCGTCGCCGCGTTGTCGCTCATCTGCATCTTCGTCGCCTACCTTTTCGGCATTTCCGGTGCGCAGATCGTCCGCCGGCTGATCGGCGACGCCACGCTCGCCCCCGTCATCACCACGACGGCCGTCACGGAGTGCATCGGGTGGCTCACCTACCTGTTCGCCCGCTCGCGCGGGACGCAGGACAGCCGCCGCGTGCACTGGTCGCCGTCGACGCGGCAGATCGTGGCCGTCGTGGCCGCCATTCTCGTCTTCCGCATCTTCTATACCACGATTTTCAATTCGCCCTACTTCGAGCAGGAGGGCGTGCACCACGAATTCCTCCGGCTGTTGAGCAACACGTTCGCGCTGCTCGCCATGTTCTGCGGCAACATCATCTTCGTCAACCTCCGCGCCCGCATGCTCCGGCAGCGCGGTCTTCGCTTGGTCGGGTCGGCGTTTTTCGCACTCGGCTTCGTCCTGCTGCTGACTGCTGCGGTCTATTTCGGGCTGCCGCAAGGCAACGGCGCGACGTTCGCCGTCCGGCCCTTCTTCCGCCTCTACACTGTCGTGCTGCTGGCCGACATCGTGGTCTACGCCGTGCTCCAATTGGTGGTCTACGTCATCGAATCGGAGCTGGAACTGCGGGCCGAACGGGGACGGAAACATCGCGCGCAGTTCCACTACGACCGGCTCAAACAGCAGATCAACCCCCACTTCCTGTTCAACTCGCTCAACATCCTCGACTATCTGGTGCAGGAACACGAGACTGAGCGCGCCAGCGCGTTCATCCACAAGCTCGCCGACACCTATCGCTACATGCTCAAAAAGGAGGAGGAGCAGGTCGTGGCGCTGGCCGAAGAGGTGGAGTTCGCCCGCAAATACATCGACTTGTTGCAGGAGCGTTTCACCAGCGGGTTCCACGTCGAAATCGACCTCTCGCCCGATGCTCTGCAACGCCATGTGGTACCCTGCTCGCTGCAGCTGCTCATCGAGAACGCCACCAAGCACAACGTCGTGAGCCCCGAACGGCCGCTCTGCGTACGCATCGAAACCGACGGCGACGAGCTCGCCGTAAGCAACAACCTGCAACTCCGCACCAACGCTCCCGCTTCGACGGGCGTGGGGCTGCGCAACATCCGCCAACAATACCTCGACCTTTCGGGCCGCCCGATCGCCGTCGAACGAACCGACACGGAGTTCCGTGTCCGATTGCCGCTGCTATGAAAACCTCCTATAACGTATTGATCGTCGAAGACGAAATTCCGGCACAGACCAACCTTCGACGCCTCATCGAGAAACATTTCACCGACTTGCGCGTCGTGGGCACGCAGAGTTCGGTCGTGGACACGGTCGCGTGGCTCCGCGACCCGGCCAACCGCCCCGATATCGTCTTTATGGACGTGCAGCTCTCCGATGGCATGTGCTTCGACATCTTCGCCCAGACCGAAGTGCCCGGCAAGGTAATCATCACCACTGCTTATGACGATTACGCCGTCCGCGCTTTCCGCGTCGGCAGTATCGATTACCTGCTCAAACCCATTGCGGAGGAGGAGTTGCAGGCCGCCGTCGGGCGATGCCGCAAGGCGCTCGAATCCGAATCGCCCGTGCCGACGCCCGACGCCGAACTGCTGCGCACGCTGCTCGCGGGCGGCGGCCGCGAATACAAAAAACGGTTCGTCGTGCGCGTGGGCGACCGAATCACGGTGGTGAATACGGAGCAGATCGCCTACTTCTACGCCGAAGACAAATATACCTACTTGGTGACGACCGACAACCGCCGGTTGATTCTCGACAGTTCGCTCGACGCGGTGTCCGAGCAGCTCGACCCGCAGCTTTTCTTCCGGTTGTCGCGCAACTGCACCGCTTCGATCGGGGCGATCGGCGGCATATCCAAACATTTGAGCAATCGGTTGAAGGTGAACCTCGAACCTCGAACCGAATTCGAGATTTTCGTCAGCCGCTCCCGCACTGCCGAATTCATGAACTGGCTGGAAGGCAAACCGGAGTGATTCGCATGGCGCGGTGCGCGCTTCCCGGTGGGGGCTTCCCGGCCGTCGGCAGCGATAACCGTTGTGCCGGTCAGCCTTTGCGCGGCCATTCGCCGACCTCCATGTCGCGCATGTCGGTGCCGTCGATGACGAATCGAATGGCCGTCCGTACTTTGTGAAAACCGTATTCGCCGGCCGCACCCGGATTGACGTGCAGCAGCCGGTAGACAGGGTCGTTCATCACCCGCAGGATATGCGAGTGTCCCGATACGAACAGGCGCGGCCGCAGTGCTTGGATGCGCTCCACCGCACGCGGGTCGTAGCGGCGCGGATACCCGCCGATGTGGGTCATCAGCACCCGCACTCCTTCGCACTCGAAGTTCTGGAACAGCGGATAGACCCGCCGCGTCATGCCGCCGTCGATGTTGCCCGCAACGGCCCGCAGGGGCTTGTAGGCGGCGATTTCATCGGCCAGTTCCATCGAACCGATGTCCCCCGCGTGCCAGATTTCGTCTACGTCGCGCAGAAAAACACGCAGCGTTTCGTCGAACGTGCCGTGCGTATCCGAGATGATGCCGATGCGTTTCATGGGCGGGGCCGGTCAGAACGTATAGTAGAAACCGAATTTCAGATCGGATGCCGAGAGGGTAAATCCTGCGCCGTCTCCCAACCCGTTATTATACAGATCGCTGCGGAGACCCAAAAATCCGATGTGGGTCAGAAACCGGATATGCCGGTTGATTTTCACGGCGAATCCCGGTTGGAATCCTATTTTGAGCCCTTCTGCGTCCCCGCATACCAGTCCGAATCCTCCGTCGACGAACAACGAAAAATTGTCCGTAAGGTAAAAGTTCCGCCGTGCATAAGGGGAGAACTCGAATGCCGAAGCATCCGCGATGCGAAGATACCCTATGGAAGTCCCGAAGGTCCAGCGCCGGTTGAAGTCGTAGCCGAATTCGGGTGCTATGGCGAACGAGTGACTGTCTCCGTCATACCAGTAGCCGACTTGTCCGCCGAGCCACCATCCTTTTTCTTGGATGTCGAAATCGTTTTTTTTCTGTGCGGAAACATTGCTCGCTGCAAACAATGCCGCTGCGAACAAGAAAATCGATAGTTTTTTCATATCAAGTATGCTTGGGGTTGTAAGAAGTCCGGTTCGTTATCGGTATTTTTCTTTCCACAGCGTCCGAATCCGTTCAGCGATTTTCGCTTCGGCGGGGTTCTGCTCGTCGGGTTCGTAGAACTTCGTGCCCGCGAGGCTTTCGGGCAGGAACTCCAAGTCGGCGAAATGGCCCTCGTAGTCGTGGGCGTACTTGTAGCCCTTGCCGTAGCCCGTGTTTTTCATCAGCTTGGTCGGGGCGTTGCGCAGATGCAGCGGCACGGGGCGGTTCGTCGTGTCGTGTTCGACTTGCGCAAGTGCCTTGTCGATAGCCATGTAGGCCGAGTTGCTTTTGGCCGAAGTCGCCAGATAGATAGTCGTCTCGGCCAGCGTGATGCGCGCTTCGGGCATGCCGATTTTGTGCACCGTGTCGAAACAGGCGTTGGCCAGCAGCAGGGCGTTCGGATTGGCCAGCCCGATGTCCTCCGACGCCAGAATCACCAGCCGCCGGGCGATGAAGCGCGGTTCCTCGCCGCCCGCCAGCATGCGGGCGAGGTAGTAAATCGCCGCGTTGGGGTCGCTGCCGCGCACCGACTTGATGAAAGCCGAAATGACGTCGTAGTGTTGTTCGCCGTTCTTGTCGTAGAGGGCGATGTTCTCTTGCAGGCAATCGGTCACGTACTTGTCCGTAATCGTGACCTTGCCGTCCGTCGCGCCGACCACGATGTCCAAGATGTTCAGCAGTTTGCGCGCATCGCCGCCCGACAGCCGGAACAGTGCGGCAGTTTCCTGCACCTCGATTTCGCGTTCTTTCAGGGCTGTGTCCGTCGCAAGGGCGCGGTCGAGCAGGGTTTGCAGTTCGGCATCGTCCATCGGCCGCAGGATGTAGACCTGACAGCGGCTCAACAGCGGCGAGATGACCTCGAACGAGGGGTTTTCGGTCGTCGCGCCGATAAGCGTCACGATGCCCTGTTCGACGGCCCCCAACAGCGAATCCTGCTGGGACTTGTTGAACCGGTGGATTTCGTCGATGAATAGGAACGGCGGCTCGGAGTTGAAAAAGCGTTGTTTTTTTGCACTTTCGATCACTTCGCGCACATCCTTGACACCCGACGTCACGGCCGACAGCGTGAACAGGGGTCGTCCGAGTTGCGTGGCGACGATTTTCGCCAGCGTGGTTTTGCCCACTCCCGGCGGGCCCCACAGAATGAACGACGGCACGTTGCCCGTCTCCAAGAATTTGGAAAAGACCCCTTGCGGGCCGACCAGATGGGTCTGTCCGATGTATTGGTCGATCGTCTCGGGACGCAGGCGTTCTGCTAACGGGGCTGGCATGGCTCAATCGAAAATAATCGAACAAAGTTACGAAAAAATCATCCGGTGCGAGGGGTGGGATGAGGAAATTTTCATTTTTCTTTTTTCGTTTTCCTCGAATATGTATTTTTGTATTCGATGAAAGAGCCGTGCGACATTCACGCCATTCTCCGCCGTCATTGGGGGTACTCGGAGTTCCGTTCCGTGCAGGAGCGGATCATCCGCGACGTGCTCGCCGGTCGCGACACGCTGGCGCTGATGCCTACGGGCGGCGGCAAATCGCTGACCTATCAGGTGCCGACGCTGGCCCGCGAGGGGTTGTGCATCGTCGTCACGCCCCTCATTGCCTTGATGAAAGATCAGGTCGACCGACTCCGGCGGATGCGCATTCCGGCCGTTGCCGTCCATTCGGGGCTTTCGCCGCGCCAGCTCGACATCGCCCTCGACAATTGCGTTTACGGCGACACGAAGTTCCTCTACGTGGCTCCCGAACGCCTTGCGTCCGAAGCGTTCCGCCTGCGGGTCGTGCGGATGAACGTCGCGTTGATCGCTGTCGATGAGGCCCATTGCATTTCGCAGTGGGGCTACGATTTCCGCCCGTCGTACCTCCGCATCGCCGAGTTGCGCGAGAAATTGCCCGGCGTGCCCGTGCTCGCGCTCACCGCTTCGGCGACCCAGCGGGTGGCCGACGACATCATGTATCATTTGAAATTCGCCGAACCGCACGTCGTGCGCGGCGATTTCCGCCGTCCCAACCTCTCGTACAGCGTGCGGCACACCGACGACAAAAACGAACAGTTGATGCGCCTGTTGCAGAACGTCGCAGGGTCGGGTATCGTCTACATGCGCACGCGCGAGGGCACCGAGCAGTTGGCCGCCGAGTTGCGCGACGCGGGCATTGCGGCGGCGGCCTATCACGGCGGGCTGGGTCATGCCGAACGCGCGCTGCGG
>JAMPDE010000001.1:882263-887450 GCA_023665825.1 Alistipes senegalensis | reverse complement strand
AAAAACGAATAGACGGAGCGGGCTTCTGGTATCAATGGGGACGGAAAGACCCGATGGGACGTCCGGCATACTGGGGCAACGGCAATGCGACCACGCCGGGAACCGTAGCGGTAACCGTAAACGCGAACACGGCGGAAGGTATCGAAGCAGTGACCAACAACGGGTATTTCTTTACCGAACAAAATGCCGGTGCGAAAAACACTATTTCCGTAGGCGACGAAATGGTTCAGTCCGGTTATGCCGAAGCAGGTCAAACTGCATTGGATTCTCCTATGCTTGAAGAAACGCTTGAAGATGGCACAAAAGTGCAGGTTTCCGCAGATAGGCATATGATCGATATATCGACTGAAAATCCGACCAGATTTGCAACGGTTAACGGTATATACACCAATATTTGGACAGGAATCAGAAATAATTACCTTTGGGGTAATCCGACTGGCGATCAGTTTCCGCGAATCAGCCAAACATACAAATCCGTGTTCGACCCGTGCCCCAAAGGCTACCGGGTAGCTCCGATGGATATATGGACGAATTTCATGACAAGAACCCCAAGTTCAACGAATATCAATGAATTTAATGTTGCTGGTTCCATTGTCAGTGCAGATAGAGGTGTGAATTTTTATTATTCAGGGATGGGAACGACAAAGTATGATGGAAGCACAGCAATTGGGTACACACCTCCGACGGGTGAGAATGTCGCTACCGATTTCTATCTTTTTACCGGAGTACGCAACGCAGAGAATGGTAAACCGCATCTTGTCGGGAATTATGTTTATTTCAGTTGTAGCTATTATCTGTCATTACGTGTTAGTTTTGGCGAATTATATACGCAGTACAACGAGTCTTCGGGACGAGCAAGACAAATCCGTTGCGTTGCTGAGCCGAAGAATTAAAAGAATTATTTCGAGTGCCGGTGAAAGCGTTGCCTGCGTGGAGTCGAAAACAGCTCTTTCGCCTTGCTCGGGATGAAAACATGGCGGACGAAATGTTTGCCGAAAAAAGGGATGCCGTATGCACGGCATCCCTTTTTTCATTTTTTGCATCGGTTTTGCAACGGAACGAGCATTACCAAAAATCCACACACGATGAAAACAATTTTTTTCGGTCTTTGCTGTTTCGGAGCGCTCGCACTGATGCAACAATACGTCATGGCCTGCTCACGGGCAGTCTATCTGGGCCCCGACGGAATGGTCGCTACGGGTCGCACGATGGACTGGGCCGAAGATATGCACACGAATCTTCGTCTCTTTCCGCGCGGCATCGCGCGTCGGGGCGCGAACACGGACAACACCGTATTCTGGACGTCGAAATACGGCTCGATCGCGGCGACGGGCTACGACATCGGGGTTTCGGAGGGGATGAACGAAGCAGGGCTGGTCGCCAACTTGCTTTTCCTGCCCGAATCGGTCTACGAGCGTCCCGGAGGCGATAATCGGCCTATCATGGGCATGAGCATCTGGACGCAATACGTGCTGGACAATTTCGCAACGGTCGCCGAAGCCGTCGCCGAACTCTCGAAACAGACGTTCCGTATCGACGCCCCCGACCTGCCGGGCGGCAAACAGTCGCGTCTGCACATGGCGATTTCCGATGCTTCGGGCGACAGCGCGATTCTGGAATATATCGACGGAGAACTGAATATCCATCACGGCCGGCAATACCGCGTGCTGACCAATTCGCCGGTCTATCCGCAACAACTGGCCGTCAACGACTACTGGCAACAGATCGGCGGACTCGTGATGCTTCCGGGTACGAACCGTTCGTCCGACCGTTTCGTGCGGGCGTCGTTCTACATCGACGCAGCGGAACAGAGTGCCGACCCGAAAATCGCCGTGCCGACCGTTTTTTCGGTCATGCACAACGTGGCCGTGCCCTACGGCATCACGACGCCCGACAAACCGCATATTTCGTCGACGCAGTGGATTTCGGTCAGCGACCAGAAAAACAAAATCTATTATTTCGAGCCGACGCTCGACATGCAGGTCTTTTGGGTCGATCTGACGCGGGTGGATTTCTCGAAAGGAACGCCCGAGCGGGTGTTGCAGATGGCCGGTAGCGGCCGAACCTTCGTCGGCGACGTCACGGCGCAATTCAAACCGGCCGCCGAACCGTTCAAATTCCTGCTGGAAGTATAGCGACGCTTGGCGTCGTGCGGGTCGCAGTCTCCGGCGGCGAAGACCCGCATCGAACAAAAACACCCGGCCTTTGCGGTCGGGTGTTCCGTTTTTCGTGTTTTTCGTCGTGACGGTTACGCTTCCGGTTTCCGAAGTTCCAGATAGAGCTCGTCCAGCTGCGCGCGGTCGATGCACGAAGGTGCGTCGAGCATCACGTCGCGGCCTGCGTTGTTCTTCGGGAACGCGATGTAGTCGCGGATCGACTCCGAGCCGCCAAACAGCGAGCACAACCGGTCGAACCCGAACGCCAGCCCGCCGTGAGGGGGCGCGCCGAACTTGAACGCGTTCATCAGGAAGCCGAACTGCTCCTGCGCCCGTTCGGGCGTGAAGCCCAAGCAATCGAATATCTGCGCCTGCAATTTGGCGTCGTGGATACGAATCGAGCCGCCGCCGATTTCGGTGCCGTTGCAGACGAAGTCGTAGGCATTGGCCCGCACACGGCCCGGATCGCTCGTCAGATAGGGCACGTCTTCGGGCTTCGGCGAGGTGAACGGGTGGTGCATCGCGTACCAGCGCTGCGTCTCGTCGTCCCACTCGAACATCGGGAAGTCGACGACCCACAACGGGGCGAATTTCTTCGGGTCGCGCAGGCCCAGCTGCTGGGCCACCTCCAAACGGAGCGCGCACAATTGCGTCAAGGTCTTGAATTTCGGGCCGCACAGCACGAAGACCATATCGCCCGCCTGTGCAGCGCAACGCCCGGCCATCGCGCGCACCTCGTCGGGCGCGAAAAACTTGTCGACCGATGATTTGACCGTCCCGTCGGCCTCCATGCGAATCCAAATGAGCCCTTTGGCACCGACCTGCGGCCGTTTGACGTATTCGGTGAGCGCGTCGATCTGTTTGCGCGTATAGGTCGCGCAGCCCGTCGCGGCGAATCCCGTGATGTACTCCGCGTCGTCGAAAACGCCGAACCCGTGCCCTTTGGCCAAGTCGGTCAGGTCGGCGAACTCCATGCCGAAACGCAGGTCGGGTTTGTCCGAGCCGTATTTTTCCATCGCTTCGATCCACGCCATGCGGCGGAACGGCTCGACGAACTCGATGCCCAGCACCGTGCGGAACATGTGTTTGGCCCAACGCTCGAACACGCCGATGATATCCTCCTGCTCGACGAACGACATCTCGCAGTCGATTTGCGTGAATTCGGGCTGACGGTCGGCACGTAGGTCTTCGTCGCGGAAGCAGCGCACGATTTGGAAATAGCGGTCGTAGCCCGCCACCATCAACAGCTGTTTCAGCGTCTGCGGCGACTGGGGCAGCGCATAGAACTGGTTGGGGTTCATGCGGCTGGGCACCACGAAGTCGCGGGCGCCCTCCGGCGTGGAACCGACCAAGTAAGGAGTTTCGATTTCCAAAAATCCCTCGTCGCTCAAAAAACGGCGGATTTCCTGCGCCGTTTTGTGCCGCAGCATCATGTTGCGCTGCAACGGCGGACGGCGCAGGTCGAGGTAGCGGTACTTCATCCGCAGGTCGTCGCCGCCGTCCGAAACCTCCTCGATGGTGAACGGCGGCGTCTGCGCCTCGTTCAGCACCGTGATTTCCGACGCCGTGACCTCGATGTCGCCCGTCGGCATCTTGGCGTTCTTCGATTCGCGTTCGATGACCGTGCCGGTTACCTGCACGACCCATTCGCGCCCCAGCCGGGCGGCCGTTTCGCGGACTTCGGCCGGCGAGTGCTCCTCGACGACGATTTGCGTGATGCCGTAGCGGTCGCGGAGGTCGATGAAGGTCATGGCGCCGAGATTGCGCACTTTCTGCACCCATCCGGCGAGGGTAACTTGCTGGCGGACGTGTTCGGCTCTCAAACAGCCGCAAGTGTGGGTTCTATACATAAAAGCGTAGACTTTTGAATACGAAAGTTAGCGATTGGCAAAGTTAGGAAAAAAGTTCGGAAAAGCGTTTTTTCGGGCCGAAAAACGTTTTCTGCCGGATTCAATTCGCCGGATTCAAAAAGAGGCCTGCCGCAAATCGCAGCAAGCCTCTTCCGCAAGTTTTATCCCTCGAATCCGGGCAATGGCTCCGAAATGGCTCCACACCTCGAAATCATTGCACCGAAATTCGAACGGGATTTTTTAGTTTTTCGCCTCTTTGACGCAACGAATCGTACAACCGAATGCACGGTGATAATTATCCAAAGGAGACACAACCGTAGTACCGAAGTACATGAACGATGCGGGTGCCGTAGTTGCAGAGACTGGACTACTACACCAATAGTATCCTGTACCGATATTCGCTATATTACCGGAGGTACGGTGGCGATAGCCGGAAGTCGGATAAAAATCGGCCGGTTCTTGCCGCCACAGCTTTTGATATTCATCTTTGACCCCGTAACAAAAAAACAAGCCACGCTGCGTAGCGGTTGTTAGGGTGTGTGTAGTTTCGTCTATATTCAGAGCATTGATCGTATTTTCAGCCCAAGTCTCTTCTGATGCCGCATTGACCGTACGGGCACCGTCGGTATCGGTAAACGCCATCCACAAGTCTTTGGGTGCCACGCGCCAACCGGCCGGACACGGCTCGAAAATCGTGCGGTGCAAGGTGGAGTTTAGCGGATAGTCGTATCCCTGTGGATTACCCCAAAGATATTGATTGGTCTTACCTGCCCAGTCATTACCATACTTGCTGTCGAGGACGAAGATGAAGTGGGTGGGATTTTTCGTGACGTAATCAATCATCCATGTATCGACAGGAACAATCGAACCATTGAGTTCTTTTTCTGAAACATCATCACCACCCAGCAAGGTGACAAGACTCATTTCCTTGTCATTAAGCGTATATGTTGTATTTCCTGTCGCTCCAGCGTAAGTCGTCATGAGTTGTTCGGCCGTTGCTGCCAGTGCCCCCGCTCTACCGAGTGGGTCTTTTCGTCCCCATTGATAGTACAGTCCATATGCTTTGAGGTTATCGTTGTTCGCCGGTTCATTGTATTTGATGGTAACCTTGTTGGTAGCTCCCAGCGCAATGGGCATCACTTGATAGGTACCCGAGTTGGTGTACTTGTATTCCAGTATGT
>JAMPDE010000001.1:863958-882163 GCA_023665825.1 Alistipes senegalensis | reverse complement strand
CCGCGCCGACTGGATGCCGGCCGCCGTACCGGCGGTTCCGCCGCCGGCGACGACCACGTCGTAGCGGCGTTCGCGGCAGCCCGTGCCGAGCAAGACGGCGAGGAGTATGCCGGTGTGGAAAATAAGTTTCGTTTTCATGAACGGGTCGTTCGGATGCCGTTTGCTTAAAACTCGTCGATTAGCGTTACAACTTCGGTCTGACAGGTATAGGTGCGGCCGAAGCGGTCGGTAGCCGTGACGGTGATTTGTTCGGCGTTTTCGGGCAGCGGAACACGGTAGTAATGGTCCGAAACCGAAGGGTAAATCCACCGGTGGTCCATCTTGCTGGTGTCCGAATACATCTTGCGCGCGTGCGGGTCGTAGGCCTCGAAGCGTTCGGCCGGGCCGCAGGGCTTGCCGTCGATGGCGAAAGTCACTTTCCACGCCGGGTCGCTCGCCCAGATGTTGGCGACGGCGTAACCCGCGAACTCGGGATGCTTGCGGCCGTCGTAGAGCTGCATCTGGTAATCGTCGGGATAACCGGTGCTCTTGTAGCGCCAGCGTACCTCCTGCTCGTCGATCTCGAATACGGCGTAGCCGCGCGGCGTGCCGTCGGTGCAGAGTTCGCCCTGCCACCAAGCGCCGCCCAGCGACGGGATGACGTGTTCGTACAATCCCTCGCGGATAGGCGAATTGTAGGTCGTGTGGGTGTGCCCCGAAACGATGTGGGCGTCGTAGGGTTTGAGCAGTTCGTAGAGCCCGCGATGGTTGGTCATCGTAACGCCCGAAGTTTCGTAGCGGAACTGCTTGCGGTCTTTCTCCTCGCAGGTCGAGGGGATGTGCATCGCCACGAAGACGGTCGAACCGGGAGCCACGTGCGACAAATCCTCCTCCAACCAGCGCAGCTGCCGTTCGTCTAAATAACCGATGTAGAAGTAATCGCGCCCGATATAAAAATTGTCGTCCAAGCAGACGTAGTGCACGCGGCCGATGTCGTAGGAGTAGTAGGCCGGGCCGAATTTCGCCTCGTACTTCGTTTGCGAGGTTTCGTGCGAACGGCCGTAGAGCGTCATGTCGTGGTTGCCCATCACGTTGCGGAACGCGATTCCCGTACGGGCCATCGTGCGGTTGTACTCGTCGTAGAACGAATGGTCGTGCGAAATGAGGTCGCCGCAGCAGATGCCCTGAAACGGCATGCCGTCGTATTGACGGACGGTCGCCGCGATGTCGTCGGCCGCCGCCGCGAGCTTGGCGAACTCCTTGCGGGCCCAGATCTGCGGGTCGGCCGTGACGATGAGCCCGTAGCGCGAGTCGTCGCCCGCGCGCTTCGTGAGGGTGAAGTCGCACTTCCCGTCGGCGGGCATCGGCTCGAAGAAGCGTACCACGCCGTCCGCGACGGGGGCGTCGTAACCGGCCGGAACCGAGAGGAAGACGAAGCGGTTCGCATCGTCGGCCGTGAGCGTGTAGCGGCCTTTGGCGTCGGTCTGCGCGAACCGTTCGCCGTCGGAGACCCATACGCCCGCTACGCCGCGACCGTCGCAGCTGACGCGTCCGCGAATGCGGATATCCATAGCCTGCGAGCCGGTGCAAAGGCCGCTCAACAGAAGCAAAAGCAAGTATTTTTTCATCGTGCGATAGTTTTTGGGTTATTTGCATTCTTCGAGAATCTGCCAGCACTGGTAGAGGCCGCGCGGCACGTGGAAGCATCCCTTCCATTTGCCGCCTTTGAGCGGCAGCAGCACTTCGCCCCGACGGTCGAGGTAGCCGAACCACTCGGGGTACTCCGAATCCTTGAAGTGCGTCCACGTGTAGTCGTGCAGCCGCCGGAACCATTCGAGACACTCCTGCGAACCGGTGAGGCGATAACCCTTAATCATCGTAATCATCGATTCCAGATGCACCCACCACAGCTTCTGGTCCCATTCCAGTTCGAGACGCGGGCAGCCTTTGCGGTCCATGAAGTAGAAGATGCCGCCGTACTCCTTGTCCCAGCCGAACTCGGCGGTGCGCAGGGCGATTTCGGCCGCTTTGCGGATCAGTTTGTCGTCGCCGGTGCGCTGTCCCAGATTCATGATGAACCACATGGCCTCCAACGCGTGTCCGGGATTCATCTGACGCCCCTCGAACGAGTCGCTCAACGAACCGTCCGTAGCGACGTTCTCGACGATCAGCCCCAGTTCCTCGCGGTAGAAGACCTCCATCACTTCGTGCAGGCAGGTCGCGATGGTCTCTTCGAGCAGTTCGCGGTCGATCATCGGTTCGATTTCGAGGGCCGTGTTGCAGAGGATCATCGGCAGGGCGAACCCTTTCAACGGACGCGTTCCGGCGACGGCCTTGTTCCAGATGCCTTTGGGGTTGCCGCTCTTTTCCAGAATGCGGTCGAAGGTCTTGCGGGCGATCATGGCGTACTCGTCGTTGCCCGTAGCCAGTGCGGCTTGGGCGAAAGCCATCGCGGCGAAGGTATAGGAGAAGATGTTGTAGGGCGCGACGAGCGGCTTTCCCTCGCGCGTGAGGGAGAAGTACCAGTTGTAGTTGCCGTCGTGGCCGTACTTTTTGAGGAATTCGGCTCCCTGCACCGCGCATTCGAGCCATTCGGGCCGACGTTCTACCTTGTTGCAGAGCATCGAGAACATCCACACCTGACGCCCTTGCAGCCAGATGAACTTGTCGGTGTCGTAGACGCTGCCGTCGCGGTCGAGGCAGGTGAAGTAGCCGCCGTACTGCTTGTCCTGCGATTTTTCGAGCCAGAAAGGCAGTACGTTGTCCAGCAGCTCGGTTTTGTATTGTTGTGCCAGTAGGTTGAAATCCATGTTTTTCGGAATTTAGGGTTATTTCGAGGTTTCGAGGTATTCCATGTAGCGGTCGTAGAGGTGCCCCGCCTGCAAGTAGGCCGACTGGGGGCTCATGAAGTGCGAGAACTCGAACGTGATGGCGTTTTCGTAGCCCGCTTGGGCCGCCAGCCCCAGTTTGAGCCGCAGTTTCTCCCATTTGATCGGCAGGAACTTGATGGGCATGTCGCGGTCGAAGGTCTCCGAATTGGTCCAGCATTCGAGCCCGTAGCGGTCGGCCAGTTTCTTGTTCACTTTCAGGAAATCGACCAGTTCGTCGTACTCCACGTGGCCGTCTTGGAAAGCCACGATGTCGACCGCGCCGCTGATGCCGCGAAAAATGGCGTCCCATTCGCGTTCGTGGCTTTCGAGCGTCACGCCCGCGTCGCGTCCCGTCGAGGCGACGTATTGGCTGATGTTCTTCTTGCCGTCGATGTAGGGCGAAATCATGGTCGGAAGCCCGCCCGACACCTCCTTGCAGTAGCGTCCCAGACCGGCGTAGAGGTCGACGATGCTGCCCGTGTTGCGGCTGCACTCCTGCGAGATGTACCAGCCGGCGAACGATCGGTGGTGGCCGTAGCGGCTCCATACTTCGTCGATGACCTTTTTGTTGAGCTCCACCTCTTCGGCGTACTGGCCGGCAGCCCAGTATTTGCCCGAGTCGTAGAGCCCGAACCAGAAGTTCATGCCCCACTTGTCGCTCAACCGGAGGAACATGTCCACCAAGTCGACGGGCGGCGTATAGCATCCCTCTTCGGCCGTGAGCGTGGCCGAAGGGAAGGTCTGCCAGCGTTTGTAGCCGCAGCGGATCAGGATGACGGTGTCGATGCCGGCTTTCCGCATGTACTCGAAATCGCGGTCCCACTCCTTTTCGCCCCAGTTCTGGTGGGGGATGTCGTGGCTGATTTCGTCCAGAAAGGTTCCTTTTATGCGCATGGTTGTATGTCGTTTAAGTTCTCCAGAAAAGTCGTTTGTTGGTGCACAGCACCGTGATGCCCATCACGGCGGCCGTGACGATGACGCCGCGCGCGACGCCCGCATACGGATGCAGTTCGCTGAACCGTTGCAGCCACTGCGACGTATGGGTCAGCACCAGCAGCGGCATGAGCAGGAAGCCCGCCGCCGTATAAGCCACCATCGGATTGCGGCCGCACTTGACCAGCGCGCCGAAGCGGATGCCCCGACTGCGCATGAGCGTATCGGCCCAAACGAGCGTGGCCGATGCCAGCCCCGAAGTGACGAAAAAGTAGCTCAACGTGGCGTGGTCTTTTTTGATGCCTCCCTCGAAGGCTTCCAAGCAAAGCCCCAGCAGGAGCCAGAACAGCCCCCAGTCGATCACCCGGCGGTGCAGCTGTCCCGTCGGCGAGTCGTCCCGCCGCAGCAGGGCGTGCAGGGCCGCTCCCAGTGCGATGCTCGCCGCGAGGTTGGCCGTCAGATGACGGGAGAAAAGACCCCAAAGGTTCACCACGACGAGCAGGGCGGCGAGAATGGCCACCCGCGTATCGTTCCGAAGCTGCGGCATACGGTTGCCGTCCGAGCTCCGCTGCATGTGTTGAAGAAAACACTCTCCGGCGATGGTGCCCGGAATGATGATGCACAAGTATTTGAGGTACTCGAAGCGGAAAAGCCATGTCGCCGGAGTCCAGTTCCACAGCGACTGGTTCCACGACCCGTCGACCTGCACGCCCAGCCGCACGGCTATCAGCAAGGCGAGGATGCCCAGCCGTGCCTGCAAATTACGGCGTGTGCCGAGCCAAATCAGGCTGCCGAACAGGGCCATGTTGGCCAGTACGAGGATGATGACGTCGCTGTTGTGTACCGAGACTTTCGCGCCGCCCAGCCACTTGGCCGCGCACATCAGCAGGACGAGCCCCGCAAGACCTCCCGCGTGCAGGAGGCGGTTTTGTTTGGGCGAAAGTTTCTCCATGCGCAGGAACAACATGCCGAAGCACCCCCATGCGGCCAGTTGTACGACGGCCGCGACCCATGCGGGCAGCGGAGCGAGCACACCCGCGCGCAGGTTGGCCAGCGCAATGGCGAAGAAAGCGAGCAATGCCCAGCGCTGCACGATGCCCAGCACGATCGAGGCGACCGATTCGCCTTGCTGCTCCAACCGGCGGTGCAGGGCCAGCGGAAAGGCGGCCCCCATCGAAAAGAGGAAGAACGGGAAGACCAAGTCCACCCACGTGATGCCCGGCACGCTCGGGTCGAACCGGAATTCGGGCGGCGGCACTTGGGCGTGGAAAAGCCATGCGGGCAGGTCGCCGTGCCAGAGCATCTGGCCCGACAGCACCATGCCGACAATGGCCAGACCGCGCAGCAGGTCGATCGAATCGGCGCGTGAGGTCATGCTATTTGAGGTATTTGAGTTTTTTGATATGGTCGCTCCAAATCACGTAGCCCGCCGGATAGAGGTGGATGCCGTCTTTGGTCAGGTCGCTGCGCAGTTCGCCGTCGGCGTCGGAGAGGAGCGGCACCAAGTCGACGAAGGTGCACCGCGCCTTGTCCGCACACAGCGTTGCCAGCCGGGCGTTGATTTCCGCCACTTTCGGGTTGTGGCCCTTGATGTAGTCGTAGGCCAGCCGTTTGGTGCTGACGGGCAGCACGCTCTGGATGTAGAGTTCGCACTCGGGAACCGCTTCGCGAATCATGTCGGCCATGCGCGCGATGTTCGCTACGATGGTGTCGACACTCTGGCCGCCCGTAAGGTCGTTGATGCCCGCCATGAGGAAAATTTTGCTCGGCCGGGCTTCGAGGATGTCGGGCAGGCGGTCGAGCATGCCGAATGTGTTGTCGCCGCCGATGCCGCGATTGACGAGGCTGCGGTGCTTGAACAGCATCTCCCACCACCCCTGTTCGGTGATGCTGTCGCCCATGAAGACGACCGCCCCTGCGGGGATGCCCTCTTGGTCGTAGGCGGCGCGGCGCGTGTCGTAGTAGCTGTTGCGGAACTTTTGGGCGCTGCTCTGCATCGGGGCGAGCAGGCCGCAGGCGCAGAGTGCGCAGAAAACGAGGATGCGTTTCATGTCGACGATGCTATTTTTTGTTCAGTACTTGGTCGATGCCGGCCTTGACGTACTGCCATTGGCCGGCCTTTTTCAGATGAATCATGTCGAAGAGGAAATAACCGTCGCAGGCGCGGTAGCAGGCGGGCACCGATTGGGTAATGGCGTTGTTCTCCTGTTCCTGCGTGAACTTGTTCTGCGCGTCCCAGTTGCCCACGTCGGGGCCTCCGGCGACCATCGGGCAATCCTTCATCGTGCGCTCTTTGGCCAGCGAGCAGAAGCCCTGCATCGACCATTCGCCCGTGCCGTATACCGAGCCGGGCGAGGCGTAAGCCCCGATAAGCATCTGGTCCATGAGGTCGGCGTAGCCGTAGTTCTGATACTGCGCCGTCGCCCACGTCGGGAATTTCGATGCGACGTTGTAGTTGGGGCTGGCCCAGTTGACGCCCACGTCGTAGTAGGTCGAGTACCAGCCGCCCACGTAGACCCCGAATTTCAGGTCTGGGTTCACTTTCTTGACCGCCGCACGGGCCTTGCCCATGAAGTCGTGGATCACTTTGGCGCGGAATTCCAGCCATTTTCTAAAATAGACCGGTTGCGGCGAGGGAACGCCTGCCGTATGGCCTGCGGGCAGGATGTCCGACGGGAAACGCTGCACTTTTTGGCCGATGTACTCCTCGAATTTCGCCCGCGTGTAGGCCGAGAAATCGCTCGTGAAGCCGTCGAAGCGTCCGCGATCGAGGAAGATGCCTTCGAGCCCCTCGTAGGCGGCCAAATCGGAAAGCAGCGAGCAGATATACTCCTGCACGTCGTCGCGCACGGGGTTGAAGAACTTGGCCGACTGGCCGGTCGAAAGGATGTTGACGATACCTTGTTCGAGGTTCAGCTCGGTGGCCCATTCGCGTTTCGATGCGTCGCGGAACAACAGGCCCGCATCGCCGATCGAGGTCGCATTGCCGCCCGTGAAGGTGTTGATGGCGGCATGGATGCGCAGGCCGAGTTTGCCGCCCTCGTCGATGAAGGCTTGGAGGTAGTCCCACGTCGCGGTGCGCTCCACCTTCTGATAGCCGCCCGGAAGCCATGCTCCGAGCCACTTGACTTGGTCGACTTTGTCGGTGCGGAAGAGCACGTCGCCCGTCGTGGGGCGGACGTCGACCACGATGTCGGTGAATCCGGCATCTTTGGCCAGCGCCAAGTCGCGGGCGATGTTCTCGCGGCTGTCGGCGAAATCGGGGAAGTTGGCGGCGGCGTCCACCCAGATGAAGCGGGGTTTTTCCGTTTCGGGCTGGCTGGGGTCGGGCCACTCCCATTCGGGATCCTTGCTGTCCGAACCGCAGGATGCGGCGGTGCATGCCGCACCCAGCACCAGTGCGGCTATCGCGAATTTCAGAATTTGCTTTGTCATGGTCGGTTTCGTGTTTCGGTTCATAAGCACCCGCATCCCCGGTCAGAGGGATGCGGGCAAAAGGGTGTTACTGCTCGATGCAGTCGAACTGCTCGGCGCGGATGAAGTTGCTGTTGCCGCCGATCCAGTAGAGGTAGAGGAAGTAGCCGTCGGGCGACTGGGTCAGCAGAACGTCGCCGCTGGCCGTTACGCTGCTATCCAATGCACCCCAGAAAACTTTGTTCGATGAGCCGTAGTATTTGGCAGCCGAATTGTCGAATGTGCCGGAGAAAGCACTCTGCGACGATGCGTTGAACAACAAAGCACGTGTATTGCTGTTTGCGAAGTGTGCGCTGATATAAATCGCCACGTAGGGAGTGTCGTTGAAGGTGAGGCACGATACGCTCGAGAGGTTTTCGTTACCGCTTTCTGTCGCTCCCGGACCGATGTACGCCACGCGTGCATCGGTCGCACCGTCGATCCAATCCAAACTGTTAGCTGAATAGCTGGCTTTGAAGTAGGGGCCTGTTACGTCGGTGGTCAGGTATTCGACATCGACGTCGCCGGTGCGCCACAAGCCGCAGCCCGAGATGGTGACCTTTTCGGGTTCGCCCCATACGCCGTTCTCGACGATAATGCGGACGAACGAACTCCAAGAGGGAGTACCTGCCCATGCCCACGTATTGATCGTGATGATAGCGTTTTGGGTGATGTCGCCGCGCACGGAGATGTGCTGGCCCATGCGGGTACCGGAGGTATTTTTCCAAGTAAGCACTTTCTGTGGCGTGCTGGTTACATCGTCGAGCGTGTAGAAGTGTGCGTCCATGCCGGCCGTTGCATTGGTGCACAGCACCAAATGACCCGCATCGTCGGAAGCGATCGCACCGCCGCCGTTCGTGCCGTTCATGTCTACGTTGCCGACTTTCTCGCCGGTGAGTTTGTTGACGTAGATGAGTTCCGAATCGCCCGAACATACCAGCAGGTAGTCGCCCATGACACCCATCGTGTAGTTCAGCTTTCCGCTCATGCCCCATTGCGACCTCAAATCGGTATGGACGAAGAGGTTCTTCTGGCTGCCCTCGCGGATGCCCGACTTGGTCTTCGACGGAACGTTCTTCTTCACCGTGTAGGTCTTCGAGTTCACGCCGTCGAATGCCGTGACGGTCAGTTTCACGTCGTTGTTATAATCCAGCGCTTCGACGGCCGGATCGGGCGAAATGGTGGCGTGGTAGGAGAGCTGGTAGGTGGCCAGCGCGGGTTCGAGGTCGTTCAATGCGATGAGCGACACCTCCTGCTTGGCTTGGTCGATGACGCCCGAGAGGCCCAAGCTGGGCAGCGCGAAGGCTTCGAGGTCGCATTTGTCCGATTTCTTGATGTTTCCCGTGATGCAGAACTGGCGGGTCGAACCGTCGACGCGCGTCAGCGTGAACCAGTGCTCCTGCGTCAGGTCGAGCGTGCCGAGTGCCGGCGAGAGGAAGCAGTTGTCGTCCAAGTTGGCCGAAACACGCATCTGCGTGATGTCGACGAGGTTGGTCGTGTTCTCGGGGTAATAATAGGGGATGTCGATGACGATACGCTCCTGATCGGCGCTGGTGACCGGCGCGGTGAATTTGGCCTGTGCATCGTTCTTGTATTCGCCGGTGGCGAACTGTGCCGACACGCTGTTCAGACCCATGTCGACCACCGAAGGAGTCAGCTCCTCCGGGTCGTGGCAACCTGCCAGCGCGAGCAGCAGGGCCGAAGCCAATAGTTTTATGCTGTTTTTCATGGTTTTTCAAAAGATTTGAGATTTATAACCACTCCGGGAATTGACGGACCGCATTGTTGTTGCTCAACTCGGTTTCGGGCAGCGGAATGCGATAGAGTTTCTCCTCGAAAAGACGATCCTGATGGTCGCAGTCCACGTAGGCGTAGGTGTACTGGTTGGAGGTTTCGTCGAAGGTGATTTTCAGACCGTGTACGCGGGTGCCCGTGAAAGCGGTATGGGCCAGCCGCCAGCGGCGCATGTCCCAGTAGTGGTGGCCTTCGCAGTAGAGCTCGATCTTGCGTTCGTGGCGGATGGCCTCCATCAGTTCGTCGCCCGATTTCGCGATGTCGGGCAACCCTACGCGTCCGCGAATTGCGTTCACGTCGTCGTTGGCGGCAGCCGTTTCACCCAGCATGAAGCAGGCTTCGGCGTGGTTGAGGTAGACTTCGGCCAAGCGGATGGCGATCCAAGCCTGCGTGCACTTCTGCGAGTAGTCGGTATAGTTCTCGTTGAGCATTTTGCGCAGGTAGTAGCCCGTCGTCGTGCGGCCGTCGAGCGGCGTGCCGTCGGCATAGGTGGCCCAGCCGTCCTTGCCGCCCACGTAGGGTTGGAGCGTGCGGCCTTTCCACGCGCTGCCGTTGTAGAGCACCGATGCGTGGAAACGCGGTTCCAGCGATTCGTAGGGAGGCGTCTGGGTCGTGCCTTCGGCCGTGTGCCACGGCGTCCAGTCGGGATAGCCGCCCGTCGTCGCCAGCTCGTAGGATTCGACCATCTCCTGCGTCGGGGTGGCCCGTCCGCCCATCGTCAGGTTGTCGCCGCCCGGCATGAACCACTGATCCCATGCGTGGTTGGGCCCGCCGACCAGATAGTTGTATTCGAGAATCGACTCGGTGTTGCCCGAGCGCACGGAGGTAAACGCTTTGGCGTAGTCTGCGGCGGTCTGGCCGGGCATGAGCGCGTAGCCGAGTTTGAAGACCTCTTCGGCGGCTGTCTTGGCCGACTCCCAGCGTTTGGCGTAGAGCATGGCGCGCGAAAGCATGGCATAGGCGGCTCCCGACGTCACGCGGCCCACTTCCGAATCGGCCCACTTGGCGGGCAGGGTCTCGGCTGCGAACGAGAGGTCTTTTTCGACCATGTCCCAGCCCTCGTCTTCGGTCGAGAGGGGCATGTTCGGACGGATGGCCAGCAGGTCTTCGTCGTAGATGATCGCTTCGGGCGTGCGTTTGAGCAGCTGCCAGTACAGATAGCCGCGAAAGAAGCGCACTTCGGCCTCGTAGCGGGCGTGCGTCTCGGCATCGAGCCAGCCGCCGAACTTTTTGAGGTTGTAGAGGAACTCGTTGACGCGGCGGATACGTTCGTAGAGGCTGTCCCAGTTGCCGAAATGGAAGGCTGCCGTCGGTGCGCCCAGACCGCCTTCGGCATAGGCGATGATGTTGGCGAATCCGACGTTGGTGCCCGGTACGTCGGAGCCGAATTTGAGCGTTTCGGTCAGACCGTCGGTCAGGCCGACCTGCGAATCCTGCGTCTCGAAGCTGCCGTAACGCGACAGATAGGCGTAGAACCCGTTGACGTATTGCGAGATATAGGTTTCGTCGCTCCACACGATTTTGTCCGACACCTTGTTGGTCGGCGACATGTCGAGCCAGTCGTTGCAACCCGTCATGGCAAGCGTTGCAACTATGCAAACGATGTTTATGATCTGTTTTTTCATTGCTTTGATTTTTGTCGGTTAGAACGAGATCTCCAAGCCGCCCATTACCGTGCGCTGCTGCGGGTAGTAGCCGTTGGTTACGCTGGGCCATTCGGGGTCGATGCCTTCGGGCAGGCCCGACCACGTGAGGAGGTTGTTACCCTCGATGTAGACCTTGACTTTCGACATGCGCAGCTTGCTGATCCATTGTTTGGGCAGCGAATAGCCCAAGTGGATGGATTTCAGGCGCAGATACTTGCCGTCGCGATACCAGAACGTCGATGCGTAGGCGTTGTTGGTGTTGGGCGGCGTGAGCGACAGACGCGGATACTGGGCATTGGTGTTTTCGGGCGTCCACGAGTTCTCGACCAGATAGCGCGGGGCGTTCGAGCCGGCTTTGAACGGACGGGTGAAAATCGTGGAGTCCTCGTTCCAGTTGTACCACGTACCCATAAGCGAAATATCGCACAGGGCCGCTCCCACGAAGAGGACGTCGAACTCGATGCCTTTCCACGAAGCGTTGAGGTTGATGCTGCCGTTGAACTGCGGGCGCTGGCCGCGACCGATGTAGGCGCGGTCTTGTTCGTAGGAGATCACGCCGTCGCCGTTGAGGTCCTTGTACTTGATGTCGCCGACTCGGGGGCGTTCGCCCGTCATGTAGGGCGAATTGTCGATCTCCCCTTCGCTCTGGAACAGGCCGTCGGCGATGTAGCCCATCGTCATGTAGCGCGAGTGGCCGATGTGCTTGGCATAGTCGGGCGTGTTGGGGCTGTCCTGATATTTCAGCCAGCGGTCTTTGGCCCACGTCATGTTGACCGTGATGCCGTAGGTGAAGTCCTTGCCGATGCGGTTGCGGTGGGTCAGTTTGACGTCGATGCCGCGCACGTCCTGCGCGTTGTTGTTCACGTACGAGGGGTAGTAGCCGCCCATCGAAGCGGGCTTGCCGCTGTTCGACGCGAGGATGTCGAAGATGTAGTTGTAGAAAGCGTCGAACTCCACGCCCAGCTTGCCGTTCCACATCGCCAAGTCGAAACCGACGTTGTAGGAGTGGTTGCGCTCCCATGTGAGCAGCTCGTTGGCGACGAGCGAGGTCATGATGCCGTTCTGGCCCACGCCGCCCAGCACGACGTTCGGGTGGGAGGCCACGTTGCCGTAGGTGCTCAAATAAGCATAGGCGCTCGAACCGCCGTCATCGCCCAGCGAACCGAACGAAGCGCGGATTTTCAGGTTGTCGACGATGCTGCGTGCCGGCTGGAAGAATTTCTCCTCCGAAATGCGCCAACCGAGCGATACGGAGGGAAAGAAGCCCCAGCGTTTGCCGCCGATGTTGCCGATGAACTTGTACGAACCGTCGTAGCGGCCCGAGAACTCGGCCAGATACTTGTCGGCGTAGTTGTACTGGGCGCGGAAGGCCAGACCCACGCGGCGGTTGGCGTCGCTGCTGCCCGAAATGGGGCTGTCGGCGGGGGTGACGGCGTAGCTCAACTCGGGAAGCTCCTTGAAGGGGATGTCCTTGCCCGCAGCCGAGAACTTGTTGGTCTTGTAATCGCGGGTTTCGAGCAGCGCGAGCAGGTTCACGTGGTGCTTCTCGGCGAAGGTGTGTTCGTAGGCGATGCTGGCCTGCGAAGTGATGCGGCTCCACTGCGAGTAGCCTTCCGAAAGGTTGTTGGTCTTCTTGCCCGTGCTGACGTTGGCGTTGTTGCGCGGGTCGGAAGCCTTGCGGTAGGTGATTTCCTGCGTGTCGGCATTGGGCACGCTGGCCGCCATGACGAAGTAGGGGGTGGAGAGGATCTTCGACGTGGTGGCCGAACGGTCGTACGACCCCATGACTTTCAGGCTCAACCCCTCGACCCACGGCAGATCCCATTGCAGGGCGGCGTTGGTCTGGACGGCGATCGTCTGCGATTTGGAGTATCCCGACAGCTCGGTGGCGGCTACGGGGTTGATCGTGTTGTTGTAGCCGTTCATGCTCGCGGTGGGCAGCCCGTCGTAGGTCATCGGCAGATAGGGATGCGCGTAGGCGGCCTGCTCGGCGATGGAGAGCCACTGGCCCGAAGTGCCTGCACCGGAGGAACCGCCGGCGGAGAATCCGGGAGCCTTGCGGTCGCCGATGTTGCCGGCGATGCCCATCTTGAAGGTGAGGTTGCGGGCGATCTTCGATTCGAGGTTCATGCGGACGTTGTACCGCTCGTAATCGAAGTTCTTGATGTTGCCCTGCTGGTCCATGTAGCCCAGCGAGGCGAAGTAGTTGAAGCGGTCCGTACCGCCCGTCGAGGTGATGCTGTGCTGCTGGGTCGTGCCGGTTCCGAAAACTTCGTCGATCCAGTTGGTGTTGCCCCAGCCGTTGATGCCCTGTTTCATCATCTCCACGTGGTTGGCGGTGAAGATGGGGGTCTTGCCGTCGAGTTCCAGTGCCTTGTTGTACCAGTAGGCGTAGCCCGGACCGTCGAGGAACTCGGGGTAGGAGGTGTTGAACGAGGCGCCGTACGAACCCTTGTAGGTCAGCGTCATGTCGCCCTGACGGCCTTTCTTGGTGGTGACGATCATCACGCCGCCGGCTCCTTCCAGACCGTAGACCGCTACGGCCGCACCGTCTTTGAGGAGCGTCACCGACTCGACGTCGTTGGGGTCGATGTCGTTGATCGAACGCGGAACGCCGTCGACGATGTAGAGGATGCCGGCTTTCGAGCCGCGAATGGTCATCGACGCTTGGTCCTCGCCGGGTTGTCCCGAATTCTGCACCGAGATCAGACCCGTCATGCGGCCGGTCAGACCCTGCGAGATGTTGGTCATCGGCATCTTCTGCAACTCCTTGCCGTCGATGGCCGAGACAGCGGCCGTGATGTCGGCGCGGCGTTGGCCGCCGTAACCGATTACGACGACTTCATCGAGGTGGGCGGCATCCTCTTTGAGCGCGATGTCGATGCGAAATTCCCCCCCCCTCACGGTGGTTTTGGAGGGGGTCATGCCGAGGAAGGAAAAGGCGAGCGTGCTGCCCTGAGGCGCCTCGATCGCGTAATTTCCGTGCGCATCGGTAGTCGTACCCTTGTTGGTGTTTTCGACCACGACGGTTACGCCGACGAGCGGGTTGCCGCTTTCGTCGGTGACCGTACCCCTGATTGCGGTCGGCTGTGCCGGAGCGATGCCCGTGCCGACCAACAGCAAAGCCAGTGTCAGCAGACACGACTTCGCTGTCAGGGAATTCCAAAAATTAGAGAAAAACTCTTTCATAGATTGGAACAGCATTAAGTTAGTATTGGATTGGTTGTTGGTTGTTCTGTTGTCCGGCGGCCGCACCTTCGGCGAGGGGCTGCCACCAGTCGCGTTTGATGATGTGCGCGACGTCGAAGATCATCAGCCCGTCGGTCGAACGCAGGGCTTCGCTCACGGCGCGTTTGAACTGTTCGCTGTCGCCCTCGTACTGCTCGACGTAGAGCGACCCGATGACCGGAACCGCTCCGCAGGTGAGTTTGCGGGCCCATTCGGCTCCGCCCTCCACGCAGTACCAGTAGTTCTGCTCGTTAGTCATGCCGGCTTCGGTGCGTTGACCGACTGCTTCATTGGCCCGGTCGACCTCGTCTTTGGTCACGAGCGTGTAGTAGAGCCCCGTCATGTAGACGTCGAGCAGGTCGGCATAACCGGTGTGGCGGTATTCGGGCGTCGCCCAGTCGAAATAGTCCGACGGGTCGAATGCGGGGCTGGCCCAGTTGACGCCCACGTAGTAGTAGGTGGGATACCACGCCCCCGTGTAGTCGCCGATGAGCAGGTCGGGATTGACCTCTTTCAGCACGGCGTGGCTCTTTTCGACGAACGACTTGATGACACCGGCGCGCCACTCGATCCATTTGCGGAAGAGCGGGCCCTCTTTCCATTTCCACGAGCCGGCGGCGTCCTTTTCCCAGTAGAGAATATCTTCGGGGAAGCGGGCCACTTCGACGCCGGCATAAGCCTCGAATAATTGTTTGGACAACGGGCTGAAATCCGACGTGATATTGTCGAACCGCACACGGTCGAAGATGATGCCGTCGACGTCGGGGTATTTTTCGGCGAATTCGCGCAGGATATCCAGTTCGTAGGCCTGCACTTCGGGGTCGGCGGGGTTGAGCATGCCGTTGTAGTTGGTCTTGATCGTGCTGATGGGGACGATGCCTGCGGGCGTCGAGACCATCGACTGCCAAGCGGCGTGGTCGTCGTAGATGATGCCGCGATCGTGGTAGTTGTGGCCGCCGGCGAAGATGTTCAGCGATCCGAAAACGCGCATGCCCAGCTCATGGCCGATGCGGATGTAGTGGCCCAGCACGTCGTACTTCTCCGAGCGGGGAGTGCCCGCCCATTCGTACATGAAAGGGGCGTAGTCGCTCTTGTAGACCGTTTCGCCCATGATGGACTTCACGTCTACGACGGCGTCGGTAAAACCGGCGTCGCGGCACTTTTCCAAATAGTAGCGGATCGAATCGGGGTTATTCGACAGCGCGAAGTTGGCTTCGCAGTCGAACCACATGTAGAGCCGTTTCTCCGGGACGTCGGTCGTCGGAGCACAGGCGTAGGCGGCGCATGCCGCGCAGAGCAAGGTCAAGAGTTTCTTCATGTTATATTCGAGCAATCGGTTAATTTCCTGCCTTCGCGATGGTGTAATCGCGTAAAAACTTTTTCTACGGAAACAAAGATAGTAAGAAAATTTTTCAAACAAACGATTTTGTGTAATAAAATTTATTTTGAAGAATTTTGCCGGCTGTCGGACTTCGTCGCGGGCTGCGTTTTGTTTCCGTCCGGTCGGCACGCGGTTCCATGCTTTTATTTATAAGGTGCCTGTAAATAAAATTATTTATTTATCTTTGTAGTCGAATCGCAACATTTTGCGGATTATGGGCAACTCTTTATTCAGACAGGCGGACGAACGGAACCGGGCCGCCCTTATCAAGCAGCAGATCATCAGCCAGTACATCGTCGGCGGCGATTCGAGCATCACCGAATTGAGCAAGGCGCTGATGTTGAGCGTGCCGACCGTCACCAAGTTTCTGGGCGAGCTGATCGAGGAAGGATTCGTCTACGACTACGGCAAACAGGGCAACGTGGGCGGCCGGCAGCCGAATATCTACGGGCTGAATCCCGATGCCGGTTATTTCATCGGGGTGGAGCTGCGCAAGGATACGGTGCAGCTGGCTGTCACCAACTTCAAGGCGCAGGTCGTGGCCAACCGCGAGGAGCGTTATGTCATGGCGGGGGATCCGCTCGAAGCGGTGGACCGGCTCTGTACGGTCATTCGTTCGTTCATCGCCCGGCAGAACCTCTCCCGCGAGAAGATTCTGGCCATCGGCGTCAGCATCTCGGGCCGCGTGAATCCCGAGACGGGATACAGCTACAACTACTTTTTCGTCGAGGAGCAGCCGCTGGTCATGCTGCTCGAAGAGCGGCTGGGCTACACGGTCTACATCGAAAACGATACGCGTGCCGCCACCTACGGCGAGTACATCTCGGGCGTGGGGAACAACGAGAAAACGATGCTCTACATCAATGCCAGCTGGGGGCTGGGGCTGGGGATGATTCTCGACGGCAAACTTTTCTACGGCAAGTCGGGTTTTTCGGGCGAGTACGGCCACTTCCCGCTGCTCGACAACGAGGTGATCTGCCGCTGCGGCAAACGGGGCTGCCTCGAAACGGGGGCTTCGGGTTCGGCCGTGCACCGCATTTTCCTCGAAAAACTCGGCGAGGAACGTATTTCGATGCTTTCGGACAAGTTCAAGGAGGGCGCCGAAATCACGCTGGACGATATTCTCGCGGCCGTGCTGAAAGAGGACGTGCTGGCGATCGAAATCATGGAGTCGGTGGGCCATACGCTGGGCAAGGCGCTGGCCGGACTGATCAACATGTTCAACCCCGAACTGATTGTGCTGGGCGGCACGCTCGCCACGACGCGTGACTACCTGATGCTGCCGGTCAAGAGCGCGATCAACAAGTATTCGCTGCGTATGGTGAGCAAGGATACGGAAATCAAGTTCTCGAAACTCGGCGAAAGCGCGGGCGTCGTGGGTGCGTGTCTGCTGGCTCGCAGCAAGTCGCTGCACCTGTTGTAGTGCGGCGCGGAACGGATGAATACTAACCCGAATGAATCATAACAGTAAAATGCAACAACAAAGAAACGTTTCTCCGCTGCGCTGGATTCCCACCGCCTATTTCGCGATGGGACTTCCGCTGATTCTGTTGAATCTCGTGGCGCCGCTGATGTTCAGCGATTTCGGAATCAGCGACACGCAGGTGGCCTTTTGGACTTCGCTGCTCATCCTGCCTTGGTCGCTGAAGCCGTTTTGGAGCCCGCTGATGGAAATGTACCGCACGAAGAAGTTTTTCGTGGTCTCGACGCAGCTCCTTTCGGGCGTTTCGCTGGCACTGGTCGCGATGGCCCTGCCGCTGCCCGATTTCTTCCCCTACGTCGTGGCTATCATGGCGGTCGTCGCGTTCAGCGGCGCGACGCACGACATCGCGCTCGACGGCGTGTACATCCACGAACTCTCCAAGACGCAGCAGGCGCAGTACATCGGCTGGCAGGGAGCCTTTTACAACATTGCCAAAGTGACGGCGATGGGCGGGCTGGTCTATCTGGCCGGCGTGCTCGAATCGCATATCGGCGCGTTGTACGCTTGGATGACGATCATGGGCATCTGCGGGGCGATTCTGGTGCTGCTGGGGCTCTACCACCTGCGTGCATTGCCGAGCGGAGGCGGGGCTACGGCCCATGCGGACGGCAGTCTGGCCGCCACGATGCGCGAAACGGGGCAGGTGTTCCTGCAATTCTTCCGCAAGAAATATATTTGGATTTATATCGCTTTCATCGTTTGCTACCGCTTCGCCGAAGGACTGGTCATCAAAATCGTGCCGCTGTTTCTGAAAGCTCCCGTCGCCGAGCAGGGCATGGGGCTGACGAAGGGCGACATCGGGCTTTACTACGGTACGTTCGGCGTGGTGGCGTTTATCGTCGGCTCGATTCTGGGCGGTTATTTCATCTCGTGGCGCGGCCTGCGCAAGGCCTTGTTCCCGCTCTGCTGCATCTTCAACATCCCCTTTGCGGTCTACGCCCTGCTGGCGTGGATGCAGCCGTCGAATCCCGTGCTCGTGTGCGGGGCGATCGTCTTCGAGTATTTCAGCTACGGGTTCGGATTCGTGGGGCTTACGCTTTTCATCATGCAGCAGGTGGCTCCGGGCAAGCATCAGATGGCGCATTACGCTTTCGGTTCGGCACTGGCCAACTTGGGCGTCATGCTGCCGGGCATGGTCAGCGGTGCGATCAGCGATGCGGTCGGTTATCGAGCCTTTTTCATCTGGGCTCTGTTGGCGACGGTTCCGGCATTCCTGATTACGTGGTTCGTACCTTTTACTTACCCCGACGAAAAGGCGGCCGTCGACAAGATAGAGGCATAAGTTTTTCAAGCGGGAGGGGCGGTCGAGCGATTTCCGAAGTCGGATTGCCCTCCCCTCCGAAAATGAAAGAGCCGCTTGCAACAATGCAAGCGGCTCTTTCGCGTGGTACCACCGGGAATCGAACCAGGGACACAAGGATTTTCAGTCCTTTGCTCT
>JAMPDE010000001.1:805393-863858 GCA_023665825.1 Alistipes senegalensis | reverse complement strand
CGTTGTTGGAGGGCCGGCTCGTCGACCCCGTGTCACGAGCCGAGCAGCGTCGGGCGCGCCGTGCCGCACGCGACCGTGCGCTCCGCAACAACGAACTCCCCGTCTTGTCGCAGGAGGAGCGCGATTCGCTTTTCTCGGCGCAGGTCGATTCGTTAGTCGCCCGCAAGGAGAGCGAACTGGATTCGATGCGTAGCGGGCTGTCCGAACAATCCGACACGCTCGGCCGTCCGGCGGACAGCGGCCCCAAGGAGCCGAGCGCGTTCCTCGACAAACCGATTTTCGGCAAGAACAGCGACTCGCTGGTCTACGACGTGCGCAATAAACTGGTCTACATCTACAACGAGGGCGACATCACCTACGAGAAAAACAACCTCAAAGCCGACTTCATGCGCATCGACATGAACAGCAAGCAGGTCTACGCCTACGGCAAGCCCGATTCGCTCGACGGGCGGCCGATCATTACGAAGCCCGAATTCACGGAGGGTTCGGCGTCGTACCAGATGGACACCATCACCTACAACCTCGACTCGAAAAAGGCGAAAATCAAGGGCGTCGCGACCCAGCAGGGCGACGGCTGGCTGGTGGGCGGCAGTGTGAAGAAGATGCCCGACAACACGATCAACATCCAGCACGGCAAATACACCACCTGCGACGAAACCGACCACCCGCACTTCTACTTGGCGATGACCAAAGCGAAGGTCATTCCGGGCAAAAAGGTCATCACGGGGCCCGCCTATCTGGTGTTGGAGGACGTGCCCATCTATTTTCTCGGCATCCCCGAAGGGTTTTTCCCGATCAACATGGGGCCCAAGTCGGGCCTGCTGATGCCGACCTACGGCGAGGAATACAGCAAAGGGTTCTTCCTGCGCGACATGGGCTACTACTTCACGCTCGGCCAGCATGCCGACCTCGCCCTGCGCGGCGGGTTCTATACGCTCGGTTCGTGGGAGGCGTCGGCCGCGTCGCGCTACGTCAAGCGCTACAAGTACAGCGGCAGCTTCAACGTGCAGTACTCCAACGTCAAGACGGGCGAAAAGGGCGAACCCGACTACATCAAGCAGAAGAACTTCCGCGTGCAATGGACGCACTCGCAAGACCCCAAAGCCAATCCGGGTTCGACGTTCTCGGCATCGGTCAACTTCGCGACGAGCGGGTACAGCCGCTATTCGGCGACCAACTTGAACGACATCTTGGCGACGCAGACCAACTCGTCGATCTCCTACTCGAAGAACTGGGCCGGCACGCCGTTCTCGCTGTCGGCCAACATGGCCGTGTCGCAGAACTCGCAGAACAAGTCGATTTCGGTCACGCTGCCCAACATCGTCTTCAACGTCTCGCGCATCTACCCTTTCAAACGCAAGGAGAAGACCGGCAAAGAGCGCTGGTACGAGAAGATCGCCATGCAGTACACGGCCAAGATGACCAACTCGGTGACGGCGACCGAATCCGAAATGTTCAAGCGCAAGACGCTCGACAACATGAAGAACGGCATCGAACACAACATACCGGTCTCGGCGTCGTTCAACCTGTTCAACTACATCAACGTTTCGCCCTCGTTCAACTATACCGAGAAGTGGTATTTCAAGAAGGTGGACTTCGAGTGGAATCCGGTGCTGAACAAAATCGACACGCTGCCGGCCAACTACGGTTTCTACCGGTTGTACAATTACAACATGAGCGTTTCGGCCTCGACGACCGTCTACGGTATGTATGACTTCACCAAAAAGAAGCGCGACCGTAAAATTCAGGCTATCCGGCATACGCTGACGCCCACGTTCGGATTCTCCTATGCGCCCGATTTCACCGACCCGAAGTACGGCTATTACAGCACCTACCAGTCCGACGCGTCGGGCCGCACGAACACCTATTCGCCCTATGCGGTGAATGCCTACGGCGTACCGTCGTCGGGTCGTTCGATGTCGATGAATTTCTCGCTGTCGCAGAACTTGGAGATGAAGGTGCTGTCGAAACGCGACACGTCGGGCGTGCGGAAAATCAAGCTCATCGACGAGCTGCGCATCAGCGGTTCGTACAACTTCTTGGCCGATTCGATGCGGCTGTCGACCATCCCGGTGTCGTTCCGCACGACGCTGTTCAATAATTTCGGTATTAATTTATCGGCAACCCTCGACCCCTACCGCGTGACCCCCGAAGGCAAACGCTATAATAAGCTCTTCTTTCCGGGCCGTATCGTTTCGACGGGGTGGTCGTTCGGCTATACGTTCAAGTCGCGGCAGGACCGCACCGACCCGGCCATGAACGACATCACGAGCATCCCGCCCGAATACCAAAATCCGTTCTACGACCCTTACGGCCACATGGATCCGGTCTTGCGGCGGCAGTATATGGCGCGGAGCTATTACGATTTCTCGCTGCCTTGGAATTTAGGGTTCAACTACGCCATCAACTACTCGATTTCCTACGTCAACAACGGCACGACGGGCTATCGCAAGAACGTGACGCAGACCATCGGCTTCAACGGCTCGGTCAACTTGACGCCCAAGATGGGCGTGACGTTCCAAGGCGGCTTCGACATCATGCAGAAGAAGCTGACCACCTCGTCGATTTCCATTACGCGCGACCTGCACTGCTGGCAGATGTCGTTCTCGTGGATTCCGTTCGGGTTCCACCGCAGTTGGAGTTTCAACATCGGCGTCAAGGCGGGCTCGCTCTCCGACCTGAAATACGACAAGAGCGAGTCGATGTACGACAACCTCTATTAATGAAAAAGCCCCTTTGTCAAGGGGCTTTTTCATTTTCATTCACTTTTTCATTTAATTATTCGTTCGGTGTTTGTACCGGAACACCGCCGCGAAAACCACTCCCACGACCAGCGCATAGCCGGCGAAGATGCCCCACGTCGCTGGCCAGCCGCCTGCCACGCCTTCGCGGGCCAGCAGATAGCCGCCGTTCCAGTCGCAGTAGTGCGTCACGACTTTTCCGGCCAGCCACGTGCCGACCGATGCGCCGATGCCGTTGGTCATCAGCATGAACAGCCCCTGCGCGCTGGCCTGCATGGGTTTGGCGGCCTCCTGCTCGACGAACAGCGCGCCCGAGACGTTGAAGAAGTCGAACGCCACGCCGTAGACGATGCACGAGAGGAACAGCAGCCCGACGCCGACGGCGTTCTGGGTCGTGCCGATGCCGAAGAACCCGAACCGCAGCACCCATGCGAACATCGCCATGAGCATCACGTTCTTGATGCCGAAGCGTTTCAGGAAGAACGGAATCAGCAGGATGCACAAGGCTTCCGAAATCTGCGATACGGAAATCAGCAGCGTCGGGTTGCGGGCGAACCAGTCGGTCGACACGGCCGCGAAGCTATTGATATAGGGTGTCGCGTAGCCGTTGGTGATTTGGAGCGACACGCCCAGCAGCATCGAGAAGATGAAGAACAGCGCCATTTTCTTTTGCTTGAAGAGCACGAACGCGTCGAGTCCGAGCCGCTGGGCCCAGCTTTTGCGTTCGCCTTGCTGTGCCGCGCGGTCGATGGGGCAGCGGGGCAGCGTGAAAGAGTAGGTTCCGAGTACGAGCCCGAAAATGCCGCAGACGATCAGCTGCATGTAGGTGAACTGGGCGGCCTGCGGCAGTCCGAATCCGAAGAAGTTGACGAACCACATGGCGGCGATGAAGCCGACGGTGCCGAAGACGCGGATGGGCGGGAAGTCGCGCACGGTGTCGAATCCGTTGCGTTTCAGCACCGAAAATGCCACCGTGTTCGAGAGGGCGATGGTGGGCATGTAGAACGCCACGCTCGCGCAGTAGGCCGCGAAAATGGGGCCGATCGAGGTCGCGATGCCTGCGGCGGTCTGGACGGTGGCCTGATAGCCGAACCAAGCGGCCAGCAGCATGAACCCGCCGGCGAGCAGGTGCGAGATGCCTAACAACCGCTGCGGCTCGACGAATTTGTCGGCGATGGCGCCGATGACGGCGGGCATGAAGATCGACACGACGCCCTGCGCCACGTAGAACCACGAGATGTAATCGCCCAGCCCGACGCGGCCGAGAAAATTGCCGATGCAGACCAGATAGGAACCCCAGACGGCGAATTGCAGGAAGTTCATCGCCGTGAGGCGGAGTTTGATGTTCATAACAGATATTCGTTGAAGTCGAACAAATATAGAAATTTTTTCACGATTTTTTTGCAGTTGAAAAATAAAATTCTACTTTTGCACCGTCGAAAAGGACATTGAGCTATGGTGTAATGGTAACACAACAGATTCTGGTCCTGTTATTCCAAGTTCGAATCTTGGTAGCTCAACACGAAATCGGGACACTCTTTTGTCGAGGGTGTCCCCGATTTTTGTTGTAAAGGGTAGATTTCGGTTCGGCGGATTTTTTCGATTCCCGAAATTATTTTTAACTTTGTGCACCGCGAGGCAAACCGGAAAAAATTACAAAAACAGATACCTATGGACAATACGAAATTGGACCAGCTGACGCAGAAACTCTACGCCGAAGGATTGGAAAAAGGGCGTGCCGAAGCCGACCGGCTGGTGGCCGACGCCAAGCAGCAGGCCGAAAAACTGCTCGCCGAAGCGCGTGCGCAGGCGGCCGACATCGTGCGGCAGGCCGAGAGCAAGGCGGAGGACGTCGGCAAGAACACCATGACCGAAATCGCATTGGCCGGCAAACAGGCCGTCGCGAAAATCAAGTCGGAAATCGCTTCGGCGATCGTCGCCCGTGCGACGGACGCTGGGATCAAGGCCGCCGGTATGGATGCCGCATTCATCAAGGAGATGCTGATTGCGGTGGCCAAAAACTGGAACGGCACCGACTCCGGCAAGGTCTCGTTGCAGGCGCTGCTGCCCGAATCCGAGCGCGAAAAGTTGGACGCAGCGATGGCTGCCGAAGCGCAAAACCTGCTGGCGGCCGGTATCGAAGTCGGTTATTCCAAAGAGGTGAAGACCGGGTTCAAGGTCGGCGCCAAAGAGGGCGGCTACTACATTTCGTTCTCCGATGCCGACGTCGAGGCGTTGCTCGGCGAATACCTGCGCGAAAAAGTCGCACGACTGCTTTTTAATGCGTAGCGCGATGTTCCGCACGAACTATTACAGTCTGGTTGCCGGACTGCGGGAGTATGCGCTCGACGGCGAGAACAAGGGGTTCGACGTCGCGGCCATCGTCGCGGAGATTCTCGACGGGGTGAAGGATTCCGACGCCCGTCAGGTGCGCCTGCTCTACGGTTACTACGACTGCGAAAATCTGGTCTCCCTGCGTGCGGGGCGGGCCGCGTTCAATCCGCTGGGCAATTTTTCCAACGAGGAGTTGGCGGAGGAGCTGAAAGCCCCCAAACGACTGCCCGAAGCATTGGCTTCGGTGGTGCGCGCGTTCGCCGACCCGGAGGGCGAGGACGCCGAAACGGTCGATACGACGCAGCGTTTCGAGGCGGCCTTGTTCGATGCTTACTACACGCTGTGCCGTCGGCAGGGCTGTGATTTCCTGCGTGCTTGGGCCGAATTCGACCGCACGCTGCGCAACGTAGCGGCGGCAGTGACGGCCCGTGCGACGGGGCGTCCGGTCGAGGAGGTGACGGTAGGCGGCGGCGATACGGTCGACCAGCTGCAACGCAGCTCGGCGGCCGATTTCGGCCTGCGGGGCGAACTGCCCTACATCGACGGCGTGATCGCGGCCGTGAACGACGAACCCAACCTGCTGGAAAAAGAGCACAAAATCGACCTGATCCGCTGGAACGAAGCGTCGGAGCTGTCGCAGTTCGACTATTTCGACATCGACGCCATTCTCTCCTATTTGGTACGGATGAATATCGTCGCCCGTTGGTCGCTGCTCGATGCCGCTCGCGGCCGCGCGATGTTCGACCGCCTGCTGACCGAGCTGGACGGCCGCGCCCTGATTGCAAAAAATGAATAAAAAAACATATCGATGAAAACTACTGGACGAGTACACGGTATCATCTCGAACATCGTCATCGTGAAGGCCGACGGAGCCGTCGGGCAGAACGAAATCTGCTACGTGTATGCGGGGGATACCAAGATGATGGCGGAGGTCATCAAGGTCGTGGGCGACGACGCCTACGTGCAGGTCTTCGACAGCACGCGCGGGCTGAAAATCGGCGACCGCGTGGAATTCGAGGGCCACATGCTCGAAGCGACGCTGGCGCCCGGCATGCTGTCGCGCAACTACGACGGTTTGCAGAACGACCTCGAAAAGATGGACGGGCTGTTCATCGCGCGCGGCTCGATTACCGACCCGATCGACTACAACGCCGAATGGGAATTTTCCCCATTGGCTGAAGCGGGTAGCAAGGTTACTGCGGCAAGCTGGCTCGGCGAGGTGAAAGAGCAGTGGGTGATGCACAAAATCATGGTGCCGTTCGTGATGACCGATACCTATACGGTCAAGAGCGTCGCGGCGGTCGGCAAGTACAAGGTGACGGATACCATCGCCGTCATTACCGATGCCGAAGGGCACGACCACAATATCACGATGGTGCAGAAATGGCCCGTCAAGCAGGCCGTGCGCTGCTATACCGAGAAACCCCGTCCGTCGCGCATCATGGAGACGGGCGTGCGTCCGATCGACACCTTCAACCCGATGGCCGAAGGCGGTACGGGTTTCATTCCGGGACCGTTCGGTGCCGGCAAGACGGTGTTGCAGCACGCTATCTCGAAACAGGCCGACGCCGACATCATCATCATGGTGGCCTGCGGCGAGCGTGCCAACGAGGTGGTCGAAATTTTCAAGGAGTTCCCCGAACTGGTCGACCCCCGCACGGGCCACAAGCTCATGGAACGCACCATTATCATCTGCAATACGTCGAACATGCCCGTCGCGGCGCGCGAGGCGTCGGTTTACACCGGCATGACCATCGGCGAGTACTACCGTTCGATGGGGTTGAAGGTGCTGGTCATGGCCGACTCGACGTCGCGTTGGGCGCAGGCCTTGCGCGAGATGTCCAACCGTTTGGAGGAGCTGCCCGGTCAGGACGCTTTCCCGATGGACTTGTCGGCGATTATCTCCAACTTCTACGCCCGCGCGGGTCTGGTGAAGCTCAACAACGGCCAGACCGGTTCGGTGACCTTTCTCGGTACGGTGTCGCCTGCCGGCGGTAACCTCAAAGAGCCCGTCACGGAATCGACCAAAAAAGCGGCGCGCTGCTTCTACGCCTTGTCGCAGGGCCGTGCCGACTCGAAACGCTATCCGGCTATCGACCCGCTTGATTCCTACTCGAAATACTTGGAGTATCCCGAAATCCGCGCCTACCTCGACGAACACATCGAAAAGGATTGGGTCGACCTCGTTTACGCGGGCAAGACCATTGTGCAGCGCGGCAAGGAGGCCAACGACCAGATCAACATCTTGGGCGACGACGGCGTGCCCGTCGAGTACCACGAGCGGTTCTGGAAATCGGAGCTGATCGACTTCGTGATTTTGCAGCAGGATGCGTTCGACGCGATCGATGCCAACTGCCCGATGGAACGCCAGCGGATGATGTACAAAATGGTGCTCGAAATCTGCCGCCGCGACTTCGGGTTCGCCGACTTCGAGAGTTGTTCGCAGTTCTTCAAGGGGCTCATCAACCTCTTCCGCCAGATGAACTATTCGGAATGGAAGTCGGAGAAGTTCGAGAGCTACCGCAAGCAGATCGAGCAGTACGTGAGTGAAAAATCGAAATAAGCAGCAGAACCATGACAACACGCGCATTTCAGAAGATATACACCAAAATCGACAACATCACCAAAGCGACCGTCACGCTGCGGGCGCAGGGCGTCGGCAACGACGAACTGGCTACCGTCGGCGGCAAGCTGGCGCAGGTGGTGAAAATCATGGGCGAGCACGTCACGTTGCAGGTGTTCGCCGGAACCGAAGGACTTGCGACCGACTCGGAGGTCGTCTTTCACGGCGAGCCCCCCAAGCTCCGCGTCTCGGACAACCTCGCCGGACGCTTTTTCAACGCCTACGGCGAACCGCTCGAAGGGGGCGAAATCGTCGAGGGCGAGGAGCGCGAAATCGGCGGCCCGACGGTCAATCCGTTCAAGCGTCTGCAACCGTCGGAGCTCATCGCGACGGGCATCGCCGGCATCGACCTGAACAATACCATCGTGACGGGGCAGAAAATCCCCTTCTTCGCCGACCCCGACCAGCCCTATAACGCTGTCATGGCTAATGTGGCCCTGCGTGCCAAAGCCGACAAAATCATCTTGGGCGGCATGGGTCTGACGAACGACGATTTTCTTTATTTCAAGTCGGTGTTCGAGAACGCCGGTGCGCTCGACCGCATCGTGTCGTTCGTCAACACGACCGAGAACCCGCCCGTCGAGCGTCTGTTGGTGCCCGACATGGCCCTGACCGCTGCCGAGTACTTCGCCGTCGACAAGGGCGAAAAGGTGCTCGTCCTGCTGACCGACATGACGCTGTACGCCGATGCGCTGGCGATCGTCTCGAACCGTATGGACCAGATTCCGTCGAAGGACTCGATGCCCGGTTCGCTCTATTCCGACTTGGCCAAAATCTACGAGAAGGCGGTGCAGCTGCCCAACGGCGGTTCGATTACGATTATCGCCGTGACGACCCTTTCGGGCGGCGACATCACGCACGCCATTCCCGACAACACGGGTTACATCACGGAGGGCCAGCTCTTCCTGCGCAACGACTCCGACACGGGCAAGGTCATCGTCGACCCGTTCCGTTCGCTGTCGCGTCTGAAACAGCTCGTCATCGGCAAGAAGACCCGCGAAGACCACCCGCAGGTGATGAATGCCTGCGTGCGTCTCTACGCCGACGCCGCGAATGCCAAGACCAAGCTGGAAAACGGTTTCGACTTGTCGGACTACGACGAACGCACGCTGAAATTCGCCCACGACTATTCGGAAAAACTGCTGGCTATCGACGTCAACATCGGCATCACCGAGATGCTCGACACGGCGTGGACGCTCTTTTCCAAATACTTTTCCAAAGAGGAAGTCGCCATTAAAGAGGAACTTATCAAGAAGTACTGGAAAGCGGCCTGATTCGCGATACGGTTATGGCTATCAAATTCCAATATAACAAGACTTCGCTCGGCGAGTTGGGCAAACAGCTCAAGATGCGGCAGAAAGCGCTGCCGACCATCAAGAGCAAGGAATCGGCCCTGCGTTCCGAAGTGAAGAAAGCGCGCGATGCGGCCGGCGAATACCGGCGGCGGCTCGACGAACTGAAAGCCCGCTACGACTACATGGTCGCGCTGTGGGGCGAGTTCGACAGCGAGCTCGTGCGCATTGCCGACGTCGAGCTCGACGAGCAGAAAATCGCCGGTGTCCGCACGCCCGTCCTGCGCGACGTGCGCTTCGAGCAGCAGGCCTACGACCTCTTTTCGGCGCCCGTGTGGTTTTCGGCCGGTGTCGAGGTGCTCGAGCAACTGGCGCGGCTGGGGCTCGAACAGGCGGTCTACGACCGCAAAATGGAGCTGCTCGACCGGGCTCGCCGCAAGACGACGCAGAAAGTGAATCTCTACGAGAAAGTGCAGATTCCGGGCTATGAGGACGCGATCCGCAAGATCAAACGCTTCATGGAGGACGAGGAAAACCTCTCGAAATCCGCACAGAAAATTGTGAAAACCAAACAACAACAGGCTGGGGAGGGCACGATGCTATGATTGCTCCGATGATGAAATACGATTTCGTCCTCTTTGCGGCGCAGAACGACGATTTTATCGACCGGTTGCGTGAGCTCGGCTTGGTCGACATCACCACCACCGGCTGGGAGCCGACGGAGGACGAACGGCAGCTGCTGCTCGACATCGAGGGCCACGCCAAAGCCACCGAGTTCATCCGCGAGTTCCGCGAGGACAAGGCGCATGCCGAGTTGCTCCGGCAGGCTGTGCCGTTCGGTTCGGTGGCGGAGGCCTACGAGCATTACGTCGCCGCGCAGCAGCAGGCCGCCGCGCTTCGCACCGAAATCGGCCGGTTGGAAAAACTCGCCGACGAGCTGCGGGCTTGGGGGGCGTTCGACGTGCAGCGCATCGCGGCTTTGGCCGAACAAGGCATCGTGCTGCGTTATTTTTCGACGCAAATCGGCACGTTCGACAAAGAGGCCGAAGCGTGGGGCGAACAGCACACCCTCTCGGAGGTCGCCCGCACCGAAACGATGGTCTACTTCGTGGTCGTCGCCGCTCCGGGCGAGGAGATTTCGCTCGATGCGCAGGAGATGAAAACCCCGACGATGGACATCCGCGAGGCGGAACGGCGCATCGCCGACCAGCAAAAGCAATTGGACGCGCTCGATGCCGGGTTTGCACGGGTCGCCGCGTCGGAAAAACTGTTGCAGGCCGGTGCTGCCGCGCTGAAAGAGCGGTTGCAGGGCGCGCGCGTTCGGGCGACCGCCCGCAAGGAGGCCGACGGAACGCTGCTCGTCATGGAGGGCTGGGCCGAACGCGAGACTTCGGACAAGGTCGATGCCCTGCTGGAAAGCTATCCCAACGTGGTGTGGCTCAAAAACGCCCCGACGCCCGATGACGATACGCCCGTGAAGCTGAAAAACGGTCGGTTCACCCGCACGTTCGAGATGGTGGGCGATATGTACGCCCGTCCGAAATACGGCACGCTCGACCTGACGCCTTATTTCGCACCGTTCTACATGCTCTTTTTCGGCATCTGCCTGAACGACGCCGGTTACGGGTTGATTCTCTTGCTCGCCGGGTTGTTCATGTTGCGGAAGTTCCGCACGGGCATGATGCGCCGCGCGTCGTGGTTCGCCACGTGGTGCGCCGTTTCGACCGTCGTGTTCGGACTGATTTGCGGTTCGTTCTTCGGTATGAACCTCAAAGAGTACTTCCCCGAAGTACCGTTCCTCGATTTCCAGAAACAGTTCTTCGGGTTGTCGCTCGTGATCGGGGTGGTGCAGATCCTGTTCGGTATGGCGCTGAATCTGTGGACGAAAATCCGGTTGTTCGGGTTGGTCAATACGCTGGGCGCGCTGGGGTGGTTCGTCATCCTGCTGTCGTGTTGTCTGGCGATGGGTCTGCCGATGGCCGGATTGGCCATTCCGGGTTTCACGGCCGGTTCGGTGGCGTTCTATGTGGCACTGGGCATCGGCGGGGCGTTGCTGCTCCTGCTCAACAATCCGCGCCGCAATCCGCTGGTCAATATCGGTGCGGGGCTGTGGGATTTGTATAACAATCTCACCGGTCTGTTGAGCGACGTGTTGTCCTATATCCGTCTGTTCGCCATCGGATTGTCGGGTGGCGTGCTTGCACTGGTATTCAACACGTTGGCGAGCGGCTTCGTGCCCGAAGGGGCCAATTTCGTCGTGCGCCTGCTCATCATGATTCCGATTCTGCTGATCGGTCACGGCATCAACATGTTCATGTCGACCATTTCGTCGTTCGTGCACCCGATGCGTCTGACCTTCGTGGAGTTCTTCAAGAACGCCGGATTCGAGATGGCGCCGCGTGCGTTCGACCCGATCCGCAAGATGGACGAAGACGAATAGGAATCGGCAGCTCTCCGCAGAAACATTGATTTGAATAAAAAGGAAATTTAATAAAATTAATAAAAAATTATGGAAACAACAGCATTGGTTTTGGCTTACATCGGCGTAGCGTTGATGATTGGCCTTGCAGGTATCGCATCGGCCGTCGGCACCTCCATCGCGGGGCAGGCTTCGGTCGGCGCCATGAAGAAAAACGGCAACGCATTCGGTAGCTACATGACGCTATCGGCATTGCCCGGTTCGCAGGGTTTGTACGGTTTCGTCTGCTTTTTCTTGGTACAGAGCGGATTGACCAATCCTACGATGGTGCAGGGGGCGGCTATTTTCGGTGCCGGTCTGCTGGTCGGTATCGTCAATCTGGCCGCTTCGATTTATCAGGCAAAGGTCTGCGCCAACGGTATCGCCGCGATCGGAAACGGCCACGACGTGATGGGTAAGACCCTGATTCTGGCCGCTTTCCCCGAGTTGTACGCCATCCTGACGGTTGCCGCGACCTACCTGATCGCGACGCTCGACGGCGTGAACCTGTTTTAAGTTTCGTGCGCATGGCCTGCGACGTCCGTTTCGGGCGTCGCGGGCCCGTCGCGGAATTGCGGACATCGCGGACGAAAAACGCTTTTTTGGGACGTTTTCCGGTCTTTTTACATTTGGGTAGATGAAGATTTAGTCCTATCTTTGCCCTCGTGAGCTCGGGAGGGGAAGAGGACTTGGCGGAACCGTACCGCGGACGGTTTTTTCGCACGGTTCGATTCGGATTCCGATGCGATACGCGGGTTCGGTGCGACCGAAAGACATATTTTGATTATAAAGGGTTACAACTCTTTATACCTGACAGTAAACTTAGGGAACCTCTTCGGAGGCGTTTAGATGTGGTATAAACGTTGTCGAATCCCTGTTCTGCTTCGTCGAAGGACGGTGCCGGGCAGGGCGCAGGGACGGCTCCACATCAAAGGTTTCCTAAGACCTACTGTCAGGGGCTGGCACTGCGCCCCTTTTTTGCATTTATTAACCGCCGATCGCTTCATTGCCGGCAGGCTGACGCCGGACGAGCGATGGCTTAAAAACTCAATGTATTATGGTTTACGAAAAACGCAAAATCGAAATCAAGGTCGATCCCCGTTACGCAGCTTATGCTATGGTATTGACTACTATGTCGTTCCGCAGTTTGGTAGACTTCATCGAAACCGAAAGCAAAATCAAATTTCCCGAACTGGATATCGATTGCATGCAGGAGGCGTTGGAAGACCTTTTCGAGGGATGTTCCCGCTACATCGACCCGAGCGATATCGACAGGTACATGAAGACGATCGCCCATCTGGGTAAAATTTCCTGATATCCGTTTGCCATGATTCGACCGACGGGCTGTCACCCGGACGTGTCGCAAATGACCGATCGCCGAATTTCTTCCGACAAAGGGGACGTTCGGCGATAATCCGTATGATTTTCGTATTATTGTGTACCGGTGGAATTCCGTTCGGTACACGTTTCGGCTATTTTTGTTCCAAACGAAAGCCCTTATGAAAATCGCCGTCCTTTTTGCCCTGTTGTTCGGGACGTCCTTGTCGGTCGGATGTTCCGAGAATTCGGAATCTCCACTTACTTATTGCAACCTGCTCGACCTCGATTATGGTAGGGGCGGATTTCAACAAACATTGCGGCGTATCGAATGTTCTGTTTATCGGCAGGACATCGCTTTCGCTTCCGAAATCCGTTATGCGGCGCAGGATAGCGGCCGTTGCGTGGCTTGGGCTATGTTCCCGACTGCCTGAATCTGACGGTGCAGGTCAAGGGCGATGAAAAGCATGGCCTCGTGCTGCATATACCGACCGAAAGCGAGGGGGTTGGCGGCTTTTCTGGAATGAAGAAAAAGAACATATTTTTAATAGAAAAATTATGGAAAAAACTTGGAGATGGTTCGGTAAAAAAGACCGGATTACGCTCGACATGTTGCGGCAGATCGGTGTCGAAGGCATCGTGACCGCGTTGCACGAAGTACCCAACGGTGAAATCTGGACCGAAGAGGCGATCCGCGATTTGCAGCGGTACATCGAATCGTTCGGCCTCCGGTGGTCGGTCGTTGAGTCGCTGCCGGTGTGCGAAGCGATCAAGTATGCCGGTCCCGAACGCGACGAGTTGATCGAACGCTACAAAATCAGTCTGGCGAATCTCGGACGCTGCGGCGTGAAGACCGTTTGTTACAACTTCATGCCCGTGATCGACTGGATTCGCACCGATCTGGCCCATCCGTGGGCCGACGGTACGACGTCGCTTTATTTCGACCGGGCGCGTTTTGCCTACTTCGATACGAAGATTCTGGCACGCGAGGGGGCCGAAAAGGATTACGATGCCGAAACGCTCCGCAAGGTCGAAGCGCTCGACCGCACGATGACCGATGCCGAAAAAGACGAATTGGTCGATGCCATTATCGTGAAGACGCAGGGATTCGTCAACGGCAATATCCGCGAAGGCGACTTCGATCCCGTAGGCATTTTCCGCCGGTTGTTGAAACAGTACGACGGGATCGACCGCGATGCCTTGCGTGAGAATATGCGTTACTTCCTTGCTGCTGTCATGCCTGTTTGCGACGAATGGGGCATCGACATGTGCGTCCACCCCGACGATCCGCCTTTCCCTGTGCTCGGGTTGCCGCGCATCGTCACTTCCGCAGAGGATATCGCTTGGTTCCTCGATGCCGTCGACAATCCGCACAACGGGTTGACTTTCTGTGCCGGTTCGTTGTCTGCCGGAGCGCACAACGATGTGGTGAAGATGGCCGAACGGTTCGCTGCGCGGACGCATTTCGTTCACCTGCGCAGTTGCAACATCCTGCCGGACGGCAACTTCATCGAGGCGTCGCATCTCGAAGGTCGGGGCCGGCTGGTGGAGCTCGTCCGAATCTTCGAGCAGCAGCGAGCCGACCTGCCGATGCGCGTCGATCATGGCCGTACGATGCTGGGGGATGAAAAACTGGGTTATAACGCCGGTTATTCGTTTCATGGCCGCATGTTGGCTTTGGGACAGGTCGAGGGAATGATGGCCGTAGTGAGAGATGAACTTCAAAATAGATAGGAGCATGAACGAACAATTCAGTATTGCCGGCAAGGTAGCGGTGATTACCGGTGCCGGCGGTGTGTTGGGCGGCAACGTCGCCAAAAGTTTCGTCGAGCAGGGCGCCAAAGTGGTGGCACTCGACATCCGGCAGGAGCCGTTGGACAAACGGATCGAAGAACTGCAGGCGTTGAACGGCGGCGAGGTAATGGGCCTGCTTTGCAACGTCCTCGACATTGATTCGATCCGTAAAATGGCTGACGAAGTGGTGGCCCGTTGGGGGCGTATCGACATCCTCATCAACATTGCGGGCGGCAATATGCCGGGTGCGACGCTGCGTCCCGACCAGCCGATTTTCGATATGAAAATCGAGGATTGGAACAAGGTGACCGCTCTGAACATGAACGGTACGGTCTATCCGTCGATCGTTGTCGGCGAGGTGATGGCCCGTCAGAAAAAGGGTGCTATCGTCAACATTTCGTCGATGGCCGCCTTGCAGTCGATGACCAATGTTCCGGGCTATTCGGCAGCCAAAGCGGCCGTTACCAACTTCACGCAGTGGTTGGCGATGGATATGGCCTTGAAATACGGCGACGGGATTCGGGTGAATGCCGTCGCTCCCGGATTTTTCATCGGCGACCAGAACCGTGCCGTGCTGTTGAATCCCGACGGCTCGCTGACGGAGCGCAGCCACAAGGTGTTGGCCAATACCCCGATGCGACGTTTCGGCGACATCACCGAGTTGAACGGTGCCATCCAGTTCCTGTGCAGCGATGCCGCCTCGTTCATTACGGGAGTGAATCTGCCTATCGACGGGGGATTTTCGATGTTCAGCGGCGTGTAGCGTCGAAGTGCGCTGCCGTAAAAACGAAGCGGGGAGCCGATATGTATCGGCTCCCCGCTTCTCCCTAACAACCTGTTACTCGATGAAGACGAGTTCCGGGACTTCATCGAAATGCCCGACGATGCCTTTGTCGGAATCGTCGCCCGGCTCTCGCAGTTCGCGAATCAGTGCGAACGAGACCGAGCCATCGGTGTGACGTTTCACGAGTTCCGTCACGTCGAGCATACGTTCGCCCTGTTCGTGGGTCAGGGCGGTTTCTCCCGCTACGAACCAGTTGCGGCCTGCATTTCGCACTCCCGGACGTGCAGGGTCGAGGTCGAGCCGGCACGCCGCAGGCCGTTTCCCGAGCCGTTGGCCGCTGCCGTAAACATGGAAACGGAACGGTCGGTCGCCGGTGCTCGCGCCGTGCAGTCGCAGCAGAATGCGCGAAGCGCGGGTTACCCGGCTTTTCGGCGCGTCGAATCCGACGAGTGCAAGCGCATGTTCGTTCGGTTTTTCGGAATTCATGGCAATGGCGATTCCCTTGCCGGTAGTACCGTCGCCCCGCAGGGTCGCAATTGCGGTCGCCCGAAGCGAATGTTGCGTGTTCGCCTCGAAAGGTATCGTGAGAAGCGTTACGCTCCACGACGGTACCTCCATCGCGAGCCGTCCCGTTTCGTCGGTGCACAAGAGTTCGGCGTCGCCGTAGCGGCCATCGGCCACCTGTTCGCAGACTACCGGTGTGGCCGATATGCCCATCGGTGCGAAGTCCAGCGCGAGTTTGTACGGCCGGTCATAGCGATGTACGATCCAGACGAAGAGAGCTCCGGCTACCGAGTCGGCTGCGGCGCAGAGATCGAAGTTGGGGTCGTCGCTCGTGCGGTCGAGCCGCAGCAGCGGTTTGTCGCCGCCGAAGCCTTTGGCGAAAAGACGTACTACTTCGGCCGTGCGTTGGGCGCCGCCGATGTCGTACGATTCTTCGCCGCCGTCGATGAATTCGGGCCCGAAGAGTTTCACTTCGCGAATCACCGAATGCCCCTTGTCCGAAGTGGAAATGCGGATGCGCGAGGTCTTCGTCGGTGTCTCGAAACGAGGAAAGAGCTGTGCGTAGCGGATTGCCTGCATATCGGCGACCGTGCGCCATGCGCCGTCGCATTCGGCTTCGATGCGGAGCGTGCGGATGCGGTCGGGGGCGGTGAACTCGCCGCCTTCGGTACCGGTGCAAATGGCCATACCGCCCAGCAGGGTGGGTTCGGGCAGTTCCAGTAGGAGCCATTTGTCCTCATCGGAGGTGGCATGCCAGCCGTGTGCGCTATCCTTGATGCCGTCGATTGCCATTTCGGGGCACGAACCCGCATCGGTCGCGGAGGCGAGGATGCGGCAGTCGGGTGCGTAGTTGCGGAACGCATCTTCGGCGAAGCGTCGCCCTTTCCAGATATGATGATGTCCCGACTTGATGCCCTGCGGATAGGTCGAGCTGGCCGTGTTGGCGAATTTGAAAGCCCACATGCCGCTGCATCCTTCGACCATGTTGCGGGCGTAGATGCCCGCCCATTCGGTGAAAAGGGTCGGCGAATCCATCGTCTCCTCCTTGTCGATCAGATAGGCGTTCATCCAGCGGCCGATTTCGGTATAGAGAATCGGTTTGGTACGCCCGTGCGGATGGTTTTCGCGCAGAATCCGGTCGATTGTGGGCGTTTTGCCCTCGTAGCCTGTGGCGGGCAGGTTGTAGGAGTGGGTCGAAAAGAGGTCGACCAAATCCCGTTCGCACGCATGGCCGCGATAATCGGTGCCTTCGGCTGCGGCAATCGCCGCCCACCAATTGGTGTTGGTGCCCGCAGTGACGGGGCCCACGAAACGCCCTTTCAGGTTGCCGGCACCCCCTTTCGCGGCATCCTCTACTCCGCAATGGACGGCATCGGAGGCGATGCGCATCATGCGGATCCACTCGTCGAGCGGAATCGGGCCCGCATGGCGGTGGTTCGGTTCGTTCTGCATGGCATACATTTCGACGCCTCCGCGCAGTGCCGAATAATAGGCCAGCGCATACATCCGCTGCCAAAGCAGCCAGCGCGTCGGCCAGTCGGGCGTCGCCTTGTAGGCTGATGTCTGAATCAACGATTCGATGCCCATGCGCCGCAGTTCGTCCAGCGCGTAGTTGTAGACCATCGTGTTGGTCGAGACGTAGACCGAATCGGCCCGTCGTCCGACCGTCTCCCAGTCGATGGCAGCGTGACGCGGATCGCGGCGCAGTTGTTCTTTGAGCGCGTCGAACGCTTCGAGCGTTTCCGGTCGCGAATCGGTGTCGACGGCGGTTTCGGGCACCAGAAAATCGAGCGGCATCCACAACCGCACGGCATTGACGCCGCTGTATTCGAGCCAAGCCGAGACATTGCTGCCGGGCATGAAATAACCTTGATTATAACCGACGTAGCGCATGGTGCGGCCCGCAGGTTCGGGGCGTATCGTCGCACCGACTTCCGAAGGGTACTCCTTGCGGACGATCTCTTCGGTGACCGTCGAGGGCGACGGCATCGAGGCATTGGGGCGTCCGTAACCCTCGAATTCGATGATGCGGATCGGCTCGCCGTCGGTCGAACGGATGCGGAACCGGAACGACGTGACGGCCGGCCGGAACCGGAAGACGATCTTGTCGAGCCGGTTTTCGGTCGTCAGCGTTTCGCCGATATCGGTCCAGTTGGCATCGTCCCAGTATTGGACGATGAAGTTCTTCATGTTCCAGTAACCGGCGGACTGCATCGATTCGGCTTGCGTCCGTTCGCCTTCGGGAATGCCCGTGTAGATGACCATCGAATCGATGTCGCAATAGCGGTCGAGGCTCACTTCCAGCAGATAGGGCGGCCGCGAACCGTTGGCCGGCATCCACGTCGACGAGCGGAAGTGCTGCCCGTCGACGGCCTTTTCGGCTTCGTAGTTGCGGCGGGCGTCGAGCACCGAGACTCGGGCCCCGCGAAAGAGGTTCTGCGCAGGCTGTGCCCCTGCGTCGAAGCCGAAGAGCACCGAAAGCAAAATTGGGAAAAACAGTCGCCGTATCATTTTTGGTCGTCGAAGTATTCGATGATGTCGTAGACGTTGTAGTTGATTTCGCGCATCATCTGCGACAGATAGGGGAAAGGTTGGTAATAATTGTCGTAGATGCCCTTGTTGGCGGGTTTGCCGCTGTTGTCCGATCCGTCGTCGTCTTGGTATTTGAACCAGTACCAGCCGACGCAGTTTTTGGCTTCGAGCAGCCCCAGCGTGAAGTGTTGATAGGCGTAGGCGCGTTCTTTCTGGGTCGGCACGCAGAAGCCCGCGCCGGAACCATTGTTCAGGTCGGAATCTTCGATGCCTTTGGTGTAGAATTCGGTGACCACGAAGGGCTTTCCGGCCCATTCGGCCCATTGGGGGATGTAGGTCCTGCCTTCGGGCGACCAGCGCGAATAGTAGTTGATCGACACGATATCGCAGTATTTTCCGGCTGCGCGCATCACTCCTTCGAGGTACTTCGGGGTGCCGTGCAGACGCGAGCCGAGATAGAGCAGCTGCGGGTCTACCTTGTCGAGTGCTTCGCGTACGCCCTTGTAGTACTTGTCGGCCAGCATGCCGGCGAACTCGTTGTTGAGGGCGTCGGTCACTTTCGAGGCGCCTTTTTCATTCATGAAGGCTCGGGCGGCCAGATAGGCCACGTCCGTCTGGTCCTTGATGGCGAGGAAGCGGTCGAGAATGCGGCTGTTCAGCGACGAGAAGTCGAGTTCGTTGTCCGAAAAGAAACCGAACGTGTTTTTGTCGCCGACATAGGGTGCGAAAGCACTCGAACGCATGTACTCTTCGCAGAATGCGCCCCAGTCGTCGTGGAGCACCAGTCCGACTGCGTTGGCCGAATTGCCGTCGGCATAGGCGTGTTTTTTCTGCGAACGGAACTGCGAGAGGAAGCCGAACGACGGAGCCAGCGGGAACGGTGCATTGGCGTTAGCTGCGTTGTAGGTCTGTTGTATCGCATAGGCGCCGTTCGTACCAAATGCACCGGTCGAGTGGACACCCATGCGGGCCAGTTCGTTGCGGGAGACGGCGACCCAGTTGTCGTCGCTGCCGAAACGTTCGTTCCATGCCTTTTTGTTGCGGTCGGAAGAACCCTTGCGGAACGAGGCGACGCCGCGCATGTAGTAAGGATAACCGTTCGGGTCGATGATCCACCAACGGTCGCCGATTTTTTTGACATGGAAGCGGCCTGTGGCTTGCTGGGTACCGCCTGCTTTGTAGGCACCGTATTCGTCGGTCACGGCGCTGTATTCTTCGTAGGTCGAAATGCGACGTTCGTAGCCGTACATGTAGGCCAGCAGACGGGTGTTGGCCTCTTTCCAGCTCGAAACGGGGGGATAGCCCGAAGCGTATTTGACCTTGATCGGGCGGTAGGGACGGTCGATGAGCGATTCTTCGTAGGGAATCATCTCGCCGGGTGTCGGCAGGTCGTCGGGATAGGTGGCTTCTTCCTTTTCGGTGAGAATCGAGGGAGGCATGAAGTTGGGATCCTTGTCCGATTCGTCGGTGCAGGCCGTGCTTGCGAGCACGACGAGCAGGCAGATGGGTAAAATGGGATTTTTCATAGCGTTTCAGGTTGATTCGATTAATACAGATGCAGGATGCGTATGGCCGAAAGCATCGTTTCCGACCGTACGGGGGTGAAGCCCACGCAGAGCCCTTCGCCGTTGGTCAGGGTGACCCGATAGCGTCGGGTCATCGGAGCGCGTCGCCCCACTTCGGCTGCGACATTCAGGGCGCGGGCGACGCATCGCCCGTTGATCGAGAGGTCGAATGTTCGTTCGGAAGCTGCTTCGCTTTCCGTCGTAAGGCCTAATTGATAGGCCGAAGCTGCGGCGGTTTCACCTGCCAGTTCGGCGAAATAGAGCGTCACTTCGTACACGCCGTCGGGCAAATCGGCGCGGAAAGCCTCGATGCCGCGACGCTGGGTCTGGAACATCGGGTCGAGCCGCGTACGGTCGATGGCCAGATTCGATGCGGGTTGTGTGCCGCGATTGGTCTTGGGACGCCACGACACCCCGCCTACGTAGCCCCAGCTGCCGGTTTCGTAAGGCCGTTCGGGAATCCACGCTGTCTCTTGCTGCGGGTCGTCGAACGAGCGGGTCGAACCCAGCAGCACGTTCATCTCGGAGAATTGCGTGCCGGTGTCGAAGCGGCGGGGTACGAGCCGGTATTCCGTCGTGCAGAGGTGGCGCGCCGTGCGTCCGTCGTCGGTACGAATCGCGGCTTCGATGCGGTTTTCTCCCGCATGGAAGGGGATTTCGACTTCGGCGATGCAGTCCGTCGCCTCGAACCGGCCGAGACTGCGGCCGTCCAGCGATACCTCGACCTGCGGCGCATTGGTATAGATGCGCATCCACTCCGTAGCGACACCTGCCGCCGTCTCCACACCGGAGCGGAACCGACGGTCGCCGCCGCAAATGTGGATGATCGGGTCGCGGCGCAACATGGCTTGATAGTAGAAATAGGTATCTTTCGGCGTCCGGTCGAGCGTGCAGAGCCCCTTGCAGTTGACGTGGGGTACGGCATCGCCGCGCGGTTCGGCGTAGAAGTCGTTGAGGTTCCATGCCGCCGAGCCGCTGATGAAGGGTCGTGCGAGCATCTGCGGCAGGTAGTGTTCGTGATAGAGCATGGCATAATCGACCGAAAAATCGAACCGCTCGGGGCGAGCCGAACGAATGCGGATGTCGCAGTCGGCGCCGTATTCGGTGACGAACAGCGCTTTGTCGGGATAGGCGGCGTGCATCCGGTCGAGCTGTTTCTCGAAGTCGGTGAAGCGGCCGCCGTACCATCCCTGATAGAGATTGACGCCGATGATGTCGGGAATTTTCAACAGCCCGGCTTCGTCATAAAGGGTCAGATTTCCGTGACAGGGCAGCATGGTCGCGCGTGCGGGATCGAGCCGTCGGGCTGTGTCGTCGCAGCGTTGCGCGATGTCGCGCACCCAGCGCAGATATCCGGCTTTGTCCGCTTCGTCGGCGAAGACGGGCGGACGCAGCATCACCTCGTTCATGTAGGTCCAGATGCAGATCGAGGGCGAATTGTAGTTTTGGAGGACCATTTCGGTCATCATCCGTTCGCAGCAGTCGGCGAATTCATCGCTGGGCGTCACGGCGTTGACGATCGGGATTTCGACCGAGACCAGCAGCCCCAGACGGTCGCAGGCTGCGAGCACGGCGGGGTCTTGCGGATAGTGGGCGATGCGCAGGAAGTTGCCGCCCATGCGTTTGATTTGTTCCACGTCGCGCACATGGCGTTCGTCGCCGAGTGCATAACCCAGTCCTGCGTAGTCCTGATGCCGGTTCGTGCCGACCAGTTTGAGCGGCTGGCCGTTGAGCGAAAATCCCCGATCGGGGTCGAACGCACAGGTGCGCAGTCCCAGCGGATTGGTCACTCGGTCGGTGACGATACCCCGAGCATCGGCTACGGTACTTTCGACGCGATAAAGCTGCGGTTCGTCGGGCGACCAAAGGTGCGGATCGGGAATGCGCAGCGATTGGCGTACGGGCGTTCCGTCAGCTCCGGCGGGCAGCTTCACGCGGGTCGTCGTCTCGGCGACGCAGCGGCCTGCCGGGTCGAAAACACGCTGCACGACCGTCGTGCGAACCGGTTCGGTTCCGGCATTCGACAGCAGGGTGAGCACGGAAACCTCCGCTTCGTGTGCGTCGAGCCGTTCCGTCGAAAGAAAGACGCCCGACGAGGCGTAGTGGGTCGCCGTGATGTGCAGCGGGTCGGTAGCGATCAGGTGGACGTCGCGATAGATGCCTCCGAAGAAGGTGTAGTCGGCCGAAAGGGGCGGAATATCGGGGTTGTGCGTATTGTCGGCACGTACTTCCAGCAGATTGTTGCCGGCGTGGAGCAGTTCCGTCACGTCGAATGCGAATGCCGTGTATCCGCCGGCATGCGAACCGGCCTGCCGACCGTTCACGTAGACTTCGGCGTGCGAATCGACTGCTTCGAAGAGCAGATGGATGCGTCGTCCGGCGAGCGAAGGGTCGATGCGCAGCGTCCGGCGGTACCATGCCGGCCCGCGACGGTAGCCGGGAGTGTCGTCGTCGCAGTCGGCGGCGTTCCACGTATGGGGCACGGATACCGTCGTCCATCCCTCTTCGGCGGAACGCAGGTCGTCGCAGCGGAACTCCCAACCGTCGTCGATCGTGTAGTCGATACGGGCGGCTGCTGCGTTCCACCACGTCGACAGCGCTGCAAGAAGCGTAAGAAGGTATCGTTTATTCATAACACATTTCGATTGTTTTGTCGGCATAGCGTCGTCCGAGCAGTAGCTGCCCGTCGCGGCTGAAATGCGGATCCAGCGAATCGCGCAAGGGCGAACATCCTTCGCTCGATACGAAATCGCTGTTGGGAATCACCGTTGCAATGCGGCCGATTACCGGATTGAACCGGTGGGCATTTTGGTGCCAGCGTGCGATTTCGCCCGCTATGAACGGCACGTCTCCGCATTTCAGGTCGTTGCGCAGCGCTGCGGCCGTTTCGGCGAGTTGTTCGAGATAGTTGTCGGGCTTCCCGCTGTCGCTTTCGCCCTGATGCCAGAGAATAGCGCGCAGGGTGCCGTATCGCATGGCTTGCCGCGTACGTCGCACCGCTTCGTTGTAGTACGTCGATCCCGGTGTCCATTCGCGGAGAGCCGAACCGCCTCGTGCGTTGACCACGAGGAGTATCGGACGTCCGGTAATTGCGCAGAGCCGTTCGGCGAATCCGACACCCGGACACACGCCCTGCAAGGCGAGGTCTTTTCGGATGGTCGAGTAGCGGTTGAGGGGTTGCATGGCTTGCACGGGGTTGCCCAAGCTGTCGAGCAGCCACACCCCGTCGGGATGCCACACGCTGTCGGCTGCGAGCATCGCCCCGCGTCCGGCCATGTTCGACTGGCCGATGAGGAGAAAGAGATCGCAGGTCGGCGCCTCCTGCCTGCCGCAGGCCGTAAGGCCCGCAGCGGCGAGAAGCGTCAGGATGAGGATGATTCGTTTCATGGTGTTAGGTCTGTCAACCGTCCGCACGGTTCGGCCGCGCGGACGGTATCGTGTCAATTCGTTTTCTCGACGACGCGCATGGCGCGGACGAATCGGGGCGAGGTGCTCGTTTTCGAAATGTTCAGGTCGCCGTATTTACCGAAGCGGATATAAAATGCTTTGTCTCCGGCAGAGGTTTCGGTGGATGCCCAGTAGCTGTCGCCGTTGCCGGTAGCTGCTGAACCGTAGGCGTCGGCTGTGCCATTGAGTGGGTCGCCGCCTGCGTCGAGAAATAGTTTCTCGATTTTATCACGTTGTGCTTTTTCCGCATCAGTGAGCAGGTCGGGCGTATTTGCGGTAAATTCGCCGCCATGGCCTCCGTTGTAGAAGTCGTAGAGCAGGATGATTTCCTGTCTCGACGGCCAGTACCAACCTTCGCCCAATGCGCGGCACCATCCGACGGCGGGGACATCGTCCACCGTGCCGTTGTCGATGATTTTCTGCATGTTGACCGCACCGTCGGGGTCGGTCAAACCGTAAACCGGAGCCGGCGAAGCCGTTGTCCAGACAACCGAAGTGCGTTGGAGCGACACGATTTTCGCACGTGCGCCGTCGGCCGGGTCGACCCAGAAAACGATACCGCCTTTCAGACCGTCCGCATCGGGTACGATGTCGCCTACTTTCCAAGGCTCGACAGTGATGAGCTTGGCTTGCGAAACGGTCAGGGTAACCGATGCGGTGTTTTCACCGCTGCCGGCCGTCACGGTGGCTGTCGTCGAACGTACGTCGCCAGTCTCGTTGTCCGAAAGTGCGCGGAACGTGATGGTCGCGTCCGCGATTTCGTATACGAGCCACGACGGGTCGGCGATCGTCACTGCAAGCGTCGAAACCTCCTTGTTGGTGGTCGCTACGACCGATGCCGCACTGCCGACGGGAGCTTCCAGTGCGAGGCTTTGCGTGGAAAGCGACAGCGTGGCGGGTTCTTCGGGCGGCAGGTAGTTGCCCACGCGGCGCACGCAACGTACGAAGCGAGCCGCACCCGATTTCTTCCATTTGTCCGTAACCCATTTGCCGACGCGAACACCGTAGGAGTTCTGTTCGTCGTATTCGGTCGACGACCAGTAGCTTTGGCCGTTGCCCGAAGTCGTGGCGTCGATGATCGTACCGCCCAAGTCGGTCAGCATCTTGTCGAAAGCCGCACGGGCCATCTTTTCGGGGTCGGTCAGCGTTTCGATGGTTGCTGCAACGAACGATGGGTCATCGTGTGCGATACCGTTGTATGCGTCGAACAGCTCGTTCAGCTCCTCCAATGCGGGCAGGTACCATCCTTCGCCCATAGCCTTGCAGTAGCCTGCGGCCTCTTCGGTGGTGTGTTCGGTGTAAAGTTCCGTGTTCGCCAATCCGTCGACGCGCGATTCGGCATTGTGGAACTTCATCGTCAGCTCGAAAGGCTTGCCTTCCAGTCGTGCCAGCGAAACGGCCTTGCCGATGGTTTTGTTTGTCGGGTCGACCCAGAAAATCATGCCCAATCCGTCGTCGGTGGGGTCGCCTATTTTCAGCCCGCCCGTCTCTTCGACAGCCGACTGGTTGACGGTGACCTGCTCGACGAACTCGCCGGCACGCAACGTTACCTGCGTCGTGCGCGTTTCGGATGTTTCGTTGACTTGGGTGGTCGTGAAGACGGCCCGACGGGTGTTTACGTCGACCGTGAGCCATTCGCAGTCGTATTCGGCCGCTACGACGGGTTCGGTCGTGGCGATGAGCGCGGTAAAGGAGGAACCTTCGGCGCGGCCGAGCGTCACCGTGTGGTCCGAATAGCTGAATTCGGGCATTACGCGTACCTCGTCGTCGCTCGTGCAGCCACCGCACAACGTCGCGGCGAAGGTGACTGCGAACCATAATATCTTTTTCATAAACGTGCTTTTTGGAGTGAAAAGGTTAGTTCCATGCTTCGTGCTGCGGGAAGTTCTGGCCCATCATGTCGATCTGCGACTGCGGAATGGGCCATATTTCGTGTTTCCCTGCGACGAAGTTCTTACGGGCATCGGTGTAATCCTGATTGAGATAGGGATCTTCGGTCTTCGAGTCGCCGGCATGGAGCTGCACGCGTTCGGCCAAGATGCCCAACCGTTTCAGCAACGGCCAGCGGACACCCTCGAAGTTGCATTCGCGGGCATATTCGTCGAGAATCATGTCGAGCGTCAGCGGGCCGTGTTCCGCAGCGTTTCCGGCACGCTCCCACGTCTTGTTGTAGTATTTCAATGCGTCGGTGCTGCTGCCTCCGTCGCGGTGGAAGTAGGCTTCGCAGCACATCAGCGCCGTTTCGCCCAACCGGTAGACGGGCAGGTCCTTGAAGCTCGAACGCAAATCGGGCTGGTCGGCATTGCTCCAGCAGTCGAAATACTTTTTGGTGAAAAAGTGCAGGTTCGAGATGTATTCGCCCTTGCCTTTCGATAATTCCAAGTCGTAGGGTTTGCCGTAGCTTGCGTCTGCGCGGTTGTTGCAAATCAACTCGGTGCAAATCAACTCCGTATAACGCGAGTCGTTTTCCTTGTCGAAGAGCGAAAGCAGATAGGTGTTGGGGTAGACGCGCCCCCAGCCGTAGCCGCCCATCTCCGAAGCGATGACGAAGTATTTACCCAGTCCGTGATAGATCGGCAGCGTCGTGAGGCCCAGTCGGTGACCGGTGAGTGTCGTGCTCCCGGTGGCGCCGCCGCCCAGATTGGTCGAGAACTGGTAGGCCCACAGAATCTCTTTCGAACGCAATTCGATGCCCGACAGGAAGACATCTTCGGGATGCCGTTCCAAGTCGTGGAGTTCGGGATGCGCGAAAATTTCCTCGCAGGCGGCGATAGCCGTGTCCCAGTCGTTTTCCCACATCGCGAACTGTGCACGTACGTGCTTCGCCACACCTTTCGTCACACGTCCGTGTTGTGCCGAAGATGTTCCTTCGGGCGTTTCCCATGCCAGATTGTCTGCCGCAGCATCGAGGTCGGTGCGGATGAGGTTGAAAAGATCCTCCTGCGATGCGGGTTTGAACTCGCGGTCGAGATTGTCGACCCCTGTGGGCTGCGTGTTCAGATAGAGCCGTTCGAAACGTTTGTAGAGTTCGAAATAGGCGCGGGCGCGGAAAAATTTCGCTTCGGCCCATGCGCGCAGGACGACGGGGTTTTCGAGATCCATACGTTCGGCCGACGTGATGATTTCGTTGGTCTTGCCGATGATGTTGTAATGATGGTCCCAGAAACTTCCGACCACTTCGTTGTTGGGCATCAGGTTGTTCAGACGAGCCAGCGAGGCGGCCGTACCGCCGCGAAAGACCATCAGGTCGGTGCTGTAATCGAGCATCTGAACCACGTAGCAGTCGTTGTTGTCGTTCGACGGTTTGGCGATCTTACGGTCGAGGTCATAGAGTGCCACGACCGCACGCGACAGCCCTTCGGGGGTTTCGTAGAGCCATTTGCCGGTGATGTTGGTTTGGGATTCCAGTTCCAGATATTTCTCGCAGGAGGTCGTTGCTGCGGCAGCGAGCACCAGTGCCAGAAGCATATATATCGTTCGTTTCATGTTCGTGGATTTTTAGAAAGTGATATTGGCTCCGAAAACGAAAGTCTGCGGTTCGGGATAGGCTCCCGGCGACAGCTCGGGGCTGTACGACAACAGTTCGGTGAAGGTGAGCAGGTTGGTTGCCGTGAAATAGACGCGCAGTTTGCTCATGCTCAACTTCGAGATCCATCGTTTCGGGAAGTTGTAGCCCACTTGCAGCGTGCGCAGCCGGATGTAGGAGGTGTCCTGAATGGCCAGAGCACTCTGGTAGGTGGCGTTGGAGTTGAACGACGGACGCGGGAACTCGTTCGAGGGATTGAACGGTGTCCAGTAGTCGACTTTTACGCCGTTGAGCTTGCCTTGCAGCGAACCGCCGCTGTTGGCTTCATGCAGGAACGGATTCAGCAAACGGCCGCCGTGTACGCCGTACCAGTCCATGAAAAATTCGAGGCCTTTCCAGCGGAGCGTCGTCGAAAGCGACATCGTGAAGTCGGGGTCTTTCGAGATCGGCGTGCGGTCGTCGGCGTTGATTTTGCCGTCGCGGTTCATGTCGCGGACTTTCACCATGCCCGGTTTCACGGCATTGGTGTACTCCATCGCCTTGTCGGGAATGCCGTCGCCGTCGGTGTCGATCGTGGGCTTGAGCTTGTATTCGATATTGCCGTAGGCATCTTTCGTGATGTCGAAGTCGTCGTATTGGAAGATGCCGTCGGTCTTGTAGTTGTAGTAGACGTTGATCGACTTGCCGATGAACCAGTTGTTGGCCGGTTGGCTGGCCGGACGGCCCTGTTCGTCGAGTGCGCCGTCGATGCGGACGATTTCATTGCGGAAGAGGCTGAAATTGGAAGATACGCTCCACGAAAAGTCCTTTTTGCGCATCACTTCGCCCGTCAGTCCTATGTCCACGCCCCAGCTGCGGGTCTTGCCGAGATTGTCGAGCATCGAGGTGTAGCCCAGAGCCGAGTTGATGCCTCGTTTGACGAGCAGGTCGGAGGTGCGGGTGTCGTAGAATTCCAACGTACCCGACAACCGGTTATTCCAGAATCCGAAGTCGACGCCCGCATTGACCGTCGCCGAGCGCTCCCATTTCAGATTGGGGTTCGACAGGTCGGTGCCGGGCAGATAACCCATGACGTAGTCGTCGCCGAATTCATAGCCGTGTCCGTCGGCCAGACCGAGCGTTTCGTAGTTGCCGATGCCGTTCTGGTTACCCACGATGCCGTAGCTCAAGCGCAGTTTCAGGTTGTCGATCCAACCGGCTTCTTTCAGGAAGCTCTCTTGATTCATGCGCCAAGCCAGCGCGACGGAGGGGAAGGTTCCCCACTTGTTGTTTGTGCCGAAGCGCGACGAACCGTCGATGCGGACGGCGACGTTCAGCAGGTAGCGGTCCATGAGCGCGTACTGCGCACGGGCCATGAACGAAACGAGGTTGTTCTCGTTGTAGGCTCGTTCGGGTTTGCCCGTGAATTCGCCGTTGGCGATGAAGTCCGGCCCCTTGTCGACGGGCAGGTTGTCGGTGGCGTAGCCCAACGAGGTTTTGAGGTTGTGGTCGATGGACTGTACGGCCGTGAGCGTGAGATTGTGCTTCTCGTTCCGAATCGGCAGCTGATAGGTGAAGATGTTTTCGATCAGCCAGTTTTTCGTCCGGTCGTTGGTGATTTTCGCCGAAGCTCCGCCGCCCGGATAATCCGCATCTTTGGCTTGTTTGTCCTCGTCGAAACGTTGGTAGATCGAGGTGTTGAGACGGTATGTGAAGCCCTTGAACGGCTTGATGTCCGCGAAAAAGTTCAGACGGTACGAATCGCGGTTGATGCGTCGCTCGAAATGTTCGGCCCGGTAAAGCGGGTTGATGTGTCCGCTGGAGTTGATGAGCGAGGTGTAGTTGCCGTCGGCATCGTAGACTTCGGAGAGCGGCGGGCGGGTGATGAATTCGTTGAAATTACCGTCCTCGCGTTTTTGCGAGGTGATGGCGTAGGAGGAGTTCACGCCTACGGAGAGCCATTTATTGACTTTCAGGTCGGCATTGATGCGGAATGTGCCGCGCTGGTACCCTGAACCCATGCGGGCCATGCCGTTTTGGTCGAAGAATCCGGCACTGGCCGCCACTTTGAGTTTCTCGTTGCCGCCGCGAACGCTGATGTCGTGGTTGTGATAGAGGGCGTTGCGGAACATCAGTTTCTCCCAGTCGATCGACTTGCCGCTGGCCCATACGCGTGCCATGATTTCGTCGCCCAGCGCATCCTCGACCGACATTTCGCGGGCATCGAGCAGCCCTGCATCGTTGGCTTTGGCCTCGCGCCGGAGATTGAAATACTCGTCGGCCGAATAGAAATCGAAATTGCGCCACAGTTTCTGGATGCCGACATAACCGTTGTAGGAGACTTCGGTGCGGCCGACGCTGCCGCGTTTCGTGGTGACGAGAATCACGCCGTCGCTGGCGCGTGCACCGTAGATGGCCTGTGCCGCAGCGTCTTTCAGAATTTCGATCGACTCGACATCTTCCGCACTCAATGTGCTGAATTCGGTAGAGCTCGACGGCGAACCGTCGATGATGTAGAGCGGCGTGTTTTGGGCCGATATCGAACGCGCACCGCGAATCGTGATGTTCGGAACGGAGCCCGGACGGCCCGACGAGGTGCTGACCTGCACGCCCGCCGCACGGCCGCGAAGCATGTCGGCCACGTTGCTCGACGGAAAGGTCTTCATTTCGTCGGCCTTGACCGAAGTGACCGAAGTGGCCACGTCGCTTTTGCGCTGGTAGCCGTAGCCCACGACGACGAGTTCGTCGATCGCATTGGCGAATTCTTCCATTTCGACGTCGATCGTCGTTCGGGAGCCTACGGCCACACGCACTTCGCGATAGCCGATGAACGAAAATTCGAGCGTCGCACGCGCATCGGCTGCGATGCGGTAGCGACCGTTCGCGTCGGTCGTCGCGCCGTTCGTAGTGCCGGACACGATGACATTGACGCCGGGCAGCGGACCGTTGACGTCCTTTACGACGCCTGTGACCGTCGTCTGCTGCGCCCAAAGGGTCGTGCAGGCGAAAATCGTCGCGATGAGCGAGACGATTTTCCGATAAATCGTTGGTTTCATAAGTCGGTTGGTTTTAGGTTGTGCGGTTGTTTATTCTTTGAGCGCCTTGTCCGTCGGCAGGTCGACGCCCGACCATGCTTTCACTGCGGTCCACGTCTCGGCGGGCGAAGTCCAGAACGGATCGTCGGCCGGAAGTCCGAGTGCGACGTATGCGGCGCAGCAGAGGTAGAGGCTGCCCGTCGAGATATAGCTTTCGCCGATCGATGGTTGGTGGCCGCAAAAGCCTACACGGAGCCAGCCTTGTTCGTCGAAGGTTTCGGGGGCATTGGTCTGACGGCGAATTACGGTGGTTAGGGCACTTCGTACGGCACCGGGTGTCAGCGTTTGGGGCAGCATGCGGCGGAGTGCGGCATCGGAAAGCGCTTGGAAAGCACCGAACCGGTAGGCCAACGAGCGTCCTGTGACGGGATAGGTGCCTTCGGGCGAAATCATCCGTTCCTGCAAGGCGGCATAACGGGTGTAGCGGTTGTTTTGTTTGGCCGCAAAAGCCGCATCGGGGGCGTCGTAGCGTTTCAGTACATCGAAGAGCGTCATCATCATCGGTTGGATGACGAAACTGTTGTAGTAGTCGAGGTGGAAATCGGGGCCGTCGCCGTAGTAGCCGTCGCCCTTGTACCAAGTGTCGAAACGTTGGAACGCGTAGGCGATACGGTCGTATTCCCATTCACCGCCGAACTCGCGCAAAGCCGCCTCGACCATAGCCGAAAAGAAAAGCCAGTTGGTTTCGGAGGGTTTGATGACGCGCGACGAGCGCAGTGCGTCAAGCAGTCGGGTCTGCGAAACCTTGTCGAGCCGCTCCCACAACTGCGGAGCGCGCAGCAGTGCTTGTGCGAGGAATGCGGCGTCGACCAGCGGTTGGCGGCCTTCGTTGAAATTGAGACAATCGGGGGAATCGGGGTCGACGGAGTTGGCAAGCGCTGCGACCGAAAGACGCAGATATTCGCCGCGCAGACGGCCTTCGGGCGTTTCGTCCTCACCCAATGCGAGCCAAGGAGCGATGCCGACCATGACGCGGCCGAATGCTTCGAGATGGGTGCAGGTGCGCCGACGGGCGATTTCGCCGGTGCTTTCGACGGGCATCGTGGCGCGCAGCTCGTTGTTCGCGAGTGCGGTCAGCACGGGACGGGCCACCCGGTCGAGCGATGCGAGCCACGTTTCGCGGTCGTTGCAAGCCGTTGCGGGCGCGGTGTTGTCGGTGACGGGCAGACCGTTCGCCAGCCGTTTGTAGCGCATCATGGCCTCGACGAAATAGTAGTCCGCATAAGAGATCGGTGCGTCGATTTCGTAGTTGCTGGCGAAGAAACCGGTCGAGTGGGTGATGATGAAATTGCCGTTTTTGCCCGCTTTCGAGCGGTATTTGGGCGAGCAGAGCGAGCGGAGCTGTTGTTCGGCGAGACGCAGGAATCGTTCGCCGGTCTTGCCGCCGACGAAGGTCGAAAGTTCGATGTAGGCCGAAGCCATCAACGCACCGGCCGAAGCGTCGCGCACGGCTTTCGGGATATCGGGTGCGTCGTAGTCCCAGTAAGGAATTTTGTCGGCCGGAAGATGCGGGTGATTCATCAGATATTCGCCGATGCGCACGGCATGGTCGAGATAACGGCGTTCCCCCGTCTGACGATACATCATGGTATAGCCGTAGAGCCCCCATGCCTGACCGCGCGACCACGACGACGAATCGGAATAACCCTGACGCGTGACGTGGTGGATCGCTTCGCCCGTTTTTTCGTCGTAACCCACGACGTGGTACGAGCTGGCATCGGGACGATAGTGGTTGTGCATCGTGACATCGGCGTGCGACTTGGCCATTTCATAATAGGTGTTGTCGCCCGCGAGATGCGACGCTACGGTCAGCAATTCGAGGTTCATCATGTTGTCGATGATGACCGTATATCCCCACTTGTTGGTGTTCCACGAACGGGTGCAGCCTACTGTGGGATCGAAACGTGTGGCGAAGTTGCGCGCTGCCGTGACGATTACGTCGCGATAGGCCTCCTTGTGCGTTAGGCGGTAGCCGTTTCCGTAGGTGCAATTGATGGCGAAGCCGATGTCGTGATTGTCCGTGCGGTCCTTTTCGCGCTCCATGCGTTCGGTGAGCTGTTCGGCGATGCGGCGCAGGTCTTCGCGGCCGCTGTGTTCGTAGAGATACCACATCGTACCGGGAAAAAATCCGCTGGCCCACCAGCGGATAGGGCAGGTGATGAGCGAATCGTTGGCCGCATACCAGCTGCGGGGCATCTGGTCGGGCGTATCCTTGACCGATTCATAGAGACGGAGCGACTGTTCGACGGCGAAATCGAGTGTCCGGTCGACGGTGCGTACCGTCGCCTTGTCGCATGCCGGAAGTTTTTCCGCCCGCATGGTCGCGGCGAAGCAGACGAAAAGTCCGGCGAGTAGCAGTTTTTTCATGAAATGAGTTTTTACGGTTGGTTTTTCATTACACAAAGGACGGCAAGAAAGGTCGGGAGGAATGAAAAGATCATCCGTAAAAACGGTAAAATCGTTCTAAACGTTCGGCGGCATCGAGCGTTTGCGATAGGTGCTGGGCGTCAGGCCGAATTTTTTGCGGAAACAGCGGATGAAGTAGCTCGGTGATGAGAATCCCGTGTCGTAGGCCACTTCGGCGACGCTCGCATGGGGGTCGGTTTTGAGTCGTTCCAGCGCATGGCGGAGCCGGACGGAGAGGATGAATTCGTTGGGCGTCTGTCCGGTGATGCCTTTCAGCTTTGTGAAAAGCAGCGTGCGGCTCAGACCGAGTTCGCTGGCGAAGACGTTGACGTCGAATTCGGTGTCGGCGAGGTGCCGTTCGACGATGCCTACGGCGTCGGCGAGAATCTTCCGGTCATGCGGATTGGTCGCCGCCACGAGTTCGCGGTCGTCGGCCGCATCGCGGAATTTCGATTGCAGATGCCGCCGCTGGACGATGATGTTGTTGCAACGGGCGAGCAGGATGCGGACGTTGAACGGTTTGGCGATGTAATCGTCGGCACCGGTGAGGAGCCCTTCAAGCGTATGCTCTTCGGTGTGGTAGGCCGTGAGCAGCACGACGGGAATGTGGCTCGTCTCGATGCCGGCCTTGATGCGTTTGCACATCTCGAATCCCGACAGAACGGGCATCATGATGTCGCTCAATACCAGATCGGGCTGAAGCGTGCGGGCCGCTTCGAGGCCTGCGGCTCCGTCGACGGCGGTGTGTACTTCGTAAAGAGGGTCGAAAATCTGCCGCAGCATCTCCAGCATTTCGGCATTATCCTCGACGATCAGAATTTTGGCATCCTTTTCGGCGTCGGATTTCGGCGGATTCTCGGGATATTTCTGTTCGGGGAACGTGGAGGGCCGGTTGCCGGAATGATCGACGAATACGATGTTCGGGTCGTCGCGTCGGAGCGTGAGCGGCAGATGGATGCTGAAAGTCGAGCCCTTGCCGGGTTCGCTCTCGACGGCAATGCGGCCGCCGTGCATCTCGACCAGATTTTTGGCTTGCGAAAGTCCGATACCCGATCCGTATTGGTCGACGGAGGCATTGGCCTGTTCGTCCTGCCAGAACCGCTCGAAGATGCGGTCGAGGTTCTCGGGTGCGATTCCGACGCCCGTATCGGACACGGAGATGACAGCTTCGTCGGCGCCGGCAGCGACCGTTACCGTGATTTTACCGCCGGGAGCGGTGTATTTGAAGGCGTTGGAGAGCAGGTTGTTCAATACCTTTTCCAGCTGCCGCCGGTCGAACTCCATTTCGAGCGGCTGTTCGGGGGCCGAGAACCGGAACTCGATGTTGCGCTGTGCGGCGTAGTCTTGGAACAACACCCAGATGCCTTTCGCGATGGTCGTCAGCTCTTGGCGGTCGACGTGCAGGCGCAACTGCGCTTGATCGAGCCGTCGGATGTCGATGATTTCGTCGACCATGTTTTTCAATCGTTGGGTGTTGCGATAGACGCTCAAAATCCGGTTGTAGATCGAAGGCCCGATGTCCTGCCGCATGAGCAGCACTTCGACTTGTCCCATGATGAGGGTCAGCGGGGTGCGGAATTCGTGGGATACGTTGGTGAAGAACCGGAATTTTTGCAGGTTGGTCTGTTCGATATGCTCTTTCTCCAATTGTTCGATGTGCAGCATCTGCTCTAACCGCTGGCGATGGAACCAGAGCCGCCATAACTTTGCGAGCACGACGATCATGACGACGACGAGCAACAACAGGAACCACGTACGGGCATATATCGGTGCCTTGACGCGCAGGTCGAAAGTCGTTTCGGGCAGATGCCCGCTGCGGTCGTGGCGGATGCTCCGCACGACGAACCGATAACGTCCCGGCTTGAGATTCATGTAGGTGATCTGCGAAATGTTTTCGGCCTTGATGAAGTGCGTGTCGAATCCTTCGAGACAGTATTCCAGTCCCGAAGCGGGCGCATGGACGAAGTTGTTGCCCGCGATGCGGAAGGTGACGGACGAATGATGCGGCGGAAGCGTCATCCGATGGCAATAGAGCGGCGATGCGTCGAGCAGACAGGGCGAATCGCCCGGATGCACGGGGCGGTTGTCGACCGACACACCCTTGATGTGGATGCGATAGTCGGCATGCCATTCCCGGAATTGACCGGACCGGATAAGCACCACTCCCTGCGGTCCGCAGACGAAGATGTTGCGGTCGTCCGAGCTGAAAAGTCCGTTTTCGCAGACGTTCGACAACGGAAAGCCGTTGGGCCGGCCGTAGTTCTCGAATTGCGACCGATCTTCATCGAGCCAGCTGATGCCGTGACTGTGGCCTACGTAAATCGTGCTCGACGGTTTGTCTTTTTCCGAATCGGAGAGGGGAAATGCTGCCAGTGCGGTGACGAATCCGTTGTCGAGACCCCGATTGCTGCCGTAGTGCTCGAACGTATCGCTCGTCGGGTCGTATCGGAAGATGCCCGACCCTGTGGAGCCGAGCCACAGATCGCCGTCGGCATCGCACAGCAGGTGGTTGATATGTTGCTTGGCCTGCGTACCCGAAATATCGGCGAAAGAGTAGTGACGCACGGCTCCGCTCGTCTCGTCGAACTTCATCAGATCGAATGAAGTCGCTATCCAAAGTCGTCCGTTGCTGCGTGCGATGTCCCAGATCTGCGACACGCTGCGGCGGAAAATCGCTTCGTTGTCGATTGCTTCCAGCCGCATCCGCTTGCGGTCGAGGCGCACGAGCCCGATGCGGGTCGCCAGCAGCAGGCCTTGTTCGCCGTCGTCGATGATCCGCACGATGTTGTGCGCCCGGCCCACGCATCGTCCGTCGGCATCCCATACCGCAGGGGGAACGTGCGTGCAATGTCCCGTGCGCAGGTCGATGCAGTCGATGCCGTTGAACAGCGAGGCTGCCCACAATCGATTTTGGGCGGCATCGTAGTAGAGCGATTTGATGACCGCATCGTTCGCGATGCCGGCGAACGCGTCGAAATTGTCGTTCTCGGGGTCGAACCGAATCAGGCCGTTTCCCTCAGTGGCGAGCCACATGTGTCCGTCGCCGTCTTCGGCGATGGCGCTGATGACCGGCGAAACGTGTTCGCCATGACGGTTCGAGGAGACGCGGTAGAAACGATAATTGTCGTTGGCGACGTTGTGGTACTGCACGCCGCAATGGAACGTGCCTATCCACAGCGTGCCGTCGTCGTCGCAGAACATGGAGATGATCGACCGGACGTTGATATCCTCGTTCTGGTCGTAGTTGCACAGAATGAATTCGCCCGTATGGATGTCGAGCATTTGAAGCCCGCCGTAGGAGCCGACGTAATAGAATCCGTTTTCGGCTTGCACGACGGCCCGCACGTTGTTGTGTACGAGCGATGTGGCGTCGCCTTCGCGATGCCGGTACCAGCTTGTGCGTCCCAGCGGGTCGAGGCGGCACAATCCCGCATCCCGTGTGGCGATCCAGATATTGCCTTCGGTGTCCGTGTGCAGTGAATTGACGGTGCCCATATGCTCCCGACGCTCGATGCGTCCTTGCGAGATGCAGAGCAGTCCCAGCTTCGATGAGCTCAAAATCAAACGGTCTCCCGAGACGACGAGGCTGTTGATCGTGCCCGGATGCTCCCCGAAATCGGCGAAGGAGAAGATCAATTCGGGCTTGGGGGTCTCTCCTGCGGGGAGCGTGCCGGCGATGCGCAGGATACGGTCGTTGTCGACGATGTAGACGTCGTCGCCGTTGCAGGCCATGGCGCTGACGTCGCCGTTGTAGAGCAGGTCGAACCGTTCGAGCCGCAAATCGTACCGCTCTACGCATTGCAACGATCGGATGAAGATGTGGCCGTTGCGGTCGCTGTGAAGCTGGCGGATATTGTTGCTGCTGATGCCGTAAGGGGTGCCGTCGGGCTGGAAACGGTCGATCGTGGAGCCGTCGAACCGGTTGAGGCCGTCTTGAGCCCCGATCCAGACGAACCCGAATTCGTCCTGACAGAAGCAGTTGACCGTTTGGTGCGAAAGACCGTCGGCGATGCCGAGAAAACGCATCTGGATGTCTCGCGTTTCGCTCTGCACCGTACACGGGGCGACGAGGTATAGCAGAACCGTCAGCAGACGACGGGGATTCATTGCATTCATGAAGAGATTCCTTTCGATGGAACGTCGTTCCGTAAATCTTTCGCAAAAATCGAACGACAACGCACGTCCCGGTTCGTTATTTTTGTAGTGCGGTGCCGTAATCCGTTGTGTCGGAGCGATAGGGGAAAGCGGGCAATCCTGCGTGGTTATACAAATCGATTCGGTGCCAGTCGGCGAATGCGTAGCGGAGCGCGCACGGGGCCGGTACTTCGGGCGACGAAACTTCGACCGTCGAGCGGTCCGTTCCTACCCGGGCTGTGGCGGGGTGGTAGATTCCGTCCGCGCCTGCCAGTTGGAATCCTGCGATTTCCTCTTTCAGCGGGTTGAGGCCCCGTTCCGCGTGGTCGAAGCGAACGACGGCGCGTCCTTGGTCATAGTCGACGCTGGCGACGGTAGGGCCTGAAGACGGCAGTCCTCCGATTCCGTAGACGTTGACCAATGCCGAATAGAAAACCCGCTCGGCGATAACATCTTTTTTAGGGTAGTGGACCACGTGTTCGTCGCCGAGATCCGAAGTACCGACTATCCAACATCGGCGATTTTCTTTTACGGCGCGTAGCTGTGCCTCGATGACTCGAACGCGGCCCAATTCGATAGAATCATGGGTGTGTGCAGGCGAAATCTGGCAAACGATGAACGGAAGTTCGGGTTGCGACCTTTTTTGTCGCCAGAGAGCCACCAGTTCGCGCAGCATCGGTGCGTAGACGTGGGCGTTGCGGCGGTTGCTTTCGCCCTGTAACCAGACGACGCCCCGAACGACCATATCGTTCAGCGGGGCGATCATGCCGTTGTAGAGTTTGCAGGGGTCGCGATAGGGTTTGTCGGCGTGGGCGATGTAATCCTTCGGGTCGAATTTGGCGATGGTCTCCGCATCCATCCACGATTCGATGCGCGAACCGCCGTAACTGGATACGACGAGTCCGACCGGAACGTCGAGCGTCTCGGTCAGACGACGGCCGAAGAGGTAGGCAACGGCGCTGAATGCGGCGACCTGCTCGGGTGTGGCGCGCGACCATGTGCCCGAGCACTCGTATTGAGGTGTTTCCGCACAGCAACGGCCTACGGTAAAGAGCCGCAGCCCCTTGTATTTCAGGGAGGAGGCGATTTCCGTAGCTGCACCCGTTACGGGTTGCGACGGGAAGCCTTTCATGGGCATCTCCATGTTCGACTGACCCGAACAGAGCCACACTTCGCCGATCAGAATGTCGTCGAGCCGAACCGTATTCCGCTCGCGCATTTCGATCCATTGCGGCTCGAATGAAGCGGCCGGTGTGGTGACGGCGATGCGCCAGATGCCGTGTTCATCCGCGATGGTCTTGTGATTGTTCCGTTCCCATGAGCAACGGACGATGATCTTGTGTCCGGGCTCGGCCGAACCGTGCAAGACGACCGAACTGCGATTTTGGAGAACCATGTGGCTGCCGAAAGTAGCGTGGAATCTCGCTTCGGCGTAGGATACCGTACAAGTGATGATAAGAAGAATCGAGAAAAGCAGTTTTCGCCGCATAATTGTTTTTTATGACGAAAATATCCGCTTCGCTGTTTTTGAAATGATAGAAACATTCGGATAAATAGTAGAATCGTACAAAATGACGGCCGATGAAAAAATCGGAGGTCGCCGGGCTTTTTGTCGACGGTTTTCGGGGCTTGTTCGTTCGCGGTTTCGTTTTTTAGCGTTACCTTTACCGAAAATTACCGGAAATCGGAGCTCCGTTTATGGAATCATTGAAAGCATTGTATAAAGTGGGCAACGGCCCGTCGAGCAGCCATACGATGGGCCCCAAACGGGCGGCCGAGCAGTTCGCGGAGCGTTGCCGTGAGGTCGAAGCCTATCGCGTGACGCTGTACGGCTCGCTCGCTGCGACCGGCAAGGGACACTTGACCGACGTGGCTATCCGCTCCGTGCTGGAACCGCTTGCCCCGACCGAATTCGTCTGGAAGCCCGAGGTAACGCTGCCGTTCCACCCGAACGGCATGCTGTTCGAGGGGCTGCGGAATGGCGAGGTCGTCGACAACTGGACGATTTACAGCATCGGCGGCGGTGCGCTGGCCAACGAAACGACTCGTGCCGAACAGCCCCGAAGCGTTTACCCGATGTCCACCATCGCCCGAATCAAACAGTGGTGCTACGACGAGGGCAAGACCTACTGGGAGTATGTGAACGACTGCGAGGGCCCCGAAATCTGGGATTATCTCGACCATATCTGGACGGTCATGTGCGAGACCATCGAACGCGGCCTGAACAACGACGGTGTGTTGCCGGGCGGTCTGAAAGTGGCGCGCAAGGCGAGCACTTATTGGGTCAAGTCGAAAAGCTACACCGATTCGTTGAGTTCGCGTGCCAAGATATATGCGTATGCACTGGCTACGGCCGAAGAAAATGCAGCAGGCGGCGTGGTCGTGACGGCTCCCACGTGCGGGTCGAGCGGCGTGATGCCGGCCGTGCTCTATCATTTGGCCACTTCACGGAATTTTCTGCGTATCCGTATTTTGCGGGCTTTGGCTACGGCCGGATTGTTCGGGAATGTAGCCAAGACCAATTCGTCCATATCGGGCGCTGAAGTCGGCTGTCAGGGCGAGGTTGGCGTGGCGTGCGCGATGGCTGCGGCTGCTGCCTGCCAGTTGTTCGGCGGCACGCCTGCGCAAATCGAGTATGCGGCCGAAATGGCATTGGAACACCATTTGGGACTGACCTGCGACCCCGTATGCGGGTTGGTGCAGGTGCCGTGTATCGAGCGGAATGCCGTCGCGGCGGCACGGGCGTTCGACGCGAATGCCTATGCCACGTTGTCGGACGGTTCGCATTTGGTAAGCTACGACCGGGTGGTGGCGGTGATGAACGAAACGGGCCACAACCTGCCGAGTCTTTATCGCGAAACCTCCGAAGGCGGGCTTGCGCGGCACTACGATCCGCATACGAAGTAATCGGGGCAATGGGCATGCCGCGTTCGGTTTCGGCCGTGCGCTGTTTCAGTGGATGAGCGCGCGGCCGTCGGCTCTTTGTGCCAGAAATCAAAAAGAAAACGGCCGGATTTTCCTCTTCGGAAATCCGCCCGTTTGTCGTTCTTGCGTTCCTCTCGGACTACAAGGCGTTCACATGCAATTGCATGGCGCTTTTCAAGTTCGCTGCCTTGTTCTTGTGCATGATGTTGTGCTTAGCGAGCTTGTCCAACATCGAGTTCACCTTCGGGAGCAACGCTTCGGCCGCGCTCTTTTCGGTGGTGGCACGCAGGGCTTTCACAGCATTGCGGGCTGTCTTGTGGAACAGCCGGTTGTGCGCACGTTTGGTCAAGGTCTGGCGGATTCTTTTTTTCGATGACTTATGGTTTGCCATGATTCCGTTTGTGTTTATTTTTACTTTTCGATTCGTGTAGCCCATAGCAGAATCGAACTGCTCTTTCAAGAATGAAAATCTTGCGTCCTAACCGATAGACGAATGGGCCTTACCGCTATCGCAACCCTCGCGGGGAACTTTAGCGGTGCAAAGTTAAACAAAAAAGTCACTCGAACAAAATAATTGCGAAAAAATCTTGTAGAATCATGCGGTTTATTGGCCAAAACCTGCACTCCTCTTTTTTGCGGGGAGGTGTATTTGGGTTTTTCGCGGGATTTTCGGAAATTTACGGCGGCCGCATGGCGCATTATAGCAGCAGCCTCGAAAACGGTAAGATGTTTTTTGCATTTTCCGCAAATATGTCTATTTTTGCACAGACGTATTGATTACACGGAGAGTGTAGCTATTCCTTTAGAGTGAACGTAGGAAATTCAATCTGAAGAGGGAATTGGCGAACATTTTGCCGCGTCGTATATCCAACGTTCTGTTGGGTGTACAGGCGTGGGCTGTTGCTTGTTTTATCTTCAAGGTTTCCTACGACCTACTCTAATGAAATAGGTTTCGGCACCACGCTTTCTGATTTATCACGAGATTTACCCGGGTAGGAGCCGACTGGGAATAACAAATTATGACAAACCCAATTCCCGACAAACTCAAAACTCATTTTATGAGTTTGTATCATTTGGCTTTTTCCGATCTTGATTTCGCACCGGAAGAGTTGGAAGTCCTCTATCAAATTGGATGTGAGCACGGTGTTTCGCACGATGAACTCGAAGATGCCATTATCCGGCCAATCCACTCGACTGTCATTCCGGAAAACGATGAAGAAAAGGTTGTCTACCTTTATGATTATGCACGTTTGATAGTATCCGACGGAAAGATAGAACCGGCAGAACGACAATCGTTTGAGCGATTTTGCGAACGTTTCGGAATCGGCGATTCCGCAGTTCGTAACCGATTTATGGACGAATTGTTTGATGCAGCAAAAAAACACAAAACTATTTCGGAAGTAATCCAAACAATTGTAGCACAATGATGAACCTGTCTACCATATTCACACAAAAGTCTGTTACTACGACCAATAACGTACAAGGCGGTATAACTTATCAGAAATGGGGGTTCCAAAAAGCTGGAGCCCATTTGGGATCAGATACCGGTTTGTCGGTATGCCTTCAGATCGTCCATCAACAATGTATTGCATCACAAAAAGCCCAAGATGCGGCCTATCAACAATATATTATAGAAATAGATCAACAGATTGCCGGATTTCGAGCAAATATTGAGGAAAATAAAACTTCTATTCAACAAAATGAAGACGCACTACAAACCGAAAAAAACAAAATTGGACAATATAACATGGATATTGCTAAAATCAATGCCGAACCTAATTCTGAAACAGGAAGTGATTCCCCTAAAAAATGGCTGTTCTGTATTGGATGTGCAATAATCCTTTTCTTGACGGTCTATTTGTTCGTCTTTTACAGTTCTGCTGCTTATTCAGCATTTATAAAACCAGCGTCAGACATAACTGACCAAGTAGCGGATCAAATTTTCGATCCATACGCATTGAGCAATGCTGTCGATAAAGGTTGGATGAATATCGTTTTCATCTTGACTTTTCCTTTCGTCTTTTTGGGATTTGGGCTTGTTTTGCATTTTCTGGAAGAGAAAGCAGATAAATTGAAATATGGACTTTATTTGCTGGCTTTCATATTTGATATTTTATTGGCCTATACGATTGAAGAGAAGATATATGAACTTACTCGTACAATGTCTTCTACTGATTTTGATTTTTCAATTGCGCTCCAAATGCCGGGATTCTGGTTGATTATTTTTTCCGGTTTCATTGTTTATGTTATTTGGGGTATTTTGTTCGGGCACTTGATGAATATCTATGATACATTAGATCCAGTTCGTGTTCGCATAAAAGAAATTAAGGAAAAAATCAAAGAATCGAACAAAAAATGTAATGATCTGACGAAAAACAACAATTCATTGGTGTTGGGGAATCGTGATTACGAAGGACGAATTATCCAGTTGGGATTAAGCAAAAACAATTACAAATTTAATCCAAGCGATGTTATTTTGGAGATTAATAATTTTTTTAACGGCTGGTCGGCTTGGTTGAGCCAAGCCGGTGTGTCGCAGGATCAAATAAATGCACAGTGTGCACGGAAAGACGAATTTATTGCAAAACTTTAGCAAAAGAACTAACTTCTCAAAGAAAAAGGATTGAATTGCCATGAAACTCCAACGACTATTATCTGTACTTATTTTATTGGCATTGGTTGGATGTCAAAATACATCAATAAAAAATAATGGAAGCGGAACGATTAAACCGACCGAAAAACAGTGGAATCTTACGATTTTGCTTGACCTTTCGGATCGAATCGCGCTTCCGCCGACAGATGGGAGTTCTATTTCGCAGATGATGCGCGATACAGCAGTTATCAATGCTATTACTATGCATTTTATCAAGGAGCACATGGGCCAAAAACGCATTATCTCAATGAAAGACAAATTGCAAGTGTTGTTTCTTCCTGCACCGTCCGATCCGAAAATCAACCAATGGGCCGCAGAACTTCAAGCCGATTTCGAGGAGTGTAATAAAAAGGACTCCTTATATAATAACTTGCAAGATAATTTTCGTATAAGCATACGAAATATATATAAAGCGTCCATTCAAACCAATAAATTTGAAGGGGCGGATATATGGGGATTTTTCAAAAACGATATCCGATTTTTTATTAAAGATCCAGCGGTGTATCGGAATATCCTTGTTATTTTGACAGACGGCTATCTGTATAACAAGCATACCAAAGCAAAACAAGGAAACCGTTACTCGTATCTTACATCCCCCTTGTTAAAGACGACTTTTGGTAATAATCTGAATTGGAAAGATCAGGCGGAAAAACTCGATTTCGGACTGCTTGTTCCGCAACAGAATCTTTCTGACTTGGAGGTGTTGTTATTGGAATTGAATCCAAGTTCGTATCGACAAGACGAGATGCTCAAACATTTTTTAGAAAAATGGTTGAATGAGATGGGTGTTTCTCGACATGAGATTTACACAACGGATCCGAATACGATAAACACGAAACGGCGAATCGAACATTTTTTGAAAAACGATGAATAGAAAAGCACCGCCCCGAATTTCGGGACGGTGCTCTTCGTTCGATGTGGCATGATGGCAGGGACGAAGCACGGAGCCTCGTGTCCGGCGTCGCGCGCGGAAAAAATTACAACTTCGGACCGGCTTCCACCAGTTTCTTGCCCTCGTCGTTGCCGCAGAATTTCGTGAAATTCTTGATGAAGCGACCTGCCAAGTCTTTGGCTTTGGTCTCCCATTCGGAAGCCTTCTTGTAGGTGTCGCGCGGGTCGAGAATGTGGGAGTCCACACCCGGCAGCTGGGTCGGCACCTTGAAGTCGAAGATCGGAATGTTCTTGGTCTGTGCCTTGTCGATCGAACCGTCGAGGATGGCGTCGATGATGCCGCGCGTATCCTTGATCGAGATGCGTTTGCCCGTGCCGTTCCAGCCCGTGTTCACCAAGTAGGCCGTTGCACCCGATTTTTGCATCTTCTTCACGAGTTCCTCGCCGTATTTCGTGGGGTGCAGCGACAGGAATGCCGCGCCGAAGCAGGCCGAGAAAGTCGGCGTCGGTTCGGTGATGCCGCGCTCCGTGCCGGCCAGTTTGGCCGTGAAGCCCGACAGGAAGTAGTATTTCGTCTGTTCGGGGGTCAGAATCGACACCGGAGGCAGTACGCCGAATGCGTCGGCCGAGAGGAAGATGACCTTCTTGGCGGCCGGAGCCTTCGATACGGGCTTCACGATGTTCTCGATGTGGAAAATCGGATACGAAACGCGCGTGTTCTCCGTAACGGACTTGTCGGCGTAGTCGATCTTGCCCTTCTTGTCGACCGTCACGTTCTCCAGCAGCGCATTGCGGCGGATGGCGTTCCAGATGTCGGGTTCGTTCTCTTTCGAGAGGTTGATGACTTTCGCGTAGCAGCCGCCCTCGAAGTTGAAGACACCGTCGTCGTCCCAGCCGTGCTCGTCGTCGCCGATGAGCTGGCGTTTCGGGTCGGTCGAAAGGGTGGTCTTGCCCGTACCGGACAGACCGAAGAAAATGGCCGTTTCGCCTTTTTCGTTGGTGTTGGCCGAGCAGTGCATCGAGGCCATGCCTTTCAGCGGCAGCAGGTAGTTCATGTAGGAGAACATACCTTTTTTCATCTCACCGCCGTACCACGTGTTGATGATGACCTGCATCTTCTCCGTGAGGTTGAAGACGACGGCCGTTTCCGAGTTCAGACCCAGTTTCTTGTAGTTCTTGACTTTGGCTTTCGAGGCGTTGAGCACCACGAAATCGGGTTCGCCGTAGTTTTCCAGTTCGGCGTCGGTCGGGCGGATGAACATGTTCTTCACGAAGTGCGCCTGCCATGCCACCTCCATGATGAAGCGGATTTTCAGACGCGAGTTCTCGTTGGCGCCGCAGAACGTATCGACGACGTAGAGTTTCTTGTTCGACAGCTCCTGTGCGGCCAGTTTGCGCAGCTCTTTCCAAGCGGCTTTGGTCACCGGTTTGTTGTCGTTCTTGTACTCGTCCGACGTCCACCAGATGGTGTCGCGCGTGGTTTCGTCCATCACGAAGAACTTGTCTTTGGGCGAACGGCCGGTGTAAACGCCGGTCATCACGTTCACGGCTCCGGTTTCGGTCAGTTGGCCTTTGTCATAGCCGCGCAGACCCTTTTTCGTTTCCTCGCGGAAAAGTTCGTCGTACGACGGATTGTACACGATTTCGGTAACGCCCGTAATCCCGTACTTTTTCAGATCCTGTTTGTCCATAGTGTTATTAATTTGCTTGAATAGAATCTCAATGTTAAATAGTGGCTTTCCGTCCGATGCGAGCAAAAACCGCGCACGAACGAACACCGCAAAGGTAGAAAAACTTTCGGGTTTGTGAAATAAATAACAATGAAATTTTTTACAAAAAAACGGGCCGGACATTTCGTCCGGCCCGTGCACGATGCGAATCGTTTTCGATTAGTTGAAACGGTAGCGCAGCGAGAACATTACGCGGTAGGTCGACCACAAACTTTCGTAGTTTTTGTAGGTGCCTTTCAGCGGGTTGTTGTTGTACATATTGAATTGGAAAGCATCCGCTTTTGCATCGTATTTCAGCAGCGTGGAGCTCTTGACTTGCTTGTAGTGGCCCCAGTCTTTGTTCAGCAGGTTGGGCAGGTTCTGGATGTCGACACCGAATTCCAGTACGTTGCGCTTGCCGCTCTTCGTGGTGATGAAGAACTCCTGCGTGAACTTGAAGTCTACTTGATGGTGCCACGGCATGACGGCGCCGCCGCGTTCGGTGAACTTGCCCTTGCGGGTTTTCAGATAGCTGTCCTGTTCGATAAATGCCCAGAAATCGTCTTTCTGTTGCGTTGCCGAATAAGTGATGTTGCCGGCTTTGTCTTTAACATCAGTAAAATTCCAGCCTTCCAGCACCTCGCGCGAAGCGGGGATGTAGAGGAGGTTGTTGGCACCGCCGTCGCCCGTGATGCACGAGTCGAACGTGTAGGAGTAACGCGAGTAGGAGTACCCGCCGACGAAGCCCAGCTGCGAACCTTCGTAGAGCAACGCGAAGTTCGACGCGAAGTTCTTGCCGTAGGCGATGCGGTAATCCAAGTTGATCAGAATACGGTCGGGAGCTACATAGGTACCGTAACCGAGTTCGTGGCTGTTGATCATGCCGGCCGAGTAGGTGTTGGTCTTGTAGGCCGACGTTACTTGGTCGCCGATGCCGTCGCCGTAGCTGCGGGCGTGCGAGTGCGTATAGGCCACCGATGCGTTCAGACCGAATTTGAAACGTTTGCGCAACTGGGCCGTAATCGACCAATAGTAAGCGCCGTTGTCGCCGTTGGTGATGTAATAGGCATTACTATATTGATTCTGACCCTTTGAATTTACACCAGTTACAGCACCATCCCATTGGCCGTCGGCTACCTGACGGTTGTCGCCCGAGTTACCGAAGTTCTGCGTCTTGGTCGACGGTTTGTAGACCATGTTCGAGATGACGGCCGGATTGTAGTCCTTATTGTAGATGCCCTCGACCGTGAAGTCGTAGTTGCGCGGCAGTTTGACGTCCAACGCCAGCGAGCTTTTCCATGCGGCGGGCATTTTCAGATCGGTGGCCAGAATCGTGGGCGATGCAGGAGCGGTCGGGGTCTTCGGATCGAAACCGTTGGGATAGAGGTCGCCCAGAATCTCGGGTACCGAAGTGTGGAAGTCGGGAATAAGGCCCCCTTTGGAAGCATAATTTTCCACTGCGGTCTGGCCGACGTTGGAGTTGCCGACGGCCGATACGAGCCATACGAACGGCAGACGGCCTACGAAGTAACCCGTACCACCGCGCAGGATGACTTTGCGGTTGCCTGTGATGTCCCAGTTGAAACCGAGACGGGGCGAAACGGTCAGACGGGTATCGGGCAGCTGGTCGGTCGAGTAGTGTACCTCTGCATCTGCCGGGCCGAAGTTCAGGTTATTATAAGCCTGATTGAAGTTGTTTTTCAGCGAGGGGTAGTTCGGAACCTCGAAACGCAGACCTGCCGTGAGCTTGAAGTTCTTGTGCAGATTCAGTTCGTCTTGGAGGTAGAATGCGAACTGCTGGTAGTCCATCGCCGATTGGAATTGCTTCAGGTCGGCAGCATTGGAGTGCATCATACCGAACGCCGACGCTTTTTTACCGGTCATGAAGTCTTCCATCGAGTCGAAGACGTAGTAGCCGTTACCGCCCTGCATGAAGCCGTTGACCGCATGCTGGTGTTCGTATTGGAGACCGATGATGAAGTTGTTGATGCCGGTGTTCCAGTTCAGCTCGTCGGTTACGACGTGCGTAGCTACCTGACGGAGGTTGCCTGCCGTAAAGGGATCCGGGCCGAACGACATGTAGCAGGCACCGTCTTTCAGGATGTCGACCGTCGGGAAGAAACCGCCTTCGTATTCACGCGGTTCGTCTTGGAACGAATAGGTGTAGCGCAGCGTATTGGCCAAACGACCGTCCAGCCAACGCGAGCTCAACTCGGCGGCTACCGAAGTGAAGTCGCGGCGCGTGTAGTAGCGCTGGCTCTCGAAATACATGGCGTAGTTCGACGTGCGGCCTTGTCCAGCATTGATGGTTTTTCCGTCGGATGTCGTACCACCCGGATAGATGGTCGAGGCATAGAGCGGCGATACGGACGACGAGGGCGACGACGAATCTTTCGAGTGGGTCTTCGAGAAACGGACGTTCAGACGATGGTTGTCGTTGATGTTCCAGTCCACACGGGCCAGAATTTTGTAGCCCGGGGTTTTGAGCGAATAATTCATATAACGGCCCGGATCGTAACCGTACGTCGTTTTCAGGAAGTTCTTCATGGTTTCCATATCGGCTTGGGTCGGGCGTTTCACGCTGTTTTTGCCGAAATCGGTACCATCTGCGCTGCAAATACCATTGGGGCCTGCGGTCATTTCGTCCTCGTATTCACCGTTGACGAAGAAGAACAGTTTATTCTTGACGATCGCACCGCCGAAGCTGGCACCGTAGGTATAGGTGTGGGCGTCTTCGATGTTCACTTTGTAGTCACCGACCCGATCGCCGCGCAGCGAGCTGTTTTTCAGATAGGTGTAGGCCGTTCCGCGAAATTCGTTGTCGCCCGAACGGGTTACGGCGTTGATGGCGCCGCCCGTGAAACCGCTCTGACGAACGTCGAACGGAGTGACGGCCACCGAAATCTGCTCCAATGCGTCGAGCGAGATGGGCGAACCGCCTGCGGGCAGGTTCTGGCCGATACCGAATGCGTTGTTGAACGCGGCACCGTCGACCGTGACGTACGACTGGCGGTAGTTGCCGCCGCCGACTGCGTAACCGTTGGTCGTGGAGGACGACTGCGGCGACAGACGCATGATGTCGTTCATGCTGCGGCTGACGGTCGGCGTGATGCCGATCGATTCGCGCGAGATGCTGGTGACGCTACCTGCACGGTCGCTGTTCATCGAGCTCGACTTGCCGTCGGCCGAAACGACTACGGCTTCCAGACCGATGGTGTCTTCGTTGAGGTAGGCATCGGTCACGTTGTTCTCGCCCAATGCGAGCTGGATGCCGGTTTTCTCGACGGGCTGGTAACCCACCATCGAGAACGAAACGGTGTACGGACCGCCCGGGATGACGTTGAATAGGCGGTAGTTACCCTTAACGTCGGCGACTGCGCCGTACTGGGTACCCGACGGTACGTGCGTGGCGATGACGGTGGCGCCTACGAGCGGAGTTCCCCCCTTGCCGTCGGTCACGTTACCGCTGATGCTCGACGTCGTCACCTGCGCCTGTGCGACGCAAAAGGCAACCGTCGAGAACACGAGAAGTAATAATTTCTTCATACGCATTTTTGATTTGGTTGATAAATAATTGTGTGTTTTGTATATAGTGTGTCTTTTTTCTGCTCTTCGACGGGCGCCGATTTTCGGCACCGGCTCGACGACCGATAAAAATGCGCGAGGGACAATTCACGTGTGAATCATCCCTCGCGTTATTTTGCCGAACTTCCTGCGCAATACGACATTGCGTTAAACTTTTGCGCTACCCCCCCCCGTCGGCGCTTGCCGAAAGTCTGGTGCAGGGTATGTCGCATCTGTCGTTTCACGTCGCAAAGATAGTTCAAAAAATCCGCTGGCGCAACATATTCCGGTTTATTTTCGGAGGAAGTTTTCGACAACTTTTCGACAACTGCGCGATCGCGGTGCGGCATGCTACTTGCTTTCGGTGGGGGTGCTATGTTCTCCGTGCGTGAAAAATACTGGCGGTACTCCCTTTTCGTGCTGATTCTGGCGATGGGCGTCACGATTTTCTGCAAACTGATACCGCTGTTCGGCGGGCTGCTCGGAGCCATGACCATCTACATCCTGCTGCGCAAGCAGATGGCCGTCCTCACCGACCGTTACAAATGGCGGCGCAGTGCGGCGGCGACGCTGCTCGTGGTCGAAACGATTTTCTGTTTTCTGATTCCGATGTCGCTGGTCATCTGGATGTTGGTCGCCCGGATTCAGGATCTGACGCTCAATCCGCAGACGCTGCTCCTCCGGTTGCAGCATCTGAACGCCGTCGTGCACCACCACATCGGCGTCGAGTTGGAGCAGGAGGCTATCGCGTCGTCGCTGATCGCTTCGCTTTCGCGGGTGGGACATTGGGTACTGCGCAGTCTGGTCGGGTTGTCGATCAATGTCGTGGCGTTGCTTTTCGTGCTCTATTTCATGCTGATAGGCGGTTATCGCATGGAGGAGTATTGCCGCGAAATCCTGCCGTTCAACCGGGCCGTTTCGCGCAATGTCCTGCGCGAAATACACGTCATCGTGCGGTCCAACGCCATTGTCATTCCGTTGCTGGCTTTGGCGCAGGGGGCGTTGGCCTATATCGGTTATCTGATTTTCCGCGTGCCGCTGGCGTGGTTTTGGGGGCTGGTGACCTGTTTCGCGACGGTCATTCCGGTGCTCGGAACGGCTCTCGTGTGGTTCCCGCTGGCCGGTTATCTGGTCTTGGACGGCCATTGGGGGTTGGGGCTCGGACTGGCGCTTTACGGCATATTGGTCGTTACGCATGTCGACAACGTGATGCGGCTGTTGTTGCAAAAGCGCATGGCCGACGCCCATCCGCTCGTCACCGTTTTCGGCGTCATCGTCGGAATTCCGTTGTTCGGCTTCATGGGGGTGGTTTTCGGGCCGCTGCTGGTCGCGCTGTTCATTTTCTGCGTCGATATGTTCAAGCGCACCTACCTCGACCCGCAAAGTCTGACGATTCCGTCGCAGCTCGATTCCTCCGATTCGTAGGGGTTCGCGCGGCTGGCACCGCATTTGCAATAGCAGGGCCGTAAACATTTTTTCCGAATCATGTCGAAAAGTTCATCCACCGAACCGATGCGCGAAAACCGCCGCGAACGGTATGCGCGCCGCAGCGAACACCGTGCCGATACTCCGAAAACCCCTCGCCACGACCGCGATGCCGCCGACCGTCCGGCAGATTGGAGCGGCACCCGTCGTCCGGCCTACCGGTCGGCGAATGGCGAACCGACTCGCAGCGGACTGACGCGAACGTTGGAAATCCTGAAAGTCATCGCCGGAATCGTCCTGTTGTTCGCCATTTCGTGGGAAATCATCGCGGGCGACCACATCGATTTCTCGCCGGCCTATATGATTACCCAGTTCGTCGTCTGCCTTGTCTTTCTGTGCGATTTCTTCGTGCGGTGGGGTGTCGCCCCGCGCCGCAGCCGCTTTTTCTGGGTGCATTTGCCCTATTTACTGATTTCGATTCCCTATCTCAACATCCTCGATTGGTGCGGCGTCGCGCTGACCCGCGATTGGGCGCTGTTGGTGGGGTTGATTCCGATGTTGCGGGCGTTTCTCGCAATGGTCATCGTCGTGCAGTGGCTGGTCAGCCGGAGAGACCGCATGGGTCGCGTCTTTTGGGCTTATATCTTCACGGTCGTTGTCTTTACCTACCTTTCCGCGCTGGTCTTTTTCGACTACGAGGCCGGTGTCAATACCAAACTGGTCGGCTTCGGCAATGCGCTGTGGTGGGCGTGGATGAACGTTACGACTGTCGGCGCACAGATTTTCGCTGTCACGGCCGTCGGCAAGGTGGTTACCGTCCTGCTCCCGTCGTTGGGCATGATGTTCTTCCCGATTTTCACCACCTACATCCTCGACCGCTACGCGGGCAAGAAAGAGCCGGACAATTTTTGATGGGATGAGTAAAAATGGCCTGCGGAAAAGCAGGCCATTTTTTTGAGGGTAATCACACCGAAACAGGCGGAAACGCAACAACCTGCGTTCCCGCCTGAAAAGGCTTTCTGAAAGCCGAGAGCTATTTCTTCTGTTGTTCTTTCAGCAGGTCACGGATTTCGGCGAGCAGCTGCTCCTCTTTCGAGGGAGCGGGCGCAGGGGCGGGAGCCGCCTCCTTTTTCTTGATGATTTTGTTCATCATCTTGACCATCACGAAGATGCAGAATGCCAGAATCGTGAAGTCCACGCACTGCTGGATGAAGTTGCCGTAGTTCCACGTCACGGCTTCGCCGCCCTCTTCGGCCGCCCGTTTGATGACGACTTTGAGCTGCGTGAAGTCGGTGTTGCCGAGCAGTGCCCCGATGGGCGGCATCAGGATGTCGTTGACCAACGACGAAACGATTTTGCCGAACGCCCCGCCGATGATGACACCGACGGCCATATCCATCACGTTGCCTTTGACGGCGAACTCCTTGAACTCTCTGAAAAATGCCATACTTTTATTAAGTGGGTGGTTAATGCTAATCGAACTATCGGGTAATTATCAGGCGATGTCCGCCAGCGCGGCGTCGGTCGGCACTGTGTCGCCCGGTTGTACGAAGATAGCCTTCACTTCGCCGGCATAGTCCGTCGTGATGGAGTTTTCCATTTTCATGGCTTCCAGCACCACGATGTCCTGCCCTTCGACCACCTTGTCGCCCACCTTGACCAGCACTTCCAGAATCCGGCCCGGCAGGGGAGCCGTGACGGGATTGCCCGTGACGACGGCCTGCGGCGTCGCAACCGGCTGTTGCGGTTGTTCGACCGGTTTCGGCTCGGCCGCCTTTTTCGCCTCGTAGGCCTTGACTTTCGCGTCGGTCAGGAATTTCTTGGCCACCATCGGGAAGAGTTCCAGCAGCAACACCTCTTTTTCCGTCTCGGCCAGTTTCACGCCGCCCGCTTCGGGCAGTTCGGGGTTGGGCTGCATCTGGTATTTCGAGGTGTCGTAGGGCTGTTCCTCGCGCACGCCGCAGATTTTGAACCGGAATTCGGGGTCGATCTGCACCGGTGTCTTGCCGTACTCGCCCTTGACCAGTCCGACGAACTGGGCGCTCTTGTTGGTGTACATCGGGCGGCCCGCTTTCTCGTCGAGCGCGCAGTTCACGGCTTGTGCACCGACGATTTGCGACGTCGGGGTCACCAACGGCGGCAGACCGGCGGCCAGACGCACCGTCGGAATCAGCTCCATCGCACGCGGCAGAATCTCTTCGGATTTCAGCTGCTGCAATTGGGCCACCATGTTCGAGTACATGCCGCCCGGGATTTCGGCTTTCTGCACCAGTTCGTTTGGCGCAGGGAACCCGAAGTGCGCTTCGATTTTGCGGCAGGCGGTGATAACGCCCTCCTCGTCGTCTTTCTTCACGGCCTCGATAGCCGCGTCGAACAGCGCGTCGATGTCGGCGGGCAGTTTGTCCGTCAGCGGGTTGAACGGCTTCGGCTCGGGTTTTTCGGTGTTGAAGACCGATTTGTTCAGCTCCTTGCGGATTTCACGCAGCTCGACGTTGATTTTCGCAACGGCTTCCATGTTCACGCCCAAGTCGATGCCCAGCTTCTTGCAGAACACGTAGATGAGTTCCAGCGCCGGTGCACCCGTACCCTCTGCGAAGTACCAGCAGTTGGTGTCCACGACGTCGGCACCGGCCATGATGGCCGACAGAACCGATGCCAGCCCGTAGCCCGGCGTGCAGTGGGTATGGAAATCGACGGGAATCGAAATGTGCTGTTTCAGCAGCTTGACGAGCGTCGCGACGCGTCGCGGCGGAATCAGCCCCGACATGTCCTTGATCGTAATCATATCGGCGCCGAGCGCGGCCATTTGCTTGGCCTTGTCGACGAAATAGGCGTCTGTAAAGACCGGCTGCGGTTTCTTTTTGCCCGTCAGTCGTGCGAAGAATCCCGGTTCGGGATATTTGGGGTCGACCGTGTAGCATACGGCGCAGTCGGCGATGCCGCCGTACTGCTTCACGTATTTGATCGTCGATTTCACGTTGTCGACATCGTTCAGCGCGTCGAAAATGCGCATGATGCCCAGTCCGCTCTCGATGGCGTTGCGGCAGAATCCGTCGATGATTTCGTCGGTGTAGGGCGCATAGCCGAACAGGTTGCGGCCGCGCGAAAGCGCCGTCAGCTTCGATACGTTGCCCACCGCCTTGTGGATGGTTTCGAGGCGCGTCCAAGGATTTTCGTTCAGGTAACGCATCACCGAATCGGGCACGGCACCGCCCCAAACTTCCATCGCATAGAACTTCGCGTCCTTGTAATAGGGCAGGCAGCGGTCGATTTGCGCTTGGCTCATGCGGGTCGCGAACGACGACTGTTGGCCGTCGCGCAACGTCAGGTCTCTGATTTTCAGTTTTTTATTCATTTCGTCGAATTTTGTTTCCTGTTTTTCGCTTTTCGGCGCAAAGATACAAAAAGTTGGGCGCAAAAAGCAAACTTGTGTGCATTTTTGCCGAAACGCCGTATTTTCGACGCAGTCGGAGATCGGAAAAATCTCGGCGAAAGCACCTCCATTTCGCTTTTCCAGAAATGGCGTATTCCCGCTTCGATTCCGAAAAAAATCGGTTTTTTCGGGAAAACATTTTGTTCGATCGAAAAAAACGATTACCTTTGCCCTCGCTTTCGAGCGATGGCGGGATAGCTCAGCTGGTTAGAGCGCATGATTCATAATCATGAGGTCGAGAGTTCAAGTCTCTCTCCCGCTACCAACGACGAAGAGGTTGCATACACGTGTGTGCAACCTCTTTTTTTGTCGGGTGCGGTCTTTTTGTGGTATGCGTTTTGCAGGTTTCGGAGCGGCACGTTCCCCGACGGGAGGGTGCGTTAATCGCTCGTTCGGACACACGTGGCACGGTGCCGGACAGCGGAAATGTTCCACTTAACACTTTTTGATGCCATGAAAGAGTCCAACAACAAAACGACCGGTCGCTCGCAGTCGAAAGTCTCCAACAAGAGCACTTCTGCGAAAACCTCGCGTTCGAGCAGCAGTTCGTCGGGTCGCGGAACCGCTTCGACGGGTTCATCGAGCCGCGGCAGCAACAGCCACTCGTCGGGTTCGGGCCGTACGGGTTCGCACAGCAACAACCCGACGGGTATCAACCAGTACACGAAGAAATAGGGGAGTACCCCCGCCGGTACGACCGGTTCGCTTCGTGGAAAGTCCGGTGCCGGAACATACCTATATTATATGGGGCGTTCCGGCACCGGCGTTTTCTGTGTTTCGGATTATCCTATTTGCGATAGGTGAAAGTATATTTGTAAATATCCTTGCCCCGAGCCGATTCGGTCTTTTTCTTCTCCTTGATCGTATAATCGTATCCCCCTTCCGGGTAATTGGGATGAAGCAATTCGGAACCGACTACTACATCGTATTCGTATTGTACCCGAATCCAAGTTTCTTCTTCGATAATGCAGGCGATCGTGCCGTCGTCGTTGAACGTATAGTGCAATTCGCGCGGCGAGATACGTTCGTAGTCTTCGCAACTGCCCGGAATCGTAATATCCGGTTTCATATAAGGCAATTCGACGCTGTATCTCGGCCCCGACCATTCGCCGGTCTTGCGAACGGACATCAGCCGGTCCGAACCCTTGCCGGTCAGACGCAAAAGAGGGAGCGTACATCTGTTTTCGGTCTGGACGGCGACGTCGAAAACATTGTCGGAATAGCTGGCATACAAGTGATTGGGGTCGATGCTGATTCGGTCGTTCGGATGTTCGTTGAACGTACTTTCCGGGACGGTCGCCGTATAGTTTCCATAACTGCAATGATAATGCGTGCTGTCGGATACGACTCCGTTCCGATAGGCCAGTTCGACCCATTCGTTCGCGTCATCCCCTTCGTGATAACCATCGTCGACGGTTTCTATGCGTGAAAGCCGTCCGTCGTCATCGTACGAATAAAAATAGTGCGGTTGCATCATTCCATCTCCCGAAATATAGGCGGCGGCACGATTTCGAGCATCCAGTCGGATAATATGCTCGGTTCCATCGACCGGATTCACCTCATTTCCTCCGAAGGTTCGCGTTTCGTTTTCGTCGTATGTTCGCCTTTCGGTCATCCGAATTTCTCCCTCGACGGAGTAGTCGAACTTGCTGACGCTCCGAACTCTCAATTTCTGTTCGTCGGCGCAGTACACCGCTTTTTCGTATTCGACGATCCGATTTCGGTCGTCGTATCGAAAAGCGAAATACATGTCGGATGGGGCCGGATATAGATTCAGGTCGTTTTGCCTTGCATCGTCGGGAAGTTCGCTCCATCCGTCGAAATCGACGTCGATACGCTCGACCAGCGCATATTCCGCCGGTGCCGGTTTGTCGGGATTTTCGGGGTCTTGGGGTTGGGTGCCGTCCGCTTTCGTGCCTTTCTGCTCGACCGTAATCACGATGGTCGTGCCGCCGCAGGCGATGCGGATTTCGGCCTTGCGGTCGGCGCCCGTGTAGTTGGGCGAGAGGGTCATCGTCAAGGTGACTTCACCGGCGTCGCCCGAATAGCGGTCCAGTTCCAGCCATTCGGTTTTGCCTGTTTCGGTTCGTACGGGTGTGGTGTCGGTGACGGTTGCCGTCCATGCGGCTGCCGCCGTGAATCGAATGGGCGCAGGTGCGGTGTCGTCTGCGAAGACCTGCTGTTTCGTGTCGGTTCCAGATTCCAACTTCACGGCTTCGTCCCCGTCGTTGTCGCTGCATGCCGCCGCGAACAACGCCAGCGGAAGCACGAGCACTGCATGAAAAAATATTTTCATGGCAATAAAATGTTTTGGGGCATCTGCGGCTCCGCCCGATGCGGTTAATTTTTCAAGAAAAAAGTGTGGAGCCGAATTTCGTCTATTTATTAAGAAGGTTGTGGAATACCCAGACGACAAATAAACGATACAAATACCCCACACCTGAACAGATACGACGAATAATGCACAGAACGTGCAATTCCCGTCATCTGGACAAGCAATGAGTGTAGTTCGTCGTCCTGTCGTCTTGAAAACTTCCACATTTTCTTAATAAGACAGTGCGAAAACACTTTCGATATGTATGGCCGGCATGACCGACCATCGACAAAGATAGAGCTTTCCGCCCGAATTTCCCAAATCTTTTCCTAATTTTGTCGCGCCGAATCGTAAAGGCCTATGAAAACCGTGAAAACAACGAAAAATACCTCCGTGCGTCGTCGCGCGACTGCCCCGAAAGGAACCGGCCGGGCTGCCGCACGCAGACCCGAACCGGCCGCCGCGCATGCCGCATCCTTCGTGTCCGACCGAAAGAAACCGACGCCTCCGGCCGATGCCGCCCTCGAACGCGAGGCGGCCGAAGCTGTGCGCATTCTGCGCGAGGGCGGCGTAATCCTCTATCCGACTGATACGGTGTGGGGGCTGGGCTGCGACGCGACCAATGCCGCTGCCGTACAGCGCATTTACGACCTGAAACGCAGCGAGAACAAAAAGTCGATGCTTGTGCTGTGCGCATCGGCCGATATGGTGGTGCGCTACGTCAACCGTGCGCCCGCGATTGCGTTCGAGGTCATGGAAATGGCTTCGTCGCCGCTGACGCTGATTCTTCCCGGTGCGGTGGGCGTGGCCGAGAATCTGGTGCCCGACGAGGGTACGCTCGGCGTGCGGGTGCCCGGCCACAAGTTCTGTCAGCAGGTGTTGCGCGAATTGGGGCGGCCGATCGTTTCGACGTCGGCCAACGTCACGGGCGAAGCGACCCCCGCGCGGTTGCAGGAGGTGGCACAGGAGATCGTCGACGGGGCGGATTTCGTGGTCAATCCCCGTTTCGAGGGGCGGCCCACGCGCAAGGCGTCGGCGATCGTGGCGTTCGGCGAGGGCGGCGAAGTGAAGGTAATCCGCGATTAGACGATGGCCCGTACGACAGATACCCCGATACAACAACGCTTCACGGACATCGACCCGTTCGTGCACGTGAACAACGTCGCGCAGCAGATGTATTTCGACGTCGGCAAGACGGAGTATTTCCGCACGGTGCTGGGCGGCGACGTGCTGTCGGGCGGGAATCTGCGCATCGTCACGGTGTCGACTGCGACTTCGTACAAGGCGCAGGTGCGGATGTACGACGACGTGCACGTAACGACCGTCTGCGAACGGGTGGGTGACAAAAGCATGACGCTGTACCAGCAGCTGCTGGTCGGCGGTCGCGTATGCAGCGAGAGCCGTTCGGTGATGGTGGCGTTCGATTTCGCGGCGCAGGAGGGCGTCCGCGTGCCGGACGAGTGGCGGCGGGTGATGACGGAGGAGTGAACATGGATGTCGGAAAACTGAAAGGCCATGCCGCGCTGTGGGTGGCCAATATCATCTGGGGGCTGAACGCCCCGATTTGCAAGGGCGTGTTGCATTCGGCGGAACATCCCGACGGGGTGAACCCTTTCGCGTTGAGCGTCTACCGCATGGTCGGTGCGGCGTTGCTGTTCTGGTTGTGCTCGGCGTTCTTGCCGCGCGAGCGGGTCGAGCGGCGCGATATCGTGGGATTGTTCTTTGCGTCGGTGTTCGGTATCCAGCTCAACCAGATGCTCTTTTTGTGGGGGCTGTCGATGACTTCGCCCATCGACTCGTCGATCATCGCGACGGTCGTGCCGGTGCTGACGATGGTGCTGGCGATGGTCTTCCTGCGCGAACCCATCACGTGGCTGAAAGCCGGCGGTGTCTTCTTGGGGGCGGCCGGAGCCGTGCTGCTGGTGCTGCAAAGCCAGCACGGCGGCGGCCGGGCAGCGAGCTTGGAGGGCGATGTGCTGTGCATCGTCAGCGCGATGAGCTATGCGGTCTATCTCACGGCGTTCCGCGACGTTATCGTGAAGTACTCGCCCGTGACGACGATGAAGTGGATGTTTCTGTTCGCCGCGTTGGTGTCGCTCGTCATCTATTGGGAGCCGCTGGTCGGGGTGGATTACGCCGCGCTGTCGGGCGGTACGTGGGCCGGCATCGGGTTCGTCGTCGTTTGTTCGACCTTTCTCGCCTATCTGTCGGTGCCCATCGCCCAGCGCTATCTGCGGCCGACGCTGGTATCGATGTATAATTACGTGCAGCCGATCGTCGCCGTGCTGTTCACCGTCGCCGTCGGACTGGATACGTTCGGCCCGACGAAAGGATTCGCCGCGATGTGCGTTTTTGTGGGGGTGTGGCTCGTGACCCGCTCGAAGTCGCGGGCCCAGCTGGATGCGGAACGGGCGGAAAAGGAGGTTAAGGAATAAAAACGATTTTTTCGATTTTTTCGTCCGAATCGTTGCGATATTGAAAACTTTTTCTAACTTTGTCCCCCGATTTCGCCCTTGTACACGAATCGGGGGATTGCGTTCTTTGAGAGGAAATCGGATGATGAAAAATTTATGCGGTTTTATTTGGCCGGTAAATTTTTTATCGCTACTTTTGCAGGCCAAAGGTCAGTTCTGCCGATGTAGCTCAGTTGGCCAGAGCAGCTGATTTGTAATCAGCTGGTCGTGGGTTCGAATCCCTCCATCGGCTCGAAGCCGGTGCGCGGAGGAGAAAAAGGCGGTCGCCGCAGGCGGCGGTCGGAGAGCGGGGCAGGCGAAAATAGGGGAAGTTACCAGAGTGGCCAAATGGGGCAGACTGTAAATCTGCTGGCGTACGCCTTCGGTGGTTCGAATCCATCACTTCCCACTCGAAAAGGGGCAAAAAAAGCAAAAGGAGCAGATGCCGGTTGGAGTTGCGGAATTCCGGTGCGCGGGGCGACCTGCGACAAGTCGGAAAGAACACTTCGATGCGGTATATTTTTGCGGAAGTAGCTCAGTTGATAGAGCATCAGCCTTCCAAGCTGA
>JAMPDE010000001.1:799832-805293 GCA_023665825.1 Alistipes senegalensis | reverse complement strand
AGGTCTACCGCATGCAGGGCGTGAAGATCAACGACAAGCATTTCGAGGTGATCGTCCGCCAGATGATGTCGAAAGTCAAGATCGAAGATCCGGGCGATACCCGATTCTTCGAGGACCAGATCGTCGACAAGTGGGAGTTCATGGACGTGAACGACGAGCTGTTCGACAAGGTGGTCGTGACGGACGCCGGCGATTCGACGGCTTTGCAGCCCGGACAGATCGTTTCGGTGCGCAAGCTGCGCGACGAGAATTCGAGCCTGATGCGTCGCGATTTGCGTCCGGTGCAGGTGCGCGACATCGTACCGGCCACTTCGACGCAGATTTTGCAGGGTATCACCCGTGCGGCGTTGCAGACTTCGAGCTTCATTTCGGCGGCTTCGTTCCAAGAGACCACGAAGGTGCTCAACGAGGCGGCCATCCAAGCGAAGACCGACCCGCTCGAAAACCTCAAAGAGAACGTCATCTGCGGACACAAGATTCCGGGCGGTACGGGGCTTCCCGAGTACGAAAATCTTTTCGTCGGGGCCACTGCCGACATCGAATCTCTGCGTCAGGCGCAGTAGCGATTCTTCGACCGATAACGAATCGGGCCGCTGCAAACAGCGGCCCGATTTTTTGGTACTCCGCCCGACTTGTGCTATTTTTGTGGAAACAACTCCGAACTTCCATGATACCGAAACCCGAACGGGAGCGCATCGTCGCGCTCATGAATCGCGAGGTGGTGCCCGCTATCGGGTGCACCGAACCTATTGCCGTCGCCTTGTGCACGGCGCGGGCCGTCGAAGAACTCGGCATGCTGCCCGAACGCATCGAGGTGCGGTTGAGTGCCAACATTCTGAAAAATGCGATGGGGGTCGGCATTCCGGGCACAGGCGGCATGATCGGGTTGCCTATCGCCGTTGCGCTCGGGGCGTCGGTCGGCAAATCGGCGTACCGGCTCGAAGTGTTGCGCGACGTTACGCCCGAAGCCGTCGAGCGCGGGCGGCAGTACATCGCCGAAAAACGCATCGCCATTGCGCTCAAAGAGGGTATCGACGAAAAACTCTACATCGAGACGGAAGTTTCTGCCGCTGGTCGCACTGCGGTGGCCGTGATTGCCGGAGGGCATACGCGCTTCGTCTACGTGGCACGCGACGGTGCGGCGACGCTGGACGAACGTACTCCTGCGACGGCCGAAGCGGCCAGCGAGGAGGTCGCCCTTTCGCTCGCCCGCGTGTGGGAGTTCGCCACGACCGCGCCGGTCGACGAACTGCGCTTCGTGCTCGAATCGAGCCGGCTGAACAAGGCGGCCGCCGAGCAGGCTTTCACGGGCGATTACGGCCATAGCGTCGGCCGCACGCTCCGCCGCGAACGCGAGCGGCGGGTCATGGGCGACAGCATTTTCTCGCGTATCATCTCCTACACTTCGGCGGCCTGCGACGCCCGCATGGCGGGTGCGATGATTCCGGTCATGAGCAATTCGGGCAGCGGCAATCAGGGCATCGCGGCGACGCTGCCGGTCGTGGTCTATGCCGAGCAGACCGGAGCCACCGAAGAACAGACCGTGCGGGCACTGGCGTTGAGCCACCTGACCGTGATTTACATCAAACAGAGTTTGGGCCGCCTTTCGGCGTTGTGCGGTTGCGTCGTGGCTGCGACGGGTTCGAGCTGCGGCCTCACCTACCTGATGGGCGGCGGTTACGACCGGGTCGTGGCGGCGGTGAAGAACATGATCGCCAATCTGACGGGCATGATTTGCGACGGCGCGAAGCCGAGTTGCGCGATGAAGCTGATGAGCGGCGTTTCGACGGCCGTGCTGTCGGCGATGATGGCGGTCGACGGCCATTGCGTGACGCCGGTCGAGGGCATCATCGAGGAGGACGTGGATCGCTGCATCCGCAACCTGACCCGCATCGGCCGCGACGGTATGAACGAGACCGACCGCATGGTGCTCGACATCATGACGCATAAGAACAATTCCTGAAAAAAGGGACGTCCGATGCTGTCGGACGCCCCTCCCCTGAAAAAAACTTTTTATCTAAACAACTATTCGGGTTTCTTCGTATCGGTCGCTGAATCCTCTTTGGCGGCGTTCGCGGTCGCCGGTGCCGTGCTTTTCGCGGCGGATTTGGCGGTGGACGCAGGGACGGGAGTTTTGCGGTTCCGCTCTACCTTGATGTTGACGTTGTTCGTGCTGTCTTGGATGCTGATGGAGTAGCTCTCCAACGCTTCCAATTGCTCTTCCAGTTCCTCCATGTCCGGCCGTACCCGTTCGACGCGTTCGGTCCGGTAGCGGAACAACTGGTGCAGGTCGGTCGTGTAATGGGAGCGGATCGCCAAGCTCACGCATGCCGCGATGGTCACGGCCCACAGCAGGAACATTGCCAGAATGGACTTGCCGTTGGGTTTCCGCGAAGCGATGAGGCACATCAGCACGTAAATCAGCAGGAAGACGGGAATCAGGGCGATCAGAATGCCGGTAATCGGCAGCCAGATGGAAAATTCGCCCGGATCCATGTGCAGGAACTCGTATCCGCCCACGCCCACGCAAAGCAGGCCGATGATCAATCCGCAGGCGACGAGAATCAACCCGAAGACGAGCATTCCCGCAAAGAGTTTCATCAGAATCACCGCGATTTTGCCGAATACCGACACCGCTTCGGCGATGACGGGTTTCGCCTTGCTGTCGACGTCGTTCGCGGCGGCAGCGGCGGCGGCTACCGAGCGGGTCGTGATGGGTTCGCCGTTCATTTCCAATTTCTGCCGCGCCGAACGTGCCACCGGCACGGCGAACCACATGATGAGGTAGCTGAGCAGGAAAACGCCGAAGATGTTTCCGAAAAGATTCGACAGCCAATAGGGATGGCGGATGATGATGTCGAGAATCAACGGCACGAACATCCCCAGCCGGATCCACACGGCGTCGATGCCGAAATACTTGCCCAGACCCGCACAGACGCCGCCCAATTTGGCATTCTCCATGTCGCAGTACAGGCGGCGCGGAATGCGCGGCGATTCGGGTTGCAGGTCGGCATCGGGATTCGCGTCTCCCTCTTTGTCGGAGATGTCCTCCGCACTGCCTAATTGCCCGATGATGTTCAGCACCAGCGGCTTCTCGACGACCCGTCCGCCGTCTTGCGCCGACAGAATCAGTTCGGCGATGCGGGCTTCGATGTCGGCGACGATTTCCGTGCCGTCGGGCGAGTTGCGGTAGGCTTGTCGGAGGCTTTCCAAATAGCGCTCCAACTCTTCGTAGGCGTCGACGTCCAGCGTGAAGGCGACACCCGATATGCTGCATTTCTTGATTTCGTTCATAGCGATCGATCTTTTTTATGGGTTAGCGTTTCCGAACCGAGCCGCCCGAGCTGGCTTGTTTGTCGACTGAGCAGTCGCCCTTGTATTCGACCGATGCGCCGCTCGACACATGGGCCGTCAGTTTTTCGGTGCAGGTGACTTCGGCCGATGCGCCGCTCGATACTTCGACGCTGCACGTTTCGGTGACCAGTCCGAATGCTTCGAGCGACGAGCCCGAAGAGAGGTCGGCTCCGAATTTAGCCGCCTTGCCCGACAGCTCGACCGACGAACCGCTCGACAGCCGGATGTCGCACCGGCCGAAATCGACGGCCGCCTGCAAGGCCGTGCCGCTCGACAGGCGGACGGTGCAGTCGTCGGCTTTCAGCGCGGCGTCCATCGATGCGCCGCTCGACAGCCGGATGTTCATCGTTTCGGCTTTCAAGGCACTCTTGGTGCGGATGTCGGCACCGCTCGACGCCGTGATCGAAGCGATTCTGCCGTTGTTGGGCACTTGTACCTTGACGTGGATGTTCCGCACGACGCGGGCCTCGTAGTTGGTCGTAATCTGCAACGTGCCGTTTTTCTCTTCGACGACGACGTATTCCATGACATTGTCGTCTGCCCGAATCACGATTTCCTCCGTGCCGCCGATGACGACCTCCACTCCGCGCGAAGCGGCGATGGCGTTGAACTTCGGAGCCTTGACCGTTTTGGTGATCAGCTTGCCGCTTCCGATGAGTTTGCCGACGGGACGTGCGGCGGTCGCATCCGATGCGTTGCACAACAGGCCCAGCAGCAGGCCGAGCATGACGATGATTTTCAGAAACAGGGTTTTCATAAATGGCATTGGTGTTTGATTTTTGTTTCGGGTTTGTTTCAAGTGGGGCTAATTTTCTGCGTTTCCGTGCCGGACGGCCCGGATCTGGGCGACCAGTTCTTCCCACGCTTCATCGAGCGATGCGAGGTACTCGCGCCCTTTGTCCGTGAGCATGTAGAATTTGCGCGGCGGGCCCTGCGGCGACTCTTCCCAGCGATAGGTGAGCAGTCCGGCGTTCTTCTGCCGCGTGAGAATCGGGTAGAGCGTACCCTCGACCACGATCATCTCCGACTCTTTCAGCTCGGCGATGATTCTCGGAGCATAGGAGTCCCCGCGCGATAGAATCGCGAGGATGCAATACTCCAAAATCCCTTTGCGCATCTGCGCTTTTACGTTCTCTTCCGTCATGGTATCATGCGTTTTTCGTTTTTTTGTCTTGCACGTTGAATTTCCGTGCGGGTGCTTCGGGGACGACGATCCACAGGATGACGTAAATCCAGATGGAGATGCCGCCGAAGAGGATGAGCAGCAGCGTGACCAGCCGCAGCACGCTGGGGTCGGCATCGATGTATTCGGCCAGACCGCCGCATACGCCCGCGATCGACCGGTTTTCGCGCGAGCGATACAGTTTTCTGTAAGGGGGTTGCGCATCGTGTTCGTCGGTCACGGGTTCGCCGTGCCGTGCGCCGAAGCAGTCGGGTGTGCCGAGCCGGTCGATTGCGGCCCGCACGATGTCGATCGAGACGACGTACATGGGCGATGCGACCTTTTCGCGGAGAATTTCGCCCATGCGGGTTTCGAGGTCGGCTTCCGTTTCGGTGTCGTCGTCGGGCAGCCGGCTGCGGATGTCGTCGAAATAGTCGCGCAGCGTCCGGTAGGCGTCTTCGTCGAGTGTGAACGGCATCGACCCGATATTCACATTTACTGTCTGTTTCATTGCTTTCTGGATTTATCCGAATTTCTGTTTACACGTTTCCGTTCGCAAATTTCCTTGTGTGTTCGATTATTTTCACGATGCAAATATAATGCACATTTTTATATTATGCAATACATAGTACTGAAATTCGATAAATTTTTTTGCCGATGCGGGGATTTTATTCGCGCTACGGGCAAACGTCGGGCTTCCGATGGGGGCTTTGACCCTTAATAAAAATGCCGCGTGAGCTGCACCGATTTTCCGCTTTGATCCGAATTCATTAGTTATTCCAAAATATCCTTTTAGGTCAGTTAGGGGTCTTATTTTATATAAATCCAACTCTTAAACTTGTTCTATTATGATCGAATTAACTTCCATCGCCACGTCGTTCGCATTGGCCGCTCCCGTCGTTTCCGTCGATTCGTTGGGTGACGGCTTCATCAACGACACGTTCA
>JAMPDE010000001.1:790180-799732 GCA_023665825.1 Alistipes senegalensis | reverse complement strand
GTTTGGCGGCGGCCGATTTGGCGCGGGCCATCTCGGCGAGCTGGGTCTGTGCCTCCTGCTGCGGCGCGTCGGGCAATGGCTCGGCGGGAGCCAGATTGGCGATGTCGTGGAGGAACGACTTGAAATCCAACTCGGCGAAAAGCGCACGCAGGGCGTCGATGTGCGGCTCGCAGACGGTGAGCTCGTCGGGGCGGAACTCGATGGGAACGTCCAGACAAATGGTGGTCAACTGCTTGGCCAAACGCAGGTTGTCGGCCCATGCGGCGATTTTCTCGCCCTGCTTGCCGGTGATTTTGCCGGTGTTGGCGAGGATGTTCTCGACGGTGCCCCACTCCTGCACCAGTTTGCAGGCGGTTTTCTCGCCGATGCCCGGCACGCCCGGAATGTTGTCGGACGTGTCGCCCCACAGTGCGAGGATGTCGCGCACGAGGACGGGATCGTCGATGCCGTATTTCTCGCGAATGGCGGCACGGTCGACGATCTCGATGTGGCCGTCGTTGCCTTTCTGTTTGTAGATGCGGCAATGGTCGCGGACGAGCTGGCCGTAATCCTTGTCGGGCGTGACCATGAAGACGTCGTAACCGGCTTCGGCCCCTTGCTGCGAGAGGGTGCCGATGACGTCGTCGGCCTCGTACCCCTCGACCTCGAGAATCGGGATGCACATCGCCTCCAAAACCCGTTTGACGTAGGGAATGGAGGTGAGGATGTCTTCGGGCGTCTCGGAGCGGTTGGCTTTGTATTCGGGAAAGAGGTCGCGGCGGAAGCTGCCGCCCTTCGGGTCGAACGCGACGCCCAAAAGGTCGGGCCGCTCGCGTTTGAGGATGTCGCGCAGGAACTTGACGAACCCGAAGACGACCGACGTGTTCATGCCGGCGCGGTTGCGCATGGGGCGTCCCATGAACGCGTAATAGTATTTGAAAATCAACGCGTAAGCGTCGACCAGAAATAATTTTTGCATAAAATCCGTTTAATTCTAAATCAAATGTGTGCCGTCCGCAGGCTTCGGCCCGCTTTTTCATTAAGGGTCAGTGTGCTTCCGACCGTCCGAAGCGAACGGCGCGTCCGTAGCGCTTAAAACCCTGTTCTTAACAGGGCACTTTTTGTCCCGTCAAAAAGTGCCAAAAACCTCCCCGCAGACAAAAAAGGCTAAAATCTGCGCCGTAAAAGCTAAAACGGGCGACTAACGCGGGTTTGCAAGCAAACCGTCCCCGTTTTTATACGCTTTTACGGCTTGTTTTCTTTACGCCTTTTTTGCCGAGCGGGGTGTATTGGTGCGGCTCGGAGAGCCGCTCTCATTTTCTTTTTTCATTCGGTCAGTGCGCATCCCGCCGTTGGAAACCGAACGACTGTCCGTAGCGCTAATTAAAATTGTCTTCCGCGAACCATTCGGCGAAAGAGGTGGCGGTTTCGTGCAGGCGCAGGGCATGGAGCGAGACCCCCTGCGGCAGGCGCGGACGGATGCGGGTGGCGAAGTCGGCAAGCATGTTCTCGCACGTAGGGCGGTAATCGACCTCGACGAGGTTGTCGAACCGCTGCGCGAGGGTGGCCCGCAATTCGTCGGTCGCGGCGGTGCGCTGCAACACGAGTGCGTGGTCGAACCGCGCGATGATTTCCTCGCTGACGATGCGTTTCAAGAGGCCGAAATCCATGACCATGCCCTGTTTGGGGTGGCCGGCATCGGCGAGCGGAATCCCCTTGACGGTGACGAACAACCGGTAGGAGTGTCCGTGAATCTCGCGGCAGGGGCCGTCGTATCCGTCGAGCGCGTGCGCCGCCTCGAACGTGAACTCTTTGGTTAAGCGAATTACGGTCATAATCGGTATCGTGTGGGGCGTTTCGCGGGCTGCGGCCGAACCGTCGGGGCTGCACCGCTGTGCCGCTGCGCCGTGTCAGCGGATGGCGATCATGTTGCGGATCGAACGTTCGGCCCGGCGGCGCGTATCCTCGTCGATTTCGACGGCGGGCGATTCGGTTTCGAGCGCGGCGCAGATGTTTTCGAGCGTCACCATCTTCATGTACCGGCAGTTGTTGCAGCCGCAGGTCTCGTCGTCGGGCGGTGCCGGAATGAATGTTTTGTCGGGGAACCGCTTGCGCATCTCGGCCAGAATGCCCGATTCGGTGACGACGATGAAAGTCTGTGCGTCGCTGCGGCCGCAAAAGTCGAGAATCGCGGCGGTGGAACCGACGAAATCGGCGACTTCGAGGATGTAGGCGCGGCATTCGGGGTGTGCGACGGTCAGGGCGTCGGGGTGCTCGCGCTGCAAGGCGAGGAGTTTTTCCAACGAGAATTCCTCGTGGACGTGGCACGCGCCATCCCAGATGACCATATTCCGGCGGCCGGTCAGTTTCTGGATGTAAGAACCCAGATTGCGGTCGGGCGCGAAAATCAGGGGCTGGTCGGCGGGCAGCGACTGCACGACCTGCAAGGCGTTGGACGAAGTGCAGCAGATGTCGGTCAGGGCCTTGACGCTGACGGTCGTATTGACGTACGAAACGACCTTATGGTCGGGATACTGCGCCTTGAAAGCGGCGAACGCGGCGGCGTCGCACGAATCGGCGAGCGAACAACCCGCGTCGGGGCACGGAATCAGCACCTTTTTGTCGGGGCAGAGCACTTTGGCTGTCTCGGCCATGAAGTGCACGCCGGCGAAAAGGAGGATGTCGGTGTCGACCGTCTGCGCCTTGACGGCGAGTGCCAACGAGTCGCCGAGAAAGTCGGCGACCTCCTGCACTTCGGGGCGGGTGTAGTAATGGGCCAGAATGACAGCCCGTTTTTCGCGTTTGAGCGCGGCGATGCGCTCGACAAATGGATTCAAATTCAACGTATTATAAAATCTACTATGCAACATCCGAAATCGCGCCGTTGCAAGTAATTTCTTTTGTTTATTCGGCACTTTTTGGCCCGTCAAAAAGTGCCAAAAACCTCGACATCCAGTCGGACTCAATGGAGCCGCTGACGCGGCAGTTTTATTAAGGGTCAGTGCGCTTCCGAACGTCGGGAATCGCAAGACAGTCCGTAGCGCTAATAAAATCAGACGGTCATGATGTCCTTCTCCTTTTTGGCGACGGACTCGTCCAGCAATTTGGTGAATTTGTCTAAAAGTTTCTGCGTGCGGTTTTCGCCCTCTTTCGATTCGTCTTCGGGCATACCCTCTTTCTGCGCCTTCTTGAATGCGTCGACGGCATCGCGGCGGGCGTTGCGCAGGCTGATGCGAGCCGTTTCGGCCTCGCTGCGCACCTGCTTGACCAGCTCCTTGCGCCGCTCTTCGGTCAGCGGCGGAATGGTCAGCCGGATGTTCTCGCCGTTGTTCGACGGCGTGAGCCCGATGTTGGAGTCGATGATAGCTTTCTCGATGACGCGCAGCATCTTGGTGTCCCAAGGCTGGATCAGGATCGTGCGCGCATCGGGTACGGTGACGCTCGCCGCCCCCGAAACGGGTACCTGCGACCCGAAGTAATCGACCATTACGCCGTTCAGGACGTTGGTCGAGGCCTTGCCGGCGCGGATGTTCAACAACTCCTCTTCGAGGTGGTCGATGGCTTTCTGCATGCGTGCCGAAGCATCGTTGAGAATCGTCGTAGTGTCCATAATGCGGTAGATGTGTGAGTTATTCGGTTTTTACGAGCGTGCCGATCCGCTCGCCGGCAAGCACTTTGCCCAGATTGCCGGGCGTGTCCATGTCGAAGACGATGATCGGCAGGCGGTTTTCGCGGCAGAGCGTGAACGCCGTGAGGTCCATCACTTTGAGCCGCCGGTCGAGCACCTCCTCGAACGAGATTTCGTCGAATTTCGTCGCAGCTGGGTCCTTCTCGGGGTCGGCCGTGTAGACGCCGTCGACGCGCGTGCCTTTCAGCAGGACGTCGGCCTCGATTTCGATGCCCCGCAGCGCCGAAGCCGAGTCGGTCGTGAAGTAGGGATTGGAGGTGCCGCCGCCGATGATGACGACGTAACCTTCGGCCATGTATTGCAAGGCTGCCGCTTTGGAATAGTACTCGCCGATAGGCTCCATGCGGATGGAGGTGAGGACTTTGGCTTTGACGCCGTTGTCCTCCAACGCCGATTGCAGGGCGAGCGAGTTGATGATGGTGGCGAGCATGCCCATCTGGTCGCCCTTGACGCGGTCGAAGCCCCGTTTGGCCCCCGACAATCCGCGAAAGATGTTGCCCCCGCCGATGACGATGCCGATTTGCGTGCCGCCGGCGGCGACGTCGCGAATCTGCTTGGCGTAGGATTGGAGCACTTCGGGCGAAAGTCCGTAAGGCTGTCCGCCCTGCAACGATTCGCCGCTCAATTTCAACAGGATGCGTCGGTATTTCATGGCTCGGAAAATTTCGATAGGGCGAAGATACGAATTTTTCGGAAGAAAACCGCCGGCCGTCCGATATTATTGCCGCTCCTCGTGCAACTCGTGCGAGAGGTCGTGGAAAAAATCGTGGTCGAGAATTTTGCAGAGGCGTGTCAGGGTGGCGGTGTCGATGCTCTCGCGCCGGAACAGCCGGTAGACGTTCGACCGGTCGCACGCCAACTGCCGTGCCAACCAACCGATGCTGTGCCGCTGGCGGTCGAACTCCTCGCGGATGCGTATGCCGATATGCTTCATTAAGTGGCTTTGCAGCTCGTTAAGTTAATAAAAATGTCTTTGCGGCTCGCTTGTAGGAGCCCGTTCGCAACGGTACGAAAAAAGCGCAGACCATTCACCGTATCTACTGGAAGAGGTCTTGGCGTACCCGTGAAGAAAGATCGTGCGAATGAGCCCACGCCGTAAACACGACATGGACATCAACCTTGCCACTTTTTCTTCACGTTGTCGGAAACCGCCAAGTTTCTTCCGTAAGAATGTCAAGCCGATGTGCTTTTCAGTCCGTATGTTGCAGTCCCGTCGTGGAACTGCTTTTTTATTAGCGCTGTGGACGGTCGTAGGGCTTCCGATGGTCGGAAGCGCCGCTACCGTTCGGTCAATGCTTCGTAAATATGCTCCTCGTCGTACCCGCACAGTGCGTGCAGCTGGGCGGGCGTGCCGTGCGAAACCCAGTGGTCGCCGATGCCCAACGACCGGACGGCGGGCGAGAATCCGTGCGCGTTGAACCACGCGGCGACCGCTTCGCCCACGCCGCCGCGCAAGCACCCGTCCTCGACCGTCACGACGCGCCGGAAGCGGCGGCCTACTTCGTCGAGAATCGTTTCGTCGAGCGGTTTGGCGTAACGCAAGTCGTAGTGTGCGGCGTCGGTTCCGGCGGCGACGGCCCGTTTGACGGCGCGGGCACCTGCGTTGCCGACCGTGCCGATAGTCAGCAAGGCCACCTCGCTGCCTTTGCGCAGGCAGCGCCCGCGACCGACGGGCAGCTCGGTGAACGGCTCGTTGCGCCAAGCGGCCCCCTCGCCGCATCCGCGCGGGTAACGCACCAAGAACGGATGCCCGGCGTGCAGGGCGGTGAACAACAGGTTGCGGAGCTCGGATTCGTCCATCGGCGCGGCGATGACGAGGCCGGGAACCGCCCCGAAAGCGGCCAAATCGAACACCCCGTGATGCGTGGCCCCGTCCTCGCCGACGATGCCGCTGCGGTCGAGGCACAAGACGACGGGCAAATCCTGAATGGCGACGTCGTGAATCACGTTGTCGTAGGCGCGCTGCATGAACGACGAGTAGATGTTGCAGAATGGCCGCATGCCGGCGGCGGCCAATCCGGCGGAGAACGTAACGGCGTGCTCTTCGGCGATGCCGACGTCGAAACACCGCTCGGGCATCTCGCGCATGAGGATGTTCATCGAACAACCCGACGGCATGGCGGGCGTGATGCCGACGACCCGCCGGTCGAGCCGCGCGAGGTCGAGGAGTGTCTCGCCGAAGACGTCCTGATAGCGCGCGGCAGTGCCGGACGATGCGATGCGCTCGCCGGTGTCGGGGTTGAACCGACCGGGAGCGTGCCAGACCGATTGGTCGGTTTCGGCGGGAAGGTACCCCTTGCCTTTGGTGGTCATGACGTGCAGCAGCTTGGGCCCCCCGATGTCGCGCAGCGCGCGGAGCGTGCGCACGAGGTCGGGCAGGTTGTGACCGTCGACGGGGCCGAAGTACCGGAAATTGAGGCTCTCGAAAAGGTTGGAATTTTTCAGCAGCCCGAACTTGATGCCGTTCCACGTCTTGCGGCACAGATGCAACAAGCGCGGCGTATGCGACAGAAGCCCCCATACGTGTCGCTTGAAGCGGTTGTAGTGTACCGAAGTGGAGATTTTGAGCAGGTAATTTTTGAGCGCGCCGGTGGCTTGGTCGATCGCCATGTTGTTGTCGTTGAGGATGACCAGCAGGTCGGTGCCTTTGGATGCTCCGGCGTTGTTGAGCCCCTCGAACGCCAGTCCGCCGGTCATGGAACCGTCGCCGATGACGGCGACCACCTTGCGCCGCTTGCCGCGCAGCTCGGCCGCTTTGGCCATGCCGAAAGCCGCCGAAATCGACACCGAAGCGTGCCCGCCGCCGAAAGCGTCGTAGGGGCTCTCGTCCATGCGCGGGAAGCCGCTGATGCCGCCCAACTGCCGTTTGGTGCGGAAAGCCTCGCGGCGTCCGGTGATGATTTTGTGGGCGTAGGTCTGGTGCCCGACGTCCCAGACGATCTTGTCGTCGGGCGTGTCGAAGACGTAGTGCAGCGCGGCGGCGAGCTCGACGGCACCGAGCGACGACGCGAGGTGGCCGGGATTGACCGAGCACTGCTCGATGATGTACCGGCGCAGTTCGTCGCAATAGAGGCGCAACTCGGCGAGCGAAAGCCGTTTGAGGTCGCTCGGCGAGTCGATGCGCGGGAGGTATGTGTAGGCGCTGTCGGGCATGGCGAAGCCAAAGGTACGAAAAACCGCTTGCAAAAACAAACGCGGGCCCGTTACAGCCACTTCTTGTACCGGAAGTACCAGATGGTCAGGCCGGAGCAGACGATCATCAGGGCGATGGCGAAAAGGTACCCGACGGGAATCGTCCAACCATTGGGCAGGGTGAGCGCCCAACTCAATTCGGGCATGACGCGGAAGTTCATGCCGTAAATCGACGCGATGAGCGTGGCGGGCAGGAAGATGACGGCCGCCACCGAGAAAATCTTGACGATTTCGTTCTGCTCGATGTTGATGAGGCCCAAAGCGGCGTCCTGAATGTAATCCAAACGCTGGAAACTGAAATCGGCGTGGTTGATGAGCGAATTGACGTCCTTGATCATCAGCTGCAAGCGCGGGTAGATGTCGTTGGGGAAACGCTCGGAACGCAGGATGCCCGACAGCACGCGCTGGCGGTCGAAAATGTTCTCGCGCAACAACATGGTGCTCTCCTGCAACGCGCTGATGCGGTGCAGCACTTTCTTGTCGACCGCGTCTTCGGAGTTGATGTCCTTCGACAGTGCGGCGACCTGCTTGGCGACCAGCTCGACGAGGTCGGCGTCGAAGTCGATGCGCACCTCCAACAACGAAATGAACAGGTGGTAACCGGTCGAATAACTCCGATAATTCATCTGCAACCGCTTCTCGGTCTCGCGGAAGGTGCGGAACTCGGCGCCGCGCACCGACACGAGCACCCCCTCGTTGGAAATGATGAACGACACGGGCTCGACGACGAACGAATCGCCCGTCGGCACGAAAAAGTTGGCGTTGGAGATGATCGTGTTCTCCGTCTCGGAGTATTTCGACGTGGATTCGATCTCCTCGACCTGCTGTTTGGTTTGGAGGCTGATCTCCATGAAGTTTTCGACGGCTTTCTGCTCCTTGACGGTCGGTTCGAGCATGTCGATCCACAAAATGTCGTCGTAACCCAGCTCGTCGAAGAGCCGCGTGTCGGCATTTCGGATGATCTTGTTGTATTGTTTCAGATAGATGGTAATCATGGCTGTACACCCTCTTGATGAAAAAATCCGTGACCGTGCGGGCGGCCCGTGCGCGGGGCCGCGTCAGGCTCTTCAGCCGGGATTGGCGCGCAGGACGGCTTTCAGGCCCGCGTTCCAGATTTTTTTCGTGAAGGCGTCGTCGTGCCGGTTACTGGCCGCCGACGGCGTGGAGAGGGGACGAAACGCCGCGCCGGCGCGGAAAGCGGTTCCGTGCCGAAGCCCCCGAACGGGACGGGTTGCCCCGCAGGGCGGAGCAACGACTATACGCGCGACAACTATGACCATCGTCCATAAAAAGCGGAAATTCGTTTCGTCCGCGCCGCACCGGCTTGTGCCGGCGGCGTGTGGCGAAATGCGTTCGGTAGCGCAAAGGTAAGCAAAAAACGGGATTTTTTCTACGAACGATGGAAAAAACGCGCCGACCTCTTGACAACGGGGGTTCGCCGATTGTATATTTGCGGCGTAGTTCAAAAATTGAATCGCAGTGCAAAATTTTTGAATAATGGGTTATCGACAATCCCTGTGCGCTGTCGTACAGCGGTTTGTGAAAAGTTATTTCCGGTTATCAACAGTTTTCGACAATTTTATTTACAATATCTCCATACGCTTATGCAGTTTACCCGTATTCCCGATTCGTATGCGCCGCTCGGCGGGCCGCTGGTCTATGCCGTCGAACACGGCGCGCGCTCCAATTTCGCTGTCCGCATCCTGAACGGCACGCAGACCGAACTCTACGGTGCGAAACGCTTTGCCGACGTCGCGGCCGCCGAATTCGACATCGCACCCTATCTGCGGCGGACGCTTCGGTTCACGCCGGTTTCCGGCAAGACGGGCGTCTATGCCGGAGCCCCGCGCATCGTCGGCACGGTCGTCGTGGCGGCGGCCGATGCCGCGACCGCGACCTCCGCATACCGTGTCTTTCTGCCGGCGACCGAACCCGTGTCGGCTCCTGCGCTGCTCACTTCGATGCCCCGTGTGCGGCTGATTCCGGTAGGGGCGAGCGACGAACTGTCGCTGCTGACCGACGGCCCCCATCGGGTGACGCTCATCGCCGAATACGGCCCGGATGCCATTGCCGATACCTACGACATCCCGTCGGGCGGGCTGCACATCTTCCTGCTCAATACGGCCAACTACCGCCGTGCCGACAAAATCACGATCGACGCCGGAACGTGCGGCAAGGTGGTCTACTCGCTGGTGCAGCCGATGCGCGGGTCGGTGCGGCTGGCGTGGCGCAGCCGGGCGGGTTCGCTCGAACACTACACCTTTCCGGTCGAGGCGACGGCCGGTGTCGAAGCGGCGAAACAACATGCGTACGGCCCGGACGGCTATGTAGGCCGTGCGACGGGCGAGTACCGCCGCAAACTGCGCTCGGCATTGGAGATGCGCGACGTGCTCGAAGCCCTCGCCGAACTGGTCGATACGCCGGAAGTGTGGATGGTCGGTGAGAGCGGTTACGTGCCGGTCGAAGTGGTGAGCGAACGGGCCGTCGTCCACAATCACGGCACCATGAGTTATCTCGAAGTGACGATTCGCGAAGCTAAACGACGGGAGGCGGCATGGAACTGAAAATCGACGGACAACGGTGCGATTTGGGCGGCCGTCTGCCCGAATTGCCGAAGTACGACGCGGCGGCGCTGGCCGATGTGGATGCCTGCCGCGAGGGGCGCACGCTGCGGGTGGTGCTGCCGGTCACCG
>JAMPDE010000001.1:786945-790080 GCA_023665825.1 Alistipes senegalensis | reverse complement strand
ACCGTCGGCATCGGCCGTCGGGTGTCGGGCGACGGGCGCGGCGAACTGCCCGAAGACCGCAACGTGCTCCACTTCGAGGACGAAGCGCGCGAAGAACTCCGCCGCCGCTCGCAACTGGCGGCCGAAGAAACCCGTGCGCAATTCGGCCCGACGCAGACCCTTCCGCGCGAAGACCCCTCCTACGGCGAAACCCTCCGAACCTCCAACGAACGGGCCTATGCCGAAGACGCGCGTTGCTTCATGAATTCATAATTATCGGCGACGCGAAGCGTCGCACTGATAAATCCGACCGGATGTCGGAGCCGTTAGACGGAGTGCGGACTAAAAGCGTCCGGCGGAGGGGCCGGTTTGCTTGCAAACCCGCGACAGGCGCCCGCAGCCAGCGTTAGGCCGCACGAAGTAGGCGTAGACATCGTCGGAGAGGTTTTTGGGTACTTTTTGACGGAACAAAAAGTACCAGTTAAAAATAAGGTTTTAAGCGCGATAGACCGCAACCTTGCTTATAACGGTTGTCTGCGCTATCGCCGAACCAAATCCAATTATTTTTTAATCAAAACCATTCAATCCATTATGAGCTACTTGGAAAATTCCAAACAGTACACCGGTTCCGAACTGGAACACATCTTCTTCCGCCCCATGCTGAAAGGCCCGTCGGCCGTCGATCTGGGCGTGCGCGTACTCTACAACATGCCGGTTCCGACGACCGTGCAGCTGTGGAACGGGCAGAACAACATCCTCCACAAGTACGATTCGACCGGCTGGGACGGCGGCGCGCATGCGGAGAAAACCCAGAAAATCATCGACATGAAGCGCGTGAAGGCCGAACTGGGCTTCGCGGCGGCCGACTACTTCGCGATGGTCTACGAGAAAATCACGTCGAGCCCCGAAGTCAACATGGACGACCTCACCGGCACCCAGTTGGAAGAGGCCGAAACCGCCCTCTTCAAGCAGACGCTGGCCGAGAACATCCGCGCCACGATGTGGCTCGGCGATACTGATGCGAAGAGCGGATTCAACACCTTCGACGGCTTCCTGAAAGCCATCCGGGACGGTGTGGAAAATATGCGTGCCTATTCGACCGATTATACGGAGGCCGAACTCGAAGACACCGATACGCCGGTTTCGGTCTTCGACGACCTGTGGCTGCATGCGCCGGGCGCCTTGCAGGATGCCAAGTCCGAAGGCCAGCTCGCGTTCTTCGTGACGTCGGATTTCTACCGTCTCTACGAGAAGTACCTCGACCGCAAAGGGGTCGAATCGGCCTACTCGGGCGAAACCGCCGGCCGTCAGGGTCTGGCCTATCACGGCATTCCGGTCATCGACATCCGGCTGGGCTCGTACCTTTCCGAGACTTCGTTCGACGAGTCGTTCTGCTTCCTGACCGACCGCCGCAACTTGGTGCTGGCCGTCAATACGGTCGATTTCCCGGGCAACGAGGTGCGCATGTGGTACAATCCCGATGAGATGGAGAACCGTCAGCGCGCGGTCTTCATGGCCGGCTGCACCGTCCTCGACGACCGCCTCGTCGCTTACGCAAGCAAGGCATAGAGCCGCAAACAGACGCTTAATAAAAACATGGACAAACGAAAATCAAACGCAATCGTCGTCTCGAACCGGTCGGAGCCCTATCTGACCGTCGGGACGCAGCGCGTCGAAAGCGACCGTTTCTGGCGTTGGGGCGACGACAACCTCTTTCCCGAAGCGCTGGCGCAGATGGCCCGCCGCTCGACGACCCACCGGCGCATCATCAACGACAAGGCCGACTACATTTCGGGCAAGGGTTTCACGTGCGACGAGGTGCAGCAGCCCCGTTTGGCGGAGTTCGTCCGCAAGGTCAACGGGCAGGGCGAGACGCTGCGGCAGGTGCTCAACAAACTGGCCCTCGACAAGGCGCTGTTCGGCAACGCCTTTCTCGAAATCGTGACCGACGCCGACCGCACGTTCCTGTCGCTCTATCATCAGGACGCGTCGCGGTGCCGCGTGGCCCGCGATTCGCAGCACGTGCTGTTGCACCACAACTGGGCGGCGTTCCGCCCTTCGGAAGCCCGCACGCTGCCCCTCTATCCGCTGTTCGAGGAGCAGCCCGACGGCTCGCTGCGCGCGGTCATCCACTACAAGGACTACGAACCCGCCTACACGCACTACGGCGTGCCGCCCTACATCGCGGGGTTCGGCGTCTCGGCCATCGCCTACAAGACCGACCGCTGGAACATCTCGCGGCTGGACAACTCGTTCCAGTTGTCGGGGGTGATGCTGCTCGATTCGTCGGTCGACAACGAAGCCGAAGCCGAACGCATCGTGCGGCTGGCCGAAAAACGCTTCGCCGGAAATCCGGGTCAGGTGATGTTCGTCATCCGCGACGGCGGCGACGAGAACGACCACTCGCGTTTCATCCCGATCGCCTCGCAGAACGAGGGCGACTGGCAGGCGCTGCACGAGCAGGCGACGGGCGACATCGTGGTGGCCCACTCGTGGTTCCGCACGTTGAGCGGGCTCGACTACGCGTCGGGATTCAACGCCGAACGCATCCTGCACGAGTACGAAATCGCCCTCAATACGGTGATTCTGGCCGAGCAGGCCGACCTGCTCGAACCGATTCGGGCCGTGCTGGGGAGCGTGCTGGGCGTCGACGCCGCGTCGCTGCAAGTGGTGAACCGGCCGCCGACCCGCTCGAAACCCATCTACATGCGCGTGTGGGAAGCCCGCAAGGCCGACGGGCTCGACTACGACCCCGAAGACGAACGCCAGCAGGCTTTCCTCTCCGAAATCACGAAGTACAACATCCGAAGCATCGACTGACATGAACGTACTGATCTCTCCCGAACAGGTCGTCCGGCTGGCATTCGCGCCCGACGACTGCCTGCCGCCCGAACTCATCGCCGAAGCCGACATCGCGGCGGCAGCCGAGCGGTATCTCTTTCCGGTCATCGGCCGCGAGCTCTACGACCGGCTGATGACGGAATCCAACCGGACGTTCGTCGACCAGTATCTGGCGGCTCCGCTGGCGTTCTACACCCGTCTGCTGGTGCAGCCGCGACTGGACATCCGCGCCGGACGCTGCGGCACGACCGCCCCGAAGCACGACGGCACGACCCCCGCAACGGAAGAAGCGCGCCGCAGCCTGCTCGGTTCGCT
>JAMPDE010000001.1:782083-786845 GCA_023665825.1 Alistipes senegalensis | reverse complement strand
GAGCGGTTCGAGCCGGCGCGCTACCGGTGGCTGGCCGTTCCCGACGTCGCCCTGCGCAAGACCCGCCTCGCCCGCCTGCGGCTGGCCGCCGTAGCCGACATATGGAGCGACAACGGCTTCGGATTCGCCGCCGAACCGTTCGACGACCCGTTGGTACGGCTGTTGCCTATCGAGGAGATCCTGCCCTACGAGCCGCGCAAACTCAAAAAAAAGTTCGACAGAACTCCCGCCGACTTAATAAAAAGGGAGTTCCCGATTGCACAGGAGGAGGTGATGCGCCGGCTGGGACTGCGCGCGGGCAGCGACCTGCGGCTGGCCTGCACCAAAATCGGGAGCGATTATTGGGTTATCCGGCTGAAATAGCTAACTTTGCAGCACCATGAGTTTTAGAAAACTGTTCGTCTTTTTCACCGACACGATCTTCCGGCTCGACCTGCGCGAATGGCGCAATCCGGTGGCACGGTGGCTCGTGCGGCAGTACCGGCTGGTGTTCTACACGGCGCGCGGACTGGTCGAACACGGCACGATGATCCGCTCGGCCGCCCTGACGTTCTACACCCTGATGTCGCTCGTGCCCATCATCGCCGTCGTCTTCGCCATCGTCAAGGGATTCGGGCTGGCCGACCGGCTGATAGACAACCTCTACGGACTTTTCCCGCAGAACCCCGAAATCGTCGACTATCTGGTCGGCTTCGCGGAGCGGGCGCTGGCCCGGACGCAGGGAGGCATCGTGGCGACGGTCGCCCTGCTGACGCTGTTCTGGGCCGTCATCAAGGTGTTCAGCTCCATCGAAAACGCCTTCAACAACATCTGGGAAGTCAAGGTCGAACGCAGCATCACCCGCCAGTACACCGACTACATCGCCGTCGTACTCATCGTGCCGATCCTGTGGATCGTGGCCAACGCCGTCGGCAACTACGCGCAGCAGCTTTGGGGCGTACATGGTAGCTGGTATTTCACCGTGCTGTCGCGGCTGGCGTCGCTCGTGGTCATCTGGGTGATGTTCACGCTGTTATACATGATTATCCCCAACGCCCGAGTGCGTTTCACGAGCGCCCTGACGGCCGGCATGGTTGCGGGCACCTTCTTCCTGCTGTTCCAGTGGGGCTACGTCTACCTGCAACGGTGGATGACCTCGTACAACGCCATTTACGGCAGTTTCGTGGCTTTGCCGCTGCTGCTCGTCTGGTTGCAGACCTCGTGGCAGATCCTGCTCTTCGGCGGCGAGCTGTCGTTCGCCTACCAGAACGTCGCCCGCTTCGGCGAGGAACGCGAATCGCTCCTCGTCAGCTACGACCAGCGGCGCAAAATCCTGCTGGCGGCGATGGTGCTGGTCGTGCGCCACTTCCGCGACGAGGGCGGAGCCTATCCGGCCGACGAAATCCGCGACCGGCTCGGACTGCCGACCCGCATCGTCAACGACGTGCTGTTCCAGTTGGTGCAGGCGGGGCAGCTGATCGCCGTGCGGAGCGGCGACGGCGACCGCGAAGTGGCCTACACGCCGGCGCACGATATTTCGACCCTGACGGTCTACGGGATATTGGAGGCGGTGGAACACTGCGGACAGATGCACTTCGATTTCGCCGCGACGCCCGACCTCTCGCGCGTGGACTGCGAGTTGGAGCGGCTGAAACAAAGCGCACGCGATTCGCGGGAGAACGTGCCGCTGGCGGACTTGCTATAACTCAAACGAAATAACCTTATGGACGTAAAAATCGCTGCGGACTGGAAAGAGCTGCTGGCCCCCGAATTCGAGAAACCCTACTTCGAGGAGCTGACCCGATTCGTACGGGAGGAGTACGCCACCCGCCGCATCTTCCCGCGCGGCAGCAACATCTTCCGCGCATTCGACAAATGCCCCTTCGAGCGGCTCAAAGTGGTCATCATCGGCCAAGACCCCTATCACGGGCCCGGACAGGCCAACGGATTGTGCTTTTCCGTCGCTGACGGGGTGCCGTTTCCGCCATCGCTGCAAAACATTTTCCAAGAGGTGCGCGACGACACGGGTACGCCCGTGCCGCCGACGGGCAACCTCGACCGCTGGGCCGAGCAGGGCGTGCTGTTGCTCAACTCGGTGCTGACCGTGCGGGCGCACGAGGCCGCCTCGCACGCCGGGCACGGCTGGGAGACCTTCACCGATGCGGTCGTGCGGGCTATCAACGAGCGCAAGCAGGGCATCGTCTACATGCTGTGGGGTTCGTATGCCCAGCGCAAGGGGGCTATCGCCGACCCCTACCGCAACTGCATCCTCAAAGCCGTCCACCCGTCGCCGCTGTCGGTCTATCGCGGATTCTTCGGCTGCCGCCACTTCTCGCAGGCCAACGCCTACCTGCAAAGCGTCGGCAAGGAACCGATCATATGGTAACGGAGCAATTCAGAATTCACAATTAAATGCGGTTCTTTGAACCGCGCGGGACGAAGGCTGCGAAGGCCCGCCACTGGCGTGTCGGGCTTCGCAGCCTTCGTCCCGCAAATCAGGGCGATAGCGCAACCGAAAGCCGGAAACCCGCCGACCGTGCATCGCGCTAAAAAAATTTTTCGTATCTTTACCGCCGCGAAAATCGTAAAACACAAATAATAAACTTATGACCATCACTGCTGCTGACATCAAAATCGGCATGTGCATCGAAATGGACGGCAAGACCTTTCTGGTAGTCGATTTCCAGCACTGCAAACCGGGCAAGGGCCCCGCATTCGTCCGCTCGAAACTCAAAAACCTCGAAAACGGCCGCGTGCTCGAAAACACGTTCTCGTCCGTGAGCCAGAAAATCGAGCAGGTGCGCGTCGAACGCCGCCCCTATCAGTTCACCTACGAGGACGATCTCGGTGCGCACTTCATGCACACGGAGACTTTCGAGGAGATCAACATCGACAAGAACCTCATCAACAACTACGACCTGATTACCGACGGCCAAGTGGTCGAGGTGATGTTCCACACCGAGAAAGAGTCGGTCTTGTCGGCCGAGCTTCCGCCGATCGTGGACATGGAGGTCATCTACACCGAGCCGGGCATCAAGGGCGACACGGCGTCGACCAACTCGCTGAAACCTGCTACGGTCAATTCGGCGACGGCACCCGACGGCGCGACCATCCGCGTGCCGCTGTTCATCAACACGGGCGACAAAATCCGCGTCGACACCCGCACGCGCGAGTACTACGAGCGCATCAAATAACGCCGCTCCGATACACGCATATACGAAAAGAGCACTCCCATGCAGGGGGTGCTCTCTTATTAAACAAAAAAGGCCGGAATCTCACGACTCTGACCTTCTTTCAAGGGGAACCACCCCCTCTTTCGAGAATCGACCGGAGGCATCTCGACCCGCAAACGAGCACCGTTTGCCGGGTTTCAGTCGCGGGAACTTCCCGACGACGACCTGCCGATCGCTTCTACCAACCTAAAACTACTAACCTAAATGAACCTTAAAACTTCGAGACAAAGATAAGGCCCATTTTTTAATTATGCAAATTTTTTACGAATATCTTAAATAAATTTAACAATTTATTAACATACGGGGCGGCAGTGCGCGGCGTCGGGCACGCTTCCGCGTTATCGAGGGATGCGAGATATTGTTCGTAGATCGGGTCCGGGTCGGGCGGCGGGGTTCCCCGCCGGTAGCATTCGATGCACCAGTACGGACACTCCCTATCCCCGAACTCGTGTTTCAGCCACAATTCGTCGCGGGTCAGCCGCACGATTTCGCGCGAAAAATCGACACCGGAATAGTCGACGATGATTCGCCGGCATCCGATTCGGTGCCAGTGGAGTTTTTGCGTTTCGCCCCGTTCGTCCCAATAACCGCCGTTTCCGGCTTCGAGAATCATCCAGCAGTCGAGCAGCGTACAATCCTCGTCGAACGAATTTCCGGCATTCTTGCCGTATTCACGCATGAGCCCCCACGTTCCGAAAAGCGATTCGGTGGGATAGACGTACCGGCGTCCCAGCCGGCCAAACCATTTTTTCATACGATTCACAAAGCTATTCCGGCTCCGTAAATATGCGTTGTAAGGGATTTTTATAAAAACGGAAAGTGTGGAGCCGATATTCGTTTATCAAGTAGAAGGCTGTGGAATGCCCAGACAACAAATAAACGATACGATACCCCACACCCTTGAACAGAGGAGCATCGTAAAGACGCTGACCTGAACAAGTAGTGAGTACGCTCGTTGTCCTTGTTGTCTTGAAAATTTCCACATTTTCTACTTGGACAAAAGCGAAAACACTTTTCTCAAAAAAATATGTCTGCCGGTTGCCCGACACGACAAAGATAGTAATAAAAACTATAAAAGCGATGCTTTGCATCGCGCGGGCCGCAGCCTCCGCCAGCGGAGGCCCGCCTTTGGCGTGCACTCCGCAGTCTTCGTCCCGCTTCGGTCAGTGCGCTTCCCGACCGTCCGAAGCACACCGCCCGCCCGTAGCGCTTAAAACTCCGTTCTTAACGGGGCGCTTTTTGATCCGGCAAAAAGCGCCGCAAAAACCTCCCCCGCAGACAAAAAAGGCTAAAACCTGTGCCGTAAAAGCTAAAACGGGCGACTTCGCGGGTTTGCAAGCAAACCGTCCCCGTTTTCATACGCTTTTACGCCTTGATTTCTTCACGCCTTTTTTGCCGAGCGGGGATTTATTAGCGCTACGGGTGGTCAACGGGCTTCGGACGGCTGGAAGCGCACTCACCCTTTAATAAAAATGCCGCGTGAGCGGCACCATTGAATCCGACCGGATGTCGGAGCCGTTAGACGGAGTGCGGACTAAAAGCGTCCGGCG
>JAMPDE010000001.1:761365-781983 GCA_023665825.1 Alistipes senegalensis | reverse complement strand
AAGCCAGCGTTAGGCCGCACGCAGTAGGCGGAGACATCGTCGGAGAGGTTTTTGGGCACTTTTTGACGGAACAAAAAGTGCCGATAGTAAATTGGGTGGTAGCGGCCTATCGAACGACCGCCCATCGCACTGATAAAATTGTGGAAATCGAATTGAACGAGCTTTTCGTACAGCAGGTCTTGCGCGATTTGGGCGCGGACGAGGGGCGGGCCTTGTGCGATGCGCTTGATACGCCCTCGCCCGTCGCTGTACGGCTGCATCCCGACAAAACGGGACTCGCGGCCGGAATGGGTGGGCCCATTGCGGTCGGAACGTCCGTCGCAGCCGGAGTGCCGACAGCCGATGCGCTCCGTGCCGCCGTCGCGACTTTGCCCGCCTTGACGTTCGACCGGCCTGTGGCGTGGTCGCCGGCGGGCTGTTACCTTGCCGAGAGACCCTCGTTTACGCTCGATTCGGATTTCCATGCCGGAGCCTACTACGTGCAGGAGCCGTCGTCGCAGTTCGTGGGGCATCTGTTGCGCAGCGTGCCGACCGACGGCGCCCGCATCTTGGACATGTGTGCCGCGCCGGGCGGCAAGACGACCCTCTATGCCTCGCTGGTCGGAGCCGACGGGCTGGTCGTTGCCAATGAGATAGACCGCCGCCGTGCTGCCGTGCTGGCGGATAACGTGCGGAAATGGGGCATGGGCAATACCGTCGTTACGGTGTGCGAGCCCCGCCAGCTGGGCGATTGCGAGGGGGCATTCGATGTCGTGACGGTCGATGCGCCCTGCTCGGGCGAGGGGATGTTCCGCAAAGACCCCGACAGCCGTGCGGAGTGGAGTGAACAGAACGTGCGCGTGTGTGCCCGCCGGCAGGACGAAATCGTGCACGAAGCGTGGCGGGCCCTGCGCGCGGGCGGGACGCTGATTTATAGCACCTGCACTTTCAACCGCGACGAAAACGAGGGCACGCTGGAACGGATGCTCGCATGGGCAGGCGATGCCGTCGTGCCGTCGGACGAGGTGCCGGTCGAAGAGGCTTGGGGCATCGTCTGCGGCGAGGTCGGGCCGTTCCGCACTTACCGTTTTTACCCGCACCGCGCGTGCGGCGAGGGATTTTTCGCGGCCGTTGCCCGCAAGGCGGGAGAACCGGACGGAATCCCGCGCAACCGACGTCCGAGTGAGAAAACGCGGCGGATGGTCGTGGCACCGGCCGACCGTGCGGCGGCTGCGGAGCTGGCCCGCTGGGTGCTGGAACCGGAGCGGATGGCCTTTGTGTCGGCGGCCGATACGTACTATGCGTGGTACGGGTCGCAGGCCGACACGGTGCGGATGCTGTCGGAACGCCTGCCGGTCGTTTATTCGGGTGTGGCGATGGGTCAGCTGTTCAAGGGGCGGCTGAAACCCGACCCGGCGCTGGCATTCTTCACGGGACTGAATCGCGAGGCGCTTCCGGCGGCGGAACTCGATGCGGAGCGGACGCTGCGCTACCTGCGGCGGCAGGATTTCGACGCGGCGGACTTCACGGAGGGGATGAATCTGGTCTGCGCACGGGGGCGGGCGCTGGGGTTCGCCAAGCGAATCGGCGCACGGGTGAACAATCTGTATCCCAATTCGTTGCGGATTATTAAACAATAGGGTATGGCCGAGAAACTTTTTTATTCGATGGGCGAGGTGTCGGAGATGTTCGACGTCAATCAGTCGCTGATTCGCCATTGGGAGAAGCAGTTCGACGTCTTGCGTCCGAAGCGCAACAAGAAGGGCAACCGCCTGTTCACGCCGCAGGACGTCGAGTACCTGAAACTGATTTACCACCTCGTCAAGGAGCGCGGTATGACGCTTGAAGGGGCCCGCAAGGCCTTGCGGCAGCATCGGCCCGACAGCGGCGTGCCCCGAGACGCGGAGCTGATGGAGCGGTTGCAGCGCATCCGGTCGCTGTTGGTCGAGGTGCGCGAGCAGCTCAAAGAAGAGCCCGCCGGCGAAGTTTACTCGGACAGCGATGCCGGTCGTGAACCGGTGTCGGTCGGGACTTCGGAGGTTCCGGCAGCTCCGGCGGTCGCGGCGGAACCGGTCATGGCAGAAGTTGCGGAAGCGGTGGAGAAAGTAGCATCGGAACCGGCTGCCGAACCCGCGAAACGTCCCCGCCGCAAAAAGGACGACGACGACAATCACGAGCTGTTCGCCTACTACGAGCAGTCGCTGTTTTAATCGGGACGCGATAATTAGGAAAACGTATGAAAGTCAAAGAGATTACCGACGTCATCGAGGCGTTCGCGCCGCTGGCGTGGCAGGAGAGCTACGACAACGCGGGGCTGATTGTGGGCCGACCCGACGACGAAGTGCACGCCGTGCTGCTGGCGGTGGATGTGACCGAAGCGGTGCTCGACGAAGCCGAAGCGGCGGGTTGCGACATGGTGATTACGCATCACCCGATCGTCTTCCATGCGCTGAAACGTTTCAATTCGGCCGATTACGTGCAGCGGTGCGTCGAGCGGGCCATCCGGCGCGGCATCGCGCTGTACGCCTGCCACACGAATCTCGACAGCGCGCCGGGCGGCATGAGCTGGCAGCTGGCCGGGATGCTGGGCGTGGGCGCGCTGCGCGTGCTGCAACCCGCCGCACCCGATTCGCAGGTGGGATTCGGCGTGGTCGGCGAACTGCCCGAAGCGGTGGTGGCCGAAGATTTCCTGCGCCGGATACAGCAGACGCTGGCCGTGCGCTGCATCCGGCACAGCGATTTGGTTGGGCAGGAAGTGCAGCGCGTGGCAGTCTGCACGGGCGCCGGCGCGTCGCTCATCGGCGAAGCGCGTCGCGCAGGCGCGGACATCTACGTGACCTCCGACCTGAAATACAACGATTTCATGACCCCCGACGGGGCGCTGACGGTGGCGGACATCGGCCATTTCGAGAGCGAATGTTGCGCAATTCGGCTGCTGTTTGCGATTTTGTCGAAAAAATTGCTTAACTTTGCCGTTCGCGAGAGCCGGTGCTCGCGCAATCCGGTGAACTATTGGGTGTAAAGAAATAATTGGAACACGATATGGCAACGCAGAAAAAGACCGTCGAGGTCGAATACTCGATGCAGGAGAAGATTCTGGCGCTCTACGAGTTGCAGAAAATCGACAGCAAGATCGACGAAATCAACAAGGTGAAGGGCGAACTGCCGCTGGCCGTGCAGGGTCTCGACGACGAGCTGGCCGGCCTGCAAGAGCGCACCGACAAGATCAACAAGGAGATCGAGGAGCTCAACACGCTGACCAAACAACGCAAACGCGAGGTCGATCAGGCGAAAATCATGATCGGCAACTACAAGGAGCAGCAGAACAACGTGCGCAACAATCGTGAGTACGACGCCATTACGAAAGAGATCGAGTATCAGGAGCTGGAAATCGAGCTGGCCGAAAAACGGCTGAAAGAGTATGCCGCAGGCATCAAGGCCAAGAAGGCGCAGTTGGAGGAGACGGAGAGCGTCGTGAACGAACGCAAAGCCGACCTCGAAGCGAAAAAGCAGGAGCTGGACGGCATCGAGGCCGAAACCGCCCCGCAGGTCGCCGAGTTCGAGGCGCAGGCCGAGAAAGCCAAAGCGCGCATCGACGAACGCCTGCTGACCGCTTACGAGCGTATCCGCCACAATTTCCGCAACGGACTGGCCGTCGTGCCGATTCGTCGCGATGCGTGCGGAGGGTGTTTCAACCACATTCCGCCCCAGCGGCAGTCCGACATCCGGCAGGGCAAGAAAATCATCGTCTGCGAATACTGCGGCCGTATCTTGGTCGACGACCCCGAAGAGACGACGGAAGCATAGCGTCGGTCGGTCGACCGATGAACGAGCCGGCGGAATTGCGATTCCCGCCGGCTTTTTTTTGAGGGGGGGGCATTGCGGCGATTGTTTCTGCCGGGAATGCGCGGATTTTTGTGAAATTTAATAAGAATGCACGGGAAACCGTGTTTAATACGGAAAAGATGGAAAACGGTTTGCGGTTCGTGCCGCTTCGCTCGCGGGAAACGGATTTATGGCGTGCGGTCCGGTCGATTTACGAGACGGCCTTTCCGAAAAACGAGCAGTGGCACGAGGAGAATTACGACCGCGCGTTCGGCGACCCGCTGTTCGAGGCCGACGCCGTAACGCTCGACGGCGAGGTCATCGGGCTGCTCTTTCATTGGCGGGTGGGCGATTGGCGTTATATCGAGCATCTGGCCGTCGACGCCGCCCAGCGCGGGCGGCAGCTCGGGACGCGGATACTGGAAGCCTTTTTCGAGCAGGCGGGCGGGCGCGTCATTCTGGAAATCGACCCGCCCGAAGATGCGGTCTCCATCCGCCGGCTGCATTTCTACGAGCGCGCAGGCTTCGTCGCCAACCCCGCTTACCGATACATCCACCCGTCGTACCGGCGTTCGTTCGAGCCTTACCCGCTGTTGCTGTTGAGCCGTCCGCTTCCGCTCGGACACGACGATGCCCGCTGCTTCGCGGACTTCGTGCGCGAACACATACTGGGCCGCTACTCGGAGCAGGAAGGGCCGCTTTTGCTTCCTAATTGTTGATGCGATAGGCTTTCTGCACGCCGCGAATGTGCAGTATGGAGTGGATGAGCGTGTCCACGACGCTGGTGCCCGGCACCTCGACGGCGACCGTGCCGCGCAGCGTACCGCCCGTTGCCGACTCGAACGCCAGCGAGCGGATGTTCAGTTTCAGATCGCGGCTGATTACTTCGGTGATGTGGTTGGCCATGCCCGTCGTGTCGGCCGCGACGATGCGGATCGTGATGCGGAACGCTCCTTCGGCCGACTTGCGCCAGCGCGCCTCGATGATGCGATAGGGGTAGTTCTCGTGCATGCGGCGTGCGTTGGGGCAGTCCGTGCGGTGGATCGTAACGCCCGAATTGATGGTGATGAAGCCGAAAACGTCGTCGCCCTTGATCGGGTTGCAGCATTTGGCCAGTTTGTACTGGATTTTCGACAGGTCGTCGTCGATAATCAGCGCGTCCTGCGACGAGGCGGTGGGCGTTTCGCGCGCGGCTGCCGCCTGCGCTTTCTGACGTTCGATTTCGGCCGCCGCCGCGCGCCGTTCTTCGGCCGCTTCGCCCGACAGGTGGCGCGAAAGAATCTCCTTGATGCTTCCGAAGTCGATTTTCTGCGTCGCGATCATCGCGTAGACCTCCGTGCCCAGACGCAGTTTGAAGTATTTTCCTAAATAGGCTACTGCTTCATCAATCGTTAGGGGGAATTTCCAGTTTTTCAGCTTGCGTTCCAGCTCCTCGCGCCCCATGCGCGTGTGCTTGGCCTGCTCTTCGCGCAGGAACGATTTGATTTTCGTCCGCGCTTTGGTCGTCGTGACGATGTTGAGCCAGTCGGGTTTGGGCGTCTGGTTCTTCTGGGTCAGAATCTCCACGATGTCGCCGTTGTGCAACGTCTCGCGAATGGATACGGCCCGCTGGTTGACCTTGCCGCCCACGCACGAGCAGCCGAGCGACGTATGGATGTCGAACGCGAAATCGAGCAGCGAGGCTCCTTCGGGCAACTTGCGCAGGTCGCCGTTGGGCGTGAAGACGAATATCTCGCCCGACGCCGGTTTCGCATCGAACCGCTGTGCCAGCGACTGGGTCGTGTCTTCGAGCAGTTCGCGCAGCCGGCCGAGCCACATTTCGCTGGTCCGCGCCCCCTGATTGACCCCCTTGTAACGCCAGTGGGCCGCGATGCCGCGTTCGGCGACGGCGTCCATGCGTTCGGTGCGGATCTGTACCTCGACCCAACGGCCGTCGGCCGAAACGGTCGTGTGCAGCGACTCGTAGCCGTTGGACTTGGGGATGCTGATCCAGTCGCGCATGCGGGTCGGGTTGGGCGTATAGTAGTCCGTCACGACCGAATAGACCGTCCAGCAGAGCGGTTTTTCCTGCTCGGGCGGGCAGTCGATGATGATGCGGATGGCGAAGATGTCGTAGACCCCCTCGAACGGCACATGCTGCTTGCGCATCTTGGTCCAGATGGAGAAAATCGACTTCGTACGGCTCTTGATGTGGTACTTCACGCCCATTGCGTCGAGCCGTTCGGTGATAGGTACCAAGAAACGGGCGATGAAGTTGCGCCGTTCGTCGGCGCTCTCGGCCAGCTTGCGGACGATGTGGTCGTAGTCTTTGGGTTCGAGGTATTTCAGCGCGATGTCTTCCAGTTCGCTTTTGAGCGAGTAGAGGCCCAGTTTGTGGGCGATCTGGGCGTAGAGGTTGAGCGCTTCCCAGCTCTTTTTGCGCCACTTCTCGCGCGGGAACATGTCGAGCGAGCGCATCACTTCGAGCCGGTCGGCCAGCTTGATGAGGATGACGCGCGGGTCGGCGGAGTAACTGACCAGCAGGTCGCGGAAATTGTCGGCCTGTTCGGACGACACTTTGAGTTTGAGTTCGGAGATGTTCGCCAGTCCGACCGTAATGCCGACGACCTGCTCCCCGAACTGTTTGCGGAGCTCTTCGGCCAATTTCAGAAACTCCTCGGCGGGCAGCTCCTTGTGCGCCAGCCGCACGACGTCGTGCAGAATCGACGCGACGGTCGAGTTGCGGCCGAGTCCGATTTCGGAGATGACGATGCGGGCGACGGCGACGGCATGGTCGAGCAGGGGCGTCCCGTCGTAGCGGACGAGCCCCGCGAGCCGTTCGTCGGCGAAAGCCAGCGCTTCGTCGGTCAGACGTTGCGTTTCCTGCGAAAAGTTGTTTCGCACCAGCGTACGGAGCGCTTCGTAACGTGAAAAGTCCATAATCCCCTCCCCTCGATCCTTATGGGACGAAGATACGAAAAAATTCCTATATTTGGCAAAGAATCGAAAGCTATGGAGGAAGCCGTACAACCGAAAAAACGGGCGATTTATGTCCCCACGACGGGCGAGGAGATTGCCAATGCCGTGTCGCACGGCGCGATGTCGTTCATCACGCTGCTGGCGTTGCCGTTCGCGGCCGTCTGGGCCTACGTCCACGATGCCGACGGCGTGCTGGCATCGGTCTCGGTGTCGGTATTCGTGGTGTCGATTTTCCTGATGTTCTTGGCGTCGACCCTCTACCACTCGATGAACCCCCATTCGCGCCACAAGGAGGTGTTCCACATCCTCGACCATATTTTCATCTACGTGGCGATTGCGGGAAGCTACACGCCTATCGCGCTGTCGGTCATCGGCGGCTGGCAGGGCGTGGTCATCACGGCGGTGCAATGGGCGATGGTGTTGTTCGGGATTTTCTACAAATCGTTGTCGCACAAGTCGATACCGGCAATCAGTCTGACCATTTACTTGGTGATGGGGTGGACGATTCTCTTTTTCCTGCCGGTTTTTCTGCGGCATGCGTCGGCTCCGTTGGCGGCGTTGATCGCCATAGGCGGGGTCTTCTATACGCTCGGAGCGTGGTTCTATGCCCGCAAGGGATTCCGCTATCACCACATGGTCTGGCACCTGCTCATCAATCTGGCGGTCGCGACTCACTTCGCGGGAATCGTATTTTTTCTGTATTGATTTTTGGCAGGTGCCGGAGCGGGCCGGAGACTGCGGAGACCGACACCCAAGTGGCGGGCCTTCGCGGGCGAAGGCTTCGGCCCGCGCGACGCAAAGCGTCGCAATTACATTCGGTCAGTGCGCTTCCTACTGGCGGAAACCCAGTGACCGCCAGTAGCCCTTAAAACCCCGTTCTTAACGGGGCGCTAATAAAAAAACAGCAGGGAATCTCACGATTGCCTGCTGCCTCCCGGAGGTTGCCCTCCGAAACTACTAACCCAAACTTAAATAAATGAAGAAACCTCACTGCGGTTGCTGTGCCGCAGCTGTATGGAGAAAGGACAAATCGCGTGCCAAAACAAAAGCCCGCTGTCTCGAAACAGCAGGCTTTTGCCGTTCGTGCCACGATTGCGACCGCGAGGAACAAAAGTGCGGTTGGCAATCGGGTATGCGGGCTATTTCCGCTCGAACCGGTGGCCCGTGTTGGCATAACCGACCATGAAGACGACCCCGATAAAAAGCGACACCATGCTTATGACAAAAAGTGCTTTGCTCGACAGCCGGTCGCCGATGAACATCAACGCCAGACAGCCGGCCACATAAAACATCATCTTGCCTGTGAAACGGCACAACGCCCGGCGGTCGTACTTTTTGCGTTTCGAGGGCGGCAGCGTGTTATATCCGGCAATGAGCCATGCCCCGCGTCCCGACAGAAACACACAACCGAGCACTATGAACGTTGCCGGAATTAACAATTCCCACCAAAAACCGTTCATGTGGTTCGATTATTTTTCAGCACGGAACACCCCCGTGTAGGTCGCGGGTGAGAGGGCCCGCAGTTCGGCTTTCACGCTGGGTGCGACATCGAGTCCGTCGATGAACGCCGCAATCGCTTCGGCCGTGATGTGCGTGTTCGTGCGGGTCAGGGCTTTCAACGCTTCGTAAGGCTTGGGGTACCCCTCGCGCCGCAGAATGGTCTGGATGCCTTCGGCCACGACCGCCCAGTTGTTTTCCAAATCGCGGTCGAATGCCTCGCGGTTTAATAAAATTTTGTTGAGTCCTTTCAGCAGGGAGCCGAAACCGATGACCGAATGGGCCATCGGCACGCCGATGTTGCGCAGCACGGTCGAGTCGGTCAGGTCGCGCTGCAACCGCGATACGGGCAGTTTGGCCGCGAGGTGGCCGTAGAGCGCTCCGGCGATGCCGAAATTGCCTTCGGCGTTCTCGAAGTCGATCGGGTTGACCTTGTGCGGCATGGCACTTGAGCCCACTTCGCCCGCCTTGATGCGCTGTTTGAAGTACTCCATCGAAATGTAAGTCCACATATCGCGGGCCAAGTCGACCAGCACGGTGTCGATGCGGCGCAGGTTGTCGAAAATAGCCGCCAGATCGTCGTAGTGCTCGATTTGCGTGGTGTATTGCGAGCGGTTGAGGCCCAGCGTCGTGTTCACGAACCGGTTGGCGAACGCCACCCAGTCGATGTCGGGATAGGCCGCATGGTGGGCGTTGAAATTGCCCGTCGCTCCGCCGAATTTGGCCGGTACGGCGATTTCGCGCAGGCGGTCGGTTTGCCGGTCGAGCCGCTCGACGAATACGCGCAGCTCCTTGCCGAGCATCGTCGGCGAAGCGGGTTGGCCGTGCGTGCGGGCCAGCATCGGAATGTCGCTCCACTCGTCGGCCAGCGCGGCGAGTTTGTCGCGCAACTCGCCCAGCAGCGGCAGGTAGACCTCCGCCAGCGCATCTTTGAGCGTCAGCGGAATGGCCGTATTGTTGATGTCCTGCGATGTAAGCCCGAAATGAATAAACTCTTTCCATTGGCCGAGCCCCAGCGCGTCCATTTTCTCCTTGACGAGGTATTCGACCGCCTTGACGTCGTGGTTGGTGGTCGCTTCGATCTCCTTGACGCGGCGGGCGTCGTCGAGTGTGAAATCGGTGTAGACGGCGCGCAGGGCCGCGAATCGCGAGGTGTCGACGCCTGCCAGCTGCGGCAGGGGCAGTTCGCACAGGGCGATGAAGTATTCGATTTCGACGCGCACGCGGTAGCGGATCAGCGCGGCTTCGGAGAAATAATCGGCCAGCCGTTCGGTCTTCGTGCGGTAACGCCCGTCGACGGGCGAAATGGCGGTGAGGGTTTCGAGCATGGGATACGGTGTTGTATATGTGTGCAAAGATACGAAATTTTTATTAGCGCAGTAATTTCCCGAATCCGCACGACCGCACATTGCGCTAATAAAAAATTTGTATCTTTGGCTTTGCCAAGACTTTTCGTATCTTTGTGAAAATTAAGTTAGGTTCGATACGATGAAATTTCTGACGGCAATCGTCGACGGCCTCGTCGCTTTCGTGCAGCGCAATCCGCTGACGGTGTTGGTGATTCTGTTGCTGGCATTGGCTGCGCCCGCCCTGCTCAAAGGCATCGCCACGATGATTCTTTATGTGATTCTGGGTTTTGTGTTGTTCGGCGCGGTGCTGCTGGTCGTGCTCGTATGGCGCGTGCGGTCGATGCAGCGCCGCATGGAGGAACAGCTGGGCGACTTCGGCCGTCGTGCGCAGGAAGCCTCCGCGCGGAGCCGCCGGACGAACCGTCGCGAGGGCGAAGTGCATGTCTACAAGACTTCGGAGACGCCCGAAAAACGGGTCTCGGAGGACGTGGGCGACTACGTGGAGTTCGAGGAAACGCGGTCGAAATCCGAAAATGAATAAGTTAAGTATGGTGCGCATTTTCGAGCTCATAGGGCAGTATTTCATCCTGATGGGGAAGGTCTTTTCCCGTCCCGAGAAAGGTGCTATCTACCGCCGGCGCATCCTCTACGAAATGGAGGCGCTCGGGGTCGATTCCATCGGCCTGACCGCGATTATTTCGGTCTTCATCGGTGCCGTCATCACGTTGCAGATGTGCATCAACCTCGATTCGCCGTTCATCCCGCAGTCGCTTATCGGCTATGCCACGCGCGAAACGATGATTCTGGAATTTTCGTCGACCGTCGTCGCGCTGATTCTCGCCGGCAAGGTGGGGTCGAGCATCGCTTCGGAAATCGGCACGATGCGCATCACCGAGCAAATCGACGCGCTCGAAATCATGGGCGTCAACTCGGCTTCGTACTTGATTTTGCCCAAAATCGTGGCGGCCGTGCTCTTTTTCCCGCTGCTGACCATTCTTTCGATCGGCATCGGCATACTGGGCGGCTGGGCCATCGCCTACTTGACGGGCATCATGATTCCGTCGGACTACATCGACGGGCTGCTGCTCGATTTCAAGTCCTATTCGATCGTCTATTCGCTGATTAAGACCGCCGTTTTCGCCTACATCATCACGTCGGTGTCGGCGTTCTACGGCTACTACGCCAAAGGCAACTCGCTCGAAGTGGGCGCGGCCTCGACGCGGGCAGTCGTCGCCAGCTCGATCGTCATCATGATTTTCAACCTGATTCTGACGCAGATACTGCTGATATGATACGTGCGGAACATATCGTCAAATCGTTCGACGGGCGCACGGTGCTCGACGACGTGTCGGTCGAATTCGAGACCGGCAAAACTAATCTTATCATCGGCCGCAGCGGTTCGGGAAAGACCGTGCTGCTCAAAACGCTGGTCGGCCTGCACGAACCCGATTCGGGTGCCGTGTGGTACGACGACGTGAATTTTTCCGAATTGGGTTTTCGGGAGCGGAAAGCTATCCGCAAGGACATCGGCATGATTTTTCAGGGCGGGGCGCTGCTGGACAGTTCGACCGTCGAGGAGAACGTCAAGCTGCCGCTCGACCTTTTCACCGAGCAATCCGAAGCGGAAAAGCTCGAACGCGTGAATTTCTGTCTGCAACGTGTCCGGCTCGAAAACGCCAACCGGCTTTATCCGGCCGAACTGTCGGGCGGTATGATTAAACGCGTGGCCATTGCGCGGGCCATCGTGCTCAATCCGCGCTACCTGTTTTGCGACGAACCCAATTCGGGCCTCGATCCGCAGACCTCGATCGTGATAGATAACCTGATACACGGCATCACGCAAGAGTACGGCATCACGACGATCATCAACACCCACGACATGAATTCGGTCATGGAAATCGGCGAAAAAATCCTCTACATCTACGAGGGCCGCAAGTGGTGGGAGGGCACCAAAGAGGAGATCCTGCATGCCGACAACCGCGAACTGAACGATTTCGTTTTCGCGTCGGCGATGGCCAAACGCGCAGCCGGCTTGAATTCCCGTTCTTAACGGCGTTTTTCGCCCCGTTATCTATACCGGCCTTTTTCTCTGTCGTACCTTTTGGTGTCAAAAGGTACCGAAAACCATCCGCACGTTTTTATTAGCGGCACTGAATGTTTAGTTATTTCCGAATGCTTTGCGGCCTCTCGATTTTAATGTTCCCCTCGCCGCCTGCTGAACGAATACGAAAGACTGCGCTTTTCGCACGTTCGTTCCGGGCGTTCCGACCCCTCGACCTCTTTTTCCGCAATTTTCACAATGCGGAGTTTATGGTGCGGCGAAGGCTGCGGCCCGCGCGGTTCAAAGAACCGCATCTAATTCTGAATTTTGAATTGGATGAGTGCGCTTCCTGCCGTCGGAAACCAAACAACCGTCCGTAGCGCTAATAAAATTTTATGTATCTTTGCCGTATGGACTTTCTGAAAAAATTACGGACGCGGTGGCGCGATTTTTTCCGCAAACGCCGCTTCAACATGCTCAACGCGACGGACAACAGCGAAGAGTGGCATATCCACCTTTCGCCCGCGAGCATCGTCTCGGGTTCGGTGGCCGTCGCACTGCTCTTTTTCATCTTCATTCTCACGCTCATGGCCTACACGCCCGTGCTCGAACTGCTGCCCGGCTACCGCACCGAAGCTGACCGCATGCGCGAGACGCTCGTGCAGAACCTCATCCGACTCGACTCGATGGAACGCGTGATGAACGACATGATGACCTACAACGAAAACATCGCCCTCGTGCTGGAAGGGCACACGCCCGCAGTCCGTTCGTTCATCGGCTCCGACAGCCTGCGCACGGACAAGGCTTCGGTACCCCCGTCGCGCGAGGACTCGCTGCTACGTGCACAGATGGAGGGCGACGGCCCCTACTCGCTGGCCAGCTACAACGCCACGTCGCGGCGCGAGGTGCGCGAAGCGATGCAGTTGGTGACGCCCATCGAAGGCATCATCGCCGAACGGTTCGACATCGGACAGAACCGTTTCGGGGTGCGGATCGCCGCAACGGCGGGCGGACGCATCACGGCCATCGACAACGGCACGGTCGTCCAAAGCCTCTGGACGCCCGAGAACCGCTACATCATCGTCGTGCAACACGCCCACAATCTGGTATCGGTCTACAAAAACCTCTCGCAGTCGCTCGTCATGCGGGGCCAGAGCGTGCACGGCGGCGACCAACTGGGTTACAACATCGAACCCCAGCCCGACGCCGACGAACCGGCGGAATCCGAACTGTTCGAGTTCGAGCTTTGGAGCAACGGCAAACCGGTCGACCCCGAAGGGTACATCGTCTTCTAAATCCGCACGTCGCACCGGCATGAAACAACGTTTGGCTATTTTGGGTTCTACGGGGTCGATCGGCGTGCAGACGCTCGACATCGTGCGCGAACATCCCAACCGGTTCGAGGCGGTCGTTCTCACGGCGCACCGCAACTGGCAGCAGCTCGCGGCGCAGGCCCGTGCGTTCGACGTCGCGACGGTCGTCATCGCCGACGAAACGTGTTACGCCCCGCTGCGCGACGCACTGGCCGATACCGACATCAAGGTCTACGCCGGTGCCGACGCCGTAGCGCAGGTCGCCGCCGCAGGCGACACCGATGTGGTCGTCAACGCGCTGGTCGGTTATGCCGGACTGCTGCCGACGGTCGCGACCCTGCAAGCAGGCAAAAAACTGGCACTGGCCAACAAGGAGTCGCTGGTCGTCGGGGGCGAGTACGTCATGCGGCTCGCGGCCGAGAAACGGGCACCCGTCATGCCGATCGATTCGGAACATTCGGCCATTTTCCAATGTCTGGTCGGCGAGCGAACGCCTTTCCGGCGGCTCGTCATCACGTGCAGCGGCGGGGCTTTCCGCGACGTGCCCCGCGAGGAGCTGGCCCATGTGACGCCCGAACAGGCGTTGCGGCATCCGCAATGGCAAATGGGCGCGAAAATCACGGTCGATTCGTCGACGCTCGTCAACAAGGGATTCGAGGTCATCGAAGCCCGCTGGCTCTTCGACGCTCCGGCCGAACGGATTTCGGTCGTCCTGCACCCGCAGTCGATCGTCCACTCGATGGTGGAGTTCGACGACGGAGCCGTCAAAGCCCAGCTGGGCGAGCCCGACATGCGGATGCCGATCAGTTATGCGCTATTTTTCCCCGAACGGGCGCAGCGGTCGGCCGCAGCGTTCGATTTCACGGCGCATCCGACCCTGACGTTCGGCGAAGTCGACCGCCTGAAATATCCGGCACTGGACATCGCCTACGACTGCCTGCGGCGCGGCGGGACGGCCGCCTGCACCATGAACGGGGCCAACGAGGTGGCGGTCGCCGCGTTTCTGGCGCACCGCTGCGCATGGACGGACATCGTGCGGGCTATCGAACACGCCCTCGCGAAAGCGACGTTCCGCACCGCGCCAACGCTCGATGACTATGCGGCGACCGACGAAGAAGCCCGTCGGCTCGCGGCCGAATTTTTGTTAGCGCCCCGTTAAGAACGGGGTTTTATTAAGGCTACGGTCGGTCGTGGGGTTTCGGACGGTGGGAGGCGCTCTGACCCTAATAATAAAAAAGCGGGCCGGAGACTGCGGACGGTTCCTGCGCCGTCACCGAAGTTTTTTTATAAATAAACAAAGACCGGCGGAAGCGAAGACGACGGTTTGAATTGTAAAGCGGTCTACCGCGCTAATAAAACTATGGAACTTTTCATAAAAATCATTCAGTTTTTCTTGTGCTTCACCATTTTGGTGGGGCTGCACGAACTGGGACACTTCGTCATGGCGCGCGTGTTCAAAATCCGCGTCGAGAAATTCTACATCTTCTTCGACCCTTGGTTTTCGCTTTTCAAATTCAAGCGCAAGGACACGGAGTACGGGCTCGGCTGGATTCCGCTGGGCGGCTATGTCAAAATCGCCGGCATGGTCGACGAATCGCTCGACGAGGAGCAGCTGAAACAGCCGCCCAAGCCCGATGAATTCCGGTCGAAACCGGCTTGGCAGCGGTTTTTGGTGCTCGTTGCTGGTGTCGTGATGAACATCCTGCTGGCCATCGTCATCTATTGCGCCGTCTGCTACACGTGGGGCGAAAGCTATTTTTCCAATCACGACGCCCGCTGGGGCTATACGTTCAACGAGACGGGCCATGCGCTCGGGTTCCGCGACGGCGACCGGTTCGTGTCGATCGACGGACAGCCGGTGGACAACGTGGCGTTGCTGCTCAACGACCTGCTGATTACCGACGGCGACCGCACGGTGGTCGTCGAACGCGGCGGGCAGGAAGTCGCCCTGCAACTCCCGCTCGACGAACTGGTCGCGATGCGCCGCAGCAAAGGTTACGAGGGGTTGTTCGTCCCCTACCAGCCGTTCGTCATCGACAGCGTGGCGCGGCGCGAGGTCGCAGCCCTGCGGGCGGGCGACGAGGTAATCGCCATCGACAGTCTGCACGGAGTCGAATTTCCGGCATACAGTGCTTATCTGAAAACCCGTGCAGGTCAGGAGGTTGCCGTGCAGGTGTTGCGCGACGACGATATGGTGCTCGACCTGACGCTGCCAGTCGACGCCGACGGACGGTTGGGCGTCACGGTGCGGCTCTATCCGTTGCGGACGCGCCATTACACGCTTTGGCAGTCCATTCCGGCCGGATTCCGCAAGACGGGGCAGGTCGTGTCGTCCTACTGGCAGCAGCTGAAACTCATCGTCCGACCCAAAACCAAGCTCTACGAGGAACTGGGCGGCTTCATCGCCATCGGCAGCCTCTTTTCGGGCACGTGGAACTGGGAGGACTTCTGGTTGAAGACCGCGTTTCTGTCGATTATCCTCGCCGTCATGAACATCCTGCCCATTCCGGGATTGGACGGCGGGCACGCGCTTTTCACCTTCTGGGAGATGCTCACCGGCCGCAAGGTCAGCGACCGCGTGCTGGTCGCCGCGCAGTACGTCGGGCTTGGGATTCTGCTGTTGCTGCTGCTCTACGCCAATGGCAATGACGTGTATCGCTTTTTCCTGAAATAGCACAATGGCTAAATTAAAAAAGGCGTTTTTCTGCAAGAATTGCGGATTCGAGGCCCCCAAATGGCTGGGCAAGTGCCCGTCGTGCGGCGAATGGAACACCTTTACGGAGGAGGTCATCGCACGTGAGAGCGGTTCGGTTCCGGCGGCTATCGTCGGGACGCTGCCCAAAGCCGCGCCCCAGCGGGTGCGCGACATCCGCGAGAGCGAACACCGCCGCATGGATCTGGGCAACGCCGAACTGAACCGCGTGCTGGGCGGCGGCATGGTGCCCGGCTCGCTGATTCTGCTGGGCGGCGAACCCGGCATCGGCAAATCGACCTTGTCGCTGCAAATCGCACTGTCGGCCAACGGGTTGAAGACGCTTTACGTATCGGGCGAGGAGTCGCCCGAACAGATCCGCATGCGGGCCGACCGCATCGGCATCGGCAACGACGACTGTCTGATTTACTCCGAAACGCTGCTCGAAAACATCGTGGCGCAAATCGCCGAACAACAGCCCGATTTGGTCGTCATCGACTCGATTCAGACCATCTACACCGACGTGCTCGAATCGTCGGCCGGAAGCGTCTCTCAAATCCGCGAATGCGCCGCCACGCTGTTGAAATACGCCAAATCGACCGGCACGTCGATGATCGTCATCGGCCACATCACGAAAGACGGCACCATCGCTGGGCCGAAAATTCTGGAACACATCGTCGACGTGGTGCTCCAATTCGAGGGCGACAGCAACAACGTCTACCGCATCCTGCGCGGCATCAAGAACCGTTTCGGCGCGACGTTCGAGATCGGCGTGTTCGAGATGCTCGACGCCGGCCTGCGCGAAGTGGCCAATCCGTCCGAAATCCTGCTGACCCACTACGAGGAGCCGTTGAGCGGCATCGCCGTCGGGGCATCGGCCGACGGCGTACGTCCCTACCTCATCGAGGTGCAGGCACTGGTGAGCAACGCCGCCTACGGCACGCCCCAGCGCACGGCGACCGGTTTCGATACGCGGCGCATGAACATGCTGCTGGCCGTGCTCGAAAAACGGCTCGGCATGAAGATGTATCAGAAGGATGTCTTCCTCAACTTCGCGGGCGGGTTCAAGGTCTCCGATCCGGGTCTCGACTTGGCGGTCGTGGCGGCGGTCATTTCGTCGTGTTTCGACCGGCCGCTCGTCGAGAGGGTATGCTGCGCCGGCGAGCTGGGTTTGTCCGGCGAGGTGCGTCCCGCACCCCGCACCGACCAGCGCATCAGCGAAGCGGCCCGGCTGGGCTTCCGGCGCATCGTCGTATCGGGATACCTCGCCAAAACCAGCGTCAAACGTCCCAAAGGCATCGAAATCATCCCGATCAACAGCATTTCCGAACTGCCGCGCGTATTATTCGGGTCTGGAATCAAGAACGAAGATTCTTATTAGCGCGATGCACGGTCGGTGGGTTTCCAACGATCGGAAGCGCGTTGACCAAATATAATAGCGGCTCTTCGAGCCGCGCGGGCCGAAGCCTTCGCCCGCGAAGGCCCGCCACTGGCGTGTCGGGCTTCGCAGTCTCCGACCCGCTTGCCAATCCCTCGCGATAATTTTGAATTATGAATTGGGCCAGTGCGCTTCCCAACTTTCTGAAGCCGCAAGGCTGCCCGTAGCCCTTAAAACCGGCTTCTTAAGCCGGCGGTATGAATTTTGCGCGGTTTTCGGAAAAACGAAAACACCATGCAAAAACGTATCGTCGTACTGGGAGGCTCCGGTTTCATCGGCACGCATCTGTGCCTGCGACTGTTAGACGAGGGACACGAAGTCTTTTGCGTCGACACGCGCGAGGCGGCCAATTCGCCCCTGCTGCGCCCCGTTGCGGAGCATCCGGCATTCCGCTATGTCCGCCACAATATCGTGCAGCCGTTCAGCATCCGCTGCAACGAAATCTACAACCTCGCCTCGCCCGCCATGCTCTGTTACAAGAAGTCGCTGCCGGTCGAAACGCTCAAAGTCGACATGCTCGGCTCGATCAACGCACTCGACACGGCCCGCACGGAGCACGCCCGCGTGGTCTACGCCTCGTCGTGCCACGTCTACGGCATCAACCTGCGGGCCACCTATCCGCAGCAGGGCATCGAAAAAACGCCCGCCCGCATCTATGCCGAAGGCAAGCGGGCGGCCGAAGCACTGCACAACGCGTATCACAAGGAGTTCGGCGTCGACACGCGCATCGCCCGCATCTTCAACACCTACGGCATCGGGGCCGACCTCATGGACCAGCGCGTGGTCGTCAAACTGGTCGTCGCGGCATTGCAGAACCGCACGTTGCAGATCACCGGCAGCGGCGAGCAGCTGCGCACGTTCTGCTGGGTGGGCGACGTCGTCGACGGGCTGGTGCGGCTGATGAACGCGGTGCCAGCCGAACGTCCGCGCACGGTGGACTTGGGCAGCGGACACGAGATTTCCATTCGCGAACTGGCCGAACAGATTGTCGAACTGACCGGCAGCCGGTCGCGCATCATCCACGTCGAAGCGCGGCGCAACGATGTCCGGCGACGCCTGCCCGACTTGTCGGCGGCGCGGCGCGAGCTGGACTGGACGCCCGCTACGCCGCTGGTCGAGGGACTGCGCCGCACGATCAGCTATGTCGAAAAGGAACTTTCGGAAAAAGCCTACGCCGGCATGACGTGGGCGGAACTGAACTGAAACAAAGAGTATCCCCTAAAAATCACACGTTATGACAGACTTCGATAAAATTATCTGGCGCGACGCCCTGACGTTCGTCGATTTTTTCGCTTCGTGGTGCGGCCCGTGTCAGGCGATGCACCCCGTCGTCGACCGGTTTCAGGAGCAGATGCGCGGACGGGTCGAGGTGTATAAGGTCAACATCGACTCGCCCGAAATGGCCGACATCATCCGCCGCTACGAAATCCGGTCGGTGCCGACGCTGATGTTCTTCCGGCGCGGCGAGGTGCTGTGGCGGTCGAGCGGCACGATGCCCTACGACCAGCTGGTCGGCAAATTGCAGGAATTGGAAGCCCGCGAACACGTCCGGGAGGAGAGCCCGCGTTAGGCCAGCCGCCAGCGCAACTCTTCGGAGACGAAACGCCCCTCCGCATCGGCGGAGCGGGCAAACGAATCGGCAGCGTTCAAAACCGCTTGTCGGTTCGTTTCGTTTTGACGGCCGAGCGCATCCAGCAGTGCGACGGCTCCCTGCGCGAGCATGTGCGCTTGGTTCCCCTGCGGCATCTCGGAGGAACGCAGATTCGGCAGGTCGCGGATAATTTCGAGGGTCGGCGGGAGCAGTTTTTCGGTGAGTTGCGGCGAGCGGGCCTCTCCCAAAAGGGCTGCGTAAGCCAAAAAAGGGGTCGAGATTTCGACCCATGCGGCGAAAATCGCCCCGCAGTGCGGCGACCGGCGGAGCAGCGCGAATGCGAACTCTTCGGCTAATTCGGAATTGACAATGCCGCGCGCCCACCACGCCGCTTCGTCGACGGTCAGGGATTCCGGTTCGGCAAGATGCAGGGCGGCCAGTTTCAGTTCGCGCACGTCCTGCTCCCACAGCATGCGGGCGAAACCGTGATCGGGCGTTCCGGCACGGGCGATCGACCGCACGGTAGGCAGGCTGACCCCGTAATTCAACCCGTAACGGCGTCCGTAATAGCGCATGGCATCGGCGACGACTCCGTTGCGTTCGCGGCGCATCCGGCCCAGCAGCGCGGCCATCCGCACGGTGCAATCCGCACGCGGGCTATTTGCGGCGGGGGACAGCGACATAGATGGTGCGCCCGAACTCGAAGATGGGCAGCGTAACGGTCTCGAATTCGCGGCCGCCGCTGATGATGCGGCACTCCGACGGTGCGGCGACGCGGCACGACACGACCGACGGTTCGCGCTCGCTGGCCGCGATGCCCGTCGTCTGGGGGTCGGTCGGGTTGATTTCTAACAGAATCATGTCGCCCGTGAGGTCGCTGGCAGGCAGCAGGCCGGCGGTCGGCGAGAAGCGGCTGACGACGTATTTCATCTTGTCGGCCTGCGGATAGACGATGTAACGGTGGGACGACGTAGCGAAAGTCCGTTTGCCGAGAAAGAGTTCCAAGTAGCTCTGTTCCAGCCGGTCGATTTCATCGAGCGCGGCTTTCAGACCGCCTCCGAAAACATTTTCGCCCGCCTCGCCCGTGATAAGGTCCATGCGGTGGCGGCGCAGCGAGTAAATGGTATTGACCGCTTCGCGGGCAGCATCTTCGAGCGTCGAAACGCCGATACCGGTCTTGTCGACCAGCACGCGCGGGAACTCGTCGTCCGCTTCGGTGTAGTCGTAAGTCCGTTTGTTCGCCGATGCGGGCGCTCCCGCAAAAAGCGCGGTTTCGGTATCGGCGAGCGAGGTGCGCGCGTCTTTGACCGTCCAGACGGTCTTGTCGGTCAGCGGCGCGCGAAGTCCCAAGAATTTCTGCGCGTAACGGGCATAGGGGCCTGCCAGCGTCCGCTCGCACTCGACCGTCACGTCGACGGCCAATATCGTGCGGGGCTGCGCGACGGTCAGCCCGTACTGGGTTTCGACCGCCCCCTGCAACGAGATGTAGGGATTATTCTGGGCGGATGCTCCGCCGACGGCGAACCACGCGCCGAGCGCAAGGAAGATAATCCGTTTCATGATTTTTCGGTTCTTTTCGTTCATAAAAAACGACCGGTACGAAGCGATTCGCGGCGGATCATTTCATTCCGACATCCGACGCACGCCGACCGTTCGCACTCCTTTAAGACAAAGTTAGTTCGTTTTGCGAAAATATCAAAATTTGAGGTAAAAATCGCCCGTCAGCGCACGGTATTCCGCCGTGTAACACTCGTGTTCGCCCGTGCCGATGACCAGTTCGCCGCACACCGGCGGCACGGAAGCCGCCGAATCGGCACGCACGAACTCCAACAGCACCCGTTTCGGGTCGCGGCGGGGCGTCGTGCGGACATCGGTGCGACGCACGAGCCGGAGCAGGTCGCGGCAGGTCGCGAGCCAGCGTTCCGTTTCGGAAGC
>JAMPDE010000001.1:730758-761265 GCA_023665825.1 Alistipes senegalensis | reverse complement strand
TCGTATCGACACGGCTGTGGCCCAACATCCTGCTGACCGTCTCCATCGGTACGCCATGCGAGAGAGCGATCTCCGTGGCATAAGTGTGGCGAGCCATGTGGAAGGTCAACTTCCGGTCGATGCCGCAGACCACAGCAAGGCTTTTCAGACCTTTGTTCAGCTCCGAATTCCCATACATGGGAAGTAGTTTCCCATCGGGCATTGTATCGCGGTATTTGTCGATGATATGCAGCGGTAAGTCGAGCAAGGGTATCTCGAACTCCACGCCAGTCTTCTCCCGCACTGCCTTGATCCATATTGTTCCGTCCTCGGCTGTTTCGAGATTTTCGACAGTCAGCCGACACATATCGCCGTAGCTGATGCCCGTATAACAGGAGAACAGAAACAAGTCTCGGACAAGATAGAGCCGCGATGCAGGGAGTGGCGTAGTCATCAGTCGTTTCAATTCCTCTCGCGTCAAATAGCGTTGGTTGCGTTCGGGGCGCGGCGGCTCATAACCGGCGAACGGGTCGGCAGTGATGATTCCTGCGGCAAGAGCCTTATTGATGACCGTATGCAGCCGCGACATATTCAGGAGTACGCTACGCGGAGCCAAACGGCATTCGGTACGCAAGTATAGGTCGAACTTGTCGATGAATGACCTGTCCAACGCCGTGAAGGGAATATCCGAAAGCCGCAGACGTTCCGACAGAAAGCGAGCGAGATGATCGTATGTATTGCAATACGTCCTCGCAGATTGTGCCGAACGATTGACACCTACACGCTTCTCGAAGTGTTCGATATACGTGCGGAAGTAGTCGAGCAAGGTTTCCTGCCCCGAAGCCATACCTAACAACAAACACTTGATTTCCTCGGCCGTTACCCGTTCACGAACGGCCGACTGCTCACGATAGATGGCGAGTGCCGAAGCACGGTATTCGTCCAGTTGGCGATTGATCGCGGTAGCCTTGGCGCTTTTGCCTTTGGCCCGCCCAGACGACCACAACGAAGCGGGAACGGACAACTTCGCGCTGAACACGCTTTCCGATCGGCCGACCGTCAGACGTCCCATGACGGGACAACGATCCTCGGCATTCGGTTCGTTCACATTCGTGCACCTTTTCTCGCCTCGGCATAGTCCGCCAGCGGCCTCTGCCCTCGGCTTACCGAAAACGTTCTTTTTGAGGTAGAACGAGACCTTTACATCCACTTGATTCATAACTCTATTAACCGTTTACAAAATTAACTGATATAGAGTTATTTGAAGCGATGAAAAACGAAGCGAAACAGAGAATAAGATTCACGAATCGGTATCCGAAATCGTCTTTTCGTCGAATCGGTCCGAAAAATGATTATCTTTGTTTCGAAAAACGACAATCAAAGCAACAGGATCCCGCGAAAACCAGCTTTCGCAAGGCGTTTCAATCCAAAAATCGATCTCCCGAAAAAGGCAACGGATAAGTAATGTTTCTTACGAACTATCCCGCCGAAATCGACTTTTCGCCACTTGGAAAACCGAAGTCCGATGCTCCGCTACGATTCTTGTTCTAAACCCATTACGCTATCCTTGCCCCGATTCCCTGTTTTCTCCAAAATTCTTCGTATCTTTGCATCATGTCTATCGTACGCAATACCGAGAGCGACCTCGAATTCGAGAACCGGATCCGCCCGCAGGAACTGGGCAACTTCGCCGGACAGGACAAAATCGTCGAAAACCTCCGCATATTCATCAAGGCGGCGCTGATGCGCGGCGATTCGCTCGACCACGTATTGTTGCACGGCCCTCCGGGACTGGGCAAGACGACGCTGGCCAACATCATCGCCAACGAAATGGGTGCCCAACTGCGCGTTACATCGGGCCCCGTGCTGGACAAACCGGGCGACCTCGCGGGACTGCTCACGGGACTCAACCCGGGCGATGTGCTCTTCATCGACGAAATCCACCGGTTGAGCCCGATTGTCGAGGAGTATCTCTATTCGGCGATGGAGGACTACAAAATCGACATCGTATTGGACAAAGGCCCTTCGGCCCGCTCGATTCAAATCGAACTGGCCCCGTTCACGCTTGTGGGCGCCACGACGCGCAGCGGTCTGCTGACCTCGCCCCTGCGGGCACGGTTCGGCATCCAATGCCATTTGGAGTACTACGACGCGTCGGTGCTGGCGGGTATCGTCAAACGGTCGGCCCGCATTCTGGATGTCTCGATCGACAACGATGCGGCCCTCGAAGTAGCCCTCCGGTCGCGCGGCACCCCGCGTATCGCGAATGCGCTGCTGCGGCGGGTGCGCGATTTCGCGATGGTCAAGGGCGAAGGCCATATCGACCTCGCAATCACGCGCATCGCGTTGCAGGCACTGAACATCGACTCGCGCGGCTTGGACAGCATGGACAACCGGATACTGTCGACCATCATCGAAAAATTCAAGGGCGGGCCCGTCGGGCTGAACACCATAGCGACCGCCGTAGGCGAAGATTCCGGCACGATCGAGGAGGTCTACGAGCCGTTTTTAATCAAAGAGGGCTTTTTGAAGCGCACACCGCGCGGACGGGAAGTCACGGAACTGGCGTACAGCCATTTGGGCTATGCGCACGACGACGGCGAAGCGGGAATGCTGTTCTGACTGCGGAACAAAAATTGCACACACGAAAAATGCGATGCCCATTCAGCGGCACCGCATTTTCGCTTATGGAAACAATCGAACAGGCTGCCCTGCGCTACCACAGCGAGCCGCGCGCAGGAAAAATCGAGGTGGCACCCACCAAACCCCACCATACGCAGGAGGAACTTTCGCTGGCCTATTCGCCGGGCGTGGCGGCACCGGCCCGTGCCATTGCCGCCGACCCCGACGAAGCCTACCGCTACACGAACAAGGGCAACACCGTAGCGGTCATCACGAACGGCACGGCCGTGCTGGGACTGGGCGACATCGGGCCGCTGGCGGCGAAACCCGTCATGGAGGGCAAAAGCATGCTGTTCAAGGTATTCGCAGGAATCGACGCCTACGACATCGAAGTGGATGCCGCCGACCCAGACGAGTTCGTCCGCACGGTACGGGCCATTGCGCCGACTTTCGGCGGAATCAATCTGGAAGACATTAAAGCCCCCGAATGTTTCGAGATCGACCGCCGGTTGCAGGAAGAACTGGATATTCCGGTGATGCACGACGACCAGCACGGCACGGCGGTCATCGTGGCGGCGGCCATTCTCAATGCGATGAAAATCACGGGCCGCGAAGCCGCCCGCCAACGGGTCGTCATCAACGGGGCGGGTGCGGCGGCCATTGCCTGCGCCCGATTCCTGCCCGCACTGGGCATCCGTCGGGAAAACATGGTGCTGTGCGACAGTCGCGGGGTCGTGAGCCGCTATCGGTCGGACCTCAACGTCTACAAGCAGGAGTTCGCGACGACCCGCCGCATCGCGACGCTGGCCGAAGCGGTCGAAGGAGCCGATATTTTCATCGGCGTGTCGAAAGCCGATGTGCTGACGCCCGAAATGCTGCGCACGATGGCCGAACGCCCTATCGTGTTGGCACTGGCCAATCCAGACCCCGAAATCGCCTACGACAAGGCCGTCGGTTCGCGTCCCGACCTGCTCTTCGCAACGGGACGGTCGGATCTTCCCAATCAAGTGAACAACGTGCTGGGATTTCCGTATATCTTTCGCGGTGCGCTGGACGTCCGGGCAAGCCGCATCGACGAAGCGATGAAGTTGGCGGCGACCCATGCGCTGGCGGAACTGGCCCGCGAACCGGTGCCGACCTCCGTCCTGCGGGCCTACGGGCTGGAACGGCTGGAATTCGGACGCGATTACCTGATTCCCAAACCGTTCGACCCGCGTCTGCGCTGTGCGGTCGCATCGGCCGTCGCCCGAGCGGCAATGGATTCGGGCGTAGCCCGCGAACCGATAACGGACTGGGATGCCTACCGCGAGCGGCTGAAAAGCCAAGAATGAACGCGGCGGAGAATGCACAAATCGGTCGGCAGCTCGGATAACCGGCCGTCGTAGAGACCGCATGCGCAGCGCCCTTAAACATCTGATTTCAACGGAGTTTCGCGTACGGAATACGACCGCAGCACCAACCCCACGCCGGCGAAAATCAACAGCGCGAACAGCACCGTATCGAAGTGCAATTTGTCCAGCCCCATCGCGACCGAAACGACGATCGCCAACACGGGCTGCAAGTAGGTATAGATGCTCGTCACGGTAGGTGCGACGTATTTCAGGCCGTAATTCAGCAACAGATTGGGGAAAAAGGTCGGAACGATCAGCACGAACAGCGTCGGAAACAACGCATGGTGTGCGATGTTCGCATAATCGGCGTGGACGATGTCGTCCAGACCGAACGGCAACGTGATAATGGCTGCCATGCAGTAAATCCACCGGATGACGGTAATCGGCCGGTATTTGGCAACGATGCGTTTGAAAAGCACCATGTAGAGGGCCGAAACGCAAGCACTCGAAATGATGAGGATATTCCCCAGCAACTCCGAGTGTTCATGCACGGACGAAGCGCCCGACAGCACGACGCACACGGCTCCGGCCATACCGAGCGTCAGACCGGCAATCTTCATGCGCGAAAAGCGGTCGATTCCCAGCAAGACCGAAACGACCAAGACGAGAATCGGAATAATGGTATCGATGATCGACCCGTCGATAGGCGATGTCCGCGAAAGGCCGAACATCAGAAACGATTTGCGCAGCACGCCGATCAGCAGTGCCGCACCGACCAGCTTGCGCAGATCGCTGTGCTCGACTTTCTCCAAGCGGGGCCGTTCCGAACGACTGTCCATCGGAAGCCGCCGGTTCGCGGAATACCACCGCGCCCACTGCCAACCGAACGGGATGAACGACAACACGGCCGCGACGAACAACGAAGCGGCGACCATACCCATCGGCCCCATGTAACGGGGCAGCACGATCGAATAGAAAGGGAAGTCCATCGCCCAAATGGCGTTGGCGAACAGAAGCGCGAGATGCGGTCGTAATTTTTCCATGCGGAGGCTCTCCGCAAGAACCGTGCAAAGCGGCGGCGGTCAGAACTGGAAATAGATGAACGGCTGGATGTCGCTCGATTTGATTTGCATCACGCACCAAATCATCGCGGCGGCCAAAACCACCTGCAACATCATCGGAGCGGCGGTTACCGTCCGCTGGGCGAACATGTCGACGCGCGCGGGCATCAGGTGCAGCAGATACCCGACGGCCATCAACGCGAAGACACCGACGTATCCGGCGACGACCTGCGGAATCATCGGAGCGTGAAAATCGAACGCTATCTGGTGAAGCAGCAATTCGACAGTCTGCATCGACTCGGCGCGGAAAAGCAGCCACCCGAAGCAGACGAGGTGGAACGTGAAGAAAATCCCTGCCGCCCGCCGCCACCAACGCATGCGGTCGCCGGTAGCTTCGGCACCCGGAACGACGGCCAGCCAGACCTTGTGGAGCGTCAGCGCGACACCGTGCAAAGCGCCCCAAAGGATGAACCGGAACGCGGCACCGTGCCACAATCCGCCCAAAAGCATCGTGACCAGCAAGTTGAAATAGGTGCGCATACGCCCTTTGCGGTTGCCGCCCAACGAGATATAGACGTAATCGCGCAACCACGACGAAAGCGAAATATGCCACCGCCGCCAGAATTCGGTGATGGTCGCCGACTTGTAGGGCGCATCGAAATTCTTGGGAAACCGGAATCCGAGCAACAGCGCGATGCCGATGGCCATGTCGGAATAACCCGAAAAATCGCAATAAATCTGCAAAGCATAACCGTAAATACCCATCAGGCACTCGAAGCCGGTGTAGAGCAGCGGTTCGTCGAAAATACGGTCGACGAAGTTGAGCGAAATATAATCCGAAACGACCGCCTTTTTGAAAAGACCGGTCAGAATCAGAAAAACTCCCATGCCGAACATCTCGCGCGTAACGATCGGACGGCGGCGAATCTGCGGCAGGAAGTCGCGCGCCCGGACGATAGGCCCGGCGACCAGCTGCGGGAAAAACGAAAGGTAGAACAGATAGTCCAGCCAATTGCCCAACGGGCGCAACTGCCGGCGGTAAACGTCGATGGTATAACTCATCGACTGGAAGACGAAAAACGAAATGCCGACCGGCAGAAAGATATTGTGGAACTGGAGAAATCCCGCCCCGAACAGGTTGTTGGCGATTTCCGTCAGAAAATTGGTGTACTTGAAGTACCCAAGCATGCCGAGATTGACCGCCACACTCAATGCCACCCACCACCGACGGGCGACGGGACGTTCGGTGCGGGCCAACGCGCGAGCGATGAAAAAGTCGCTCGTGGCGGCGAACAGCAACAACAGAAAGTAAATGCCGCTCGACTTGTAATAGAAATAGAGCGAAAAAAGGATGACGTAGACGATGCGGGCCGTCGTCGTGCGACGCAGCAGGTTGTAAATCAACAGGAAGCCGGCGAACAGAAACAGAAACAGTCCGCTGCTGAAAATCAGCGGTGCACACGAATCGTAAGAGAGCAGTTCCTCGACCCTTAATAAAATATCGTTCGTCGCTTCGGGCATGTCAGTCGAGAGGTGCTACGACGATGTCGGGTAACAATGCCTGCCGGATTTGCGAACGCTGCAGCGAATCGAGCAGATTTTCCGCCGCACGGCGCGCTTCCTCCGCCTTGCGGGCCTCGTAGGCCGCCCGTGCTCCGGCATGAATCGCATCGGCCAGCGACCACGCGACGCGGCGTCCGCCCGCGTAGTTGATGTGGGTATGGTCTTTGGCTGCCCATCCGTTCGCCACGAAAGCCGCCATGCCGCCCCAAGTGCGCATGGCTTCGCTCGTCGGCCAGAAAGCCGCACCGGAACGCTGGGCGGCGGCACGCTGGCAGGCGACCATGTAGGGAATCGCATCCATCGGCTCGAATCCGTTGGCGGTCTTCACCGAACGGTCGCTCACGCCCAACAGCAACACGGCGGCACCCGGAAAACACTCGCGCACGAAAGCGACCATCTGTTCGAGCTGGATGCCGTATTTGCCGTACAACCGGACACCCTGCTGCATGATGTTGAGCCCGTATTGCAGAATCACCAGATCGTAGTGCAGCAAAGAGTGCATCTGCGCGTCGACCGAAGGATTCGTCCAAAACAGCGCACGCCCGTTGTTGCTGCGGACGGAGTAATTGTCCACCGACACGCCCCCGCCGTCGAACACAACCCCGTAGCCGACGAATCCTTCCTGCCCTTCGTCCACACGGAAAGCCAGCGAACCGATACGCGGCGCGCCGACCACGATTTCGCGCACGGCGGGGTCGCCGTCGATCGCGAAACTCCGCCACAACGAATCGTTGACCGTCACCTCGACCCGGCTGTCCGACGGACTGACGAAGAAAATCCGCGCTTCGGTGCACTCGCCGAGCCGTTCGCGGAAATCGGTGCAGCTCCATGTCGTAGATGCGCCCGCAACGGGCTGGCTGACCCAACCCGAAACATAAAACCGGTCGCGCAACGCTTCGGGAGCATTCCGCCGCTGCATGATGTTGTAGGAAGTCCATCCTCTCGCTGCGGTTTTGACCGAGCGGCGATAGGCGGTCAGGGGCGAAGCCATCGGAGCGAAGCCCGTACCGCCGCCACCGTAAGCGACTTGCAGCCGCTCGCGCAAATCGGCCGTCAGAATGTCGCCCTCGACGAACGAGTCGCCGAGAAACGCGATGCGCACAGGCCGCTGCGCAAAAAGCAACGTATCGAAAAACGCCGCCATGTGCCGGTCGCCGTAATCCTCGATGGGCACCAACGCAGGGCTCAACCGCACGCCGTCGGGCCTGCGGGCAACCGGCCTTTCGCCGAAAGGAACCGAAACGACAGCACTGTCCGTTCCGGGCGTATCGACGAATCTGCCGAGCGGATACCACTCGTAGACGATTTGCGCGGCACACGGCACGCTATCGGCCGCAACGATACATTCGGACACCGAATTCATGTCGATGCTGACCACCTCGTCGTCGACCACGAACGCCGTTTCCGCAGCGGACACGTCGTCGAACGTCAGAATGTCCGAAAGGATATTGGCACGGCGCAACCGGACGCCGCCGACCGTCTGCGGCGGAATGAAGCCGACGGCCACGAGCACGGCGATAAGCACCGCGACCGCGAGCCACCCGCGCGAAGCGTAATCGTCGCCGTTGCGATTAGTCACGGCGTCCGAGAATCAGGAAAACGTAATAGAGCACCGACGCGATCGCGCTCAATGCGGCGACAAGATAGGTGCGGGCCGCCCACGAAAGCGCCTCGCGTGCCTGCGACAACTGGGCGTCGGGCATCGTACGGCTGACTTTCAGCCATTCGAGCGCACGGGCCGAAGCGTTGTATTCGACCGGCAGCGTCACGATAGAGAAGAGCGCCGACATGGCGATCATCCCGACGCCGACCCAGCACAACAACTCGTTGCGGGTCGTGGCGAGTAGCACCAATCCGAGCAGAATGACCCACGTGGCGGCCGTCGAAGCGAACTGCACGACCGGCACCAGCCGCGACCGCAATCCCAGCGGAGCGTATCCGCGCGCATGCTGCACGGCATGGCCGCACTCGTGGGCAGCGACGGCAGCAGCGGCGACGCTCGACGACGAATAGACCGAATCGCTCAAATTGACGGTCATGGTCTGCGGGTTGAAATGGTCGGTCAGGTGACCCTTGACATGCGTCACCCGGACGTTGTGGATGTTGTTGTCGCGCAACATCTTTTCGGCGACTTCGGCACCGGTCAGACCGCCCGGGAACGACACTTTGGAGTACTTGCGGAAAACAGATTGCAGGCGGGCCTGCACCAAGTATCCGGCGATGCCGATGGCGATGATCAGCAGGAACATCCCCGACTGGGCTCCCGTGAAAGCAGCGCCCGAATCGGTGCGATAACCGATCTGCAACAGGGCGAAAAGCGATTGAAAAAGCATATTTATTGGTTTTTATCTCCGAATCGTATCCCGCCGGAAACATTCCGCCGGAATTTCGGGCAAAAATAAGAAATTTATATGTTACTTTGCATCGAATTCTCGGAAAAACGCACGCAAGTGGATTTGGCATTCTTCATCGCCCGACGCACGGCCCGTTCGGGTGCCGGCCGCAACGCCGGCGTCATGCAGCGGATCGCGGTCGTTTCGGTGGCATTGAGCATCGCGGTGATGCTCGTCTCCGTCGCCGTGATGATGGGTTTCAAGCGCGAAATCGCCCGCAAAATGGTCGGTTTCACGGGTCACGTCGTGCTGACCGACGTTCGGAGCATTCACACCCCTGATGCCGCCCCCCTGCGCCGCACGCCGCACCTCGAAGCGCTGGTGCGCTCGGTTCCGGGATTCGTCGCGGCGACGCCATACGCCGTCAAAAGCGGCATCGTCCGCACCGACGACACGGTAGAGGGCGTGCTGCTCAAAGGCGTCGACGGCTCGTACGACCGGACGACCTTCGGCGAGTGGCTCGTCGAGGGCGAGCTGCCGCGCATCGGCGACAGCATCCGCACGAAAGACGTGTTGCTTTCGCGCTCGCTGGCCCGACGGCTGCGGATGAACGTCGGCGACAAAATCGAAATGCTCTTCGTCGAACAGGACGCACAACCCCATCGCGACCGGTTCAAAATATCGGGCATCTACGCATCGGGCATGGACGAAATGGACAACGCCCTGATTCTGACCGACCTGCGCAACGTACAACGACTTGCCGGCTGGCAGCCCGACGAAGCGACTGGATACGAAATCATGACCTCCGACCTCGCCGGAGCAGAAGCATTCGCCGACGCGCTGAACGACCGGCTGTTCCACGACGAAGCCGATGAAACGGTCAATCTGACGGCCCGCAGCGTGCAATGGCTCTATCCCAACGTGTTCGACTGGCTCAAAGCCCACGATGTCAATGCCGCCGTCATCTTGGTCATCATGCTGGCGGTAGCGTTTTTCAACATGGCCACCGCGCTGCTGATTCTGGTGCTCGGCCAAACCCGCACGATCGGGCTGCTCAAAACGTTCGGCATGCGCAACGGCCAACTGCGGCGCATCTTCCTTTATCGAGCCGGATTCGTCGCCCTGCGCGGACTGGCGTGGGGCAACGGCATCGGGCTGGGGCTCTGCCTGCTGCAAGCCGCGACGCACGTCGTCCGGCTCGACCCCGAAGGCTATCTGCTCTCGGAAGTCCCCATCGCGTTGAGCTGGGGCCAGTGGGCTGCCCTCAATGCAGGATTCATGGCCGCCATCGTCGCCCTGCTGGTCGTTCCGGCCTCGATCGTCTCGACCGTCAAACCCGAAGAAACCATCCGCTACGAATGAATACCCTGCCTTATAACGCCCGCGAAACCAAAAAGTCGCAAGTCCGCACGATGTTCGACCGCATCGCCCCGCATTACGACCTGCTGAATCACCTGCTGTCGCTGAACGTCGACCGCCTATGGCGACGGCACGTCGTGCAAATCGTGCGCCGAAAATCGCCGCAGACCGTGCTCGACGTAGCCACCGGCACGGGTGATTTGGCCATCGACCTCGCGCGCGGCATCCCGCAGGCACGGATTCGGGCGGTCGATCTGTCGGAGGGGATGCTCGACGTCGCACGCCAGAAAATCGCAACCCGCAAACTCGACGGCCGTATCGCGCTGTCGGTCGAAGATGCCGAACGGCTTACGCTCGCCGATGCTTCGGTCGATGCCGTGACAGCGGCTTTCGGCGTGCGCAATTTCGGGGACATCGACGCCGGACTGCGCGAATTCCACCGCGTGCTGAAACCGCAAGGCCAAGTGGTGATTCTGGAACTGTCGCGTCCGCGCAACCGGCTGTTCCGCTGGCTGTTCGAGCATTATTTTCACAAGTTGCTGCCACGCATCGGAGGGCTGGTTTCGCACGACCGCCGCGCCTACGAATATCTGCCCGCATCGGTGACGGCCTTTCCGGCACCGGAACGCTTCGTGGAGATGCTGGAGCGGGCGGGATTCCGCGACTGCCGCGCCCGAAGCCAGACGTTCGGCATCGCGCAAATCTACACGGGAGAGAAATGAGCAAACACGTATTATTGCTGCTGGCGGTCGCTGTCGCCTTGTCGTTCGGCTCCTGCCGTCGGGCGGCAGAACGGGCGGCACAGAAAATCCACATCGACGCGGTCGAACGAATCGAACGCAAAGGGCTGACGGGTGCCGAAGCGGTACTGCGCATCACCAACGGCACGGGCTACAAGCTGGAACTGCAACGGGCGGATTTCACGCTCTACTATGCAGGGCGGCGGGTCGGGACGATTCGTCTCCACGAAGGCATCGAGGTCGGAAAACGGACGGTCGAAAGCGTCGTAACCCGCTGGAAAGTCGCTGTCGACGACCCGATCGCGCTGCTGTTGACAGGCCGGGCGTTGCAGGCCGACGACCCGTCGCAACTCTCGGTTTCCTGCATCGTCGAAGGGCGCGGAGGGCCGGCACGCATAAATATCGACCGCGAAAAGATGCCGTTGTCGGATTTTTTGAATATCTTTGGCATCACGTTGCAGGATGTAAAAAAATACCTCTTCTGACTATGCGCACATCGTTCGCGATAATCCTTTTACTGTCGGCATTCGCCGTCGCGCCCATGCAGGCCGCTGCCCAGAAACTCGAATCGTTCAAACAACGGCTGGCGGAACCTTGCGTCACGAACGGAGCCCGCGTCACGGCCACCGAACACGCCGAAGCCGCCCGAGCTATCGAGCAGGCCGAACGCATGCCGGCGCACACGACGTTTCACGGCTATCGCATCTGCATTTTTTTAGACAACGGGCAGAACGCCCGAGCGGAAGCCCTGCGTGCGAAACTGCTTTTCGAGGAGACCTGTCCGGGCACGAAAGTCTACCTGACCTACGACAATCCCTATTGGCGGGTTACGGCAGGCGATTGTCTGACGACGGAAGAGGCCATCATGCTGAAAGGCCGCATCGCACCCAATTTCCCGAAAGCCTTCATCAAAAACGAGGAACTGACAATCCGGGATTTGCTGCACTGACCGTGCTTCGGCTGCTCATACGAAAGAACGGTCGAAAAGATCCGACGCGGGCCGAACGGGCATAAATCGAAGTCGAATTATTAAAAAAATTGACTTTTTCTTGCATAATTCCACCGAATCCGTAACTTTGCGACGTTAATAACAATCCATTAAACGTTTAAGACAATGAAAAAGATTTTCTCTTTCGCAATCGTCGTGGCCGCTGTCGCCATGATCGGCTGCTGCGGAAACGCCAACAACAAGACGGCCGAAGCCGAAGCTCAGACCGAATGCGCTAACTGCGAGAACGCAGAAGGCTGCTGCGAAAAGACGGATTCGTGCTGCTGCGAAAAAGCCGCTGCCGAAGAAGCTGCCAAATAAGCGACGACACCGCACAGAAAACGGAGGGCCCGAACATTTCGTTCGGGCCCTCTTTTCGTAGCCGCCGCACGACGAAATGTCGCCGTGCTGTCGTTTCGTGGCGGCTGCCGCACGACGAGGGCAGTCCAGCCAGCGGGACTATCGGACGACCTGACCGTCGGAAAGCACGATTTTGCGGTCGGCCATCGCCGCCAGCCCCTCGTCGTGGGTTACGATGACGACAGTCTGCCCCAACCGCTCGCGCAACTCGAAAAACAGGCGGTGGATTTCGTCGCGGTTGCGGGTATCGAGATTCCCCGAAGGCTCGTCGGCCAACAACACCGCCGGCTCGTTGATGAGCGCGCGCGCAATGGCGACCCGTTGCTGTTCGCCGCCCGAAAGCTGACCGGGCTTGTGTTCGCTGCGGGCGGAAAGCCCCATGAGGCCGAGCAACTCCCGCGCACGCGTTTCCACCTCGACGCGGGAACGATGCCCGATCAAACCCGGAATGCAGACATTCTCGAACGCCGTGAACTCGGGCAACAAATGGTGGAACTGGAAAACGAAACCGATTTGTTCGTTGCGGAAACGGGACAAGGCCCGGTCGTCCAACGAAAAAACATCGCGGTCGGCAATCCGCACGCAGCCTTCGTCGGGCCGCGAAAGCGTGCCGATGATCTGCAAAAGGGTCGTTTTGCCGGCACCGCTGGCTCCGACGACGGCGACCAACTCGCGGTCGGCCACGTCGAGCGAAATACCGCGCAAAACCTCCAACGTCCCGAAACGCTTGTGGATATTCTCGATATGTATCATTCGCTGCTGCGTTTATAGATTTCAAACAATCGCACCGTATCGACCGCCTCGCGCACGTCGTGCACCCGCAGGACGGCGGCCCCCTGCCGCAGGCACTCCCACTGCAACGCCACCGTTCCGGCGAGCGCGTCGGCGGGCGTCGAATCCAAAACCCGCCAAATCATCGACTTGCGCGAAACGCCCGCCAACACCGGAAAACCGAGCTCGCACACCCGATGCAATCCGGCCAGCAGTTCGTAATTCTGCTCCAACGTCTTGGCGAATCCGAATCCGGGATCGAGCACGATGTTTTCGCGCCGGATGCCCGCCTGCAACATATCAGCGACGCGGCTGTGGAAATAATCGACCGTTTCGGGGACGATGCCGCGCCGGTAACCGGTCATCGACTGCATGGTCTGCGGCGTACCCCGCATGTGCATGGCGATGTAGGGCACCCCGTAACGCGCGACGGTCGGAAGCATCCGCTCGTCCAACGCTCCGGCCGATATGTCATTGACCGCCACCGGCCCGAACCGCTCGACGACCCGCCCGACAATCCCGCTGCGGAACGTATCGACCGATACGGGAACCTGCGGAGCCATGCGCCGGACGATTTCCAGCCCCATTGCGACGCGCCACCACTCCTCCTCTTCCGGCACCTCGTCGGCACCCGGACGCGAAGAATATCCGCCGATGTCGAGCATCGTCGCTCCCTCGCGAAGCGCCGTTTCGACCCGCTGCGCGACGGCATCGGCCTCGAACGTGCGGCTGTCGCCGAAAAACGAATCGGGCGTGATGTTCACGATAGCCATCACCTGCGGCGCGGAGAAGTCGAGTGTCATTTCAAAGAATTGCATTTTGCGGCTTCCGCTGCGAGTTGCTGCCGGAAAAGCCCGTCCAACTGGGCGACCGACGGTTCCAAATCGGATTCGAGAATGTTCACCATCGTGAAATCGGCCCGTGTGCAGAGCTCGTCGTCGGACATCTGGGCTGCCATACGGCTGCGGACGTGCGCTTCGTCGCACCGGTCGCGACGGCAGGCCCGCTGTATCCGCAGTTCGGCCGGAGCCAACACGGCGACGGTACGATCGACATAGCCCTGCAAACCGGCCTCGAACAGAATCGCGCTTTCCAGAATGACGTAAGGCGAGGGCTGCGCATCGGCCCACTGTGCGAAATCACGCATAACGGCGGGATGTACCAGCGCATTCAAATCGGCGAGAGCTTGTGCATCGGAAAAGACGCAAGCGGCCAAACGCGCGCGGTCGAGCACATCCTCCTGATAGATATCGGCCCCGAAACGTCGCACGACAGCGATCCGCAAGTCGGCGGATTCAGACATCAACCGTTTGGCTTCGCGGTCGGAATCGTAAACGGCGATGCCCCGCTGTGCGAACAACCGGCAAACCGTACTTTTCCCGCTTCCGATGCCGCCCGTAACGCCCACTTTCATCATGGTTTCGCAGGCATGTCGATTTCGGGCACCGCCCCGACGGAAAGCACCTTGATATCGCTGTATCGCACGGAAATGGCATTCTGCAACGACTGCGGGTCGATGGCGATTTTGCCTTCGTGACCCTCTTCGTGCACCGTTTGATAGGTAAGCTCCGAAAGCGGAATCCGCAGGGTCTTGTTCGCATAGACCCGGTAGCCGAACAGATTGGCACCGAGCCCCTCGACGACACAAGAGACCTCGAACGGCTGTCCGTCGACCTGCACCCGCACGTTCTGCTCGGTCGTGTAGGTGTACCCCAGTTTGGCGATATACCATAGGATGAACGATGCGACGAGCAAAGTCAGAAACACCGGCGACACGGAGCGCCGCACCCATTTCCAGAAATTTTCCATAACGCAAAGATAAGCACAATTCAGAATTCAGAATTCAGAATTCAGAATTATTTTATCGCCCTTGCGAGGAGGGTTCGGAAAAACGCGCCGCACCGATAAACCGAACGGCACCGACGCCCCCCTGCGCCGATGAAATTCCCCAATCCGCACCCTAATCGCCGCGACGAAAAAACGGACTGCCGCAGAGATGCGGCAATCCGTCGGATAAGCGTCTTTGGGCAGCGGGAGGAAAGCCCCCCACGTCCGCTATTTCGCGTCGGCTTTGGCCCGTTTGGTCATCAAATCGTAAGCGATGGGCGTAGCGATGAAAATCGTGGCGATCGTACCGACGACAACGCCGATAATCAACGCGAAGATGAATGCACGAATCGACTCGCCGCCGAAGAAGAAGATGGCCAACAGCGTTACAAGCGTCGTACCCGACGTATTGACCGTACGCGACAACGTGGAGTTGATGGCGTTGTTGACGTTCTCTTTGAGGTTGCGTTTCGGGTAGAGCCCCAAGTACTCGCGGATACGGTCGAACACGACGACGGTATCGTTGATCGCGTAACCGATAATCGTCAGAATCGCAGCGATGAAAGCCTGATTGACCTCCAAGTTGAACGGCATGATCTTGTAGAACAGCGAGAAAAGACCGATGATGAAGAGTGCATTGACCGCCAGAGCCGCCGTAGCACCCGAAGCCCACTGCCAGCGTTTGAACCGGAACGTGATGTACAAACCGATGGCAATCAACGAGAACAACACCGAGTAGATGGCGTTCCACGTCATGTCGCTCGCAATCGAAGGCCCGATCTTGTCGGCCGTCACGATACCGTTTTCATCGACTTGCGTGTTGCTGAAATTCTCGAACGAGATGTCGTAGGAATACAACGGCTTCAAGGCCTTGTAGATGAGCTGTTCGACTTCGGCCGTCGCGTTGTCCGACGTATCGTCGTACTTGTACTGCGTCACGATGCGCATCTGGCGTTCGTTGCCGTACTGTTTCACTTCGTAGCTGGTCTTCGAGGCATCGGCATCCGCAATATCGCTGAAAGCGACTTGCAGACCGGCGCGCACATCTTCGGCCAAAACCGGCTTGTCGAAGCGGATGACGTAAGCACGACCGCCCGTGAACTCGGCACCGAGATTCAACCCCTGCGTGGCGAACGAAATGCACGAAACGACGATGACGGCAGCAGCGACGATGTAGGAAATCTTCCGTTTGCTCAAGAAATCGACATGCGTATTATTGAGGAATCCCTCCGACCACTTGCGCGAGAACGAGATGTTCCCCCACTTGCCGGCGATCCAGTCAATCAGCAGACGCGTGATGAAGACGGCGCTGAAGAACGAGGTGATGATACCGATAATCAGCGTCGTAGCGAAACCGCGCACGGGACCGTTACCGAAGATAAGCAGGACGATACCGGTGATGATGGTCGTCAGGTTACCGTCGATGATCGCCGAATAAGCCTTCGAGAAACCGTCCTTGATAGCCAGCGAAAGGCCTTTGCCGCCGCGCAGCTCCTCTTTGATACGTTCGTAGATGATGACGTTGGCGTCGACGGCCATACCCATCGTCAGGACGATACCGGCGATACCCGGCAGGGTCAGCACAGCGCCGAACGAGACGAGAATACCCATCAGCAGGAAGACGTTGGTCAACAACGCGATATCGGACATCCAACCGGCCGTCTTGTAGAAGAGGCCCATGTACAACAGCACGAGGATGAACGCGATGACGAACGACAACAGACCGGCGTTGATAGACTCCTGACCCAGCGACGGGCCGACGACGGTGTCCTGAATAATCTTGGCGGGAGCCGGCACCTTACCCGATTCGAGCACGTTGGCCAAGTCTTTGGCCTCCTGAATGGTGAAGTCGCCCGTGATCTGCGAAATGCCCTTGTCGATTTTCGTACGCACGGAAGGAGCCGAATAGACGGCACCGTCCAAGACGATAGCGACGCATTTGCCGATGTTCTCGCCGGTCAGACGGGCCCAACGCTGTGCGCCTTCGGAATTCATGGCCATCGAAACTTCGGCCGTAGCACCGTGCTGCTGGTACTGCTCCGACGCTTCGGTCACGACCGAACCGTCGAGCGGAGCCTTGCCGCCCTGCGCCTTGATAGCGTAGAGGTAGTAACGGCCGTCGATTTTGTCGTCGCCCTTGACACTCCACATGAAGCGGACGTCGGCAGGGAACAACTGCCGGATAGCAGGACGCGAAAGATATTCGGTCACGGCAGCCATGTCGGACTTGTAAGCGGCACCCATGACCGCACCGCCGGCATACGACGGGTCGAGCAGCGCGAACAACGGGTTGCGTTCGCGGTCGAAGCGGCCCGTATGAATCTCTTCGGGTTCGGCCGTTTCGGAAATTTCGGCGAGCAGACCTTCGGCTGCGGGCGTTTCGGACGAAGCGGATTCGGCCGCAACGGTTTCCATTTCAACCGCAGCTGTGTTCGATGCGGCCCGTTCCTTGCCCAACTGCACGTCGGCCTCCTGCAACGAACGCCACATCTCGTTGGCGTCGTAGGTCAGCCAGAACTCCAACTGGGCCGTACGCTGCAACAGGTCGCGGACGCGCTGGGGCTCCTTGACACCCGGCAACTCGACCAGAATACGGTGCGAATTGGGCAGGCGCATGATGTTGGGCTGCACGACGCCGAAGTTGTCGATACGGCTGCGCAGGACGTTGAACGAAGCACCGATGGCTTTTTCGACGTCGGATTTCAGTACTTTGGCGACGTCGTTATCGCTGCTTTCGAGCGTGATGTCGCTGCGGTCGGGGCTGACGAAGATAGCCGCCAACGGACGGTTGTCGGATGCCCGCCGGTAAGCGTCGACGAAAACATCGACATAATCCTTCGAGCTGCCCTCCTTGATAGCCGCGTTCGCCTCCTCGATAGCGGCGATGAACGCGGGGTCGTTCTGGCTGTCACCGGCCAATGCCTTGATGACGCCGTCGACCTGCACCTCCATCATGACGTTCATACCGCCTTTGAGGTCGAGGCCCAAGTTCAGTTCGTTGGTCTTGCACTCCTTGTAGGTGAACGTACGGAATCCGAGATTGAACACCGGCAGATTCTGCACCGAATCGAGGAAGTGCTGTTCGGCAGCGGCCTGCTGCTCGACCGGATACTGCGCGGCATAGCGGGCCGCCTGCTTCTCGACGCTCCGGGTTTTGAACGTAAACGAGAACTGGTAAACGCATCCGATAGCCAGAAGCACCGCGATGAGTTTAATGAAACCTTTACTCTGCATTTTTATTAATTTGTTATTGACTTATGTTGCCGTTTTGTTCGAGGTATCGCCGAAATTTTGCAACAGGTACCCCCAATAGCGCACAAAGATAGAAAAAAAGAATGAAAAATTAAAGGAGACGCCCCAAAAACATCGAATCGACAGAGACAAAGCAGCAAACCGCGATGAAGTTCCTCGATTTGCGGCGCATAAAACACAAAGAAACAAGGCCGAAGGGCATTTTCGGCCTTGTCCTCTCCGACGGATATTGCCGTCTCTACTCCGAACGGTCGGACAATAGCTTTTTCAACGAAAATTCGTCGTACTCGCGCTTGAGCGTATCGATCAACTCCTTCACGCTCACGATTCGGTCGGAACGCCACGCATTCGCCCCGCAAAAGGCATATCCCTTTTGCAACCGCCCCTTGAACGCATTGTATAAAGCCAACATGATGCAATAGGGGCTGTGCGACACGTCGCAGGTCTTGATGCAATGGAACGGGCATCGTTTCGGGCGAGTCAAACCCGCCTTCACGCGGTCCAAAAAAGAGCTGCGGATAGCGCGTCCGGGCATTCCGACCGGGCTTTCGATAATTTCGATGTCGGGTTCCCGCGCATCGAGATAACTCTGTTTGAATGCCGGTGCGGCATCGCACTCCTCGGTCGTGACGAAACGCGTGCCCATCTGCACGCCGTCGGCACCGAGCGAAAGGATTTTGTAAATATCTTCGCCCGTGTAGATTCCGCCGCCCGCGATAACGGGTATGCGGCAATCATGCGCAGCGGCAAAATCCCCCACCGTTTCAACCACCTGCGGAACGACGGTTTCGAGTGCGAAATCCGCATCGTCGAGCTGCCCGGCCTTATACCCCAGATGACCGCCGGCTTTCGGACCCTCGACCACGATCGCATCGGGGACATGCCGGTATTCGGAAAACCACTTCGCACACAACAATTTGGCCGCACGCGCCGACGAAACGATCGGCGCCAGTTTCGTTTTGGCGCCTTCGGGAAGGAACGACGGCAGATTGAGCGGCAGACCCGCCCCCGAAAAGATAATATCGGCCTTTTCGGCAATGGCGGTCTTCACCATATCGGCGAAATTGGACATGGCGACCATCACGTTGACCCCGATAATTCCCCGCGTCTTCGCGCGAGCCTTGCGCAACTCCTGCCGCAGGCCCTCGATACTGGCCGAACGGTAGTCGCTGGAAAAACTGCGGTAAATCACCCCCAGCCCGGCCGACGAAATCACACCGATTCCGCCCTGTTCGGCTACGGCCGATGCAAGTCCCGACAACGATATTCCGACACCCATGCCACCCTGCACGATCGGAGTTTCGGCGAACAAATCGCCGATTTGAAGTTTCTTCATCCTATTTTGCATGTTATGACCTCCCAAAGAGGTCTTTGTTGCAAAGGTAATCATTTATCGGAGAAATTCGCCTAAAAATACTAAAAAATCAGAAATAAAGAACAAGAACGATGGGAGGGGTTAATAAAACCCCCGTCACGGAAATCCGTAACGGGGGTTCATTCGCTCCGGCTCGAAAAGCCGGTCGCGGCAACGGGGCTATTTCACCTCCTCGAACTCGACGTCTTCGGGCTGCGACTTGCCGTCGCCCGCCGAAGCACCGGCGTTCTGCGACTGCTGGCCGCCCGCCTGCTGCTGCGCACCCTGCTGGGCGTAGATGTCCTGCGAAGCGGCCTGCCAAGCAGCGTTCAACTCGTTGATAGCAGTGTCGATAGCGGCGACGTCGGCATTCTTGTGCGACTCTTTCAGTTTGGCGAGCGCACCCTCGATAGCCAATTTTTTGTCGGCAGGCAGTTTGTCACCGTACTCCTTCAACTGCTTCTCGGTAGCGAAGATATTCGAGTCGGCGGCGTTGATCTTGTCGATGCGCTCTTTTTCGGCCTTGTCCTTCTCCTCGTTGGCTTTGGCCTCGTCGCGCATGCGCTGGATCTCCTGCTCGGTCAGACCCGACGAAGCCTCGATGCGGATTTTCTGCTCCTTGCCGGTGCCCTTGTCTTTGGCCGAAACGTTCAGAATGCCGTTGGCGTCGATGTCGAACGTCACTTCGATCTGCGGCACGCCGCGCGGAGCAGCCGGGATGCCGTCGAGGTGGAAGCGGCCGATAGACTTGTTGTCGCGGGCCATCGGACGCTCGCCCTGACAAACGTTGATTTCGACCGAAGGCTGATTGTCGGCGGCCGTCGAGAATACCTCCGACTTGCGGGTCGGAATGGTCGTGTTGGCGTCGATGAGCTTGGTCATCACGCCGCCGAGCGTCTCGATACCCAACGACAGCGGCGTAACGTCGAGCAACAGCACGTCTTTCACCTCGCCGGTGAGGACACCGCCCTGAATGGCGGCACCGATAGCGACTACCTCGTCGGGGTTGACGCTCTTGTTGGGAGCCTTGCCGAAGAACTCCTCGACGATTTTCTGAATGGCCGGAATACGCGTGGAACCACCCACGAGAATCACCTCGTCGATTTGCGAAGCCTGCAAGCCCGCGTCGCTCAATGCCTTTTTGCACGGCTCGATGGTCTTGCGGATCAAGTGGTCGCACAACTGCTCGAACTTGGCGCGGGTCAACGACATCACCAAGTGCTGCGGAATGCCGTTGACGGGCATGATGTAGGGCAGGTTGATTTCGGTGGTCGTGGAGCTCGAAAGCTCGATTTTGGCCTTTTCGGCAGCCTCTTTCAGACGCTGCAACGCCATCGGGTCTTGGCGCAGGTCGATCTGGTGCTCGGCCTTGAACGCTTCGGCCATGTAGTCGATGAGCACGTGGTCGAAGTCGTCGCCGCCGAGATGCGTGTCGCCGTTGGTCGACTTCACCTCGAAGACGCCGTCGCCCAATTCGAGAATCGAAATATCGAACGTACCGCCGCCCAAGTCGTAGACGGCGATTTTCATGTCGTTGTTCTTCTTGTCGAGGCCGTAAGCCAATGCGGCAGCCGTAGGCTCGTTGATGATACGGCGCACTTTCAGACCGGCGATTTCACCCGCCTCTTTGGTAGCCTGACGCTGCGAGTCGGAGAAGTAGGCCGGCACGGTGATGACGGCTTCCGAGACCTCCTGACCGAGATAATCTTCGGCCGTTTTCTTCATCTTTTGGAGAATGATAGCCGAAATTTCCTGCGGCGTATACTGGCGGCCGTCGATGTCGACGCGCGGCGTGTTGTTGTCGCCCCGCACGATGCTGTAAGGAGCCCGCTCGATGTCGGAAGTAACCTTGTCGTAGGTTTCGCCCATGAAACGCTTGATCGAGAAGACCGTACGTTGGGGGTTGGTGATGGCCTGACGCTTGGCCGGGTCGCCGACCTTACGTTCGCCCTCGCCCGTGAAAGCGACGACCGACGGAGTAGTGCGGTGACCTTCGCTGTTGGGGATCACTACGGGCTCGTTGCCCTCCATGACTGCGACGCAGGAATTGGTAGTTCCCAAGTCGATACCGATGATTTTCGACATAGTTTTATTAAGTTTTGTTTTGTTAAAATTTCAGTTTGCTCGTTTCGGCCGTCGAGAACTCGTTTTGTCGGCCCGGCTGCCGGTGCAGACTTCGATGCGGCCGCATGTTCGGTCAACGTGCCCGCAGGTTCGACGTCCGCACCCGAAACGAACAAAGGTCGTACCAATCGGCGAAGACTGCCATTTTGTCAGCGGATTGGCAGAAAGGCACATCCGGCACAAGCCGAAACATGCAATTTTGGCAGTCTTTTATTAGCGGCACGGCAACGTTTTTTGCCTCCGAATGCTTTGCTGCCCCAGAGCGGCACCGGCTCCTCGTCTTGCTTCCGAACGACTTGCGGCCTCTGAACCGCACCGGTAGCTCCATTTTGCCTCCGACGGTCTTGCGGCCCCGCGAGCGGCACCAAAACACAAAAAAACGTGCCGGCCGAAGCCGACACGTTTTCGTGTTCGCCGAACGAACGGGAAACCTTATTGCTGCTCGCTCAAAATACGCATGGCGACATCCAGAATCTTCGGATCGTCGAGCGTCACGACACCGCCGTCCGGCCCTGCTTCGTAATGAACGCCCACGCACTCTTTGGACTGATGATTTCCGCCAAAATAGTTGCGCACCGTTTCCACGTCGATTCCCAATTCGTCTGCAATGCGTTGCGAGCTGCCGCTGGGCAAACGATCCTTGATGCGGCGCAATTCGTTGAAAGTAATAATCATAATCTTTGGATTTTTCATGGAGTATTCCACGCTGTTCTCGACAACTAATTTAGGGCAAATTTCCGAGACTGCCAAATTTCCGGGCAAAAAAATGCGAAAAAAGCAGCGGCGGCACGAAAAAGCCGGTCGAACCGTACGGTTCGACCGGCAAAACAACCCGAAAAGGCTATTTCGGTTCGACGTAGAACTGGAATATCAGCGGCGTGAACGACGGGATTTCGGTCGTCACGGTCGTGGTCGTGGTAGTCGGCGTCGAGGTGCCCGACGAATAGTAGTCGTCGTAGTATCCCCCGTAATAACCGCCGTAATAGCCTCCGTAATAATTATTGTAATAGCCACCATAATAGTTGTTGTAGTAGCTATTCATGTAGTTCATGTAATTGAGGTAGTCGTAATAACTCGACGTATTGCCGCCCGAAGTGGTGGTCGAAGACGAACCGGTCTGCCCCGACGAACCGTAGGCATTGGTCGAAGTAGTGATCAACGCCGCCCACTGCCCGTATTGCAGGTGCGGCACCGTATAATAGAACGCCTGAATCAAACCGCCGTCGCTGGGGGTGTAGGACAAAGCCTCGCCGCTCGTATAACCCGCATCGTAAATCAGCTCTTTCACCTCGTCGATATTGGTATCGAAGATGAAACCGTCGAGGAAACGGCCGATGTACCAGATTTTGGCCGTGCCGTCCAATCCGACCGAATCGGCCTGCAAGTTTGTCACCCCGACGTAAGGCGTTTCCGTGCCCGTAGTCGCATCGGTATGGAAGCGTTTTTTCAAGGCGTCGGCGATATCACGGTTCAGTTTTTCGAGATCGACGTAAGGAGCATACCGACTCTTGTACGGCTCCGTGAAGACGAACGTATCGCCCTTGTCGGTCGAAGCCGGATTGTAACGATAATCGACATAGAGCTGCGCCACCGAATCGCACGCCGAAACCCAACGCTCGGTCGAACGGTAAGGATGATGAGGGTCGTCCGTCTTTTCGGGCATCGGCACGGCACCGGCAGAAATTTCGGAAGAGCCCTCCTTGACGTACCGCAACAGACCGCCGTTGGCTGCACAGAACGCATCGACGTCCTGCCCCTCGCGGCTGAGCGGATTGGCCACCGTATCCGTAATCGTCAGACGCAGAATCACCGGACGATCGCCGCTCAACGACGTTTCGCCCTCGTAACCGCCGGAACCCGACAAAGCGCCGATCAGAATCGACGGCAGGTAAAGATCGACTTTCGCATTGATGCGCAAGCGTTTCTCTTCGTCGCCCACTTTCAACGTACTGCGCATCGCCAGCCACACGCCCTCCGTCAAGCCGGCGTTTTCCGCCCCGCAGTAACGGTAGAAAGGCACGTAACGGGTATATTTGGTAAAGGTATTGAGCAATTTGGCATCGTCGGCATTGCGGGTCAGCACGATATTGCCGTCGAGGTCGCGGGCCGTAGCGTCGAAACGCACCCAAATGGAAGTATCGCCGATAGGGGTCTTATCCGCATCGCCTTCGCTGATGACATCCACGTAATAGCCCGAATCGCCCACCGGCTGGAAATTGTCCAACAGGTCCTTGCGATTCTGATACATCCAAGCCCGCAGGGATTTCGTTTCGTACTGCGTAGCATCCGTCGCCGGATCTTCGGCGCACGCCCCCAGCGTCAGCGCACCCGCGAGCACCGCGCACAATCCGGCAGCGGCCGATTTCATAAAACGTCGTATCATAGCATCTTTTTTCATTCCACACGGTCGATCGTAAAGGTCACGGCTACGGGGCTCTCTTTGGGTACGACCGCAAAATCCGCATCGCCGTAGGCCCGGTCGTAGGTCAAGTAGATTTCCACGTCGTCCCCGCCGCGACAACCTATTAACGCGGCGCGCCAACCGTTTAGTATGCGGTCAGCCGCCAAATCGAACGTCACGGGCTCGAACGACCACACGCCCGGCGTGAGGCCAAGTTCGTTGTAAAAGCGCGATTCGAGTAGCGGGTCGTTGGTAAAAAACGGCACGGTGTTGTCGGTAATGGCCGAATAACGGAATTCGTACATCCGGAACGTGACCGACACTTTCGAGGTCGGCGTCACTTCGGGCCAAGTCGTGCGTTCGGGGTTGTAATAGCTGGAAATATAACGGTAAACGCCTCGTTCGGGCTGGGTATAGAACGGCAGCTGGCTGTCCTCCTCCAACTCCTCCGCCGAAACCAGACGGGGAGCGTGCGTCGAAGTGAGGAACGACACGATACGCTGCTGTTGCTGGGAGAAAATATCCTCGTCCTCGCCGCAAGCGGCGAAAAGCAACGGCAGCGCCGCTAACAATGCGTATATTTTTTTCATCGGCATGGAATCGTGCAAATTTATAAAAACAATCCGACAAAACCCAAAAGCGCCCCCGAATTTTTCATGCAAGCATGATTCGCGCGCCCCTATCCTTTGGTGAAATAAAGCATATCGTCGAGCGTAACCCCCTCCTCGACGATCGGATGGTCGTAATGGTCGGTGAAAAAGTGCGGGATCCGATGGGAAAACGCATAACCGCATCGTTCGTAAAACCGCAGCGTCGAAGGGGTTTCGCCCGTTCCGAGCCGGAACGTGCAACCGGCATACCGGCGTTCGACGAAAGCCAGAAGCGCACGGCCGTACCCCTGCCGGCGGCAATCCGGGCGCACGGCCAGATTCTTGATTTCCCGAAGCCCGCCGCCCTCCGGCGTCACGACACAAACCGCAACGGGAACCGAACCCTGAAAACCGACATACATATCGCCCCGTTCGAGATAGCGATCGATCATCGTTTCCTGTTCGTCCCCCATCAGGAGCAAGTCCAGATAGCTCTTTTTGTCCCGCGTAATCCGCGCAATCCTCATGGCGGCCGACGTTCGTTCCAACCTGTCAGAAGCGCTTCAACGACAAACGCACCAGCTCCTCGACCGAAGCCGACGGATTTTCGTGCACGACGGCGCGCACCACTTTTTCGGCCGCGCTGCGGGCGAATCCGAGCATCGCCAAAGCCTCTATCGCCTCGTCGGCATCGCCGCCCGCAGCAGCCGAACCGACGGCACCGGCATCGAGCGCAGTCAGTTTGCCGGTCAGTTCGACGATGATTTTCTGCGCCGTTTTCAGTCCCAGTCCCTTGACGTTCTTCAACAACACGGCGTTTCCGGCCGAGATGATGCCCTGCAACTCCGCAGGCGAATAGGTCGAAAGAATCATGCGGGCCGTGTTGCCGCCGACGCCCGAAACGCCGATCAACAACCGGAACAGTTCGCGCTCGACCTTCGTCGCGAACCCGAAAAGCAACTGCGCGTCCTCGCGAACGACGTAATGGACATAGAGTTTCGTTTCGTCGGCATGCTCGACGGCCTTGAAGGTTTCGAGCGAAATTTGCAGGTAGTACCCCACCCCGTGCACGTCGATGACCGCATAGGTCGGCGCGACTTCGGCCACCCGGCCGCTGATATATTCGTACATACGTTTCCCTTATTTTATTCGGAGCGACACAAAAATAAAGATTTTTTTCTACCTTTGTGTTTCGCAATCACGGAAAATAAACCTATCAACAAACACAAACTATGAAAAAAACGCTTTTCACGCTCGCAACGGTACTTTGCATGATGGCCTGCGGCACGAAATCCGCAGAAACGACCGCCACCGCCGACGAAACGGCTGCCGCACAGCAGGGCTCGGGCGAAATCGTCTACGTTCAGGTCGAAGCCGTACTGGCCCAGTGCGACCTCTATAAAACCGAAGGCGTAGCCCTCCAAGAGAAGACCGAAAAGGCACAGAAAAGCTGGGCCCAGCGCGAACGGAACCTCCAAGCCGAAGCCGCCCAGTTGCAGGAAAAGTACCAGAAAGGACTGATCACGACGGCCGATGCCCAAGCGCAGCAGCAGAGCATCGAGAAGCGGGCGGCATCGTACCAGAGCTCGGCGCAGAAAGAGGCCCAGACGCTCGACGAGGAGAACTACGTATTCACCAACCGCGCCCAAGACCTGCTGCAACGCGCCGTACGGGAAATCAATGCGGACAAGAAGTACAAGCTGATCGTCAACGCTTCGGCCCTGATCGACGCCGACACGACGCTCAACATCACGCCGGCCGTCCTCGCGAAAGTCAACGAACTCTACGCCGCCGACCGGAAAGCGACGAAGAAATAACCGATTCGCAACCGCACGGGCATGGGATTCGTACCCTTTACGTTCGTAGATTTTCTGGACATCATTCTGGTGGCCGCGCTCATGTATTGGATTTACCGCATGACGAAGGGCACCAATGCCCCGTACATCCTGTCGGGTATCATCGCCGTCTATCTGCTGTGGGTGGTCGTACGGGCGCTGAACATGGAACTGCTGTCGAGCATGCTCGGACGTTTGATTTCGGTCGGTACCATCGCACTGCTCATCGTGTTCCAGCCCGAATTGCGCCGCTTCCTGCAAATGATCGGCATGCGGCGGAAGTACTTCAATTTCATCACGCAATTCTTCACGACGGGCGAAGCGCGGGTCAAAACCGACATCGCACCCATCGTCGCGGCGTGCAGCGAAATGGCCGAAGAACGCACCGGAGCGCTGATCATTATCGGACAACAGAGCGATTTGGGGCTGATTGCCGAAGGCGGCATCGCACTCGATGCCAAAGTCTCGGTGCCGCTGCTGAAAAACATCTTTTTCAAGAATGCGCCGCTGCACGACGGAGCCGTCATCATCGAAGGCAACCGGGTCGTGGCCGCGAAGTGCATCCTGCCGGTGACGCAGACCGAAGTGCCGAAATCCTACGGCACCCGCCATCGGGCGGCCATCGGCATGAGCGAAATTTCGGATGCCATCATCATCGTCGTTTCGGAGGAAACGGGTCGCATCTCGGTAGCGCAAGGCGGCGACCTACACCGTCATATCGATGCCACGCGGCTGCAACAACTGCTGCAACGCTACGCGGCGCTCAACACGCGCAAACGCTCGAAAAAGGAGGTGGCGGAATGACGGTTACACCGTTCGCCGCACCGCACACAAACACAGAATCATGCTCAAAGCCGGACATACCCGCAAACTCACTATCAGCCGCCTGTCGGACTACGGCGTCTACCTCACGGACGGCGAGGAGAACGAAGTGCTGCTGCCCAACCGCTACACGTCACTGTCGGACAAGGTAGGCGACGAAAAGGAGGTATTCATCTACCACGATTCGGAAGACCGGCTGGTCGCAACGACCGAAACGCCGCTGCTCCGCGTCGGAGAGGCGGGCTGGCTGGAAGTGGTCGACAAAACGGCTCACGGAGCATTCCTCGACTGGGGGCTGCACGGCAAAGACATCTTTCTGCCCAACCGCAACCAGCAGGGCGGCGTGCTGGCGGGACACCGCTACATCGTCTATCTCTACGAAGACAGCATCACGGGTCGCTGCGTCGCGACGCAGAAACTCAAATCGTTCATCAACAACGACCTCGTGACGGTCAAACCGCGCCAGCAGGTGCAACTGCTCGTGGCGTCGGAAAGCCCGCTGGGGTATCGCGTAATCGTCGAAAACCGGCATTGGGGCATGCTCTACCGCAACCAATTGTTCCGTCCGGTGGCCATCGGCGACCGGCTGACGGGTTACGTGCGCCGCATCACGGAAGACAACCGCATCGACGTGAGCCTGCAACAAGAAGGATTCGCGCAAGTGAAGGATTCGGCCGATACGCTGCGCCGACTTTTGACCGAAAACGGCGGCGCGCTGGCCTTGAACGACGACAGCACGCCCGAAGAAATCGCCCGCCGCACGGGCATGAGCAAGAAAGTGTTCAAACGCTCGCTGGGCATGCTGCTGAAAAGCGGTGCCGTCACGGTCAATGAATACGGAATCAAACTCGTAAAATAAATATGGCCGACCTCCGAACGGCCGAACGCGTTTCGGCGGAAGCATCCGACAATTTCGTCTTCCAGCGTTCGCTGCTGGCTTACTATGCGGCGGCGGAACGGCTGTCGGGCACGGTGCTGGAAATCGGCACGGGCACGGGCTACGGCATTCGGGTCGTGGCCCCGCACACCGAACGGTTCGTTACCCTCGACAAGCACCGTCCCGCGAATTTGCCGGAACTGCAACGGGAAGCACCGAACGTCGAATTCCGCACGGCGACGGTACCGCCGCTTCCGTTCGACGATGCGACGTTCGACTGCGTAATTTCGTTTCAGGTCATCGAACACATCCGGCAAGATGCGGAGTTCGTGCGGGAAGTGCATCGCGTCCTGCGGCCGGGAGGGCGGTTCATCGTCACGACGCCCAACGCACCGATGTCTTTGACGCGCAACCCTTGGCATGTGCGGGAATATCGGGCCGAAGAACTCCGCGCGCTGTTGCAAGGGCCTTTCGCACAGGTCGAAATGCTGGGCGTGTCGGGCAACGAGCGGGTAATGGCCTACTACGAACGCAACCGCGAGGGCGTGCGGCGCATCACGCAATTCGATATTTTCGACCTCCAACACCGCCTGCCGCGTCGGCTGCTGCAAATCCCCTACGACCTGCTGAACCGGCTGAACCGCCGCAAACTGCTGAAACAGAATCGCGAGCTGACGACGGCCATCTGTATGGACGACTACCGCATCGGCCCGGTCGCCGACGATTGTTTCGACCTCTTTTTCGTGGCGGAGAAAGCGCGATGAAGTCTTTATAAGCGTCGCGCAAGCCGCAAGGAGCACCGAATTTCCGAAAAAATTTGCGCGGACGATAAAAATTCCCTACCTTTGCCGCTCGGGTGAGTCTTATACGACCAGCTCCCGCAGAATCCCCCAGGCGAGGAATCGAGCAAGGGTATGCGGTCGTAGCGGTGCGATATAAGGAGCTCACCCTTTTTTCATGCCCCTGCCCAGCAGGGGTTTTGCATTTTCGGCGAAAAATCACTATTTTTGTAGGATTCCTTTGCGGAATCCCGAAATCACGAATCGAAACAAAACGCAACGAACATGGACATACTCGCCAGTTTGATCAAGGCCGTATTCGGCTCCAAAGCCGACAAAGACCGTAAGGAGATCGAACCTTACATCCAGAAAATCAAGGCCGTCTACCCCACTATCGAGGCACTCACGAACGACGAACTGCGTGCCCGCAGCGAAGGGCTCAAAAAGCAGATCGCCGATTTCATCGCACCCGACGAAACGCACATCGCGGAACTGAAAGCCGCGCTGGAAAAGGCCGAAACGACGCTCGCCGAAAAGGAGCGCATCTCGAAAGAGATCGACGAGACGACGAAACGCATCGACGAAAAAATCGAGGAGAAACTCGATGAAATCCTGCCCGAAGCGTTCGCTATCATGAAAGACACGGCACGCCGTTTCGCCCAGAACGACGAAGTGGTCGTCACGGCGAACGATTTCGACCGCGATTTGGCGGCCGTGAAAGATTTCGTGCGCATCGAGGGCGACAAGGCCGTCTACTCGAACCACTGGACGGCCGGCGGCAACGACATCAAGTGGGACATGATCCACTACGACGTGCAGCTGTTCGGCGGCGTGGTGCTCCACAAGGGCAAAATCGCCGAAATGGCGACCGGCGAGGGCAAAACCCTCGTAGCGACGCTTCCGGTCTTTCTGAATGCGCTGGCCAAAAAGGGCGTGCACTTGGTGACGGTCAACAACTATCTGGCGAAACGCGACTCCGAGTGGATGGGCCCGATGTACCAATTTCACGGGCTTTCGGTGGCCTGCATCGACGACACACAGCCCAACTCCGAAGCCCGTCGCCAAGCCTACATGGCCGACATCACATTCGGTACGAACAACGAGTACGGTTTCGACTACCTGCGCGACAACATGGCTTCGTCGCCGAAAGACCTCGTACAACGCAAGCACCACTTCGCCATCGTCGACGAGGTGGACTCGGTGCTGATCGACGACGCCCGTACGCCGCTTATCATTTCGGGCCCCGTGCCCAAAGGCGACGACCAGCTGTTCGAGCAGTACCGGCCGGCCATCGACCACCTCTACAACCTGCAAAAGAACCTCGTAACGTCGCTGCTGGCCGAAGCGCGCCAGCTTATCAACGACGGCAAGACCGACGAGGGCGGCGTGAAACTCTACCGCACGCACAAAGGTCTGCCGAAGTACAAGCCCTTAATCAAATACCTGTCCGAAACGGGCGTCAAGACGTTGATGCAGAAGACTGAAAACGTCTACATGCAGGACAACAACCGCCGCATGCCCGAAATCACGGACGACCTC
>JAMPDE010000001.1:707392-730658 GCA_023665825.1 Alistipes senegalensis | reverse complement strand
GGTGCTGGTCGGCACGACGTCGGTCGAAATCTCGGAGCTGTTGAGCCGCATGCTGAAACTGCGCGGCATCAAGCACAACGTGCTGAATGCCAAGCAGCACCAACTGGAAGCACAGATCGTCGCCGAAGCGGGCCGTTCGGGGCAGGTGACCATCGCGACCAACATGGCCGGTCGCGGTACCGACATCAAGCTGACGCCCGAAGTGCGCGAAGCGGGCGGTCTGGCCATCATCGGCACGGAACGCCACGAAAGCCGCCGCGTCGACCGTCAGCTGCGCGGCCGTGCGGGACGTCAGGGAGACCCGGGCTCGTCGCAGTTCTTTGTCTCGCTCGAAGACAACCTGATGCGTCTGTTCGGGTCGGGCCGCATCGCCACCATGATGGACCGCATGGGGCTGAAAGAGGGCGAAGTGATCCAAGCGGGCATGATGACCCGTGCCATCGAACGTGCGCAGAAAAAAGTCGAGGAGAACAACTTCGGCATCCGCAAACGGCTGCTGGAATACGACGATGTGATGAACTCGCAGCGCGAGGTCATCTACACGCGCCGCCGGCATGCGCTCTACGGCGAACGCATCGAAATCGACCTCAACAACATCATGTACGACTACGCGGACGATTTCGTCGAGAACAATCGCGGCGTGGATTACGAGGATTTCCGGTTCGAGCTGATTCGCGAAGTGGCCGTCGAACCGTCGTTCGATGCGGCGGCCTACGACAAAGCCAAGCCCGAAGAACTGGTCGAATGGATCGTCGCGGACATGAAAGCGCTTTGCGGACGACGCGCGAAAGCGATTGCCGACACGGTGCGGCCCGTGATGGAAAAAGTCTACGTCGACCGGAAAGACCAAATGGATTCGGATATCTACATTCCGGTGACGGACGGGCATCTGGGCTACAACATACCGGTCAACTTGCAGAAATGCAAGGATACGGACGGTGCGGAGATATTCCGCGTGTTCTCGAAAGTGGTGATGTTCACCTCGATCGACGATGCTTGGCGCGAACATCTGCGCGAAATGGACGACCTGCGCCAGAGCGTGCAGAATGCCGCCTACGAGCAGAAAGACCCGCTGCTGATCTACAAATTCGAGTCGTTCGGGTTGTTCTCGAAAATGCTCGTCAAGGTGAACCGCGAGGTGCTTTCGATTCTCAATCGGGCGTTCGTGCCCGTGCGCGAACAGAGCGCCGAAGCGGCCCAGCGTCAACAGCAACAACGCGACCGTGCGAAAGTGGATGTCAACAAACTGCAAGCCTCGCGCATGCAGGCAGCCGCACAGGCGGGCCAGCAAGACCGGCAAAAGACGATGCCCATCCAAGCGGAAAAGAAAATCGGCCGCAACGACCCGTGTCCCTGCGGTTCGGGCAAGAAGTACAAGAACTGTCACGGCAAAGGGCTGTAACGCATGGGCTACCACGAAGAGAAGCAGCGGCAACTGGATATGCGCTATCTGCGCATGGCGCGCATCTGGGCCGAAAATTCCTACTGCGTGCGCCGCAAGGTGGGTGCGCTGATCGTCAAGGACAAGATGATTATCTCGGACGGCTACAACGGCACACCGTCGGGATTCGAGAACATCTGCGAGGACGAGGACGGGCACACGAAATCCTACGTGCTGCACGCTGAAGCCAATGCTATCACGAAAGTGGCGAAGTCGGCGAACAACTGCGACGGGTCGACGCTCTACATCACGGCGGCCCCTTGCATCGAATGCTCGAAACTGATTATTCAGGCGGGCATCAAACGGGTCGTCTACTCCGAAGACTACCGGTCGGAAGAGGGGCTGGACCTGCTGCGTCGCGTCGGTATCGAGTGCGTCAAATACGACACCGAAGCTCGATAAGACACAGACAGACCGTTCGGTAGAACACCGACACCATAAGAAAGGCCTGCAACCGTTGGTTGCAGGCCTTTCTTTATCTTTTCCGTTTTTTCCGCAGCGACCGTCAGAACGGCAGGTCGTCGGGGTCTTCGGCAGGAGCCGACGGAGCAGCGGGCGTTTGCGCCGGTTGCGACGCGGCCGCCGGCTGGGAAGCGTATTGCGATGCCGCCGGTTGAGCGGATGCCGGCTGTGCCCCGTATTGCGGAGCGGCGGCAGCACCCTGCGAACCGCCGTAATTCTGCGAGCCGTAACCGCCCTGCGGAGACCCGCCGTAATTGGCTCCCTGCGGCTGTCCGTATCCGGCACCGCCGGCCGGAGCCGCATTATTGTCGCCGCGACGGCCCAACAAGTTCATCGAATCGGCCAAAACTTCGGTCGTGTAACGCTTGTTCCCGTCCTTGTCCGTCCATTCGCGCGTGCGCAACCGGCCCTCGATGTAAATCTGCGAACCCTTGTGCACGTAACGATCCACGATGTCGGCCAACCCGCGCCACAACGTAATGGTGTGCCACTCGGTATGCTCTTTCGTTTCGTTCGCCTGACGGTCGAAAATCCGCTCGGTCGTCGCCAACCGCACGCGGGCTACTTTCGTTCCGTTTTCGAGCGAACGCACCTCGGGGTCGATACCGACATTGCCGACCAGAATCACCTTGTTGACCATAATGTTATTTCAGATTTTTAATCATTTCCTTGAACAACTTCTCCATACGGACACCCGCCTTGCGACCCTGCAACTGGACATCCTCGTGGTCGCCCACCTCGTCCGAAAGACCGCAGTTGGTGATGACCGAAACGCCGAACACCGGAATCGACATGTGACGCGCCACGATCACTTCGGGCACAGTGGACATGCCGGCCGCATCGCCGCCGATGACCTTGTAGAACCGGTACTCGGCCTGCGTCTCGAACGTCGGGCCCGTACCGCCGACGTAAACGCCATATTGCAGTTTGATTCCCTCCGCTTCGGCAATCCGCGTCGCCTGCGCGATAAGCTCCTTGTCGTAGCAGTTGTGCATGTCGGGGAAGCGGGGCCCCAGTTCCTCCATGTTCGGCCCGATGAGCGGGTTGGGCAGGAGGTTGATGTGGTCGGTGATGATCATCAGATCGCCCACGCGGAACGACGTATTGACACCGCCCGAAGCATTCGACACGAACAGATAACGGATGCCGAGCTGCGCCATGACGCGCACGGGCAGGGTTACCTGCGACATGGCGTAACCCTCGTAATAGTGGAACCGGCCCTGCATGGCCACGACGCGCCGACCCTCGACCGTTCCGAAAATCATCCGGCCTGCATGGCCCTTGACGGTCGATTGGGGAAATCCGGGAATCTCCCCGTATTCGACGACGTGTTCCGCCGCAATACCGTCGGCGAAACCGCCCAGACCGGTGCCGAGAATGATTCCTACTTCGGGCTGAAACCCGGCGATGCGTTCGCGGAGAAACTCCGCCGCACGGTTAATTTCTTCTGACATCTTTTTCCAATTTTTGCAGAAAATCCGCTCCCGAATCTTCTATGAACGAGATATTGATAGGCTGGTAATACAAGCGGGCGCGCACGTCGGGCGGGATGCGTTCGGAACGGATCATCTTCACGGCATCCTTTTCGGTCGTGACGATGACCGCTTCGGGATAACGGGCCAGCATAGCCGAAAGCCGGTGCATGTCGCCCACGCGATAGACGTGATGGTCCTCCAACGTCACGGCCTCCGTCAGCTTGTACTGTTCGCGCAACGTATCGAGGAACGGCTTGGGATTGCCGATGCCCGACAAGCCGATGACCTGCTGTTCGGGGCCCAACGCTTCGAGCACCGCTTCCGCCGGAAAGATCGGCTGGGGACGGAAACTCTCGAAACGGGTATAATAGATACGCTGGTAAGCGAACTGAATCAGCACCTTGTGGAACAATCGGCGGTCGAGCGGCGACATGTTCGACGGACACTTCGTGACGACGAAATAGTGGGCGCGGTGCAACGATTCGGGCACGTCGCGCAGGTCGCCGAGCGGCAGCATCTTGTCGTACTGAATGGGGCGCGTGGCGTCGATCATCACGATGTTGATTTTGGCCTCGACGCGCCGATGCTGGAATCCGTCGTCCATGACGATGAGGTCGACCTCCGGGTGTTCGGCCTGAATCCGGCGGATGGCCTCCGCCCGTTTTTCGCACACGACAACCACCGTCGCGGGGAACTTGCGCTTAATCTGCAACGGTTCGTCGCCCACCTCGCGGTAATGCGAATCGACGGAAACCTCGCGATAGCCTTTCGTGCGCCGTCCGTATCCGCGCGAAAGCAGCGCCACGTTGTGCATCTGCGACATGTAGTCGATGACGAGTTCGGCCATCGGAGTTTTGCCTGTCCCCCCGACGGTGATGTTGCCGATGCAGATGATCGGAATATCGAAACGCTCGCCGGTCAGCAGCCCCTTTTCAAAAAGGGCGTTGCGGAATTTCACTCCCATTCCGTACAATGCGGCTGCCGGCGCGAGCATGATTTTCAACATGGCGAGATACCCGTTTTTTTCTTATGTTTCACAACTTTACAAAAGTAGCCATAATTATCGGGAAGTCAAAACAAAAACGGCACAAATTTCGGGCCGCAGGGACAAAAGAGCGGAAAAGTTGCCGGTTTCAGCTTTTTTTTGCGTAAATTTGCTACCGGTTATGAAACGAATGATTCCCTTGCTTTGCACGCTGGTCGGGACGGGCATTCTGGCTGTGTCGTGCACACCGAAAGACGGCGCGGACGCGAACGAAGGCCCGCGCAACCTCGTTTACGGCATCGACGCCGACGACTACCGGCTGGAAACGGGCGAAGTCGCCAACGGCGAGACGATGGGCAAACTGCTCGGTCACTACGGCATCGCGCCCGCGACGGTCGACCGGCTCGACCGCGCGTCGAAAGAGCTCTTTCCGCTGCGCAACATCCGCGCCGGACACAAGTACACCGCATTCATCCACGAAGATTCGCTCAACACGCCGCATCTCGACCACTGGGTCTACGAGCAGAGCATGACCGATTACGTGGTGTTCAGCTTCTTCGACGATTCGGTCGCCGTGCGCCGCGACACGAAGCCCTACACGCTGCGCCGCACGAAAAAGAGCGCGGTCATCACTTCGTCGCTCTGGGGTGCCGTCATGGAACAGAACTTGCCCTATGCGCTAGCGGCCGAAATGGAAGACGTCTACCAATGGACGGTCGACTTTTTCGGCATTCAGAAAGGCGACAGCTTCACGGTCGTCTACGACGAACGGTTCATCGACGATACGGTGTCGGTGGGCATCGGACGCATCTGGGGCGCACGGTTCACGCAAGGCGGCAAGGACTACTACGCCATCCCGTTCCATCAGGGCGGCAAGGTGCAATACTGGGAAGCCGACGGCGCGAGCCTGCGCAAGCAGCTGCTGAAAGCGCCGCTGAAATATACGCGCATCAGCTCGCGGTTCACCTATGCCCGCAAGCACCCGATCTACAAGGTCTATCGTCCGCACACGGGCGTGGACTACGCGGCCCCGAAAGGGACACCCGTCCATGCAGTGGCCGACGGCGTGGTGATCTTCAAAGGCTGGGGTGGAGGCGGAGGCAATACGCTCAAAATCAAGCACGCCGGAAACCTGCAAACGGGTTATCTCCATTTGAGCCGCTATGCGAAAGGCATCGCGACGGGCAAACGGGTCGTGCAGGGGCAGTTGATCGGTTACGTCGGTTCGACCGGCGCATCGACGGGCCCGCACCTTGACTACCGCATCTGGAAGAACGGCACGCCCATCGACCCGCTGAAAATCCCGCAGCAACCGGCCGAACCCATCGCCAAAGCGAACCGCGCAGCATTCGAGTTCGTGCGCGACCGCGTGATGGCCGAACTGAACGGAGAAGTGCCGGACGAAGCACGCATCACCCGACTGGATTCGCTGGAACTCATCGGATTCCGAAAAGCGGCGGATACCGTGCGGACGGCTCCGCAAGCATCGGGAACGACGGGAAACAAACCGGCACCGGCGAAAAAATAAAACGCGACAGACCGAATTCATGGAACGACGGACAGCAGTCATCATCGTGGCAGGCGGCAGAGGAACACGCTGCGGCGGCACGCTCCCCAAGCAATTCCGGTTGCTCGGGAACCGTCCCGTGCTGGCCCGTACCATCGACCTGTTCGCCACGACACTGCGCGGTGCGGAAATCGTGGTCGTCCTGCCTGCGCAATACGTCGATTTCTGGAAAGACTATTCGGCCCGTTTCGACGTAGCCGCCCACACGGTCGTAGCGGGCGGAGCCGAACGTTTCGACTCGGTGCGATGCGGCTTGCAGGCGCTCCGCACCGCCCCCGAACTGATCGCCGTGCAGGATGCCGTGCGCCCGCTCGGAACGCCGGAAATGATTCGCCGAATCGTCGCGGCTGCCGCCGAAAGCGGAGCGGCCGTTCCGGTAGTGGCACCCGTCGATTCATTTCGCGAGGTCGACGACAAACGCGCTGCCACCGAACATTCCGCCGACCGCGACGAAAAAGGCCTCGACACGGAGAGCCGCGAGACGTCTTCGCGCATCGTCGACCGGCGCCGCCTGCGCATCGTGCAAACGCCGCAGGTCTTTCGCGCCGACTGGCTGACGGAAGCCTATCGCGCGGAATACGACCCGCGATTCACGGACGACGCGTCGGTCGTGGAAGCGGCCGGACATGCCGTCCGGCTGGTCGAGGGCGAACGGACGAATCTGAAACTCACCGAGCCCGATGATTTCGCAGTGGCCGAAGCCTTGCTGGCTGCCCGCGAAGAACGAGAAGAAGAAAACCGCACCGAATCCGCCGCCTACGGCGCAAAAGCCGAAACCGAATGAAAACGACCACCGTCTACCGCTACCGCATCGACCGCCGCACGTTCTACTGGACGCTGGTTCATCTGGTCGTTTACTGCCTGATGGGCATCGGTCTCTATTATCTCTACGAGGGAGGCTATTTTTCGGCATGGTTCACGTCGTTCATCGTCGCCGCCGTCGCACTGATGGCGCTTTCGATTCCGCGAAAAATAGTCGTCACGGATGAAAAGGTCGAGATCCGCTGCCTGCTCGACCTGACCGAACTGCCGCGCACCGAAATCAAGGCGGTGCGGAAAGTGGACGCCCGCCGCATGAAATGGATGATTCCGCTCTTCGGCGGATGCGGGTTCTTCGGCTATTACGGCTACTATTTCGACCTGCGACGTTTCGAGCGGGTGAAAATCTACGCCTCGACGTGGCGGAATTTCGTCGAAATCGAAGATATTTACGACGACCTGCTGATCGTGTCGTCGCCCGATGCCGACCGGCTGGTCGCCGAACTGACCCCGCAAGGCGGCAATCCGACGAACGAAGAAGAGAACGACGAAGGAACGGAAGCCCTTTCCGACCCGGACGATCCGAAGTGGAAACAGACCGAATTGTTTGCAGAATAGTCCGAAAATACCTATCTTTGGCGCATCCGGTCTTTCGGACAAAACACTTTTTCCAAACTTAATTACCAAACACCATGTTCAAAAAATTCCTGTTTCTGATGGCGGCAGCGGCCATTTTTTCGGGGGGGGGAATGTGACGGCACAGAACCTCGAACCCGATTTTGAAGGCGAAGTCATGGGGATTTTCCCCGACGGCTCGGCGAAAAAACTCGAAAAGCACAACGTGCAGATACGCACCGGCAGCAGTGTTTACGTAGCGGGATTCGCGGTCAACAAAGCCAAGATCAAAGTAATCGTCGACGGAAGCAGCGCCGGAGTGCGGTTCCAAGCAGGCGAACCCTTGTCGCTGGTCGTCCGGGCCAAAGACAACAAGGCCGACCCGATGTCCATCGTGCGGGTGTTCCGCATGAAAGCAAACAAGAAACAACGCTCGGCCGTCATCGCGGCAGCGGGAACATTCACGGTAACCTCCAATCAGATGGACTACCTGCCGTTCGAGGCGAAAAAATACGGCGAAAGCTCCTACCAGCTGACGTTCGCCCAAACGCCCGCAGGCGAATACGGCATCATCGTATCGAACCCGAACAACGTGGACGAAAAGATGGTCATCGTCTCGACGTTCGCCATCGACGAAGCGCAACAAGAGTAATCGACCCGAGCTCCGTCTGCGGCCTGCTCTATCGGGCGTCGCAACGGGTCTGCGGCATATAAGACAAACGGAGAGGCAGTTTTATTAAAACGCCTCTCCGTTTTGTTTGTCCGTTAGCCGTTACAGGAACTGTTTGTAATCTATCAGTTCCGGTTCGGCAGGAACGAGTAGTTTTTCGAGTAGCCGAGCATCTGTTCGGTGTAGTTCGCCGGATAGGAAATCCGCACGTCGACGATGCGGCCGTCCTGCTCGACGAGTTCGTATTCGGGATTGACGAACCCGCCGTAAGGCTCGATGCCCAACGCGTAGTAACGTTCGCGCACCTCTTTATGTAACTTGGGCTCGACCTGCACGCCGTAACGCTCGACCAACGCCTTACCCGCTTCGTAGTCGCCTTCGGACTTGATGCGCTGCACCTCGTGCAACAACTCGCCGAACAACGCGCGCAACCGCTCGAAATCGTTCACGACGACATAAGTTTTGCCACCCTGCTCGATCCATTCGATGACCTTATCGGCCGCGCCGTGCTCGTAGCACCACTCGGCAATCAACTTGCGGTTGCGCATGTGCGACTCCTCGACGTTCTTGCCGGGCTCGATGCGCGCCAACTGGGTCATCAGCCCGTTCATGATGTAGTGGGCATACCCCGCTTTGGCCACGTCGAGCGACGGAATCAACCCCAGTTCGACCAGCTTGGGGTCGCCCAAATAGTAGAGCGCGAACAAGTCGGCGCGCGCCTCTTCGAGCGTCGAACCGTAGCTTTTCAGCTCACCACCCTTGACGCCCGGCGCCAACTGGCCGGAACCGTGCCCGAGACACTCGTGCAGGTCGGTGTGGAGGTCGTCGGCCAGTTTGCCGTACTTGTCCATCCGCTCGCGGTCTTCGGCCCGCAGGACGAACTCCTCGTCGAAGCCGTTGCCGTGAGCCGCCCGGTCGTAGGCATAGGTGATGTTGTCGATCGTCACCGACTTCGAGCCGTACTCCTTGCGAATCCAATCGGCATTGGGCAGGTTGATGCCGATAGGCGTCGCCGGATAGCAGTCGCCGCCCAGCATGGCGACGGTGATGACTTTGGCCGAAACGCCCTTGACCTTCTTCTTGCGGTATTCGGGGGCGACGGGCGAATGGTTCTCGAACCACTGCGCGTTTTCGGAAATGATTTCCGTACGGTGGCAAGCCTCCTTGTCCATGAAGTTGACATTGGCTTCCCACGACGCCTTGCGGCCCAGCGGGTCGCCGTAGTCCTCGATGAAACCGTTCACGAAATCGACGTTGGAGACCGTGTCCTTGACCCACCCGATGTTGTAGCGGTCGAACTCCTTCAAATCGCCGCTCTTGTAGTAGGCAATCAATGCCTCGATGTTGGTTTTCTGGGGCTCTTTCGCTACTGCTGCGGCCTTTTCAAGCCAGTAGACGATTTTTTCGATAGCCGGCGAATACATGCCGCCGACTTTCCAGACGCGCTCCTGCACCTTGCCGCCGGTTTTCGCCAGTTGCGAATTGAGTCCGTAGGAAACCGGCTCGGGATTGCCCGCATCGGCGGCGGCCATGCGGGAGTAGAAACGCTCGGCTTCGGCCTGCGTCACGCCCGAATAATAGTTGTTGCACGACGTGGCCACAAGGTCGTCGCCCGCCGTCTGATTGAGCCGCGTCCGGTAGAGCGCAGGATTGAAAATCGCCGCGCACACCTCCTCGAACAAGCCGTTCAGCTCGCCGAACTGCGCGGCGGGAATGGTCGAAACGACCGAACGGAAATAGTCTTCGGAGAATTCGGGCACGAACTTGTCGTTGGAATAATGGTGGTGGATGCCGTTGGCGAACCACACCTTTTTGAGGTACTTTTCCAGCGCGCGCCACTCGTCTGTCGTGCGGTCGCCCTCGTAGTGTTCGTAGATGGTTTCGAGCGTGCGGCGAATCGCGAGGTTGTACTTGAAATTCTGGTCGAACAGGATGTCGCGCCCGCATTTGGCTGCTTCGGCGAGATAGTAAATCAACTCTTTCTCCTCCAAAGGCAACTCGGCAAAGCCCGGCACCTCGTAGCGGATGACCTTGATGTCGTCGAAACGGTCGACGATCCACGCAGCCTCGCCGCTGGCGGAAGCGTTGCCGCACGAATACGCTGCGGCGGTAGACAGACCCATCATAAAAATGTTTCGGATAGCTTTTTTCATCATTATCTAATCTATTTCGATGCCAAACTTTTTTCGGACTCGCGGAAAACCAGTGCGACGGCCGATACGGAAACGCCCTCCTCGCGCCCCTCGAAACCGAGCCGTTCGGTCGTCGTGGCCTTGACCGACACGCGGTCGACGCCGACCCCCATCGCGTCGGCCATCGCGGCGCGCATGGCGTCGATGTAGGGACGCAACTTGGGCCGCTGCATGCGGATAGTGCAGTCGACGTTGCCTACGGCGTAACCGTGTTCGTGCAGGAGCGCGACGACCCGCCGCAAGAGGATTTTGGAATCGATGCCGGCGAAATCCTGCGACGTATCAGGGAAGTGCAGCCCGATGTCGCCCAACGCAGCGGCACCCAACAAGGCGTCGCACACGGCGTGAATCGCCACGTCGCCGTCCGAATGGGCGACGAAGCCTTTCGGGTGCGGAATTTGCACCCCGCCCAGCACCAACGGCAGCCCGTCGGCCAACGCGTGCACGTCGTATCCGTGCCCGATGCGGAAATCCATGAACTTGTCCATCGTGTTGCCAAAGTTAGGAAAAATCCATACATTTGCAAAAAATAAATCCGCTTATGTCAGCTATCGCAAATCTGAATCCCCGCCTCGTGTGGGAGCAGTTCGACGCCATTACGCAGGTGCCCCGACCGTCGAAAAAAGAGGGCCGCATCATCGAATACCTCGTCGAATTCGCCAAGACGCACGGCATCGAATACCAGAAAGACGCTATCGGCAACGTCGTGATGCGCAAACCCGCAACGGCGGGATTCGAGGAACGTCCGGCCGTCGTGCTGCAAGCGCACATGGATATGGTGTGCGAGAAAAATTCGGATGTCGAGTTCGATTTCGAGCACGACGCCATCCGCACGCGCATCGACGGCGAATGGGTCAAAGCCGAAGGAACGACACTCGGTGCAGACTGCGGCATCGGCATGGCGGCGGCGCTGGCCGTACTGATCGACCCCGAAGTGCAGCACGGCCCCGTCGAAGCGCTCTTCACGGTCGACGAAGAAACGGGCCTGACGGGCGCGTTCGAGCTCGGCGAAGGAATGCTGACGGGCAAATACCTGCTCAATCTGGATTCGGAAGACGAGGGCGAAATTTTCATCGGCTGTGCGGGCGGCATCGACACCGTCGCGACGTTCCACTGCACGATGGAACCGGCCCCGAAAAACTACGCATTCTTTCGGGTGGACGTTTCCGACCTGCTGGGCGGACACTCGGGCGACGACATCGACAAGGGGCGCGTCAACTCGAACAAGACGGTGGCGCGGCTGCTGTGGGACGGCATGCAATCGTGCGAACTGCGGTTGAGCTACTTCTCGGGCGGCAATCTGCGCAATGCAATCCCGCGCGAAGCCTATGCGATTTTCGGCGTGCCCGAACGCTTCAAAGCCGAATTCACGAAACGCTACCGGCTCTTTGCGGCCGACTTGGAGAACGAATTCCGCTTCCGCGAGCCGAATTTCAAGATTACGCTCAACGAAATGCCCCAAGTCGACGAAGTGCTCGACGCCAAGACGCAATTCGGGCTGATCTATTCGCTCGTAGGCGTGCCCAACGGAGTGATCGCCATGTCGTTCGCCATGCCGGGACTGGTCGAGACCTCGACGAACCTCGCATCGGTGAAGTTCGAGGGGAGCGACAAAATCGTCGTTACGTCGTCGCAGCGCTCGTCGGTCGAAAGCGCGAAAACCTACGTCATGCAGATGGTCGAATCGGTCTTCGCACTGGCCGGAGCCGATGTCGCCCATTCGGACGGCTATCCGGGCTGGGCACCCGATCCGCAGTCGAAACTGCTGGGCGTGACGGTCGAAAGCTACAAGCGGCTTTTCGGCACGGAACCCAAAGTCCGCGCCATCCATGCCGGACTGGAATGCGGGCTGTTTCTGGAAAAATATCCCGAACTGGAAATGGTGTCGTTCGGCCCCACCCTGCGCGGCGTGCACTCGCCCGACGAACGGCTCGAAATCGCGACGGTCGACAAGTTCTGGAAACTGCTTCTGGAAGTGCTCCGAACGATTTAAGCGCGCGTATTTCGGAACCATGCGGTATTTTTCGGGCCGGAAACTCGGTCGCAACGCACTGTTCGCGTCGATACTCTTGGGCTCGGCGCGCAGCATTCATGCGCAGGAGTATATCCGCGATTTTTACCCCTACATGCGCGATGCCGAAGCGTACGCCCCGCTGCTGCAAACCGATACCGCCTTGTTCTACCGCGCCGTACAGACCGCTCCCGACCTCTACGGAGCCTGCACCGACTACCGTCTGCCGATGGTCGCGTCGGGACGTCGCGGACGTACCTTTTCCGATGAACGAGCCCTGCTGAACGGCATGCCCGTCGACAGCTACCGCACCCAAGCACTGCTGCGGACGCTCGGCGCAACGGAAGAATACCGCACGGGAGCGACCGCCCCGTCGGACGATTACATCGGCGCGGCGGAGGGTGTCCGCACATTCCGATTCGACGAATCGACCCGCCTGCGGCCCTACTACGCCGCGCTGTCGCTGACCGACCGCAACTACCGCGTCGGCGCACGCGTGGGCTGGTCGGGCGAACTGGGCAAAAAATGGTACGGCTCGGCCGCCATAGATGCCCGCACGGGGCGCGACATGCACATCGAGGGGGTATTCACGGATGCCGTCACGGTCGGGGCCCGCTTCACGAAACGATTTACGGACAACGGCACGCTCGAATTTTTCGCAGCCGCCCCCTTTTCGGTGCGCGGCGGACGCTCGGCATCGACCGAAGAAGCGTTCGTACTGACCGGCGACCGGCTCTACAATCCGGCGTGGGGATTCCAGCGCGGCAAAGTGCGCAATGCGCGTGTGCGGTGCGAACGACTGCCCGCAGCGCAGATTGCTTGGCGGAAGCCGCTGACAACGGCGACTTCGCTCACGACGACGGCCGGTCTCGAAGCAGGCAGCCGCTCGTACAGCGGGCTCAACTGGTACGATGCCCGCACGCCCCTGCCCGACAACTACCGCTATCTGCCGAGCTACACCGGAGACCGCGCCACCGACGAGGCATGGCGCAACCGCGATACGCGCTACACGCAAATCGACTGGGACCGGCTTTATGCCGCCAACCGCATGGCCGGAGGGCAGGCGGTCTACACGCTCGAAGAACAGATCGAACGGCTCTGCCGCCTCCATGCCGATCTCTCGTTCACGACTACGGTGGAAGACCGGCTGCAACTCCGCTACGGAGCCGTGTGGCAATACCGGCGCGCGCGCCGTTTCAAGCGGATGCGCGACCTGTTAGGAGCGGAATACGTCGTGGACATCGACCAGTATTTGGTCGACGACGACACCTACGGCAACCTGCTTCAAAACAACCTGCGCGACCCCGACCGCCGCATCGGCGAGGGCGACCGGTTCGGGTACGACTACGCGCTGCACGAACACGAAATCGAAGCCTTCGTGCAAGCGGAATGGCACTCCGACCGTTTCCGTGCCGGAGCGACGGCCGGATTCGGAAATGCCGTCCGCTATCGGCGCGGATACTACGAGAAAGAGCTTTTCCCGGCCGAAAACTCCTACGGACGTTCGCGCCGGATGAATTTCACCGCATGGTCGCTGCGGGCACATGCCGGATGGTCGTTCACGGCGAACAACTACTTGGAAATCGCAGTATCGGCAGCCGCAACGGCTCCCAATGCCGAAGAACTGTTCTACCAGCCGCTCTACAACAACCGCACGATAGACGCCCCCCGCACCGAACGGCACTATGCCGCCGACCTCACGTGGCGGCTGACGGGTACGAACATGCGTTGGCAGACAACGGCTTTCGTCGCGGCAGTTTACGATGCGTGCAACACATCGCGCTACTACGACGACTGGGCAGGCGTCTACTCCGACATGGCCGTCACGGGGCTGGGCACCTGCGTCATGGGCGTCGAAACGGCCCTGCAACTCCAACTCGGCCGACGCTGGCAACTGACTGCCGCAGGCTCGGCGATGCACGGCATCTACGTCGTTAATCCGACGGTCACGGTACTTTCGGACGTGGACAATTCGGCGGTCGACAACGGTTCGCCCAGCTACATGGGCGATTGTCATCCGGGAGGCGTCCCCCGATGGACGGCTTGCGCCGGAGCGGGTTATTTCGGACGCAAGGGCTGGGGATTCCGCGTGTCGGCAGGTTACGTCGGCGGCCGCTACGTGGAACCGGCTCCCCTGCGCCGCACGCAGCGCATCGCCCGTCAGGCGGGCACGACGCCCGAAGCATTCGCGGCATTCGTGACGCAAGAGAGGCTGCAAGACGCCTTTACGCTCGACGTCTCGCTCTTCAAGAGCTTTCGGTTGAGCGAAGAGGCTCGGCTGACGGTCGCGCTGATGGCCCGCAATCTGACCGATGACGACGCACAGTATGCCGGCTACGAATCGTCGCGCATCCGGCGGCGGTATGCGGGCGACCTGACCTACTGGGAACCCCATGCCACCCGCTACACAACGGTCTATCCGCGTTCGTTCCAATTGTCGGTCAGCTGTCGATTCTGAAAACAAAAAATCATTGAGATATGGCAACTTCCAATTTCGTCGATTACGTGAAGATATTCGCCCGCTCGGGACACGGCGGGGCGGGTTCGGCCCACTTCCGCCGCGAAAAATTCGTCGCATTCGGCGGCCCGGACGGCGGCGACGGCGGCAAGGGCGGCAGCATCGTACTGGTGGGCGACCGCCAGTACTGGACGCTCATCCACCTGAAATACCAGCGGCACCAGTTCGCCGAAGACGGCCAGAACGGTTCGGGGGCACGTTCGTCGGGCAAGGATGCCCGCGACATCGTGATTCCGGTGCCGCTGGGCACGGTGGCCAAGCGCGTGGTCGAGAACGAAGCGGGCGAACAGAGCCTCGAAACGGTCGGCGAAGTGACGGAACACGGTGAACGGCTCGTGCTGCTGAAAGGCGGTCGCGGCGGGCTGGGCAACTGGCACTTCAAGAGCGCGACGAACCAGACGCCACGCTACGCGCAGCCGGGCGAGGAGGGCGACGAAGGTGCTTTCATTTTGGAGCTGAAAGTGCTGGCCGACGTGGGGCTGGTCGGCTTCCCGAACGCGGGTAAATCGACCCTGCTGTCGGTGGTGTCGGCCGCGAAACCGAAAATCGCCGACTATGCGTTCACGACGCTGGAACCCAATCTGGGCATCGTCGAGGTGCGCGGCGGCAAATCGTTCGTCATGGCCGACATTCCGGGCATCATCGAGGGGGCGCACGAGGGCAAGGGGCTGGGCACCCGCTTCCTGCGCCACATCGAACGCAACTCGGTGCTGCTGTTCATGATACCGGCCGACAGCGACGACATCCGGCGCGATTACGAGGTTCTGTTAGGCGAACTGACGCAATACAACCCCGAGCTGCTGGACAAGCAGCGTCTGCTGGCCGTGACGAAGTGCGACATGCTGGACGAAGAGCTGATAGAAGAACTGCGGGCCCACGTACCCGACGGGCTGCCGACGGTGTTCATCTCGTCGGTTTCGGGGCTGCACATCGCCGAGCTGAAAGACCGGCTGTGGGAGGTGCTCAATTCGGAAAATCCGCCCCGCGATTGACCACCCGCAACGAAAACCGGCCGTTGAAATAATCGACGACCCCGCACAACGAGCCTTTGCCCTCCGGCAAGGGCTCGCCTGCGTAAAGGCACCCGCCCCGCGTGCGCACGACGAACCGGTTTCCGGCGTCGTCGGCAATCATCCGGTCGGTATCGACGAAACGCCCCGTCTCCGCGTCCTTGTCGCACCAGTTGCCCCGTTCACAGAAATGCACGCCCGAGACCAGCACGTAGGTGTCGATGTGTTCGGCCGTAATCCGGCCCAGCGTCACGACGACCGGCACGGGAGCAGCCGGTTCATCCGCTTCGCGGTGCAGGTGCGACGCGACCGATTCCTGCGGAATGCCGAATCCGTATCCGTAATCGGACGGCTCGGAACCGACGACGACCTTGCCGCCGTAATCGTGCAGGCGCAACCCGTTGCAATACAACACGACGCTGGCCCCGAACGGATACCGGTCTGACAACGATGCGGCATCGGCGAAAACCGTGATGCCGCCGGTGGCGTCCGCGATGACGAGCGCACGGCTCCACTCGCCGTAACGGTCGTTGGCGACGACGCGTCCGCGCACGACGATTTCGTCGGTCAGGAGCGTGCTTTCGCCCTTGCATCGCGATTTCAGCCACGCGACGGAGTGCTGGCCGGCGGTCGTACCCTCGTTTTCGGGGAAGTCGAGCCCGCTCGACCGGCTGCAAGCGACAGCGCAAACGGTTGCTGCGAGCAGCGCCGCGCTACGGAATAAAATCGTTTTCATCGCGCAACTTTATCAGGAAGCGGGCCGAAGTGCCGCTGCCCTCGCTTTGGAGAATCCCGACGAGCGACCCCTCGCCGGAGGGAATCGCGGTGTCGGCGAAATCGGCGTTCGACCGGACATAACTGTAAATCGCGGCACCCGAAGCGTCGCAGAAACGATGCGTGCCGGCCCAAGTCGCGGCGAGGCTGGGGTCGGTTTCGGGGCTGGCGGGGTCGGCAGCATCCGATTCGGTGTCGGGCACGAAATGCAGGCCGTCGATGCGCACGAGCATGCCGCACCGACTGGACGTCAAGTCGCCGATTCGCAGGCTGGTCGGCTCGACGGGCTGCAAGGTTTCGTCCCACCGGACGAGGTGCGCGGCGACTGCGGCGGGCGAAGCCAAATAAGTCGTGGGGTAATAACTTCCGGTGTCGGATTTGGCCCCGACCTGCAAGACGCCGCGATACGTGCCGATAGTCAACCCGCGCAACAGCACGGTGACGCGGCATCCGACGGGATAATCGACGTGCAGGCGGTCGACACCGGCCAAGAACTCCAACGCGGCACCGTCGGATTCGATGCAGAGCGAGCGGTAGAAATTGTAACGGCTATCGGAAGTGGTGACGGTGCCGCAGACCGCGATATCGTTCGTCACGGTGACGGCGTTGCCGTCGAGCAACCGGCGCACGTCGGCAATCGTGGTCGTAGCAGGCAACGGATTGTCGGCGGGCGGTGGCGGGTCGAAAGGCCCGTCATGGCAGGCGGTGAGAAACGCGACGGCCGCACCTGCGACCGTCGCTATCGTTGCGGCGAAAAGAGAAATTTTCATCTCCGAGAGCGTTCAATAAAAAAGCCCTCGGCATGTTAATGAGTATCTTACCTCTACACTAACAAAAACTGCATCGCAATTCACCGAGGGCTAAAAGCCCACGAATTACGATGCTGTAATAAAAATATGTTACACAAAAAATTGTGCCGTAGAGGTAAGATGGAACAAATATACGAAAAAAATCTATTGAGCGCTTTGTGTCGCCGATAATTATGAATTTTGAATTCTGAATTGGACAAGTGCGCTTCCCACCGTCCGAAACACCAAGACTGTCCATAGCCCTTAAAACCCTGTTCTTAACAGGGGCGCTTTTTGGTCCGTCAAAAAGCGCCGTAAAAACCTCTTAATTTAGATAACTATATATCATTCTACACCAAATCGAGTTGGCGAATGTATTTACATTGCTGCCGGTCGTGTCGCTCGCGGCAGAGTTGCGTTTGCAAATTCGACCCTACCCCGAATCCCCTGCCTTGGTGGAGGATTCGGGGCAGGGTCGTAAGGTAATACTTATGGAGTACCGTCGGTATAAATTTGTATATAATGCCAAGATAATTTACCTTAATTTCAGAGTCTCAATAATCCTTATTATTTTAAGACGCATGCTTTTGCTCGATTCATTTCCGCCTTTCAGTATGTACACATACCTTTTCCCGAATGGAAATTCATTCCACTTCTTAGCATATGCACGCTTCTATAAAAACTTATATGAATTCTGTAAATTAAGCATTTGTTAAAAAAAAATATTAAATTTGGAGCGAATTGGTTGATTTATAAATGAAACAGTGAAAATATCTATTTTAGTTATCTATAATTTCATAAGAATTTATCCTTAGGGATAATAATAAATTTGCTTGAATACAGTGCCTTTGTTCGCAGATATAATTTGTGCAACTGTTCATCATTACCACTTGCTGGTAGTCCTAAGAAACGGATATTTTATTCGAGCCGGGTAGACTTGGTCTTGGTAAGGAACAACAGCATGCAGACGATTGAAGGTGCTGGGTGCATTTCAATATAGATATTTGTCATAACCAACCATAGAGCGGTAATGAAAACTATTATATTTATTTTAACTTTATGCCAGAACGGATGTATAGATGATTTGATGATGCTCGTGCCAACTTTGGTAACTTGTTGAAACCCATCTGAAAAAGATTTTTCAAGTGTCTTTTTGAGCTCTTTGAAAAGAGCATTAAAATTAGTAAAATACACCTAATAAATGAAATAACAAACAGCTAACTATGAAAGTATCACGATTTTTATCTAATAAACAGTGGGCGGGCATAACTGGAATTATCGCAATATTATCTTTTATAATTTCTTTAAACTTTGATAAAAATAAAATACAAGGAATCGTTAAAGATGCAACTAATAATATGCCAATCGAAAATGTTAAAGTCTCTTCTCAAGGGTTGTCCAATATAATTTCTCCCATTTATACAGATAGTGAAGGTTTGTTTAGGATTGAACTTCGAAATAACATAAAAAGTGTAAAACTATTATTTACCCATGAAGATTATATTACCTATGAATTGACAACGACGCTAACGAAAGGCATTTCCGATCAGATAAATGAGATTCGATTGAGTCCTATAAAAAAAATAGAGGAAGATTTGAGGCAAATGGACGAGGTGCCCCACAGCAAGGTTCTTATAAAGAAGAAAATTGAGAAAGATAAAACTGCTAAGTTTTTCAAGATAAAATTAAAAATATTGCATAAATACGTGAAAAAGTATGGTATAAATAAAATATTAATGGATGGAGAGACTATCTACTATAGAGAAAGAGTGTATTACGATAATATGCCTTCAAACGCTCCCGAATATTTTGTTATTGAAAATGTAAAAGAGGGGGATCATATATTTTCTATTGCAGACTATAAGGTTCATATAAATATTTGCACCGATAATCAGGAGATTGAATTAACTTGTGATTAAATAAATATAACACATGAAAAAAATCATCTTTATTTTATTATTTGTTAATTGCATGACTTTCGGAAAACTCTTTGCTAATAATTTGGTTGATACTTGTAAAATATGGTATATCGATTTACCTGAGAATACAGGTCTAAAAAGAATATATAACGAGGAAGTATTAGAACAGAGCATGTCTGCAATTAGAAAAATGTTCATAAGCCAGTATCAGAAAAGGTCAAATGATGTTGTTGTTTTAGCTACAGACGAAGAAATGCAACATCTTAATTATGTATTCAGAAAAGAAGGGCATTCAATAAGTTTATCTAATACATATCTCAAGCTACAACTTTTATACAATGAGATGAACACAATGGTGAAAATGACTTGTGATAAGATAAATAAAAAAGGAGAAATTATTAATTCTAATTATATTGACTTTAAAAGAGATGATTTATTTGGCAATGAAATGGAAAAGCATATAGATAGCCTGATAAAAAAAATCTTTCCAACAAACAATATATCAGATACTAAATCTAATTTCAACAATGAAGAGGAAAAACATATAGATAGCTCAGCACTACTTCCCTCTCCAATAACTACAACTACTAAATTTAATCTAAAATCTCTCGTCCCAGGTTGGGCGCAATTTGAAAAAGGTGAAAAAGGTAAGGCGCATCTGTTTCTTTGGAGTGAAGTAGTTCTTATCCCTTCCGCTATCGTTAGTTGGTGCCACTATGATAAATACAAAGAACTAAGCCACACTCCGAGCAGGAACCAAAGCGCATATAAAACTAATAGAGATCTGTGTTTGGGGGTAGGAATTGCTACAACAGCATTGGCAGTAGGTTTTTATGCTTGGAATATTATTGAAGCTAACACAAACAAAAATAAAGCGTTTGCGTTTTATGCTGCACCTAATGAATATGGCGTTGCATTATCATTAAAGTTTTAATAAGGATGAAACAATTAATATATAAAGTTTGCGTTCTGTTGTTCTCTTGGTTATGTAATAATTGTCAAAAAGCGACTGATTTTGCTTCTATATATGGCGTAGTAAGAGACGCGACGGGCTCCCCGATTGAAAATGCCCATATCGTGCTCAATCCAAGTGGTGCAGATGAAAGCACGAAATCTAATGGATATTTTGAATTTAATGAACTTGACCCCCAACAATATACTTTAACCGTTAGTATGTTTAGATATAAAACAGAGCATGAATTCATAACTGTTTATCCAAATGAAAAAAAAGAGAAAAATATTGTCTTGAAAGAACTTGAATAACTATGAAGAAACCAGCATTTCTTAGTTTGATTATAATTTTAACTTTGTCCACTTGCGGTGAATACGATAAGGATTCTTCAAAAAATGGAACGATATGGGGTTATGTTCTTTATGAAGGTGCCAAAGACAAACAAGTTGATGGAGTTCTTATTACGATGCAAAAACAAGGTGAAGAAGAGATTTATTCAAGTCCACAAACAAGTAATGACGGAAGATATGAGATTTCCGATTTACCTTATGGTAGATACACGATGACGGCAAGTGGCTGGGGCATGGAAAAACAGGAAAGGTCTATCTCGATACCTTGCAGCAACCCGCATTATATACATATGACGCAAACGGTTATCAAACCTCAGATATATCAAAATGGGGAATTGATCGGTGATTATTTCGACATGAGTGAAACTCCAACGTTAAATTTCGATATTCTCAATGCCAACAGAGGAACAATGATATGGAATGTAAGTAAATCTAGCGATAATTGGGTTGCGGTCAGCCCTGAAAAAGGCGAAATCGCTCAAGGCGAACAAAATTATGCGTTTACAATCCATATAGATCGAGATAAACTTGAATGCGGGGCTCCACCTGCTACAATATCAATTAATTCAAATAAAGGTTCAAAAACTATTAAACTGACATCTACTAAACCGGGGTGTGTTGGTAAAGCTCAAGTAGCTATCATTGAACAAACAGATGAGAAAATAATACTCAAAGCTAGTGCAGTTGGAGCAAACTCATATATATGGTATTATGGCAATAGTAAAATAGCGGATAACAGTGGAGATATATATTCTGTAACTCAAAGCGGTATTTATTACGCTGAAGGAGAAAGCATAACTGGTATGGTTGGAGAGAAAAGTGAGGGAGTTTATGCCGAAATTAAAAGTATAACAAAACCACAAAAAGCAGTTATATCAGGAAATAATAAAAACTTAGCTCCTTTTGAAGAGGTTACATTATCAGCCACTTCAAATGGTGCGACTTACTTTAAGTGGTATAAAGATGGGAAGTCAACGGGGAGTATTAATAATACACTTCGAGTAACCAGTTCAGGATCATATTCTGTTGAAGGATGTAATGCAAAAGGAACTGGTGAAAGAAGTGAAGCGTTTTTAGTTACAATTATTCCATGCCCTGCAACTCCCACTATTAGCGCAGATAAATTGACTAATAGTTGCCCTGAAACGAGTGTAAAACTAACAGCTTATTCAAAAAATGCTACCTCCTATGAATGGTATAGAGGGAAGCAGCTATTAAATGAAACAAGTGCTGTATGCTTTGCAAGTGAATCTGGGACATATTTTGTTTATGGAGTTAATGAAGCAGGCAAAAGCAATCAATCAAATTTTAAGAATGTTGTAATCACTTCATGTAATCCCGATAAGCCTTCGGGTGTCTCTGCGCGAATGAGTGACAAAGGAATTACTATTTCATGGGATGATCCTTATTCGAGTAGTATTGAACATCAAATAGAGGTCTGTGATAATCCGATGATGGATGACAATGTAAAAAGCATTTATGTTGGTAGTTATCGTGATTCAATCGAAATAGAAGATAATATGCTTTTTTGTGGTGTGAATTATTTTCGAGTTACAGCTATCCGTGATGGTAACTTTGAGAGCGAAGGTGTAGTGATTTCAATAAATCGTAATATTACAATTTCTCCACCTTCATTGTCTATAAGTATGTATGGTTCTCTTTCTTGGGTATATTCAAGAGTTAAAGGATCAACAGCTACTATATATTATGATATTTTTCAAAAAATAGGTAATAGCAGTTGGCAGAAAATTGAAGAAAAAATTACAAATACATTTTATTCTCCATCATATGAACCTGAATTTGGTGAAACAGTATATTATCAAATAAGATCATATATAGAAACAGAATGTGGTATTTATGAAAATTTTAGTGGAGTGGTAAGACGTTGATATCCTATTTAAATTTGCCTATATCATATATTTTATTCCTTAAAAGGAATTTTGCTGCTTTTTTTCTCGAAGAATTAAGTTAAGGTAGTCATGGAAAATAACGGGGTGAGAAAAATCCACTCGTCTTATTTGAAGATAAAATATATCAACTTATTGCTATAATTCACCCCGATGGTGGAGAACAAGCCGGATAGCTTGCTTTCTTGTGCGTACCGCTTTATTTTGCTGATGCGGAGAAACTGATTGAGTTCCGAACCCTGATGAATAGCTTATACATGGGGCGGATGATTTGCATGATGGATGTCTTTCTGCAACCATTCTTCTATATGTTCATGTTGTATTCAAAGATGTGATTGCCATGCGCTCATCAACCTGTGAAAATGTTTTGTAGCTGTCTATCCACTTTTGGGATTGATTACACCCCAATGGTTCATATACCTTACTATGATTTGATGGGGGCTTTTCAATTTTGATCTTCTCGATACTCCCCCCGAAACTCTACACTCTTTTACGAGCAAAATGAATAATCCTAATTATTAGACACTTACTTTATTCGTCTCTATTTTTCATTCGTCCAAAGTTTTCTGGTATTTTATGCTACTAATCACTAAATAAATTGAAAATATGAAAGAGTTAGTCGCAAAAATCCAAGAGGCATACGCCGCATTCCAAAGCGATGCCGTCGCACAAGCCGAGAAGGGAAACAAAGCAGCCGGCACCCGTGCGCGCAAAGCATCGTTGCAGGTCGAAAAATTGCTGAAAGAGTTCCGCAAGGTATCGGTAGAAGAGGCGAAAAAGTAAATTTATCGGCTATCGAAAACAAAGAGCTGTCAGTTTATATTGACAGCTCTTGTTCTCTTTCCAGACAAGATCATAAAATTCATTACTC
>JAMPDE010000001.1:702668-707292 GCA_023665825.1 Alistipes senegalensis | reverse complement strand
AACTCTACGAGAACACCTACTCGGGAGCCTACACGGTGATGCCGATGGCGCTGGGTGCGACGAAAGTAGTGGTAGCGGACGACACGGATGCCGAGAAGATAAAAGGCGCAGGCTTGTGGTACCAATGGGGGCGCAAAGACCCGCTGGGCAGAGCGTCGGCATGGAACAACAACGGAACGGTACCGGTAACGGTACTACCGAACACGTTGTCGGATGAAAACCTCAAAGCGGGTTTCAACAACAGCGCCAGCTTCTTTATGCACACGGGCGACGGCGCAAACAATAGAATTAGTCTTATTAGCGAAATGCTCCAAGCCGGGTATACCTCGACCTCGACCGCTACGGATTTGGAAGTGAATGAAGTAGAAAAAACAATCAACGGGCAACCCGTGATGGTGTCGGCTGACAGACACATTATCAATAAGACGATAAACAATCCGACTATGGGTGTTTACGTCTCTGGCCGCTTTTCCAACAATTGGCTTGCTTTTAACAATAATAATCTTTGGGGCAACCCGGAAGGTTACACTTATCCGCATCAAAGTCAAACCTATAAATCTGTTTTTGATCCGTGTCCGAACGGGTATCGGTTGACACCCAGAGATATATGGCTCAATTTCTTGGTTAACCCCGCTGAAACCATAAATAAATTTTATTTTAATGTAAAAGGTGGCGGAGCGAACGATAGCTCATTTAATAAAGGCTGGACTTTTTATTATAAAGGTATGGGTACTGTAACGTTGGACGAGGATGGTATAACAGCCATCGGATATACTGAACCGGAAAACGGACTGACCGATTTTTATGCCGTCACCGGATACAGAAGTTCCAGTCTTTTGAATATAACAAATATAGGAACGGGTCTTTACATATGGCATAGCGGAGCTAATGCCGGAGGAAATGTCAGCATTCCTTTCTTCTCAAATAATACGATTTCAACGGAATACGGGGGTAACAAAGGGGCGGCACTTCCGGTCCGTTGTGTCAAGGAGGAATAATTACTAATAATAATTCTTGTCGAATCTCGGTGCCGTAGTTTTAAGGATGTGGAGCCATCCGTAAAAAGGCTGTACCGGATTCGACGGGATAAAATTGCAAAGGGTTGCTGCGAAAACAGCAACCCTTTGTGTATCTGTGAATCAAACAATCACCGCATCAGCACCGACGAATCGCCGTAGGAGAGGAACCGGAAGTCGTGCGCAAGGGTGTAGTCGAAGTTGGTGACAATGTTGCGCACGATTTTTCGTACCTTTGACTTCGTCGAAGATGCTCCGTCTCGGCAAAATGCAAACATGCGGTCGGAAGCGAAGATGACGCTTTGAACAGCAAAACGGTCTACCGCGCTAATAAAAAATTCGTATCTTTGGCTTCGCCGAAGATACTCCGTCTCGGCAGAACCAAGCTAACGCTTGCTTCTGTGCTCGACTTTTCGTATCTTTGTCTTCCGTATGGCCGAATCCGAAAAACCGACGCTCAAAGAACAGGTCGCCCTGCTGCCGCTTTCGCCCGGAGTCTACCAGTTTCTGGACAAAACCGGCACGATCATCTACGTCGGCAAGGCCAAAAGTCTGCGCAAACGGGTTTCGTCGTATTTCGTGCAAAGCAAGGAGCACAGCCACAAAGTGCGGGTCTTGGTACGCCACATCGTCGAAATCCGGCACATCGTCGTCGACAGCGAGACGGACGCCCTGCTGCTCGAAAACTCTTTAATAAAAACCCTTCAACCGCGCTATAACATCCTGCTCAAAGACGACAAGACCTATCCTTGGATCGTCGTCCGGCGCGAGCATTTCCCGCGCGTGCAATCCACGCGCCAGCTCCAGCGCGACGGGTCGCAGTATTTCGGACCCTACGGGTCGGTGATGATGCAGCACAGCGTGTTGGAGTTCGTGCGCGAGGTGGTGCCGCTGCGCACCTGCAAACTCAATCTCGCGCCCGAAGCGATCGCCAAAGGCCGCTATACGGTCTGCCTGCAATACCACATCGGCAACTGCAAGGGGCCCTGCATCGGGGCGCAGAGCGAGGAGGAGTACGCACGGCTGGTCGATATGGTGACGTCGATTCTCAAAGGCGACCTGCGCCCCGTGCGGCAGTACCTCGAACACGAAATGGAGCAGGCGGCGGCCGGTCTGAAATTCGAGCTGGCCCAACGCTACAAACACCGGCTCGACGCGCTGGACAATTATGCCGGCAAGTCGGTCATCGTCAGCCCCCGAATCGTCGATGTGGACATCTTTTCGCTGTTGCCCGACGACGACGTCGCGTGGTGCAATTTCGTGCGCATCCGTCACGGGTCGATCGTGGGCGTATCGACCGTGAAGCTGGCAACCGGTGCCGAAGGCGACGAACGCGACATGCTGACGCTGGCCATCCAGCATATCGTCGAGCACATCGCCGGCGGCGAACTGGCTCGCGAGGTCATTGTGCCGTTCCTGCCCTCGACGACGTTGTTGTTCGACGGCGTAACTTTCACCGTGCCCAAACGGGGTGAGAAACTCGAACTGCTCGAATTTTCGCAGAAAAGCGCCCGCATCTACCGCGCCGAGCAGCTGAAAAACCTTGAAATCAAGAACCCCGAACGCTACACCGAACGGCTGTTGAACGCCATTCAGAAGGAGTTGCAGCTCGAACGGCCGCCGCGCCATATCGAGTGCTTCGACAACTCCAATTTGCAGGGTTCGCATCCCGTAGCTTCGTGCGTCGTTTTCCGCGACGGCAAGCCCTCGCGCAAGGAGTACCGCCATTTCAACATCAAGACGGTCGTCGGCCCCGACGACTATGCGTCGATGCGCGAGGTGGTTTTCCGGCGTTATTCGCGGTTGGTGGCCGAAGGTGCCGAGCTGCCCGACCTGATTATCGCCGACGGCGGCAAGGGGCAGATGGGCGTGATTCACGAGGTGCTGGAATATCTCGGGCTGGACATTCCCCTCGCCGGTCTGGCCAAGAACGACCGCCACCGCACCGCCGAACTCTATTACGGATTTCCGCCGTTGTTGGTCGGTATTCGTCCGGCCTCGCCGCTTTTCCACTTTCTGTCGCACATTCAGGAGGAGGTACACCGTTTCGCTATCCGATTCCACCGCCAGAAACGCAGCAAGGCATTCATCCACAGCGAACTCGAAGAAATCGAGGGCATCGGCGAAAAGACGATTCGCACGTTGTTGCAGCATTTCCGTACGGTTTCCAAAGTTGCTACGGCCAATATCGAGGAGCTGACGGCATTGGTCGGAGCCGCGAAAGCAAAAAAAATCAAGCGATTTTTTGAAAAATAGCGGGCGGTAGTTTGGTAAATCGGAAAGAAAGGTTTATCTTTGCTCACCCGATTCGGAAATATGCCCAGATGGCGGAATCGGTAGACGCGTTGGTCTCAAACACCAATGACAGCAATGTCGTGCCGGTTCGACCCCGGCTCTGGGTACTTTTCAAGAAAAAGCCTTTCGGATAATTCCGAGAGGCTTTTTTCGTTTCGTTTCGGAGCGGTTTCGGGTTCGGTCGGTCGTCGCAATGCGGTGCCGCCTTGCCGAAACAGCACAGAGGGTCGCTGCATTTTAGCAACAACCCTCTGTGTCCGATATAATCCCGTCGAATCCGGCACGGCTTTTTTACGGATGGCTCCACATCCCGAAATCGGCTGCACCGAGATCCGACAGGATTTTATTAACTAATCAGTTTTCTTTGACGCAACGAAGCGAAAGAGCATATCCCATTTGAGCAGAAGCTAACGGAGATAAAAGACCCGGATTGAAATCCAAACGAGCGAAAGTACTGGCGCTAATGGCAGACGGCGAGCCCGACCAGTAACAACCGGCAGAGGTAACATATAGAAAAGCTCCTGTAGTAAGGCTTCGCATACCGCCTATGACATAAAAATCCGTCGCCCAATCGACACCTTCAGAGCCTTCCGGTTTTTTATATTCAACAGCAGTTTCGGTTTCATCCAATTCGGTCGTACCCATTCCTTTATAATAGAAATCATATCCTCGGCTATAATTACTATTATTTATATTGTAAAACAATTTTGTTGTTGTTTTAGTCAAGTCAGTCAAAAAGTTAATCCACAAATCTTTGGGAGCCGTACGATATCCATTCGGACAGGGATCGAAAACAGATTTATAGGTTTGACTTTGGCGTGGATAATTATAACCGTCAGGATTGCCCCACAAATAATGGTTTAACATAACAGTCCAATTCGTACCAAGTTCTCCACAACAAACGAATTGCGTCGGATTAGCGACCGTTTTATCAATCATATATCGGCTGGCTGAAACCGGGACTTGTTGTCCATTGATTTCCATTTCGACTTCCGACACATTCAACGCCGTCGAAGTTTCGCTATCTATATAACCAGCATTATACATTTCGGTCATCTGACTGATGCAATTATTAATACCATCATCACGGTTAGTGAAGAAAGTATTGGAATTTTTCGTTAAAGCAGCTACATAAACGTCGGATGAGGTGCTCGACGCAATTGCACTCGGTCTTCCCAATGGGTCTTTACGTCCCCATTGATACCAAAGGCCTAAACCTTTGGCTTTTTCCGCATCGGAATCATTGAAGACCACTACCTTCGTTGCTCCCAGCGCCATCGGCATCACCGTGTAGGCTCCCGAGTAGGTGTTCT
>JAMPDE010000001.1:690162-702568 GCA_023665825.1 Alistipes senegalensis | reverse complement strand
AGCAAAACCGCGACAACGCAAAAATCCGCCGAATGAAAAAGGATGTCGAAGAATACGAACGAACCATTCGCCAAAAAATCATACTCGAAGAACAGGCGAGAAGAAAAGAACGGGAAGCAAATCGTTTGAATGAAAATGCCGCCCGCCTGAAAAACAAATAAGCCATTCCCTTTGTCCACAAAGGTATTGCCGCCGCAAGAAATCCGCAAGGCCATGCAAGTTGCTCCGCAAACCTTGCGGATATTCTTTCCGGCGGCATCGGCTCGTCGCTACCAAAGGAAATGGCTGAATGTGAACGGCAATTTCTATTTCGCAGCCGATTTTCGCAATATTCGGACGTTTCATTTTAATATGGCGGATTTTTTCATATCTTTATGGCAAATATCATCCGAACAAGATGTCTGCACCCTTGAATCGAATAAAAGAAGTCCTTGAAGAAAAAGGCATCAAACAGACTTGGCTGGCAGAGAAACTCGGCAAGAGTTTCAGTATCGTCAACGCCTACGCCTGCAATCGCCGCCAACCCAATTTGGAGCTACTTTTCGAAATTGCCAATATCCTTCAAGTCAATCCCAAAGATCTAATCGGTAAAAAATAAGCAACTATGGCAATCAAAAAATCGGAATTATATAGTACTCTTTGGAAATGTTGCGATGAACTTCGCGGAGGCATGGACGCAAGCCAATACAAGGATTATGTATTGGTGATTCTGTTCGTGAAATATATCAGCGATAAAAGCCGCAACGACTCCAATTTCATGATAGACATTCCTGCCGGGTGCCATTTCGAGGATTTCGTCGCTCTGAAAGGACACGCCAATATCGGCGAGGAGATGAATAAGAAAATGGCGGCTTTGTCCGAAGCCAATCAGCTGGACGGTGTGTTTATTGCAGATTTCGACGATGAAACCAAGCTCGGCAAGGGCAAGGATAAGGTCGAAACGTTGAGCGAACTTATCGGCATATTTCAGAAATCGGATCTCGATTTCAGCAAAAACCGCGCGGCAGATGATGACCTTATAGGCGACGCCTATGAGTATCTGATGAAAAACTTCGCAACTGAAAGCGGAAAAAGCAAAGGACAGTTCTATACTCCGGCCGAAGTCAGCCGGGTAATAGCGAAGGTGCTGGGACTCGATAAAGTAAGCAGTATTCGCACCACTATCTACGATCCTACATGCGGTTCCGGATCGTTGCTCCTCCGCGCCAAGGCCGAAACTCCGACGGATGCGACTTTGTACGGGCAGGAGAAAGACAATGCCACAGTCGGATTGGCAAAGATGAACATGATTCTTCACAATGATCCATATGCGATAATCAAGCAGGGCGATACGCTCAACGATCCCCAATACGAAGATGAATCCGGGAATCTCCAAGCGTTCGATTTCGTGGTGGCCAATCCTCCGTTCTCAACCAAATCGTGGTTGAAAGGCGCGAAAGAAGAAGACCAATATCATCGTTGGGGCTCGTCGATCGGTGTTCCGCCGGAGAAAAACGGCGACTACGCATTTCTGCTACATATCGTGCGGTCGATCAAACAAACAGGATGCGGTGCTTGCATTCTTCCGCACGGCGTACTGTTCAGAGGCAATGCCGAAGCGCAAATCCGCAAGTATCTGGTGGCTGAAAAGCGATATATCAAGGGCATTATCGGATTGCCGGCCAATCTCTTCTTCGGCACCGGCATTCCGGCATGTATTATCGTCATCGAGAAATCCGAGGCTTCCAATCGTAAAGGCGTGTTCATGATCGACGCGAAATCCGGCTTCATGAAAGACGGGGCGAAGAATCGGTTGCGTGAGCAAGATATCCGCCGCATTGTCGATGCTTGGCAGCAACAGCGCGATATTCCGCACTTCGCCCGGTTCGTACCGATGGAGGAGATCGAACGCAACGACTATAACTTAAATATTCCGCGTTATATTCCGGCTCCGGACACCGAGATTTTGCAAGATATAGATGCCCACCTGCATGGAGGACTGCCCGCTCACGATATCGAACAACTTGCTGCATACTGGCAGGTATGCCCCTCTTTGCGCAATGATTTGTTTCGGTCGCACGACACCCGTACCGGATATTTCACGTTGAATTGCGATTCGGAGGCTGTCCGCGATACGATTATGGCCAATGCCGATTTCCGTGGTCAAATCGAGATTTTCTATCGGAGTTATGCCGAATGGTGCAACCAACACCGCGAGGCTCTCTATTCCCTTGCCGCAGGGTTTGCGCCGAAGCGCCTTGTCGAAACATCGAGCGATTCGCTGCTCGCAACATTCAAACACGACAAATCGCTGGTCGATGCCTATGATGTATACGACTGCCTGATGAACTATTGGAGTGAAACCATGCAAGACGATTGTTATCTGATCACTGCCAACGGATGGAAAGCGGAGCTATATACGCCGCAACCGGCGGCTAAAAAGAAAGATACGAAGCCGAAAGAGAAGAAGGCTTCGACCCCCGAGGATGTCGTATGCGATTTGCTGCCCGTTTCGATTGTTATCGATGAATACTTCACGAAAGAGAAACGGTTGATCTCGGCTTCCGAAGAGTTGTTGAATGACAAAGAGAACCAGCTGAATGAACTGCTCGAAGAGCATGCGGAAGATGTGTTCGACGAAGAAAACTTTGCTGATAACAAACTCACTGACGGCAACATCAAGAAGCGAATCAAAGCACTCGACAAAAAATCGGATGCCGATGAAATTGCTGTTCTGACGCAATACCTCAAACTGAAAGAGGACATTTCGCTGACAAAGAGAACGTTGAAGACGCTGAAATATAATTTGCTGACAGCGTTAACGGTTAAATATGCCAATCTGACGGAAGACGACATCAAACGATTGGTCATCGAAAAGAAATGGTTCGCCGCTCTTTCGGCTCGGCTCGATAGCGAAATGCAGCGCGTCGGTCAACAGCTGACCTCGCAAGTTTCGGCACTTGCCGAACGTTATGCCCAAACGCTTCCGGAAATCGACGCAGAAATTGCCGATCTCGAGGCCAAAGTTACTGCACATTTGAAACAAATGGGATTTTAATTTATTAAACAATCCTTTTTATGGATAATACCCAATCATCTGTAATAATAGGCTGTAAACCTCATCCTAAATATGATCGCGTGTTTTTATTAAATGGCCTTCAATTGTTAGAGGACAGACCGTTTTTTAAATACATGTGTTATGACCGATTGGTAAATAGTGTCGAAGCAAGCGAGTTGGTATTTGTATCGCCAGAAACATGGCTTGACCCTTTTGAACGAAGGTTTTGGAAAACATCCTTTGAAAAATACAACTATCAGCAGCCTGAAATAGCCTGTATGTGCGTTACAAATAAATCTGCAACAAATGAAGAGGCTGCCTGGAAAATGTATGCGGATAACAAAGAGAAGGCTTTGAGAATTTCCTTCAACAGAGATACCTTCCTGTGTGCATTGAACAAATACGCAAAAGAAAATGATTGTAAAATTTATATTGGGAAAGTCATATATACATACAATAAAAAACAGATAATCGGTTTGCATAATCAAGTAAATCCATTTTTTCCAAATTCGAATGAGTTTACAGATTGTCATTATTTAACTCTTATGTGTATTAAACGTAAAGCATTTGCATTTGAAAATGAAATTCGAATCTTTATTGTAAAACGCACATTGAATTGGCATGGGAAATTACTTAAAATCCCTGTTATAATAAATAATGCCCTTATTCCTCGAATTGTGATTGGTCCTTTGCCTCCTTTTGGATGTAACGATCCTCGACAAGAAATATATAAAGAAATGCAAAAGATCGAAAGTGTGACGCATAAAAGACAATTAAGAAACCTTATTCCAAAGTGTGATATTGTCCAATCTCAACTATATATTTCTTCTCTATTAGAAAAAATATGAACATACCGCAAGGATATAAACAGACCGAACTGGGGGTTATTCCGGAGGATTGGACCATATGCAAAATATGCGATGGACTTGCCGTTGTAAAAAGTGGCAAGCGACTTCCTATGGGGTATTATGTCACTGAAAATAGGACTTCTCATCCTTATATTCGGGTTATTGATATGTATGATGGCGGTGTAGATACTGCTAATATTATGTATGTTCCCGATGATGCTTTTCCTGCGATTGAAAAATATCGTATATTTAAAGATGATATTTTTATATCGGTTGCTGGCTCTTTGGGAATTGTCGGAAAGATTCCAGAAAAACTCGATGGTGCCAATTTAACCGAGAATGCTAATAGATTGACGAATATCTCTTGTAATAGAGATTATTTGCTCTATTTTTTGCGCTCGCCGTATATTCAGAATGTTATTTCTTCGGAACAAACAATAGGAGCGCAACCCAAACTGGCATTAACTCGAATCCGGAATTTTGAGATTATTCTTCCCGATACACAATCAGAACAGCGAAGAATTGCTGGAGCATTGAGCGATGTGGATGCGTTGATTGCAACTCTCGATAAGAAAATCGCAAAAAAACGTCTTATCAAACAAGGCGCAATGATCCAATTATTGGGAGGAAAAGGCAAAAAGTTCTGCAACCAGAAAATCAAAGATATCGTTTCAATCCAAAAAGGTGATATGCTCACTTCTGAGCAATATATAGCGGGAAATATTCCTGTTATTGCGGGAGGGAAAAGTGCTGCCGGTTACCATAACATAGCGAATAGGCCAGCAAATACGATTACCATCAGTGCGTCTGGAACAAGTGCCGGCTATGTTGCTTTCCATGATTACCCGATATTTGCAACAGACTGCTCTACTATTAAGCCGAGCGAAACATATGATATTCGGTATATTTATTATTTGCTGTCCTTCAATCAATCAGAACTGTATGTATTGCAAACTGGAGGTGCACAGCCACACGTTTATCCAAACGATATTTATGACTTAAATATATACTATAATAGTGATATTCATACTCAACAAGCAATAGCAACCATCCTTTCCGATATGGACAAGGAAATTGCGGATTTGGAAGCACGCCGCGATAAGTACAAATTAATCAAAAGCGGCATGATGCAGAAATTATTAACTGGACAAATACGTTTGGTTAAACCGTTAGCGCCGATTATTCCGCTTGAAGCTCCAGACGCTAAAGTTCGAGAGATTCCGCTGCAAACACATATAGTTGCCGGACATATTGTAAATGCATTATATCAATCATCAGGATGGGGGCGTACTAAACTGCAAAAAACGTTACATTTGGTAGGTTATCATTGCCAACTGGATTTCGGGAACGAATATATCCGCAATACGGCCGGACCAGATGACCAAGCGATGATGAATCATATCGACGGTAAGTTCAAACAATACCGCCATGTCAAAATAGAAGCAAAAAAAGAGCATGGCAAAACGCGGTATAATTATATCCCTACCGCAATGATTGATGAACTGGAGCAAGTATATGAAACATACCCTAAAACAATTCGCAATGCAGTCGATTCATTGATAAATAAAGTTGAAAAGATGGATTTGGCCCGCGCGGAGATTGTTTCGACACTATATGCCGTATGGAACAACCGAATCATAAAAGGGGAGCAAATATCCGACGATTTGTTGCTGGAGGATTTCTATGCTTGGAGTAAGCACAAATCGGATTTCAACCGCGGCCTTGTGTTGCGAGGATTGAACTATATGCGAAAGGAGGAAATTATTCCAATGGGCTGGGGTAAATATATTGATAAGAAATAACTATGGGCTCAAACATCGGGGCAAAAGAACGGGCAACGCAGAAGCGGCTGAGCGAGCTGTTTCAGAATGTGTTGAAATACGACTATCTCGGCAATTGGGAGCACCGCGCGGGTAACGGCAATGTCGAAGAAGCGTTGTTGCGCCGTTATTTGAAACGCCGGAAATATGCCGAAAAGGAAATTGACAAAGCCGTAACAAAATTCAAACAGGCGGCGGCGAATATCGGCGTCGGTTTATACAATGCCAACCGGGAGGTTTATACGCTGCTGCGTTACGGTGTGAACGTTCAGTCGGATGTATCGGAGCACAAAAAGACGGTGCATCTTATCAACTGGACGAACCCGATGGAGAATAATTTTCAGATTGCCGAGGAGGTAACCGTACAGGGCAAAAGCGACCGCCGCCCCGATCTGGTCGTTTATGTCAACGGCATCGTCGTGGCTGTGATCGAGCTTAAACGCAGCACGGTGTCTGTTCATAAAGGTATTCGCCAAAACATCCGCAATCAACAAGACGAATACATCCCCCGATTTTTCACGACCGTGCAACTGCTGTGCGCAGGTAACGATACCGAAGGCCTGCATTACGGCGTAATCAAAACGCCCGAAAAGTTTTGGCTGCGCTGGAAAGAGCCGTGCGGCGAACCGTGTGAATCCTCGCAGTTTACTCCGGAACGTTATCCGAATGAACTGGACCGCAGCGTGCTGCAATTTTTCGAGCCGCATCGGCTGCTGGAATTTATTCACGACTTCATTATCTTTGACGGAGGTATCAAAAAGGCAGCGCGTCCCAACCAATATTTTGCCATTCGGACAGCGCAGCCACGGGTATGCAGCAAAGAGAACGGTATCATCTGGCATTCGCAGGGTTCGGGTAAAAGCCTCACGATGGTGTGGCTGGCGCAATGGATTCGCGAGAATGTCACAGATGCCCGTGTGGTCGTCATCACGGATCGTGATGAGCTGGACAAGCAAATCGAAAACGGATTCAAGGATGCGGGCGAGAAAATCCGGCGTGCCCGAACTGGCGGGGAGTTGGTTTCGATGCTCAACGAAGCCGAACCTTGGCTGATTTGCACGCTTATCCATAAATTCGGCAACAAAAAGGATGACGACGGCATATCGGTCGGAGGAAAGAAAGCGGTAAAATCGCTCGATTTCTATTTGGAGGAGATTGCAAAAAATCTTCCACAGGGGTTCCGAGCCAAAGGTAATATCTATGTTTTCATCGACGAGTGCCATCGCTCGCAGGGCGGCATGCTGCACGAAGCGATGAAGACGATAATGGGCGACAATGTGATGCTGATAGGTTTTACCGGAACGCCGTTGCTGCGCACCAACAAAAAGAAGTCTATTGAAACCTTTGGCTCATATATCCACAGCTACAAATTCAATGAAGCAGTAGCCGACGGCGTAATTCTCGATCTGCGTTATGAAGCTCGCAATGTGGAACAGTATCTCGGCAAACGTGAAAAAATAGACGAGTGGTTCGATACCAAGACTGCCGGATTGAGCAAGAGCGCCCGGTCGCAACTGAAAGCCCGTTGGGCGAAGATGGAAAAACTTTTCAGTAGCAAAGAACGCATTCATCGCATTGTGGCGGACATATGTCAGGATATAGACACCAAACGTGCTCTTTCGGGCGGATATGGTAATGCGATGCTTGTAGCCGACTCTATTTATCAGGCCTGCCGCTATTGGGAAGTGTTCCAATCTACGGAATTGAAAGGGCATTGCGCCATAGTAACAAGTTACGATGCGAATAGTTCGTCGGTAAAGGACGAATACGTCGGCGAGGGTGAAACGGAAGATTTCACCAAATATGAGATTTATAAAAGAATGATCGGCGACCGGACGCCCGAACAGTTCGAGGCATGGGCGAAAAAAGAGTTCGTGGAGCATCCGGCAGACATGAAACTGTTGATTGTCGTGGAAAAACTGCTCACTGGATTCGATGCACCCTCGGCAACCTATCTGTATATTGACAAAAAAATGCGCGACCACAATCTCTTTCAGGCAATTTGCCGCGTAAATCGGGTGGACAGCGACGAGAAAGATTTCGGTTACATCGTCGATTACCAGGATTTGTTCGGTGCTATCAAAAACGCCATCGAAGATTATACAAACGGAGCATTCGACCAATACGATGCCTTGGATATTCAAGGTCTGCTGACGAACCGGCTGACCGAAGGCCGAAAGGGACTGGATGATGCGTTGCAAGCGGTATATACATTGTGTGAATCTGTAAATCCGCAAACACAAGCAGGATATTTCGCCTATTTCGTCTATTCGGAAACGACGCCGATCGAAGCACAACAGGCCGAATGCGAAGCGAACGCTGCGAAGCGTGAAACATTCTACACGCTGGTATCGACCCTCGTCCGCCGTTACATAGATATTGCCAACGAAATGACGGCGGCAGGATACACGAAAGAAGAAGCCGAGCATATCAAACATCAGGTCGATTATTTCAATGACCTGAAAGATGAAATAAAACTCAAAAGCGGTGACGTGCTCGATTTGAAACTCTACGACCCTGCAATGCGGCAGTTGATTGATAATTATGTGCGTGCCGAAGATAGTGAAAAACTGGCTGATTTAGTCGATATATCTTTCCTTGAATTGATAGATACCGACAGCGATAAAGCAATCGACTCATTGCCTAAAGCCATAAAAAACAACGAACGTTCAGTCGCGGAGGTGCTTGTCGCAAATATGCGCAAAATGATTATCAGCGAACGACCGAACAATCCTGCATATTTTAACCGGATGTCCGATCTGTTGAATCAATTGTTGCAGGAACAGCGTGATGGTAAGCTGCAATACAAAGAGTTGATAGAGAAGCTGATTGAAAAGCTCAAAGAGGCCCGTTCTGAAACACGCGCAAAATACCCGGCATCACTCGATACGAAAGGGAAACGGGCGCTATATGAGAATCTGGATTGCAACGAAGGACTCGCCATACTCGTGCACGAAACAATCAAGGCGAATGCCCGAGACGGATTCCGGGATGTAAGCAACGGCGGATTGAAAATGAAAGCGGTACGCAAAGCCGTGCGGACTGTTTTGCCCGATGTTGCAGAAGAAAAGATAGATAACATTATGCAGATTGTCATTTCGCAAAAAGAGTATTGATGACCGTTATTACTCTATCCGATCTATCCGCCGAAATCGAATGGAAAGCGATCAAAAACGTGCATCTGACCATCTATCCCCCTGATGCGCGAATACACGTTTCTGCTCCGCTTGCTATGACGGAAGATTCTGTTAGATTATTCTTGATAACCAAACTTCCGTGGATTCGGCAGCGTGTGTCGCAGATTCTCGAACAAAACCGCCAGACGCCTCGTGAATATGTTTCGGGAGAAAATCATTATTACAAAGGACAGCGTTATCGGTTGAAGGTCGTTTATGGCGACCTCCCTGCAAGAGTCGAAGTGCAAGGGAATGAATATCTTGTTTTGCATGTTCGCGAAAACAGCTCGTTGGAACGCAGGGCTGAGATCCTCAAAGAGTGGTATCGAATGGAGTTGAAAGCCTTGCTCCCGGCTTTAATCGCCAAATGGGAAAGCCTCCTTGGAGTTCAGGTAAACAAGTGGGAGATAAAACAGATGAAAACTCTGTGGGGAAGCTGTAACCACCGAACCCGAAATGTCATCTTCAATCTGGAACTCATTAAAAAACCTTTACATTGTATTGAATATATCGTTGTCCATGAATTGCTGCACATTAGGGTGCGACTGCACAATGAAGAATTTACAACGTTACTGAACCGCCATTTCTCCAATTGGAAACAGTTGAAAGAAGAGTTGAATGAATTTATCGTGTAGGTATTACAGATGTATGACAAAACAAAAATAAAACAGCCTTGTAGATATCTACAAGGCTGTTTCGGTGAGGTCTGAAGCGGATTCGAACCGCTGTACAAGGTTTTGCAGACCTTTGCCTAGCCACTCGGCCATCAGACCAAAACAATCCCCAAAATGGAACGGAACCGCAACGAAAAGCCCTCGAAACCGATTCCCGACCGCGGCGTACGAGAAATCCCGCCCCGGTCGTTCCTTTATCGGGAGTGCAAATATACGAATAATTCCGCAAAAAGCAAATCTTTCGCAGAAAACGGGGCATATATTTTTCGGATTCGGACAAAAGACGTACCTTTACCTACACAGAGGTTTCGCACCGCACCCACGGAACTTCGGGAAGGGCATGAAAGAAACCGCAACCCGCTCAAGCAAAATCCTGCTTTAGGTAGCGATAGGGATTCGACGTTCCGGAATCCGGTCGCCGGACAAAAGAGAAAAGAGATTCGACCGAACGCCGATACCGTATAGGCAAAGTAAAAGCAATTACTTTCTTTCCATGACCGTCGAAGACATCGCCTTGCAAATGACCCCGGGCATCGGGGTCAAGGGCGCCGTGCATCTGCTGGAGACGTTCGGCAGTGCCGCGCAGATCTTCGCGGCCTCGAAAGAGGAGTTGATCCGCAGGGCGGAGCTGCGGCCCGAGTCGGCCCGGCAAATCCTCAAACGCACGGGATTTTCCCCGGCCGAAAAAGAATTGAAATATTGCCGCAAGCACGATATCACGGCCATCGCCTCTACCGATCCCGCCTACCCGCCGCTGTTGCGCGAAATCCCGGATTACCCGCACGTCATCTATGTAAAAGGCGATCCGCAGACGCTTTCCGCGCGCTGTCTTTCGATCGTGGGTACCCGCGAAGCCACGCCTTATGGCCAAAGCATGTGCAACAAACTGGTCGAACAGTTGTCCCGACGGGTACCGCGCCTGGTCGTCGTCAGCGGTCTGGCTTTCGGCGTCGATGCGGCCGCGCACCGCGCCGCTTTGGCTGCCGGAGTTCCTACGGTCGCCGTGCTGCCTTGTTCGTTGCCCGGCGTCGTCCCGACCCAGCATACGGCACTGGCCCGCGACATCCTCGACCACGGAGGCGCGCTTCTGACCGAGCTGCACGGTCAAACCCGCCACAACGGCACCGCCTACACGGCCCGCAACCGGATCATCGCCGCCTTGAGCGCCGGGACACTGGTCGTCGAGTCGCCCGACAGCGGCGGGTCGCTCCTCACGGCCCACTTCGCCGACGGCTACGACCGCACGGTGATGGCCCTCCCGGGCCGCGCCACCGACCGGGCGTCGTCGGGCACCAACCGCCTGATCCGCAACCGCAAGGCGCAACTCGTCCTCTCGGCCGAAGACATCATCGTCGAAACGGGCTGGGATCTGGAACCCGAGCCGGCCACGCTCCGTCCCGCGACCGACACCCCGACCCTCACGCGCGACGAGGAGGGATTGCTCGGCTGCTTCCGCACGTCCGATCCGCTGTCGGTCGAGACGCTGCGCGAACTCACCGGTCTCGACCCGGGCGAGCTGGCTGCGCTGCTGCTCGGGCTGGAGCTGACCGGCCTGCTGAAACAGCTTCCCGGCAACCGGTATATAAAATCGTAATATGATTTTGATCGACACCCATTCCCACCTCTACGAACCCGAGTTCGACCACGACCGCGAACAGGCGCTCGCCCGGGCCGTCGCATGCGGCGTGAAGCGGCTTCTGCTGCCGGCGATCGACTCGCAGAGCCACGAGCGGCTGTTCGACCTCTGCCGCCGCCACCCCGACCGCTGCATCCCGATGATGGGGCTGCACCCCACGTCGGTCAACGACAATCCCCGATGGCGCGAAGAATTGGAACAGGTCGAATCCTGGCTGCGCAATCCGCCCCAAGGCATCGCTCGCTTCTGCGCCGTCGGCGAAATCGGGCTGGATTTCTATTGGTCGTCGGAGTTCCGCGACCGGCAGATCGAGGCCTTCCGCCGCCAATGCCGCCTGGCGCTCGACTTCGGGCTTCCCATCGCCGTCCACACGCGCAACGCCTGGCCCGAAATGATCGCCATCGTCGAAGAGTTCCGCGGCACGGGGCTGCGGGGCGTGTTCCACGCTTTCAGCGAGGATGCCGCCACCTATGAAAGGCTGAAGTCCTGCGGCGACTTCCTGTTCGGCATCGGCGGGGTCGTCACCTTCAAAAAGAGCCGGCTGGCCGACACCGTGCGGGAGATGGATGCGGCCGATCTGGTGCTCGAAACCGACTGCCCCTACCTCACCCCGGCGCCCCACCGCGGCCAGCGCAACGAATCGGCCTACGTGGAGCACGTCTGCGCCAAGGTCGCCGAACTCAAAGGCCTCGCGCCCGACGACCTCGCCGCCGCGACCACGGCCCAGGCCGAACGGATGTTCGGAGCGTGACGCCTCCCGGACGGATCGCCGCACGATTGTTTTGTCCGAACTTTTCGCTAACTTTGTCTTGGCTAATCGCCGAACGCACGATATGGAAACGTCCAAATCCTCCATCCTTCTGATCTACACCGGCGGTACGATCGGCATGAAGACCGACGCCGAAACCGGCGCCCTGGTGCCGTTCGACTTCAGCGCCATCTACGACGAGTTCCCCTCGCTCAAGCGGCTCAATGTCAATATCGATGTGCTGACCGCCTCGCCCGTGATCGATTCGTCCAACGTCTCGCCCGACAACTGGCTCTCGCTGGCGCGTCTGATCCGCGACAACTACGCCCGTTACGACGGCTTCGTCGTGCTGCATGGCACCGACACCATGTCCTACACGGCCTCGGCCCTGAGCTTCCTGTTCGAGAACCTCGCCAAACCCGTGGTCTTCACCGGCAGCCAGATCCCCATCGGCGTGCTGCGCACCG
>JAMPDE010000001.1:681548-690062 GCA_023665825.1 Alistipes senegalensis | reverse complement strand
CGCCGCGAGGTCGGTCATGCGGGCGGGGTCTTCGATGTGGCGCTTGTAGAGCCAGCGCGCCAACTGCCCCGCCGTGAAACGGGGCCACCCCTTGCCCGCGCAGAGTTCGGCGAGCCGGTCGTAGGTCGAACCGTACAGAAAATCGGGTGCAGCCATTTTTTTTGGTTTCGGGCGAAAAGAGTTCCGCCCTGCAAAATTAACGATTTCGTGAATTTTTTTGCTCCGAACGGTGCGATTTCGGAAAATTTCTATATATTTGCGTACCGTACGTGTATGGTATGCACGCGTCGAAACCATGAACGATTAAAACTTTAAGCATAGATGGAAATCAAAAAATCGCCGAAAGCCGACCTGCAGAACAAGCGGGGTCTGTTGCTCGAAATCGGTCTGTGCGTCGCGCTCGGACTGGTTATTCTGGCGTTCGCTTACACGCCGAAAGAGTATCGCATCGACACGATCGACATGAACTACGGTCCGATCGAAGAACAGATTACGGAGATCACCCGTCAGGATCAGAAACCGCCCGAACCTCCCAAGAAAGTCGAGGTCAAGGTGATCGCCGACTTGCTGGAAGTGGTGACCAACGATACCAAGATCACGACCGACGTGGACTTCACCGAGTTCGACGAAGATGCCGAAATCACGCAGATCGTGCAGGTCGAGGAGGAGGAAGTCGTGGACGAGGAGGTCTTCTTCCGCGTCGAAACGATGCCTTCGTTCCAAGGCGGCGACCTCAATACGTTCCGCAAGTGGGTGCAGGAGAACGTGCGTTTCCCGCAGATCGCGTTGGAGAACGGTATCTCGGGCCGTGTGACGCTGACGTTCGTGGTCGAGAAAGACGGTACGCTGACCAACATCCAAGTGTTGCAGACGCCCGACCGTTCGCTTTCCGAAGAGGCCGTCCGCGTGCTGAAAAAGTCGCCGAAATGGACGCCCGGCAAACAGCGCAATCAGTCCGTGCGCGTGAAGTATACGCTGCCCGTAGATTTCCGCGTAGCCAACTGATGTCCGCGTGCCGATAATACAGGGGGTATTCGCTTTCGGGTGGATACCCTTTACTATGATAATTTTATCGGTGCCGCTGGTACGGTATTTTATTAAAGGTCGATAGCGGCCGTGACCGGCGGAGACGCAGCAGCAAACGGTCGCGCGAATAAAATTGTGAATCGGTCAGTGCGCTTCCTACCGTCGGAAACCGAAAAACTGTCCGTAGCCCTTAAAACCCCGTTCTTAACGGGGCGATAGCGCGGATGACCGCCGGAAACCGAACAACCGTGCATCGCGTTAATAAAGATATGATCGAATCGAAATCGAAGCATACCGAAATTTTGCCGGATTCCGAAACGCCGGAACGGGCCGTGCTCGTCGCCGTGACGTCCGATGCCGCCGATAACCGGCGCACGGCCGAGTACCTCGACGAGCTGGAATTTCTGGCCGAAACGGCCGGTATCCGCACCGTGCGGCGGTTCACGCAGCGCATGCCCCAACCGTCGTCCCGCATCTACGTCGGGCCCGGCAAGTTGGAGGAGATCGCCGAGTGGTGCAAGGAACACGAAATCGACGTCGTGATTTTCGACGACGAGCTTTCGCCCGCGCAGACCCGCAACATCGAAAAGGCCATGCCGTGCCGGATTCTCGACCGCACGCGGCTGATTCTCGATATTTTCTTGTCCCGCGCCCGCACGGCCTACGCCAAGACGCAGGTGCAGCTGGCCCATTACGAGTACATGCTGCCCCGCTTGTCGGGTTTGTGGACGCACCTCGAACGGCAGCGCGGCGGCACGGGTACGCGCGGCGGTGCCGGCGAACGCGAAATCGAAACCGACCGCCGCATCATCCGCAACCGCATCGCCAAATTGAAAGAAGATTTGCAGAAAATCGACCGCCAGATGGCCGTTCAGCGGTCGAATCGCGGGCAGCTGGTGCGCGTGGCGTTAGTGGGCTATACCAACGTCGGAAAATCGACGCTGATGAACCTGATCGCCAAAAGCGACGTTTTTGCCGAAAACAAGCTCTTCGCGACGCTCGACACGACCGTGCGCAAGGTGGTGTTCGACAACCTGCCGTTTCTGTTGTCCGATACCGTTGGATTCATCCGCAAACTGCCCACGCAGCTGATCGAATCGTTCAAATCGACCCTCGACGAAGTGCGCGAAGCCGACCTGCTGGTGCACGTGGTCGATATTTCGCATCCGCAGTTCGAGGAGCAGCTGGACGTGGTGAAGCAGACCTTGCAGGAGATCGGCGCGGGCGACAAACCGGTCTATCTGGTTTTCAACAAGGTCGACGCCTACACCTATATAGAGAAAGACCCCGACGACCTGACCCCGCCCACGCGCGAAAACCGGTCGCTCGAAGAGTTGCAACGCACGTGGTTCGCCAACGGCGGCACGCCCTGCATCTTCCTGTCAGCGCGCGAACGCATCCACATCGATAAGTTCCGGTCGGACTTGTACGGCATGGTGCGCGAAATCCACGCCGGACGCTATCCGTTCAACAATTTTCTATATTAAAATCTATCAGACCCATGACCACCCATATTCTCAACCACGAGAACACCGTTCTCAACAAGTTCATCGCGCAGATTCGCGACAAACGCATCCAGCGGGATTCGATGCGTTTCCGGCGCAACATGGAGCGCATCGGCGAAATCACGGCCTACGAGATTTCCAAGACGCTGAACTATCGGGCCTGCACGGTGGAAACGCCGCTCGGCGAAGCCGTCGTGCAGGAAATCGACGACCGTGTAGTGGTGGCCACCATCCTGCGGGCGGGGCTTCCCTATCATCAGGGATTCCTTAATTACTTCGACGATGCGGAAAACGCTTTCGTGTCGGCTTACCGCAAGAGCACCAAAGACGGCAAGTTCACCGTGAAGGTCGAATACATCTCGTGCGGCTCGCTCGAAGGCAAGGTGTTGCTGCTGGTCGACCCGATGCTGGCGACGGGTTCGTCGTTGGTGCTGGCTTACAACGCGTTGTGTGAACGGGGCGGCATGCCGGCCCACACCCACGTCGCGGCGGTCATCGCGAGCGAGCAGGGCATCGACTACGTGCAGCAGCACATGCCCCGACAGACCACGACGATCTGGGCGGCGGCGGTCGACGAAGAACTGACCTCGCGTTCGTACATCGTGCCGGGCATCGGCGATGCGGGCGACTTGGCCTATGGCGAAAAACTTTAATTAGCCCGTTTAAGAAACGGGTTTTAAGGGCTACTTATCGTCCGTTCGTTTTTTACGGTCGGAAGCGCGCTCGGCCAATTCAAAATTCATAATTAAGGGTGATAGCGCAGATGACTTTCCGAAATGAACCGACCGGGCATCGCGCTTAAATCGGCGTTCTTAACGCCGCGCTAATAAAAATATGAGGTCATCCATTCTGATTATCTATACCGGCGGCACCATCGGCATGAAGACCGATGCCGCGACGGGTGCGCTCGTGCCGTTCGATTTCAGCGGCATCTACGACGAATTCCCCTCGCTCAAACGGCTCAACGTCGATATCGAGGTGCTCACGATGACGCCCGTCATCGACTCGTCGAACGTCTGCCCCGACAATTGGCTCGCGCTGGCCCGCATCATCCGCGACCAGTATGCCCGTTACGACGGCTTCGTCGTCCTGCACGGCACCGATACGATGTCCTATACTTCGTCGGCCGTCAGCTTCCTGCTCGAAAATTTAAGAAAACCGGTGGTCTTCACCGGCAGTCAGATTCCTATCGGCGTGCTCCGCACCGACGGCCGCGAAAACCTCATCACGGCGATCGAAATCGCCGGTGCGCAGCTTGACGGGCGGCCTGTCGTGCCCGAAGTGTCGCTCTACTTCCAGAACCGGCTTTTCCGTGCCAACCGCACCACCAAACGCAGCGCGGAGGCGTTGAGCGCGTTCCGGTCGTACAACTATCCGCCGTTGGCCGAAGTCGGGGTCAATATCTCCTACAACCTGCCCGCCATTCTGCGGCCCGCCGAGTGGCCGGCTCCCGATGTGCCGGAGGAGCTCCGCATCGCCGACCGGCTGGACAGCAACATCGCCTTGATAAAACTGTTTCCGGGTATCGGCGAGCCCGTTTTGCGGGCCGTGCTCGATGCGCCCGGATTGCGCGGCGTCGTGCTGGAAACGTTCGGCGCCGGCAATGCTCCGACCTCCGAACGCTTCATTCGGATGTTGGAAGAGGCCATTGCACGCGGGATTTTCATCGTCAACATCACCCAGTGCGGCGGCGGGCGCGTTTCGATGGAGCTTTACGAAACGGGGTTGCGGCTCCAACGGGCCGGCGTGCTGTGCGGTTACGACATGACGACCGAAGCGGCCGTCACGAAACTCATGTATCTGCTGGGCAGGGAACTGCCGGTCGACGCCGTGCGCGAAGCGATGCGCGAACCGCTGCGCGGAGAATTTACGCGCTGAAACGTTGCATGGGAAAGAAATTTTTTATATATTTCGCACTGCTAACCTATGCGATTCCGTCGCAGCAGGGGGGCGGAAAGTGCGGAAAATTCGCGCAAAACGTTGGATGATAATGTGTTGCATGAAAATCGCGCAGACAACTGATAAAAAACCGAAAAACTCAATACACACAAAAAAACTATCAAAAACTAAATTTATCTAAACAACCATGAAAAAATTTTTTGTGATTCTGTCGGTTGCCCTGTTGGGTGCCGCAGCTGTGTTCGCGCAGGATGCCGCCGTTGCCGAGAGCGCGGCTGAAACCGCTGTTGCCGGCGAGAGCATGCACCGCATCCTGATGCAGAAATTCCTCGAAGGCGGTTGGGGCTGGATGCTTCCGGTGCTCCTCTGCTTGGTGATCGGTCTGGCTGTCGCTATCGAGCGTATCCTCTACCTGACGCTTTCGACGATCAACACCAAGAAATTCATCGCCGCTGTCGAAGATGCACTGAACAACGGCGGTATCGAAGCTGCCAAAGAGGTGTGCCGCAACACCAAAGGCCCGATCGCTTCGATCTACTATCAGGGTCTCGACCGCTATGCACAGGGTCTGGACGCAGTCGAAAAAGCAGTCGTTTCCTACGGTTCGGTTCAGACGGGCCAGATGGAGTCGGGTCTGTCGTGGATCGGTCTCTTCATCGCCTTGTCGCCGATGTTGGGATTTATGGGTACCGTCGTCGGTATGATCGGGGCGTTCGACGCCATCCAAGCTGCCGGTGATATCAGCCCGACGCTGGTTGCAGGCGGTATCAAAGTCGCCCTGTTGACCACCCTCATGGGTCTTATCGCAGCGGTTATTTTGCAGTTGTTCTACAACTATATCGTTTCCAAGATCGACTCGTTGGTGAACGATATGGAGGATGCTTCCATCACGCTGATGGACTTCCTGACGGCTTACAACAAGAAATAATCTCCGCTAAACATTTTCCGAAAGACAATGAAAAAAGTATTGAACATAATGTTGGGTGTTTTGCTGCTCATCTCGGCCGCGCTTGCGATCTTCGCGATGGCATCGAATCACCCCGAAAACCCCGCAGAGTACGATGCTGCCGTAAGCATGAATCTGTGGTGGGGTTACCTCCTCTTCGGAGCTGCCATCGTCGCTGCGATCGCGTGCGCCGTGTGGGGAATGGTCAAGAACCCTGCGGGTATCAAGGGCACGGTGCTCTCGCTGGTGCTGATCGTCGTAATCGTCGGCGTGTCGTATTTCCTCTCGGCAAGCCACGACGTGCAGATCGTCGATTTGCAGAACAACGGCTTCTTCAGCCGCGGTGAAACCGTCATTACCGAAACCAGCGTCCTCGTAACCTACGTCGCCATGGCGGCCGCTTTCGTGACGGCCATCGCAACGGAAATCTGGGGCGCGTTCAAATAGGAAAGGAACACGACCATGCCAGTAGATAAAAGAAAAGTTCAGGAGATCAACGCCGGCTCGATGGCCGACATCGCTTTCCTGTTGCTGATTTTCTTCTTGGTAGCCACTACGATGAACGTCGATACCGGTTTGGCGCGTATGCTCCCGCCGATGCCTCCCGAAGACCAAAAGCAGGAGGACGTCAAGGTTAAGGAACGCAACCTGTTCCTCGTGCTTGTGTCGGGCAGCGGCAACATCATGCTGGGTACGCCCAACCATCAGGAAATCACCGATCTGCGCCAAGTCAAAGATCGGACGAAAGAATTCATTCTGAATCCGATGGACGACGAAAACCTGCCCGAAAAGACGGACAAGGAGATCGAACTCGCCGACGGCTCGAAATGGGTTTATCCCGAGAGTCAGGGCGTCGTATCGCTCCAAACCGACCGTAATACGGACTATCAGGTTTACATTCAGGTGCAGAACGAACTGACCCGCGCCTTCAACGAAGTGCGCGACGAAGTCGCCACGCAGAAATTCGGCAAGAAATTTTCGGAATTGGAAAAGGACGACCGCGACGCCGTGTCGAAGGCCGTGCCGCTGAAAATCTCCGAAGCGGAACCGCGTAACATTAAGAAGTAAGAGAGTATGGCAGTAATGAAAAAGAAGGGCAACAAAGGGTTGCCCCCGATCTCGACAGCATCGCTTCCTGACGTCATCTTCATGATCCTCTTCTTCTTCATGGTATCGACGACGATGCGTGAACAGGAGTTGCTCGTGCGTTACACGCTGCCCGATGCGACCGAAGTGCAGAAACTCGAAAAGAAATCGTTGGCGACCTACATCCACGTCGGACAGCCGTCGCTGGCGATGCAGGCGCAGTTCGGTACGGCTCCGCGTATCCAGTTGAACGACTCGTACCGGACGACGAAGGACATTCAGGACTTCATCGCCGCCGAACGCGACAAGCTGAACGAGGCCGACCGTGTTTCGATGACCGTCGTGTTGAAAGCCGATGCCAATACCAAAATGGGTATCATCACCGACGTGAAGCAGGAGCTTCGCCGTGCGAATGCGTTGAAAATTTCCTATGCGGCTTCCAAGTCGTTGGGATATTGATTCTCCGCAAGACCTATCGAAAAAGCGGGACGTCCGAATGGACGTCCCGCTTTTTTATTGGCGCGCGGCGTTAAGAACGGGGATTTTAGTGCTACGGGCAGCCTTGCGGTTTCGGAAAGTAAGGAAGCGCTCTCACCGGGCATCTTCGCTTCCGATATTTAATAAAACGGCGGCTCGTGCGGAGCCGCCGGTAATTATGAATTTCGGATCCCATCTATATACTTTGATGTACCAAATAATTCAAAATAGTTTAATTGTTTAACTAATCGACATTTTAAAATATCTAAAAGATTTTTTTCTCAACCAAATTCTTGCTATCTTTGTTAGGTTAAAGTTGATCAAAATGAATTGGAAGAAAATAGTATTTCTTTGCTTTGTAGCTGTTCTCGGAGGATATATATTAGGTATGTTTTTCCCTTTTGTTGGATGGTGCAAAGTTAGTGACTCCCCCATCACAAAAGGGGACTATTATGGTATTTTTGTAAATGTATTTTTAACTATAGCAACTTTTCTTACTGTAATTGTTGCCTTATGGAAAGAATCGATACTACGGTATTTTAAGCATCCTCAATGTGAAATAGAATTGTTGGATGAAGGCATAATCGAAAATATTGATATAGATCAGCCATCTCCTCAAGCGGACTCATATGAATGTGTCTTAAAAATTCATAACAAAGGAAATATAGTAGCAACAGGTTGTGAAGTTTGTATATCTGAAGTATTATATTCCAAAAAAAGTTCTACAGAAAAGAAACCAATCAGAGATTTGTCGGGAAAAAAGAAACTATATTGGGAATCAGTATTTTTGGATATACCTCCTCGAATATCTAAAGAACTACTTTTGTTTAAAATTTGTTCGCCAAATAATTTTGGAACGCCTAACACGAATTTAACCAATAATTGTAGAATCGATTTTAATGGTGTCCAAATTCCATTAAATAGAGCACAATCTGGTGTGTGGGAAATTCGATATTATATGAATTACAAAAATGGTGAATCTATACATTTTGGTTTGAATATTGAATGGGATGGTTCATGGAAATATAGAAAATCTGAAATGAAGGATGTTTTGAAAATCAAAATAACGAACCTATGAAAACTTATTTGATCATATACGCCGAAGAAACAAACAATACAGAGATTTTGATAGATCGAATAAAAAGTCTTGGCGATTATTGCCGCTTTTTCAATAATCATTGGTTTGTTCGAACATCTTTAAATACCGCTGAAGATGTATATAAATCTATTATTAAAGACGATTTAGCCACTATAAGTGTTATTGTACTTAATATAAGCTCCCAACCATCACATAATTATTGGGGGTTTATGAATAAGGCCGTATGGGAATGGCTCAAACAGCCGACGGAATAGAGATAATGCAGCTTCAAATAAAACTTAATTATATTGATGTACCAAAAATTAGTTAATGGTATATTTCCTATCGGATAGGAAATTTACATGGGTTACAGTATTTCGGAGCAGCAAAGATTCAAGAATTTGGAATCTTTGTCGTGTCCGATCCACAGGCGGCATGCTGTAATAGACTTTCCAATAGGCGGCGGTATTCGCGTTTCCAAGTGTTGTTGCAACGGA
>JAMPDE010000001.1:648889-681448 GCA_023665825.1 Alistipes senegalensis | reverse complement strand
GACGTGGCCGCAACCGGCGCGGTGGCGGTGCATCTTCGGAGACCAAAGAGGCCGGTCTTTCCGCACAATCTTCCGCGCCTGCGGAAACAGCGGGCCAGCCGCAGCCCGACAACGACCACAATTCGGGGCGCGGCGAGGGGAATCGCGGCACACGCGACCGCAAGCGCCGGCATCGCGGCGGCCGTCGCCACCGTCGCAAAGACAAACCGGCGGAAACGACCGGCGGAGAGCAATGACGCACGAAAGCGGGACAAGTTCGGACTTGTCCCGCTTTTTCGTATGCGGCCTGCTCGATTCCGAAACTTCGCCCCCGTTATTCCCGCATTAAAACCGGATTTTGAACAAAATTCGCATCGGATTGGACGAAATCGAAGTTTATTTGAGCGGTTTTGAAAATCATTTGCGCAATTCTCGGGTAGCGTCGGAGGGGCTACGGGTAATTTTGTATTACCGAAAAACGGTACATAACCGAATTAAACCCGTAAACCTTCAATATGAAAAAAAGAGTTCTTTCGATCCTCCCGATCTTCGGCTTGTGCGCCTCGCTTTTCTGCGGCTGCCGTGCCGACAACGATCCGAAAATCGCCGCTGTCGAGCGGGCCATCGGCCGTGCCTGCGTTCAGTTGCAGCATGCGGCTTCCGAATTCGATACTTTGCCGGGCTTCCCGCGTTCGTTGATGCCCAAGTTCAAGGTCATCGATGCCCACGACTGGACGAGCGGTTTCTTTCCCGGCTCGCTGTGGCTGGCCTACGGCCTCTCGGGCGACGAAGCGCTGCGCTCGGAGGCCGAAAAGTATACCGGCCGTTTGGAGGGTATCCAGTATTATAAAGGTACGCACGACTTGGGCTTCATGGTCTTCTGCTCGTTCGGGCAGCAGCAGGCCGCGCTCGGCGACAAGCATTCGGCCGAAGTCATCGTCGAGGCGGCCAACAGCCTGATTTCGCGTTGCAATCCGACCATCGGTCTGATTCGTTCGTGGGACTTCGGCGAGTGGAACTATCCCGTCATCATCGATAACATGATGAACTTGGAGATGCTGTTCTGGGCATCGAAGCAGACGGGCGACCCGAAATATCGCGACGTGGCCTGCCGCCATGCCGACATCACGCTGGCGAACCATTTCCGCGACGACGCCAGCTCCTACCACGTCGTCAGCTACAACGACGACGGTTCGGTCGAAAGTCGCGGCACCTTTCAAGGTTACGCCGACGCATCGGCTTGGGCGCGCGGACAGGCGTGGGGCCTTTACGGTTACACGATGTGCTTCCGCGAAACGGGCGATCCCAAATACTTGGCGCATGCCGAGCGGATCGCTTCGCTGGTGATGAACCATCCCCGTACGCCGGCCGACCGCATCCCGTATTGGGATTACGACGCGCCCGGCCAGCCCGATGCTCCGCGCGACGCTTCGGCGGCTGCCGTTATGGCTTCGGCGCTGTTCGAGCTTTCGACGCTGGTGCCCGCCGACGAGGGCCGCAAGTATTTCGACTATGCCGAAACCTTGCTGATGTCCTTGTGCTCCGACGACTATCTGGCCGCCGAAGGCACCAACGGCGGTTTCGTGTTGATGCACAGCGTCGGCCACTGGCCCGCCAACAGCGAAATCGACACGCCGCTCAATTACGCCGACTACTATTTCCTCGAAGCCATCGGGCGTTACCTGCATTTGCGGGGCGAGGCATAGCGGCGGCACATCCGATAGCGAATACAAAAACCTAAAATCATAAACCTGTATGAAACGAATTTTCGCGAAAATCACGACCGCTTGTTTCGTAGCGGCAGCCTTGTTCGCAACGGGCTGCCTGTCCGACGATATCGAACAGTCGTCGAGCAGCGGCGGCACGACCGCCGATCCCGTAATTCCCGACAACAGCGTCATCGAATCGGCTGTTTTCGAGGCGTTGAATCTCGATTATCGAGGTTTGGAATCGGTGAAATCGTTGCGCGACGCCGACCAGTATTATCTGGCGGCACAGGCCTTGTTGGAGTATTACCGCAGCCGTACCGACGTGCCCAACAACCATGTAAGTCTGATCGCCCCGTCGATTTCCGCTACGGAGCAGACGTGGGCCGACCATGCTTCCGCCGACGGGAAATACCGTTTTTATGTCGAAGGGTACGACGACGGCGGACAGCCTTATTCCTACGCCAACGGTTCGGGCAAACTCGACTGGACGCTCAATTCGGCCGACGAGGAGCAGCACTACCGCGTGCATCGTCATGCGTGGATGGTCGCGCAGGGCAAGGCTTACCGCACGTCGCTGGACGAGTCGTATGCTAAGGGATGGATCGAAGTCTACGAAAACTGGCTGGACAAATATCCGTTGCCTGCGGGCGAGACGGTCGCTGCCGATGCTCCCGAGACCTCGAACGAAGCGATGTTCGCTTGGCGGCCCATCGACGTGGCCTACCGTCTGGAAGGGCAGTGCGACCTGATCTATTACTTCATGCAGTCGTCCAATCTGACGCCGCAGCTGTTCGCGCGTTTTCTGGCAAATGTAGCTCAAGAGGCCGAATACCTCTCGGCGAACTACTCCGAAGACGAAGCGGAAAAAGCGGTTCAGGCACACGCGGTTTTCCGTGCGGGGTTGATTTTCCCCGAAATGGTGCGGGCGGCCGAATGGAAGACGGAGGGCTCCGAGTCGATGAACGAAGGTATCGACATGCGGGTATTCGACCTCCTCGACCTCGATTACAGCGGTTTGTCCAAAGTCAAGACCGCTTACGACCAACTCGACTACGGTTTGGCGTTGGACGAGTTGCTCGCTTACTACCGCACGCGTCCGCACGACCGGAACCCGAATGTCGATTTGAATGCTACGCTGGCATTGAGCGAAAAGGCGAAAGAAACAGCCAAAAAACAAGCCGACTACGCATTCAAAGAGAGCGGATACCGTTTCTATATCAAGAATTTTTACGATCCGAGTGCAGAAGACGAGGAGAGGCCTTATTCTTATATGAATGATGCCGGCGACGGCATCGACTGGAATAAGTACACCGGCAAAAATGAACAGCGTTGGCAGCTTCACCGCCACCAGTGGATGGTGCCGCAGGCCAAGACCTACTACACGACGAAAGAGGAAAAATATGTCGAAAACTGGATGGAGGTCTATGCCGACTGGATTCGGCAGAATCCCAAACCCGAGCAGGGTACTGATGTGAAGAATCACTGGTCGTGGCGTCCGCTCGATGTGGCGGCGCGATTGATCGACCGCTGCGCGCTGTTGGAGTATTATCAGGATTCGCCGACGATTACCGCCGAGTGGCTGGCGGAAGTGTTGGTGCGTCTCGACGAGGAGGCCAATCACATCGTAAACAACTATTCCGAGACCACGAATCACCTCATCACGCAGGCGCAGGCCGTCACGTTCGCCGGCATGCTTTTCCCCGAACTGAAAAATTCGGCCACGTGGAAATCGAGCGGTAGCGGGGTGCTCAACCGCGAGGTTTCGGCGCAGTACTTCCCCGACGGCTGGTTGATGGACGGTGCCTTGCACTATCATATCGCCGCCATTTCCGATTTCCGTACGGCTTTGCGGGTTGCGCAACTCAATGGCGGAAACGGCTATTTCCCGTCGGGTTATGTCGAAGCCATGCGCAAAATGACGGAGGTTGTGATGAACATGATTTATCCGAATTACACGATTCCCCAATTCGGCGATACATGGCGCGACGGGTCGTGGAGCAAAAGTGTACTCACGCGCAACTTGAAAGAGTATTGCGAGCTTTTCCCCGACAATCAGGAGATGCTGTGGCTGGCGACGGAGGGCAAAGAGGGCTCGCAGCCCCAAACGAATTTCGTTACTTTCCCCGATGCCGGTTACTACGTGATGCGTACGGGTTGGACGAAGGACGACATGATGATGGTCTTGCAGAATGCTCCTGCGGTCGTTATCGGGCAGGATAAGGAGTGGCATCGCCAGTGGGACAACAACACGTTCGAGTTGTGGGTCAAAGGGCGTAACTTCTTCCCCGATTCGGGTTGTTTCTCCTATGCAGGCGACCGCGAAACGAATGCGAACCGTGCCAAATTCGCTGCCACGACAGCCCATAATACCCTGTCGCTCAATGGTAAAAATTTGAAAGTCGCCGGCAGTTTGTATCGCAACCTCACGGAGGGCTACACGACGCCGTGTCTGACGCTGGAAAATCTCTCCTACGAGGGTTTGACCCATCGCCGCACGGTCTATCTGCTCAACCGTGAGCCCGATAATCTCTATGTCCTGCTCGACGAGGCTATCGGCAATGCCGCCGGTACGGTGAACCTGAATTTCCACCTTGTCGAGGGTTCGGACACGGAGGTCGTGTATGACGCCGCCGAATACGGTGCACATACCGCATTTGCCGACAAAAACAACCTGCTGGTGCGTACGTTCTGCAGCAAGCCGTGCACGTTCAACCCGCGTGAAGGCTTCGTTTCCTACAAAATCAATGAGGAAACGAAGCGCAAGTCCTACCAGATCGATGTCGAGAAGACGGCCGACGAGGACGTCGTGCGCTTCGTCACCGTGCTGTTGCCGACGAAGAATGCTTCCGAGAAAATCCGGGTCGAGTTCGAAGATACGTCGTTTACCCTGCACATCGACAACAAGGTATACCGGTATGACCTGAAATACACCTACACGAAATAAACGCTAAAACTGCTATATGACTATGAAACCATTCATCCGAAAAGCATGCTTCGTTCTTGCGGCGGCGTTGTGCACGGTCGCATTCACGGCTTGCGAAGACGACGATACCGCCGGCGGCGATTTGCAGCTTTACTATTCGACGGTCGTCGATATCGGCCCGTCGATGAACTACCTGTCGGGTACTCCGAGTTATCACGGCCCGACGCCGTCGGAATTTGCCATCGTGGGCGTCAAGTGCGACGACCAGCCGGTCGAGGTCGCTTGTTTCAGCATCGACGCGGCAACCGGTGCCGTCTCCATTGCCGATACCGACGAACTGCCTACCGGTACCTATAAACTCTCCATTTCGTGTCGGGCCGGCGGCGGCACGTTCCGCTTCTCCGACATTTTCGTCGTGCGGATGGTAGCGGCCGCGCCTGCCGAGCTGGAAGTGAGTGCATCGACGCTCGATATTCCTTTCGACGAACTGGCGACGACGGATGTTTCCGTCACCGTGACGCCCGTCGGCGAAACCGTGTCGATTCTCTCCTATGCGTTGCAGCAGGAAGAGGGCCGCGAGTATTTCGCCATCTCGAACAAGGGGGTGATTACGCTCAATTCCGGTTTCAAGGGCGAAGTCTTGCCGGGCACCTATCCGCTGCCTATCTGCATCACCACGCGCGCCGGTAAATACACCTACGAAAATCTGTTGACGGTGCGCATTACCAGCGCTCCGCTGGAAATCGCGTATCCCGTTGCTTCGGGACGTATGGAAGTGGACCGGGCATTCACCGGCATGGCGCCGACCATGAAAGGGTCGTCCGAACAGACGGTATGGGCTATCGAAAAAATCGCGTCTTCGGACGGGTCCGATGCTACCGGCAAAATCGTCATCGACCCCGCTACGGGTGTGATTTCGGTCGGGGAGAACAGCGGCCTGCCGCTCGATGCCGTCTATACGCTCGATTTGCGGGTCACCAACGAATTCGGTTCTGCCGTCTTCGAGGGTGCCTATACGCTTACGGTCATCGCTTACATCGAGCCTATCGACCCGACTACGTTCGGTTACGATGATGTCCAAATGATTCAAGGCGGAACTTTCTCGGCTTCACCGAAAGCAGGGCTTGTCGGCGACGAAGTCAAGTTCGAGTTGGGCGAACTGCCTGCCGAATTGGCCGGGCAAATTCAAATCGACGCTATGGGTGTGGTATCTTCGGCCGAAAAGAATAAAATTCCGCTCGGCGAGCATTCGATTCCCGTGAAGGTCGAAAATATGAAATCTTCGGCCGAAACGATACTGAAACTGACCGTAGTCGAAAACCCGTATTACTTTACGAAGATCGTTTACGGCAACAATCTCGGATTGGAACCCGCCGAAAATTATGCGAATCAGTATCGTTGTGCATCTGCCAGTGAGATGAAAGCACTCTCGCTTACTCCGACGACCGATGCCAAACCGGGCACGCAACTCGAATGGTCGGTCAAATCTAAACACAATTGTGGTGGTACGACAATCGATTCGGATACGGGTATATTGGTAATGTCCGGATTCAAAGCCGGTAATGGCGGTCTGATTTTCGTAACGGCTACGGCAGGTAAGGGCCAACCCGGAGAAACCTCGGTAACGGTTCCGGTATTCTTCTACTTCAACCAAGCGGTTGACGGCGTATCTATTTTCTATGCACCGTTTGTCTTGCAGGTAAATCCGAAAGTCGGTGGTCGGTCGCTCGCTCCGACCGTCGAAGGTGTCGATGATCCTTCGCAGTTCTTGTTGGATTACCGCCGTACGTTCAATTATTATAATTTCCAAGGGCCCGTTTCCCATGTCGATGGCCAGCCTACGGTTGACGGCTTCTTACGCAACCATATTTGGCAGCCTTATTACGAGGCGATTTCGGATTCTGATCCGGCTGCCATGGCAGCTAAGGGTAATAGAGCTCCTGTATCTTATTATGATAATAAGAATCGGTTGTCTGTCCCTGCGGCCTATGTCGATCCTGCAACCAAAGAGGTGGTGGTGAATCCGAACAAATGGCTTGATACGAATGGCAATTCGGCCAGCGGAATGTTCCATGGGCAAATGACCTTTGTCGTAAATGGCCAAGAGAGTGGAGTAGCTGGCTCCAAGTCGCAGATTTTCCCGATTTGGATCTGGTTCGACGAGAACTTCTAAAAACCTAACTGAACATGAAACGAATGAAAAATAGTATCATATGGGCTTTCGGGCGGAGAGGGGTCTTGACCCTTCTCGCCCTGATGCTGACCTTCGCGGCATCGGCCCAACAGAAAATCACGGGCCGGATCGTCGACGAGAACGACCAGCCCGCTATCGGCGCGAGCGTCGTCATTCGCGGCACCACACAGGGCGTGTCGGCCGACCTCGACGGTTCCTATGCCATCACGGCCGATAAAAACGCCGTACTCGAATTCTTCTACTTGGGATACAAAACCCACGAAGTCAAGGTCGGTTCGCAAACCCGCATCGACGTTAAACTCGAACCCGAAGTCAATGCTTTGGACGAGGTCGTCGTGGTCGGGTACGGTACGATGAAAAAGAGCGACCTGACGGGTTCCGTCGCTTCGGTTTCGGCCAAAGACGTCGAGGGCTTCAAGACCGGTTCGGTCGTCGAGGCGCTGGGCGGACAGATCGCCGGTGTGCAGATTACTGCGACGGACGGTACGCCGGGTGCCGGTTTCGACATCAAGGTGCGCGGTGTGGGTTCGGTCAACGGCGATACGACGCCGCTCTACATCGTCGACGGTTTCCAAGTGGACAACATCGATTACCTCGCCAACTCGGACATCGCGTCGATCGAGGTGCTGAAAGATGCTTCGTCGTCGGCCATCTACGGTTCGCGTGCCGCCAACGGCGTGGTGATGGTCACCACCAAAGCGGGCCAAAAGGGGCGTCCCGTCGTGTCGTACAACGGTTCGGCCAGCTACCGCAAAATTTCCAAGACGCTCGACCTGCTTTCGCCCTACGAATTCGTAGGTTTGCAGATGGAGGCTTGGCCCGACAAGTTCACGGGAACTTACTTCAAGCTCGGCAACGATGACGAAGGAGTGCCGTACCGCTACCAGACGATCGACGATTATCTCGGTGCCGGCGGTGTCGATTGGCAGAACGAGACTTTCCGGCCCACTTGGTCGCAGGATCACAACATCTCGGTGTCGGGCGGTTCGGACAAGACCAAGTATTCGTTCAGTTTCTCGGATTTCCTCGAAAACGGTATCTTCCGCAACAGCGCCTTCAACAAAATCACCGGCAAGATGCGCATCAGCCACCAAATCTCGAAAGCCGTATCGTTCGAGGGCACGGTCAACTATGCCAATACCGACAAGCGGGGTATGGGTACTTCGGGCGACAACGGACGTTTCAACATGTTGGCGCAGATTCTGCGTGCCCGTCCTACGGCCGGTCTGCGCATGACCGACGAGGAGCTGCTCGACGCAGCCATCGACCCGTTGGAATTGGAGAGCTCCGAGTCGTTGGCGCAGGTCAATCCCATCAAGCAGGCCGAATCGGTCGTCAATACCACCAAAACCGAAATGTGGTCGGGCAACCTCGCCCTGAACGTCGATTTCGGCAAAGGATGGACGTTCCGCACGGCCGTAACCTACAACACGAGCTACCAGCGTTACTACCAGTTCTTCAAAGAGGGCTCGAAAGAGGCCTATCGCAACGGCCAGACCCCCTACGGCTCGACCCGCATGACGCGCAACAACCGTTGGACGAACTACAACCAGCTTACTTACAAATATACGCCCAAGAACGGCCATGCGTTCGATGTGATGCTCGGTCAGGAGACTTCCTATCAAGGGACGGAGTTCGTGACGGCCGCTTCGACCGACTTCCCGTTCGACAACCTCGAAAACAACAATCTCGGATTGGGCGCCACGCCTACGACGGCCCAGTCGGGAAGATCGGAGAATATGCTCGTGTCGTTCTTCGCACGCGGCAATTACAGTTACAAGGATCGTTATCTCTTCACGTTCACGTTGCGTGCCGACGGCTCGACCGTGTTCAGCAAGAACAACAAGTGGGGTTTCTTCCCCTCGTTCTCGGGCGCATGGCGCATCTCGGAGGAGCCGTTCATGAAGCAGCAGGAGGTCGTCTCGAACCTCAAACTGCGCGCCGGCTGGGGTGTCGTCGGCAACGACCGCATCGCCAACTACCTCTCGCTGGAACTCTACTCGCAGGGCAAGTACGGCTACGGAAACAACCTCATCACGGTGCTTTCGCCCAAGCAGCTGGCCAACGAGAACATCCGTTGGGAGGCTTCGCAGAGCACCAACATCGGTATCGACTTGGGATTGTGGAATAACCGCCTGAACCTCACGGCCGACTTCTTCATCAAAGATACCAAAGACCTCTTGATGGCTGCCAACCGCGCCTATGTTTCGGGTTTCGCGTCGCAGTGGGCCAACGTGGGTAAAATCCGCAACAAGGGTATCGAGTTGGCGATCAATTCGACCAATTTCAATACACCCGGCGGCTTCCGTTGGACGACCGACTTCAACATTTCGTTCATCCGCAACGAGTTGCGCGAACTGGCCGACGGCGCGAAAGAGATGCTGACCCGTGCTTCGTGGCACGGCGATTATACGGGTTACGACTATGTGGCCCGCGTCGGGCAGTCGTTGGGTCTGATTTACGGGTACGCTTTCGACGGCGTATATCAGGATTCGGATTTCAACATCGACACGCAGGGCGTCCGCACGCTCAAGGAGGGCGTGGCCGATATTTCCGACCACTTGGGCAAAACCGTGACGCCCGGTACCGTCAAGTACAAGGACATCGACGGCGACGGTGTGATTACGACGAACGACCGTACGGTCATCGGCAACGGCACGCCCAAATGGTTCGGCGGTATCACCAACAGCTTCTCCTACAAGGGAGTCGATTTGAGCTTCATGTTCCAGTTCAACTACGGCAACGACGTCTACAACGCTACGCGCGTCTTCGCTTCGCAGTCGCAGGACCAGCGTTCCAACCTGATGGCCGAAGTCGCCGACCGCTGGTCGCCGACCAATGCCTCGAACAGCGTGCCGCGCTGGGACGGTTACATCAAGAACGAACTCTATTCGCGTTTCATCGAGGACGGCTCGTTCCTGCGCTTGAAGAACCTGACGGTGGGCTATACGTTCCCCAAAAAATGGACGAGCAAGTTCTACGTGTCGAAGCTGCGGCTCTATTTCTCGGCGCAGAACCTTTTTGTCGTGACGGGCTACTCGGGCTACGACCCCGAAGTGAACATGAGGGCGGCGAACCCGATGACCCCTTCGCTCGACTGGGGTGCGTATCCCAAGAGCCGAGTTTATACGTGCGGTATCGACCTGACTTTCTAAAAAATGTGCACAATCATGAAAAAATACCTGTTATATACGCTTTCCGTTCTTTGCCTGCTGGCCGGTTCGTGCTCCGATCTGTTGGAAGAGACGTCGTATACCGAGATCGGCAAGGATAACTACGTGAACAACGCCAAAGAGGCCGAGAGTGTCTTGCAAGGCGTCTATAAGAACCTCGCCAACGAGAATACTTATTCGTATCACCTGTCGTTGCTGTTCACCATTTCGACCGACATCGCCCAGTGCGAGGGCAGCGCGACTTCGGGGTTCCGCGAGATTCCGACCAACTCGCACAACGCCTCGACGTCGCAGATTTCGGGGACGTGGCAGAAGCTCTATTCGGCGATTTACGAAGCGAACGATCTTATCGAAACGCTTTCGGCCCGCATCGGCGAATGGGGCGATTCCGACCGTGCGTTGGGAACGGTCTATCTGGGTGAGGCCCGTGCGTTGCGCGCCTTGTTCTACTTCGAGCTGGTGCGGTGGTACGGCAACGTCGTCCTGACGACCGCCACTTCCGAATCGCGCAAACGCGACGTGGAGTACGAACAGTCCGCCCCGACCGATGTCTACGCACTTATCGAGGAAGACCTCAAATACGCGGCCGAAGTGCTTCCTTGGGCGGTCGACGACAACATGCGTTCGTCGAATGCCTATCGTTTCTCGAAAGGAGCCGCGTTGGGCTTGTTGACCAAAGTCTATTGCACGTGGGCGGGGTATCCCGTGCGCGACGAATCGAAATGGGCCGAAGCGGCCAAAGTCGCCCGCCGTGTCGTCGAATCGGGCAAGCATCGCCTGATTCCCGATTACGAGAAGGTGTGGGACAACACCTGCACTGGCGAATGGGATGCCGGCGAGAGCCTGCTCGAAGTGTCGTTCTATTCGCCTACGGGGCTCGACAGCGACAATACGGCCGGACGTATCGGCAAATGGAACGGCGTGTCGGCGGCTACCATCGACGGTGTGCGCGGACGCAATTCGGCCAACTGGAAAGTGATCGCCACCTTCACGGACGAGTGGGCGACGCACAACGACCCGCGTATGGCTTTGTCGATCGCCGATTATAAATACCATGAGGCAAGTTCGGATCACGTCGCTTACATTACGAAGCAAAACGACGACAAGAACAAGCAGCTCTTCACTCCGGCCAAATGGAATACCGAGAAGTATGTCGATCTGCCCGGCTATATGATCAACAACGACAAGTCGAACATCAACTGGTATATCCTGCGTTATTCCGACGTGCTGCTCTTGTTCGCCGAGTCGCTCAACGAATCGGGCGGGTCGATCACCGACGCGGTCGACGCGGTGAATGCCGTGCGCCGTCGCGGTTTCGGCGATACGAACCACGACCTTTCGTACGGTTTGTCGCGCGAGGAGTTGCGCGAGGCGATTCGCAAGGAACGCGCCTACGAACTTTGCTTCGAGGGCCATCGCAAACAGGATTTGATCCGGTGGGGTATCTACTACGATAAGATCCGTGAAACGGCGCAGGCATTGCTCGACTGGAACGAAGGGGCCAACTACACGGTGCGGTTGTACACCGTGCAGGGACGTCACGAGTTGCTGCCCATTCCCCAGCGCGAATTGGACTTGATGCCCAAGTGCCAGCAAAATCCGGGTTGGGGCAAATAGTCCGTGTCCGCCCGAAAACGAAGCGTCCCGACCTTGTCGTCAAGGTCGGGACGCTTCATTTCTCCTTCGTTCCGGTCGTTCAGCGCTCTTGCTGCCGGAATCCGGCCAGATTGTAGCTGACCGGCTCGGTGCTGTTGCCGACGCGGTAGATGCCGTATTTGAAGTAGTAGCCGTCTTCGTCGTTGCGGCCGATAGCGATGCGGGCATTGCGCACCAGATGCTTTTGCCGGCGTTTGTCTGCCTGTTCGTAAGACATCCGCACGTCCAGCCGTCCGGGTGCCTCGATGCGCTCCGTCGGGCCCGAATAGCGCGACCAGTCGATTTCGACGTCGAACGTGACCCAGCAATCCTTCGGGAACTCGTCGAACGGCATCCGGCAGGCGATGGTCGACGATTTGTACTCCGATTCGACCGGACGCAGCACTTCGGCTTCGGCGGGATTGGCGTTGCAGCGGTCGGTCTTGTCGGTGAACCAGCGGCGGTCGGAGTTGGCCTTGATGTAGAATCGCCCGCCCGAGAATCCGAATGCCAGCGGGGGATAGCCGCCCTGCTCGACTTTCCAGCCGGTCGGTTCGCCCGCTTTCCAGACCGTTTTGCCGCGTTTGTCCGTGCCCGCCACCCGCGTATGAACGATGTCTTTGCGGATAATGACCGTGTCTTCCATCGCCAGAAATTCTTCGGGCGTGAGTTTCATCACCCGTCCGTCGGGTGCCGTCACGAGCGTGCGGTCGGGCATGCCGTGCCATTGGGCGAAGATGGTGCACACCTCGTCCGAGAGCGTCGAGGGAACGTAGACGGCGAAGGTGTAGCTCCATTTCGAGCCTTGCGCGCAGATGCCCTTGCCGTGATGATAGACGGTTTTCATCCGTTGGGCTGCCGGATAGGCTTCGGTGGGCAGGGCGGCGAAATCGTCCGACGTGGCGTAGCAGTAGCTCAATTCGGCGCGGCCTTTCGTTTCGCCGGCGGCATAGCCCGCCAGCGTGTTGTCGTCGCGGCCCAGCGTGAAGCGGATCGAGGGGCGGCCTTCGTACATCCGCGTATGGTCGCGGCAGATAGCTCCTTCCTTGCGGATGCCGACTGCGACCCACTCGCCGTCGATGATTTGGTCGCGGCGTGCGCTGTCGGCCTGTACGTTGACCCGTTCGGGCAGATTTTCCAGTTCGGGCTGTCGGGCAGCGATGGGCGTTGCCGCCAGCAGCAGCAACGCCCCGCACAGAAATCCGGTGAGTTCTTTATTCGAGTTCATAGCCTAATGAATAGCTTTTTGCACCCACCCGAACGTCGAATGCCAGTTTGCCGGTGACGGCCGTTTCCTGCGGCACGACGGCGATCGAGCCGCGATGCGCTTCGTCGTCGGGTGCGATGACGGTGATGAACAGCAGCGGCGCATCGTCCGTTTTGTCGGTCTCGACGACGTAGGCCGGACGTTCGGCTTTTTCGCGATAGGCATACGACACCCAGCCTTCCTCGTCGGCGATGCGGGCCGGCCGGTTGCAGGTGGTCTTGATGCGGATGTTGTTGCCGTCGGCGAATCGGGTGCGCATCGTGCCGTTCTTGTCGAACTCGATTTCGCCCGGACAGAGGTTGAAATGCACGCCCACGACGCCCTGCGCCGTTCCGTAGGCTTGGTCGGCGATGACCAGTACGCCGTCGTCCATGAGGTAGAACGACCGGCGGTGCGTCAGTCCCTCGTAGGAGGGATTTTCCACCACCGCGACGGTCATTCGCTCATCGGTTTTCCATAGCAGCGGCTTCGAGTCGGTCTGTTCCAGATTGCGGTTGTCGAGCGTCAGCGTGTTGTGCACGCGCGTCTGGCGGAACCAGTCGCGCTGGGCCAGCACGGTGCTGTCGCCGCCGTAGACGTAGCTGCCCGAATCGGGGAAGAAGTTGCGTCCGGCATGCCAGTAGTCGAACGTGCCGTTGTCGGGCTGGTTGTGCCAGAATGCCGGAGGCCCTGCCTTGACGACCGTCACCGTCGCATCGGGCAGCCACCCCGTGCGCAGAACGTAGAATCCCGATGCGGGGAATTGCCGCGAGGTGTAGGGCGGCATTTCGCCCCGTTTGCCGCTCGTGGCGGACCACTCCAGCTGGTCGTTGTCGGTGAAGACCTTGTGCCAGCGGCCGAATTGTTGGGTCAGCGACGATTTTTCGTGGCTTTTCGTGTCGCCGAACATCGGGTTTGTGTAGTCGGGAAAGAGCAGGTTGAACGCCACGACGGTCATGCTTTCGACCGTGCGGATGTATGATTCGGGGAATTCGTGCGCCATCCCGTTGGCTGCGGCCATATTCAGCGCCTTGATGAATATGTCGATCGAGGCGAGGTGGTAGCCGTAGTCCAGCTCGAACTGCATGCCGTCGTCGTAGACCTGCACGCCGATTTCGCGGTTGAGGATTTCGATGCCGCTGCGACGCCATTCAGCTGCGTCGAGGAATTCGGGGAAGTAGATGCCCGCGAAGAGCATGCGCTGGGCCTCGAAAAGCAGGTGGTTGCCCTGCTTCGAGTAGTGGTGCAGCACGTAGTCGGCATGCTGGTGGAACATGCGCAGAAAGAGATTCAGGAATTCGGGCGTGAAGCGCGGCGACTGGATCGTCAGCGCGAATTCGGCCAGCTGGTCTTGCAGGCGGCGTCCGGCCTCCATCGGACGCCATGCGAAGCGGATGTTCTCCTTTTCGGCCGCAATCGCTTCGGCCGATGCTCCGGCGGCCTGCAACCGTTCCACTCCGTCGAGCGGATTCTTGCGGATCCAGTCGGTGTACTGGTCGATCCATGCGTCGATGTATTTGTTTTGGCCTGAAATTGCATAGGCTTTCGCCAGCGGAATGAACCAGTAGTGGCGGTGCAGCTGCCAGCGCAGTTCGTTGTCCTTGACGGGCCAGTAGCGCCAGTCGATGTCGTCGCCGTAGAAGTAGGAGGGCTGGTACCCTTTGTGGGCGTAGAACTTGTGTTCGAGCGATTCTTCGGCCCAGCGCAGTTCGTTCTTCTTGATCGTAACGTTTTGCAGGTCGACGTCGATTTGCACGACACCTTTGCGCTTGCGGAAATAGTCGAGCAGGGCCTTGTCTGCGGCGGCGTAGTCGCCCTTGTTGCAGGCTTTTTTCACGGCTTCCAGCCCCGCACGGTCGAGGTCGAGCAGGTCGTAGAGCCCTTGCGCTTCGGCCGTGATGTGGTCGCTTTTCGCCGGTTTTGCCGGTTTCGCTGTCGCGGCGGAAACGGCTGCGACGCTGCACAGCCCGACGGCCAATGTCAGTAGGATTCGTTTCATTTCGGTATTGGTGGTTTTAATTGTTGTTTAAGACGTATTTCCGGCCGTCGATTTTCACGCGGACCGTGCCGTCGCGGCGTACTTTCGCACGGATACGGGGGCGGGTGGCATCGGTGGCCGGCAGCAGCACCGTCACGAACCGTACGGGGCGTTGCGCCTGCTTCCGCACGGCGAAAGCATAGGCCGGACGTTTGTGCCGTTCGCGGTAGCGGGGCGACTGCCACCCTTCGCGCCGCTGCATCGCCGTGCCGCGCGGCCCGAAAACCTGCATCGCGAGGTTGTTCCCGTCGGCGAATCGTGTCGCCACGCGGCAATGCGCCGCATCTTCCGCCGGCGTATCTTCCGCCAGTTGGTAGTGCAGCGCGACGGAGCCTGCGGCGTCTCCCTCCGCGCAGTCGAGCAGCACGAAGAACCGCCGGTTGACGAACCACACGGTCCGCCGGTGGGTCAGCCCCTCGTACGAGGGATTTTCGACCGTCAGCCGTTCGGTCGGGCCGTCGGTCTCCCACGCCAGACAGCGCGAGTCGGTGCGTTCCAGATTGCGGTCGTCGAGCGTCAGCGTGTTGTGCACCTGCGTCTGCCGGAACCAGTTGCGCAGGGCCATCACCTCCGCATCGCCGCCGTAGACATAGCATCCCGAATCGGGAAAGAAGTTGCGTCCGCGCACCCACAGCTCGAACGTGCCGTTGTCGGGTTGGTTGTGCCAGAATGCAGGCGGGCCCGCTTTGAGGATGAGCACGGTCGCGTCGTCGTCCCAGCCGTTGCGCATCGTGTAGAATCCCGACGTGCGGAACGCCCGCGAAAGGTGGTTCGGGGCCGCGCCTTCGGCTCCTTCGGTCGCCAGCCGGCGGACGGCGGCGTTCGTCGGGAAGAGTTCCAGCCATTTGCGGTAGCGGGCCAGCAGCTCCTGCTTGTCGTGCTGGCGGTTGTCGCTGAACAGCGGGGTGGTGTAGTCGGGGTAGAGGCAGTGGATATGGGCGTCGATCATCCGTTCGACGGTGGCGAGGTACTCCGACGGGAACTCGTCTCCCATTCCGTTGGCTTCGGCCATGCCGAACGCTTTCAGGAATATGTCGATGGATTCGAGGTGGTAGTGCGGGTCGAGTTCGTATTGCATGCCGTCGTCATAGACCTGCTTGGCTATTTCGCGGTTGAGGATTTCCACGCCCCGTGCGCGCCATGCGGCCGCTTCGCGGAATTCGGGGAAGAACACCCCCGCAAAGACGAGCCGCTGCGCCTGAAAGAGCAGGTGGTTGCCCGATGCCGAAAAATGGTGCGTGATGTGGTCGGCGTGGCGGCGGTAGTTTTCCAGAAAACGGAGCAGGAATGCGCCGTCGAACGCTTCGGCAGGCAGCATGCAGCAGAATTGCTGGATCTGGAATTCGAGCCGGTCGCTCACTTCCAGCGGCCGCCATGCGAAATAGACGTTGTCGGCGTGCATCAGGTCGCGCCCGCCGTCCTCGCGGTACTCCGTCAGCGGATTCTTGCGCATCCAGTCGAGGTATTGGCGGCACCATTCGGCCGCATAGCGTTCGTCGCCCGTCAGCCGGTAGGCCTTGCCCATCGGCAGCCACCACTTCATGCGGTGCAGCTGCCAGCGCAGTTCGTTGTCCTTGACGGGCCAGTACTGCCAGTCGATGTCGTCGCCGTAGAAGTAGGAGGGCTGGTAGCCCGAGTGGACGAAAAAGCGGTGTTCGAGCGCATCGTCGGCCCAGCGGCGTTCTTCGTCCGTGAGGACGGGATGTTCCGGGTCGATGTCGGGGTAGACCGTCTCTTTGCGGGCGCGATAGTAGGCGAGCAGGGCTTCGGCCGCTGCATCGTCGTCGCCTGCGGCGTGCAGGGCGGCGACTTGCTCCAATCCCGGTTGCGCAAGGTCAAGCAGGGCGAAGACATCGGGGTCGGTTTGTGCGCCGACGGCCAGCGGCGCGACGGCGGCCAGCAGGACGAACAAAGGTTTCAAGGCATTCATGCGGTTTTCGTATTTTTGGTATACAAAGTTACTATGCGGCGGCGTTCCGCGATTTTGAAAATGTACCAATCTTTCCGCACGATTCCGCAGTGCGTTCCCAATTTTGTGCAGACCGATGCCGATTTTGTATAATTCGGGTCGTGACGAGGCTTCGCGGCCCTCTTTTGGGACAAATTTGGGGTCGGATTGCACAAATGTAGCATCGTTTTGTACGCGATTGGTGTTTTCGGGAACATTCGGCAGCCTTTTTTCGCACCGCATCGACTATTTTTGTTCTTGCTTTCGACAAACTGAAACTGACCGTATGACTGACCTCAAAAACTTCGCGGCACCGACGCTTTGCGCCGGTCTTGCCTTGTCGGCTTTCGCCGCGCAGGCTGCCGCTCCCCAGCGACGGGCCGCCGCTTCGCGTCCCGACATCATCGTCATCTTGACCGACCAGCAGACCGCCGGTGCACTCTCCTGCGCCGGCAATCCACATGTTTCGACCCCCGCGATGGACGCACTGGCCGCCGATGGCGTGCGTTTCACCCGCGCTTACTGTCCTTATCCGTTGAGCGGCCCCTGCCGCGCTTCGCTCATCACCGGACGCATGCCGTCCGAAGTCGGGGCGCGCGACAACGCGATCCGCCCCAACGACGAGGATATGCGGCAGGGGCTCGGCATCCGCATGGCCGATGCCGGTTACGAGTGCCTTTATGCCGGCAAGTGGCACATCCCCGAAGTCAATCTGCCCGATTCGGGCACCGGTTTCCGGCGCGTCTGCCCGATGCACGACCCGACGCTGCCCGACGCCTGCGACGAGGCGCTGGCCCGTTACGACGGCCGCAAGCCGTTGTTCTTGGTCGCTTCGCTGCTCGACCCGCACGAAATCTGCGAATACGGACGCTTCGAGACGTTGCAGTACGGCGAGTTGGAACCTTTCGCCACGCACGACTGCCCCAACCTGCCGCCCAACTTCATGCCCTCGACCTACGAACCCGAAGCCGTGCGGCTCGAACACGACGCTTCGCCCCGTTACCACGACACCTACACTTACACGCAGGACGACTGGCGGCGGTATCTCTATGCCTACTACCGGCTCGTCGAGCGGGTCGACCACGAAATCGGCCGGTTGGTCGAGGTGTTGAAACGGCGCGGGCTGTACGACGATTCCGTCATCATTTTCCTCTCCGATCACGGCGACGGCGTGGCCGCGCACGGCTGGAACCAGAAATGGGCCTTGTTCGAGGAGGTCATCAACGTGCCGTTGATCGTCAAGTCGCCCGAAGGACGCGGTCCGGCCGGTACGTGCAACGACGAGGCGTTGTCCAACGTCGGATTGGACTTGTACGCCACCGTGTGCGATTACGCGGGCATCGCGCTCGATTCGGCGCGTTATCGCGGTCGCAGCCTGCGCCCCGTCGCCGAAGGGCGGCAAAGTACGCTCCACGACGAAGTGTTCGTCGAGACGCTGCTTTCCGGTGCCGGTATTCGCGGCTGGAGCATCATCGAGGGGCGTTACAAATACATCCTCTACCAGTGGGGCCGCAACCGCGAACAGCTCTACGACCTGCGCGACGACAGCGGCGAAATGGTCAATCTGGCCGTCGATCGCCGCTATGCCGCCGAACTGGCCCGTCTGCGCGCCAAGATGTATGCGTGGGCCGAGCGCACGAACGACCGTCCGCTGATGCGCAACATGGCTCCGTTCCGCGCCGCAAATTCCGAAACTAAATAAAATACCGATTTTGTCATGTTATCTCAATCCAGTCGTTATTTCTCCGGCATGCGCTATGCCGCCGTGCCGCTTTCGCTCGTCGCGCTGACCGGCTGCGGCGACCGTCCGCCCCGCCGTCCGAACATCATCGTCATGATGACCGACGACCACACCTCGCAGGCGATGAGCTGCTACGGCAGCCTGCTGGTCGAAACGCCCAATCTCGACCGCCTCGCCCGCGAGGGGATGCTCTTCGAGAACTGCTACGTCTCCAACGCCATTTCGGGCCCGTCGCGAGCCTGCATCCTGACGGGCAAATACAGCCATGTCAACGGCTTCACCGACAATTCGCGCACGTTCGACGGCGACCAGCAGACCTTCCCGAAGGTGCTGCACGACGCGGGATACCAGACGGCCATGATCGGCAAGTGGCACCTCAATTCCGAGCCGCAGGGCTTCGACTTTTGGAGCATTCTGGTGGGGCAGGGCGAATACTATTCGCCGCTGTTCATCGAGAACGGCACCGAAATCACCGAGCCGGGCTACGTGACGGACATCATCACCGACAAGGCCATCGACTTCCTCGAACACCGCGACCCGTCCCGCCCGTTCGCCATGCTCTATTACCACAAGGCACCGCACCGCAACTGGATGCCCGCCCAGCGGCATTTGGGCATCCACGACGACCGCGTCTTCCCCGAACCGGCCAATCTGCTGGACGATTACACCGGTCGCGGCCGCGCGGCCCGCGAGCAGGCGATGGAGATCGGCCGCGACATGTGGCCCGAATGGGACCTCAAACTGATGGGCCCCGAAGAGCTCTCGCGTTCGTATGCGCTCGACAATTCGGGCGACGCCAACAAAGACGACGTGAAGCGCGCCAACGACTGGCGCAGCAGCGTCATGCAGTATCAGGCGGCCTACAACCGCATGACTCCCGAAGAACGGGCGCGCTGGGACGAGGCCTATGCTCCGCGCATCGCCGAGTGGCGGCGCATCAGGAACACGCTTTCGCCCGACGAGCTCGTGCGCTGGAAGTACCAGCAGTACATGAAGGACTATTGCGCCGTCATTCGCGGCGTCGACGAGAACGTCGGCCGCCTGCTCGATTATCTGGAACGCATCGGCGAGCTGGACAACACCATCATCGTCTATACCTCCGATCAGGGTTTCTTTCTCGGCGAGCACGGGTGGTTCGACAAGCGTTTCATGTACGAGGAGTGCCAGCGGACGCCCTTGCTGGTGCGGTATCCCCGCGCCGTCAAAGCCGGTACGCGCACGCACGCGCTGGCCATGAACATCGACTTGGCCCCGACGTTCGTCGACATGGCCGGTCTGGACGTTCCGGCCGACATGCAGGGCCGTTCGTTGCGCGGCGTGCTGACTTCGGGTGGCGCCGTGCCCGACGAGTGGCGCACGGGCGTTTATTACCATTACTATGAGTACCCGTCGTGGCACTCCGTCAAGCGTCACTACGGCATGCGGACGGAGGATTACAAGCTCATCCATTTCTATAACGACGTGGACGAGTGGGAGCTGTACGACCTGAAAAAAGATCCGCACGAGATGCGGAACGTCTACGACGATCCCGACTATGCCGCCGTGCGTGCCGACCTGCACGCCCGTCTCGAAGCCTTGCAGCGCGAGTGCGGCGATACCGACCCCTGCGAACGCGAGCAGGAGTTCTTTCAAGGAGCCGACAAATTGTGAAACCTAAAATAGCGAACTTGCATACTATGGACAGACGTCAATTTCTGAAAACTTCGGGTTGGAGCCTGCTGGGGCTCGCGGCCGTGAGTGCCATCCCGGGTTGTACGACCTTCGCGGGCAACAACGACCGGTTGCCCGAATACCTCAAAAAGGGATTTCCCTCGTTGCGCGACCTGAAAGTATTCTGGGGCGACGTGCACAACCATTGCAACGTGACCTACGGACACGGCGATCTCGCCGATGCACTGGCTGCGGCCGAGCAGCAGCTCGACTTCGTGTCGGTGACGCCGCACGCCTTGTGGCCCGACATTCCGGGTGCGGACGACCCGCGCCTGAACTGGGTCATCGGCTACCACACCGAAGCGTTCAAGCGGCTGCGGCGCGGCGGGTACCAGAAGTACCTGCGCGCGATGCAGGCTGCCGATCGTCCCGGCCGTTTCCTTACCTTCCCCTCGTACGAGTGCCACAGCATGGAGCACGGCGACCACGTGGCCTTGTTCCGCACGTTCGATGCCCCGTTGGTCGAATGCACGTCGGTACCCGACCTCAAAAAGAAACTCGAAAAATACGACGCCTACGTCACGCCCCACCACATGGGTTACATCAACGGTTTTCGCGGTTATAACTGGGAGGCGTTCCGCGAGGGCCGGCAGGCTCCGTTCGTCGAGATGTTCTCGCGGCACGGACTGGCCGAGAGCGATTCGGGCGATTACAACTACCTGCACGACATGGGGCCCCGCACGTGGGAGGGTTCGATTCTCTACGGTTTGGAGCAGGGCCACAAGTTCGGTCTGATGTGTTCGACCGACCAGCATGCCGGTTATCCGGGCAGCTACGGCGACGGCCGTATCGGCGTCTACGCCGACTCGCTCGACCGCGACGCGCTGTGGAAAGCGATGGGCGACCGTCGCGTGTGCGGCGTCACGGGCGACAAGATCAAAATCGACTTCCGCATCAACGGCGCGCTGCCGGGCGAGGTCGTGAGCTGCGGCAAACGCGAAATCTATCTCAACGTCGAAACGCAGAACCAGCTCGATTACGTCGACATCATCAAGAACGGCGAGTGCGTCGCCCGCTTGGGTGCGCCGCATCGTAGCGTTGTGCCCGACGACGAGGTGATCCGCGCCAAACTGAAAATCAATTTCGGCTGGAACCGCGAGGAGGAGTACGTCCACTGGTCGGGCCGCGTGCGGTTGTCCGAAGGACGCATCGACGATTTGCAGACGTGTTTTCGCGGGGCGGCTTTCACCTCGCCGCAGCCCGGCGAAACGGCCTTTCATACGCGCGTCAACCGCGTGGTCGAGCGCGACGACCGGCAGGTCGTGCTGGACATGTACTCGTCGAAGAATCCCAACGTCATGACGCCGGCCATGCAGGGCGTGATTCTCGACGTCGAGATGCCCCGCAGCGGCCGCATCGTCGCCGAGTTCAACGGGCATACTTACGAACATACGCTCGACGAACTGCTCGCCGGTGCCCGGGCGCATTTCCTGCGCGGCTGGCTTTCGGAGGCCGTCCAGTTCGAGCGTGCCGTGCCCGTGTCGGGCTTCACGGTGGGCCACTACATGGTCGACGACCGCGCCGAACGCGATACCGATTACTATTACGTGCGTGTGCGTCAGCGCGACGGCCAATGGGGCTGGTGCACGCCGATCTGGGTCGAGCGCGCATAGTCATGAAACACGCCATAGGCATAGATCTCGGCGGCACTTCGGTGAAGTACGCCGTAGTCGACGGGAGCGGCGCATCGCTTTTCGACGGACAGCTGCCCACGTGCGCCGACAAGGGAGCCGATGCGGTGCTTGCGCAGATTCTGCGCGGCGTGACGCTCTGCCGGGAGTTCGCCGCAGGGCACTCGCTTGCGTTGGAGGGCATCGGCATCGGCACGCCCGGCATCGTTTCGGCCGACGGCCGGACGGTGCTCGGCGGGGCGGAGAACATACCCGGCTGGGAGAATCTTCCGTTGGCCGAGCGGATCGAAGCCGTCGCCGGACTGCCCGTGCGGGCCAGCAACGACGCCAACATGATGGCACTGGGCGAATCGCTGTTCGGTGCGGCCGAAGGTGCGACCGACGTGGTGTTCGTTACCGTCGGTACGGGCATCGGCTGCGGTGTGCTGGTCGACGGCAGGCTCTATCGCGGCTACCGCAATCGCGGCATGGAAATGGGTCACATCACCGTCCGCAGCGACGGCGAGCCCTGCGCCTGCGGAAGCGTGGGGTGTCTGGAACATTACGCTTCGACTTCCGCGCTCGTGCGGCGGTATTGCGCGTTGGCCGGTATCGGCGACGGGCAGGCCGACGGCCGCATGGTGGTTGATGCCTATCTGCGGGGCGTACCGGCTGCCGTGCAGGCGATGGAGGAGCATTGGGACTACCTCGCGCACGGCATCGCGTCGATGATCAACCTTTTCGCTCCCCAGCGGGTGGTCGTGGGCGGAGGCATCTCCGAAGCGGGCGCTTTCTACCTCGACGCGCTGCGCCGCAAGGTCGAACGATACGCCATGCCCGTCTGCGCTGCCGATACGCAGCTGATTGCCGCCGCGCTCGGCAACCGGGCCGGTTGTCTGGGTGCCGCCGGTTTGTTTCTCTACGAAAATCCGCACGCATGAAACGTTTGATTCTCCTTGCGGCATTCATTTGGACGACCGGTGCCGCCGCACAGCCTTTTCCGGCCGAGCAGCATCCCGAACGCGTTTCGCTGCGGCCGCGTTATCGCGAGTGGGCGGCTCCGTCGCAGGGCGTCGCCGTGCGGCAGAACCCTCCGGCGCTTTTGTGGCCGGCGGGCGAAAAGAACGAGGTCGAACGCTACGTGGTCGAATGGTCCGATTCGCCCGATTTTCCGGCCGACCGGACGCGGCGTTCCGAGCAGGAGTGGGCGGCTTATACGCCCCACGAGGCGTTGGCTCCCGGCCGCTATTATTGGCGCGTGACGACCTGCCTGAAAAACGCACCTGCGACACGTTCGGAGGTGCATGAATTCGTCGTGCCCGATTCGGTGCGCTGCTTCGTGACGCCTTCGGGCGACGAACTGGCGGCGCGCATCTCCGCGATGCCGCATCCGCGCCTTTACGTGCAGCGGGACAGCCTCGACGCTTTCCGTGAACGCGCGCTCCGCAATCCCGAAGCTCGCGGACTGGTGCGTCATGCCCGCGCCGAGCTGGACAAACCGGTGGTGCCCGTCGCACCGACCCGTCCGCGCGATACGACCGGCATGTCGGCTTATCAGAAGAAGTCGATGGTCAATTTCATGTACCACAAGTTCGGGGAGGTCGTCACCAAACCGGCCGTCGATTTTTCGCTGGCTTATCTGTTGACCGGCGAGGAATGCTTCGCCCGCGCCGCCATCCGGCACGCGCTGCATGCCGCCGCATTGCCCATCGACAGCGATGCCACGTCGGAGGATTTCAACCGTTCGGCGATCATGTACGGGCTGGCGGTCGCTTACGATGCGGTCGGCGGCTTCATGACCCCCGAAGAGCGGGCCGCCGTGCTCGAAGCCGTCCGCGTGCGGGGCGAACATTTCTACCGCCATTACGTGCGCGATTTCGAGGTGCATTCGATGGACAACCACGTCTGGCAGCATACGTTCCGCAACTTTTTCTTCGCCGCCATCGCTACGGCGGGCGACCTGCCCGATGCCGAGAAATGGATGCGCTACGGCTACGAGGTGTGGTGCTCGCGCTTCCCGATTCTGGGCGGCGACGACGGCGGCTGGCACGACGGAAACAGCTATTTCGAGGCCAATCTCGTGTCGTTCGTCTACATTCCGTTCGTGTTGTCGCGGCTGACGGGCGTCGACTTTTTCGACCTCGCATGGTGCCGTCGGCTGCCCGATTTCCTGATTTATTCGTTCCCGAAGGATTCCTACGCGACGGGCTTCGGCGACGATTACGAAAAACTCCGCACGCCGCCTGCCCAGTACATGGGTTTCGCCGACGCATTGGCGCGCGAACTGCACAGCCCGCAGGCCCGCTGGTATGCCGACCGGTTGATCGGCGACGACCCGGCGAATCTTTACAAGGCCCGCACGTTCCAGCTCTACCGCATCCTCACCGACAAACCGGTCGATTCGGTACGGCCCGAAGCGCCGGCTCCGCTGACGTCGCGGTTCTATCCCGATGCGGGTTTTTCGCTCATGCACACCGACCCGGCCGACAGCCGCCGCGACCTGATGGCGTCGTTTTTCGCGCTGCCGTTCGGGTCGACGGGCCACGCCCACGCTGCGCACAACGGCTTCACGATCAGTTATGGCGGCCGGCAGTTGTTCGGCGGCACGGGCTATTACTCTAATTTCAACGATCCGCACACGCTGATGCACTACCGCACGCGCGGGCACAATACGCTGCTGGTCGACGGGCTGGCGCAGGTCATCGGCGAGAACGGCTACGGCTGGCTGGCCCGCTGGGCCGACAACGAGGCGGTGACCTACACGCTGGGCGATGCGGCGCATGCCTACGACGAGATGCGCACGCCGTTCTGGATCGACCGCATGCGGCAGTCGGGCGTCGATTATACGGCCGGAAACGGATTCGGCGATCCGGGCGTCACCCGTTTCCGCCGGCACTTCGTCTTCCTGAAACCCGACATCATTGTCGTGTACGACGAATTGGCGGCCCGCACGCCGGTGACGTGGACATGGTTGCTGCACAGCCACCACCGAATGGCGTCGCTCGCGCCCGATGCTTCGGCCGACGCGGCCGTCGGGGTGTCGAACGGGGCGGCTTCGGGGCGCATGGACTTGTTCGCCGGAGGAACGCTCGGCACGGAGGTGCACGACCGTTTCTTTTCTCCGGCTGTCAATTGGAAGAACCGCGCCGGTGCCGACGGCAAACCGTTGGTCTATGCTCCGCACTGGCACGCCGAGTTCTCGCCCGTGCAAAAGAGCGACGCGCAGCGTTTTCTGGCCGTGTTCCGCATTACGTCCGACGGCCGGCGGCCGGTTCGGTTGCAGACCGACGGCAAAGGACGCATCCGGGTCGGCGACTGGACGATCGACGCCCAGCTCGATGCGACCCGTCCGGCCTCGTTCGCGATAACCGACAGACGGGGGCATGCGGTGCTTTACAACACCGACGCCTCGTACGTCGGGGGCAGTACCGTGATTCGTGCACGGGGTGCGGCCGACCGCGAGTTGGTCGACGAATTGCCCGCATCGGTACGGTAGCATTTCGTTCGCATCGTGAGGCTTTGCGTTGTGCGGGCTGCAATCTTCGACGGTTGCGGCCCGCGCGGCAGTTTTTCGGCGGGAAAATTGTTTTCCCGAAAAAATGCGTATATTTAACCGATGAATCAGAGCGCATCCAGTCGAATGGGCAGGCCGTTTTCGGAAAGATTCGGCCGGATTTGGTGGTGGGTGGCCGCGTGTTTGCTCGCGTGGCCCGTTGTCGCTGCGCCGATCGAGTTCCGCACGCTGTCGGTCGACGACGGATTGTCCCAAAGCACCGTGCTGGCGATGGCCCAAGACCCGCTCGGCCGTATCTGGATGGGAACGCAGGATGGCCTGAACCGTTACGACGGCCATACGTTCACGGTCTTCCGCCACGACGAAGCCGATGCGTCGAGTTTGGGCGACAACTACGTTTGTGCGCTTCGGCCCGACGGCGGCCGGATGTGGGTCGGCACCGCTTCGGGGCTGGCCTGCTTCGACGCGGCGACCGGAACGTTCGAGAATTTCCGTCTCGACGGACACCCGATGCAGGTATTCGGCATTGCCGATTGCGATGGTCGCGGATTGTTGTTGGCGACCGATTCTGGTCTCGTCTTTTTCGACCGCGCGACGCGCGACATGGAGATCAAGGCCTACCTCAAAGGGGCCGATTTCCGTTCGTTGTGTCCGTTCCGCGACGGTTTTCTGGTCGGCACCTCGACCGGCATCTATACCTATTCCTCGACTTATGGCAACCTTACGCGCGTGTTGCCGCAGCTGGCCCGTTTCGACGTGGCGAGCATCATTCCCGACGGAGCCGACGGTTTTTGGGTCGCTACGCACGGGAACGGACTTTATCGGGTGGACGCCGCCTTGCAGGTCGTGGCCCGTTATCGTGCGGCGGAGCATCCCGGATTGTGTTCCGACTACATCCGTGTACTGAAAACCGATGCCGACGGCCGTTTGTGGGTCGGTACGTTCGACGGATTGTCGATTTATGACCCCCGTTCGGGCCGTTTCGAGCGATATGTCCGCACGGCCGAGCCCGGCGCATTGAGCCACAATTCGATCCGTTCGATTTTCATCGACAGCCAGCAGGGGGTGTGGTTGGGCACCTATTACGGCGGTGTGAGTTATTACCACCCGCTGGCGCGGCGCTTCGGCGTCCTGCGCAACGTCCCTTCGCGCAATTCGTTGGGCGACAATACGGTCGGGTGCATCGTCGAGGAGCCCGACAGCATGCTGTGGATCGGGACGAACGACGACGGGGTGAACCTCTACGACCGTCGTACGGGCCGTTTTTCGGAGTACAACGTCGATAACGGTGCCCTGCTCTCGAACAACGTCAAGTGCATTCGCCCCGACGGACGCGGCAACCTTTGGATCGGCACCCATGCGGGCGGATTGACCCGGATGCACCTCGCTACGCGCCGCACGCGCCATTTCCCGATCAATGCCAACATTCCGATCAACAACAGCTGTTATGCGCTGCTCGACGATGACGATGGTACGTTGTGGGTCGGGTCGCTCAACGGTCTGCTCTCGTTCGACCCGGCTTCGGGGCGTTTTTCGCGGCATCGGTGTACCGATTACGAACCGCGCCTCGCTTCGTTGTCCATCAATTCGTTGTTCCGCGACTCCCGGCAGCGGGTATGGATCGGAACGGCTTCGGGGCTCTATCTTTGGCTGCCCGACCGGCGGGAGGTCAGTACGCCCGAGCTGCATGCTTCGGCGGGCGCAAAATCCCCCCCCCGAAGACAAGAGCTTGGCATCGTGTGCATTACGGAAGATTCGCGCCGTAACATATGGGTCGGAACCCGTCGCGGACTGTTCCGGTTCGACGAACCCGACGGAACGTTTACCCGTTTCACGACTGCCGACGGACTGCCCAACGACATCGTGCACGGAGTGCTCGAAGACGAGTTGGGGCGTCTGTGGATTTCGACTAACGGCGGACTGGCCTGCCTCGACGTGCAGAAAGGGCAGTTCCGCACCTACACTTCGCGCGACGGCATCGCCAACAACCAGTTCAATCCGGGTGCTTGCTACAAAGGGCATGACGGTGTATTCTACTTCGGCGGCATCGGCGGCTTGACGTGGTTCCGGCCGCACGAGTTGGTCGATAGTCCGTTCGTTCCCGAGACGCAAATCGTCGGGCTCGACGTGGCCGATGCGCAGGACGACGACCGCGTGCACATCGAACGCGATTCGCTCGGGCGCGTGCGTGCGGCCGAGTTCCCCTCCGACTGCAACCTTTTCGCCGTGCGGTTCGTGGCGGCCGATCCGCTTTCGGGCGGGCAGAACCGCTTCGCCTACAAACTGGAAGGTTTCAATACCCGCTGGTACGAAACCGCCAATCCCGAAGCCTCCTACTCGAACCTCGAACCCGGACGCTATACGTTCCGTGTGCGCGCCGCCAACAGCGACGGCCGTTGGAGCGACCGCATCGCGGAGGTCGCCATCCGCGTGAAACCGCTGTGGTGGCAGACGACCGGCGCATTCGTGGCATGGGTGCTCTTGGCACTGGGTGCGCTCGGTCTGGTGGTCTATACCGTGCTCGGACGGCTGAAAATGCGGATGCAGTTGCGGCTCGAACGCCTGCAAAGCGCCCAGCTCGCCGAGTTGAACCAAGAGAAAATCCAGTTTTACATCAACCTGTCGCACGAACTGCGCACGCCGTTGACGCTGGTGCTCTCGCCGTTGCAGGAAATCCGCGAATACGGCACGCCCGACAAGTACGTCGCGTCGCGGCTCAACTACGTCTATCGCAACAGCCTGAAACTGCTGCACATCATCAACCAGCTGCTCGACTACCGCAAGGCCGAGCTGGGCGTATTCCGCATGAAAGTGGCCGTGCAGGATGTCGACAGCATCGTTTCGGAGGTCTTTTCGATGTTCGAGGAGGTGGCGCAGAACCGCGACATGGACTACATCCTTTCGTCCGAGCTGCACGGCGAGGCACTGCCCGTCGACCGCATGTTCCTCGAAATGATGCTGACCAACCTGCTCTCCAATGCCTTCAAGTTTACGCCCGACGGCGGGATGATTCGGGTATCCGTCCAGCGGGGCGACCGGAGTTTCCGGCTTTCGGTGCGCGACAGCGGCGCCGGCATGACGCCCGAACAGCAGCGGCATGCGTTCGACCGTTTCTATCAGGCCGACGATACCGCATCGGGCAGCGGATTGGGCTTGTCTATCGTTCGGCGCATCGTCGAACTGCATCAGGGAAGCATCGAGGTGCAAAGCCGTGCCGGCGAATACAGCGAGTTCATCATCACCTTGCCGGCCGAACTGGAAGCCTATCCCGAAGAAAAGCGGGCGCGGGCCGACGACGTGCGCGGTTCGATCATCCGAGACGCCCAGCAGTTCCGCCCCGACGAGTGGCTCGACGACGGACGCGCCGACCTCGATACGGCCGACGAGGATGCCGCAGCACACCGCGAAGTCATCCTGCTGGCCGAACCCAACGCCGAAGTGGGCCGCTACATCGCCGACCACTTCCAGCGGCACTACGACATGCACGTGGTCACGGACGGCAACGAGGCCCTCGAAAAGCTCAAAACGCTGGAACCCGACCTGCTCATTGCCGACCGCCTGTTACCGGGAATCGACGGGCTGAAATTGTGCCGCATGGTGAAGCAGAACATCCGCACGTGCCACATTCCGGTCGTGCTGCTCGCACCCGACGGCGGGGTCGAGGAACAGATTACCGGCATCGAAGCGGGTGCCGACGGCTATCTTCCGATGCCGGTGTCGGTGTCGTTGCTGCGTGCCAAAGTGCAGAACCTCCTCAAAGCGCACTACCGGATGCGCCACCATTATTCGGACAACGCCGAAATCGAGCCCGACAAAATCGTTTCCAATCCGATGGACGGCGAATTTCTGAAAAAGGCGATTCGGGTCGTGGAGGAGAACATGGACAACGAGGAGTTCTCGTCGAACGATTTCAGCAAGGCGCTCTGTATGAGCCGCTCGAATCTGCACCTCAAAATGAAGTCGATCACGGGCGAATCGGCGACAAAGTTCATCCGCAAAATCCGGTTCAACTACGCTTGCAAACTGTTGCTCGAACGCAAGCACTCGATCGCCGAAATCAGCGCGATGGTCGGGTTCAATTCGCCGTCGTATTTCGCTACGAGTTTCAAGAAATACGTGGGGTGCCTGCCGACGGAGTACATCCGCAACCGCTCGAAAGGAGCGGCCGAATAATCTATTTGAAGAATATCGACGAGATTTCCTTGTAGTTGTGGACGCGCTCGATGACGTCGGCGAAGATGTCCGCAACCGACAGCACCGTGAACTTGTGCAGGTCGCGGTCGGGGTTGAGCGGAATCGTGTCCGTCACGATGACCTCTTCCAGCGCGCTGGCGTTGATGCGGTCGTAGGCCGGGCCCGACAGCACGGGGTGCGTGATAGCGGCCCGCACGCTCTTTGCGCCGCGCGACATCAGCATGTCGGCGGCCATACAGATCGTGCCCGCCGTATCGATCATGTCGTCCACGATCAGCACGTTGCGCCCCTCGACGTCGCCGATGGCGGTCATCTTGCCCACGACGTTGGGTTTCGCCCGTTCCTTGTGCGAAATGATGATGGGGGTGCCGAGCAGTTTCGCGTAGGTATTGGCCCGTTTCGCTCCGCCCATGTCGGGGGCGGCGATCGAGAGGTCTTGGATGTTCAGGCTTTTGATGTAGGGCACGAAAATGCCGCTGGCATAGAGTGCGTCGACCGGTATGTCGAAAAATCCCTGAATCTGGTCGGCGTGCAGGTCCATCGTCATGATGCGGTCCACGCCCGCCGCCATCAGCAGGTTGGCGACCAGTTTGGCTCCGATCGGCACGCGCGGACGGTCTTTGCGGTCTTGGCGCGCCCAGCCGAAGTAGGGCATCACGGCCACCACCTTGTAGGCCGAAGCCCGTCGGGCGGCGTCGATCATCATCAACAGCTCCATCAGGTTGTCCGTCGGCGGGAAGGTCGACTGGATGATGAAGACCGTACAGCCGCGAATCGACTCGTTGTAGCAGGGCTGGAACTCTCCGTCGCTGAATTGCAGGACTTCGGCTTGTCCGAGTTTCGTGCCGAAGCTCGATGCGATTTTGGCGGCGAGGTATTCCGAGCCGCGACCGGAGAAAATTTTGATTTTGTGGATGGCCATGGGTGATGATGGTTAACGTTGTCGCAAAGATAGGACAATGCGGCGAAAAAACGATGCCGTTCCGGCCCGATTTTTCAACAATCGGTTAAAAATTCCCGAGACATTCGCCGATGAAATCGAGAATCTCCTGCCGTCCGTCGCCCCGCGCCGACGAACTGACCAGCATCGGCGGCAGCTCTTCCCATTGTTCGCGCAGGGCTTCGCCGAATCGGGCGATGCTGTGTCGGGTCTGCGTTTTCGACAGCTTGTCCGTTTTCGTGAAGATGATTCCGAACGGAATGCCGTGTTCGCCCAGCAGCTCGATGAATCGCAGGTCGATGCGTTGCGGTTCGAGCCGGATATCGACCAGCACGAACAGGAAATGCAGCCGTTCGCACCGGAGCACGTAGTCCGTGATGATTCGCGCGAACTCTCCGCGTTGGGTTTTCGAGGTGCGGGCATAGCCGTAGCCCGGCAGATCGACCAGATACCAGCGGTCGTCGATGCGGAAGTGATTGATCAGCCGTGTTTTGCCGGGCGTGCCCGAGACTTTGGCCAGTCCGTTGCGGCCTGTCAGCATGTTGATGAGCGACGATTTGCCCACGTTGCTCCGGCCGATGAACGCGATGTCGGGCAGCGTGTCTTTCGGCACCTGCGTGATGCGCTCCGAAGAGCATTGGAATGCGGCGTGCTGTATCTGCATGGCGAATGGCATTTGCGGCGCACGCGAGCCGTCTCGTCCGGCCGCGCCTCGTCGCGTATCGCCGTAAAAGTAGGCAAAATGGCGTAATCCGCCAAAAATCCGGTCAGAGATTCGCTCCGGCCCCGTTCACGCGGTAGCGTTGGCGTTCGCCGTGCTTTATTATATAAGTGTATTGTTTGCGGAACCGGTCGAACGTGTTCCGCGCCACGTCGTATTGGCGGCAGATTTCCGCGATACTTTTGCCGCAGTTCATCATCTGCACGATTTTCACGCGGTCGTCGATGAGTTGTTGCAGTTTGGTGTAGCTTCCCTTGCGGCGTCCCAGCACGATGCCTTGTTCGCGTCGCAGCGCCAGCGCTTCGCGTGTCCGCATGGAGATGAGGTTGCGTTCGATTTCCGCCACCAGCCCGAATGCGAAGCAGAGCACCTTGCTGTTGATCGTGTCGTCGAACGAATAGCGGTCTTTCGTGCTGTACAGCTTGACCTCCTTTTTGAGCAGTTCGCCGACGATGGTCATGATGTCCGTCAGCGTGCGGCTCAACCGCGACAGCTCGGTCACGATGAGCGTATCCCCCTTTTTCATGCGGCGGATGAGTGCACCCAGCTTGCGCTCGCGTCCCGATTTCTTGCCGCTCACGATCTCCGTCACCCAACGGTCGACGTGCAGATTGCGGCTGTCCGTGAATTTCGATATTTCGTTTTGCTGATTGGCCAGCGTTTGCTTGCCGGTGCTGACCCTCAAATAGGCAATAATCATGTTTCCGTCGCAATTTATTGTCAATAATCGGCCTGAAAGGACAAGCCTTCGGGTTTTTCGACAACAAAAAACGGACTAAACGCAATCGGCCGTTAATGATAAATCGTTCGATTAATAGCGCATTCGGTTTCGGACGCCTGCGAAGTATTTTCAACCGGCTGTAAATCAGTTACTTAAAAATCGGTAGGGGGGGGGTATTTTATTGATTATCAATTTTTTGTAAAAAAATGTCCAACGAAAAGAAATATGCATTATATTTGTAGTCAGAAAATGAAGGTTAAAAAGCGTAGTTTTCGATATACCAGCTTGTTTTTCAACTGTTTCGCGCATGTTTCTGTCGATTTTCGGAGGGGTTATGCGCGGACGGTTCGGTGGTATGGAAGGGTCGAGGCTCGGTTTTTAATGAAAAAAGTTACAGTTTATCCGTCATGGGAATAAATGTCAAAAGTGTCGCTTTACGCATGATTGCGGTCTCCGCGTGCGCTGTATTCGGGCTTGCTGTCGAATCGACTTTCGGTAGTTCTGTCAGTCAGACCCCCGGCGGCCTTACGGAGGCTTTGTCTGTAAGTGATTCTAATTACCGT
>JAMPDE010000001.1:638897-648789 GCA_023665825.1 Alistipes senegalensis | reverse complement strand
CGGGACGCTGCCGGTACGGAACATGGGGGCTCGGGCTGCTGTCGGTCGGCGGATGGGCGGCTGCGGGGACGGCCGCAGCAGCAGGCCGATGGACGATTGCCGCCGTACTGGCTACGGTGGCGGTAGTCGCGGGAGCGGTGCTGCGGGTCGGGCAGGCCGTGAGGCGCATCGCGGGCCGTCGTTGCGCCATGACCGACATCCCGCTTCGGAAAAATTCGGGGAAAATTCGCAGGGAATCGTCGAAATGAGAAATTGCTGTTAAAAAATTCACAATATCGCGGAAATTCGTTATCTTTACCATGACAACCGATACCACGTACTACCGAAACCGCACGACGATGATCGACGAGCATGTGAGAAAATATCTGTTGCCGCCGTTGTTCAATGCGGCGGTACGGGCCGGAGCCGCCATTATGAAGGTCTACAAGCATCAGGACGATTACGACATCACGATGAAGGACGACCGCACGCCCATCACGGTGGCCGACCGGCAGGCCCATCGCACGATTCGCGAGTATCTGGGCTCGACGCGTATTCCGGTGCTCTCGGAGGAGGGACGCGAGATGCGCTACGACGAGCGGTGCAACTGGGAGCTGTACTGGCTGGTCGACCCGCTCGACGGCACGGTGGAGTTCATCAAGGGCAACAACGAATTCACGGTCAATATCGCGCTGATGGAGAACAACATCTGCATGGGCGCGGTGATTTACGTGCCCTATTTCGAGAAGATGTACATCGCGTGGCGGGGTTGCGGCGCGTTTCTCAAAGAGCGCGTGCCGGCCGATGCGGAATCGGCGTGCGATTACGAACGCATCGTGACGGATTGCCGGCGGCTGCCCCTGACCGACCGTGCGTCGGACGACCGGCTGGTCGTGGCGGTGTCGCGGTCGCACCAGACGCCCGAAACGCATGCGCACATCGACGCGCTGCGCGCACATCGGCCCGATCTGGAAGTGGTGGAGCAGGGGAGCTCCTACAAATTCTGCCTGCTGGCCGAAGGCAAGGTCGATTACTACGTCCGCACGACGCAGACCTACGAATGGGACACGGCGGCGGGCGAACTGATTCTCTCCGAAGCGGGCGGGCGTACCGAATCGCTGCCCGACGGCCGCGAACTGCGCTACAACGAACCCGACCTGCACAATCCGTGGTTCGTCTGCCGCTCGAAATTCTGCAAATTGCAGCTTTAAGACAGCCGTTTTAAGCGCGATGGCCGGTTCTCTTAAAAAAACCGCATTTCTCCATTTTTTATTATCGGCACTTTTTGTACCGTCAAAAAGTGCCCAAAAATCTCTCCGACGATGTCTTCGCCTACTACGTGCGGCCTAACGCTGGCTCCGGGCGCCTGACGCGGGTTTGCAAGCAAACCGGCCCCTCCGCCGGACGCTTTTAGTCCGCACTTCGTTTAACGGCTCCGACATCCGGTCGAATTTAGCGGTGCGGCTCGAAGAGCCGCTGTTATTCGGCGATGGCGCAGAAACCGGCCGAAACAAGGGAACGGTCTATCGCGCTAATAAAAAAATTCGTATCTTTGCGCCACGAACGAAAACAAAAACAACGAAAACCCTATGGGACGAGCATTTGAATACCGCAAGGCACGCAAAATGAAACGCTGGGGGCACATGGCCCGCACGTTCACCAAAATCGGCAAGGAGATCGAAATCGCCGTCAAGGCGGGCGGTTCCGATCCGTCGGGCAACACCCGTCTGCGCATTCTGATTCAGAACGCCAAAGCCGAGAACATGCCCAAAGAGAACATCGAACGGGCCATCAAACGGGCGACCGAGAAAGACGCGGCGGACTACAAGGAGGTGATTTACGAAGGCTACGGCCCGCACGGAATCGCGTTCCTCGTCGAAACGGCGACCGACAACACCAACCGCACGGTGGCCAACGTGCGCATGCACTTTAACAAATGCGGCGGTACGCTGGGCAACAGCGGGTCGGTGGCGTTCATGTTCGAGCACAAGTGCGTCTTCAAGTTCCGGCCGGCTGCCGGCGTCGACCCCGAAGAACTTGAATTGGACATGATCGACTTGGGTGTCGACGAGTTCTACGCCGAAGAGGACGGGGTGACGGTTTATGCACCTTACGAATCGTTCGGCGCCATTCAGAAGTGGTTGGACGATCGCGGTTACGAAATCGTTTCGGGCGAGGGCGTGCGCCTGCCGACCGATACGAAGGAGCTGGACGCCGAAGGCCGCGAGTCGGTCGAGAAACTGGTCGAACGGCTCGAAGAGGACGACGACGTGGTGAACGTCTACCACAACATGAAGGAGGACGACGTGGCCGAAGAGTAGTCCTGTTCGGAATTCGGAATTATCTGCGATGCCTTGCGTCGCAGATTTTTTTTATGGTTTCGGTCGGATTTCACTCGAACCGGACGAACCGCATGCGTTCGGTCAGGCAGTAGGGGCAGAAATCGGGTTCGTGGTCGATGCCGCAGAGACATCCGCACACCGGACACACCGCATAAGTGCGCACGGTGTCCTGCGGCGTGTGCCGAATGCGGCATTGTTTCATCAGCCGGACGTGTTGGTGGTCGCTCGCGTCGCATCGGGCCAGTATTTGGGCCGCATAGCGGTTGCCGGCCGACAGCGCACGGCGGATCTCTTTGCCGCACCGTGTGTGGAGCGACCGCAGGTCGTACGAAATGCTCCGTTCGAGGTTGCCGTCGGTCGTGCCGCGAAACACCACCACCCGGACGGGCGGGGCGTAATGCCCGCCCAGCCGGACAATCGCTTCGGCGCATTTTCCCTCGTGTACCCGTTCGGAGAGCGCCATAGCCCGGAACAGCCGCGCGCGGTGCTCTTGGTGCTCGCGGTGGGCGATGTCGGCGAAGTATTCGTATTGCATCGACTTGGCATGCTTGCGACGGCCGCAGGCATCGAGGTCGGCGAGCGTTTCGGCATGCCGCGAATCCGATGCGGGGCGTTGGTCGTGTTTGTGGGTCGCGGCATAGTAGATCCATGTCAGAATGGCGGTCGAAACGACGAATAACAACAGAATGAAGAGAGGGCGCACTTTCATGGTTCGGCATATTTGGTTGAGGGTGCGCCGAAAAGTGCATCTTTTGTGCCAGCGGGTTTGCTACGGACGGGAAATGTAGACGAAAATCGGCAGGCTCCGCCCGCAGCCGCCCCGATAGCGCGTGTAGTCGTAGGTCGGCAGCGGTTTTCCGTCGGCGGGGTCGAGCAGCCAGCGCCGGATGTAGACGTCGCAGTATTCGACGCGCAGGGCCGTATCCGCCGCGATGCGGTCGCGCATCTCCCAGCCGTTGCGCCAAAATCGGTTTCCATGCCCCGATTTCTCGGCACGGGTCGTTGCGTCGCGGAATCCGTATGCGGAAACCTTGTCGGATTTGAATCTTCCCAGAATGATGATTCGGGTGTTGGGATGCTCCTCGCGCAGGAGCTGCGGCAGCCAGTCGGCCGTTTCCTCGCGGTGGCAGAGCAGCAGCCCCAGCGTGTCGCACGTGCGGCGGTAACGGGCCGACAGGGTGCCTTCGATGTAGAGATAGCCGTTGCCCGGCTCCGTGAAGTGCGGGAAAAAGCGGTCGCCGTAGTAGAGCAGGGCGAAATCCAGCCCGTCGAGCCCGTTGAGCGTGCGGTGGAGGAAGGCGTAATAGTTGCGGCTGGAACGGACGAGGTCGCGGACGACCGCTTCGTTTTCGACGCCGTAGAGCGCGACGATGGGCAGGGACATTGAGTCGATGACGGCGGCCGTGCGGGCGATTTTGCGGCGGTAGCGTTCGGTATCCCAGCGCAGCCGGCCTTCGGGCGTGTAGTCCGAGTCGTTGTAGAAGGGTGAGACGACGGTGTCGTAGAGCCGGTCGACGTCGTAATAGGCGATTCCGAGCGGCTGTGCCGTGCCCGCAAACGGACACAACACCGAGAACGTGCAACATGCCGCGAGTGCAAGCAACACAGACCGGAACAGATTTGCGGCCGGTCTTTTCGGGCGGGGTTCGGTCATGACGCGTTCCGGTTTACGTTCGCCGCGACGGTCGATGCGTTCGGCCCGCAGAGCTATTTGGTTTTGTAGCGGCAGCTGTATTTGCCTTTCGCCAGATTGAGCAGTTTGCCCTTGATGAGGTTCCGGCGCAGGGGCGACACGCGGTCGGTGAAGACGATGCCCTCGATGTGGTCGTATTCGTGCTGGATGACCCACGCTTTCAGACCGGTGAACTCCTCGTCGTGCGGTTGGAAATCCTCGTCCAGATAGCGCATGCGGATGCGGAGCGACCGGTTGACATCGGCGTAGAGGCCGGGAAACGACAGACACCCCTCGTTGTAGGCCTTCGTTTCAGCCGACCGTTCGTAGATTTCGGCGTTGATGAACGCCCGTTTGTAGTCGGCGCATGCGGGGTCGTCGTCGGCCCAAGCCGTGCAGTCGACGATGAACAGCCGCAGGCTTTTGCCGATTTGCGGGGCCGCCAGTCCGACGCCGCCCGCTTCGTCGAGTGTCAGAAACATGTTCTCGATGAGCGTTTTCGTCTCTGCCGCCTTGTCGGGCGTCAAATTCTCGCAGTGCTTGCGGAGCACGTCGTCGCCGTATATTACGATGGGGTAAATCATATCTCAATGCTTGTTCTGAATCGATTCCATGTATCCTTGCAGGATGATCGTGGCCGAAATTTTGTCGACCAGCGCCTTGTCGCGGCGCGCCATGCGGCCGATGCCGCTGTCGAGCATCGTCCGGTGGGCCAGCACCGATGTCAGCCGCTCGTCGTAGAAGACCACCTCCTTGTCGGGGTAGGCTCTGCGGAGCCGTGCGGCCAGCGGCTCGATGTAACGCCACGTTTCCGACGGCGTGCCGTTCATCCGCGACGGTTTTCCCAGTACGATAGTGCCTACCTCCTCGCGGGAACAGTAGCCGGCCAGCCACGTTTCCAGCTCTTTCGTCGGGACCGTTTCGAGCCCTCCGGCAATGATGCGCAGCGGATCGCTCACGGCGATTCCCGTGCGCTTCGTGCCGTAATCTATCGCGAGGATGCGCCCCAGTCCCACGCCGCGTCGCTTACAGGTTCAGTTTCCGGAACAGTTTGCGGTAGGAGCACTCCTCGTCGACCATTGCGTGCAGGTCGGCGATGGCTACGCGTTCCTGCTGCATCGTGTCGCGGTGGCGCACCGTCACGGTGCCGTCTTCGAGCGTCTGCCCGTCGACCGTCACGCAGAACGGCGTGCCGACGGCATCCTGCCGGCGGTAGCGTTTGCCGACCGAATCCTTTTCGTCGTAGACCACGTTGTAGTCGTATTTGAGCAGGTCGACGATCTCCTGCGCTTTTTCGGGCATGCCGTCTTTCTTCACGAGCGGCAGCACGGCCACCTTGACCGGTGCCAGCGCCGCAGGCAGTCGCAGGACGACGCGCGTGTCGCCCCCGTCGAGCTGCTCCTCCGTATAAGCCGCCGACATCACTTGTAGGAACATGCGGTCGACGCCGATCGAGGTTTCGACCACGTAGGGCACGTAGCTTTCGCCCGTTTCGGGGTCGAAGTACTGGATTTTCTTGCCCGAGAACTTCTGGTGGTTGCCCAAGTCGAAGTCCGTGCGCGAGTGGATGCCCTCCACCTCCTTGAATCCGAACGGGAAGTTGTATTCGATATCGGTTGCGGCATTGGCGTAGTGGGCCAGTTTGTCGTGGTCGTGGAAGCGGTAGTTGTCGTCGCCGAAGCCCAGTGCGCGGTGCCATGCCATGCGGGTCTCTTTCCAGCGGTTCCACCACTCCATTTCGCTGCCCGGACGGACGAAGAACTGCATCTCCATCTGCTCGAATTCGCGCATGCGGAAGATGAACTGCCGTGCGACGATTTCGTTGCGGAACGCCTTGCCGATCTGCGCGATGCCGAACGGCAGTTTCATCCGGCCCGTCTTCTGCACGTTGAGGAAGTTGACGAAGATGCCCTGCGCCGTTTCGGGACGCAGGTAGATGGTGTTGGCCCCGTCGGCCGTCGAGCCCATCTGCGTGGAGAACATCAGGTTGAACTGGCGCACTTCCGTCCAGTTGCGCGTGCCCGAAATGGGGCAGACGATTTCGCAGTCCAGAATGATCTGGCGCAGTGCGTCGAGGTCGTTGGCGTTCAGCGCATCGGCGAAACGCTTGTGCACTTCGTCGCGCTTGGCCAGCGTCTCGGCCACGCGGGGCGAGGTTTCGCGGTATTTGGCTTCGTCGAACTGCTCGCCGAAGCGTTTGCGGGCTTTCTCGACCTCTTTTTCGACTTTCTCGTCCTGCTTGGCGAGCCAGTCCTCAATCAGCACGTCGGCCCGATAACGCTTTTTCGAGTCGCGGTTGTCGATCAGCGGGTCGTTGAACGCGCCGACGTGGCCCGAAGCCTCCCACGTGCGCGGGTGCATGAAGATGGCGGCGTCGAGCCCCACGATGTTCTCGTGCAGCTTGACCATCGAATCCCACCAGTAGCGTTTGATGTTGTTCTTCAGCTCCACGCCGTTCTGGCCGTAGTCGTAAACGGCGCCCAGTCCGTCGTAGATTTCGCTCGACGGGAATACGAATCCGTATTCCTTGCAGTGGGCGACCAGTTTCTTGAAGAGTTCTTCCTGCGTCATAATCGTATGTTGCATTTTTCGTCGGTGATTCCGTCGGGATTCGAACCCGAGACCCACAGCTTAGAAGGCTGTTGCTCTATCCAACTGAGCTACGGAACCTACTTTTCGGCCTTTCGGCGCGGCGGCGTCCGCAAAGGTAGAAAAAATTTCCGGTTTATTTTGCCGGCCCGAAAAAATTGCCTACATTTGCGGGCTCGAATTCCCCGACGACGGGGGTAAGCGCATTTGTTTAATTAATCAAAATCCATTTAGCCAATGGCTGTTAAAATTCGTTTGGCACGTCACGGTAAGAAAGGCTACGCCTTCTACCACATCGTTGCCGCAGATAGCAGAGCGCCACGTGATGGTAAATTCATCGAGAAGTTGGGCACCTACAACCCCAACACGAATCCTGCTACGATCGACCTGAACTTCGAGCAAGCATTGGGTTGGTTACAGAAAGGCGCACAACCTACCGACACGTGTCGGGCTATTCTTTCGTACAAGGGCGTGCTCTACAAGAAGCACCTGCTGGGCGGCGTCGCCAAGGGCGCTTTCTCCGAGGCCGAGGCCGAGGCGCGCTTCAACAAGTGGCTGGAGGCCAAGAACGGCAAGATCGAGGCCAAGACCAACAAGCTGGCTACCGATGCCAAGTCGGCCGAGAAGGCCCGTCTGGCAGCCGAGGCCAAGGTGAACGAGGATCGCGCCAAGGCGATCGCCGAGAAGAAGGCTGCCGCCGAAGCCGCCGCCAAGGAAGCGGAGGCGGAAGCTGCTGCCGAGAGCGCCGAGGAGGCTCCCGCAGCCGAGGAAGCTGCCGAGGCCGCTCCCGAAACCGAAGCCCCTGCCGCAGAATAAGGTGCAGGCCGCATAGATCGATCCCGGTGAATTTCCCTGACGGGAGATTTGCCGGGATTCGTCATTATTGAATCGTATGGATCGATGAATGCTTTTGTCGGCAGGATCAACAGACTTTTCGGCACCGGGGGCGGTGTGATGCTCTCGCTGTATGCCGGTTTTTCGGACGATTTCGATTCGGCGACCACGCCGTTGCTGGTCTTGATCGACGGTCTGGAGGTGCCTCTGTGGTGCGATCGTTTCGAGCGGCGCGGGCAGACAGGCGCCGTGGCGGCGTTCGCCGATCTGGATACCGACCGTCGGGCGGGCGAGCTGCTGGGGCTGGAGTTCCGGTTGCCTCCGCAGCAGAGCGGGCGCGACGACGATGAATTCTACATGGAAGACCTCATCGGTTTCGCCGTAGAGGCGGAGGAGGTGACGGAGGCGGGGCGCCGGACTTGCAGCGGGACGCTGACGGACTATTACGACAGCGACGCCAATCCGTTGTTCGAGCTGGGGATCGGCGGCCGCAGCGTGCTCGTGCCCGCTGCCGAGGAGTTCATCGCGCATATCGATTTCGAAGGGCGGAGCATCCGGATGGTGCTGCCCGAAGGACTTCTGGATTTGGAGTGAGATGGCACGCGTGGTGGTAGGACTTTCGGGCGGCGTCGATTCGTCGGTGGCGGCCTGGCTCCTGAAGCAGCAGGGACATGAGGTCGTGGGGCTGTTCATGGTCAACTGGCACGACACGACGGGTACGCTCGAAGGCGACTGTCCGTGGCGCGACGATCGGGTGTTCGCCGAGCTGGTGGCCCGGAAACTGGATATCGCGCTGCATGTGGTCGACCTTTCGGCGGAATACCGTACGCGTGTGGTCGACTACATGTTCGCCGAGTACGAGCGCGGCCGCACGCCCAATCCCGACGTGCTGTGCAACCGCGAAATCAAGTTCGACGTCTTTCTGCGCGAGGCGCTGAAACTCGGCGCGGAGTTCGTTGCGACAGGCCATTACTGCCGCAAGACGGAGACGACCGATGCGGCCGGACAGCCGGTCTATCATCTGCTGGCGGGTTCCGACCCCAACAAGGACCAGAGCTATTTTCTGTGCCAGCTCTCGCAGGAACAACTTCGCTATGCTATGTTCCCTATCGGCCACTTAATAAAACCGGAGGTGCGCCGCATCGCCGAAGAACAGGGGCTTGCGACGGCCAAACGCAAGGATTCGCAGGGCATCTGCTTCGTCGGCAAGGTCGATTTGCCCGTGTTCCTGCAACAAAAACTGGCCTCCAAAAAGGGCAACATCCACGAAATACTTCCGTCGTGGCCGAAGTATGCTCGGCGCGAGGTCTGCAACCCGTCGGCAGGCGATTCCGTCGCGGCGAGCGACCCCGCATCGGGCATGGCGGTTTCTGCTTCTTCGGGTTCGGCCGCTTCCGAGCCGACCGACGAACAACTGGCGGCATGGGCGGCCGCGTGGCGTTATACCGTGCGCGACGGCAAGAAAATCGGCGAGCACAACGGGGCGCATTTCTACACCATCGGCCAGCGCAAGGGGCTGGGCATCGGCGGGCGCAAGGAGTCGCTGTTCATTCTGGCGACCGATGTCGCGGAGAACGTGATTTATGTCGGCGAAGGGGACGCGCATCCCGGACTGTGGCGTCCGGCGCTGCGTATCGAGCCGGACGAATTGCATTGGCTCGACCCGTCGCAGGCGTTGCACGAGGGCGAAAGCCGTCGTTATGCGGTGCGTATCCGTTATCGCCAGCCGTTGCAGGGGGCGACGCTCTACGTGCGTCCGGCGGGTGTTTTCATGGTCTTCGACGAGCCCCAGCGCGGCATCACGCCCGGTCAGTTCGCGGCGTGGTACAACGGCGACGAACTGGTCGGCTCGGGGGTGATTGCGGAGTAAATTTTTATTTTTGAAAGATAATTCGTATCTTTGGCTTCGCCGAAGATACTCCGTCTCGGCAAAAATGCAAACAAGTTTGCTTTTTGCGCTCGACTTTTCGTATCTTTGGGATAGACTGGCAGTATTGATTTCACCACCAGCAAAGTAGAAGGATTTTGCAAGAGAAAGGGCAACGGATAAGTAAGTTGCGAAGTGGTCGGATCACTTCATTTCTCATGCTGTCAAATAACTCGATGCGAAAATACGAAAAATATTTTGAAGAATAAACAATAATAATCGAATAAATTTTTAGAATAAAACGAGGGGGCTAAGTGGAGAATCCAATACCGACGACAAGGAGAGTTTTCAAATCAATGGTAGATGATTTAAGCCGAATTCTCATGCCTATGTCGTTTTCGATTGGATAAACCACAACATAGAAAAGAGTTGAAAGCTCAATAACGAAGATATGATGCAAATTATAATCCTATCAATGGAGCGAGGGCTGTCCAAGCCGAAACGGGCAAAGAGCATCCTAATTAACGGTAAAGGTCGCTAAATGATTCTATTGTCAAGAATTATTCTCGCTTGAATTTATGTCGAAACTCTTGAGGCGCGACTCCTTCA
>JAMPDE010000001.1:578723-638797 GCA_023665825.1 Alistipes senegalensis | reverse complement strand
GCCAGTCCTTCATCGAGGGACCGTCGACGGTCTTCTGCGTAGCGGTGGTCGAGTGAACGGTGGTCATCAGACCGTCGGTGATGCCGAACTTGTCGTGCAGCACTTTGGCGATGGGAGCCAAGCAGTTGGTGGTGCAGGAAGCGTTCGATACGATTTTCTGGCCTGCATAGGTATCGGTGTTGACGCCGCAGACGAACATCGGGGTAGCGTCTTTCGACGGAGCCGACATCACGACGTACTTCGCACCGGCAGCGAGGTGAGCCTGTGCCTTCTCCTCCGTGAGGAACAGACCGGTCGACTCGACGACGTATTCGGCTGCAACCTCGTTCCATTTCAGGTTGGCGGGGTCTTTCTCGGCCGTTACGCGGATAGCCTTGCCGTTGACGATCAGCTGGCTTTTCTCGACGTTGTAGTCGATCGTGCCTTTGAACTGGCCGTGCATCGTGTCGTACTTCAGCATGTAAGCCAGATAATCCACCGGGCAGAGGTCGTTGATACCCACTACCTCGTACTTGTCGGTCTGCGTGCAGGCGGCACGGAAAACCATACGGCCGATACGACCGAAGCCGTTGATACCGATTTTGATAGTTGCCATAATTTTATAAAGTTAGATTTGTGAACAGATTCACCGTTATTTTTTTCACAGCGCAAAAGTACATACTTTCCCGATTCCTCGCAAATTTTTTATTAAGATTTTTTATTAAAGAGGCAGGAACGTTTCGGAGCCGGTGCAAAGGCCCCGCGCAATTATCGTTCCGGGCGATTTTTCACCGCGCATCCGATGCCGCGATGCTAGTGGCGGTTCGCCGTTGCCGGAAAGGTCGGGAAAGTGCGCCGTTTCGTCCGATTCGCCCTGGAATGCAAGGGTTTCGTCCCGTTCGGCGCCCTGTTTTTTTCGGAATTTGCTATCTTTGTTGCGATGAAAGGATTTACGATAGAAATCGCGAGCCGGTTCGAGGGCTGGTGGCGGTACAACGCCGCACTGACGTGCGGATGTTTCGACGCCGCAGGCGAACGCATCGGCTACGTTTCGGCCGAATCGCACGTGGCCGACGTCGGGGCGGGGCTCGCAGAACGGCCGGCCGAAATCGCACCGGACCGCCGGCTGACGCTCGAAACGCCGCCGTGCGACCATGCGGTACTATATATATATGTCATCCCGCACGCCCTGCCCGAGAGCAACGACATCGACGCGACGAAACCGTTCGGCCTCGACCTGCGCATCGACTGCGACGGCCGCCGAATCCGCAGCGAACGGCTGCAAATCAACCAGTGGTCGGGCATTTCGCTCGAACTGCGGCTCGACCGCGCGGATGCCCAATCGCGATAAGCCGATGCGCAAGTTGCCGACATACCTGCTCGCAGGGGGCTTTTCGCTCCTGACGGTTTTCGCCGCCGCTGGGCAGGAGGAACGCCAGCCGAACCGCACGCCCGCGCCGACACACACGGCGGCGGCGATACATTCCGGCGGCGTGGGCGTGGTGATGAGCGGCGGCGGCGCCAAAGGACTTTATCACATCGGGGTGCTCGAAGCGCTCGAAGAGTACGGCGTACCCATCGACTACGTGGCGGGCACGTCGATGGGCTCTATCATCGCGGCGATGTACGCGGCGGGCTATTCACCGGCCGAAATGCGCCGCATCGTCGATTCGGGAGCCGTCAAGGAGTGGGTGTCGGGCCGCATCGACCCCAACCGCTACCTCCCCTACTTCCGCCAGTACGGCCAAAGCCCGTCGTTCTTCAACGTCCGGCTCGACTTCCGCAAGGGCAACCGCCGCATCCAAAGCCCCACCAACCTGCTCTCCTCGACCCAAATCGATCTCGCGCTGGTCGGGCTGTTCGCATCGGCGACGGCGGCTTCGGGCAGCGATTTCAACCGGCTGATGGTGCCCTTTCTCTGCGTGGCGAGCGACATGAACGCGCGGCAGCCGGTCGTCCTGCGCGACGGCTCGTTGAGCGAAGCTGTCCGCTCGTCGATGTCCATTCCGCTGGTGTTCAAGGCGATGAAACGCGACTCGATGCTGCTCTACGACGGCGGGATCTACGACAACTTCCCTTGGAAGCCGATGGACGAAGCGTTTCATCCGTCGCTGATTATCGGCAGCATCTGCACGTCGGGCAACACCCGCCCGAGCGAGGAGAACGGCCTGCTCGACCAAGCCTTTCTGCTGGCGATGCAGGACACCGACTACTCGCTGCCCGAAGGACGCAGCGTCCGCATCGAACGGGCCGTCGACGTCAACATGCTCGACTTCGACCGCGCGACCGAAATCATGGACGCCGGCTACTCCGACGCGCTCTCGGCGATGCCGCAAATTCTCGAACGGGTCGCCCGCCGGTGCACTCCGGCCGAAAGCGCAGCCCGTCGCCAAGCGTTCCGAGAGAAGTGCCCGCCGCTGATTTTCGACGACTACCGCATCGAAGGGCTGACTGCGGCGCAGCGCGAGTACATCCGCGACTTCATGCAGATCGACCGCAAATCGACGGAGACACAACGGGCAATGGGCTTCCAGCAACTGCGCGACAAACTCTACGAGGTGCTGGCAGAGGGCGATTTCACGATGGAATTTCCGAAGACGGCCTACGATCCGCAAACCCGCAGATATACGTTCGAGGCGCGGTTCCAAACCAAACCCAATTTCAAAATTTCGGTCGGCGGCAACATCTCCTCGACGGCTTTCAACATGGGCTATCTCGGGACGAATTACCGGTTCATCGGGCGCGTGGCCCAGTCGTGGAAAGCCGACCTCTTTCTGGGGCCGCTCCACACGTGGGGCGCGTTGGGCGGGCGCACCGATTTCTATGCGGGAAAACCGCTGTTTCTCGACTATTCGTTCAATTTCAACGTCCGCAACCTCGAACACGGCCATTTCGGCAGTCTGACGAAGATAGACAACGCACTGGACATCAAGGAGAGCGAACTCTACGGCTCACTGGGACTGGGCATGCCGCTCACGCACCGCAGCTTTTTCCTGCTGCGCATGAATCTCGGCCACGCCAACTACCATTACGACGCCGACGTGCAGCAGGACGATGCGACCGACCGTACACGTTTCAGCTATCTCGGCGTAATGGCGGCCGTGAAGCGCAACACGCTCGACCGCATGGTGCATTCGCGGCGCGGCTCGAACCTGCAACTTTCGGCCATTTTCGTTGCAGGCGAGGACAAACTGGCCCCCGCCGGCGAAACCCGATTCCGCACCAAAGCAGCGCGCCACTGGTTCGGGGCCCGCTTCACGTGGGACAAGTATTTCGACATGCCGCACAGCACGTGGTTTTCGCTGGGGCTGAACGTCGATGCAGTCATCACCGACCATCCGAATTTCCAACGCAACGGTGCGACACTGCTGTCGCTACCCGCCTATGCACCCCTGCCGCACATGCAGATGATCTACATGCCGGCCTTTCGGGGACGGCGTTTCGTAGCGGGCGGTGCGATGCCGACGTTCGACCTGCTGCCCAACTGCTTTTTCCGCACGGGATTCTATGTCCTGTACCGCGAGCGACGCACCAACGACCCGCTGCTGGGACGCTACGACGGAGAACACCGCCGGATGCACTGCATCGCCGATGCGTCGTTCGTCTACCACACGCCGATCGGGCCGGTGAGCTTGAGCCTGACGAAGTACGACGTGCGCGACTGGAAGAACCTCTATCTGACTTTCGGATTCGGCTACGCCCTTTTCGCCCCCAAAGGAACTTTTTATTAGGGCTACGGAAAGTTTTACGGTTTCAGACGGTCGGAAGCGCACTGACTCATAAAAGCGAGACGCAGCCTGCGGAGAGACCGACACGCCAGTGGCGGGCCTCCGCCGCCGGAGGCTGCGGCCCGCGCGGCTCGAAGAGCCGCTGTCTTTTTTCATTGGGCGAGTGCGCTTCCTAACTATCCGAAACCCCACGCCCGTCCGTAGCGCTAATAAAAATGAAACTTTTTCGGAACCGGTGCGTCTAATGAGTAAAAACCGACTCTGAAAATGGATTCGCACCATGCCCGCTCCTACCCTGCGTCCGATTTCGAGCAGTTCGTCCGCGAACATCGGCCGCTCATCGCTAAAATTTGCTGGCTCTACGCCCGCACCTCCGCCGAATTCGACGACCTCTATCAAGAAATTCTGATCAACCTATGGCGCGGGCTCGGTCGTTTCGAGGGCCGCAGCCGAACGACTTCGTGGGTCTATCGCATCTGTCTGAATACCTGCATCTCCTGCTACCGGCGCGAACGGCGGCATCGCGACACGCTTTCGCTGGACTGTTGCACCTCGCTGCCGGCCGACAATGACGACCATGCCGAACAATTGCAGCAACTCCGCCTGCTGATCGACCGGCTCGACCCGATCGAAAAAGCCATTATCCTGCTCTGGCTGGACGAAGTGCCCTACGACGAAATCGCCGGCATCACCGGACTGGGCCGCAACACCGTCGCGACGAAAATCCGGCGCATCCGGCTGAAGCTGTGTGAACAGGCCGCGCACTGAACCGCACACGAAACCGATATCCGACCCCGAAAAACAAAAACGATTATGGAACTGGAAAACTTACGAAATTCATGGCGCGCATGCAACGCCTGCAACAACCATTCGGAGACCGACTGGGAACGGATGACCGCCCGCGTCGCCACCGGAAAGATGCGAACCTCGATGCAACGGCTGCATCGCCGCTGGCGCATCATCGGCATCATCGCGGCAACACTCCCTTTACAGCTGCTTCCGCAACTTCAAGGCGGCGATCCGACGGTACGCTATGTCGGGTGGATGCTGGCGGGGATATTCGTCGCAACGGTGCTTTTGCGCATCGGCCGTCTGCGCGGACTCCTGCGGGAAATCGACCCTGCGGCCCATTCGCTGCGCGACACCTGCGCCGCCGTAGTCCGGCTGCGCCGCTGTTTTTTGCGGGGTGTTGCTATCAACGCAACGCTGGCCGTACTGCTGCTCGGCACGCTCGCACTCCACCAGTGGGAACTGAACCGGCCGGAATGGTTCTACGCATTCGGTGTCGGGCTGTGCATCGGCATACCGCTGGGAGTCTGCATTTTCTGCCGCATGTTGCAAGACATCGAAGAACTGGAAACGGCCCTGCGGAACATCAACGAGGCCTGACCGCCGGTCGGCCGTTTACGCCTGCCCCATTTTGGGGCCGCCGTCGGGGGCGGGCTGCGGCGAAGGAATCTCGATTTTGCCCATCGTCGATTCGTAACGCACGATATTCTCCTGCAACGACCGCAACAGCCGTTTCGCATGTTCGGGCGTCAGAATGATGCGGCTTTTGACCCGGGCTTTCTCCACGCCGGGCAACACCGTCGCAAAGTCGATGATGAACTCCGACGACGAATGCGAAATAATGGCCAGATTGGAGTAATGCCCCTGCGCCACCTCGCCGCTCAACTCGACATCGAGTCCGAACTGTTTCATTTCCGCCATACTGTTGTGAATGATTCGTTTGATGCCTGCAAAAATAAGGGTTCCGCACCCCCGATGCGCCGCATCCCGCGCAAAGTTTTTATTTATTTATCAACATTTTCCATGCCGCAACAGCCGTTCCGGGATTCGTTTCCGATGCCCGTTCCCCGGAATCCGTGCCGAAATTTTTTCCGATACCCGTGCCGGCATCTATCCGGTATCTATCCGGCCTCACGAGATGCACTACCCCTTAATAAAAAGTCGCATTTTTCGGACATACGGCTCCCCGAATCGGAAATTTTTGAGTACCTTTGTTTCCTAAATCCGCACCTGCGGACGATCGTTTATGGGATTTGAATTTGTCGAAGCGTTGTTTCGCGGCATCTATGTCGGCATCGCGGCGTCGATCACCGTCGGCCCCGTCGCGGTGCTGTGCATCCAGCGCACGCTCTCCAAAAGCCGCAGGGCCGGCATCGTTTCGGGGCTGGGCGTCGCCTGCGCCGATACGTTCATGGCCATGTTCGCGCTCTTTTTCTACTCGCTGCTCCAAGCCAGCATCGAACAGTACAGCACGCTGCTGCGCGTCGTCGCCGGCATTCTGGTCGTCATCTTCGGGGTCTACATCTTCTCGCAGAACCCCGTGCCGCAGATCCGCCGCAACCGCGCCGGAAAGACTTCGCTGTGGCAGAATTTCGCGTCGATTTTCGGGCTGACCCTCGCCAATTTCGTGCTGGTGATCCCCTACATCCTCACGTTCTTCGCCATTTTCAAAATTTCGGGTGCCGACATGACCGGCAACGGGTTCAACGGCCTGCTGCTGGCGTTCTTCACCATCGCCGGATTCTTCGGCGGCGCGGTCGCGTGGTGGACGCTGCTGGCGTTCGTCATCAACCTCTTCCGCCGCCGGTTCCGCCCGCGCCACATGCTCACGATCAACCACGTGGCGGGCCTGCTCATCGGACTGTTAGGCGTTTACACCATACTATCCACCTTTTTCGATATTTTTCCCAATGTCGGACATTAAGCAACAACCCAAAATCGTCATAGCCATCGACGGCCATTCGTCGTGCGGCAAAAGCACCTTCGCCAAACGCATCGCCGCGCGGCTGGGCTATATCTTCATCGACACGGGCGCGATGTACCGCGCCGTGACGCTCTACGCACAGGAGCACGGGGCCATCCGGTCGGGCATGATCGACGAAGAGGCCGTCGTGCGGCTGCTGGACGAAATCGTCATCACGTTCCGGTTCAATCCCGAACGCGGCGCGAGCGACATCTACGTCAACGGCGATCTGGTCGAGGGCAAGATACGCACCATCGAGGTGAGCAACTGCGTGAGCGGCGTGAGCGCGATTCCGGCCGTGCGGCGGAAATTGGTCGCCATGCAGCAGGAGATGGGCCGCCAACGCGGCGTGGTGATGGACGGCCGCGACATCGGCACGGTGGTGTTTCCCGATGCCGAACTGAAAATTTTCATGACGGCCGACCCGGCGGTACGGGCCCGCCGCCGCTACGACGAGCTGCAGGCGAAAGGCGACGACGTGTCGCTGGAAGAGATCGAACGCAACGTCCGCGAACGCGACAAAGCCGATTCGAGCCGCGCGGTGTCGCCCCTGCGCCAAGCCGAAGATGCCGTCGTGCTGGACAACAGCCGCATGACTGTCGACGAACAGATGGCGTGGTTTATGGAACAGCTGCATGCGCATCGAGATCGACGATAAATCGGGTTTCTGCTTCGGCGTCGTCCGGGCGATTACGGAGGCTGAAAAAGCGCTTGCCGATGGCGGCACGGTCTATTCGCTCGGCGACATCGTACACAACCGCATCGAAGTGCAGCGGTTGGAACAACTGGGCCTGCACACCGTCACGCACGACGACATGACCCGTCTGGGCGGCTGCCGGCTGTTCATTCGGGCGCACGGCGAACCGCCGACGACCTATGCGGCGGCGCGGGAACTGGGCATTGAAGTCATCGACGCCACGTGTCCGGTCGTGGCGCGGTTGCAGAAACGGGTGAAGCATGCCCACGAACGGATGCGTCCGGTCGGGGGGCAAGTGGTGATACTGGGCAAACGCGGCCACGCCGAAGTGGTGGGGCTGACGGGGCAGGTCGGCGAGCCGACGCTCGTCATCGAGGGACGGCAGGATTTGGAGGGCATCGACTTCGGGCGGCCGATCTACTTTCTGTCGCAGACGACGCAGAGCATCGCGCTGTTCCGCGAGTTAGGCGAGGAGATGCGCCGGCGGGCGGCCGACCCCGAGCAGGTGCGGCTGGACGATACGATTTGCCGGCAGGTGTCGGGACGCGAACAGCATCTGGCCGAATTCGCCCGACGGTTCGATGCGGTGCTATTCGTTTCGGGGCGCAAGTCGTCGAACGGCAAGGTGCTGTTCGAGGTGTGCCGGCAGGCCAATCCGTGCAGCCGCCAGATCGAAGAACCGTCGGAAATCGACCCTGCATGGTTCGAGGGCGTGCAATCGGTCGGCATCTGCGGCGCGACGTCGACCCCGAAGTGGCTGATGCAACAGGTCGCCGATGCAGTCGGTGAAATAAATAAGGTAGAAAAACGATGAATTACTTCGTCCGTTCCGTAAAATTCTTTTGCGCCGCCAGCGTATTGGCGTTGTTGTTGATTGTCGCAATGGTCGCGACCGGCATGGCCGCCGCCGAGTGGAACGACTGGCACCGGTTCGCCGCGTTGTTCGGCATGCTCGCCCTTCTCGCCGCAGTCTATCCGAAACTGACGTTCGTCGCCCGGCTCGTTGCGTGCGACCTCGCGCAAGAGGGCAAGCAGACCGCACTCGATGCGTTCCGCAAGGCCGGATACGAACTTATCGGAGAAGCTCCGGACGGCACGATGACCTTCCGCCCGCGCACTTTCCTGCATCGGCTGCGGATGCTGTTCGACGACGAAATCCGGGCGGTGCCGCAAGGCGACCGGCTCCGCATCGAAGGCCACCGCAACGGCGTATACCGCGTCCTGTACCGTTGGGACGCCTATGCAAGCTACGACGACGCACGCTGAACCGGCACCGGACGGCCGACAAAACCGCGATGCCTCCTAACACAGAGAAAAAGATGTTTGCGAAATTGAAAAAATACCTCTTGGCAGCGGCCGTCTTGGGTGCCGTCGCCCTCTGCACGATTTTCGCCGGCCGCAACGACTTCGGGCTGGGCCGCAACATGGAGCTGCTGGTCAACATGATGCGCGAACTGTCGCTCAACTATGTCGACCACGTCGACCCCGACGTGCTGATGTCGGGCGCGGCCGAAGGCATGGTGCGAGACCTCGACCCCTATACCGAATTCATCCCCGAATCGGGCATGTCCGATTTCGAGGTGCTCACGACCGGCAAATACGGCGGCGTGGGCTCGCTCATCCGGCAGAAAGAGGACTACGTGCGCATCGCACAACCCTATGAAAACTCGCCGGCAGCCCGTGCCGGACTGAAAATCGGCGATGTGATTCTGGCTATCGACGGCCAGTCGGCCGCCGGATTCACGACCGAAGAGGTCTCCAAACGGCTCAAAGGCGAGCCGGGCAGCAAGGTGAAAGTCACGGTGCGCCACTTGGACGGGCGCGAAGAGACCGTCGCCATCCGACGCGAACGTATCGCCATTCCGGGCGTGCCATACGTCGGCTGGCTCGGCGACGGCATCGGCTACATCCGCCACAGCGATTTCACGGAGGGTAGCGCCGACGAGATGCAGGCGGCCGTCGCGAAGTTGCGCAACGAGGGCGACCTGCAGGGGCTGGTGCTCGACTACCGGTCGAACGGGGGCGGCATCATGCAGGAAGCGGTCAAAATTCTGGGACTGTTCGTCCCGAAAGGCACCGAAGTGGTGAGCACGAAAGGGCGCACCGAAGAGTCGAAACAGACCTACCGCACCGCATCGGAACCCGTGCTGCCCGACCTGCCGCTGGCGGTGCTCATCAACGGCAATTCGGCCTCGTCGTCGGAGATTCTGGCCGGAGCGCTGCAAGACCTCGACCGTGCGGTACTCGTCGGACAACGCAGTTTCGGCAAGGGACTGGTACAATCGCCCAAATCTTTGGGTTACAACACGATGCTGAAACTCACGACCGCCAAATACTACATCCCGTCGGGCCGCTGCATCCAAGCCGTCGACTACTCGCACTCGCAACAGGGCTCGGTGCACACGGTGCCCGATTCGCTGATTTCGGAGTTCGCGACCCGCGCGGGCCGCAAGGTCTACGACGGGGGCGGCATCATGCCCGACGTCCGCACCGAACCGGAATACATCAGCCGGTTCGCGGCGACGCTCTATGCACTGGGCTTCATCGACGATTTCGGCGACGACTACACGCGCCGCCACCCCGAAGCACCGGCCGATTTAGCGAACTTCACGATGACGGAGGCCGACTACGCCGATTTCGCGGAGTTCATGAAAGACAAGGAGGTACCCTATGAATCGGACACGCGGCGCGCGCTGAAAACCCTGCGCGAAGCCGCCGCGAACGACCGTTTCGGAGCGGTGACGGAACAGCTGGAACGCATGGAGGCCGAACTGAAAGACGATACGCAGACCAATCTGGAAACCTACCGCCAGCAGATCATCGCCTCGCTCAACCGCGACATCGTCCTGCGGCACGGCTACACGGCGGGCGTCATCGCCCATTCGCTGGCCGATGACAAGGAGGTGGCCCGCGCGAAAGCCCTGCTGCTCGACACGGCCGCGTATCGCCGCATCACGACGACGCAAGACACGACGAAGAAATGAAACTGCGCCGCGACTTGTTCTCGTTCCGCAACCGCGTGGTGGTGATCGTCGTCGGGATTTTGCTCGGCGGCGTGTCGCTCGTCTACACCAACAAGATGGCGCAGCGGCTCAAAGAGAAAGAACAACACGACGTGGCGCTGTGGGCCCATGCGATGGAGCGGGTCAACCGCGACGTGCTGGGCGGCTCGCTCAACGACCCGCTGGTGCAGGACATCATGTCCAACGGCAACAACATCCCGTTCATCATCACGGACGAAAACCTGCAAGTCCTGCAAGCGCATCTGGTACCCGAACGCATCCTCGAACACCCCGACCGGCTACGGCGGCGCATCGACCGCTTCACTGAAGAGAACCGTCCCCTGCCGATCCGCTTCCTGTGGAGCGCCGACCACTACCACATCATTTTCTACGGACAGTCGAATCTGCTGAAATCGCTCTACTATTTTCCCTACATCCAGCTGCTGGTCATCACCGTGTTCGTCCTGCTGGGGTTCATTGCGTTCCGCTCGTCGAAACACGACGAACAGAACCGCGTGTGGATCGGGCTGGCCAAAGAGACCGCCCACCAACTCGGTACGCCCACGTCTTCGCTGCTGGGCTGGATCGAATACCTGCGGGCGCAGGAGATAGACCAAAGCGCGGTCGAGGAGATGAACAAGGACCTGACCCACCTGATGAAAATCGTCGACCGGTTCTCGAAAATCGGCAGCGAAACGACGCTCGAACCGGCCAACATCAACGAAGTGGTCGGCGAATCGGTCATGTACTTCCGCAAACGCATCCCGCGCAACGTGACGCTCGACTACAACGGGCTGGCCATCGCGCCGGTGCAGGCCTGCATCAATGCCGCGCTGTTCGAGTGGGTGGTCGAGAACCTGATGAAAAACTCGCTCGACGCCCTGCAAGGGCACGGCGCCATCACGGTACGCATCGCATCGACCGACCAACAAGTCATGATCGACGTGCGGGATACCGGCAAAGGCATCCCGAAAAGCAACTGGAAACGCATCTTCGAGCCGGGTTTCACGACCAAAACACGCGGGTGGGGGCTCGGGCTGTCACTGTCGCGGCGCATCGTCGAGGAGTACCATTCGGGACGCATCGCCGTCATCGACTCCGAACCCGGCAAAGGCACCACCATCCGCATCACCTTGAAACGCTACTACGCAGGATGAAGCTCCCGATGACCCTCCTACCGACCCCGACGTCCGCCGATTCGCTGTATACCACGCCCCAACCGCTGCCGGACTCGCTGACTTCGCCGCAGGTCGCCGTCGAGCAATCGCCGGCCGACACGCTCGCCAGTCCGCCCCATGCAGACGAACAGTCTGCCGCAAAATCCGTTGCAAAACCGGTCGTGCCCATCGCCGAGCAGCCTGCGAAACAGTCCGCCGAGCACTCCGCCCCTCCCATTGCCGCGCACACGACTGCGCAGCCGGAGGAAGAGGCTGTCACGCACGTAACCGACCAGACGGAGGAGCACGCTGCCGCACACACGGCCGCACAGCCGAAGGAGCCCCGCCAAACGTACCCGCTCCGCGTCCGCTGCACGCGCGATTCGCTGTGGATGCACGAATGTTCCCGCATCGCATCGCCAGCAGCCCCGTATCGCGACACGACGGCCCGAGCCGTTTACGGCGAAGAATCGACGCTCGTCCGAACCTGTTGCGACGCACCGAACGATCGTCCGCTGACGAACGACGCGCTGTTTCAGGGATTCGTGCTGCTGCTCGGAACGACCTACATGCTGTCGATTTACAGCAACATGATAGATGTCCGCACGCTGCTGAACCGCGTCTTCCGCGACCGCGCCTCGAACTCGGAAGAACGGCGGTTCGACGACCCCAGCGGCGGCCGCTACGTCCGGTTCATGCACACGATGGCCGTCATCGGCATGCTCTGCATCGGGGTCTCGGTCGTGAAGTACGGGCAGCCGCTCATCGAACTGCTCCCGTTCGAGGGTGCGCCCATCGTCGCGGTACTCGCATCGGGATTGGCCGTGTCGGCCCTCTTCCTGCTTATCGCGGGCTACCAGTGGACCCTCCTGCGCACGGTCGGAGCCCTCACGCTCACGCAACCGCTCGTCGCCCAACTCCGCCAGCTCCGCACGCTCTATTTCGCGGCGGTCACCCTGCTGGCCGCACCGACGCTGCTGCTGCTCGCCTTCTGCCCCCCGCACACGGGCAAGCTGTGGTTCGCGCTGATCGTCATCGAATTGTCCGTAACGCTTTTCCTGTACATCAAAGAGACGCTCACCCTCTTTCTTTCCAAAAAAGTTTCGATTCTCCATTGGATTTTGTACCTTTGCGGCGTGGAACTTTTTCCGGTCAGCCTGCTGTGGCTACTCGCCGTGAGATGACGAACCGGATTCACACGTAAAACAAGGAGAGTTGGAATTGGAAGTCAAAAAGAAAGTGTGGATTTCGCAGCCGAAACCCGCACTCGTCGAAAAATCGCCCTTTTACGAATTATCCCGGAAATACGACACCGAAATCGTCTATCAGCCCTTCATCCGCGTGGTGGGCGTATCGTTGAAGGAGTTCCGCTCGCAACGCATCGAAATCCTGAACCATACGGCCGTCATCTTCACCTCGCGCACGACGGTCGACAGCTTTTTTCATATCTGCGAGGAAGCGAGAATTACCGTTCCCGAGACGATGAAATACATCTGCCAGACGGAAGCCGTCGCGCTCTACCTGCAAAAATACATCGTCTACCGCAAACGCAAAATCTCGTTCGCCGACGGGTCGTTCACCTCGCTCGTCGAACTGATCATCAAGCACAAGGAGGAGAAATTCCTGCTCGCGTTGAGCGAACCGCACCGTCCCGAACTGCCCGAAACGCTGGTCAAACTGCGGCTCTCGGTCGATTCGGTCATCTTGGCGCGGACGGTGGCCTGCGACCTGCATGCCGTGAATCTCTCGGAGTACCGGCTCATCGCGCTCTACTCGCCGTCGGATGTGCGCGCATTGGTCGACAAATTCGGCACGGACGACCTGCCGGCCATCGCGGTTTTCGGCGAAGGCACGCTGCGGGCGGCCCTCGATGCCGGAATCCCCGTGCTGGCCAACGCGCCGACGCCCCAAGCGCCGTCGATGGTCAAGGCGGTCGATATCTATCTCGAAAAGGTGCGGAAAGGCGAACCGGTCGAACCTGTGTCGCTCGTTGTGGACACCCGCAAGGAGGAGTTCCTCCGCACGCAGGAGAACCGCATGGCGAAACGCATCCGCAAGCCCGCCGACGCTCCCAAACCCGCCGCAACGCGCAAATAATCCCCGCTGCGTCATGTCCGATCGCTCGCTATCCCGCACAGAACGGCTTCGTTCATTCGGAGCCGTGCGGCGATTGTTCGAGCAGGGGCAGAGCGGATTCATCTTTCCGTTCCGCTACGTGTGGTTCGCCGAACCGGACGCGGTTCCGTCGGTAGAGGTGCTTTTTTCCGTACCCAAGAAGTTCCACAAACGGGCCAACAAACGCAACCTGCTGCGCCGCCGGACGAAAGAATCCTATCGCTTGCAGAAAGAGCTGCTTGCCGATATCGGAGCGGTCAATCTCGACTTGGCGTTGGTCTATTCGTCGAAAGAGGTGCTGCCCTACAAGACGATTGCGCGGGCGGTGGAGAAAATCCTGAAAACACTGGCCGAAGCGGCCACCAAGCAGGAACCCGGAACCGACCCGACATGTTGAAAAAAATCCTGACGTGGCCCTTGATCGCCCTCGTGCAGTTCTATCAGCTCTGCATCTCGCCACTGACACCGCCGTCGTGCCGGTTCACCCCCACGTGCTCGCAGTACGCGCTGGAAGCCCTGCGCAAATACGGGCCGCTGAAAGGGCTGTGGCTCGCCGTGCGGCGGATAGCGCGCTGCCACCCATGGGGCGGCAGCGGATACGACCCCGTGCCGTAAGAAAACGGGGGCACTGTGCCGTAGAACAACGAGAGGGACACGCGATGCGTGTCCCTCTCGTTGTTGTTATTCGTGTCGTTTCAGCCGTTCGACGTAGGCGTCGATGCGGCGCAGCTCATGCGGGATGTCGATGCCCTGCGGACAATGTGGCGAACACTGGTTGCACCCGATGCAATGGCTCGCCTGCCGCAGCTTGGGCACCGAACGGTCGTAGCCGATGAGGTAGGCGCGGCGGGCACGGCGATAGGCGCTGTCCTGCGGGTCGTCGATGATGTCCCCCTCGTTCAGACACTTGTTGTAGTGCAGCAGAATCGCCGGAATGTCCAGCCCGTAGGGGCACGGCATGCAGTATTTGCAGTCGTTGCAGGGAACGGTCTTGTACTGCATCATCAGCGTGGCGGTCTGTTGCAGGAAGTCGAACTCCTCGTCGGCGAGCGGCTGCAAGGGGCTGTACGTGCGCAGGTTGTCCTGCAAGTGCTCCATCACGCGCATGCCGCTCAACACGGTCAGCACGTCGGGAAACGATCCCGCGAAGCGGAACGCCCACGAAGCCGTGCTGCGCTCGGGCTCGCGCTGTTTCAGCCGCGCGACGATGTTGTCGGGCACGTTGGACAGGCGGCCGCCCAGCAGCGGCTCCATGATGACCGCCGGAATGCCCCGTTTCGCCAGTTCGCCGTAGAGGTACTCGGCATCGGTGTTGCGCGGATTGATCTGCTTGGCGTACTTCCAGTCGAGGTAGTTCAGCTGAATCTGCACGAAATCCCAATGGATTTCGTCGTGCCGCGAAAGGAGGTAATCGAACACCTCGATGTCGCCGTGATAGGAGAACCCGAGATTGCGGATGCGTCCGGCCTTGCGCTCGGCGACGAGAAAATCGAGCATCCCGTTATCGAGGTATCGCCCGCGCAACGCCTCCATGCCGCCCATGCCGATGCCGTGCAACAGCAGATAGTCGATGTAATCGACCTGCAACTCCGTGAACGAGTTGCGGTACATGCGCATCGACGCGGCGCGGCTCCACGTCTCGGGCGCGAAGTTCGAGAGTTTCGTCGCGATGAAATAGCGGTCGCGCGGATGACGTTTCAGCGCGGTGCCCGTCGCCCGTTCCGACAGACCGCGACAATATGCAGGCGACGTATCGAAATAGTTGACACCGTGCGCCAACGCATAGTCTACCAGCTCGTTGACCCGTTCTTGGTCGATCGCCTCGTCGCCCTTACCGCCCTCGCGGGCTGCGGTCATCGGCAGACGCATCATGCCGAAGCCGAGCAGCGACACGCGGTCGCCCGACGTGGGATTGGTACGATAGGTCATGCCCTCCTCCGGCACTTCGTTCCGCTCGGCGGTGGTCGCCCGTTTCGGCGTGCAGCCGGTCGCCAGCGCCGCCGACGTCACGGCCGCACCGACGCCGAGCCGTTTCAGAAACTCCCGCCGACCGATTTTCTTATCTCCGTTCGTTTTCATACTCGCTCGCTGTTAAATCGTAAGATGTTCCCGGTAGCCCTCGACATAAATGGCACTGAAAGGACGTGCGGGGCACAGATTCTCGCACGCGCCGCAGCCGATGCAACGCTCCTCGTTGACCACCGGAATTTTCGGAGCATCGGGATTCCCGGCGTCGGACGACACCATCTGGATAGCCCCCGTCGGGCAATGACGCGCGCAGTTGCCGCACGAAACGCCGTCGGTCAACGGGATGCAATTCTCCCGCACCCACACGGCGTGGCCGATCTGAATGGCCGATTTCTCTTCGGGCGTGATGCGGTGGATCGCTCCCGCAGGGCACACCTCCGAACACTTCGTACACTCGGGCCGGCAATAGCCCCGTTCGTAGGAACTTTCCGGCTGCATCAGCGACTTCAAATCGGTCGAGGGCCGCAGCACGCCGTTGGGACACGCCGCAACACAGAGCTGGCAGCCGGTGCAATGGCGTGCGATGTGCCACAATCCCTGCGCGCCGGGCGGCACGACGGGGGTCGCACGGTGCGGCACCTTCTTGTCGAGGATGACGGCCAAACCACCGTCGACTTTCTTTTCCTGTGCCTTTGCGGCCGCAGCACCCGCCAACAGCGCCGCACCGGTCAGAAAATGACGGCGCGAAACATCCGCGACCGTATCGGCAGCGACATCGGCCGCCGCTTTCTTGTGCCGCCGGTAGCTGATGGCGCCGTGCGCGCAGGTCTCGATGCAATCCATGCAGGCGACGCAGCGCGAATAGTCGATCGTATGGTTTTCGGCGTCGATGCAGGCGGCCTTGCAGCGACGCGAACACAACGTACAGTTGTTGCACTTCGCGGTGTCGATGACCGGCCGGAACAACGCATGTTTCGAGAAGAATCCCAACACGGTGCCGACCGGACAAATCGTATTGCAGTAGGTGCGTCCGTTGCGCCATGCCAGCACGGCCAGCGCGACGAAAGTCGCGGCGGCAATCAGAAACGTGGGCAGCGACCGCAGCCACACGTCGGTCGAATAGAACGCGTAGCTGTCGACCCGCTCGGCGAACCACGCCAGCAGGTTGTTGCCCCAGCGATAGAACGGCGCGAAGAGATTCGACGCGATGCGGCCGTAGGCGCTGTACGGCGCGAGCAGCGCCACGACCGACCCGACACCGGCAGCCAAAGCGACGACGAAAATCGCCAGAACGCCGTAGCGCAGCCGGTTTTTGGCGGGCGAATAGGCATAACGGAACTTCCGTTTCTTGCCGCGACTGCCGAACCACGCGAAGATGTCCTGCATCACGCCCAACGGACAGATAATCGAACAATAGACGCGCCCGAACAGCAAGGTCAGCACGACGAGCACGGCCACGACCCCCAGATTGAGCGCCAGCAGCGCAGGCAGGAACTGGACACGGGCCGTCCATCCGAGCCATGCGTGCAGCGTTCCGGTGAAATCGAGGAACAGCAACGTCACGGCCGCAAAAAAGAGGACGGCGAGCAGGATTCTGATTTTTCGCAACATGGGTCTATTCGTTTTTTTCGATTTTTCGATTTTTCGATTTTTCGGTTTTTCCGGCCATACCCGCGCGGTCTCTGCCTTTCGGAGACGGTCGTTCGGGGCAGCCGCACCGCGCAAAGTGCGGATCGTCAGTGCAAAGATAACCGAAATCTGCCGACCGGCTTATACCCGAACTACGGAAATAACACCCTTTTTTACGGTTTTTTCGTCGCAGTCGGGGTGCAGCGGAATTTCGGCGGCCTCGTCGAAGCCGGATTCCGGTGCCCGAAAAAATAGCTTTTCTGGCGGCGTTTCTCCTCCTGCGAACGGGCGACGTAGACCGGCTCGTGCGTATAAGGGTTTTCGCCCATGCAGAACATCACCGACGAGAGGGTCATGGGCGTCGGGGTCAAATCCTGCACCTGCTCCAACGTGAAGTGCAGGCGTCCCAACACCTTCTCGGAGAGGGCCCGCATGTCGCGCTCCGTACATCCGGGATGCGACGAGATGAAATAGGGAATCAACTGATAAGGCAGTCCCTCGCGGCGGCAGATGCGCTGGAAATCGGCGTTCAACCGCTCGAACAACGCGAACGGCGGTTTGCGCATCAGGCGCAGCACGGCATCTTCGGTATGTTCGGGCGCGACCTTCAAACGACCCGACGTGTGGTGGCGGAGCACCGTTTCGAGGTAGGGCTTGTCGTCGAACAGGTCGTAGCGGATGCCGCTGCCGATGAACGCCTTTTTGATGCCTTTCACCGCGCGGATTTTTTCGTAGAGGACGAGCAGCGGGCCGTGATCGTTGTCGAGGTTGGGACATTTGGCCGGATGCAGGCACGACGGACGGCGGCACCGTTCGCACAGCGTCCGGTCGCGGCCGCCCATGCGGTACATGTTGGCCGACGGCGCCCCGACGTCCGAAAGATACCCCTTGAAATCGGGCATCCGCACGATGCGCTCCACTTCGGCGAGAACCGACCGCTCGCTGCGCGAATGGATAAACTTGCCCTGATGCGCCGAAATAGTACAGAACGCGCACCCGCCGAAACAGCCGCGATGGATGTTGACCGAATGCTTGATCATCTCCCACGCCGGAATATCGCCCTTGTTGCGGTAGCGCGGATGCGGAGCCCGTTCGTAAGGCAGGTCGAACGAATGGTCGAGTTCGTCGGTCGTGAGCGTGGCGTGGGGCGGCGTAACGACGACGAACCGGTCGCCGACCGCCTCGACCAGCGTCGCCTCCGGCCGCAGGAGGTTGCTCTGGGTCTCTATCTGCACAAAATTTTCGCCGAACGCCCGTTTGTCGGCGCAGCACTCCTCGAACGAGTGCAGCCGAATCGTTTCGGCGGGGTCGAGCCGGTCGACGTAACCGCTGTCAGCCATGAAAGCGACCTGCCGGATCCGGCGCAACAGTTTGGCATTGTAGCCGTTGCGCATGGCCCGCGCGACCTCCTGCACGACGCCCTCGCCCATGCCGTAAATCAACAAGTCGGCGCCGGACGTCGCGAGCACCGACGGATGCAGCGAATCGCTCCAATAATCGTAATGGGTCAACCGTCTCAACGAAGCCTCGATGCCGCCAATGACGACGGGCACGTGCGGAAACAACCGTTTGAGAATCTGCGTGTAGACCGTGACGGCGCGGTCGGGACGGAAACCCGCCTTGCCGCCGGGCGTATAGGCGTCGTCGTGGCGCAGGCGCAGGTTGGCGGTATAGTGGTTGACCATCGAATCCATCGCGCCGGCACTTACTCCGAAAAAGAGACGGGGCGCACCCAGTTTCGTGAAGTCGCGCAGGTCATCGCGCCAGTTGGGCTGCGGCACAACGGCGACGCGGTATCCCTCGTCTTCGAGCAGACGCCCGATGACGGCGGCACCGAACGCCGGATGGTCGATGTAAGCGTCGCCCGTGAAGAGGATGACGTCCAACTGCTCCCATCCGCGCTCGCGGACTTCCTTTATACTGGTTGGCAGAAACACGATTGTGTCAATTCACAATTCCGAATTGGTGTATTTTTCCCACTTGGCCAGCAGCTCCTTGAAATCGGCCGGAAGTTCGCTCTCGAACGACACCTGCTTGTGCGTAGCCGGATGCTCGAAGCCCAACAGCCGTGCGTGCAATGCGTGGCGCGGCATCACGGCGAAACAATTCTCGATGAACTGCTTGTATTTCGCGAACGTGGTGCCTTTCAGAATCCGGTCGCCGCCGTAACGCTCGTCGTTGAACAACGGATGGCCGATCCACGCCATGTGCACGCGGATCTGGTGCGTGCGGCCCGTTTCCAGCCGGCACTCGACCAGCGTCACGTACCCGAACCGGCGCAACACCCGCCAATGGGTCACGGCCCACTTGCCGTCCGACCCGTCGGCGAAGACGTACATCTTCTGCCGCTCGCGCGGACTGCGGCCGATGTTGCCCGTAATGGTGCCCTCGTCCTCGTCGAAATTGCCCCACACCAACGCCACGTAACGCCGCTGGATGGAGTGGTCGAAGAACTGCTTGCCCAGACGGGCCAGCGCCTGTTCGTTCTTGGCCATGACGAGCAGGCCGGAAGTATTCTTGTCAATGCGGTGCACCAGTCCCGCGCGGGTGTTGCCCTCGCAGAACATCGGCAGCGTGCGCAGGTGCCACGTCATGGCATTGACCAGCGTCCCGCTGCGATTGCCCACGCCCGGATGCACGACCATGCCCGCCGGTTTGTCGACGATGACGATGTCGTCGTCCTCGTAGGGAATCACGAGCGGAATATCTTCGGGAAAAATCTCGTAATCGCGTTTGGGATAGGGCAGCACGACCTGAATGTGGTCGAACGGCTTTACTTTGTAGCTGGATTTAGCCGCCACACCGTTTACGAGGATGTTGCCGCTGTCGGCCGCCGCCTGAATGCGGTTGCGCGAGGTGTGCAGCATGTGGGCCGTGAGGAACTTGTCGAGCCGCAGCAGCGACTGGCCCTTGTCGGCCGTGACAGCGAAGTGCTCGTAGAGCCCCGCCGCCTCGTCGTCCTCGTCCGACCGCTCCGTATCGTCCCATGCGGGGTCTTCAGAGAGCTCCGTATGGCGCAGTTCGTCCATCAATCGAAAAATCCTTCGTTATCGTAGTGCGACTCGGGCACCACAGCGGGTTCGGCAGGCGCCCCCAGCCCGAGCGACCGCAGGAACTCCGCCGATTCGAGCGAATCGGCCCGCTCCTGCTCGCGGCGCAGACGTTCTGCGGCAGCGGCTTGGGCCGCATCCTCGATAATGGCGAGTTGTTCCTCGACCTTCCGACGGTCGAGCGTCAAACGCAAATCGACCCGGTCGCCGAGCCGCGCAGGACGGTCGAATGCAGGCGTCTGGCCGTAAACGCAGGCATCCTTCTGATTCAACAAATTGATGCCCTCGTCGTAAACGACGCGCCCGACATTCAGCCCCAACTCCCACAACCGGCTTTTGGCCTGTTTGAGCGTATAACCGACCAGTACCGGCACGGTCGTGCGGTTGTTCGCGGGCTCGACCCCCACGTACAACGTGACGCCCGACCCGAATTCGGCTTCCAGCCGCGCCGTTTCAGTCACCTCCGTGCGCCCGCAGAACTCCTCCAACACGTAGTTCGTCGCGATATCGGGCCGGTAGACCAGCTCGGCGATTTCCAGACCGGCGATTTCCAACATGTTTTTGGCCTGCCGGAGCGAACGGCCCGCGACGTAGGGCACGGGCACCAATTTCTCGCGGAAAGCGTTGATGGTGACGTAAATCGTGCGGTCGGGCTTCACCTCGACGCCCCGCTGCGGCAGCTGGTCGAGCACGATACCCCCCTCGTAGGCGGGCACGAACAACGAATCGTTGACGGAGATGCGCAGGCCGTTGCGCTGGGCGATGCGCAGCGCGTCGTCCAACCGGGCACCCGTAAAATCGGGCACCGTACGCCGCGAACCGTGCCGCGTCCCCAACTGCATGACGAAATGCGCCGCGACCGCCAAAACGAAAATCGTGGCGACGATAAGCAGGATGTTCCAGAGCAGCGGATGCTGTTTCAGCTGTTCGAGACGGGTAGGACGAGGTTTGCGACGGGTATTCATATTCATGACGACCGGTTTTTATTTGGGTGCCTTGCGGTAGAGATAGACCGCGATGCACAGGTAGATGATATTGGGCAGCCACACGGCGACCCAAGGGGGAAGCGTGCCGCTCTTGGCGAACTCGGCGAAGAAGCGGTTGAAAAGAATATACGAGAAACAGAGCGTGATGCCGACGCCGATATGCAGGCCCGTACCGCCGCGCACCTTGCGCGAGGAGAGCGACACGCCGATGAGCGTCAGAATGAAAGTCGAAAGCGGAAAGGCAAACCGCGAATGGCGCTCCACCTCGATGATGTTGAGTTCGTCGGAACCCTTGTCGCGCTGCTGGTCGAGAAAATCGTCGAGTTCGACGATGTTCATGGTCTGGATCAGTTCGCTGATGCGGCCCAGCTCGGTGACTTCGAGGTTGATGAGCGTGTCGAGGTTGCGGTGCTGCGAGAAGGTCTCGGCACCGGCTTCGTCGAACAGCCGCTGGGTATAGCGCGGAGCCGTCCAGCGTTTGGATTCGGGGTCGAACTTGACGTCGGCCGCTTCCAGCGAGCAGGTCATCGTACCGCTTTGGTAATGCTCCAGCGCGAGGAACGACGCCTGCTGGTTCTGCTCGTTGTATCCGCGAATGTAGGCGAAGGTTCCGGGCGCGATCTGCCGGTAGATGTGGCGGTCGAACGAACCGTTCTTGTGCCGCTTGACGTATTTCGCCTCGAAGCGTACGATGTGCTGCTGCGAAATGGGAATCAGCCACAGGCTCAACGTCAGCGACAGCGCGGCGATGATGGTCGCCCCGAGAAAGTACGGCCACATGAGCCGCCGGAACGACATGCCGCCCGACAACATGGCGATGATTTCGGTCTGGTAGGCCATCTTCGAGGTGAAGAAGATGCAGGCGATGAAAGTGAACAGTCCGCTGAACTGGTTGACGAAGAAGGGGATGAAATTGAGGTAATAGTCAAGAATAATCGCTTTCCAAGGGGCTTTGAGCTCGGTGAAGTCGTCGATTTTCTCCACGTAGTCGAACGTCACCACGATGACGATAATCATCGCGATGGCGAAGAAATAGGTCGAAAGAAATTTCCCCAGTATGTACCGGTCCAGAATTTTGAAGCCGGGAAAGGGCAGTTTCATCAGTCGCAAAGGTAATAAATCTAATGCGGAATGCGGCGCGGGGCGCGAGGAATTTTCATCCCGGACGTCCGATTCGCCGTCGTTCAGAGCCGTCGGCCGAGTTTGGCGACGGTCTGTTCTTTCCACGCCGCGAAATCGCCCGCCACGATGTGTTCGCGGGCCAGCGTCACCAAGCGCAAGTAGAACGCGATGTTGTGCAGCGAAGCGATCTGCGCCGCCAGCATCTCGCCGCAGACGGTCAGGTGGTGCAGGTAGGCTTTGGAATAGAGCCTGTCGACAAAGGCCGTGCCGTCGGGGTCGATGGGCGTGAAATCGTCCTCCCACTTTTTGTTGCGGATGTTGATCGTGCCTTCGAGCGTGAAGAGCTGGCCGTTGCGCCCGTTGCGCGTCGGCATCACGCAGTCGAACATGTCCACCCCGCGCGCGATGCCTTCCAAGATATTGGACGGCGTGCCGACCCCCATCAGATAACGCGGTTTGTCCTGCGGCAGGACGGCATCGACCACCTCGATCATCTCGTACATCGTCTCGGTCGGCTCGCCGACGGCCAGCCCGCCGATTGCGTAGCCATCAGCATCGTAACGCTGCACGTTTTCGGCCGCCCGCACCCGCAGGTCGGGATAGGTGCAGCCCTGCACGATCGGGAACAATGCCTGATAGTGGCCGTATTTGGGCTGGGTCTGGTGATAGCGATTGAAACAGCGGTCGAGCCAGCGTTCGGTCAGGTCGAGCGACTTGGCCGCGTATTCGCGCGGCGCATCGCCCGGCGGGCACTCGTCGAACGCCATCATGATGTCGGCACCGATGGTGCGCTCGGTGTCGATGACGCTTTCGGGCGTGAACAAGTGTTTCGACCCGTCGATATGCGAGCGGAAATGGCACCCCTCTTCGGTCAGCTTGCGGCACGCCGCCAGCGAAAAGACCTGAAATCCGCCGCTGTCGGTGAGCATGGGACCTTCCCACGTCGAGAAGCGGTGCACGCCGCCCGCCCGCTCGATGATGTCCATGCCCGGACGCAGGTAGAGGTGATAGGTATTAGCCAGAATGATTTGCGCCCGCGCCTCGTCGCGCACGTCGCGGTGGAAAATGCCCTTGACGGTCGCGGCCGTACCTACGGGCATGAAAATCGGGGTGCGGATCACCCCGTGATCGGTCAGCAGCTCGCCTGCCCGCGCATGCGTGGCAGCGTCTTTGTATTGAACGGTGAATCGGAGGCTCATAACGGGACAAAAATAGAACGAAAAAGCAGAAATCCCATCCCGATTCCCGATTTTTTCGTATCTTTGTTCGCTGCAAAGCCCGAACAAGCGGTCGGAAGCGAAGATGACGTTCCGAACCGCCGAACGGTCTGCCGCGCTAATAAAAATGCGTACGAAGCGTTCCATAGCATGCTGGTTGCTGGTCGTCTATCTGCTGACAGCCATCGGGCCTGCGTATGCCTCGCTGTCGTGCCGCTGCAAGGCGATGCACGCCCGCACGGAAGCAGTCTGCTGCCATGCGCACCAACATCATGCGGCAGCCGACGACGCAGCGGAACGCGACGCCGAATGGCACTCCGCCTGTCGCTGCGGCCGCCACTCCACCGAAATCGCACTCTACACCAACGGCAACGACGAACGCACGGACAAAACCGTGCTTCCGGCAGTCGCGGTTATCGTGCCCGACGAAGCGCCGGCCGTTGCAGACGGCTCTTTCTACGAACGCATCGCCGACCGCAGGGTCGGATTTCTGTGTCACGGCACGGTGCGTTGCACGGGTCTCCGTGCCCCTCCCGCACACTGCTGACCGACCCGCTTCGGTCGCATCCGATTCGCACGGACGAATCGGATTATCGGGAACTTTTTACAGTTTTAGCCGTTACTTTCAATCGATGAACGAGAAACACTGCGAGGAAATTCTCTCGCGCCACGACATACGTCCGACGGCCGTACGGATACTCGTACTGCAAGCCATCGAGCGATTCAGCGACACGTTCAGCCTCGCCGATCTGGAAGCCGCGACGGAAACGGTCGACAAATCGTCGATCTTCCGCACGCTGACGCTTTTCGCCGCACACCACCTGCTTCACATCGTCGAAGACGGCAGCGGCGCGACGAAATACTGCATCTGCTACAACGACCACGACTGCACGCCCGATGAACTGCATTGCCATTTCCACTGCGAACGATGCGGCCGGACCTATTGTCTCGAACAAACGCATATTCCGGCTATCAAGTACCCGGCCGGATTCGAGGTCCGTCAGATCAATTACCTGATGAAAGGGGTATGTCCCGATTGTCGAACGAAACAACAACATTGAACATCGCGGTTTGCAACCCGGTTGCAACCGAGATGCGTTACTTTTGTCCGCGAAAACAAACAGAAAAAATTCTTATGAAACACTGCACAACGATCGTCGCATGTCTATTCGCCCTCTTCGCCGGCTCGGCCCTCCGAGCGCAGGAGCTGCGCGGCACGGTGCGCGACACCGAAAACCAACCGCTCGCCGGAGCCGCCGTTTACTGGGCGGGCACGACCGTCGGCGCGAGCGCCGATGCCGACGGCAATTTCCGAATCCACCGCGTGAAAGGCTACGACCGGCTCGTGGCCACCTATTTAGGCTACGAGAACGACACGCTCCGCATGGCCGACGGCCTCGACCGTGCCGATTTCGCCCTGCGCGCCGACGGGCTGGAACTCGAAACCGTCACCGTCGACGGCTCTTTGAGCGGCAATTTTATTAAGCGGGACGGATTGCTCAAAAACGAAACCATTTCGTTTGCCGGTCTCTGCAAAATGGCCTGCTGCAACTTGGCCGAATCGTTCGAGAACTCGGCGTCGGTAACCGTCGGGTACAGCGATGCCATTTCGGGCGCACGCCAAATCAAGATGCTCGGACTGGCGGGCACCTACACGCAGATTCTGGACGAAAACCGTCCGATCATGCGCGGATTGAGCGCCCCCTACGGATTGAGCTACACGCCGGGCATGTGGCTGAACTCGATTCAGGTATCGAAAGGCGTTTCGTCCGTCACGGCGGGACACGAGGCCATCACGGGCCAGATCAATCTGGAACACCGCAAGCCGACCGACGACGAACGGCTCTTCGTGAACCTCTATTTAGACGACGAACTGCGTCCCGAAATCAACCTCTCGTCGGCCTTTCCGGTGACGAAAGACAAGAAACTGACGAGCATCATCCTGCTGCACGGCTCGATGGACACCGACGTCCGCAAAATGGACCACAACCACGACGGATTCCGCGACCTGCCGAAAGCCGACCAGATCAACATCGCCAACAAATGGCTCTACACGGCCGACAACGGCATGCAGATCCGCTGGGGCTGGAAGTTCGTGCAGGAAAACCGCTTGGGCGGCATGTACGGCTACAAGGACAAGGCCGCGATGCGCGATGCGATGCAGACGGCATGGGACAAGGAGGGCACGCTCTACGGCTCGCACCTCCGCAACCGCAACGCCAACGGCTACCTGAAAATCGGCATGCCCGTCGGCGCGGCGGTCTACGACGAGGACGAAGCGGACGAACTGCGCTCGAACATCGCGTTCGTAGCCGATTTCGACCACTACAACGAGGACGCCTATTTCGGGCTGAACGATTACGCGGGCAACGAAAACGCGGTGTCGGTCAACTTGATGTACAACCACTATTTCACCTATCGTTCGTCGCTTATCGTGGGCGTGCAAGGGCATTTGCAGTACTTCCGCGAGCGGCTCGACAACCGCACGCCTTGGATTGACGACGACCCGCAACGGCACTACAACTTCGACCGCGACGAACAGGAAGCGGGCGCCTACGCGGAGTACACCTACACGATCAAGGACAAATTCTCCCTCGTGGCGGGCATTCGCGGCGACTACAACCACTATTACGACCGCTTTTTCGTGACGCCGCGCGGACACCTGCGCTGGAACATCACCCCGACGACCACACTGCGTGCGTCGGCCGGACTGGGCTACCGCTCGACGAACCTCATCACGGACAACATCGGCGCGCTGGCGACGGGACGCCGCATCGGATTTCTCGGAGCGGACGGGAAGTTCTCGACGACGGGTTTCGCGGGGCTCGACCGCATGGAAAAAGCCCTGACGGTGGGCGGCAGCCTGACGCAGACCTTCAAATTGGTGCGCGAGGACGACGCGACGATAAGTTTCGACTGGTTCCGCACCCAATTCGACCACGCGGTAGTGACCGACCAAGAGTACGACCCGACGGACATTCTGTTCTACGGCTCGGACGGCCGCAGCTACACGGACACCTACCAGATCGACTTCTCGTGGACGCCGGTCGAACGGTTCGACATCTTCGCGACGTTCCGCTACACGGACAGCGAGATGACCATCGCCCGTCCGAACGGCACGAAAGCCCACGTCGCCCGTCCGCTGGTGAGCGAGTACAAGACGCTGCTCAACCTGCAATACGCCACGAAGTTCCGCCGCTGGGTATTCGACGCGACGGCCCAACTCAACGGCCCGATGCGCATTCCGACGCAGGACGGCGATTTATCGCACGACCGCTGGTCGCCGCGCTACCCGATTTTCTTCGCGCAGGTGACGCGCAAAATCGGCAAGTTCGACCTCTATGCGGGCTGCGAGAACATCGGCGACTACCGGCAGCACGACCCGATTCTGCATGCCGACGCGCCGTTCTCGACGGACTTCAACTCGATGAACGTCTGGGGGCCGCTCATGGGACGCAAATTCTACATCGGCCTGCGGCTGAACATTTATTAATGCGTGACAACGGTTCCGACCGTCGGCTGCGCTATGAATGAATCGGAAATGAACAACCTGCTGGAAGCGACGACGAGGGCACAGTTCCGGGCGTGGCTCGCGGAGCATCACGCGACGGAACGCGAATGCTGGGTCGTGGCCAAGCGGGGCCGGTGGAGCGAGGGCGACCCGCTGCGCTATCTCGATGCGGTGGAGGAGGCGTTGTGCTTCGGCTGGATCGACAGCACGGTCAAGACGCTGCCGGACGGCCGAAGCGTGCAACGGTTCACGCCGCGCAAGCCCCGCAGCGCATGGTCGGAACTGAACAAGGAACGCTGCCGCAGGCTGGAACGGATGGGGCTGATGACCGATGCGGGCCGAGCCGCGCTGCCGGACATGACGGAAGCGGGATTCGTCGTCGAACCGGACGTTCGGGAAGCCCTGCAAGCAGACCCAGCCGTATGGGCGAACTACCAACGGCTGCCGGAGCTCTACAAGCGGGTGCGCATCGACACGATTCAAATCAAGCGGAAGCACCCCGCCCTTTTTCGGAGCCGGCTGGCCAAGTTCGTGGAGTACACCCGACGCGGCGAGCTCTACGGCACGTGGAACGACGACGGAAGACTGCTGTAACAGAAATTGAAAACCAAGAACAAAACCACTAAGAACACAAAGTCATGAAAAAAATCATTGTATGCTGCATGGCTGCGCTGATGAGCGCAGGCGTATGTCTGGCCGCGAAGCCCGACACGAAGCAAACGACCAAAACGACGGTATTCGCGACGGACATCCACTGCGAGCACTGTGCGAAGAAAATCATGGGCAACGTCCCGTCGCTCGGCAAAGGCATCAAGGACGTGCAGATCGACGTGCCGACGAAAGAGGTGACCGTAGTTTACGACGCGACGAAGAACTCGGACGAAAACATCGTCAAGGGCTTCGCGACGCTGAAAGTCAAAGCCGAACCGAAAGAGCCGAAACCCGCGACGGAACAAAAATAATCCGCCGCCGGAAGACATGCAAACGAAAAACTCCGCACTGCGATAGTGCGGAGTTTTTTCGTTACCGTTATTACGCTTTCACTGCGCTTATTTGCGCCGTGCGCGCTGCTGGGCCTCTTGCTGGCGGAGCAGCTCCTCGTAACGCTGCTGGAACTTCGATTTCTTACCGTTCGATTTCTTCGCCGCATTGGCCGCCATGATCGCCTGAATCTTGTCGTCGCTCACGAACCGCCGGATAATCAGCGTCTGGGCGATGGTAAAGAGGTTGAACAACAGATAGTAGAAGCACAGACCGCTCGCATAGTCGTTGAACCAGCAGAGCATCATCAACGGCATGAAATAGAGCATCATGAACTTCATGCCGGCCATTTGGGGCTGCGACGAGGCCGACTGCTGATAGCTGTAATACGAGTACCCGAAGGTCGACAGCGCCATGAGCAGGGCGAACAACGACACGTGGTCGCCGTAGAACGGAATCGAGAACGGCAGGTTCAACACGCTGTCGTAGGCCGACAAGTCGTCCGACCACCAGAGCGACTGCCCGCGCAACTCGATGGACGACGGGAAGAAGCGGAACAGCGCGACCAGAATCGGCAGCTGCAACAACATCGGGATGCAGCCGCTCAACGGATTGATTCCGGCCTTGCGTTGCAGTTCGAGCGTCGCCTGCTGGCGTTTCATGGCATCCTCCTGCTTGGGGTATTTCTTGGCCAGTTCGTCCATCTGCGGTTTGAGCAGGCGCATTTTGGCCATCGAGACGTAGCTCTTATAGGTAATCGGCGACAGCACGAGTTTTACTAATACGACGAGCAGCAGAATGATGACGCCGAAGCTGGCGATGTAGTTGCGCAGGAAATCGAATACCGGAATGACCACCCAGCGGTTGATCCAGCCGAAGATGCCCCACCCCAGCGGCACGAGCCGTTCGAGGTGCAGCGCGTCGTCGCCGTCGACCGCCACCTTGCGCAGGATGGAGTACTGGTTGGGGCCGAAATAGAACGCGAAATCATAGGCGTCGGTCTGCGGTGCGTAGGGCACGGTCATTCGGGCCGAATAGTGCTTGATGTAACCCGAACCGGGCTGCGCCGTCTCGAACGAAAGTTTGGCCGAAGCGACGTTTTTCGGCGCAATGAAGACCGACGAGAAATACTGCTGCTTGAACGCCACCCAGTTCACCGACGTGGCGATTTCTTCGGATTTCGTGCCGTCGCCCATACCCAGATCCTCGATCGACTGCTCGCCCGGGATGCGGTACGAGAGCGTGGTGTACATGTTCTCGTTCTTGAAGCCGCGTTCGTTCTGGTAGGAGGTGTTCGACCAGTCGATGCCAATAGCGGTCTGGTTGGACATCACGGAAGCCATGCCCTCCAACCGCACGTCGAAATCGACCGTATAATCGTCGGCGGGCTGCCCGCCGTTGCGGATGACGTAGCGATAGACCAACGACGCGCCGTCGGCGACGGCCAAACGCATCTCCACCGCCTGCGAACCGTCGTCCAGCACAGTGACGGAGGGAGCCGAAAAGGTGTAGTCCATCGTATTGACGGGCACGCTGTTCAGGCCATTGCGCACGTGGAACGTCAGCCCGAAACGAGCCGTCGCAGGGTCGAACAGCTCGACCGCTTCGGTGCGTTCGTCGCGGGGGGCGTACTTCGTGTAGTTTTTAAGCGTCACGCCGACGATCCGGCCGCCGCGCGTCGAAAAACGCACCGTCATCGCGTCGTTCTCGACCGCGAACTCTTCGGGTTCGGCCGTAGCGGCATCGGCCAATGCGACGCCGACCAACTCGGCCGGACGCTCGGGAGCGAGGGGAGTCGTCGCGAGGTTCGACGCAGCTTTCGCGGCAGCGGTTGCATCGCCCTGCACAGCCGATTCGACCGAACCGGCGGGTCGCTGCGCCGCAGCCAGCGAATCCTGACGAGCCTGCCATTCGGCCAGCTCCGTTTGGTATTTCTGTTGTTCCTTGCCGTTAAGATAGACGAAGCCCACGAAGAGCAATCCCACGACGATGATGCCTATAATCGATTTTTTATCCATTTATTATAATTTTCTAAAAACTTTGTCATTATCGCACTTTTTGTTCCGTCAAAAAGTGCCAAAAACCTCCCCCGCAGACAAAAAAGGCTAAAATCTTCGCCGTAAAAGCTAAAACGGGCGACTGCGCGGGTTTGCAAGCAAACCGTCCCCGTTTTTATACGCTTTTACGTCTTGATTTCTTTACGCCTTTTTTGCCGAGCGGGGATTTATTAGCGCTATGGACGGTCATGGGGTTTCCGACGGAGGGAAGCGCACTGACCAAATTCAAAATAATGTCATGGCGCTATCGTTTTCTTTCACGCACGTCATTTGCCCTTGTAATCGAGCGCCGCCGCAACGAACGCCACGAACAACGGCGACGGCCGCTGCACGGTGCTCTTGTATTCGGGGTGGTACTGCGTGCCGACGAACCACCGGTGCGACGGCACCTCGACCGCTTCGACCAACCCCGTATCGGGATTGACGCCGACGGCCTGCATGCCGGCCGCCTCGAACTGGGCGAGATAGTCGTTGTTGAACTCGTAGCGGTGGCGGTGGCGTTCCGAAATGTTGAGTTTGCCGTAGGCCGCAGCCACTTTCGACCCCTTGCGCAAAGTGCAGGGATAGGCCCCCAGCCGCATCGTGCCGCCTTTGGCCGTGACGCCCTTCTGTTCTTCCATGAGGTCGATGACCGGGTGGGCCGTCTGCTCCATTTCGCTCGAATTGGCATCGGCCAGCCCCAGCACGTTGCGCGCGAACTCGATGACGGCGCACTGCATGCCGAGACAGATGCCCAAGAACGGAATGTCGTTCGTGCGGGCGTACTGCACAGCCACGATTTTGCCCTCGATGCCGCGATTGCCGAATCCGGGCGCGACCAGAATGCCCGCCATCGACCCGAGCTGGTCGGCGACGTTTTCGGGGGTTAGCTTCTCGGAGTTGACGTAGCGCAGCTTGACCTTGCAGTCGTTGACCGCGCCGGCATGGATGAACGATTCGCTGATAGACTTATACGCATCGGGCAGTTCGGTGTACTTGCCGACCAACGCGATTTCGATTTTCCGCGACGGATGCTTGATTTTCTCGACAATCGCGCGCCAAGCGGCCATGTCGGGCTCCTGCTCGGAGGGAAGATTCAATTTGTCGAGCACCACCTCGTCGAGATGCTGTTCGTGCATTTTGAGCGGCACCTCGTAGATGGTCGGCACGTCGATGGACTCCATCACGGCGTTGGCGTCGACGTTGCAGAACAGCGCCACCTTGCGGCGCAGGTTCATCGTCAGCGGATGTTCGGTGCGCAGCACGAGGATATCGGGCTGCAATCCGTTTTCCAGCAGGGCTTTGACCGAATGCTGGGTCGGTTTGGTTTTCAGCTCGCCCGAAGCGGCCATGTAGGGAATCAGCGTCAGATGCACCAACGCCGTATTGCGGTAGCCTAACTGGTAGCGCAGCTGACGCACCGACTCGATGAACGGCAGCGACTCGATGTCGCCCACCGTGCCGCCGATTTCGGTGATGATGATGTCGTATTCCTTGCGCTGGGCCAGCAACTGGATGCGCCGTTTGATTTCGTCGGTGATGTGCGGAATGACCTGCACGGTCTTGCCGAGATATTCGCCCTTGCGCTCCTTCTCGATGACGCTCTTGTAGATTTTGCCCGTCGTGACGTTGTTGGCCTTCGACGTGGGCTGGTTCGTGAAGCGTTCGTAGTGGCCCAAGTCGAGGTCGGTTTCGGCGCCGTCCTCCGTCACGTAGCACTCGCCGTGCTCGTAGGGGTTGAGCGTACCGGGATCGACGTTGATGTAGGGGTCGAGTTTCTGAATGGTCACCGAATACCCGCGCGCCTGCAACAGCCGCGCGATCGACGCCGAAATGATGCCCTTGCCGAGCGACGAGGCGACACCCCCCGTCACGAAAATGTATTTGGGTTTTCCTAATTTCATATATGTCGGTTTCTATTTCTTCTCTTTGGTTTCAGCAGGTTCCTGTTGCGCTTCGCGGTCGATGAGCTTCACCTTCTCGATCGCGGCGGCCATATCGGCACGGATACGGTCGATTTTCGCGCGCACGTCGGCCACCAGCGCATCGGCGTTCTTCGACTTGGCGAAAAATCCGATGTTGTTTTCCAGCAGGGCGATTTCCTGCTCCATCTGGCGCACCTTATTATAAAGGCGTTCGCGCTCCGAGTGCAAGCGACGGTCGCCCGATGCTTTGAGGGTCGTGACCTTGTCGCGGAAACGGTTCATCGAGCGGTCGCGCGCCGACCCGCGCAGGGTGTCGAACAGCGCGTCGACGACCGCCTTGTAGCGTTTCTGCACGGCGTCTTTCTGCTTGATAGGGACGAAGCCGATTTCGCTCCAACGACGCTGGAAGTCGCGGACGACCTCGAAATCGCCCGACGCGACATCGGCCGCCTCCATTTCATCCAGCAGGGCGAGTTTCTTGCGCAGGTTCTCCTCCTGCTCGCTGTCCACGCCCGAGAAATGGGCGGATTTGCGCTCGAAAAATTTGTCGCAGGCGGCGCGGAAACGCTTCCACACGGCATCCGAATGGCGGTGCGACACGGCCCCGATCGCTTTCCAGCGGGCCTGCAACGCAATCAGCTCGTCGGTCGTCGCTTTCCAGTCCTCGCTCTCGCAGAGCGATTCAGCCGCCTCGCACAACTCGTTCTTCAATTGAAGATTGTGGTCCATTTCGGCCTTGACTTCGGCGTAAAACGCCCGTTTCCCCTCGAAAAAGCGGTCGCAGGCAGCACGGAAGCGTTCGTAGATGCGGTTGTTCTCTTTCTTGGGAGCGAAACCGATGGTTTTCCACGTCTTCTGAATCTCCAACAACCGGTCGCTCGCCTTGTTCCACTCCTTGCGGGTGGTCGACGGGCAGGCGCACAACTCCTCGACTGCGACGCACAGCTCCGTTTTCAGGTCGAGGTTTTTCAGCTGCTCGGCTTTGAGCGCCTCGAAATGCTCCTGATGCAGTTTGTTGATGCGGGTCGAAGCGGCTTTGAAACGCTCCCACAGCTGTTCCTTGTATTCGTTCGCCACCGGCCCCGTTTCGCGCCACTCGTCGTGCAGTTTCTGCAACTTGCGCGCCGCCTCGATGACCGACGGTTCGACGACGAGCGATTCGGCCTGCTCGCACAGCGCCACTTTCCGCTCGTAGTTCTTCTTCAAATCAAGGTCCCGAAGCTCCTTGTTTATCTTAATGAAATTGTAGAAATTCTCGACATGCAGGTTGTAGGTCTCCCACACATCCTTGACATGCTGCACGGGCACCAGTCCCGTATCTTTCCAGCGTTGTTGCAGTTCGCGGAACTTGGTGAAAGTGTGGTTCAGCGTTTCGTCCGAATTCACCAGCTCTTTCAGCTCCTCGATGATGCCCAATTTCGTCCGGTAGTTGGCCTCCTGTTCGGCTTCGAGCCCCGCGATGAATTCGTCGCGACGCTGGCGGTACTCCTTGAAAAGGTCTTTCAGCCGCACTTCGGCCCCGTCTTCCGTCGGCACGAACTCCTCTTCGGCCCCTCCGGCCTCGACGAACGCACGGCGGGCTGCTTCGACTTCGGCGCGGCGCAGGCGGTAGAACGCGATTTTCAACGCCTCGATGTCGCGGCGGATCGACTGCACGGGCCGCTCGGCCAACATCCGCGCGAACAAGTCGAGCAGTTCGTCCTTGCTTTTTCCCGCGAATCCGTCTTCAGCCGACGCACCGTCCGCCGATTCCGCCAGTTCCGCTTCGGCGGCCTCCTCGTCCGTTTCGCCTTCGATTTCCAGACCGGCCTGCCGGGCGGCGAGCGCGGCTTCTTCGTCGGCGAAATCCACCTGCGCAGGTTCGCCGGTCGCTTGCGCTGCGGGCGTTTCCGTCGCGGCAGGGGCTGCCGTTCGGGCGGGTTCGGCGACCGGTTCGGTCGCGGGAGAGGAGGGTTGCACCGCTTCAGCCGCAGGGCTGACCGGCTCTTCGGGAGCAGCGGGCGTCGGTTTTTCTGTTGCCATCTCGATGTCGGTTTCCGCTTCCGTTCACCGGAAGCACGTACATTCGGCAAATATAGCGATTTTATGCTGAAAAATCGCGTTTCGACGGAAATTTGCCGAAAATTCGCTATCTTCGCACAACGACATCCGACACACGGAAACGCCCGATGAAACCCGCCCCGAAATACCGCATCCTGCTGGTCGACGACGAACCGGACATCCTCGAATTCGTCCGCTACAATCTGGTGAAGGAGGGCTATGCGGTCTTCACGGCCGCCGACGGCGCCGAAGCCCTGCGCAAGGCCGCCGAATGCCGCCCGCACCTGATTCTGCTCGACATGATGATGCCCGTGATGGACGGCATCCAGACCTGCCGCGCCATCCGGCAGGACCCTGCCCTGTGCGACACGATGGTGGTTTTTCTCTCGGCATTGGGCGAAGAACAGCAGCAGCTCAACGGATTCGGCGTCGGGGCGGACGACTACCTGACGAAACCCATCAAGATGAAACTGCTCGTCAGCCGCGTGCAGGCGCTGCTGAAACGGGTGCCGGCAATGCTCGACACGCCCGTCGCAGCGGAAGAACCGTCCGGCGCAACCGCACCGGACGACCGCATCGAAATCGACGGAGCGAGCCACACGGTGCGCTGCGGCTCGCGCGACATTACGCTGCCGCGCAAGGAGTTCGCCCTGCTCGAACTGCTGTGCGCGTCACCCGGCAAACTGATTCCGCGCGAGGAGATTTATTCGCGGGTTTGGGGTTCCGAAGTGGTCGTGGGCGACCGCACCATCGACGTGCACATCCGCAAACTGCGGCAGAAAATCGGCGAACGCCACATCGTCACGGTCAAAGGCATCGGCTACCGGTTCGAGCCGTGAGCGTTTTTACCGAAAAATTTGCACGGATGCGAAAAAACCTTTACTTTTACTAATCGGTTCGCGGCCGTGCCCTGACGGGCTCGCGCGAGTACAACAAAATACAAACGAAACAGACAAGCGATATGATTATCATGGTTCTCAACTGCGGCTCGTCGTCGATCAAGTATCAGGTGATCGACATGGAAGCCGCATCGAGCAAACTGCTCGCGAAAGGATTGGTCGAACGAATCGGACTGCCCGAAAGCGACCTGACCCACAAACCCGTCGGCAAAGAGCCGTTCGAGCTGCACCGCCCCATTCCCGACCACACGACGGGTATCCAACTGGTGATGCAGGCCCTGACCGACCCCGCGCACGGGGTCATCGGGTCGCTCGACGAAGTGAAGGCCGTCGGCCACCGCGTGGCGCACGGCGGCGAGTACTTTCCGAAAAGCTGTCTCGTGGATGCCGATGCGAAGGCGAAAATCCGTTCGCTCTGCCAAATCGCCCCGCTCCACAATCCGGCCAGTTTGGAGGGCATCGACGCCATCGAAAAGGTACTGCCGGGCGTACCGCAGGTAACGGTGTTCGACACGTCGTTCCACCAGACCATTCCGGCCATGAACTATATGTTCGCCCTGCCCTACGAGTATTATGAAAAATACCGCGTGCGCAAATACGGATTTCACGGCACGAGCCACAAGTTCGTGGCGAAAGCGGGCGCCGAACTGGCCGGAATCAACCTCGAACACTCGAAAATCATCACCTGCCACATCGGCAATGGCGGTTCGATCACGGCCGTGCTGAACGGCAAATCCTACGACACGTCGATGGGCTTCTCGCCGCTCGACGGACTGGTGATGGGCACGCGCTGCGGCAACGTGGACGCCAGCGCGATCACCTACATCGGGGAGAAAGAGGGCATGAGTTTCGCGGAACTCGACACCATGATGAACAAGAAATCGGGCGTGCTGGGTCTCACGGGCCTTTCGAGCGACATGCGCGACATCGACCGCGCCTACGACGAGGGCAACCAGCGCGCCATACTGGCCCGCGACATGTACTACGGACGAATCAAGAAGTTCATCGGTTCGTATGCGGCCGAGATGGGCGGCGTCGACCTGATCGTCTTCACGGGCGGCGTGGGCGAAAACTCGGTCGAAATGCGCGAAGCGGTCTGCTCGGGCATGGAGTTCTTGGGACTGAAATTCGACGCGGCGGCCAACAAGGGCGTACACGGCGAAGACAAAATCCTGTCGGCTCCCGACTCGAAAGTCAAGGTGGCGGTCGTATCGACCAACGAAGAGCTGGTCATCGCGACGGATACCTACAACTTGGTGAAATAAATTCAGCATTACGAATATGATACAGCATCTTACGGAAATCGTCGAAGAGGCGAGAAAAAAAGGTAAAAAACGGCTGGCCGTCGCTTACGGTCAGGATTCCCACACGCTGGCGGCCGTCTACGAGGCCTACAAGGAGGGACTGGTCGAACCGACGCTCTACGGCGACAAGGAGGTCATCGAGCAGGTCTGCAAGGAGAACGGCCTCGACATCAAGGCATTCAACATCGTGCACGAACCCAACGACATGAAATGCGTGCAGCAGGCGGTCGCTTCGGTCGTCGCGGGCAATGCCGACGTACTGATGAAAGGGTTGGTTTCGACCGACAAATACATGCGCGGCATTCTGAACAAGGAGGCCGGGCTGTTCCCCCCGAAAGGCGTGTTGAGCCACGTCTCGATCGTCGAAATGCCCTGCTACCACAAACTGCTCGTCATTTCGGACGTGGCCGTGATTCCGCTGCCCGACTTCAAGCAGAAGATGAAGCAAATCGGCTATCTGGCGCAGACGGCCAACCTGCTGGGCATCAAGACGCCGAAAATCGCCTGCATCGCGCCGTCGGAGCAGCTGCTGCCCAACGTCGTATCGTCGACCGAAGGGGCCCTGCTCGCCAAAATGGGCGATCGCGGCCAACTGGGCAACGTCGTGGTCGACGGCCCGCTGTCGTTGGACGTCGCGCTGTTCAAGGAGGTGGCCGAACACAAGAAAGTCAAGGGCTCGACCGTTGCCGGCGACCCCGACTGCCTGCTGTTCCCCAATCTCGAATCGGCGAACGTCTTCTTCAAGTCGGCGACCCACCTCTGCAAAGGCGAACTGGCCGCGATGGTCATGGGCACGAAAGTGCCGTGCGTGCTGACGTCGCGCGGCGATTCGAGCCTGACGAAGCTCTACTCCATCGCGCTGGCCTGCTTGGCCGCGAAATAGGCGACCGCCGGAAAAACCGGACCGATACGGAACCTCCCCGCCCGTCGGCGGGCGGGGAGATCGATAACCCGAACCGAGCATTTTATGGCTTACAAAATTTTAGCGATAAATCCCGGCTCCACATCGACGAAGGTCGCCCTCTACGAGGAGGAGCGGCCTTTGTTCGATTTTACCCTGCGTCACACGACGGAGGAGCTGGCCCCCTTTACCGATGTCGTCCGACAATTGGACTGGCGGCGGGGACTGATACTCGACGCGCTGCGCGAACGCGGGCTGTCGCTCGACGAACTTTCGGCCGTCATCGGACGCGGCGGACTGATCCGGCCCGTACCGGCGGGCGTGTACGAGGTCAATTCGCGGATGCGCTACGACCTGCGCAACGCGACGATGAAGCACGCCTGCAATCTGGGCGGGCTGCTGGCGGCGCAGATCGCCCACATGGCCCACGTAAAAGCCTACATCGCCGACCCGCCGGTAGTGGACGAAATGGACGACGTGGCGCGCATCACGGGCATGCCGATGTGCACGCGCTACCCTATTTCGCACGCGTTGAACCAAAAAGCGACGGCACGGCTGCACTGCGAACGCGCGGGGCTGGTCTACGAACAATCGAACCTCATCGTCGCCCACATGGGCGGCGGCATTTCGGTGGCGGCGCACCGGCAGGGGCGCATCGTCGACGTGAACAACGCGCTGGACGGCGACGGGCCGTTCGCCCCCGACCGTGCAGGCGGCATCCCGTCGAGCGACCTGATAAAAACCTGCTTTTCAGGAAAGTATACGCAAGAAGAGTTGTTGCGGTTCGTGTCGAGTCGCGGCGGGCTGGTGGCCCATCTGGGCACGAACTCGGTGGCCGAAACGATGCAACGCATCGCGCAAGGCGACGAACGGGCCCGCAAGGTGATGGACGCCATGTGCTACAACATCGCCAAACAGATTTGCGCGATGGCGGCACCGCTGTCAGGACGGGTGGACGGCATCGTGCTGACGGGCGGCATCGCCTTCAACGAACCGGTCGTGGCTTACATCCGCGAACACTGCTCGTTCCTCGCCCCCGTGGCGGTCTATCCGGGCGAAAACGAACTGGAAGCACTGGCAATCAACGCGCTGGTAGTCCTGCGCGGCGTGGTGGAGCCGAAGATATATCGGTAACGTCTATTTTTCCCGAACGATATAGACCTGTTCGTCGGGACGCTGCATGCGGAAACGCTCGCGGGCGTACTCTTCGAGATAATCGTCGTACCGCAGGCGCTCGATCAGCGTGCTGTCCTGCTCGATTTTTTCCAGATAGAAACGTTTCTCCCGCTCCAGCGCACGAATATCCCGCTTCGTGCGGATAGCGTGCAGCAGATTGCGGCCTACGATCAGCGTCGTGAACAACAGAATGACCGCCGTTACGGCCATCCAGAATTTTTTGCCGACGCAGATGTTCATATCAGGGAATACGCATGTATTTGTGCGTCTGAATCGAGATGTTCCACTGCGGATGCGCTTTGGCGTACTCCACGATAGCGGGCATCACGGCATCCGACACGCTCCATTCGGGTTGCAGGTAGAGCAGGCACTCCGGCCCGACCTGCTCGGCATTGCGCTCGGCCCAGTCGAAATCCTCCTCCGAACTAACGATGACCTTCAATTCGTGGGCCCGCCGGAATGCTTCGGGCAGCGGAGCCTGCCGACGCTTCGGCGAGAGGCACACCCAGTCGAAACACCCGCTGAACGGATGCGACCCGGAAGTCTCCAAGAATATCTGCAACCCGCGCCGATGCAACGCTTCGGTCAGCGGGCCGAGCGGATAGAGCAACGGCTCGCCGCCCGTGATGACGATGGCCTGCGCCGGACAAGCGGTCGCACGCGCGATAATCGTCTCCACGTCGACCGGCGGATAGAGTTTCGGATTCCACGTGTATTTGGCGTCGCACCAGCTGCATCCCACGTCGCACCCGCCCAAGCGGATGAAGTAGGCCGGTTTGCCGGCGTGGAACCCCTCGCCCTGAATCGTGTAGAAATCCTCGACGAGCGGCAAGAGCCGTCCGCCGTCGAACAGCGTATCGTCGATTGCGAGGGCCATTATTCCGTCACGACGTAAATATCTTTCAGACTGCGACCCAGCTGGTTGTAGTCCAACCCGTAGCCCACGATGAACTCGTTGCCGATCTCCATCGCGCGGTACTTGATAGGGAATTTCCCGCAGTAGCAGGCCGGTTTGTAGAACAGCGTGCAGACCTCGACGCTGGCCGGTTCGTAGTGCGCCAAGTCGTGCACCATATGGGCGATGCTGTTGCCCGTTTCAACGATGTCCTCGACGATGATGATGTGACGGCCGCGCAGGCTGTTGTTCAGCCCGATGAGCGTCTTGACCTCGCCCGTTGAATGGTCGCCCTCGTACGACGAGAGCTTCACGAACGACAGTTCGTTGTTGAACTCGATTTTCTTGATGAGGTCGCTCATGAACATGAACGATCCGTTGAGAATGCCGAGAAAAATCGGGGTGTCCTTGTCGCCGTAGTCCGTGTTGATGCGGTCGGCCACGTTCGTCACTGCCTCGTCGATTTTTTCGGCAGGTATCATGACGCGGAATTTCTTGTCGTGCAACTGGATAATCTCTTTCATGTTCGGGTCGGGAATAAAACGATAGGCAAAGATAATGAATTTCGCCGATTCATCATTCAAAATTCGCAATTCATCACTTTTCAGCCGCCATTACGAGGAGCCGCAGGCGGTGCGGTAATCAGCCTTTTTCTCTATCGCACTTTTTGTTCCGTCAAAAAGTACCAAAAACCTCCCCCGCAGACAAAAAAGGCTAAAACCTGCGGCGTAAAAGCTAAAACGGGCGACTGACGCGGGTTTGCAAGCATACCGTCCCCGTTTTATACGCTTTTACGCCTTGCTTCCTTCACGCCTTTTTTGCCGAGCGGGGTTTTATTGGCGCTATGGGTGGTTGTGCGGCTTCGGACGGTAGGAAGCGCTTTCACCGAAAATAGAACAGCGGCTCAAAGAGCCGCCGATAATTATGAATTTTGAATTCGGTCGGTGCGCTTCCGACCATCGGAAACCTGATGACCGTTCGTAGCGCTAATAAAACTTCTTCGCCAGTGCGACCGTTTCGCGGAAGGCCTCCAACCGGAACACGGCCGAAAGCAAAAGGTAAACGGCCGCGCCGATGCCGATTTCGGCCAGCAAACGCAGCAGTCCGTCGAACGGCAACACCCGCAGGCTCCACCGCACGGCCACGTACATGACGGCCGTCGTAAACGCGATCGGCAGCAAGGTGCGAAGCAGCTGCCCCAGCCTCAACACCGTGAAACGCATCGAAGCGACGACATTCACCGCCATTTCGCAAAACGCGATGACCACCAGCCCCCACACGACCGCCTGCACACCGACGGGGATCGTCGCAAGAAAGACGAGGGTCATCAGCCCCTTTTTCAGCAGCTCGGTGCGCACGATGATGCCGCCGTCGCTCTTGACTTTCAGCACCGTAAAGGCAATCATCGCGACAGGATAACACAATCCGGCCAGACAGATCACCTCGAAATAGGGCACCGTCTGCATCCACTCCTCGCCGAGCAGCACGGCGAACAGATCGGGCGCGATGGCCGAAAGCCCCATCATGACCGGAAACAGCACGTAGGCGACAATCATGACGATTTGGCGGTAACTCTCGGCGAAACGGCACGGGTCGTCGCCGATTTTCGACAGCGCCGGAAACGTCACGTTCTGCACCGACTGCACCGCCGACACGACGGGCTGGTCTTTGAGCTTCACCGCTTGGTCGAATGCGCCCAGCACGTCGGCCGGATAGAGGCGGCCGAGAAAGAATTGCGGCACTTTGTTATAGAATGCCGAGAAAAGGTCGGTCGCCATGAGGCTGAAACTGTATGGAGCCATTCGGCGCAGCGCCACGCCGTCCCATGCGCCGCGCGGCCGCCAGTCGCTGACCCACCACAGCAGCACGGCCCGCACGGCCATTTGCAGCACGCGCTGGGCGACGATGCTCCACACGCCGCATCCGGCCAGCGCCAGCCCGATAGCCGTCAGCCCGCTGACGAGCCACGACACGAAAGTCACTTTGGAGAGCAGCGCAAAGCGGAACTGCCGCGTAAAAATGGCGTTCTGCACGGCGCACAACGCATTGACCGGCAACAGCAGAAAGAAAACCGGCGCGAGCTGCACCAGTTCGGGCATGTCGTAGTAACGCGATGCGGCCGGAGCGACCGCCACGAACAAGGTGTAGAGCACCAGCGAAACGCCGATGTTGAACAAAAAAACCGTCGTGAATTCGTTCCGCTGCGGATTCGGCTTGCGGATAAGGGTCTGCGAAAACCCGCTGTCGACGATGACCAGCGCGACGGCCGAAACCGCCGTCAGAATGGCCATCAGTCCCAAATCGGCACGGGTCAGCAAGCGCAGGATAATCAGGCTGACGGCCATTTGCATCAGGGCCGTGCCGATTTTTTCGGCCATGTTCCACGCCACGCCGCGCGCCACCTTGTCGCGCAGTTCACCGCGCCGTTCGCAGTCGGTCGGATTCATCGGGTCGCAATCAAGCAGGTTTCAGCAGGACAGGTCAGTCGCGCACACCCGTCGCGGCTTCGGCATTCCGGCGGCGAATGGCCTTCACCGGAGCGATTTCGACATACGACGCCCCGCCGTCCTCGCCGAAGCTGCCGCCGACGACCGCCAGCAACGCATCTTCGGACGGACGACCGTACTGGTCGAGAAAATCGAGCGCATCGTCCACGAAGTGGTAGCGGTTGTTCTCGCGCTGGCGGAGAATCGGCACCACACCGTAGGAGAGTGCCAGGATACGCTGGGCGTGCTGCGTATAGCAAACCGCCACGACGGTCTTGCGCCCGCGAAAAGCGGCCAAGTAACGCCCCGTGCGGCCGGTTTTGGTATCGAGCACCACGTAGCAGATCGGCAGGTTGGTCGAAGCCCGCACGGCCGAACGCGCCAGCTGCGCCGTGATTTCGTGGTTGACCGACACCATGTTCATGTCGATCATCGGACGGAAATGGTTTTCGTCGCGTTCGATTTCGCGCGCCACGCGCGCCATCGTCTGCACCGCTTCGGCCGGATAGTCGCCCATCGCCGTCTCGTCGCTCAACATCACGGCGTCGACCCGTTCGTAGATAGCACTGGCCACGTCGCTCACTTCGGCGCGCGTCGGACGGGGCGAATGCACCATCGAATAGAGCATCTGCGTGGCGATGATGACGGGGCGTTTGGCCGCGATGCACTTCTCGACGATACGGCGCTGCGCATTCGGAATGGCTTCGGCGGGAAGCTCGACGCCCAAGTCGCCGCGCGCGACCATGATGCCGTAGGACGCTTCGATGATTTCGTCGATGTTGTCCAACCCCTCCTGATTCTCGATTTTCGAGACGATTTTTATTAAGCTGCCGTGCGTATCCAAAATGTCCTGCACTGCCTGCACGTCGCGGGCGCTGCGCACGAACGAATGGGCGATGAAATCGACGTCGTGCCGCGTGGCCCACTCGATGAAGCGGCGGTCCTTTTCGGTCACCGACGGCAGGTCGATGCAGACGCCCGGCACGTTGACGCTCTTGCGCGAACGCATCGTGCCGCCCGTGACGAACTCGCACTGCAACTCGTCGTCGCTCTTGGAGAGGACGCGGATTTCCAGCTCGCCGTCGGCGATGAGCATCCGCGCACCGACCGGAATATCACGCACGATAGTAGGCACATTCATGTAGACGACCTCGCGGGTGGTATCGTCCGACCCGTTCGACCCGCGCACGGCGACGCGGTCGCCCGTGCGGAACTCGATGCCCGAACCGTACTCGGCTGCAATGGCCGTAACGCGGATTTCGGGCCCTTTGGTGTCGAGCATCACGGGAATCGCGGGATTCACCCGATGCACGAGCTCGACGATGCGCGTGGCCCCCTCTTCGGTGACGTGGGCCGAATTGATGCGCACGACATCCATGCCGGCGTCGTAGAGCATGCGCACGAACTCCTCCGTGCAACGGAAGTCCGACATCGTAGCGACGATTTTCGTCTTTTTGTTGCGGTAACTATTTTCCATATTTTTATTAATTTTTCTATCGAGAGGGGGGGCTTTTTTATTCGGTTCGAGTCCGGCCGGCGACCGCCAGCACCGCTTCGATGCCCAGCCGGTAGGAATCGAGGCCGAAGCCCATGATCGACCCGACCGCCACCGGAGCGAGCAGCGACACGTGGCGGAACTCCTCGCGGGCGAGAATCGACGAGATGTGCACCTCGACGACCGGCACCCCGACCGCCGCCACCGCATCGCGCAGCGCGACCGACGTGTGGGTGTAACCGCCGGCATTGAGCACCACGCCGTCGTACACGCCGTCGGCCTGCTGAATGGCGTCGATCAACGCCCCCTCGTGGTTGGATTGGAGGTAGTCCAACGCGACCTGCGGATAACGCGCCCGCAACTCGTCGAGATAATCCCCGAACGGCCGCACGCCGTAGACCTGCGTTTCGCGCCGCCCCTGCAAATTGAGATTGGGGCCGTTGAGTATCAGTATCTTCATAACCGCCTTCGTTTGCTGCGGCGCAAAGGTAGCGATAAATCGCGAATAATCCTTACCTTTGTTCGTATTACACCCATGATTCATGCCATGACCGAATTCGATTTCATCCGCCGGATCGCGGCCCGTTTCGCCGCCCTGCCCGCCAACGGGTTCGAGGGCATCGGCGACGACTGCGCCGTACTGCCCGTCGGCGGCGGCGAGGTGCTGCTCTTCACGGCCGACCTGCTGACCGAAGGGGTGCACTTCCTGCGCGCCGCGACTTCGGCCCGCGAACTGGGCCGCAAATCGCTGGCCGTCAATTTGAGCGACGTCGCGGCGATGGGCGGGCGTCCCGTCGCGACGCTGCTGTCGCTCTCGCTGCCGGCCGACGCGACCGGCGACTGGGCCGACGAGTTCATGGAGGGCTATCGGGAAATGAGCGAACGGTTCGGCGTGGCATTGGTCGGCGGCGACACCACCCGTTCGGAGAGCGGCGTGGTCATCAACGTGACGGCTATCGGACGCGCCGACACCGCGCACATCAAGCGTCGCAGCGATGCCCGCGCGGGCGACACGGTATTCGTCGCAGGCGAACTGGGCGCATCGGGTGCAGGGCTGCGGGATATTCTCGCAAGTCGTTGCGACACCCTGCTGGCGGCCGCGCACCGCAACCCCGAACCGCAGGTCGACGAGGGCGTCTGGCTCGGCGGACGGCCGGAAGTACACGCCATGATGGACTTGTCGGACGGGCTGGCGTCGGACATCGGGCATATTCTCGAACGTTCGGAATGCGGGGCCGTGCTTGACACGGAACGGATTCCCGTCGCGGCGGGAGCCGACTTGCGGCAGGCCGTCTGCGGCGGAGAAGATTACAAACTGCTGTTCACGGCCGACGCGACCGCAGCAGAACGGTTAGCGAATGATTTTCGGCAGGAATTCGGGACACCGCTCTATCCAATAGGCTGCATCACGAAGCGGCCGGGCCTCGTCTGGCAGGAGCACGGACGGCCGGTCGTCCCCGATTGGCAAGGGTTCCGCCATTTCGATTGACCCAACTGATTAGCACTTTTTGGTGCGACGCTTTGCGTCGCGCGGGCTAAAGCCTCCGCCAGCGGAGGCCCGCCACTAGCGTGTCGTGCTCCGCAGTCTTCGCCCCGCTTTTTTATTAAGGGGGTCAGAGCGCATCCCAACTTTCCGAAGCCGCAAGACCGCCCGTAGCGCTAATAAAAAACTTTGACGAGCCCCTGCTCGGCGGCGAGCTGCTCCATGAGCGCGAAAGCCGCATCGTAGTCGTTGGGAATCCGGCCGTCGAGAATCGCCTCCTTGATGATCTCCTTGATGTCGCCGATCACCTTGCACGGGCCGATGCCGTAAGTCTGCATGATGATTTCGCCCGTGATAGGCGGCTGGAAGTTGCGGATGCGGTCGCGCTCCTCCAAATCCTTCATCTTGCGGCGCACCAGCTCGAAATTGGCCATGTAGCGCTTCACTTTGGCGTCGTTTTTCGATGTGATGTCCGCTTCGCACAGCGTCATCAGCGCCTCGACGTCGTCGCCCGCCTCGAAGAGCAGCCGCCGCACGGCCGAATCGGTCACCATATCTTCAGAAAGAATGATCGGCCGCAAATGCAGGAAAACGAGTTTCTGCACGAACTTCATGTGCTCGTTCAGCGGCAGTTTCAGCCGCCGGAACAGCGCGGGCACCATCTTCGAGCCCAGCACCTCGTGGCCGTGAAACGTCCAACCCGTGCGCGGGTCGTAGGCTTTGGTCTGCGGTTTTCCGATATCATGGAAAATGGCAGCCCACCGCAGCCAAAGGTCGCCGGAACGCTTCGCCACGTTGTCCAGCACCGTGAGCGTATGGATGAAATTGTCCTTGTGGGCATGCTGACCGCGCCGCTCGACCCCTTTCAAGGCGTGCATTTCGGGGAATATCCGTTCGAGCAGGCCGGTGAGTTCGAGTAGCTCGAATCCCATAGACGGCACGGGCGACAGCACGATTTTGTTCAGTTCGGTGATGATGCGCTCGCGCGAAACGATGCGGATGCGGTCGGCATTGCGGGCGATGGCATCGAACGTCTCCTCTTCGAGCGTGAAACCCAGCTGGGCGGCGAAGCGGATGCCGCGCATCATGCGCAGGGGGTCGTCCGAAAAGGTGATATCGGGGTCGCAGGGGGTGCGGATGATGCCGTTTTCGAGGTCGTACATGCCGTCGAACGAGTCGACCAGCTCGCCGAAGTCGCGTTCGTTGAGCGACCAAGCCAGTGCGTTGATCGTGAAGTCGCGCCGCAGCTGGTCGTCCTCCAACGTACCGGCCTCGACCTGCGGCTTGCGCGAATCGTGCGAGTAGGATTCGCGGCGCGCGCCGACGAACTCCAATTCGACGCCATGCACGCGCAGCATGGCCGTCCCGAAGGTCTTGAAAACCGAAAGTTTGGTATGCAACTCGTCGGCCAACGCCTGCGCGACCTCGATGCCGCTTCCGACGACCACGATGTCGATGTCGGTCGAGGGCCGGTGCAGGTAGTGGTCGCGCACGTAACCGCCCACGACGTAAGCGTCGACGCCCTTTTCACGGGCGATGCGCGAAATGCGCCGGAATATGGGATCGGTGAGCTGCACGATGCGCGTCGGTTCACTGTTTTTCGGGAATCTCCCGCCGGTAAAGCTGCACGGTGTTTTCCAGTCCGTAGCAGAGCGCGTCGCACACGAGCGCATGGCCGATCGAAACCTCGTCCGTCCACGCAATGCGTTCGAGGTAATAACGCAGGTTGTCGAGATTGAGGTCATGTCCGGCATTGAGGCCCAGCCCGCAACGGCGGGCTTCTTCGGCGGCGGCCACGTATGGCGCGACAGCCGTTTCGGGATTCGCGGGATAGAGCCGCGCGAAAGCCTCCGTGTAAAGCTCCACACGGTCAGCGCCGCATGCTTGGGCACCGGCGACCATTTCGGGCACGGGGTCGACGAAAACCGACACGCGGATACCCTCGCGGTGGAACCGCGCGGTGATATCGGTCAGGAAATCGCGGTGCGCCACCGTATTCCAACCCGCGTTGGACGTGAGCGCGTCGGGCGCATCGGGCACGAGCGTCACCTGCGCGGGGCGAACCTCGCAAACGAGGTCGACGAATGTGTCGGCGGGATTACCCTCGATATTCAACTCGGTGGTCAGCACGCTTTTCAGAGCCCGCACGTCGTCGGGACGGATATGCCGGCCGTCGGGACGCGGATGCACGGTGATGCCGTCGGCCCCGAACCGCTCGATGTCCAGTGCCGCCCGCACCACGTCGGGACGGCCGCCGCCGCGCGCATTGCGCAACAAGGCGATTTTGTTGATATTGACGCTCAGTCTTGTCATAATTAATTTTTAGCACTTTTCGTGCGGCTCTACGAGCCGCGCGGGCGCAGCACTAAATAAAAATTTTGCTTCGGGAAAGGCTTCGTTCCCGATTATCCTTTTATCTTTGCAGGTGGTAAAGTTACTCACTTTTTTTGAATTTCCGCCGATGAAAATCATCCTTTTTTCCCGTACGCAGGTCGCCCACACCCCCGAAGAACTGTCGCAGCTCTTCCGCACGATCGACCGTTTCGCCTTCGACTACGCGGTCAACAGCGAGTTCGCGGACTACGTGCACGAAGCGACCGGCTACACCATTCCTGCGGAGAAGCGTTACGGCGACCTCGTGGGGCCGCAGCCCGACGACAGCATCATGGTCTGCTACGGCGGCGACGGAACGCTGCTCGAAGGCGTGCACCGGCTGGGCGGCGCGCCCGTCCCGGTGATGGGCATCAACGCCGGACACTTGGGATTTCTGACGACCGCGCCCAGCGAGGGAATCGACCGGCTGTTCAAGGAGATCGCCGAGCGGAAAATCCTCACCGAACCGCGCGCGATGCTGCATGTCGAGGGCGATTTCCCCGAGCAGCCCGCCTTGTCGCTGGCCCTCAACGAGTTCGCCGTGCAGCGTCGCGGCGCAGGGATGATTTCGGTCGAAACCTACGTCGACGGGCAGATGGTCGCCACCTATCACGGCGACGGCGTGATCGTCTCGACGCCCACCGGCTCGACCGCCTATTCGTTGAGCGCCGGAGGGCCTGTCGTGGCTCCGTCGTGCGCATGCCTCATCATCTCGCCGCTCGCGCCGCACAACCTGACCATGCGGCCGGTGGTGATTCCCGACACGGCGGTCATCACGCTGCACGTCCACGCCCGCCGCGCCGACGCCTTCGCCACGCTCGACGACCGCACCCATTCCATCCCGTCGGGCGCGACTTTCCGCGTGCGAAAGGCCGAGCAACGCATCTTTTTGGCCGTGCCGCACAATATATCGTTCTACGACACGTTACGTAACAAGATGATGTGGGGAATCGACATCCGAAGCTGACGCCGACGCAAAATTCGCAAATCCCGATTCACAAGTGACGATTACTGGAAATTTTACCTATATTTGTGGCCTATTATGAGCGAACGGAAACGCATACCGCAGCACGTGGCCATCATCATGGACGGCAACGGACGCTGGGCGCAGCAGCACGGCAAGGAACGTTTCGAGGGCCATATCGCCGGTGTGGAATCGGTGCGGGCTTCGGTGCGGGCCGCCCTGCGGCACGGGGTGCGCTATCTGACGCTCTATGTTTTTTCGACCGAGAACTGGGGACGGCCCGAGCAGGAGGTGAACGCACTGATGGAGCTTTTCTGCCGCAGCGTGATGAACGAAACGCCCGCACTCGCCCGCGAGGGGGTGCGCATCCGCATGATCGGCGACCGCAGCCGTTTCTCGGACGAAGTGCGGCAGTCGCTGGCCGAAGCCGAGCAAAACACCGCTTCGTGCGACCGGCTGACGCTGATTCTCGCCCTCAACTACTCGTCGCGGAGCGAAATCGTACGCGGCGTGCAGGAGCTCGCCCGACGGGTGCAGTCCGGCGCGCTGACGCCCGAAGCCATCGACGAAGCGACCGTCGGCGCGGCGCTCTACACGGCGGAATACCCCGACCCCGACTTGGTCGTCCGCACGAGCGGCGAGTGCCGGTTGAGCAACTTCCTGTTGTGGCAGTCGTCCTATGCCGAGCTGTGGTTCCCCGAAGTGCTGTGGCCCGATTTCGACGAAACGTGGTTCGACCGCGCCGTCGAAGAGTACGGCCGGCGCGACCGTCGTTACGGACGGGTCTGATTTTTTGTGATTGAAATGATGAAACATACCGACAATCCTAACGACAAGCACGGCGACGCATCCCGACGGAACGGGCGGCGGCTTTTCGGCCCGCTCGCAATGCTGACCGTGTTGTTCCTCTGCCGGGTGCATCCCGAACTGCAAGCGCAAACGCCCGCACCGGCGGCGGCAGATACGACAGCGGCAGCAGCCCCCGCCTTTCCCGAAGACGCGGCCATGATGCAGTACGGCAGCCGGCCGAAACGCTACCGCATCCGCACGATCGACATCCACGGGGTGAAATACCTCGACCCCAACACGCTCAAATCCTCCGCAGGGCTCATCGAGGGCGACTCGATTTACTTGCCGAGCGACTTCATCCCCAACGCCATCCACCGGCTGTGGAGCCAGAGCGTCTTTTCCGACGTCAAAATCGGCGCCGACATCGAGGGAGACGACCTCGACCTGCACGTCTTTCTGAAAGAACGTCCCCGCATTTACAGCTGGGATTTCGAGGGCGTCTCGAAAGGCAAGAAGAAAGACCTGCTCGAAAAACTGAAGCTCAAACCGGGCCGCAACACGCTGTCGGACTACATCATCGACAAGAACAAGAAACTCATCAAAGCCTACTGGGTCGAAAAGGGATTCCGCAACGCCGAAGTGGACGTGCGCATCGACAACGACTCGCTGCGGCCGGAGCAGATCGTGCACGTGACGTTCCTCGTCGACAAGAAAGACAAGGTGAAAATCGGCAAAATCAACTTCACGGGCAACGAACAGTTCAACGACCGCCGCCTGCGCAAGACCTTCAAGAAAACGCACCAGAAGAGCATCAACTTTTTCAGAAGTACGAAGCTCAACGAAAACGACTACGCCGACGACAAGGAGCTGTTATTGGACTTTTACAACTCCAAAGGCTATCGGAACGCGACCATCGTGCGCGATTCGATCTATCCGATCGACGAAAAACGCATCGGCATCGACATCGACCTTTCCGAAGGGAACAAATACTACATCCGCAACGTCTCGTGGGTGGGAAACTCGGTCCACGAAACCGAAGAGCTGCAACGCATGTTCGCCGTGAAGCAGGGCGACACCTACGACAAGAAGTCGATGCACAAGCGGCTGGGCATCGGCAAGGAGACCGACCCCGAAGCCATTTCGGTATCGTCGCTCTACCAGAATGACGGTTATCTGATGTCGCAGATCGAACCGGCCGAAACGATCATCGGCCCTGACTCGATCGACATCGAGGTCAAGGTGTTCGAGGGCAAGCAGTTCACCATCAACGAAGTGGGCATCACGGGCAACCAGCGGGTCGACGACGAAGTGATCCGCCGCGAGTTGTACACCCGTCCGGGCGAACTCTACAACCGCGCGCTGCTGATGCAGACCATCCGCACGCTCAACGCGATGGGCCATTTCAACGCCGAAGCCATCATGCCCGACATCCGCCCCGTATCGAACGAACTGGTCAACGTCAACTGGCCGCTCGAAGAGTCCGCCTCCGACCAGTTCAACATCGCCGGCGGCTGGGGCTCCGGCACGTTCGTAGGTTCGGTGGGCATCACGCTGAACAACCTGTCGGTCAAGAACTTCTTCAAGAAAGGGGCATGGCGCCCCTATCCGATGGGACAGAACCAGCGGCTCTCGCTCTCAGCCCAGACGAACGGCACCTACTACAAGGCGTTCGCCTTCAGCTTCACCGACCCTTGGCTCGGAGGGCGCAAGCCCAACTCGTTCACCGTATCGGCCCACTACTCGGAGCAGAACAACGCCTACTACGTCTGGCAAAAGGCCACGCAATACTTCCGCACCTACGGCCTCGCGCTCGGACTGGGCAAGCGGCTCGAATGGCCCGACCCCTACTTCCAACTCTACGCCGAAGCCAACTACGAACGCTATTCGCTGAAAAACTGGAACCTGTTTGACATGACCAACGGGTCGTCGAACCTGCTGTCGTTCCGGCTCGTCTTCTCGCGCAGTTCGGTCGACCAGCCCATCTATCCGCGTCGCGGCTCGGAATTCAGCGCATCGGTGCAGGCCACGCTCCCCTACTCGCTGTGGGACGGCAAGGATTACAGCGACCCGCAGATGACGAGCGCCCAACGCTACAAGTGGATCGAGTTCCACAAATGGCAGTTCAAGGGACAATGGTTCCAAGCGCTGACCCGCAACATGAACCTCGTGCTGATGGTCAAGGCCGAAATGGGTTACTTGGGCTCCTATAACCGGCATAAGGTGTCGCCCTTCGAGCGCTTCGAGGTCGGCGGCGACGGCATGTCGGGCTACAACTACTACGGTATCGACATCATCTCGATGCGCGGTTACGAAGACGGCGCGCTCGACCCGGTGGGCGAGAACTACGCACGGGGCTACAACAAGTACACGATGGAGCTGCGCTATCCGGTGATTCTGAAACCCTCGTCGCAGATTTACGTGCTGGGCTTCCTCGAAGGCGGTAATGCGTTCAATTCGTGGAAATCGTTCTCGCCGTTCCGCATCAAGCGTGCGGCCGGATTCGGCGTGCGGCTCTACCTGCCGGTGGTCGGCATGCTGGGCATCGACTGGGGCTACGGGTTCGATCCGCCGGCCGGCTCGACGACCAAGAGCGGCAGCCAGTTCCATTTTGTTATGGGGCAGCAATTTTAACGGAGGCGCAGAAAGTTACGGAAACCGGCAACAGGATATATCGCCCTTAAAAAACCTGTTCTTGAGAGGGTGGCAACATATTTGAAGCGATAAAGGCAAAAAACTAAAGCACAAGCGCATGAAACGACTGATTTTAACGACGCTGCTGTTGGGTGCGATGACGACCCTCGCGGCCCAGAACTACATCGTAGTCAACAGCGAAAAGGTATTCAAGTCCATCGACACCTACAACAAGGCGCTGACCGAGTTGGACGAGCTGGCCCGCCAGTACCAGTCGCAGGTCGATGCCAAATATGCGGTCATCGAACAACTCTACGAGAACTACATGAACCAGAAAGCATCGCTGTCGGCTTCAGCGCGCCAAACCCGCGAAAACGCCATTTTGGAGCAGGAAAAAGCGGCGCAGGAGTTTCAGGAAAGTCTGTTCGGCACCGACGGCACGCTGATGAAAAAACGGCAGGAGCTGATCCAGCCCATTCAGAAACGGGTTTTCGACACCATCGAACGCTACGCCAAACAGACGGGTGCCGACCTCGTGCTCGATGCGTCGAACAATCCGACGCTGCTCTACAACACCGAACGCATCGACCGCACGCAGCAGATCATCGACGCCCTATAATCGAGAGGCCCTGCGGAGGGCCGCACGGATTTTTTACAGACTTAATGAATTGCAAATCAAATTTAATAAAGGAATGAAAAAAGCTATCAAACTAACCCTTGCGGTTGTACTGACGATGGGCGCGACGTCGCTTTTCGCTCAAAAGTTCGGTCGGGTCAACTCCGGCGAAATCATCGCGGCCATGCCCGAAACCAAAGAGATGCAGACCAACATGGAGGCCTATGCCAAGAATCTCGACGGCGAAATGGAGTCGCTCCAAGTCGAATTCAACAACAAGTTGCAGGACTTCCAGAAGAACATGAACACCTACACCGAAGCCGTGCGCGACATGAAGGCCAAAGAGTTGGAGTCGATTCAGGCCCGCATGCGCGAATTCCAGCAGGTGGCGCAGGAGGATTACCAGAAGAAGCAGAACGAGCTGATGGCCCCGATCATCGAAAAGGCCAAGAACGCGATCGACAAGGTTTCGGCCACGAACGGCTACCTCGCCGTGTTCGATACGGCAGTGGGTGCTTTGGTCTATTTCGACGCGGTGGCATTGACGGACATCGCGCCCGAAGTGAAGAAGGAGCTCGGCATTACCGAAACGGCCGCTCCCGCGAACTGACAGCGCCGCGATTGCGATGCTTACGCCCGCCCTTTTGTTAAGGGGCGGGCTTTTTTATCCGACCGACGGGCGGGCGCGCCGATAAAAAATTTCTTTTTTCATTCTGAAAATCGTATCTTTGGCTTTGCCCGAGATACTCCCGCCTCAACAATGCTCAAATAAATTTGGCATTGTGTTCGGCTTATTCGTATCTTTGCGAAAATAGAAACCATCCTGCGATGCCCCGATTCAGAACCCTTTCCGACTCCGAAATAACCGCGCTGGAATCCGCCGGCGTCACGGCCGAAGCGTGGCCGCTCGTCGCCGTGAGCGACGATTTCCGGCCGGAGCAGCTGCAACGCTGCCGGTTGGAGGGTCACGTAGAACTGGCATCGGGAGCCTGCATCCGGCGTTCGTGCGTCCGCAACTACCGCATCGGCGAGAATTCGCTCGTCGAGGATGTCGTCGCGTTGGAGTGCCGCAAGCGCAGCACGTTCGGCAACGGCGTCGAGGTCGCGACGATGAACGAATGCGGCGGCCGCACGGTCAAAATCGCGGACACGCTTTCGGCGCAGGCCGCCTACCTGATGGCTGTCTACCGCCACCGTCCGCAAGCGGTCGCGGCACTCGAACGGATGGTCGACGCCCATGCCGAAGCGCACGCTTCGGAGGTAGGCGAAGTGGGCCGCGACTGCCGCATCGTCGGGGCTCGATTCGTCCGCGAAATGCACATCGGCAACGGCGTGACGGTCGACGGCGCGTCGGCCCTCGAAAACGGCACGCTCTGCGACGGCGTCCGCATCGGCACGGATGTCAAGGCCTACGGATTCATCTGCGCCGAAAACGCACGCGTCGACAACGGCACGACGCTCGAACACTGCTTCGTGGGCGAAAGCTGCATCATGGACAAGGGATTCACCGCGTCGGAATCGCTCTTTTTCGCCAACTCGCACTGCGAAAACGGCGAAGCGGCCGCCATTTTCGCCGGCCCCTACACGGTTTCGCACCACAAATCGTCGCTGCTGATTGCAGGCATGTTCTCGTTCTTCAACGCGGGCAGCGGCTCGAACCAGAGCAACCACCTTTTCAAGAGCGGCGCCGTGCATCAGGCGGTGCACCTGCGCGGCTGTAAGTTCGCTTCGGGTGCCTACATCATGTCGCCCGCGCTCGAAGGCCCCTTCACGATGGTGATGGGCCACCACTCGTCGCATCACGACACGTCGGCCTTTCCGTACTCCTACCTTATCGAGAAGGAGGGCCGCTCGCAGCTGACGCCCGGCGCCAACCTCACCAGCTACGGCACCGTGCGCGATTTGGAGAAATGGCCCGCCCGCGACCGCCGCACCGTCCGGCGCGACGTCATCGACTTCGAGGAGCACAATCCCTACATCGGCGGCGCGTTGTTGCAGGCCGTCGACCTGCTGCACCGCATGCAGGAACAAGACCCCAAAGCCGAGACCTACATCCACAACCGCGTACTGATCCGCGCAACAGCGGCGCGGCGCAGCATCGGGCTTTACAACAAGGCCATCGTCGCAACGCTGGGCGCGATGCTGGCGAAAGGCACCGTCGAGGAGCGCTACAACGGCAGCGGCCGCTGGCTGGACATCGCCGGACAATACATCACGAAACGCGAGGTCGACCGCATCGTCGACGCAATCGAAAACGGCACGCTGGCGACGCTCGAAGCGGTGGACAATGCGTTCCGCGTCTTCCACGTGCACTACGACGACTACGCCCGCAGCTGGGCCGAATCGGTCTATGCCGGCATGCTGGGCCACGTGCCGACCCGCGAGGAACTGAACGAAGCCATCGCCGCCGGCGAAAACACCCGCAAAACCCTGCGCGAGATGACCGATGCCGACCGCGACCGCGACTGCTCGCCCGACATGGCCGTCGGCTACGGGCTCGACTGCGACGCCGATGCCGAACGGCTGGCCGACTATCGGGCCGTACGCGGGCTGGACTGACCGCCCTGCACGCAACCGCCCCAGACTTTTGAGACTTCATACCTGCTGTCAGAGATGTACACCCAAAGCATCACCAGAAACCACCGCACGGCGTTCGTGCTGCTGATCGACGCATCGGGCTCGATGTCCGAAGAGACCACCTACGGCGGCCGCCGGATGACCAAAGCCGCCGCCGTGACCTCGATTACCAATTCGCTGTTGTTCGAGCTTATCGAACGGGCCCGCCGCGACGACGGCGTGCGCGACTACTACGACATCGCCGTGCTGGGCTATTCGGGCGACGACGAAGTCCGTTCGCTGCTCCCCGACGAACGCGAATCGCTCACCATCAGCGAACTGGCCGCCTGCAAAGCGACCATGCGTACCGAAGTACTGCCCTGCCGGCTGCCGAACGGCGGCGTCTCGCTGCGCGAACTGCCGTCGCCCCAATGGATCGCCACCAAAGCGGCCGGACAAACCCCGATGTGCGAAGCCCTGCGCCGTGCCCGCGACTTCGTGGCGGCATGGTGCGCCGAACCCGCCCATGCGGAGAGTTTCCCGCCGGTGGTATTCAACATCACCGATGGCGAAGCGACGGACTGCGAGGACGATGAACTGCTGGCCGTGTCGGAACAGATCAAATCGCTGCACACGGCCGACGGCAACGTCCTGCTGATCAACATCCACATCTCGAACTGCGACGATTCGCGCGCCGTCTTCTTTCCGTCGGCGTCCGAAGCCGACTATCCGAGCCGCTACGCATCGCTGCTCTACGAATGTTCGTCGGAGATGCCGCGCGTATTCGACGAGGCGATCCGCGAATCGAAAGGCCCCGAAGCCATGCCGCCCTTTCGCGGCATGAGTTTCAACGCTTCGGCCGCCGAACTGCTCGCCATGCTCAACATCGGCTCTATCAGCATCAAAACCGAATAAGTCATGGCACCCACCCTCCGCATCTTCACGCAGGCGCTGCTGACGCCCGACCTCTCGTTCGCGACCCTCGCCGACGCCCGTCCCGTGCTCGGCGACGACGGAATGCCCCGCCTGCACCGCACGACCCGTTTCGCCGAAGCCGAAATCGAATGGCAGGGCAGCCGCTGGCTGCTCGCATTACCGCTCGACCCGGCAGCGATGCAACAAGTCGAACGCACGGCGGCGGCCCTGCGCAAAATCGACTGTCCGGCCCTGACGGAATACCGCATTTTGCCGCGAGAATTGCACTTTCAAGACGCTTGCACACAACTGTACGTCAGCGACTTGATACTGCAACGAATACCATCGGGGGGGGGAATTTTCAGAGGCTCTGCATACCGAACGGGGCACCACCCTGCTGGCCGCCCTCGATCTGCTCGAAGAGACGCTGAAACGCGCCCGATTCGTACACCGCAATCTGAAACCCGCCAACCTCGTTTGGAGCGACGGGCATTTCTATCCGCTCCGTTACCACGATGCCCTCGTCGGGCCGACCGATGCCAGCGACGCCGAAGCGATCGAAGCGCTGCGGCGAATCGTTCGGACAACCACGTCGTGTGCCGAGTTGCACGACGCGGCGGCCGACTATGCCCCGTCGTCGCGTTTCGCAGGCCATCGCTGGACGGGCAATCCGTTCGAGGGGCGGGTGTGCGTCGAGGACGAATCGGGATTCGGATTCGTCGACCTCGACAACCGGCCGGTGATTCCGCCGGTCTATCTCTGGGCGGGCGACTTCCACGAAGGACGCGCCGAAGTGCAGACGGCCGAAGGCATGGGGCTGATCGACCGCGACGGAAACTATGTCCTACCGCCCGAATACGAAATCGTGGAGTACGACCCGGCGACGAGCACGATCCGTGCCCGCAAGGGAGGGCTGTGGGCACGATTCGACTACACGGGAAGGCGAACGGGCGAATTCGCGCCGCTCGGCGAGGAAGTCTCGCAAGATATTTGACAGAAGAAAAACAAAGAATCCTGAAACAGCTATGGAACAGCACAAAGTACTGATCATCGGCAGCGGCCCCGCAGGTTATACGGCCGCCATCTACACCGCCCGCGCCAACCTCGCGCCCGTCGTCTACGAGGGCATCGAGCCGGGCGGGCAGCTGACCACGACCACGACGGTCGAGAACTTTCCGGGCTATCCCGACGGCGTGGACGGCCCGCAGATGATGGCCGACATGCGGCGGCAAGCCGAACGTCTGGGCACCGAAATCCGCACGGGAGCTATTACGAACGTCGACCTCTCGTCGCGTCCGTTCCACGTCATCGTCGACGGCGAAAAAGAGCTGTGCGCCGACAGCATCATCATCGCGACGGGCGCGTCGGCCAAGTATCTGGGCCTGCCCTCCGAAACCAAATTTCGCGGGCAGGGCGTCAGCGCATGCGCCACGTGCGACGGATTTTTCTATCGCAAGAAGGACGTCGCCGTCGTGGGCGGCGGCGACACGGCCTGCGAAGAGGCGACCTATCTGGCCTCGCTCTGCAACAAGGTCTACATGATCGTGCGCAAACCTTTCCTGCGCGCCTCGAAAGCGATGCAGGAACGGGTCTTCAAGACGCCCAACATCGAGGTGCTGTTCGAGCACAACACGGCCGAAGTGCTGGGCGACGGCAGCGGCGTAACGGGCGCCCTGCTGCGCAAGACCGACGGTTCGGAACGCCGCATCGACATCGCGGGCTTCTTCCTCGCCATCGGACATCACCCCAACACGGAGCTCTTCGCCGACCAGCTCACGCTCGATGCCGAAGGGTACATCCAAGTCGAAGGCGGCTCCTCGCGGACGTCGGTCGAAGGAGTTTTCGCCGCCGGAGACGTCCGCGACCCGCACTACCGGCAGGCGATCGTCGCGGCCGGTTCGGGCTGCGTCGCGGCACTCGACTGCGAACGGTTCTTATTGGCGCGATAAACCGCTTGAGCTTCAGCGTCACCATATTGGGTTCTTCGTCGGCCAAACCGACGGCCGGCCGGCATCCGTCGGCCCAAATCGTCGATGTCCACGAACAACACTATTTGGTCGACGCGGGCGAGGGCGTGCAGCAGCAACTCATCCGCACGGGCATCAGCCCGCAGAAAATCCGCGAGGTCTTCATTTCGCACCTGCACGGCGACCATGTGTTCGGGCTTTTCCCGCTACTCTCGACAATGGGGCTCTACGGACGCAAAACCGCGCTCCGCATCCACGCGCCGGCTCCGTTCGGCGAGATACTCGCGGCGCATCTGCGCTATTTCGACCGCGAGCTGCCCTACCCCGTCGAGTGGTGCGAAACGCGCACGACCGAGCACGCGCTGCTGCTGGAAAACAACTCGCTCGAAGTGTGGAGCATTCCGCTGCGCCACCGCGTGCCGTGCGCCGGATTTCTGTTTCGCGAGAAACGGCCGCCCCTCAACGTCGACAAGTTCAAAATCGTGAAATACGGCCTCTCCATCGCCCAAATCGCGGCAGCCAAACGGGGCGAGGACGTGCTGCTGGACACGGGCGAAGTCATCCCCAATGCCGAACTGACCTACCGCCCCTACGAACCGCGCGCGTACGCCTATCTGTCGGACACGAACTTCTCGGCCAAAGCGGCGACGCTGTGTCGCGGGGTCGACCTGATGTACCACGAAGCGACCTACGCGGCGGCCGAACAACGCACGGCCAAAGAACGCGGCCACTCGACGACGCACGATGCGGCCAAAGCAGCGCTGAAAGCGGGGGCGGGACGGCTGCTAATCGGCCACTACTCGTCGCGCTACAAGGACGAGCAGGTGCTGGTCGACGAGGCCCGCACGCTTTTCCCCGAAACCTATGCCGCTACGGAGCGGGAAACCTTTGTCATAGAAAAACGCCGATGACCAAAGCCGAAATCCAACTCGTCCGCTCGCTGGCCGACAAACGCGGCCGCACGGAGCACGGACTCTTCGTCGCCGAAGGCGAAAAGCTCATCGGCGAACTGCGTGCATCGCACCTGCGGGTGCGCAAAATTTTCACCTCGACGGGCGCATTCGCAGGGCCGGAGGTCGAACGGGTCGCCCCGCACGACATGGAACGGCTGTCGCTGCTGAAAACCGCCTCGTCGGAACTGGCGCTGGTCGAGATTCCGCACTACACGCTCGACGCGGCGCGGCTGACCGACCGGCTGACCCTTGCGCTCGACGACGTGCAGAATCCGGGCAACTTGGGCACCATCATCCGGCTGGCCGACTGGTACGGCATCGGCGACGTGGTTTGCTCGCCTGCGACGGCCGATTGTTTCAATCCGAAAGTCGTGCAGGCGACGATGGGGGCCATTCTGCGGGTGCGGGTGCACTACACGCCGCTGGCCCCGTTCCTGCGCGAAGCGGCGGCGCACAGCCTGCCGGTCTACGGTACGTTTCTCGACGGCGAAAACCTCTACGGCACCGACCTGACGCCGACAGGCATCGTCGTCATGGGCAACGAGGGGCGCGGTGTAACGCCCGAAGTCGCCGCGACGGTGACGCGCAAACTGCTGATTCCGCCCTATCCGGCCGACCGCCGCACGACCGAATCGCTCAACGTGGCGATGGCGACGGGCATCGTCTGCGCGGAATTCCGCCGACAAGGAGCCTCCAAAACCCTGCAACGATGATGACGCCCGCCGACATATTCCGCATCGGGACGGCCGAAGCATTCGAGGCCGCCGCACTCGAAGTATTCCGCCGCCAAGCCGCCGAATGCCCGCCTTATCGCGAATACCTCGCGCTCATCGACGTCGACCCGGAGCGAATCGACCGAATCGAGAAGATTCCGTTCCTCCCTATCCAGCTGTTCAAGACGCACGACATCTACTGCGGCGACACGGAACCCGAAGCGGTTTTCACCTCGTCGGCCACCACCGGTATGACCTCGTCGCGCCACCCGATGCGCTCGCTGGCCCTTTACGAGCAGGCGTTTCGCGGGGCATTCCGCACGTTCTACGGCGAACCGAGCCGCTGGAGCCTCTATGCCCTGTTGCCCAGCTACCTCGAACGCAAGGGCTCGTCGCTGGTCTACATGGCCGACCGGCTAATTGCCGACTGCGGTTCGGGCGGCTTTTTCTTAAATAACTATGAGGAGCTGATAACCGCCCTCGAAAACGACCCGAAACCCAAAATCCTGCTGGGCGTGAGCTACGCGCTTTGGGAACTGGCCGAACGCTACGCCCCGCGCCTGCACGACACGGTCGTCATGGAGACGGGCGGCATGAAAGGCCGCCGCGAGGAGATTTCCAAAGAACAGTTTCACCGATTGCTGTGCGATGCGTTCGGGGTCGGCGGAATCCACTCCGAATACGGCATGGCCGAACTCACCTCGCAGGCCTACTCGGCAGGCGGCAACCGGTTCCGCTGTCCGGCGTGGATGCGCGTCGTGGCGCGCGACATCAACGACCCGTTCGCGCTGCTGCCGGCCGGCACGCGCGGCGGGCTGAATATCATCGACTTGGCCAACTGGTGGTCGTGCGCGTTCATCCAGACCGAAGACGCCGGACGGGTATTCGCCGACGGCTCGTTCGAGGTCGAGGGGCGCATCGCAGGTTCGGACATACGGGGATGCAATCTATTGGTACAATGAACGATACGGATTTCGTCATTTTGTGGGTCGACGGCAGCGATCCGGCGTGGCGCAAGGAGTTCGCGGCCGCCCGGCACGCCGAGCGCGGGGCAAGCGGCGAG
>JAMPDE010000001.1:572138-578623 GCA_023665825.1 Alistipes senegalensis | reverse complement strand
CATCACGCCCGAAGCGGGCAGCGCGGCTGTCGAGGCCTTGCGTGCGGCGACGGCCGAACTCAAATCCGGTGCGCTCGATGCGCTCGTCACGGCCCCGTTCGAGAAGCAGGCCGTGCAGAGCGACGACTTTCGGTTCACGGGGCATACCGAATTTTTCGGGGCCGAGTTCGATGCCGAACCGTTGATGATTCTGTGCAGCGACGTTTTGCGCGTCGGGTTGGTGACGAAGCATCTGCCCGTAGCGGAAATTGCATCGCACATCTCTCAGGAGAAAATCGTCCGCGGCCTGCACGCGCTGCGCCGGTCGCTGAAAGAGGATTTCGGCATCGTCGAGCCGCGTATCGCCGTCATGGCGCTCAACCCCCATGCCGGAGACGGCGGGCTGCTGGGCCACGAAGAGGAGACGATCATCCGTCCGGCCATCGCCGAAGCGTTCGCGGCCGGTGTGCTGGCGTTCGGGCCTTTCGCGGCCGACGGACTTTTCGCCGGCGGCGATTACGTCTGTTACGACGGTATTTTGGCCATGTACCACGATCAGGGGCTGGCGCCGTTCAAGAGCCTTTCGCCCGACGGGGTGAACTTCACGGCGGGTTTGCCCGTCGTGCGCACGTCGCCCGATCACGGCACGGCGTTCGATATCGCCGGTCAGGACAAGGCCGACCCGCAGTCGATGCGCAATGCCGTCTATGCGGCCTGCGACATCGTGGAACGCCGCCGCCGGTGGGCCGCATGGACGGCCGACCCCCTGCCGCATGCCGAGCGCGAACGCACGCGCCGCGACGTGTCGGTCAGGGAACTGCCCCAAACCGAAAAGGAAGATTGAAAATCACGGGGGACGCGGGCGGATTCCGCCTCGTATCTACGGAACCGCGCGAGGCACCCCGATAACTTAATGGAATAAACAAATGGTGAAAATCACTTTTCCCGATGGCTCGGTCAAGGAGTACGCCAAAGGGACGACTGCTTACCAAGTTGCAGAGAGTATCAGCCCTCGTTTAGCTGCCGACGCTCTGGCCGCTTCGGTAAACGGCGCGACGGTCGACATGTCGCGTCCGATTGAAGCCGACGCTTCGGTCAAATTCTTCAAATGGGACGACGACGAGGGCAAGCACGCCTTCTGGCACACGTCGTCGCACCTGCTGGCCGAAGCCCTCGAAGCCCTTTATCCGGGCATCAAGTTCGGCATCGGGCCGGCTATCGAAAGCGGTTTCTATTACGACGTCGATTCGCCGACGCCCATTACCGAAGCCGACCTGCCGAAAATCGAACAGAAGATGCAGGAACTCGCCCGCAGCAAGGAGGTGCTCGTGCGGCGCGAGGTGCCCAAAGCCGAAGCCCTGAAAACCTTCACCGAGAAGGGTGACCAATATAAGGTGGAGCTGATTTCCGACCTCGACGACGGCACCATATCGTTCTATACCAACGGTTCGTTCACCGACCTTTGTCGCGGGCCGCATATCCCCGATACGGGTTACATCAAGGCCATCAAGCTGACCTCCGTAGCCGGTGCCTACTGGCGGGGCGACGAGCACAACAAGATGCTGACCCGCATTTACGGCATCGCGTTCCCCAAGAAGTCGATGCTCGATGAGTATCTGGCGATGATGGAGGAGGCCAAGAAGCGCGACCACCGCAAACTGGGCAAAGAGCTCGAACTATTCACGTTCTCGCAGCGCGTGGGGCAGGGCCTGCCCTTGTGGCTGCCCAAAGGCGCCGCGCTGCGCGACCGGCTCGAACAGTTCCTGCGCAACGTGCAGAAGCAGTACGGCTACCAGCAGGTCATCACGCCGCATATCGGCAACAAGGACCTCTACGTTACGTCGGGCCACTATGCCAAGTACGGCAAAGATTCGTTCCAGCCGATCCATACGCCGATCGAAGGCGAGGAGTATTTATTGAAGCCGATGAACTGCCCGCACCACTGCGAGATTTACCGGTCGAAACCCCGTTCGTACAAGGAGCTGCCCGTGCGGCTGGCCGAGTTCGGCACCGTGTACCGTTACGAGCAGTCGGGCGAGCTGCACGGTTTGACCCGCGTGCGCGGCTTCACGCAGGATGATGCGCACCTGTTCGTGCGCCCCGACCAGCTGCTCGAAGAGTTCGAGCGCGTCATCGACATCGTGCTCTATATTTTTCGTACGCTGAAATTCGACAACTATACGGCACAGATTTCGCTGCGTGACCCGAACAACCGCGAAAAGTACATCGGCTCGGACGAAAACTGGGAGAAAGCCGAATCGGCTATCATGAAGGCTGCCGAAGAAAAAGGTTTGAATACCGTCGTGGAGTACGGCGAAGCCGCGTTCTACGGCCCGAAGCTCGACTTCATGGTTAAGGACGCCATCGGCCGCAAGTGGCAGTTGGGAACGATTCAGGTGGACTACAACCTGCCCGAACGTTTCGACCTGACCTACAAGGGTGCCGACGACAAGCTGCACCGGCCCATCATGATTCACCGCGCGCCGTTCGGTTCGATGGAGCGTTTCGTGGCCGTGCTGTTGGAGCATACGGGCGGTAAGTTCCCGTTGTGGCTTTCGCCCGACCAAGTGGTCGTGCTGCCCATTTCGGAGAAGTACAACGATTATGCGAACAAGGTCGTGGAGTATCTGAACACCAACGACGTACGGGCGCAAATCGACGACCGCAACGAGAAAATCGGCCGCAAGATCCGCGACAACGAGCTGAAACGCACGCCGTTCCTGCTCATCGTCGGCGAAAAGGAGGAGGCCGACGGACTGGTGTCGGTACGTGCGCAGGGCGAGGGCGACAAGGGTCAGATGACGCTCGACGCGTTCCGCGAACTGATTGCCGGGCTGGTCAAGCAGGAAACCGATGCCAATAAACTGAATATCAACCAATAAATTTACTATTATCGCAACACCGAAACCATTCCCGCTGCGACCGTTCAGTCCCGGGAATAACCGGCCGAGACCGGCCGGCGGAAGAGATCCCCGTTTCGGGCGCCGTCCGCCCGAAAAAGAGTATCCCCATCGCATCAACGAGCAGATCACCGCTTCCGAAGTGCGCGTGGTGGGGGATAACATCGAGCAACCGCAGGTCATGCCGATTCGCGACGCGCTTCGTCTCGCCGACCAGCTCGAACTCGACCTGATCGAGATTTCGCCCAAGGCGGAACCGCCCGTATGCCGCATCGCGGACTACCAGAAGTTCCTTTACCAGCAGCGCAAGAAGGCGAAGGAGATCAAGGCGAACCAGACGAAGGTCGTCGTCAAGGAGATTCGTTTCGGCCCGCAGACCGATGACCACGACTACAACTTCAAGTTGAAGCATGCGCAGAATTTCTTGAAAGAGGGGGCCAAAGTGAAGGCTTACGTTTTCTTTCGAGGCCGCTCAATCGTCTTCAAGGAGCAGGGCGAAATCCTGCTGCTGCGCTTCGCCACCGATTTGGAGGAGTTCGCCAAAGTCGAGATGATGCCGAAACTCGACGGCAAGAAGATGAACATGATGCTGGCTCCCAAAGTCAAGAAATAGGAGACTCGGAGGTGCAGGGCGGTCGTTCGCGGCCGCATGCGTTTTCGGCAGACGATGAAAAAAGCGATTGCAGTTTGCTGCAATCGCTTTTTTGCGTCCGACGGCGCGGTGGCATGCGTTCACCCGGCGGGGCGTTGAAGCAGGCTGCCCGCCGTCGGTTCGTTGCCGTTAGTTTTTGAAAGCCAGCCCGTCGGGTGTCGCGTCGATGCGGATGGGCTTCGTGCGGTCGACGTCGCCGGCCAAGATGCGTTTCGACAGCTCGTTCACGATGACCCGTTGGATCGTCCGCTTCACCGGCCGTGCGCCGTAGAGCGGGTCGAATCCGGCTGCGGCCACCCAGTCGCGCGCCGCCGGCGTGTATTCCAGCCGGATGCCGTTCTCCGACAGCAGTTTCGTGACGAATCCCAGTTGCAGGTCGACGATGCGGCCGATTTCCGCACGCGTCAGCGGCTCGAACAGCACGATTTCGTCGATGCGGTTGAGGAACTCCGGTTTCAGCTGTTGTTTCAGCAGGTCGACCACCTCGTCGCGCGTCCGTTCGATGACCTCCGGCGCGACCGCGTTGCCGTCGAACGACGCCAGCCGCTCCTGAATCAGTTGCGAGCCCATGTTCGACGTCATGATGATGATCGTGTTGCGGAAGTCGACCGTGCGCCCCTTGTTGTCGGTCAGCCGGCCGTCGTCGAGCACTTGCAGCAGGATGTTGAAGACGTCGGGGTGCGCCTTTTCGATTTCGTCCAGCAGCACCACCGAATAGGGCTTGCGCCGCACCGCTTCGGTCAGCTGCCCGCCCTCGTCGTAGCCGACGTATCCCGGAGGCGCCCCCACGAGCCGCGACACGCTGTGCCGTTCCTGATATTCGCTCATGTCGATGCGCGTCATCATCGAGTCGTCGTTGAACAGGAACTCGGCCAGCGCTTTGGCCAGCTCGGTCTTGCCGACGCCCGTCGTGCCCAAGAAGATGAACGAACCGATCGGTTTGCGCGGGTCGTTGAGCCCCGCCCGCGACCGGCGCACGGCGTCCGACACAACGGCGATGGCCTGCTCCTGCCCGACGACCCGCTTGTGCAGCTCGGCCTCCATGTGCAGGAGTTTTTCGCGCTCCGAAGCCAGCATACGCGTTACCGGTATTCCCGTCCAGCGGGCCACCACTTCGGCGACGTCCTGCGCGTCGACCTCCTCCTTGATCATCGAATCGCCCGCCGCCGCGAGTTTGTACTCCTCTTGCAGCGTCGCAATCTCCTTTTCGGCCTCTTGGATGCGTCCGTAGCGGATTTCGGCTACCCGGCCGTAGTCGCCCTGACGCTCGGCCTGCTGCGCTTCGACTTTCAGCTGCTCGATGCGGTCTTTGTTCGACTGGATTTTTTTCAGCAGGTCGCGCTGGCTCTGCCACTTGGCCCGCATCGCCGAATCGCGCGCTTTCAGCTCGTCGATTTCGCGCGACAGCTGTTCGATGCGCTTCGCGTCCTTTTCGCGGCGGATGGCTTCGCGTTCGATTTCCAGCTGGCGCACGCGGCGGTCGAGCGTGTCGATCTCTTCGGGCACGGAGTTCATCTCCAGCCGCAGCCGCGAGGCCGCCTCGTCGATCAGGTCGATGGCCTTGTCGGGCAGAAAGCGCGAGGTGATGTAGCGCGTCGACAGTTCGACCGCCGCCACGATCGCTTCGTCCTTGATGCGCACTTGGTGGTGGTTTTCGTAGCGTTCTTTCAGCCCGCGCAGAATCGACACGGCATCCTCCTGCGTCGGTTCGTCGACCATGACCTTCTGGAAACGGCGCTCCAAAGCCTTGTCCTGCTCGAAGTATTTCTGGAATTCGTCGAGCGTCGTCGCACCGATGGTGCGCAGCTCGCCGCGCGCCAGCGCAGGCTTCAGAATGTTCGCCGCATCCATCGCACCCGACGATTTGCCCGCGCCGACCAGCGTGTGGATTTCGTCGATGAACAGCAGGATTTCGCCGTCGCTGGCGATGACCTCCTGCACGACCCCTTTCAACCGCTCCTCGAATTCGCCCTGATACTTCGCGCCGGCAATCAGCGCGCCCATGTCGAGCGAATAGATGATTTTCGATTTCAGGTTTTCGGGCACGTCGCCGTCGACGATGCGGTGGGCGATTCCTTCGGCGATGGCCGTCTTGCCGACGCCCGCTTCGCCGACCAGTATCGGGTTGTTCTTCGTGCGACGCGACAGAATCTGCAATACGCGGCGGATTTCCTCGTCGCGGCCGATGACGGGGTCGAGTTTGCCCGAACGGGCCATTTCATTGAGGTTAATAGCATATTTCCCCAATGAATTGAACTCTTTTTCGGCGTTCGGCGAATCGACCGTCGCGCCCTTGCGGAACGTGCGGATGGCTTCGACGAGTTCTTTTTCGGTCGCGCCGTGTCGTTTCAGCAGGTCGGCGGCCTGCCCGCGTTCGGCGACCAGTGCCAGCAGCAGATGCTCTATGGAGGCATATTTGTCGTTGAACGTGCGGGTGAAATCAACGGCGCGTTGGATAACCCGCGAGCAGTCCTGCGAAAAGAACTGTTCGCCCGCACCCTCGACGCGCGGCAGGGCGGCCACCGCGTGCTGCACTTCGTCGCGCAATGCGCGGACGTTGACGCCGACCCGTCCCAGCAGAAAAGCCGCGAGCGAATCCTCCTCGCGCACGAGCACGCTCAACAGATGCAGCGGTTCGACTGCCTGCTGCCCGTGTTCTTTCGCCAGCAAGAGCGACGCTTGGAGCGCTTCTTGGGCCTTTACGGTAAGTGTGTTGATGTTCATATGTCGTATTGTTTCGGTTTCGTTTCCGTCGGTTGCATCCGCAAAGCCCCTGCCACGCCGCAAACTCGGACAAGCTGGCGGATTTTGGCAGGCCGCGCCTGTCAGTTCGTGCCAAAAAGGCGCACATTCGGCGACAGAATGTCAATGTGCGGCCTGCGCGACGCAAAGCGTCGCTCCATTGCATCCGACCGGATGTCGGAGCCGTTGAACGGAGTGCGGACTAAAAGCGT
>JAMPDE010000001.1:560240-572038 GCA_023665825.1 Alistipes senegalensis | reverse complement strand
CCGACGGCACCAAGTTCGGCAAGACCGAGAGCGGCAACGTGTGGCTCGACCCGCGTTATACGTCGCCCTACAAGTTCTACCAGTTCTGGCTGAACGTCAGCGACGAGGACGCCGAGCGGTATATCAAGATTTTCACCCTGCTCGACCGTCCGACTATCGAGGCGTTGATTGCCGAGCATCGCGCCGCGCCGCATCTGCGCGTGTTGCAGAAGCGGTTGGCACAGGAGATTACGACCATGATCCATTCGCGCGAGGAGTATGAAAAGGCGGCCGGTGCATCGGCGATTCTCTTCGGCGGGGCGGCTCCTGAAACCCTGCGCACGCTCGACGAGGAGACGCTGTTGCAGGTGTTCGAGGGGGTGCCGCAGTTCCGCGTCGCCCGTGCGGAGCTGAACGGGCTGCCGTTCATCGAGTTGTGCGCCGAGAAGACGCAGATTTTCCCGTCGAAAGGCGAGTGCCGCAAGATGGTGCAGGGCGGCGGCGTGTCGCTCAACCGCGAGAAGGTCGCCGACCCGATGCGTGCGGTAGGTGAATCCGACCTGCTGGCCGGCAAGTACCTGCTCGTGCAGAAAGGCAAGAAGAACTATTATTTAGTGATTGCGGAGTAGGGCGTGCCGCCGCGAAAAACAAGCGAAATGCAATACGAAATCGTCCTCGACCGCATGGAGTTCCGCGCCCTGCACGGGTGCTACGAGCTCGAACGCAAGGTGGGCAACCGCTTTACGGTCGACCTGACCGTCACGGCCGAACTGGGCCGCGTGGCCGAAGAGGACAGCGTGGAACAGGCGGTCAACTACCTGACGGTCTATGAGATAGTCCGCGAGCAGATGCGCGTCACCCAGCGCACGATCGAGCGCGTGGCGACGAACATCATCGACGCGCTTTACGCCGCTTTCCCGCAGATTCGGCACATCCGGTGCACCGTGTCGAAGTTGGCTCCGCCGCTCGGCGGAAAGGTCGCCCGCGTGAGCGTCGTGGTGGAACGATAATCCGATCAGTCGAAAGGGAGCGACCGCAGGGCCGCTCTCTTTTTCGTTGTCGGAGGTTCGGCGGCCGGTCGAGGCGCGGATTTTGCATCGCGTCTGCGCATGCAGGCACTTCTGAAACGTTGGACGGATGCGCTTCTCGAAGCATTCGGATTGAGCTCCGCATCCGAAAAAGGGTGGGATCTTTGGGTCTCCTTGCTGTTGGTGCTGTTGATCGTCGTGCTGTTCGATTTCGTTTGCCGGCTGACCCTCGCTCGCGGGATGCGGCGGCTGGTGGAGCGCACGCGCGTCAAATGGGACGACGACCTGTTCAGCATCTCCGTGCTCAACCATTCCTGCCATGTGTTGAGCGCCATTCTGCTCTCCATTACCCTGCCCGTCGTATTCGAGGATAACGTGCATGTCCGCACGGTGCTGAACCGTCTGATGCAGAGTTATATCGTCGTTACGATTTGCCGGTTGCTCTGCGCCGTGATTCGGGCGGGATTCCAGATGGCGGTACGCCGTCCGGCTTGGCAGAACAAACCCATCAAGGGGTTGCGGCAGACGGCGCAGGGTATCGTCATGCTGATAGGTACTATCCTGATTATCTCCATTCTGGTCGGCAAGTCCCCGACCTTTCTGCTCACGGGATTAGGTGCTTCGGCGGCGGTGCTGATGCTGATTTTCAAGGACAGCATTCTCGGATTCGTGTCGGGTATCCAGCTGTCGGTCAACGACATGTTGCAGGTGGGCGACTGGATCGAGATGTCGAAATACGGTGTCGACGGCGTCGTCATCGAGGTGACGCTCACGACCGTGAAGGTACGCAATTACGACAATACCGTCGTCACGGTGCCGCCCTATCTGCTGGTGAGCGATTCGTTCCAGAACTGGCAGGCGATGAAGCGTTCGGGCGGCCGGCGCGTGATGCGGTCGGTCTTCATCGACCTTTCGACCGTGCGCTTCTGTACGCCCGAGATGCTGGCGCGCTTCCGCCGCATCGCGCTCGTGCGCGACTACATCGACGAGACCGGAAAACGCTATGCCGACTACAATGCGTCGCACGGCATTCCGCCTGCCGACGCCGCCTGCAACGGCCTGCACTTGACCAATTTGGAAATTTTCCGCACCTACCTGATCCGCTATTTGGAGACGGCGGTGCCGATTCGCCACGACATGCTCTTGCTCGTGCGCCAGTTGCAGCCCTCCGATACGGGTGTGCCGTTGCAGCTCTATTTTTTCACCGATACGGTCGTATGGACGGAGTACGAGGAGATTCAGTCCGATGTCTTCGCGCACGTTTTCGCTTCGGTCGGGTGGTTCGACTTGCGGGTGTTCCAGCGGCCGGCCGGAAGCAATGTCGAGGAGCTGGCGCGGTCGATGCCGTCAGAGGAAGAGCATCAGGACGACCTGCACGAGAATGACCCGCAGGAACATGCAGACGGGGTAGACCGTAGCGTATGACACCGACGGGTTGTCGCCTTCGATGGTGTCGTTGGCATAGTTGAGGGCCATCGGATTGGCCATGCTGCCGCAGAGCAGCCCCGACACCGAACCGAAATCGAGGTGCAGCGTCCGCAGGGCGAATATCCCGACCAGCAGCACGGGTACCACCGTCAGTAGGAATCCTAACACGAGCCACAGCATCCCTTCGGGCCGCATGACGGTCTCGAAGAAGTGCGCGCCGGCGTCCAGCCCCAAGCAGGCGAGGTAGAGCGACAGCCCCAGCGCACGGAGCATCAGGTTGGCGCTTTGCGTCGTGTAGGTAATCATGTGCAGTCGCGGGCCGAACGTGCCGATGAGGATGCCCACGATGATCGGGCCGCCCGCCAGTCCGAGCTTGACGGGAATCGAGATGCCCGGCAACGCCACTGGAATGCTGCCCAAGACCAGTCCCAGAATCAGACCGATGAAGACGGCCGCCAGATTGGGTTCGTTGAGGCTTTTCACGGCATTGCCGAGAATTTTTTCGACGCGCCGGATGTCTTCGGCCTCGCCGACGACGGTCAGCCGGTCGCCCAGCTGGAGCCGCAGGTCGGGGGTTGCCAGCAGCTGCACGCCCGAACGGTAGACGCGGCTGATGTTGATGCCGTAGTGGTTGCGCAACCGCAGTGAGGCCAGTTTGCGGCCGTTGATTTCGGGTCGCGTCACCAAAATGCGTTGCGAAATCAGCTGGCTGTCGACGGCGTTCCAGTCGATGTTTTCCGTGTTCCAGTCTTTCTGTTCCTGTTCGCCGAAGATAAGCCGCAGGGCGTCGGCTTCGGCGGGCGTGGTGATGACCAAGATGATGTCGTCCCGTTGCAGGGTCTTGTCCGAAGTCGGAATCGAGACCCGTCCGTCGCGCCACAGCCGCGAGATGACGAAGTGGTGGTGGCTCTGCGCCGCGATTTCGTGTACCGACTGGCCGAAAACGGCCGGATTCGTCAGCCGGTAGCTGGCGATGAATACGTTTTTGCGGTGCTCGGCGTCGGGGCCCGGCAGGTCGGCGGGGCGGACGAAGAATTTACGCAGCAGCACGATGGCGAGAATCACGCCGACCACGCCCAGCGGGTAGGTGAGGGCACAACTCAACGCAGGGCCGCTGGTGTCGCGGCCCTGCTGCATCAGCATCTGTTGCGCGGCACCCAGAGCGGGGGTGTTGGTCGTCGCGCCGCAGAGGATGCCCGACATGTCGGCGATGGGGACGCGGCAGGCAAAACTCGACCCGACGGCCGCCGCCGTGCCGATGAACAGCACGAGCAGTGCGGGCATAACCAGCCGCATGCCGCCGGAGCGCAGCGAACTGAAAAATCCGGGCCCGACCTGCAATCCCAACGCGTAGACAAAGAGAATCAGTCCGAAACTTTCGGCGTAGGAGAGCATCGCCGGATCGAGCGAGAGCCCGAAGTGTCCGGCCAGAATGCCCACGAAGAAGATGAACGCCGTGCCGAGCGAAACGCCGCCGATGCGGATTTTGCCCAACCCGATGCCGGCGGTCGCGATGAGCGACAGCACGACGACGGCCTGCACGGCCGAGTGCTCGAACACGAGCGAACGTAACCAATCCATTGGTGATTGCTGAATCCGACCGCGAAGATACAAAATTTTTTATTAGCGCGGTAGACCGTTGTGCGGTTCAGTGCGTCGTCTTCGCTCCCGAACGTTCGTTCTCGTTTGATGCGAAAAAATCACAACGAGAGCGGTTCCCCGCGATAGTAGTCGAGAATTTTGCGCCGGAAAACCAGCTCGAATTTGGCCTGCGCCAGCTCGGCTGCTGCGCGTTCCATGCGGGTTTTGGCATCGTTGAAATCGAATACCGTCGAGCGGCCTGCCGCCGCTTTCCGCTCCTCGTAGCCGAAGGCGGTTTCGGCCGAAGCGAGCGCGGTTTCGGCCGCGCGGTACTTCGCGCCGGCGGCATCGGCATTGTACCATGCCTGCTCGATCTGCTTGCGCAGCGATTGTTCGGCTTCGAGCAGGGCCAGTTGCTGCCGTTGCGCCGAGAGTTTCGCCGTGCGGATGTTGCCCCGCACTGTGCGGCGGTTGAAAATCGGAATCGACAATGACACGCCCACGAATTCGCTGCCGTTGTGACGGAACTGGGGCCAGAAATCGGCATCCATCGAGCTATAAATGCCCGTGCCGTAGCCGCCGCGCAGCGAGAGTGAGGGGTAGAGCTGCGAACGGGCGATGCCGATAGCGTTTTCGCTGCTTTCCAGCCGGATGCGTTCGGCGCGGATGTGGGGCCGTTGTTCGGCGGCTTGGTCGTAGATGGTTCCGGCCGCTTCGGGCTGCCGGACGAGGGCGTCGTGCAGCAGCGGGTCGAGTTCGGGCCGGACGATGTCGAATCCGGCCGCGCTCTCGCGGTTCAGGGCTTGGCTCAAATCGAGCAGGGCCAGTTGCAGGTCGTTGCGGGCTTGGGTCAGCGTCAGCGCATCGTTGGCCGCGAGGGCTTCGCTCTCGTAGCGGGCCGATTCGGGCTGCTTGCCTGCTGCGACCAGCTCGCGGCTGCGCTCGGCCTGCTGGGTGCTCAACGCCAGCTGGCGCTCGGCGATGCCGACCAGCTCCTTGTTGTAGAGTACCTGCAAATAGAGCGTCATCACTTGCACGGCCACGTCTTCGCGGGCCCGCTCCAAGTCCTGCACGGCGGCGGCCAAGTCGAGTTTGCCGCCCTTGACGGTGCGGTTGATGCGGAATCCCTGAAAGAGCGGCATCGACGCCGATACGTCGAAACTGCCCGTTTGCAGGGTCTGCGTCTTGTAGGTGTTGTCTTCGCCCGTCGCGCGGCCGAACGATACGTTGTAGCCTACCGACGCATTGAGGTCGGGCAGGCGGCTGTAACGCGCCGTCGTGAGTTCGTTGTCGTTCTGTTCGACCTGCACGGCGCGCGTACGGACGGTCGTGTTGTGCTGTTGGGCGTAGTCGATGCACTGTTCCAGCGTCCACGTTTCCGGCGCGTTCTGCGCCCCTGCGGAGGCGAGGAACGCTAGCGCGAACGATAGCGACAATATGCGGTTTTTCATCGTCGTTGCGAATTTATCCGGTTATTTTTTCTCCTCTTTGGCGCCGCGCACCTTGTCGTCGGCCGTCACGCCCGAAACGATTTCGACCGCGATGCCGTCCGACAGGCCGATTTCCACTTCGCGCTTCTCGAACGTCTGGGTTTCGGCATCTTCGGCGCTCGTCAGCACATGGACGTAGCTCTTGCCCTCGTTGAATTCGATTGTGCTTTCGGGCAGCGTCAGCACGCCCTCGCGGTTTTCGATGACGATGTTGGCATTGGCGCTGTATCCGGCCCGCACGAAGATGTCGGCGGGAATCCGTGCGGCGGCTTTCACCTCGAACAGCACCACGCCGTTGTCTTCGGTCGCTTTGGGCGATACGTATTCGAGTTCGGCGTCGAGTTCGACGTTTTGCAGCGCGCCGATGGTCAGTTTCACGCCCATGCCCTCGTGGAGTTTGCCGACGTCGGTTTCGTCGACGTTGCCCTGAAACTGCATGTTCGACATGTCGGCGACCGTCGCGATGGTCGTGCCGTCGTTGAACGTGTTGGACTGGATGACCGAATTACCTACTTTGATAGGCACGGCGAGGATCATGCCGTCGATCGTCGAGCGGATTTGCGTGTTGCTCAATTCCTTGTAGCGGCTCGTGATGCCTTTCTGCACGATTTCGAGGTTTTCACGCGCGTTGCGCAGCTCCTCTTCGGCCTTGCTCAACGCCGTGCGGCTCTGTTCGGCCTCTTCGTCCGAGACGACCCCTTTGCTGTGGAGCGTCTCCGTGCGTTCGGCTTCGCGGCGGGTCTGGGCGAGCGACAGTTCGGCTACCGAAACGCGCGATTCGGCGCTCGACAGTTGTCCCATTTCGGGAATAACTTTCACCGTAGCGATGATTTCGCCCTTGCGGACGGTCTGTCCGGCCTCCTTGTGCAGTTCGGCGATGATGCCCGAAATCTGCGGTTTGATTTCCACCTCGTCGCGCGGCTGCACCTTGCCCGTCGCGACGACGTACTGCCGCAGCGTGTCGAGTTTGGGCGTTTCGAGCGTATAGACGATCTTCACGGGCCGGGTCTTTTTCCACAGGAACCAGAACGTCCAAAACAGTCCGGCGACCATTGCCGCGCCGAGCAGGATTAGCAGAATACGTTTCATATCAGTTCACAATTAAAAATTTATTCTTCGCGTATGGCGTCGACCGCCTTGATGCTCAACGCCCGCACGGCCGGAATGACGCCTGCCAGCAGGCTGCCCGCCACCAAGATGACGAGCGACAGCATCGCTGTGCCGAAAGACACCTGCCACGATACCTCGATGCCCTCCTGCGCTACGGTGACGGCTTGGTAGTAAATCGAATCGACGACCGACAATACCCCCACACCCGCTGTAAGTCCCAGCACTCCGGCGATGAAGGTCAGCACGAAACTTTCGGACAGAATCTGCCCGATGATGGTGCTGGGCGCGGCACCCAACGCGCGTCGGATGCCGATCTCCTGCGTGCGCTCCTTGACCAGCACCAGCATGATGTTGCTTACGCCGACGATGCCCGCGAGCAGCGTCCCCAGTCCGACGACCCACGTCAGCAGGGCGATGCCCCGAAAAAGCCCGTTGACCTTCTCGAACATCTCGGCGGCCGCCATCGTCCAGACGGCCTTTTCGTCGTCGGGCGCGATGATGTGGCGGGCGAAAACCGTCTCGCGGCAGGCTTGCTCGACCACTTTGCTGGGCGTGTCGTCGCGTCCCGCCAGCGCGAGCATGTGGATGCGGTTGCCTGCGCCGTAGAGCTGCTGCACCAGCGACACGGGCACGATGATCGTGCGTTCCAAGTCGCTGAACGACATGGCCGAACTCTGTTTGCGGATGACGCCGACGACCGTGAAATAGGAGCTGTTCACCTTGATGACTTTGCCGACGGGATTCGGTTCGCCCGGAAAGAGGTCTTTTTGCACCTGCGTGCCGATGACGCACACCTTGCGGTTGCGGGCCATGTCCATTTCGTTGATGTAGCGGCCGTAGGGGATTTTCTGCGGCTGGATGCGCTGGTAGTCGGGAGAATAGCCCATGATCGAGTAGTCGCCCTTGCGCTGTTCGTAGCTGCAATGCTGTTCGTTGCCCCAGAACACGGCCGAAGCGTAGAGCACTTCCGGCAGTTTCTTTACTGCCTCGACGTCGCCGTTGTCCATGCGCCACCAGCGGTTCTTGGGCATGCCCTTGTAAGGCATGCCGGTCTGCTGGGGCTGCATCAGAATGGTGTTGGTCGCCATGTCGCCCAGCTGCCCGCGAAACATGCGGCCGAGCCCTGTGCCCGCGCCGAGCATCACCGTGAGCATGAAGATGCCCCAGAATACGCCCAGCGCCGTCATGATGCTGCGCTTGCGGTTGCGCGCGATGGTCTGCCAGATTTCGTTCCAGCGGTCTATGTCGAAAAAACGCGTCATCTTATTTGTTGTATCGCAATGCGTCTATCGTTTTGAGTTGCGCCGCGCGGTAGGCCGGAATGTAACCGGCCACGAGGCCCGCGCCAACCAGCACGATGGTCGCGCTCACCACGACCCGCAGGTCGAGCGTCGGGTTAAGGAAAATCGACGGCCCGTCGCTTCCGCCGCCCCCTTGCGTGAGAATCCAGTTCACCCCCTCCATGACGGCGATGCCCAGCACCATGCCGATGTAGCCGAACGCGGCCGTGATGCAGACCGATTCGGTGAGAATCAGCCGGATGATCGACGCCGGTTTCGCCCCCAACGCCTTGCGGATGCCGAATTCGGCCGTGCGCTCGGTGACCGTGACGAGCATGATGTTGCTCACGCCGACGACCCCTGCGAGCAGCGTCCCCAGTCCGATAATCCACACGAAGAGGTTGATGCCCCAGAAAATCATCTGAAACGACTTGTAACGCTCCATCGTGTTGTCGATCCAGATCGCGCTCTCGTCTTCGGGGTCGAACTGGTGTTCGGCGGCCAGCCGGCGGCGCAGGCGTTTCTCGAAATCCGCCAATTGTTGGTCGGTGTCCAGTCCTTTGACTGTCAGCGTGATGTTGTTTACTTCGGGGTTGTTCTGCTTGTAGAGCAGCTGGGCCGTCGTCAGCGGAATGTAACACGACGAATTGTTGCGTTCGGCGTCGCCCTTTTGCACGCCGATGACCATGAAAACCGACGTGCCGACCTTGACCTGTTTGCCTAACGGTGATTTGCCCTTGAAGAAGAGTCGGTTCATCATTTCGTCGATGACGATGACTTTGCGGTAGTCGTGCAGGTCGGTGTCGTTGATGAATCGGCCGGCCGAAAGTTTGATGCCTTCCATTTGGGCGAGGGCCGGCATGATGCCACAGACCCATACGGCCGTGAATTCATTGCCGTAGGTCGCTTTTTTGCTGCTGTACCACGCTTGTGCTGCTACTTCGTCGATTTCGGGAAATTCCCGTTCAAGAATCTTGATGTCGTTTTCATATAGTCTGATGCGGCGGTTCTTCTCGTAACCGGCATAGGGTTTCGACGTGTAGTTGCTGTAAAGGTCGAGCGAATTGGTGGCGTAATCGCCGAAGTTGGAGTTCACGCCGTTTTTGAGCCCGTTGCCCGAACCCAGCAGGATGACCAGCATGAAGATGCCCCACGCGACCGAAAAGCCCGTGAGTGCCGTGCGCAGTTTGTTGCGGCGGACGGAAGTCCAGATTTCCAGAAAAAGTTCCCTCATCGCTTCGTGCCCAGTCCGGTTTCCTCGATGCTGCCGATGAGGCCGTCTTTCAGCCGGATGATTTTGTCCGTCTGGTCGGCGATGGCCTGTTCGTGCGTCACGCAGATGATCGTCATGCCCATTTCGACGTTCACGCGCCGCAGCAGGTTCATCACCTCCTGCGACGTCGCGCTGTCGAGCGCGCCCGTCGGTTCGTCGGCCAAGATGATTTGCGGCCGGTTGATGAGCGCCCGTGCAATGGCGACCCGCTGCTTTTGCCCGCCCGACATTTCGTTGGGCATGTGGCCGGCCCACTCCCGAAGCCCCAGCATATCGAGGTATTCGAGGGCCAGCGCGTTGCGTTTGCGGCGCGTCATGCCCTGATAATAGAGCGGCAGGGCGACGTTTTCCACCGCGTTCTTGTAGTTTATCAGATTGAACGACTGGAAGATATAGCCGATCATGTTGTTGCGGGCGGCAGCCGCCTGCGTCTCGTTGAGATTCTTGATGAGCCGGCCGGCCAGATAGTAGTTGCCGCTGTCGTAGTCGTCCAAGATGCCGAGTATGTTCAGCAGGGTGGATTTGCCCGAGCCCGAAGCGCCCATGATCGAGACCAGTTCGCCTTGCGCGACTTGCAGGTCGATTCCTTTCAGCACATGGAGCGGGGAGCCTCCGTGATAGGTCTTGTTGATGTTTTCCAGTCGTATCATACGCATCGACAGCGGGTTAGCTTTCGTTTTCGGCCGCCTGTCCGGCGGTTCGGTCGCTGCTGTCGGTGCAAAGGTAGAAAAAGTTTTTTATTCTACAATTTATTTTTATTGTTTTTCGGTAAAAAAATGCCCCCCCCCGATAATGTAACGGGGCCGAACTTCGCTCACAGTCCTTTTTTCGCTATGCGCCATGCGATGGTGTTATAGAGGTTCAGCAGGGGCGTCCGCCAGCGGACGGGCAACGCATTGATTATCCGTACTTTGTGCAGAGTGCGGCGGTAGGTGCGCGTGTAGCCGAACGTGCGGATGGCGCGCGCGGCGTCTTCGGTGCCGCCCTTCGCCGAGAGCACCAGCGCCTTGCCGAGTGCGGCGCGGGCGATGAATTCGCGTTCCTCGTCGGGGGCTGTCGGGTCGTAGAGCTCCTCGAACGAATAGGGCGTGCGTTCGGGCGTGTAGATGGCCGACGAACGGTTCGATGCTACGCGTGAATAGCGGCACAACCGCGCGGGCGAGAAGCACACTTTATAGCGTCGTGCGATTTTGATCCACATGTAGAGGTCGCCCCCCATTTTCATCCCCTCTGGAAAACCGCCCACGTCGTCGAATACGCGGCGCGGGATGCAGCTGGCCGACGGAATCGCGATGTAGCGGTGGGCGGAATCGCGGAAAAAGTTTTCCACGATGCCCCGATCCGACGGGCAGACGGCCGGGAACTCGCCCTCGTGGCTCACGATGTCGAAGGCCGTGCAGTAGAGCCCGCAATCGGGGAACTCCTCGATCAACGCGGCGATTTCCTGCAAAAATCCGGGACGCCATTCGTCGTCGGCATCCAGCAGGGCGATGTATTCGCCCGTCGTTTCGGCGATGGCGCGGTTGCGGGCGGCGCACTCTCCGGCATTGGCTTGCGGGACGAGCCGCACGAGCGGCGATTCGGTCGCGATTTCGCGCACGATGTCGGCGCTGCGGTCGGTCGAGCCGTCGTCCACGACGACGATTTCGGTCGGCGGCAGCGTTTGCGCCAGTATCGAACGCAGCGTCGCGCCGATTTCGCGTTCCTTGTTGTAGAGGGGGATGATGACGGAGATGTTCATGGGGGTCAAAGTTCAAAAGTCGATTTTTCGGGCAACAGCCGCTCGAACGCCTCGCACAGCCGACGGCTGACCGCCTCGAAATCGGCGATGCGTTCGTCGTCGTGCAGGCAGAACATGCGGCAGCGTTGCGATTCGATCGCGCGGCACACCGCGTCGCAGTCGTCCGCGAGCGTCATCTGGCGGCAGTCGCCGAACCCGATAGGCCGGAACTCGCCCCGACACAGCACGTCATAGCGCACCAACCATTGCGACACGTCGCCCAATGTACGGAACGGGTGGCGGCACGTAGCGTCCAACTCCTCGCCCCATTGCGCCCACGCCCGCTCGAAACTCCTGTGCAGAAAGGCCTGCGGCATGTGGTGGTCGCGGATGCCCGCGAAGTTCGACCACACGGCCAACAGCGCGGTTTTCAGCAGGTTCCCTGCTCCGTAGCGCGGCGAAAACCATTTGGCGGGATGCTGTGCGAGCACACGGTGCGGACGGTAGCGGGCGTTGATGAGCGTCAGGTTGTTGAGGATGATATGGGCGATGGGTTCCAGCGCAGGCAGGCTCAAACAGGCCATATCGCGCGGCAGGCCGTCGCGGAAAAAGTCGGTCGGTCGCGCGGGGCGTCCCAAGAAAGTGTCGTCGTTGAACAGCACGAATTGTTCGGCCAGCCCCTCGATGCGGTGCAGATTGAGTTCCAGCGTGTTGGAATTGAACGTCGGCCGATAGGCTTCGGGTAGGTAGTCGGAGTGACGTACGATGTGCAGGCGCGGGTCGGAGGTGTCGAGCCAATCGGGGAGGTGGCCCCACGTCACGAAGTGGATGCGCCGCACCCACGCCGCGAACCGCTCGACGCTGCGGAACCAGTAGCGCAGCGTCCCCCAGTCGCGGTAGCGGGCGACC
>JAMPDE010000001.1:547163-560140 GCA_023665825.1 Alistipes senegalensis | reverse complement strand
CGCAAAAACCTCTCCGACGATGTCTCCGCCTACTTCGTGCGGCCTAACGCTGGCTCCGGGCGCCTGACGCGGGTTTGCAAGCAAACCGGCCCCTCCGCCGGACGCTTTTAGTCCGCACTCCGTTCAACGGCTCCGACATCCGGTCGGATTCAACGGTGCCGCTTACGCGGTATTTTTATTAAAGGGTAAGTGCGCTTCCAGCCGTCCGTAGCCCGTTGACGGTCTATCGCGCCTAAAACTTCGTTCTTAACGAGGAAACCTGCGGAAAAACCCACCCCGCGAATCGGGAAACCGGCTCGTAGGTTTTGGATTGCGCGAGGGTCTGCGGTTCGACCAGTCCGAACCCGTCGTTGAGCCGTCCGAACGCCGAAAAGAGCACGCTCAACAACAGTGCGTATTTGACGACGGCGACCGCGATGCCCAGCGCTACGTCGAGGAATCCCAATCCGACGAACCGCAGCAGCTTGCGCATGCCCCGTCCGAGCAGGACGGCCGCAATCAGCACGACCAGCAGCACGATGACGAACCCGCCGGCCGTAGCGTATTCGGGCGTGATGCCGGCGCGCAGCCCCACCTCCGGCCCGAAGCGCATGGCGAGCCACACAGCGACGAGCAGCCCCGCCAGTCCGCACAACTGCACGGCGAACCCCTTGCGCCACCCGTTCCAGACGGCCAGTGCAAAGACGATGCAGACGATCCAATCGATCCAGTTCATAGCGGAATGGCTTTGCATTTGAGCCCCATTTTGCGTACGTGTTCGAGCGTGCGTGGCAGGGCGTAGCGCATGTTGCGGAAGGCCTTTTCGCTGTCGTGGAAGACGACGATGGCTCCGGGCGTCAGATGTTTCGTCACGTTTTTCAGACACGTGCGCGGCGACAGCTGGCGGTTGTAGTCGCGCGATAGGATGTCCCACATCACCAGCCGGTAGCGTTGGGCCAGCAGCCGCGCCTGCGCAGGCGTAATCAGCGCATACGGCGGCCGGAACAGTTCGCTCTTAATAAAATCGTTGGCGAAATCGACATCTTCGGTGTAGCGTTCGAGCGACATCCGCCAGCCCTTTTGGTGCGAGTAGGTGTGGTTGCCCACGCGGTGGCCGGCGTCGAGGATCCGCCGGTAGAGGTCGGGGTACATCTCGACGTTCTTCCCGAGCACGAAGAAGGTCGCTTTGGCATCGTACTTGTCCAGCGTGGCCAGAATCCACTCGGTGATGCCGGGCGTGGGGCCGTCGTCGAAGGTCAGGAAGACGCCTTCGTCGTCGTCGATTTCCCAGATCAGGTCGGGCATCAGCCGGCGGATGAATTTCAGCGGTTTCAGTCGCATAGTAAGAGGAAAACTCCGTTGTTGCAAACGTACCGGCAAATTTACGAAAAATTCTTGCAATGCAGGCGGGCGGTGGAAGAAACCGGCGGCGGGCATACTGTTTTCTAAATTTTTAATATATTTGTATCGGATATAAAGTTTACGAAGATGAAACATTGCTCCTCGCATCGGGTTGCGCGGCTCGCCGTCGTGCTTCTTTTGGCGGTCGCCGCCGCAGGTTGCGACGCTTTCCGCTCGCTGCGCAATACGGACGGCATGACGGCGCAGGGCCGTCCCTACGAATTGGTCGTCGTCTGCGGCCACGAGGCATGGAACGGCGCACTGGGCGATTCGCTGCGGGCCGTCTACACGGCTCCGGTACCCTATCTCAACCAGACCGAGCCGCTGTTCGACGTGGTGCGCGTGACCGAACGGGGCTACACCGGCACGGTGGCCCGCCACCGCAACATCCTGCAACTCGTCGTCGACCCTGCGCTGGCGCAGGCCGAAGCGGGCGTCCGTTACGACGTGACGGCCCAACCGCAGGTCATCGTCACGCTGCAAGGCCCGTCGGACAAGGCGCTGACGGAGTATCTTTCCGACCACCGCGCCGAGCTGGTGCAGGTCTTCGAGCAGGCCGAACGCGACCGCGCCATCCGCTTCACCGAGCAGTACTTCGCGCCGGAGGTGGGCAAGGCCGTCGAATCGACGTTCGGCGTGCGGATGAAAGTGCCGCGCGGGTACATCGTGGCCGCGCAGCAGCCCGATTTCCTGTGGGCACGCTACGAATATCCGCAGGCCAGTCAGGGCTTCTTCGTGTACAGCTATCCCTACGAGGGGCCCCAGTCGCTTTCGCCCGGTGCCCTGCTCGCCGCCCGCAACAAGTTCGCCGCCCGTATTCCGGGCCCGTCGGACGGTTCGTACATGACCACTTCGGACGTCATCGAGCCCGGCTACCGGATGTTCCGCTTGGAGGGGCGGCTGTGGTGCGAGCTGCGCGGCTTCTGGGACGTCGCGGGCGATTACATGGGCGGGCCGTTCGTGAGCTTCACGACGGTCGACACGGCCACGAACCGCGTCTTCACGCTTGACGCCTATGTCTATTCGCCGAAACTCCACAAACGAAACTTCGTGCGCGGCGTCGAACACCTGCTCTATCAGGTGCAATTTGATTAGCGCTACGGACGGCCTTGCGGTTTCAGAAGGTTGGGAAGCGCACTCACCGTTAATATAAAGTGCGGCTTTGCCGCACACCATTGCATCCGACCGGATGTCGGAGCCGTTGAACGGAGTGCGGACTAAAAGCGTCCGGCGGAGGGGCCGGTTTGCTTGCAAACCCGCGTCAGGCGCCCGGAGCCAGCGTTAGGCCGCACGCAGTAGGCGGAGACATCGTCGGAGAGGTTTTTGGGCACTTTTTGACGGAGCAAAAAGTGCCAGTTAAGAATAAGGTTTTAAGCGCGGCGGACGGTTACCGCATTAATAAAATGCGTACCTTTGTCCCATGCAACTGTTCAGCAGCATTTTTCTGACCATCTATTCGCTGGCCGTCGTCGGCACGATCGTGGTCATCGTCACGGACAACCGCAACCCGCTGAAAACCGTGCCGTGGATCATCGTGCTGCTGTTGGCTCCGGTCGTGGGGCTGGTTTGCTACTTCTTTTTCGGGCAGAACCTCTCGAAACAGCGCATCATCTCGCGGCGCACCCGCCGGCGCGTCACGGCACAGCTCCGCTCGGCCGAAGAGGCCGCTTGTCAGGCCGTTCCCGCGAAGTGGGGGCCGCTCTCCGAACTGCTCGAAAACACCATGCGCGCCGTGCCGCTCTACGGCAGCCGCATCACGCCCTACACCGATGGCCGCTCGAAAATGGAGGCGCTCTGCGAAGCGATCGACGCGGCCCGCGACCACATCCACCTGCAATACTACATTTTCTGCGACGATGCGACGGGCCGCGACCTGCGCGAACGGCTCATCCGCAAGGCCCGCGAGGGGGTCGAAGTGCGCATCCTCTACGACGATGTGGGGTGCGCGCGGGTCAAGAAACGCTTTTTCAAGGAGATGCAGCGCGCCGGAATCGAGGTCTACTCCTTTCTGCATGTGCAGTTCCCGTTGTTCACGAGCAAGGTCAATTACCGCAACCACCGCAAAATCGCCGTCATCGACGGGCGCGTCGGGTTTCTCGGCGGCATGAACATCGCCGACCGCTACGTCTACGGGCCGGGCTGGGGCACGTGGCGCGACACCCATTTCCGTATCGAGGGCGGCGGCGTGGCCGGTTTGCAGGCTGCGTTTTTGAGCGACTGGTCGGCCACGACCAAGCAGCCGATTACCGATGCGCGTTACTATCCCGAGACGCCGCATTTCGCCGACGGCGCGACCCTGCAACTCGTCGCCGGAGGGCCGTTCGGCAAGTGGCGGGCGCTGTTGCAGGGGGTGAGCTACGCGATCGCCAACGCCCGCGAACGCGTGTGGATTCAGACGCCCTATTACCTCCCGTCCGAAGTGCTCAACACGGCGTTGCAGACGGCGGCGCTGGCCGGACGCGACGTGCGGCTGATGCTGCCCGAACGGTCGGACGGCCGCATGGTCAATCTAGCGTCGCACTCGTTTTTGGACGACATGCTGAAAGCGGGTGTCCGCATCGCGTTCTACCGGCCGGGATTCCTGCACTCCAAACTGCTGATTGTCGACGACGACCTGACGGTCATCGGTTCGTCGAACATGGATTTCCGCAGTTTCGAGCACAATTTCGAGGTCAACGCGTTCGTCTACGACCGTGTGTTCGCGGCGCGCATGGCCGCGATTTACGAAGCCGACGAACGCCAATGCCGTGCCGTGACCCCCAACGAATGGTTCCGCCGTCCGCGCCGCATCCGCATGGCCGAATCGTTCCTGCGGTTGTTCGCGCCTTTAATGTAACGGCTTTCAGAAAGCCGATTTAAGCGCTGCGGAACGACCCTTTGCTTTTGACTGTCGGAAGCGCACTGACCGATAAGCGTGCTGCAGCTTTCGGCGGCGAAGGCTCGCAAACCGAAACGAAATAGGATGCAAAAGATTGAAACATACCGGATTTTGGGCATCGACCCGGGTACGAACTACATGGGCTACGGCGTGTTGGAGGTCGAGGGCCGCACGTTGCGGTCGGTCGTGCTCGGGGCGATCGACCTGCACCGGATGACCGACCCCTATGCCAAATTGCGCTACATTTTCGAGCGGGTCGGGGCGTTGGTCGACGAATACCGCCCCCGCGAAGCCGCGCTCGAATCGCCGTTTTTCGGCGAGAACGTGCAGTCGATGCTGAAATTAGGACGGGCGCAGGGCGTGGCGATGGCCGCCGCGCTCGACCGCGACCTTACGGTGGCGGAATACGCGCCGATGCGTATCAAACAGGCCATTACGGGGCGCGGGTCGGCCACCAAAGAGCAGGTCGCCGCCATCGTCTGCCGGATGCTGGCCATCGACCGTCCTGCCAAACTCGACGCGACCGACGGCATGGCCGCTGCGCTGTGTCATTATTTCGCGACGGCGGGCCCGCTCAACAGCGTCTTGGGCAGCGAGCGGGTCAAAGGGCTCGGGGGCGGCAAAAAAGCTGTTTCCAAACAAGGTTCGCAGAGCTGGGAGCAGTTCCTGCGGGCGCATCCCGAACGGGAAATCAAAGGCAAATAAGTCTATTTTTCGGCGCTGGAACGCCGCGCAGGAGACAAAAAAAAGAGGCCGCGAATGTTCGCGACCTCTTGATAATCGTGTGACGCCGACAGGACTCAAACCTGTAACCTTCTGATCCGTAGTCAGATGCTCTATTCAATTAAGCTACGGCGCCGAATTGCGAGGGCAAATATAATGTGATTTTCCGAACTATGCAACTTTTTCCCATTTTTTTATTAGGGCTACGGACGGTAGTGCGGTTTCCAACGGTAGGAAGCGCACTGACCGGTAGCTGGATGTTCGGTTTTTTTGATGGCTGGAAAGCGCGCCGGAGAGTACCTATATAATAAGGAACAGGGCAACGCGAAAAAAAATACTAAATTTTTAGCAGGAAATTTTGTATTTCTAATAATTTAGTAGTATGTTTGCAGTACGAGACAGGGAGAGCGGGCGGCGAACGCGTGAAAACAGCAGCGAAACAAACGAGAACAAAAATATCTAATACCATGAACAAGAAACAGATACTTACGCGGGGCGAGGAGGAGATCATGCAGATTCTGTGGCGGCTGGGCGATGCCGTCGTGAGCGAAATCATCGAACGCACCTCCGAACCGCACCCGAAGTACACGACCGTAGCGACGTTTCTGAAAATTCTGGAAAACAAGGGCTTCGTCGGGCACAAGGTCGAGGGCAAAAGCCACCGCTACTATCCGGTTCTGGCCAAAGAAGACTATGCGCAGACGGTCATGTCGTCGATGCTGTCCAATTATTTCGACGGGTCGCTGTCGCAGCTGGTGTCGTTTTTCTCCGAGCGCGAGAACCTCTCGGTAGAGGAGATGGACGGCATTCTGGAAATCATCCGAAAGAGCGAAAAATAGCCGCTTTATGAAAGAACTTTTGACCTATCTTGCCGAGACGTCGATTTGCAGCGGCGTGCTTTTCGCGGTTTATGCCGCCTTGCTCGAACGGCGCACGCCGTTCCGGTGGTGCCGCGCCTACCTGCTGGCGACCGTCTTTGCCGCGCTGGTCATTCCCGCGCTCCGCATCCCCGTGTGGCCTGCACCGGTGGTGGCCGTGTCGCCGGTCGTGGCGGCCGGTTTTTCGGATGCGGCGGCGGTCGTGCCGGTCGTCGAGGCGACGTCGGTCGATTGGGGAGCCGTCGTATTTTGGGCGGTCTACGGTCTTGGCGTGGCGGTCGTGCTGGTGCCCGTACTGCGGCAGCTGCTGTCGCTCCGCCGCATCCGCCGCACGGGGCGAATCCATTTTGCCGATGATTATACGCTCGTCCGCACGGCCGATCGTATCGAGGCCTGCTCGCTGTTCCGCACCGTCTACGTGTGGCAGGGCACGCCCGACGACGAACTGCCCGTCATCCTCCTGCACGAACGCAGCCACATCCGCCACCGCCATTCGGCCGAACGCATCGCGATGGAGCTGATGAAAGCCCTGACGTGGTGGAATCCGTTCGTCTGGCTGGCCGCGAGCCGGCTCAACGAGGTCGAGGAGTTCGAGGCCGACGGCGACGTGCTCCGCAGCGGATGCGACCTGCGCTACTACATGCAACTCATTCTCAAACAGCTTTTAGGTTATAGTCCGGACATAACCAACGGGCTGCGCAATTCACGAACCAAAAAACGATTTATCATGATGACAACTCACAACCCGCACAAGCATGGCTTGTTGCGTCTGGCGGGCACGGTGCCTGCCCTGTTGGGATTGCTTTGCGCATTCTCGTTCACCTCTCGGGCCGCCCAGTCGGCCGTGCCGGAGCCCGAAACCGCGATTGCCGAGACGGCCGGACAACCGGAGGAAGCCTTCTTCCGCGTCGAAACGATGCCCGTATTCCGGTGCGGCGGCCTCGACGATTTCCGTCAGTGGGTGCAGTTGCAGGTGCGGATGCCCGAAGAGGCGCGTAAACGCAATTTGCAGGGGCGCGTCGTGGCGACCTTCACGATCGAAAAGGACGGTACGCTCGGTGACATTCGGATTGTTCAGACGCCCGACCGCGTCTTCTCCGAAGAGGTTGAGCGGGTGCTGAAACGCTCCGAAAAATGGACACCCGGCATGCAGGACGGCAAGGCCGTGCGGGTGAAATACACGCTGCCGGTCGATTTCCGCTTGGCCGGTATGGAAGCCCCTGCCCAGCAGGGCGCAGCTCCCGCCGCGTCGCCTACGACGGTCGAAAAAATCACGGTAGTCTCCTATCCGACGCAGGCGGCCGCACGCCCCGTGACGGTGCAGGTGACGGTCACAGAGAAGGGCGTGCCGTTGAGCGGGGTGCTCGTGGTCGAAGAGGGTTCGACGAACGGCACGGTGACCGATTCGCATGGGCGTGCCGAAGTGAAGACCTATACGGGCCGCACGCTGCGGGCGCTCTATCCCGCCAAAGACATGGAGTGTTTCACGTTCACGGTGGCGGAAGACGCCAAAAAGACGGTCAAATTCGGATACGACTTGTTGCCCGACGAGTCCGCGACGGAATCCGCCGACGGCTCGGTGACGGTTTCGGGTCATGGGACGGATGCGGAAAAACCGATGCTGGTCGTCGACGGCGAACAGTTCTGGGGTACGCTCGGAGACCTCGACGCGAAAGAGATCGAAAGCGTGTCGGTGCTGAAAGCGGACGGCGAGAATAAGATCGTCGTGACGACGAAAAAGGGTGCCGCCGCAAAGCGGGCAAAGAATTGACCCGGCTCCGAGAAGCGGGTCGCCCCGAACGACAACCGGGCCTCTGATAAAATACCATAAGCGACCGGTCGTGTCCGTCTCCGAATCGGAGGCGGACATTTTTATTAGGGCTATGGACACTTTTTCGGTTTCCGACGGTCGGAAGCGCCCCGTTAAGAACGGGGATTTAAGGGCTACGGGTGGTCATCTTGTTTCCGACAGTTGGAAGCGCTCTGACCCCTTAATAAAAAAGCGGGACGAACCGATGATGGGCATCCGAACCGCAAGACGGTCTGTCGCGCTAACAAAAAAATGATTATTTTTGCGGAGATTTCGCACCCGTTTTGCAGGGCGTTTTTATTAAATTTGCAGAATGGGGGACGACCGTTTGGGTGATGAAACAGCGAGCGATGCACCGCCCCTTAATGAAAGCGATATGAAAACCTTCTTAATAAAACATCGGTCGATCCGCAAGTTCCGGCCGACGCCCATTCCCGAAGAGGTCTTGCGCAATGTGCTGGAAGCCGCCGTGCGCGCTTCGACCTGCGGCAACATGCAACTTTACTCGTTGGTCGTGACGCGCGACGCCGAGCTGAAACAGCAGCTCGCGCCGTGCCACTTCAACCAACCGATGGTCACGCAGGCTCCGTGCGTCGTGACGGTTTGCGCCGACGTGCACCGGTTCTCGATGTGGTGCAAGCAGCGCAACGCCGAGCCCGCTTACGACAATTTCGCGTGGTTTCTCAACGCCATGACCGATGCGCTGCTCGCGGCGCAGAATCTGTGCATTCAGGCCGAGCTCAACGAGTTGGGTATCTGCTATCTCGGCACGACGCTCTACACGGCCGCCGACATCGCCCGCATCCTGAAACTGCCCAAAGGGGTCGTTCCTGTGACGACCGTCGTCATGGGCTATCCCGACGAGAAACCCGAACTGGCCGACCGCCTGCCGCTGGATGCCGTCGTCCACTACGACGAGTACAAGAATTACACGTCGGCCGTCATCGACGAGCTGTGGGCCGAGCGCGAAGCGTCCGACCTTACCAAACGGCTGCTCGAAGAGAACGGCCTGCCCAACTTGGCGCAGATCTTCACGCAGCGCCGCTACGTCCGCGAAGACAATTTGTCCATTTCGCGCTCCTACTTGGCGCTGCTCAAAGAGCAGGGATTTTTCAATCAATAGGGTGTGCGGCGCATGCGGTCGATAGGGAGCCGGAGCGGCGGCTGTTCGCACGTAGCGGGGCGTTGGGCGCGCATCGTCGCGCTGGGCTTGCTGTGTTCGGGGTGCAGCGTCACGCGCCACATTCCCGAAGGCTCCTATCTGTTGAGCAAGGTGACCGTCGAGGCGGACAAGGAGACCCCGCGCCGCCACCGCATCACGGCCGACGAACTCGAACGCTACATCCGGCAGACCCCCAATAAACGCCTGCTGGGAACCAATTTCTACGTCTGGCTCTACGAACAGGCCGACTCCTCGAAACACAACGGCTGGAACAACTGGAAACGCCGCGTGGGTGAAGCGCCCGTCCTGCTCGACGGGTCGCTGATGGGCAAGAGCGTCCAGAATCTGAAAATCTACATGAACTCGCGCGGATACTACGCTTCCGAAGCGTCGTGCGAGGTCGACACCGTCGCCCGTCGCCGCCGCGCCAAAGTCACCTATCGCGTCCGCCAGCACGAGCCCTACCGCATCGGTTCGGTGCGCTACGAGTTCCGCGACAAGTTCCTCGAACAGCTCGTGCTGCCCGATACCGTCCATTCGCTGCTGCATCGCGGCGACATTTTCGACATCTCGGTGCTCGACAGCGAACGCGAACGTATCACGGCCCGCCTGCGCGAACGGGGTTATTTCAACTTCACGGTCAACAACATCGAATACGTGGCCGATACCCTCCGACAACCGCACGAAGCGAACCTCCGCGTCGTAATAAAACCCTATCTGTCGGGGTACGACGAGCAGGGGCAGCCCGTGTTCGAGGACAATGCGGTCTACCGCATCGACCGCATCAACGTCTTTCCCGATTACCGGCCCGATACCTCCGGCGGGGTCGATACGACGCTGCTTTCGCGGCTCGACACGACCTACTATCGGGGGCTCGACATCGTCTACGAGGGCAAACCCAACGTGCGGCCCAAAATCCTGCGGCAGTCCATTCCGTTGTATCCCAACTACGTCTACAATTCGGCGCAGGTCAACCGCGCCTATGCTGACCTCATGGCGCTCGGTTACTTCCGTTCGGCGCGCATCGTCTTCGTCGAACAGCCGCGCACGGTCGACGAGACCAACTACGTGACCTACGTCGGCGAGCGGGGCGATTCGACGCGTACGGAATCCGTCCGCGAGGGTTATCTGACTTGCAACATCCTCTGCACGCCGACCCTGCGGCAGAGCTTCAAGGTCGACCTCGAAGGGAGCACGACATCGAGTTTCTACGGGCTGAAAGCGACCATCGGTTACCAGAACCGCAACATCTTTCGCGGGGCCGAATCGTTCGACGTTTCGGGTTCGTTCGGGTACGAATTCATGAAGGCGAGCGACGCCCGCAAGCGACGCGCCGAAGAGTACGGTATCTCGGTCGGGCTGACCTTCCCGCGCTTCCTCGTGCCGTGGCGCATCACGCGCTTCGGGACGGTCAACCAGCCCAAGACCAAGCTCGAACTCTCGCTCAACTATCAGGACCGGCCCTACTACCGGCGCACACTGACCAGCGCGGGCATGACCTACCAGTGGACCAATTCGAGCTACTCGTCGTTCTCGCTGCGGCCCATCGACATCAACGTGGTGGACGTGAGCTACCTCGACCCCGATTTTCTGAACGATACCGAAAACCTCTACCTCATCAACAGCTACAAGACGCAGCTGATTGCGGGGCTGACGTTCGGCTACGGCTACAACAACCAGCTGAAAAATCTCGGCCGCAACGCGACGGTCATCCGCTTCAATGCCGAAACTGCGGGCAACTTGGTCGGCGGGCTGGCTCACCTGTTTTCGTCGCCCGTGCGCACGCAGGACGAACGTTACTACCGGATTCTGGGCATTCGCTATTCGCAGTATTTCCGTTTCGACATCAGCGCGAGCCGCAAAATCATGCTGGGCGCCAAGACGGCCCTTGCCGGACGGCTCTACGGCGGTCTGGCGATGGCCTACGGCAATTCGACTTCGGTGCCGTTCGACCGTCTGTTCTACGCGGGCGGCAGCAACGGCATGCGCGGCTGGACGCCCCGCACGCTCGGGCCGGGCTCGGTGCCGCGTCCCGATACGAATTTCCCGTCGCAGTTAGGCGACATGAAGCTGGAAGCCAACCTCGAATTCCGCTTCCCCATTTGGGGCATCGTGCACGGCGCAACGTTCCTCGATGCGGGCAACATCTGGTTCGTGAAGCGCGACCCGTCGCAATACTCCGACGACGCGGTGTTTTATTTGAAGGATTTTTACAAGCAGTTGGGCTTCAATACGGGGTTGGGCTTGCGCTTCGACATCAAGTTCGCCGTGCTGCGGTTGGATTGGGGCATCCAGTTGCACAACCCCAACAATCCCGCCGGCCAGCGGTGGATCCACGACTTCCGGTGGAAAAATACCGCGCTCAACTTCGGCGTGGGGTATCCTTTCTAATCAATTCAGAATTATGGTGCGGCAAAGCCGCATATTAATAAAACGGTCAGAGTGCTTCCGACTGGCGGAAGCACTCTGACCGTCCATCGTGTCAATAATTAATCGAGCAGAGGGATTTCAGAAACGACATAGGTGCTGCCGCCGATGAAAATCAGGTCGTCCGGCTGCGCCAGTTCGCGGGCCCGGTCGACGGCCGCTGCGACCGTGTCGACCGCTTCGCCCTGCAATCCGTATATAGCCGCTTTGGCCGCCAGTTCCGCCGCCGGCAGGGCACGCGGGGTCTGCGCTTGCGTGAAGATGTAGTGCGCCTCGCGCGGCAGCAGCGGCAGGATGTGTGCCAAATCCTTGTCGCGCACGAAGCCGATGACGCAATACAGCCGGTTGCAGCCGCTCCGTTTCAGTTGCGCGGCTACCTGCGCGATTCCGTGCGCATTGTGGCCCGTGTCGCATACCGTCAGCGGGGCGTCGCCGAGTTTTTCCCAGCGGCCGTGCAGCGACGTGTTCGCCGCTGCGTCGCGCAGCCCCTCGATGAAGGCGCGGCGCGAAATGGTCAGCGGCGTTTCTTCGTGCAGGAAGTCGATCGCGGCCATCGCCGTAATCAGGTTCTGCCGCTGGTAATCGCCCGCGAGGTCGAGTTCCAGTTCGTAATTGCGCCCGTCGCGCAGGCGGCACAGCCGGAAATGCTGCCGTCCGTCGGCCGCGTGCTCCTGCGCATCGCACCGCACTTCGTGCTGGGCGTAGACCACTTTCGATTTGTTGGTTGCCGCGATTTGTTCGATGACCGAATCGTAGCGTTCGTCCGCCTCGCCGACCACCACCGGAATGCTCTTCTTGATGATGCCGCCCTTCTCGGCCGCGATTTTCTGCAACGTGTCGCCCAGCAGGTCGGTGTGTTCCAGCCCGATGTTGGTGATGATGCTCAACACGGGCATGATGACATTCGTCGCGTCGAGCCGTCCGCCGAGCCCCGTTTCGATGACCGCCACTTCGACGTCGCTCTGGGCGAAGTAGTCGAACGCCATTGCCGTCGTCATCTCGAAGAAAGACAGCTCCTGCTCGACCATCTTGTCGTGGTACTTGTCGACGAAATTGACCACTTTCTGCTTCGGAATCATCTCGCCGTCGACGCGGATGCGCTCGCGGAAGTCCTGCAAGTGGGGCGACGTGTAGAGGCCCGTGCGGTAGCCCGCCTGCTGCAATACCGACGCCAGCATGTGCGATACGGAGCCCTTGCCGTTGGTGCCGGCCACGTGGACGGTGAAGAAATTGCGCTGCGGATTGCCCATCGTCTTGCAGAACGCGGCGATGCGTTCCAGTCCGGGTTTGTAGGCCGATGCGCCTTTCCGCTCGAAAGCGGGCAGCGAGGTGAAGAGAAAATCGAGCGTTTGAGCGTAGTTCATCTTTTTATTTAAGGGGTGGGAGTTCTAATCGACCAAATGGGATTTCTTGCGGATGCGGTAGGCGACGGCATAGAGGAGGCACAGCGCCAGCAGATAGACCGCGATGCGGGCCACGTAGTCGCCGTAGCGCGTGTAGACGGTCATGCGCGATTCGAGCGGGACGCGGGCCGTGAGGACACCGCGTTCGTCCCAGCCGAGCGTTTCGCCCACGTCGCCGCGCGGCGAGATGAAGCCCGAACGTCCCGTGTTGGCCGACCGTGCGATGGCCCGCCGGTGTTCGATGGCCCGCAGGCGCGAAATGGTGAACAGGTGGCGGTAGCCCGGCGTGTCGCCCCACCAGCCGTCGTTCGAGACG
>JAMPDE010000001.1:496386-547063 GCA_023665825.1 Alistipes senegalensis | reverse complement strand
GTGCGATGATTATTTCGAGGAATATCGGCTTCATAGCTTCGGCCGTACGGGCATCTATCTCACGGTTCACGGCCACGATACCGCCGAAGATGCTTACCTTGTCGGCTTCGTAAGCCTTAGTCCACGCCTCGAACACATCCTTGCCTATGGCCGCGCCGCAGGGGTTCATATGCTTCAGCCCCACACAAAACGGCTCGTCGAACTCGCGCACGATATTCAACGCCGCATTGGCATCCTGTATATTATTGTACGACAACTCCTTACCATTGAGCTGACGCCCGAAAGCCAATGAATACGGCATCGGTTCGGCCTGACGGTAGAACTTGGCGCTCTGGTGGGGATTTTCGCCGTAGCGGAGCGTCTGCACGAGATCGAAATTCATAAAGAGTTTCTCGTTGAGACCCGCTTTTTCACGCATATACGCAGCAATGCAGGCATCGTACTCGGCGGTGTGCGTATAGGCTTTGGCCGAGAGTTCCAGACGCGTATGCGGTTCGGTATTGCCGCTGCGTTCTATCTCGGCAATTATGCGCCCGTAATCCGACGGGTCGCAGACGACCGTAACCCCGTCGGGCCGCACGCTCCGCAAGGCGTAACCCTCGTAATAGGAGACCCCCGCAGGCACGAGCCGTTCGGTACCGTCGGCCGCCAGTTCAAGACGAACGAACGCCGACAAGTCCGTCGGGTAACGCCGTGCGGCGGCCGTATCGAGCACGCGCCGCTCCAAATCGCGCAGGTCGGGCGCATAGCCCGTCCCGAACAACTCGCGCGCACAACGGTCGAGCAGTGCCGCGTGGCGGTCGAGCAGGCGCACCCGTCCGCGAAGCAGGTGCAGGGTCTGGTAGAGGTAAAAACCGGTCATAGCAGCACTTTCAGCAGCAATTCGCGCAGCAGTTCGCCGTCGGACATGCCGCCGGAGTTGATGCCCTTGCTCTTGGCGTCGTACTCGCGCAGCAGCCCCAGCACCTCGAAAACCCGCCGGTTGTTCCACCGCGCGGCGTTCTGCTTGATTTCGGTGATGAAAAAGGGGCTGCTTTTGTGCAGCAGGCGCATCAGTTCGTTGTCCGACGGAAAGGCCTGCCCGCGATGCCGCGACAGCCAGCCCAGATAGTTTACCACGAAAATCTCCTTGAAATGGGCGAACAACGCCATGACGGTCAGCAGCAGCGGGTTCTCTTTGGGATTGCGGGCGAAATGGTCGGCGATCATCAGCGCACGGCCCATATCTTTCACCATGACGGCTTTGCACAGCTCGAAGTTATTGAAATCCTTCGAGACGCCGATGTTTGCCTCGATGTCCGCATCGGTGATGCGCTGCGTCCCTTCGGGCAGCGAGACGGTCAGTTTCTGCAACTCGTTTTCGATTTTCGAGATGTCCGTGCCGAGATGATCCGTCAGCATCGACAGCGCTTTGCCGTCGATCGTCAGCCCTTTCTGCGCGACGAACTGCTGCAGCCACGCCGTGATTTCGTAGTCGCGCGGCCGCACCGATTCCAACACCACGCCGTGCGCCGCGCACCCCTTGTAGAAAGCCGAACGTTTGTCCACGTTCTTCTCCTTGTGGCAGACGACCAGCACGGTCGTCGGCGTGGGTTTCTGCGTGTAGAGCGACAATTTTTCCAGAGAACGCAACTGCTGCGCTTCTTTCAGCACGATCAACTGCCGGTTGCCCATCATCGGCAGCTGGCGGCACAGGTTGATGACCTGCCCCGCGTCGGAATCCTTGCCGTAGACGGTCAGCTGGTTGAAGTCGCGCGCCGCCTCGTCGATAGCTATCGCGGCAATCTGCTCCGCGACCCGGTCTATAAAATAGCTCTCCTCGCCCATCAGCAGGTAAACCGGCGCGAAACGGCCGGCCGCGATGTCGGCTGTCAGTTTGTCGTAGGCCGCGACGGTGTCGCGAAAACGGTAAGCGGTTTTTGCCATAGGTCAGACGATCTCTTTGGTGATGCGCAGCACGTTTTCGGTCTGCGCGGTGAGCCGGTAGCGGTCGTCGATGCGGTGCCCCACGAGCCACACGATGTCGTCGCCCGACACGAGCACGAACTGACGCTGTTTCTCGGCCATCGAGACTTTGGCGTCGACGAGGTAGTCGCTCACCTTCTTGCGGCCCGTCATGCCGAACGGCACGAACCAGTCGCCCTCGCGCCAGCGCCGCAGGGTCAGCGGGTAGTGCAGCAGGTCGGCGTCGAGCTGGGCCACCTGCGGCGGCACGCCGAAATTCTTGATGGTGTCGATGTCGCAATGCTCGTAGTAGAGCACGGCGTTGCCGCAATAGCTGCGGGCGGCGTCGCGCTCGACGGAGACGAGGCAGTCGTCGTCTTCGGCGATGCGCGCCACGACGACCGAACCGCGATCGACGCAGGCGACGTACTCGCGCGAATAGAACCGCCGGCCGGTCGCCTCCTGCTGCAAGGCGTGGCAGAGGGCGTCGATGACGTCGCCCTTGAAGCCGTAAGCCGAATTGAGCACCTCGTAGATGACGAACCCGCGCGGGTAGGCGGGATCGATGCGGTCGAGGTGGAGCGTGTCGATGCCGTCGGCCGAAGTGACGGCCTCCGCGCGGATGCACTCGATGCTGCGGTCGATGAAGCGCTGGGCGTCGGCCAGCCGCGCCAGATTGCGCCGCATCAGGTCGGTGAACTTGGGGTTGATTTCGCGGATGCGCGGCACGATGCCCAACCTCACCTTGTTGCGCAGGTATTTGGTCGAGCGGTTCGACGAATCCTCGCGGAACGGAATTTTATTAAGAACGGCGTATTCTGTGATTTCTTTTCGGGAGGCGAACATCAGCGGGCGGATGATGCGGCCCAGCTGGGTCGAAATACCCGTCAGACCCCGCAGGCCGGTACCCCGCAACAGATTGATAAAAAAGGTTTCGATCGAGTCGTCGGCATGGTGGGCGACGGCGATGACGTCGTAGCCCTCCGTGCGGCAAAGCTCCTCGAACCACGCATAGCGCAACCGCCGCGCGGCCATCTCCATCGATTCGCCCGTGCGCTCCATTTCGCCGACGGTATCGAAGCGGCGGTTGTAACACGGCACGCCAAACCGCGCGGCCTCCTGCGCGACGAGCACCTCGTCCTCGTCGCTTTCGGCCCCGCGCAACTGGAAATTGCAGTGGGCGACGCCGACGCGGAACCCGCTCTGCATGAACAACGACAACATGACCATCGAATCGACGCCCCCCGACACGGTCAGCAGGATGCGGTCGTCTGTCGTCGCCAGATCGTGGTCGGCGATGTATTTTTGAAAAGTATCGAGCAGGTTCATACCAATTTTTTATTAGCGCTACGGACGGTCATCGGATTTCGGAAGTTCAGAAAGCGCACTGACCGACATTCATAATCATCGGCAGCTTGAAGAGCCGCGCGAGCCGCCCGCTTTTATTAAGGGTCAGAGCGGTTCCGACCGTCGGAACCGCACGACTTCCCGTAGCGCTTAAAACCCCGTTTCTTAAACGGGCAGTGCGCTTCCGACCGTCCGAAATAAACGGAGCGTCCGTAGCCTTAATAAATGTTTACTTCCGTGTCGATTTCGACGCCGAAACGTTCGCGGACCCGGGACTGCACCGTGCGGGCCAGCGCAAGCACTTCGCCGCCCGTCGCACCGCCCGTGTTCACGAGCACCAGCGCCTGCCGGTCGTGCACCCCCACGCAGCCCGTGCGGTAGCCTTTCATCCCCGCACGGTCGATGAGCCAGCCGGCGGCCAGCTTCACCCGCGCACCGTCGGACGTCGGGTAGCACGGCATGTCGGGATATTCGGCCCGCAACCGCTCCGCAAAAGCGGCTTCGACGACCGGATTCTTGAAAAAACTGCCCGCATTGCCCGTCACGGCGGGGTCGGGAAGTTTCGCACGGCGAATCGCGCAGATAGCTTCGCGGATGTTGCGCAGCGTGGCCCCGCCGCGCGCTTCGACTTCGCGTTCAACGTCGCCATAGCCCAGATGCGGCTGGGGCGTGCGCGAAAGCCGCACCTCGATAGCCGTGATGACGACCCGACCCCGCAGTTCGCGCTTGAAAACGCTGTCGCGGTACCCGAAGCCGCAATGGGCCTTGTCGAGCGTCAGCATCGTGCCGCTCTCGACGCAGTACATTTCTACCCGTTCGATGACGTCGCCAGCTTCGCGTCCGTAGGCTCCGATATTCTGCACCGGCGCGGCTCCCGCCTTGCCCGGAATCAGCGACAGGTTCTCGATGCCCCACAAGTCGCGGTCGACGGCCCAAGCGACCAGATCATCCCACTCGACACCGGCATCGACCCGCACACGGACCGAATCGCCGTCGTCGTGCAGCGGCTCGATGCCCTGCGAAACGGGCGTCAGCAGCAGCCCGTCGTAATCCTGCGTGAAAAGGATGTTGTTGCCGCCGCTCAATACCATCCACCGCGCGGGAACGCCGTCGGCGAACAGGCGCTGCAAATCTTCGGCCGTCTCGAATTCGACCAGACGGGCGGCCCGCTGCGCAACGTGGAAACTGTTGCGCGGCCCCAAATCGACCGCATGAAATTCTCGTATCATATCGTGCAAAGTTACGAATTTTTTATTAATTTTGGGTTGGATTCGGCGTTTTCAGCATGGCTTCGACCGGCATCCGAAACCCTTTGACAAATAACCGCGATCAGCAACTAAAACCACTTAATAAAACCGCAATTAGCACCTAAACCTCCTTAATAAATATGTTCAGCGAAAAAGATTTGCGGCAGATCGCCGCTCACGGGTTGACGCCCGACGCCATCGAACGGCAAATCGAGAATTTCCGACGCGGATTTCCGTTCCTCAAAGTCGTCCGCGCCGCTTCGCCCGGCGACGGCGTGCTCGTGCCCGACGCCGCTGCGGTCGACGCCGCCGTCGCCCGTTACGAAAAGGCACTGGCCGACGAGAAGTGTTCCGTCGTGAAGTTCGTTCCCGCTTCGGGAGCCGCGACCCGCATGTTCAAGGAGCTCTTCGCCTTCGTCAACGAGGGCAAGCGCGGCAAAGGCATCGACACGCTGCTCGAAAACATCCGGCGTTTCGCCTTTTGGCCCGAGTTGCAGGCCGTCCTGCCCGCCGGAGCCGACGACAAGGCGACGGTCGACGCCATCGTCAACGACGGATTGGGCTACGGACACCAGCCCAAAGGCTTGGTGACGTTCCACGCCTACCCCGACGGAGCCCGCAAGGCGGTCGAGGAACACTTGGTCGAGGGAGCCGCCTACGCCGCATCGAACGGCACGGCCCGCATCCACTTCACCGTCTCGCCCGAGCACATGGACGGATTCAAGAAATTGTTGGAAGAAAAAATACCGGTTTACGAAAAACGGTTCGGCATCCGCTACGACATCTCGTTCTCGGTGCAGAAGCCCTCGACCGACACGATTGCCGTCAATCCCGACAACACGCCGTTCCGGCAGGACGACGGTTCGCTGCTGTTCCGTCCGGCGGGGCACGGCGCGCTCATCGAGAACCTCGCCGAAATCGACGCCGACCTCGTCTTCATCAAGAACATCGACAACGTGACGACCGACGCCCAGCGCGGCGATACGGAACGTTATAAAAAGGCATTGGCGGGCATCCTGCTCGAATTGCAGGCCGAAGCGTTTTCGCATCTGCGGGCGTTGGAGAACGGAGCGGCCGACCTCGCGCCGATCGCCGAATTCATCGAGCGGCGGCTGTTCATCAAGCTGCCGGAGAAGTACGACGCCGCGCTGCTGCGGAGCATTCTCGACCGCCCTATCCGCGTGTGCGGCATGGTGCGCAACGAGGGCGAACCGGGCGGCGGGCCGTTCTGGGTGGCCAATCCCGACGGCACGGAATCGCTCCAAATCGCCGAATCGAGCCAGATCGCACCCGAAGACCTGCCGCTGATGCAGTCGGCCACGCACTTCAATCCGGTCGATTTGGTATGCGGCGTGCGGAACGCGAAAGGCGAACGCTACGACCTGCGCCGGTACACCGACCCGTCGACGGGCTTCATCTCGTCGAAATCGAGCGGCGGCCGCGAGCTGCGGGCACAGGAGCTGCCGGGTCTGTGGAACGGCGCGATGGCCCGCTGGAATACGGTCTTCGTCGACGTGCCCATCACGACGTTCTCGCCCGTGAAAGTCGTGCAAGACCTCCTGCGGCCGCAGCACCAGTGATTTTCCGTCCGGCTTGCGCGCCGCGCGGCAACGGCGACCGAAAAAACGGAAGCCCGAAACGGCGGCAATCGCCCGAACGCACACACTTTCGGCAGGTTCCAGCAGGAGCCTGCCCTTTTTGTAAATAATTTGTCGAAAAATTCAACGCCGACGGCTGGCTTTTTTGGAAGAAAAGCCGCATCTTTGTAGACCCGTTTCGCCGCTTCGCAACGCCGGAATCGCGCCCGAAGCCCACGGAACCGGTTTTTTCCGCCATACGATTCATAAAACACGACTGAATAAACATGAGCAAAGCAGCCAACGTCACCGAAACGCCGCACAAGGTCGAGTACGACGACGCCGTAGCCGAATCGAGAGCCTATTTCGACGGCGACGACCTCGCCGCTACCGTCTGGGTCACGAAATACGCCCTGAAAGATTCGTTCGGCAACATCTACGAAAAGTCGCCCGCCGAGATGCACCGCCGCATCGCTACGGAAATCGAACGCATCGAACGCAAGTATCCGAACCCCATGTCGCGCGACGAAGTGTTCGCGCTGCTCGACCACTTCCGTTACGTCATCCCGCAGGGCGGCCCGATGACCGGCATCGGCAACAACTTCCAAGTGGCGTCGCTGTCGAACTGTTTCGTTATCGGGCATCGGAATCCCGCAGACTCGTACGGCGGTATCTTCCGCATCGACGAGGAGCAGGTGCAGCTGATGAAACGGCGCGGCGGCGTGGGGCACGACCTGTCGCACATCCGTCCGACGGGCAGTCCGGTGCTCAACTCGGCCCTGACGTCAACGGGCATCGTGCCGTTCATGGAACGCTACTCCAACTCGACGCGCGAGGTGGCGCAGGACGGACGGCGCGGCGCGCTGATGCTCTCGCTCTCGATCAAACACCCCGATGCCGAACGCTTCATCGACGCCAAAGTCGACACGGGCAAGGTGACGGGCGCGAACGTGTCGATCAAAATCGACGACGCATTTATGCGCGCAGCACTCGACGGCACGAAATACCACCAGCAGTTCCCCATTGCGTCGGACAAGCCGAAATACGAACAGGAAATCGACGCCCGCAAGCTGTGGAACAAAATCATCCACAACGCGTGGAAGTCGGCCGAACCCGGCGTGCTGTTCTGGGACACCATCATCCGCGAAAGCATCCCCGACTGCTATGCCGACGAGGGCTTCGTCACGGTGTCGACCAATCCGTGCGGCGAGATTCCGCTCTGCCCCTACGATTCGTGCCGTCTGCTGGCTGTCAACCTGTTGAGCTACGTCGAAAATCCTTTCACGAAGCAAGCCAAGTTCGATTTTGAAAAATTCCGTTCGCACGTCGACAAGGCGATGCGCATGATGGACGACATCATCGACTTGGAACTGGAAAAGGTCGAACTCATCATCGAGAAAATCGAAAAAGACCCCGAAGACCCCGACGTCCGCCGCGTGGAACTCGAACTGTGGAAGAAAATCCGCACGATGGCGCAGAAAGGCCGCCGGACGGGCTTGGGCATCACGGCCGAAGGCGACATGCTCGCCGCGCTGGGCCTGCGCTACGGCTCGGACGAAGCGATCGACTTCGCGGTGAACGTGCAGAAAGAGCTGGCGCTGGCCGCCTACCGCGCATCGGTCAAAATGGCGGGCGAGCGCGGAGCATTCCCCGTGTACGACGCGGCGAAAGAGGCGAACAACCCGATGATCGGCCGCATCCGCGAAGCCGACCCCGCCTTGTACGACGAAATGGTGAAAGTCGGCCGCCGCAACATCGCCCTGCTGACCATCGCGCCGACGGGCACGACCTCGCTGATGTCGCAGACGACGTCGGGCATCGAACCGGTCTTCCGCACGGTCTACAAACGCCGCCGCAAAATCAACCCGTCGGATCACGACACCCACGTGGACTACGTGGACGAAACGGGCGAAAAATTCCAAGAATACAACGTCTACCACCACAATTTTATTAAGTGGCTGGAGATTACCGGCAACTATGACATAAAAAAGCTCGACACGCTGCCGGATGCCGAACTCGACCGGCTGCTGGAAGCCTCGCCCTACTACAAGGCGACGGCCAACGACATCGACTGGGTGGCCAAAGTCAAGATGCAGGGAGCCATCCAGAAGTGGGTCGACCACTCGATTTCGGTGACGGTCAACCTGCCGAACAACGTCTCGGAAGAACTCGTGGCCGAAGTCTACCGCACGGCGTGGGAGTGCGGCTGCAAGGGCATCACGGTCTACCGCGACGGCTGCCGCGACGGCGTGCTGCTCGACAAGAAAGCCAAAAAGAAAGAGGACGAAAAAGGCGCGCCGCTCAAACGCCCGAAGTCGATTCCGGCGGACATCGTGCGGTTCAAGAACGGCACCGAAAACTGGATCGCTTTCGTCGGCCTGCAAGACGGACGCCCCTACGAGATTTTCACCGGAAAAATCGAAGAGGACGCGATGTACATCCCGCCCAAAATCAAGAAGGGCCACATCATCAAGGTACGCGAGGAGGACGGCTCGAAACGCTATGATTTCCAATACAAAGACCGCTACGGCTACACGAACACCATCGGCGGCATCTCGCGCTTGTTCGACGAGGAGTTCTGGAACTACGCCAAGCTGATTTCGGGCGTCCTGCGTCACGGCATGCCCATCGAAAAGACCGTATCGCTCATCGAATCGCTGCAACTGAACAGCGAATCCATCAACACGTGGAAGACGGGCGTATGCCGCGCACTGAAACAATACATCGAGGACGGCACCCGCTCGAAAGGCAAGTGCCCGAGCTGCGGGCAAGAGAACATGGCCTATCAGAACGGCTGTCTGACCTGCATGTCCTGCGGCTACTCCAAGTGCGGATAGCCCCGTTAACAACGGGGTTTTAAGGGCTACGGAAGCTCCGTTTGCTTCGGACGGCCGAATGCGCTCTCACCGCCCTATTTAAGAACGAAATTTCAAGCATAGCGACCGACGGTTCCCACGATTCCGCCGGTCGCTATTGTTATACCATTTTTTGTCAAATTTTTTCTTTGTCGTACCTTTTGAATGGCAAAAGGTACCCAAAACCATCCGCACTTTTATTAATGGGGAGTGCGCTTCCGAGCGCCCGAAACCCGCCGACCGTCCGTAGCGCTAATAAAAATTTCGGGTTTTGCACGCACCTTGCAGGGGTGAATCCGACGAATAAAAAAACGGATTCAAACAAAATTACGATCATGAAAAAAATCTACGCATCGTTAGTCGCTGCGCTGTTCGCAGTCTCCGCATGGGCGCAGGAACCGGCCCAGTACCCCAGTTTCGCGGGGTTCGTCAGCAACGGGTTCTGGGACAACTGGGAAATTTCGGCCGGCGGAGGCTTCGCGACCGCTTTCTCCAACGGCTCGAATCTCGGCTCGACCGGCGACCGCATCGGCTACGAAGCCAATTTCGCGGTGACCAAGTGGGTGCATCCGGTCGTCGGTATGCGCCTCATGTTGCAGGGCGGCAAGTTCTCGAACTACCACCCCGAGTACGGCAAACAGAAATGGCCCTACCTGTTCGCCCACATGGACGCCATGGCCAACCTCTCGAACTGGATCGGCGGTTATCGCGACGACCGCGTCTACTACATCGTGCCCTACATCGGCATGGGTTACATGGCCGCCAACTTCACCGATGACAACCACACCGACAACCACGCGCCTACGGGTCAGGCGTTCGCATTCGCCTACGGTATCCAGAACCGGTTCCGCGTGTGCGAGGCGTTGGACATCAATTTGGAACTGAAAGGTCTGTTCGCACCCTCGCGCATCGCGCCGAGCCGCCTCGACGGTTCCTACATGTACGGTCTGGGTGCGACGCTGGGCATAGTCTACCGCTTCAACCGCCGCAACTGGAACCGCCAGCCCGCCGGAACGGTCTACTCCGCCGCCGAAATCCGCGCCTACCAGCAGGCCATCGACAACAGCAACGCCGCACTGGCTTCCGCCAAAGCCGAGAACGCCCGTTTAGCGCAGGATTTGCAGTCGGCCCGCACGGCCGCAGCGAATGCACAGACCGTCGCACTCGAAGCGACCGCCGCAGCGGCGAGCGCCGTAGCAGCCGAAGATTTGCTCGACCCGTCGACCATCATTCTCTACAAACTCGGCTCGACGACCCTCACCCCCGAAGAGAAGACCCGTCTCGACCTGAAAGCCGACCTCATCAAGAACGGCCCGTCGGACCACGTCTACACCATCGAGGGACACGCCGACCCGCAGACCGGCTCGGCCGCCGTCAACCAGCGCATCTCGGAACAGCGTGCCAAGAGCGTCTACGACTATCTGGTCAGCAAGGGCGTGAAACCGAGCCAGCTGAAATACGAAGGCATGGGCGACAAGCACAACCAGTACAAGAGCCCCGTTGCCAATCGCGTGGCGATTATCAAATAGGTCGCACATAGGCACTTTTTGTTCCGGCAAAAAGTGCCCAAAAACCTCTCCGACGATGTCTCCGCCTACTGCGTGCGGCCTAACGCTGGCTTCGGGCGCCTGACGCGGGTTTGCAAGCAAACCGGCCCCTCCGCCGGACGCTTTTAGTCCGCACTCCGTTTAACGGCTTCGACATCCGGTCGGATTTAAAGGTGCGACGCTTCGCGTCGCCGATAATTCTGAATTGGGTAAGTGCGCTTCCTACCGGCGGAGACCCAGTGACTTCCCGTAGCCCTTAAAACCCGCTTCTTAAACGGGCAGCGAGGGCGAAACGGAAGTTTCGCATAAAGACGAACAAGCAGATACGGAATAACGAGTTATTCGACGTATCTGCTTGTTTGGATTTATAGACGGATGAAATCCGTCGTTCCCTCGCCGCCGTTTATGCTCGGGGAGCGCCCGTGCGGCAAGGGCGCGGAGCTATCGCGCCCGACGAGCACGGCATAGACAGGCTGGGAGTAAAAAAACGGGAATCATTCCGCCAGCAGTTCCGCTATCTTCTGATAGAGGGCTTCGCCGCGCAGGTTCTTCGCGACGATTTTGCCTTCGGCATCGATCAGATAGTTCGTCGGAATGGCCTGCACGGCGTAATCCTTCGTCGCCTGCGTATCGAATCCGTTCACCTCGCTGACGTGGATCCACTTCATGCCGTTCTCCTTGACGGCTGCCAGCCACTTGTCGCGGTCTTTATCGAACGAAACGCCGTAAATCTCGAATCCCTTTTTGTGAAACTCCTTGTAGGTCTTTTTCAAGTGGGGAACTTCACCCATGCAGGGGCCGCACCACGATGCCCAGAAATCGACCAGCGTATATTTGACCGCCGGATTTTCGATGACCGACTTCAACGAAACCGTTTCGCCGGCGGCATTCGGCTGCTCGATGTCGATGTAGGCGTTGCCCGTTTCCGTGCGGGCTTTCTGTTCGGCATGCTCTTTCAGCTTCGCCAGCAGGTCGGTCGCTTGGAGTTCGGCGGGGAACTTCGCGATTTCGTCCAGCAGCTCCTTGCCGGTAAGGTCGTAGGCCTTCTCCTGCAAGAGCAGCACCCCGAAATAGTTGCCGCGATTCGCTTCGTAGGTCGCATCGGTCAGACTGTCGACTTCCGTTTCGATCGCCTCGCGGCGTTCGTCGGTCGTCGCCGCATCGCGGTACTCCGCAATCAGCGCGCGGCGGGCCTGATTGAATGCTCCGAGCGCTTCGTTCGACGGCGTGCCCGTCACAACGGCCGCTTCGTCGTCCGCCGTCTTGGCGATGACGGTCTTGCCCGGTTCCAGCAAAATCTGCTGGGCGAAAGTGTAAGTCTGCAGCTTGCCCGGCAGCATGTCGCTGACGTAGTAAACGGCCGGCTGCTCGACGACGCCCTCGAACCGGAACGCGCCCTCCTTGACGGCGGTCGAATCGACGGCGTCGTTCCCTTTGTAGAGGTAGACCATGCCTTCGAGTCCGGCGATATTGCCCTCGATGACGTAGGCGTTCTTCGGCGAGCAGGCGCACAGCGCAGCTGCAGCGAGTGCGAAAATCAATGTTTTTTTCATCTTTCTATCTGTTTTTTGAGTTCTTCGACGGTTTTTTCGAGCGCACGGAGCTGGCGCACCATGTCGGGCAGGTTCTTGAACACGGCGGCCGAACGGTGGTACTGCATTCCCGGAAGCGCCGGATAGCCGAAACGGATTTCATCGTCGGGCACGTCCTTGTCCAGCCCGCTCTTCGAGCCGACTTTCACGCGGTCGCCGATGGTCACGTGGTCGGCGATGCCCACCTGCCCCGCCAAGAAGCAGTTGGCACCCACTTTCGACGTTCCGGCGATGCCCGTCTGCGCCGACGACACGGTATTGGCACCGACTTCGACGTTGTGGCCTATTTGTACAAGGTTGTCCAGTTTCACGCCGCGACGGATGACGGTCGAATCGGTCTTCGCACGGTCGATGCAGGTATTCGCGCCGATTTCCACATCGTCCTCGATAACGACGTTGCCCAACTGCGGGATTTTGTCGAATCCGCCCGACGCATTGGGCATGAATCCGAACCCGTCGGCACCGATGACCGCTCCGGCGTGAAGAATACAGCGTTTACCGACTTGGCACCCTTCGTAGATTTTCACGCCCGGATAGAGCACGGTGCCCTCGCCGACCGCGACACCCGCACCGACATAGGTCTGCGGGTAAATCTGGCACCCGTCGCCGATGACGGCCCCCGCCTCGACGACCGCGAAATCGCCCACGTAGCAATCCGCGCCGATTTTCGCGTCGAGCGCGACGGAAGCCCGCTCGCTGATTCCCTTGCGGCGGGGCTTGGCGGCGTTGTACATTTCGAGCAGTTTCAACACGCAGGCACCGGCATCGTCGACCTTGACGAGCGTCGCCGCGACGGGCTGCGACGGCGTGAACGATTTGTCTACCAACACGATGCTCGCACCAGTCGTATAGAGGTACGGTTCGTATTTCGGATTGGTCAGGTAGGCCAACGAACCGGCTTTGCCGCCCTCGATGGAGGAGACCGTGTGCACGGCGGCCTGTTTGTCCCCGACGATTTCGCCGCCGAGCAGTCCGGCGATCATTTCAGCTGTAAATTCCATTTTTTTATTAACTGGCACGGATCGCAAGGTCGGTACGGAAAACCCGAACGCTATCTTGCTTTTCCTCATTTATATTTCGTCTACACGGATCGCAAGGTCGATACGGAATATCCGAACGCCGTCTTGCTTTCCTTCATTTATATTCGCTTGGCACGGGACGCAACCATTTTGCCCCCCTATAAATAATCTTCGATACGGATGCCCTGCGGCACGAACTCGTCGACCGAACGGCCGAACGCCAGCACCTCGCGCACGGTCGACGACGCGATGTCGGCCACGTCGGCCGGCGTGAAGAGCATCACGGTCGTGATTTCGGGATAGATGCGGCGGTTGGTCGCCTCCATCGTGCGTTCGTACTCGAAATCGGTCGTGTTCCGCACGCCGCGCAGAATGGCGCAAGCCCCCGTACGTCGCGCGAAATCGCCGGTCAGACCCGTATAAACCTGCGCTTCGATGCGCGGTTCGCGGGCATAGAGGTCGGCAATCAGCCGCCGGCGGTTCTCGACCGTCAGCAGGCCCGGCTTTTCGGGGTTGTTGCCGATGCCGACGACGACCCGGTCGAACAGCCGCAGCGCCTGCTCGACCAACGCGGCATGCCCGCGCGTGAACGGGTCGAACGAACCCGGAAAGAGGACGATGCGTTCCATATTGGACAAAGATACGAAAAGTCGAGTACAAAAAACAAACTCGTTTGCATTTTTGCCGAGACGAAGTATCTTCGACAAAGTCAAAGATAGAAAAAATTCACAATTCGGGCATCAAAATTCCGAATTATTCGGCGAAGCCCTGCCGCATCCGGATAAACATTTTCACCGCGCTATCCGCACATATTCCGCATAGACGATGCGCGTGTGGGGATTGGCCGGGATGATTTCCTGCCGGATGGCTTTCGTGCCCCAGCGGATGAACAGGAAACGGCGCGGCACGCGGTGGACGATCTGACGCAACGTGTCGATGCTCTCGACCCGACAATGCACCGAATCGGGCAAAACGGCCCCCTCGACCCGGCACCAAGCGTCGCGCCAACGGAAAAACCGCACCGTATCGTGCACCGTCACGGTGTCGCACTGGCGGATGACGACCGTATCGTGCAGGGGTGCGGCGACGTCCAACCGCTGCTCGGCCGCGAGGGTCGCTGCCGATTCCAGCCGGCGCAATTTGATGCCGAGTTCGCGGATGCGGCGAGCGTCGTCGGCGCGCAATCGCTCGTATTCGGCGCAGCGGAGCTGCAAAATCTCCGTTGCGGCCGCCTGTGCGCCCGATTCAGTGCGGCGGTACTCGATTTCCGACGTCAGGGCGGTCTGGTTCTGACGCAGACGGGCGACTTCGACACGGTAATGCCGCAAACCGTACACAGCCAACGCGGTCGCCACGACCGCGTACAACAAAAGGTATTTTTTCATGCTTTTATTAATTTTGGGTGAATATCGGGCGAAGGTAATGAGAAAATGGACGAACGGTTTCCACAATTATCGGCAAGGCTTTGCGTCGCACGCTCGTTTCTTTAATTGGCGCTTTTTGTTCCGTCAAAAAGCGCCGCAAAAACCTCTCCGACGATGTCTCCGCCTACTGCGTGCGGCCTAACGCTGGCTGCGGGCGCCTGACGCGGGTTTGCAAGCAAACCGGCCCCTCCGCCGGACGCTTTTAGTCCGCACTCCGCTCAACGGCTCCGACATCCGGTCGGATTTATCAGTGCGACGCTTCGCGTCGCTGATAATTTTGAATTCTGAATTGAAATATGTATCTTTGTCACAGACATACTGAAAGCGCATCGGCTTTTCTTCTTTGCCTAAAACTTAGACACTTTTGACAAAAGAGGAATTTAAGTTGATGCTCGCGCTGTTTTTCGGCGTGGGCATTTCTTCAATCTTCTTTTGGGGCAGTCTAAGGCCTTAGGCAAGGGTTGAGTGATTTGCCCGCTTTTTTATTTTAGGGTCGAGCCTGCCGGAGAACCTCGTCTTACGTTTCGGTCATTCTGATTCCGAACGGAATTACTTCGCCTGAATGATCGTCTCGGTTCCCGGCCGGGTTCGACCCTCTTTTATTAACGGTCAGTGCGCTTCCCAACTATCGGAAACCGAAAGGCCGTCCGTAGCCCTTAAAACGGCTTTCTTAAAGCCGCCCGCTTCTTAAACGGGCGGGGCGCGTTAAGAAATCGTTAACAATGCGTTGCGGGGGACGGGCATCGCGAAAAAAGCCGTAAATTTGTTCGGTTTCCGATCATCATTCTTATATGAGCGAACTCTACACCGTCATCGTCGGCATTCTCGCCGTCCTCGCCGTAACCGGTCTTTTCGTGGGCGTCACGAACGACGCCGTAAACTTTCTCAACTCCGCACTCGGTTCCAAAGCCGCTTCGATGCGCACCGTGCTGCTCGTGGCTTCGGTCGGCATCGTGCTCGGCGTCGTCACGTCGAGCGGCATGATGGAGGTCGCCCGCAGCGGACTGTTCAATCCCGGCATGTTCACCTTCCAAGAGGTGATGAAACTCTATCTCGGCGTCATGTTCGCCAACGTCATCCTGCTCGGGCTCTACAATTCGTGGGGACTGCCTACGTCGACCACCGTGTCGTTGATTTTCTGTCTGTTGGGCTCGGCCGTCGCCGTGTCGCTCTACAAGATCTACCACGACCCCGCGTTCACCATCGCCAATCTGGGCGACTACATCAATTCGTCGCGGGCGATGGGCGTCGTCTCGGCCATCCTGCTCTCGGTCGTCATCGCCTTTTCGTGCGGCACCGTCGTCATGTACGTTTCGCGGTTGATTTTCTCGTTCCGTTACACTACGCTGTTCCGGCGTTACGGTTCGCTGTGGTGCGGCGCATCGCTCACCGCTATCGTCTATTTCGCCGTGTTCAAGGGGCTCAAAACCCTGCTCGCAGGACACCGGTTCGTCGAAATCATCGACGACCACCTGCTCTCGGCGCTCTTCATCTGCTGGATTTGCTGCTCGTCGCTGCTCTTCCTCGTCCAGCGGTTCAAAATCAACATCCTGCGCATCACCATCCTTTCGGGCGTCTTTGCGCTCGCACTGGCGTTCGCCGGCAACGACTTGGTGAACTTCATCGGCGTGCCGGTCGCCGGATTCGACGCCTATTCGATCGCCAACGCGGCGGGTAACACCGAAATGCTCATGGAACCCCTCGCCGAAAACGTCCCGGCCAACTTCTACATCCTGCTGGCGGCCGGCGGGGTGATGATCGTCGCGCTGTGGTCGTCGAAAGAGGCTATCCTGCGGGTGACCAAAACCGAACTTTCGCTCTCGACGCAGGGCGAAGACGCTCCGGCACAGGCCGATTCGTCGGTCTTCTCGCGTACTATCGTGCGCGTCGCGCTCAACATCAACGCGGGGCTCGAACGGGTCATCCCGCCGCGCGTACGCAACGCTATCGCCCGCCGGTTCGAGTACGAGGACGTGGAGCACAGCGGCGCACCCTACGACATGATCCGCGCGACGGTCAACCTGACCACTTCGGCCCTGCTGATTTCGCTGGCCACGTCGCTCAAACTGCCGTTGTCCACGACCTACGTCTGCTTCATGGTGGCGATGGGTTCGTCGCTGGCCGACCGCGCATGGGGACGCGAAAGTGCGGTCTATCGCATCGCGGGCGTCACGACGGTCGTCGCGGGGTGGTTCGTGACGGCGTTGGGCGGATTCCTCATCGCCCTGCTGGTCGGATTCCTGTTGATTTGGGGCGGCATGGTGGTATTCGCGCTCGTCACGGTGCTGTGCGGCTGGATCCTCTACAAAAGCCGCTTCTCGAAGAAAAAGGAGGACGAAACGGCAGCCCCCGAAACCAAAACGAACAACGACATCATCGCTTCGCTGCGCGAGGAGGTCTGCCACACGATGGAGTGCGCGACGAAAATCTACGACCGCACGATGCTTGCCGTCATGATGGAAAACCGAAAAGAACTCCGCAATTTAGTAAAAGAGGCCAACGACCTGTTCTACCAGTCGCGCGACCGCAAGTACACGCTGCTGCCGACGCTGAAACATTTGCAGACGAGCGACGTCAACACGGCCCACTACTACGTGCAGATCGTCGACTACCTCAACGAAATGACCAAAGCGCTGATGCACATCACGCGGCCGGCGTTCGAGCACATCGACAACAACCACGAGGGGCTCTCGAAAGAGCAGGCCAAAGACCTGATGTCGATCAACGACGACGTGGAGCACATCTACCGGCTGATAAACGTCATGCTGCGCAACGGCGATTTCACGGACATCGAGATGGTGCTGGCCCTGCGCGACCAGTTGTTCGAGACGATCGCCGACGCCATCAAGTCGGAGCTGACGCGCATCAACGAAGCGCGCTCGAACACCAAAGCGTCGATGCTCTACCTGACAATTCTGACCGAAACCAAGAACATGGTGCTGCAATCGCGCAACCTGCTGAAATCGCAGCAATACTTCCTGACCCACCGCGCAGGCACTCCGACGTGGATCAAACCGCAGACCGAACCGCACGAATAACCCGATACGACCATGAACCGGAACTCCTTCATTCCGAACGTGCTGCGGTGCCTGCTGGCCTTGGCGGCAATCATTCCCATGCAGCCGCTCCTTGCCAAAGAACCGGCCGCGAATCAACCGGACGCCACTGTCCGCATGCAGGTGAAACAGATGCCGACCTATCAGGGCGGCGGCATCGAACGATTCACCGGCTGGATGCACGAGGAGTTGCACTACCCGCAGGAGGCAATAGCCGAAGGCATCGGCGGAACCGTAAACCTGCGATTCGTGGTCGAACCGGACGGTTCGATGGGCGATGTGCAAATCGAAACACCCGACGAACGACTGTCGGACGAAGTGATTCGCGTACTGAAACGCTCCGAATGCTGGGAACCCGGCCGACACCGGAAACGCCCCGCAAGAGTGGCCCTGCATCTCGAAGTGATGTTCGACAAAGAGGACACGACAATAAACGTCGGACGGCTGCCCCTCTTTTTAGGCGGCGACCTGCAAACCTTTCGGAAATGGATTGTCGAACACACGACCTATCCACAGGAAGCACTGAAACAACGAGTATCGGGACAAGCCGTCCTTTCGTTCATAGTCGGTGTAGACGGTTCAATTGACAACCTTGAACTGCTCGAATCGAACCATCCCGATTTCACGCGGGAGATTCTTCGGATCGTGCGTTCGTCCCCGAAATGGACGCCGGGAATCCAGAACGGAAAGTTCGTGCGAATCAAATACAGACTTCCCCTCGTATTCAACATACCTTTTCGTTAATCTGCCTTAAACGCCGCGAAACATGGACATCGCCCAAGCCAAACGCCGCGAGAACATCGCCGAATACATCCTCTATCTGTGGCAGCTCGAAGACCTGCTGCGGGCCCTGCAATTCAGCCCCGAAGCGGTCTACTCGCAGTTGGTCGCCCCGCGCAAGGAGCTGACCGAAGAACAGAAGTCGGCCCACCTGATGTGGTACATGGAGCTGGCGAACCTGCTGCGGCAGGAGGGCAAGGAGGAGAAAGGGCACTTGGAACACACGCTGCACCTGATCGCCGACTTGCACGACCTGCATCTGCAGCTGCTGAAACTGCCGGTCGGAGCGCATTACCGCACGACGTTCGCCAAGCTGGAACCCGAGCTGCCCCGTCTGCGGGCCATCGTGGGCAATCCGGGCATGAGCGACACGGAGTTGAGCTTCCGCGCGCTCTATGCGGCCATGCTCTACCGCATCAAGGGCGAGGGCGCGAAATCGGCCGTCGCGGATACGCTCGAATTCATCTCGCCCGTCATCGCCGAACTCGCCGCCATGCACGGCAAAGTCGAACGGGGCGAAACGGATCTGTTCAAGGAATAATTTTTTAATAAAAAAACCGGCGAACTGCTTTCGTCGGTTTTTACATCGGTATCTCCCCGCAAGGGTCGAGAATCATCGCAAAACAAAAAAATTCGGAGCCGACGCAATGCCGGCTCCGACTCTTTTCCCTCACTCCTGTAAAAACACCAAGCGGGTTTAAGCGTATTTGAACGTCGATTCGTCCGATACGGTCAGTTTCTTGCGGCCTTTGGCGCGACGGGCGGCCAGCACCTTGCGACCTTCGGCCGTAGACATGCGCTGACGGAATCCGTGCTTGTTGATACGCTTCCGACGCGAAGGCTGGTATGTTCTCTTCATTGCCATAGCTATACAGATTTATTAATTTTTCGGATTTTTCTCCCACCGCCGGATTCGTCCGACAGTCGGGATTGCAAAAGTACGACAAAAAAATCAACCGCAAAAATTTTTCGCGAAAAAATTTCCCCGATGCGGGAAAAAGCGCGAAATGTTGCTAACTTTGTCCATAGGTGCATCCCGGCCGTGCGGAACGCGACCTGAAATTTCAGCGGCCGTGCAGTGCGCAGCCCCCGAAAAAATACGAAAACGCAAAATAATTCAGACAACTTATTTAATAAAATATGTCCCTGTTCAAAGTCGAAGGAGGCTGCCGGCTTCACGGCAGCATCGCCCCACAAGGTGCCAAGAACGAAGCCTTGCAGATTCTCTGCGCCACGCTGCTGACCCCCGAACGCGTCACCGTGCACAACGTGCCCCAGATTCTCGACGTGCTGCAACTGATCGAGCTGTTGCGCCGCATGGGTGTCGAGGTCGAGCAGCTCGCCGACGACACCTACACGTTCTGCGCCCGCGACATCGACTTCGACTACCTGCGCAGCGACGACTACCGCCAGCGCTGCACCAAACTGCGCGGTTCGGTGATGCTCATCGGCCCGATGCTGGCGCGCTTCGGCGTGGGGTACATCCCCAAACCGGGCGGCGACAAGATCGGACGCCGCCGGTTGGACACGCACTTCTTGGGCTTTCAGAAATTAGGCGCGAAGTTCGATTTCGACGTCGCCGACGAGTTCTTCATGGTCGAGGGCCGCGACCTGCGCGGCACCTACATGCTGCTCGACGAGGCTTCGGTGACAGGTACGGCCAACATCGTCATGGCGGCCGTGCTGACTCCGGGCACGACGACGATTTACAACGCCGCGTGCGAACCCTATCTGCAACAACTCTGCAAGATGTTGAACCGCATGGGCGCGCGCATTTCGGGCATCGCCTCGAACCTGCTGACCATCGAGGGCGTCGAATCGCTCGGCGGCACGGAGCACACGCTGCTGCCCGACATGATCGAGGTGGGCAGTTTCATCGGCATGGCGGCGATGACCCGCTCGGAACTGACCATCACCAACGTATCCTACGAAAATCTCGGCATCATTCCGGCGCAGTTCGCCCGCATGGGCATCCGGTTCGAGCAGCGCGGCGACGACATTTACGTCCCCCAGCAGGATCACTACCATATCGAGACCTTCATCGACGGCTCGATCATGACCATCGCCGACGCACCTTGGCCCGGTCTGACGCCCGACCTGCTTTCGATTTTCTTGGTCGTAGCGACGCAGGCCAAAGGTTCGGTGCTGATTCATCAGAAGATGTTCGAGAGCCGCCTGTTCTTCGTCGACAAGCTCATCGACATGGGGGCGCAGATCATCCTGTGCGACCCGCACCGCGCAACGGTCATCGGCCACAACCACGAACACCGCCTGCGCGCCACGCGCATGACTTCGCCCGATATCCGTGCGGGCGTGGCGCTGCTCATCGCCGCCATGTCGGCCGAAGGCACCTCGACGATTCAGAACATCGACCAGATCGATCGCGGATACAAGGATATCGACGGCCGTCTGAACGCGCTGGGAGCACGTATCACCCGCGTGGAGGATTGACGGCCGCCCAACCGCACGGCTCGCCCGGAAACGGACGTCCCGAGCAACCCGCGCAAAGAGCGTAAAAAGGAAGTAACGAGCGTATTATAGATTCACCCCCTTAATAAACATGTTTTTGGAAAATGCCAGCCGGAAAGGCTGGATCGAAGTCGTTTGCGGGTCGATGTTTTCGGGCAAGACCGAAGAGCTGATCCGCCGCCTGAAACGGGCCCAGTTCGCCCACCAGCAGGTCGAGATTTTCAAACCGCGCATCGACGTGCGGTACTCCGAGGAGGAGGTCGTGTCGCACGATGCCAACGCTATCCGGTCGACGCCGGTCGATTCGCCGCAGAACATCCTGCTGATGTCGGCCGACGTCGACGTGGTGGGCATCGACGAAGCACAGTTTTTCGACGATAGTCTGGTCGATGTCTGCCGGCAGTTGGCCAATAACGGCATCCGCGTTATCGTGGCCGGTTTGGACATGGACTATTTAGGAAATCCGTTCGGGCCGATGCCCGCACTGATGGCGACGGCCGAATACGTCACGAAAGTGCACGCCATTTGCGTCCGCTGCGGCAACTTGGCCCACCATTCGCACCGGCTGACGCCCGACGACAAGCAGGTGATGCTCGGTGCGCAGGACAGCTACGAACCGATTTGCCGGCACTGTTTCAAGGAGCTTTGCCAAAAGAAAAAATGAAAAACGAATGCCGCATAGCTTTGGTCGACGACCACACGCTGTTCCGTAACGGACTGCGCGGCCTGCTGGAACACCGCACGGGGTACCGTGTGGTCGGCGAAGCGGGCGGCGGCGAGGAATTTCTGGCCTTGCTCGACGGCGGGCTCGACGCCGACGTCGTCTTCATGGACTTCGCCATGCCGGGCATCGACGGCGCGCAGACCACCGAACAAGCGTTGGTCAAACGCCCCGACCTGAAAATCATCACGCTGTCGATGTACGGCGAGGAAAGCTACTACTCGCGCATGGTCGAGGCCGGCGCACGCGGGTTTCTGTTGAAGGATTCGGATATAAGCGATGTCATCGAAGCGGTCGAGACGGTCGCGGCGGGCGGCACCTATTTCAGTCCGCAGCTACTTTCGTCGCTCGCGGGCCGCATGCGCACGCGCGAAGCCGTCACCGACGAGCCGCTTTCATCGCGCGAACGGGAGATTCTCGTGGCTGTGTGTCGGGGGTTGTCGAATCAGGAGATCGCCGACGAACTTTTCATCTCGAAACGCACCGTCGACAAGCACCGCGCCAACATACTGGAAAAAACCGGCTGCAAGAATATCGCGTCGCTGGTGGTCTACGCTATCCGCAACCGCATCGTGGAAATCTGAAAAACGGAACCGTCCCCGAACGAACGGAGCGCCCCCGCATGGGAGCGCTCCGTACTTGTTGTTTACGGCCGTCGTTTCCGCCACCGTTCGACCAGCGTCTCGCCCTTGAAGTAGATGACGAGCGAACTGACGATAATCAGCATCCCCGCCACCGTACTGAACTGGGGATATTCGCCGGGCAGCATCGCCCAACTCAACACCGCCCCCAGCACGGGATTGATGAGGCGGCACATGTTGATGTCGCTGACCTTCGTACCTTCGGTGCGCAGGGCCATGAACCAGAAGCTGAACGCGAAGACCGAAATGAAGACCAACACGCCGAGACTGCCGTAGAATCCGGCGGGTTTGTTCCAGAAAGGGTGGAATCCTTCGGCCGCAATGCCCACCCCGTAAATCAGCAGACCGCCGAAGAACATCTGCACGGCATTCAGAAAGACGGGATCGACCTTTCCCCTGTCCTCCGAAACCGAAATGGCCGAATAGCCCTGAAAGACGATGCTCGCCAGCAGCAGCACGACACCCCCGATGGCACGCCAGTCGAGCGGTGCGCCGTCGCTGCCCGTGCCGACGATCAGCAGCAGTCCCGCCAGACTGACCAGCAGGCTCACGACCTTGTAGCGGTTCAGCTTGTCGTCGCTGGCCAGCAGGTGGGCCAGCAGCACGTTGATCAGCGGCGTAAGCCCCATGACGATCGACCCGATAGCCCCGCTGACGAAATCCACGCCGAAATAGAACGCCGTGTAGCCCAAGAACATGTTTATCAGAATCAGATTCCCGAAAAGCCGCTTGTGCCGCACGATTTCGCGCCACATGCCGCCGTGCCACGTGTAGGCGAAAAGGAGGATGCCGACCGCCACGAACCGCAGTCCGGCGAAGTTCATCGGCGTAAAGTCGTAGCTGAGTCCCTGTTTGATGAACGGATTGACGATGGCCCACAGCGTCGAGGCCAGTATCGCGTAGAGAATACCTTTTTTCATATCGTTCGCGGATTTCCGGTCGCAAAAATAATAAAAAAACACCGTCAGGCGAACCTGACGATGTCCTTTCGTGGAGTACCGGCCTGCGCCTTGCGTCCTCCGAGAGCCGAATCCGAGATTTGAACTCGGGACCCCTTCATTACGAGTGAAGTGCTCTACCGCTGAGCTAATTCGGCCTTGCGAAACCTCCGCCTCGTTTTCGCCGTACACGTCCGTGCACCCGGCGGCGGTTCCTCCCTTTTCGGGACTGCAAATATCCGAAAAAATTTCTTTTCCCGCAACAATTTTGCAAAAATTATCGCTTTTCTTCTTATATTCGCACGAAATCCGCATCGAAATGATCACTTTCTGCCTCTGTCTGGCCCTGCTCGTCGCGGCCTATTTCACCTACGGCCGCTACCTCGAACGGCTCGCCGGTGCCGATGCCGCGACCCCCACGCCCTGCCACCGCTTGGCCGACGGCGTGGACTACGTCCGGCTCCCCCGCTGGCGCACCTTTCTGATCCAGCTGCTCAACATCGCCGGTACGGGCCCGATTTTCGGGGCCATACTGGGAGCCTGCTTCGGGCCGGTCGCCTTTCTGTGGATCACGTTCGGCGGCATCTTCATGGGCGCCATGCACGACTATCTGTCGGGCATGATGCTCGTGCGCAACGACGGATTGAGCATCCCCGAAGTCGTCGGGCGTTATCTCGGCGGCGGCATGCGCCGTTTCATGCGCATCTTCTCGGTGCTGCTGCTCGTCCTCGTCGGGGCCGTCTTCGTGTTGAGCCCCGCCCAGCTGCTCACGGCGCTGGTGCCCGAAGTATCGGTTCCGACGTGGGTGTGGATTATTCTCGCGTACTATTTCGTGGCGACGCTGCTGCCTATCGACCGGATTATCGGGCGCATCTACCCGATTTTCGGCATCGCACTGATCGTCATGGCATTGGGACTGCTCGGCGCGCTGCTGTTCGGCCATTGGGAGATACCGGAGCTCACCGCCGCCACTTGGAAAAACTTCCAGCTCGACCCGCACCGGCTGCCCATCGTACCGACCTTGTTCATCACCATCGCTTGCGGGGCGATTTCGGGATTCCACGCCACGCAGTCGCCGCTCATGGCGCGTTGCGTTGGCAACGAACGCGAATGCCGCAGCGTCTTCTACGGCGCGATGATTTCCGAATCCATCATCGCCCTGATTTGGGCGGCTGTCGCCATGGCTTTCTTCGGCGGCGCGGGAGCACTCTCCGCCACGATGGGCGAGGCGGGCCACGACCCCGCATGGGTAGTGAACACGGTATCGAACGGCACGCTGGGATTTCTGGGCGGGATTCTCGCCTTGCTGGGCGTCGTCGCGGCACCTATCACGTCGGGCGACACGGCGTTCCGGTCGGCGCGGCTCATCATCGCCGACATGTTCCGCATCGACCAGCGCAGCGATTTGAAACGGCTCGCTATCTGCATCCCGCTTTTCATCGCAGGTTATGCGATTACGCAGCTGCCCTTCGGCATCGTGTGGCGTTATTTCGCGTGGACGAACCAGACGCTGGCCACCGTCGTGCTGTGGGCTATCGTCGTGTGGCTGTGCCAGCGGCGCGCCAACCGCTGGGTGGCGCTCGTTCCGGCCGTGCTGATGACCTACGTCTGCACGTCGTTCGTCTTCGTATCCGACCAGTTTTTCGGCATGACCGACCGCACGGCGGCCTACTGGCTGGCCGTCCTTGCGACCGTCGCAATATCCCTAACCCTCTTAATAAGAATGCGAGGAAATGCAAAAACCCGCTCTTAATCCCACGCCCGACCAGACGTTCGAGCTCACGGGCGACGGCCCCTACGATTTTATTAAAGTTCTGTCTTACAGCCGCGAGCTGCAAGCTGCCGGACAAGTCGAAGAAGCCTGCAACGAACGCTACCGAGCCGTCCAGCGGCTGGAAGAACTGCTGCCCGACAACGAGGAGGTCAACCTCGAATGGAACCACCGCAATTCGCGGGCGGCATTGGAACTGGTCGAAGCATCGGCTATCGACCACTTTCTGATAAACGATTTCGAGCTGTCGGCCGCGCTGCTCGAACTGCTGCTGGAACTCGACCCCGAAGACCATTTGGAGGGAAGCGAACTGCTGGCGTTCGACTACTTGGCGATGGACGAACAGGACTCGTTCGACGAAGTAATCAACGACGTATCGGACAAGAGTGCCGGCCGCGTCGTGTTGTTGCTGTGGTCGGCCTACCGGCGGGACGGCCGGCTGCCCGACGGCGAATTGCGGCGGTTCCGCGAGCGGTTCGCGCCCTACTATGCCGAGTTCACTGCTGCCGAACATCCGACGGACGCCGCCTACCTGCGCGACATCGAGAGCGAACGCCCGTCGCTCGCGGCACAGGCGCGCGAATTGTGGCTGCGCACCGAGAATCTGTGGGCACTGTGGCCCGATTTCATCGAAGCATTGCGGCGGAGCTGAACGCCGCACCCGACAAGGGTAAAATAGTTCACGGATTCAGCACTTGGAATCAAGAGATTGCATGTCTGTGCAACCTCTTTTTTTGTGCAGCGATTTCGTTTTCACACTGCATTCACCCCCAAGTTACAACCAACAAAAAATCATATCCAGCGTCATAGCTGTTGCAGAAAAAGTTTGTTTTTCGGAACTTTGCAACGACATATTTTCAACAACAATACCCTACCGAGTGTTTGCGTATTGCGAAACAAATTCCTAAATTTGTCGTGCAGGTCCGTCGCGGACTGCGACATATTGTTTAGTGAAAGTGTTTCGCTAATCCTTATCGAGAAATCTGGAAAATTTCATTGTATCGAGGATAGCAATACGAACATTCATCACCGTGTATAGTTCGCCGTATCATTTTCGATACTCCAGCTATTCGGTGTGGGGTATTGTTTATTTGATACAAGGGCATTCCAGAGCCTCTCGATAGATAAACGGACGACTCCACACTTTCTTTATTTTATCCCATTTGCTAACCCACCGCAGCGGAGCCGATACGGTGAAAAAACATCTATTATTATGGTTAATTACCATTCAATGATTGGAGTTCAATCATCCGACGGGCAGTTGAAGAACCTCGAAACCGTAAACAGGATTTTGTTTATGGGTAAAACAATGATGAAACTGTTGTCATGCGTTATGCTTCTCGGCCTGCTGTCAGTAAGTTGTAGCAGCGACCCCGACGACGCTATCGGGGGCGGCTCTGAAAATCCCAACAACATCATTTTGTTTGAAGACATCGCTGTTCACGATTTGTGCGTAAAGTTGTGGGACACCAACAGCGACGGGCGGCTTTCTTATGCCGAAGCTGCCGCCGTCCCGTCTATCGGCGAGATTTTCTGTAGCAACGGGAAAATCCAACACTTCAAGGAGTTGAAATACTTTACGGGATTAAGAACTATCGGAGAAAACGCATTCCGCTATTGTAGCAGTCTGACTGGCATTACGATTCCCGACGGTGTTACTTCTATCGAAGGTTGCGCATTCTACGATTGCAGCAGTCTGACCGATGTTACGATAGGCAACGGCGTTACCTCTATCGGAGAATACGCATTCAGCTATTGTAGCAGGCTGACTGGCATTACGATTCCCGACGGTGTTACTTCTATCGGAAAAAACGCATTCAGCTATTGTAGCAGGCTGACTGGCATTACGATTCCCGACGGTGTTACCTCTATCGGAGAATACGCATTCGACAGGTGCAGCAATCTGACCAGCGTTACGATAGGCAAAAGTGTTGCCGCTATCAAACAGTCGACATTTTCCGAATGTATCAGCTTGACCGACGTCACAATAGGCAATCGTGTATCCGCTATCGGAGCGAACGCATTCTACAAGTGCAGCAATCTGACCAGCATTACGATTCCCGACGGTGTTACTTCTATCGCAGGTTCCGCATTTTCCGGTTGCAGCAGTCTGACCAACATTACAATTCCCGACGGTGTTACTTCTATCGAAGATTCCGCATTCTACGATTGCAGCAGTCTGACCAGCATTACGATTCCCGACGGTGTTACCTCTATCGGAAAATACGCATTCTACAAGTGCAGCAATCTGACCAGCATTACGATTCCCGACGGTGTTACTTCTATCGGAGATTCCGCATTCTACGATTGCAGCAGTCTGACCAACGTTTATTGCAGGCCGACCACACCGCCGAAATTGAACTCTGCTGCGTTTCGCTATACACCCGCTAACATGCGTATTTATGTACCGCAAGCTTCGGTCGACGCGTATAAAAAAGCTTGGGGGAACTACAATATTGTCGGACTATATTTTTAATAACATAAAAAATAGTAATATGAACACATCAAAATCATCGGAATGGTTGAAGCAACATTTGTATGTGGATATTGACCGAGCGGAATATACCGAAGTACGCAACTTTATGCTGCTGTGGAATTTATTTGAAGCTCGATTGTTCGATTGCGATTTCGGAAAAAACAGAGCCCGAGTTAGCGACATACGGTTAGCGGACAACCTCATCGACGAAACATTGCAGTATTTTCGGGATAGATACACGACAAATAATGCGACGAATTTGCGGTTCAAGGCATTGAATTTAAGAAACAATGATAAACCGGAAGAAATCCGCAGGATTTTGTTAGAAAGTACCGGTACGGTCGCTGAAAAAACCGAAGCCATAATCACTATTATTTACAGATACCGCAACAATCTGTTTCATGGTGAAAAAGAGATTGCATTATTATCCGAACAACAAGAGAATTTCGCTCTTGCGAATAAGTTTTTAATGGCTTGTCTGGATAAAAATTAAGTGCTTTTGTATGAGTTGATAAAAACCCCTGTAATTCAGTTACAGGGGTTTTTTACTTCTGTTTCGTATCAATCGTCGCGGTCGTTACTCCTCGTCCGTATCCGTGTAGGCTTTCAGCAGTTTGTCCTGCACGTCAGCGGGCACTTGTTCGTATGAAGAAAACTTCATGGTGTAAGTGGCGGAGCCCGAAGTCAGCGACGACAACGAAGTCGAATAGCGGTACAGTTCAGCCAGCGGCACCAATGCGTTCAGGCGGTCGAAACCCTTGTCCGATTCCATGCCGGCAATCATCGCGCGACGGTTTTGCAGGTCGCTCATCACGGCCCCCATGTACTCCGACGGCACGAGTACCTCGACGTTGTAAATCGGCTCCATGATTTTGGGGCCGGCGTTGCGGAACGCCTCCTTGAACGCGTTGCGGGCGGCCAGTTTGAACGAAATTTCGTTCGAGTCGACGGGATGCATCTTGCCGTCGTAGACCACGACGCGGATGTCGCGGGCATAGGAACCCGTCAACGGCCCCTCGTCCATCTTCTCCATGACGCCTTTCAAGATAGCGGGCATAAACCGCGCGTCGATAGCACCGCCCACGATAGCCGAATAAAATTGCAGCTTGCCGCCCCACGCCAAATCGTACTCCTCTTTGGTCTTGACGTTCACCACCAAGTCGCCCTTGCCCGGCACCTTGTAGTTCTTCGGTTCGGCCATGCCCTCGTAGTAGGGTTCGACGATGAGGTGCACCTCGCCGAACTGGCCCGCGCCGCCCGATTGTTTCTTGTGGCGGTAGTCGGCCTGCGCCACCTTCGTGATGGTCTCGCGATAGGGAATTTTCGGCGCGATGTATTCGTATTCGAGTTTGTTCTCGTTCTGGATGCGGCGGCGCAGGATGTTCAAGTGGTGTTCGCCCTGCCCTTGCACGATGGTCTGTTTCAACTCTTTGGAGTACTCTACCAGAATGGTCGGGTCTTCGTAGCGGGCATCGGCCAGCAACTTTCCCAACTTTTCCTCGTCGCTCTGCTCTTTGGCCTTGATAGCTGCCCGGTAGCGCGGTTCGGGGAAGACGATCGGCGCAATGGTCACGGGAGCCGACGGGGCCGCCAGCGTATCGTTCGTGCGCGTGCCTTTGAGCTTCACCGTGCAGCCGATGTCGCCCGCCGACAGTTCGGTCACCTTGATGCGGTTCTTGCCCGCGACGGCGAACAGCTGCGAGATTTTCTCCTTGTTGCCCGTGCGGGTGTTGACCAGTTCGGTGCCTTCGGCGATGCGGCCGCGAATGACGCGGAAATAGGTGATTTCGCCGATATGCTGCTCGATCTGGCTCTTGAAGACGAACGCTACGGCCGGAGCTTCGGCGTCGGCGGCGATTTCTTCGTCCTCGACCGTGCGGAACTTCGGGGCTTTCAGCGGGCCCGGAGCCACGTTGATGACAAATTCCATGAGGCGTTTCGTGCCGATGTCGCGTTTGCCGCTCGCGCAGAAAATGGGCATCACCTCGCGTTTCGACAGCCCGATTTTCAGACCCGAACGGATGTCGTCCTGCGTCAGCGTCCCCTTGTCGAAATAGAGCTCCATCAACGCTTCGTCGTGTTCGGCCGCCATTTCGACCAGTTCGCGGTTGAGCTGCTGGGCGCGTTCCAGCTCTTCGGCCGGAATTTCCAGCTCCTCGCGGTGGCCGTCGTTATCCTTGAAACGGTACATCTTCATCAACAGCACGTCGATGAAGGCGTTGAAATCGGGCCCCTGATTGACAGGGTACTGCACGATGACGGGCTTCACGCGCGAAGCGGCCTTGACCGATTCGTAAGCCGCCTCGAAGTTGGCCTTGTCCGAATCGAGCTGGTTGATGACGCCGATGACCGGTTTTTGCAGGATACGGGCGTAGCGGGCTTGGATTTCGCTGCCGACCTCCCAGCCGTTGACCGCGCTGTACACGAAGATGCCGACGTCGGCCACTTTGAACGCCGAAAAGAGACTGCCGCAGAAATCGTCCGAACCCGGGCAGTCGATGATGTTGAGCTTGCGCTCCATGAACTCCGTGAAAAGAATCGTGGAGTAGATCGAACGCTTGTATTCGTGTTCGATGTCGGTATTGTCCGACAGCGTGTTGTTCGTCTCGACGGTGCCGCGCCGGTCGATGACCTTGCCTTCGTAGGCCATCGCTTCGGCGAGGGTGGTTTTGCCCGTGCCCGGCGCCCCCAGCAGCACGATGTTCTTGATCTCTTTGGCTGAATAGTTTTTCATATATCGAACGGTTTTAAGGTTTTCGGTCGTTAGTCGACTATAAATATACGAAAATTATCGGAAAAACAAATTTTTTCCGATTTATCCGCAAGCAGTCGAATGGGTTTCGATTCCGAATCAGGAATTTCCGTCGCCGATCGTCTCCTTGATTTCCGCGAGTTCGACCAGCTTGTTCACGATGGCATAGATGGTCAGCCCCGCCGCCGAATGGATTTGCAGTTTCGCCGCGATGTTGCGCCGGTGGGTGATGACCGTGTGCGCCGAGATGCACAACGCGTCGGCAATCTGCTTGTTGGTCATTCCCTTGACCACGCAGACGATGATTTCCTTCTCGCGGGCGCTCAACGGCTCCTGACGTTCGGCCTGCACACCGTCGTTCGCGAGCCGCTCGACCGCCGGAATGAAAATCTCGTTCTCCACTGCATTATGCGACGCGAGTTCCTCCTCGCAGGTGAAGATATCGAACAGCACGCCGTTCAGTTCGTTCGTGCTGCCCGTCGGGTAGTATTTGATGATGATGTTTTTCAGCTCGCGCAGACGCTCCTCGATCTGGTCGTGATGCCGGCGGAAGACCTCCATCGAGTATTGCGAGCCCTTTTCGCCCGCCAAAAGCGCCTCGACATAGGGAAAGACGTTCTTTTCCTCGTATTCCATGTGCTTGTGCACTTCGGCGACGTATTCGTCGAAATAACGCATGATTGCGAACGACACGTCGCTTTGGCTGCAATCGACCGCCCCGATCAACTTGCGCCGAATGGCCGGAAGCCGGAACCCCAGAAAATAGTCGTGCGAATTGTGCAGGTAATCGGTCAACGCCCGCACCGACACTTCATCGGCCAACGCCGCGCCGTCGGCGTGGTTCATCAGCAGGTTGACCACCGCCAGAAAAGTAGCCGTATCGACGCCGCCCGCCGTACAGACTTCGGCAATGGTACGGTCGCCGAATCCGAGTGCGATGCCGAAGCGGCTCATCACCTGCAACACGGGATAGTGGTCGCCCACAAGGTCGCACATCCGGTCATCGCCGTTGTATCCTCTCGATTGAAACATGGTTTCGGTTGCCTCTGTTTCGGGCAAAAGTAGCAAAAAACCCCCGATGCCCCAATACCTACATGCAGGTATTTTATTAAGGGATGCGGAGGTGCAAGGCCGAAAGGACAGAGGGATGTCGAGGGCGTCCCCAGCGTTGGGCAGAAAGGCCGCCCCCCTGCGAGGAGCGACCTTTCCCGATGAAACCTCCTGCGGCTATTATTTCTTCGCAACGGTGAATTTCAGTTCGTTGACCAGTCCGAACGGGGCACCGGCCTCTTCGCCTTCGCCCAATTGGCATTGCGTCGTCTTCAGCGTGAAGGTCAGCGTGCCGTTCTTCGTGTAGCGGAGGTCGTCGGGCGATTCGATGGCAATCAGCACGACGAGCACACCGCCGACATCGAGACGCAGCACCGGTGTCGTGAGTTTCGCCGTCAGTGCGGCATCGTCGGCCGCCGGGGTGCCGATAGCCGCTTCATAGGAAATGGCACCGAGCATGGAGACCAGCCCCGCCGCACTCTCTTCGCCGACCAATGCCTTGATGAGCGTCGCGGCTGGAAATTCGGGGATGACCACCTTGCCGTCCTCGACTTTCAGGTCGACGGCGACGCCCTGTTCGGGTTTCGGGTCGGGATTGAGGTCGCTCGGCGACGGCATGAAGTCGAACGTCCCCGCGTAGGAGCCCGTCAAGTCGGCGAGCGTCAGCGTTTGCGCATCGTCATCGTCGCTACATGCGGCGAACGTCAGGGTCGAAAGCAGTGCCGCTGCCAAGACCGTCTTTCTGATAATTTCTTTCATCTCTTCGATTGTTGGTTTGATTTCGGTGCAAACGTAAAAATCCACCTCCCGAATTCCAAATCTATTCAACGAAGAGCGGGATTTCGACAATCGAAAGGCGATTTTTCATCACGGAGCATTTTCTGGAATTCGAGACCGGAATCGTCCCGCCCTCGAAAAAAGCGCGCCCGACCAGAAAGGTCAGGCGCACTTGTCGGTCAGCGAAAGGCCGTTACAGGATTCCCTGTTCGACCATCGACTTGGCCACCTTCATGAATCCGGCGATGTTGGCGCCTTTCATGTAGTTGATGTAGCCGTCCGGTTCGGTGCCGTATTCGAGGCATGCGCCGTGAATCGACGACATGATCTGATGCAGTTTGGCGTCGACCTCTTCGGCCGTCCAGTTGAGTTTCTGGGCGTTCTGCGTCATTTCGAGCCCCGACGTGGCCACGCCGCCCGCATTGACGGCCTTGCCCGGCCCGTAGGGAATCTTCGCCGCGATGAACGCGTCGATAGCCTCCGGCCGGCAGCCCATGTTCGACACTTCGGCCACGATTTTCACGCCGTTGGCCAGCAGCCGTTTGGCATCCTCGCCGTCCAATTCGTTCTGCGTGGCGCACGGCATCGCGATGTCCACCTTGACCTCCCAAGGCTTGCAACCGGCGACGAACTGCGAACCGGCGAACTTGTCGGCATAGGGAGCCACGACGTCGTTGTTCGACGCACGCAATTCGAGCATGTAGGCGATTTTTTCGGCATCGAGCCCCGCCGGGTCGTAGATGTAGCCGTCCGGTCCCGAAATCGTCACGACTTTCGCGCCCAGCTCCGTCGCTTTGGTCGCGGCGCCCCACGCCACGTTGCCGAAGCCCGAAATGGCGATGGTCTGGCCTTTGATGTCCATGCCGGCCTTTTCGAGCATCTGACGCAGGAAGTAGACGGCACCGAAGCCCGTCGCTTCGGGACGAATCAGCGAACCGCCGTAGGTCATGCCCTTGCCGGTCAGCACGCCCGTATTCTCGCGGGCCAGTTTGCGATACATGCCGTAGAGGTAGCCGATTTCGCGGCCGCCGACACCGATGTCGCCCGCAGGCACGTCGGTTTCGGGGCCGATGTGACGCCACAGCTCGGTCATGAAGGCTTGGCAGAAACGCATCACCTCGCGGTCGGACTTGCCTTTGGGGTTGAAATCCGAGCCGCCCTTCGCCCCACCCATCGGCAGCGTCGTGAGCGCATTCTTGAAAATCTGCTCGAAGCCCAAGAATTTCAGAATCGAGGGATTCACCGACGGGTGGAACCGCAGGCCGCCCTTGTAAGGGCCGATCGCGTTGTTGAACTGGAAGCGATAGCCCGTGTTGACCTGCACGTCGCCCCGATCGTCGACCCACACCACCTTGAAAGTAAAGCTGCGGTCGGGTTCGACGATGCGTTCCGCAATGCGGTTCGCCTCGAATTCGGGATGACGGTTGTAAGCCTCTTCGACCGTCATCAGCACCTCGCGCACGGCTTGGAGGTACTCGCTTTCGCCCGGATGCCGACGTTCCAGATCGGCCATCAGATTTTTAACGTTCATAGTATTTTATTAGGTTGAATTGGTTTTCGTCTGCCATTGTGCGGTCATCGGCCGCCCGTCGGGCGCGGCACCGTCGCCCGGCCGCTCCGGCTAAACAAATATAAACAATCTATTTCGATTCTCCAACGTTTTTTTTAGGGCTACGGGCAGTCATCAGATTTCCGACGGCCGGAAGCGCACTCATCCGATTCTCTATTCACAGCGACGCTTTGCGTCGCGCGGGCCGAAGCCTCCGCCAGCGGAGGCCCGCCACTGACGTGTCGTGCCGTCCGCAGACTTCGGTCCGCACGACTCTTTCACAACCTCCCCTCCTCTGCAAATTCGCGGACCGAGCGGATGTAGTGTTCGATGGTCTCGCCCATCGACACGAACGATTTGCCGCCTGCGGCGTTCTTGTGGCCGCCGCCGTTGAAGTACCGGCGGGCGAACAGATTGACGTCGACCCCCGCGCGCGACCGCAGCGACACGCGGATGAACTTGTGCTGCGCCGAGAACATCGCCGACATCTTGACCGACCGAATCGTGAGGGCATAATTGACGAATCCCTCGTTGTCGCCCTGCTGGAAGTGGAATTTCCGCATCTCATATTCGGTCAGCGACATGTAGGCCGCCTTGCCCTCCTCGATGATTTTCATCTTGCGGTCGATCGCGTAGCCGAACAGCCGCGCGCGGCCCTCCGTGTAGGAATTGTAAACGTTGTTGTGGATTTCGGGAATGCGGATGCCGCGCTCGACCAGCACGGCCACCGCACGGAACAGTTCGGGCGTCAGCGACGAAAAGGCGAAATTGCCCGTATCGGTCATGATGCCCACGTAGAGCAGTTCGGCCATTTCGCGGGTGATGGCCTCCGTGCCCCACAACGCCTCGATGAGCGAGTAGACGACGAAACACGTGCTGCAACTCTCGGGGAACGACAGCAGCAGGTCGAACTCCTTGCCGGGCGCCAAGTGGTGGTCGATCAACACCCGTTTGGCGGTCGTGTTCGAGGCGAGGGTTTCGCTCAAAATTTCGAGCCGCGACAGCGTGTTGAAATCGAGGCAGTAGATCTGGTCGGCTTCGGCAATGGCCCGCGCGGCGCGGCCCTCCTCGTCGGTACGGAACACGACGAGTTCGCCGATGCCCGCCATCCAGTCGAGGAAATAGGGGTATTTGTTCGGCACGATGCACGTCACGGCGTGACCCAGCGACCGCAGCATCGCAGCCCACGTGAGCGACGAGCCGATCGCATCGCCGTCGGGATTGGTGTGCGATACGATGACGATTTTCTGTGCGGGTCGTGCGAGCAGCTCGCGCAGCGCATCCAGTTGTGCTTGTCGAATCTCCATAGTCAAAGGCAGTTTACTTCTCGAACGACGACTTTTCGGGGAAACGTTCGCTTTTCAACAAGCGTTTTTCGATTTCGGGATAGCGTTCGAGAATCGCTTGCAGCGCGGCCGCGTTCCGGTCGGTCCGCCCCTTGAAGTTGGTCTTTTTCAACGACAGTTCGCTGGGTTTGTCCAGTCCGCGCGGCTTGTTGCGCCCGAACGGCACGGGCACGACCGGCACGCCGTTGGCGACAGCCGCCGCCCAAAACCAGATGTCGTCGGTCGTAGGCGCGATGGCGGTGAACAGATCGGCGTCGAGCATGTCGGGCCTCAACGCGTGCGGAGGGTACAGCACCCCGCCGACACCGGTTTGCAAAATCGTGAATCCCCGATGAATCCGACGGAACAGAAAGTGGTACCAGCGGTATTTCATCCAGCGGCGATAGGGTTCGCCGGGCCGGATGCGTTTGGCCCGATGCGCCAGCACGGCATCCGGCAACTGCGCATGCAGGGCCAGCAAATCGCGCAGCATGTGGCGATGATAAGCCACATCGTCGTCGACCGTCACGATAATGGCGTCGGGGAAATCGGCCAACGCCGGGATGAGTTTCCGGTACGACCGGATGTCGCGGTCGTAATTGCGTATCTCGAAAATCGGATTCTGCTCGGCCAGTTCCAGCAATTCCTGCGGAATGCCCGCTTCGCCGAATTGCGCGAAGGTAAGATAAAGCACTACCTTGTCCGGCAGCACGGAACCGCGCAGAATGGAGCGGATCGCCCCGACGGCGTAGGGAATCGCGGCCGGAAACGAAGTCATCGAAACGACGACCCGCTCCCCCGCTCCCGCTATGTGATTCGTATCCATTTTATTAAATTTACGCTATTGCAGCCGACGGCGGCAGGTCAATCATCATTCCTCTTCCATTCGTTTCCCGATTTCGGGATAGCGTTCGAGTATCGCTTGCAGCGCAGCCGCATTGCGGTCGGACTGCCCCTCGATATTGGTCATTTTCAATGCCAGTTCGCACGGTTTTTCCAAATCGTGCGTTTTGCTGTAACCGAACGGGACGGGCACGACCGGTACGCCGTTGGCGACGGCCGCCGCCCAAAACCAGATGTCGTCGGTCGTAGGCGCGATGGCGGTGAACAGATCGGCGTCGAGCATGTCGGGCCTCAACGCGTGCGGAGGGTACAGCACCCCGCCGACACCGGTTTGCAAAATCGTGAATCCCCGATGAATCCGACGGAACAGAAAGTGGTACCAGCGGTATTTCATCCAGCGGCGATAGGGTTCGCCGGGCCGGATGCGTTTGGCCCGATGCGCCAGCACGGCATCCGGCAACTGCGCATGCAGGGCCAGCAAATCGCGCAGCATGTGGCGATGATAAGCCACATCGTCGTCGACCGTCACGATAATGGCGTCGGGGAAATCGGCCAACGCCGGGATGAGTTTCCGGTACGACCGGATGTCGCGGTCGTAATTGCGTATCTCGAAAATCGGATTCTGCTCGGCCAGTTCCAGCAATTCCTGCGGAATGCCCGCTTCGCCGAATTGCGCGAAGGTAAGATAAAGCACTACCTTGTCCGGCAGCACGGAACCGCGCAGAATGGAGCGGATCGCCCCGACGGCGTAGGGAATCGCGGCCGGAAACGAAGTCAACGAAACAATGACCTGTTCCCCCCCCCTCGATTTTTGATTCATATACATGTTGATAAAATTCATTCAAGTTCTTCGATGTCGTTCAAATCGAACCGGTCGAAATACTCCAACGTACGGATCCCCTTTCCGCGAGCCCTTCCGCGCGCTTGTTTCCCCAAAAACTCCTCGTAAGACTTCACCGCATAGTGGTTGATGCGGATAACATCCTGCTGGGGCTCGCGGTCGCGGAAATTTTTCCGAATCCGCTCGCCGTGCGAATCGGCGGCGTGTCCCGAAATCCGCGCGGCTTCGTGGCAGCCGATCATTCCGCAGACCCGGCGCGGGTCAACGATGCTTTTCACATGGCGGTTCAGCAGGTGGTTCGGCACGGAGTGGCGTTTGAAGCGTTCCATCATCGTGCCGGCCGTCTTGGTCTTCGCTCCGCCGCTGCCGTAAATCAGCCAGTTGATTTCGACGACCGGAACCTCCTCGAAACGGTGCAAAAACTCCGGTATGGAACCGTCCTTCAAGGGCACGATGAACTCGTCCAAGTCGATGATCGCAATCCAGCGCGCCGACAGCCGATGCCGCTCCATGCAATCGTCGTAGGCAGCCAGCTGCTGGCGGCGTCCGGGCCAATAACGATACTCCACGAGCCCCGAACGGATGTAGGGTTCGAGCAGCTCGCGCGTGCCGTCGGTACTTTCGTTGTCGTAGATGTAGAACTTCTCGACCCCCTGCCGGCGGTGCCATTCTATCCACTCCGCGAAATAGGGACCTTCGTTCTTGGCAATGGCGCACACCGCCAGATAGTGTTCGGGCTGCGTGCGGTCGTGTTTCAGCCGCCGTTTCAACGCGAAGGCACGGAAGAGGCCGTAGCGCAGGATGCCGCGCCACCGGTTGCGGGTCATCTTGTGCGGAATCACCCCCGCGATCATTTCAGCAAGTGCTTTATTCATGGGTTCGTACGATTTGTTTCGGAATCAGATTTCAAAGCCCGATTTTTCGGGCAGGATATGCTCGAAAGCCGCTTTCAAGTCCTCCATGACCTGTTCGTAGTGACGTATGTGCACGTTGTCGTTCAGGCAGATCAGGTTGTAGGACTGTTCGTAGATCGCCCGCACAGCCTGTTTCGGACGCATCATCAGCGGGAACATCTTCGTGTCGCAATAGGTGTTGTAGGGCTCGAAATTCCCCTTGCAGATCTGCCACGTGCGGAACAGCTCCGGCGTGTAGTCGGTCAGCGCACGGAACCGGTTGGCCGAAGTTTCGGTCAGCTCTTTTTCGGCGACGGCCCACACCTCCTCGAACGTCGATTTCAGATAAGGCTGGGCGTTGTGTGGCGTGCGGAGCGTGATGAATTTGCCGTAAGGTTTTAATAAATAATTCCAGAGGGCTTTCGAGCCGTAGGTTTTGTCGAACCACTTGTCGTGGAAGCGCGTCATCACCTCTTTCTTGTCGAAGTGGCGGTTGATGATTTCGATGTTGTTCTTGATTCGGCGGTACCACTGCGACCACGACGGGTTGTACTGGAACACGGCGATGTCGCGCGGCAGCCCGTTCTTGAAAAACCGGTCGGTTCCGATATCGTTTATCAAATAGAAATCGTCGTTGAAGTAGACGAAATGTTCGGCCAGTCCCGGAATCCGGTGCACATAGCGTTCGATGACCACCGAATTGTAGGTCGGCAGGAACTGCTCGGGGATGTAATCCTTGTGGCGGACGAGGTGAATCTTGGGGTTGTCCGCATCGAGCCAATCGGGTTTCTGTCCGCTCGTCACGAAGTGGATTTTCCGCACCCAAGGGGCGAATTTCTCCACGCCGCGAAACCAGTATTTCAGGAATCCGTAGTCGCGGAACCGAGCTTCGGAAACCCCGTTTTTCGTATTACCCTTATCGCCGGAATATCTCGAAAATTCAGTTTGCCACTCGGGGTCGTTCATGTCGACCCAAGTGATGACGAAATCTATCTCCATGCTGTTTAAGTGGGTTAATTCATTGCATCAGTCATTTATCGGGCGCACTTCTCCGCGTGCTTGAAACGTTTGTGCGTCCACAGGTAGAGTTCCGGCTGCTGCCGGATTTCCTGCTCCAGCCGGCGGTAATAGAGCGCCGTCAGCTCGAAATCGGGCAGCGACTTCGGATCGTCGTGCAGGAACGAGAACTCGCATTCGTAGTATCCCCGCCGGATCCGTTTCATTCCCAGAAACATCGCTTCGTAGCCGTAATGCTTGGTGATTTTCTCGGTTCCGGTCAGCACCGGCACGCGGTGATTCAGAAAATCGAGGAAGTGTTTCACCTCGCGTTTCTTGGGCGACTGGTCGGCGATGAAACCGATGATGAGCGGTCGGGGGCCCTTCGATTCGTCGGCGATGAACCGCACGGTATGGTACATGTCCACGCATTTGTTTCCGAGCCGCTCCCGCGAACGAATCAGCAGCCGGTCCATCGTCTCGTTGCGCAATTTATGATAGATTTGCGCGCACAGCGCATCTTTGGTCAGCCATAAGCCTACGGACGACACCCACTCCCAGTTGCCGTAATGGCCCAGAAAGACCGAAATCGACTTCCCCTCGCGGAGCATGGCGTTCACCTTGTCGACATTCGCGAACTTCACCCGCCGCCGCATTTCTTCGGGCGAAACGGTAAACAGTTTGCAGCTTTCGAGTGCCGTATCGACAAAAAACCGGTAAAATTTCTTTTCGATGCGTTTTATTTCTCCTAAACTTTTTTCCGGGAACGATTCGGTCAGGTTTCGCCGCACGATTTTCCGACGGTAGCGCACGACGTAATAGAGCGGATAGAACAGGAGGTCCGAGATGACATAAAGCAGCCCGAAAGGGATGTATGATACCAGTCTGAAAAAGAAAAGCAGTAAATGATACATGGCTCGCGCTTCGTAATGCCATCCGATTCCTGTCGGAAAGCGGACAATTAATACAAAATTATAAAAAAATTCCAAAAAACGAAACGCATCGGAACAAAAGAACGTTTTCGATAAGTCGCGGGCGGAGCCATGCTTGCACAGGCTATGCCGAGACGAGAAAAAGGTGCATGAAAATGCACCGCGCCAAAAACGGCCGAAGCGCCCGTCATCGAAAAAAATCGCCCGCTGAAAAGCGGGCGATTTTCTCGATTTCGGTCGGAACGGCTCCTTTGGCCACGCTTCCGCACCAGCTACCAGAGTTTTTCGGGATATTCGCCGGCGGCGATCAGCGCGGCGATTTTGTCGACCACACCCTGCCGGTCGGCCGCGTAGGTCACGCCGAACCATTTGGCCGTCGTGTCGAGCACCTCGACCGTCGCTTTGCCGTTCACGATCAGCTCGTTCACGACCAGCGGAATGAAAAATTCGGCTTTCGGCTTGTCGATGTTCTCCTGCAAAAACCGGCGGAAGTATTCTTCCGAATGAATAAAATAATCGGGCGTAAAGCCCCACATGTTCATCGAAACGGGGGTCGTATCATCTGTGTGAGCCGGTTTGCCGTCGTCGCCCGTGAAGGTAATCTCGCCGTCGACCCGCGCAACGTCCGTACGTTCGACCACGCCCGTCAGATAGCCGTTCGCATCGGTCTGGCAGATGCCGCGCGCGACGGTGCCGCTCTCCGACAGCGTATTGCCGATGCGATAACCCACCATGCAGTATTTGCCCTCGCCGTCGGCTTTCGACAGCCATTCGCCCAGCACGCGGAACCCGTCGCGGCCGTAGAAGTCGTCGGCGTTGATGACCGCGAACGGTTCGCGGATAGCCTCCTTGCCCATCAGCACGGCGTGGTTCGTACCCCAAGGCTTGGTGCGGTCGGGCGGGCAGGCGAAACCGGCGGGCAGGTCGTCGACCGACTGGAACACGACCTCGACCGGAATGTGATGTTCGTATTTCGCCAGCACCTTTTCACGGAAATCCTGCTCGAAATCCTTGCGGATGACGAAGACGACCTTGCCGAATCCGGCGCGGATCGCGTCGAAAATCGAGTAGTCCATGATGGTTTCGCCGTTGGGGCCGAGCCCGTCGAGCTGTTTCAGACCGCCGTAGCGCGAGCCCATGCCGGCAGCCAGTACGAAAAGCGTAGGTTTCATTCGTTTGCTATTTTTATACACGTGTTTACCATTCACAAGACGGCCGCCGTTCGGGCCGCTGCGTTCATTCGTCGTCCTCGAAACAGATGCCGTCCATCAGTTCGTCCAAGTCGCGGCGTTCCTTTTTGGTCGGCCGGCCGGTGCCCCGCTCGCGAAAAACGAAAATCGTCTCGCGCGGGACGTTCAGCTTGTCCAGCTCCTCCTGCGGCGTGATGTTGAGACAGTAGGCGGGGACGTTTTTCGCGGGCTGGCGGCTCGACACGAGGTCGAGCACCTTGTACGAGTAGACGATCTGCTGTTTGCGCACGGCGATTTCGTCGCCGATTTTCACCTCGCGCGACGGTTTGGCCCATGCGCCGTTGACCGACACCTTGTTCGTGCGAATGGCGTCGGCCGCATCGCTGCGCGTCTTGAAGACGCGCACGGCCCACAGGTATTTGTCCAAACGGATATCGTCCATAACCGGAAACGAGGCCGCCCGACCGCATCGGACAGCCTCGTAAGGAAAGAATTATTGCGCGACCTTCACCCCTTTTTTCTCCGCCAGCGCGGCGTCGAGTTCGATGATGAAGTCCGACAGCACGTTCATGTAGTTGATGAACGCATCGTAGGCCGAATCGTAGGGGTTGAAATAGGAGTGCACGTCGCCGTCCGACAGCCATTTCGTGGCCATGTAGTAGAAGTGGTCGGAGGTTTGCAGGAAGCTCCACACGTAGTAGAAATCGGGGTCGTCCAGCTCGAAGACCTTGTCTTTCTGCGCATAGAGTTTGGAAAACGCCTCGTTCTGCAATTCGTTGCCGAGCCATGCCGTCACGTCGCGCTCCTCGTCGGCCCACGACATCACGTGCGGACAGTGCAGCACCGACACCGGCTGGTGTTTCTGCGCCGTTTCGCTCACCGTCGCGAATTCCAGTTCACCCTGCTTGGCCAGCACGGCGGCAGGCAGCGCCCGCATGAAGTCGAAGATGCCCGTATCGGCGTTCTGGTGCTCGCCGAAGGTCTCGTAGTCCATGAACAAGTTGATGACGTCGCCCGGCGTCTCGTCCGAAGCGAGCCACGAAACATATTTTTCGGGCGTCAGCGGCCACTGGTCCCAGCCCTTGTCCGAGAAACGGAACGCGATGTCGTCCGACAACTTGTAGTTGCGCAGCAGCAGCCGCATCTTCTGGTCGATCGCATTGGTATAGACGAAGTTGGGCGACTTCCAGCCCAGCACGTGGCGCGCACCTTCGGCCAGCATCGTCTTGAAGCCCATGTCGGCGACGGCGCGGCCGATTTCGTCCGAGTAAATCAGCTCCGTGTTGCGGAAAGCGGTCGGCCGTACGCCGAACTCCCGCTCCAGCATGCGGGTGTGCAGCTTGACCTGTTCGCAGAAGTCTTCGGGCGAAGCCAATGCCGCCAACGAGTGCGAGTAGGTTTCGGCCAAGAACTCGACGCACCCCGTAGCGGCCAGCTCGCGGAACGAATCGAGCACTTCGGGCGCATAGGTCTTGAACTGCTCGACGGCGATGCCCGTGATGGAGAACGTGCAGCGGAACCGGCCCTCGTTTTCGCGGATGAGCTTCAGCAGCAGCGCGTTCATCGGCAGGTAGCACTGCCGTGCGACCTTCTGCATGATCGAACGGTTCAACAGATCGTCCAGATAGTGGTGATCCCTGCCCATGTTGAAGAAACGGTATTTTTTCAGACGCCACGGCTGGTGTACCTGAAAATAGAGGCAAACGGTTTTCATAATGCGTGTTCCTATTTATTGTTTTTACTTTCTGCGATAACCTCCTCGTAGATGGCTTTCATCTTGGCCGCCGCGTCGTTCCATTTGAGGTTCGTGACCTCTTCCAGCCCTTTGGACGAGAACATGCTCGCCAGCGCCGGATACTTGACCAGGCCGTAGATGGCGTCGGCCAGCGCATCGACATCCCAATAGTCGACTTTCACGGCATAGTCGAGCACTTCGGCGACGCCGCTCTGCTTCGAGATGATGACCGGCACGTTCGAGCGCATGGCTTCGAGGGGCGAGATGCCGAACGGCTCCGAGACCGACGGCATGACGTAAACGTCCGACAGCTGGAACATCTTGTGCACGTCCTCGCCGCGCAGGAAGCCGGTGAAGTGGAAGCGGTCGGCGATGCCGAGCCGCGCCACGCGGCGGATGATGTGGTTCATCATATCGCCCGAACCGGCCATGACGAAACGCACGTCGGGCAGCCGTTTGAGCACTTTGGCGGCCGCCTCGACGAAGTAGTCGGGCCCTTTCTGATAGGTGATGCGGCCCAAGAACGTAACGATTTTGTCTTTCACGCCGCGTTCGGGCGCTTCGGAGCTGTTTTCGGCGAACCGCACGGCGTTGTGCACCGTCACGACCCGTTCGGCCGGAATGCCGTAGCGGTTGATGACGATGTTGCGCGTCAGGTTCGACACCGCCATCACGCGGTCGGCGGCCATCATGCCCGCCCGTTCGATGGCATAGGTCTGCGTGTTGATATTTTCGCCGCTGCGGTCGAACTCCGTCGCGTGCATGTGCACGACGAGCGGTTTCCCAGAGACGCGTTTGGCAGCGATTCCCGCATAATAGGTGAGCCAGTCGTGCGCATGGATGACGTCGAACTGTCCTTCGAGTTCTTTAGCGACCTGCGCGGCAACGACGGCGTAGCGGGCGACCTCCTCCATGAGGTTCGCGCCGTACTTGCCCGAGAACGTATACCGCTGTTTCCAGACGTCGGTCGTCGACCAGACGCGCTGACCCGATGCGACGTACTTTTCGTGGTACGATTCGTACTCTTCGGGCGAGATGTAGGGCACCATGTTCGAGTCGATGTGGATGAACGACATCTTGGCCAGAATATCGTCGGCATCGCTGCCTGTCGCGCCGTAGAGCGCATCGACATCGCTGGCGTTCAAAATCCGAATGAATCGCTGGTCCTCGTCGCCGTAGGCGTGGGGCACGACGAAAGTTACGTCCACGCCGTTGCGGGCAAGACCGCGCGTCATTCCGTAGCAGGCCGTTCCCAATCCGCCCGCGATATGGGGCGGGAACTCCCAACCGAACATTAAAACTCTCATGTTACTTCTCTCTATTAATCGCGAAAGCGGAGCGCGGGAACAGTCCGTTCCCTCCGTTTCTCCACTCTCACATCTTCTTTCTCCGTATTTTTATTAGCGCGACGGACAGTCCATACGCTTTGCAACGTTTCTGCGCCTTTTTATTAGCGCAACTGCCAGTCCGTACGCTTCGCCACGTTTCTGCGCCTTTTATTTAACCGGTTTTCGTGTTTCCGCCGGTCACGGCCACCATTACCGAATTCAGGTTGCGACGCTCTGCGTCGCGCGGGCCGAAGCCTCCGCCAGCGGAGGCCCGCCACTGGCGTGTCGTGCCGTCCGCAGTCTCCGTCCCGCAACAATCGTTTTTTATTCCGCGACGGCGCAGAAACCGCCCGAAGCTCGACAACCGCCCTTCGCGCTTAAAACGGCTTTCTTAAAGCCGAGATCATCGCTTCGATGTCGAGAATCGCCGCTACGCTCCACGCCTGCGAAATGGCTCCGCGCGAAGCGAACGGCGGGTCGGCGTCGAACAGCTCGCAAATCGAACCGATGCCGTAGGTCTGGATATCCTCGCTGAAATCCTCGACCATCTGTTCGGCGATCGGCAGGAAGCGTTTGCCGTCGATGTCGAAGCAGGCACGGACGTAAAACGACAGCGGCCACGCCCACACCGAACCGTTCTTGCCCGCGAAATCGCGTTCCGTCGGCGTGCCCTCCTGCGAACCGCGATAAATCGGGTTGCGGGGCGACAGCGTGCGCAGGCCGCGCGGCGTCAGCAGATGCTGGCGCACCGTGCGGAGCACGTTGACCTGTATCGTTTCGTCGGGCATCTTGTAGGGCAGGCCGCAGGCGATGACCATGTTCGGCCGGATGTCCGCATTCGCTCCTTCGGGACCGACGTAATCGGCCAGATAGCCTTCGGGCAGGACGAACAGTTCGTTGAACGACTTGGCGGTCTTCGCGGGCAACTCTTTCCATGCGTCGACGAATGCGCGGTCGCCGTTCTTTTCGGCCACTTCGAGCGTATAGCGCACGGCATTGTACCACAACGCGTTGACTTCGACCTGATAGCCGTTGCGCGGCGTCACGGGCCGTCCGTCGATGACCGAATCCATCCACGTCATCGGGTGCTGGTCGCAGTAGGCCCAAACCAGCCCGTTGTCATGCAGGGCGATGCGTCCGGCGATGCCGTTGCGGTAGGCGTCGAGCACACTTTTCATCGCACCGCCATAGCGGTTCCAGATTTCGGCCGCGCCCACCTGCTTTTCAAGCTGTTGCAGCGTCCAGTAGAACCACAGCGGAGCATCGGCCGCTTCCGCCGCCGAGAAAGTACCCGTGAACATGCCGTCGTGCATGGCGCGCACCTGCGTATCGAGCACGTCGATGCAGTCCTCCTTGTGGTTTTGATGCAGGGTGATGCCCGGCAGCGCGACGAACGTTTCGCGTCCCTTGACACCGTGCCAAGGATAACCGGCGATGACCTCCGTGCGGTTGCCCGGACGCCGGATGACGAACTGCCGCGCGGAGTGCTCCATGCAGCTGTGGAAATCGACCTTGTGCGTGCGGCGCGCGATCGAGCTCTCGAACATGTCGCGAATCGCTTCGGGCGAATCCATCTCGTCGAGCGAAGCCGAGAAGACGACGCTCTCGCCCTTTTCGAGACCGAGCTCGAAATAGCCCGTCGTCAGCAGGTCTTCGTAGCCGTCGTAGCCGCGCGCCAAATCCTGCTGGTACTCGAAATTGTAGTACCAGTCGGGCGCGGGGACGAACTCCGTGCCGGGCCGGTCGGTCTGCATGTAGAGCCAAGGGAAATTTTTATAAAGCCGGCATTTCACGCCGTTGATGCTCGGATAAGAACGTCCGTCGGCCTCCATGTTGGCGTGCGTCAGCGCGTGTTTGTCGCGGAACGCGAGGAACGGGCGCAGGCGCAGTTTCGTCTCCGAATGGGCGTCCACCAGCGTATAGCGGATCATCAGCTGCGTGCGCTTGTGGATCCACAGCATCTCCTTGCGCATGATGACGCCCCCGACGCGATAGGTGATCGTCGGCGTCGGCGTGTACTGGAAGTCGGTGATGTACTTGTGGCCGCGCGGCTCGTAGGTGCCCTTGAAACGGTGCAGCGCCAAATTGAAGGATTGGTCGTGTTGCACGACGGTTTCGTCGAGCGACGAGAGCAGGACATAGGTCCGGTCGCTGTCGTCGATCGGCGCGACCATCAGGCCGTGATACCGGCGCGTGTTGCAGCAGACGATCGTCGTGCTCATGTAACCGCCCATGCGGTCGGTCGAGAGCATTTCGCGCTGGAGCGAATACTCCAAGTTGCCCAGTTCGTTTTTGTCGAATGTAAGCGCTGACATGGTGCGTGTTTTCTGTTCGTCCTATAATCTATAAGGTAACGTCCGTCCGAATTCGCATCGGCATCCCGGCCGGGAGCCCTTCGATACGAAATCGTATACTATCCCCTATCAAAATTAATAAAAATTTCGGAACCCTGCACGTTTTTTTTGAAAAAACGACGTGCAGGGTCGAAAATCCGTCCGTACGGACTATGCCCACTTCACCAGTGCGTAGTCCATGCGGTGCGGCAGGTTGGGGTTCGACGGATAGACGCGCAGCGCGACGTCGAACGTACCGGCCGATTCGGGCGTATAGTCGATGGCATAGGTCACCTGCGAGCCGTCGGTGCCGATACGGTTCAGCTGCACCGTTTTGGCCACGTTGACCCCTTCGCCGCCGACGATCTGGCGCGCGATGACCATTTCGACCCCGATATCTTCGGGCCGCAACGACGCGACGTCGACCGTCACCGCGAAGTGGTAGCTTTCGCCCACGCAGACGGCCTCCTTGCCCATCATGACGCGCTGCACGTCGACGACACGCACGTTGTCCCACGCAGCCGAAACCTTGCGCTTCCACGCGGCGATTTCGCGGGCCATGCGGTAGCCGTTTTCCAGCATGCGGTGCTTACGCTCCGCGAGCTTGTCGTAGAACCGCTCCTCGTAGTCCGTGAGCATGCGGTTGGTCGTGAAGTTCGACGCGATGTCGGCGACGCACTCCTTGACCGACTGCACCCATTCGTAGGGGATGTTCTCCTTGTCGCGGGTGTAGTACTTCGGCACGATCTCCTCCTCGATGGTGTTGTAGATCATCTCGGCGTCCAGTTCGTCCTGATAGTGCTGGTCGGCGAAGGTGCGTTCCATCGGCAGGGCCCAGCCGGCGCCCTTCTTGTAGCCCTCGACCCACCAGCCGTCGAGCACCGAGAATTGCAGCACGCCGTTCATGACGCACTTTTCGCCCGACGTGCCCGAAGCCTCCAATGGACGGGTCGGGGTGTTGAGCCACACGTCGACGCCCTGCACCATGCGGCGGGCGAGCTCCATGTCGTAGTTTTGCAGGAAGATGATCTTTCCGACGAACTGCGGCATGGCCGACACCTCGACGATGCGCTTGATGAGGTCTTGGCCGGGTTTGTCGTTCGGGTGGGCCTTGCCCGCGAAGATGAACTGCACGGGACGCTCCTTGTTGTTCACGATAGCGGCCAGCCGGTCGAGGTTCGTGAAGAGCAGGTAGGCGCGTTTGTAGGTCGCGAAGCGGCGCGCGAAACCGATGGTGAGCACTTCGGGCTTGATGCCCTCGATGATCTGCAACATCTGGCGCGGCGAATCCAAGCGCACCTGATTGGGGTCACTGTAACGCCGCCGGATATGCTTTATTAATTTGGTTTTCAGCTTCATACGCTCCGACCAGAGCTCGGCGTCGGGAATATCGTGCACTTTCTGCCAAGCGGGGATGTCGTAGGCGTGTCCCTCGAAGCCGTCGGCGAAGTAACGGGCATAGAGCCGGCGCAGCCCCGTAGCCACCCACGTCGGGAAGTGGACGCCGTTCGTGACGTAACCGATATGCAGCTCGTTCTTGAAGTAACCGGGCCACATATTTCCCAGAATATCTTTCGACACTTCGCCGTGCAGCCAAGATACGCCGTTGACCTCCTGCGAGAGGTTGCAGGCCAGCACCGACATCGAGAACTTCTCGTTGGGGTCGTTGGGATTGGTCTTGCCGAGATTGATGTACTGCTCCCATGTGATGCCCAATACGTCGGGGTAGTGCGACATGTACTGGCGGATCATCGACTCGGGGAACGCGTCGTGGCCAGCGGGCACGGGCGTGTGGGTCGTGAACAACGACGACGAACGGATGACCTCCAACGCTTCGGAGAAGGTCAGTTTCTTGTGGTTCACCAAGTCGCGGATGCGCTCGATGCCGATGAACGCCGCGTGGCCCTCGTTGCAGTGGAAGACGTCGTTCTTGATGCCCATCTTGCGCAGGGCGCGGATACCGCCGATACCCAGCAGAATCTCCTGCTTCAAGCGGTTCTCCCAGTCGCCGCCGTAGAGGTAGTGCGTAATCTGACGGTCTTCTTCCAAGTTGTCCTCGAAATCGGTGTCGAGCAGGTACAAGTCCGTGCGGCCCACCTGACAACGCCAGATGCGGGCCGAGAGCGTGCGGCCCGGAAAAGCGATGGTCACGGTCGTCCAGTTGCCCGCCTCATCGCGCACCGGAGAAATCGGCAGCTTATAAAAATTCTGCGCCTCATAGGTCGCTTCCTGTGCCCCCTGCGCCGACAGACGCTGCGTGAAGTAGCCGTAACGGTAGAGCAGGCCGACGGCCGTCATCGGGACATTCTTGTCCGATGCCTCTTTCAGATAATCGCCCGCTAAGATGCCCAAGCCGCCCGAGTAGATTTTGAGCGACGAGTGCAGGCCGTACTCCATCGAGAAATAGGAAATGGTCGTCGACTGCGGGGCGGGCTTTTCCTCCATGTAGTTGCGGAACTGCGTGTAGACGGCATCCAGCTGAGCGAGGAATGCGGCGTCGCGTTCCAGTTCTTTGAGCCGTTCGACGCTCAATTTGTCGAGAAACGCGATGGGATTGCGTTCGCAGAGCGTCCACAGTTCGGGGTCGATGTTCTCGAACAGGTCGCGGGCTTCGGCGTTCCAGCACCACCACAGGTTGCGCGACAGCTCTTCGAGCGCGTGCAACCGTTTGGGCAGCGTCTTGTCGATCATCATGCGCGTCCAGTTGGGCCGCTCGACGAAGAGCTGCTGCCGCACGAAGTTGATTTGTTCGTTGTTGGCGCCGCCGTCGTCCAGCACGGCACGGTTGGTACGCAGAATCGAGCTCTCGATCGCTTCGGAGTAGGCGTTTTCGTAGGCGGCATAGAGATGCTCCCACAACAGCTGTTTGGAAATCTCGTAGGCCGAACGGCGGGCGGCGGCCACATGTTCGGCATCGAAGCGGCTGAATCCGAGCAGCGCTTCGGCGATCGAGCCGATGACCTCCTTGTCGTTGTAGTCGTCGCGGCGGATGACCTCCACGCCCGTGTGCTCGCGCAGTTTCTCGCACCACAGCCCGAAGCCCGAAAGCGACGTGGTAATGGTCGGCACCGAGAAAGCGATCGATTCGAGCGGCGTATAGCCCCACGGCTCGTAGTACGACGGGAAGACGGTAATATCCATTCCCACCAACAATTCGTAGTAATGTTTATTGAAAATGCCGTCGGCCTTGTTCAGGTAGGTCGGCACGAAGATGACGTGCACCTTCGATTCGGCGGTCGTCAGCACGCTGCCTTCGAGCGAGTGGACGATCGGGTCCCACGCCGGATTTTCCAAGTAGTGGGTCGAGAATTTGTACTGGCTCTCGTCGATCGGGTTCGACGGGTCGGCCAGATGGTTCTGCAAGTCGATGCGCGGGCCGCGATTGCCGGCGGGCACCGTCACGTAGGCCAGCACCTCGCGCTGCAGCTCGTTCGACGCGGCCAGCTGTTTCAGCGATTCGAGGAAGACGTCGAGCCCCTTGTTGCGGAACTCGTAGCGGCCGCTCGTGCCGATGATGAGCGGGTCGGTCGCGAACTTGCGGCCCAAGCAGGCTTCGGCCACCTCGATCATGGCGCGGCGGGCCTCCTTGCGCTTGGCGTCGTACTCCTCGCCCGTCCAGACGAAATCGTTCTCGAAACCGTTGGGCGTCACGCTGTCGGGCTCGCGGTTCAACAAATACTTGCATTCATTGGCGGTCAAATCGCTGACTGTCAGAAATCCGTCGTGATAGGCCGCCGCGCTCTTTTCGATGGAGTGCTTGGCCGTGACGTTGAACTGGCGGGCCAGTTCGTCGGCGTTGAATTTCGTGAGGTCGTTGTAGAGCGGCAGCCGGTTGCCCGCGATGCAGCGGCCCATGACCGTCGCATGGGTCGTGAAGAGCGTCGCCACGTAGGGCGAAGCCTTGCGCAGGTACAGGCCGCCCGCAGCGGTCATCCACTCGTGGAAGTGGGCTGCGACCTTTTCGGTGGCGGTGCAGAAATGCTCGACGTACGACCCGATGACCATGCCGGCGGCATAACCGAACAACACGGGCTCGATGTAGTCCCACTGGCCCGAAATCGAATCGACGTGGTAATCTTCCCAAAGATTTTTCAGGATTTCGTCTTTCTGCGAAAAGAGCGAAGTGAAATCGATCAGTATGGCGATCGGCATGCTCTCGGTCTTCCAGCGGCCGACGCGGATGCGGATGCCTTTTTCGTAGACGGTTTGCCGCCAGTTTTTCAGCAGGTTGGGATCTTCCTCGAATTCGGGATTGACGCCTTCATGTTGCAGGTCGGGGCCGATCAGCAGGTAGCGGTCGCCGAATTTGCGGGTAGCAGTCGCTGCTTTGGTCGCGATGACGGTGTGGATGCCGCCGACCTTGTTGCAGACTTCCCAACTGACCTCGAACAGGACGTCGGGGGTTAATTTCGCATTACTCATAATTTCGTATCGGTAATTTTTTTGTATTTTATTGTGCAAAAACGATTTTTCGCGTGCAAAGGTAACATTTCTATTTAGATAAAACAAACCCGCCGGCGTAATTCTTAAAAATTTTTAATTTCTTTCGGCGCGATGCACCGTTTCGGGAGCAGCGACGCCGACCGTCATCAGCAAAGCGACGGCCTATCGCGCTAATAAAACAAATCGGCAATGACCGCATCCGACACCAAGAAACGTTCCGGCGGCACATGGAGCCGTTCGCCCGTCGCCCGCAGCGCACCGGCCCGCAGCGACGGTTCGGCCTCCC
>JAMPDE010000001.1:486387-496286 GCA_023665825.1 Alistipes senegalensis | reverse complement strand
GAGCCAGCGTTAGGCCGCACGCAGTAGGCGGAGACATCGTCGGAGAGGTTTTTGGCACTTTTTGACGGAACAAAAAGTGCTAATAAAAGAAAGAATGCAACACTCGCTGCATTCTCTCTTTTATGGCAACAGGATAATTTCAATACTTGTACCGCACCCACTTCCAGAGTTCCTTGAAGTTGGGTTTCTTGCCGTACATGAAGATGCCCACGCGGTAGATTTTGGCGGCCACCCACACCATACCGACGAACGAAGCGTAGAGAATCGCCAGCGAAAGGACGATTTCCCACGTCGGGATGTCGTAGGGGATGCGCGCCACCATCACGACCGGCGAGGTGAGCGGAATCATCGAGAACCAGAACGCCAGCTGCGAATTGGGGTCGCGGATGACGGCGATCATCATCAGCAAAGCGAGAATGATCGGGATCGTGATGGGCGTTTGCAGCTGCTGGGCATCCTGCACGCTGTCGACGGCCGACCCTACGGCGGCGAACATCGCCGAGTAGAGCAGGTAGCCGCCCAGCACGAAGAGCAGCAGGCAGACGAAAATTTTCAGCACGTAGCCCATGTCGGTCACCGTCGCCATCGCCTGCATCATTTCGGGGTTGAAATCGGCGGCCGCCGCGATTTCGGTGGCCTGCGCAGTGCCCGATTGTACGGCTTCGACGCCGGCCAGCATCTCGTCGGGCATCAGCTGCGGCATGACGACCGCCCCGACGCCGCAAATCAGCACGCCCCAAATCACGATCTGCACGACGGCGACCGACGCGATGCCGAGAATTTTGCCCATCATCAGCTCGAACGGCCGCACGGACGATACCATGACCTCCAAGACGCGCGAATTCTTCTCCTCGATGACCGACTGCATCACCATCGCGCCGTAAATGATGAGGAACATGTAGAGGATGAAACTCAACACGTAGCCGATGGCCGTCGCGGCGATGGACGACTGCGCCTGCGTGTCCTCGTCCTGCGACTTGTCGTTGCGGAAGGTCTGCATCGACACCGACGTTTTCACTTCGTCGAGAATCTGTTGCAGGTTGTCGATGCGGTAGCCTTTCAGTTTCTCGGTTTCGAGGATGTGTTCGAGCTGTTGCGCGATGTTGCTTTCGATCGCGATCGACGACGACGAATTGACGTAGAACCGCACGTTCGACGGGTTCGCGAGCACGTCGCTGCCGATGACCAGCACCGCATAGCGGTCGGTCAGCTCCTTGCGGGCCTCGTCGATCGTCAGGCCGACCGGCTCGAAGAGGAGTTCCTCGTCGTTTTGCAGCTGCGGCGCGACCAGCCCGCTTTCGTCGATGACGGCGATGCGTTTGGTGTCGCCGCCCGCATACTGCATGATGAGTGCCGGAGCGACCATCAGCGCGATGACCAGCACCGGCATCAGCACGGTGGTGATGATGAACGATTTTTTCCGCACGCGCTCGTTGAACTCGCGCTGGATGATGATGAAGGTATTGGACATGGTTTTAATTCTGAATTGGTTACAGTTTTCCGTTCACCGCCTTAATAAATATGTCGTTCATCGAGGGGATGATTTCGTGGAACGAGCGCAGTTTGACCGCTTCGTTGGCCGCCGCGATGACGGGCCGCACGTCGGCATCGTTGCGCACGTGGAGTTTCACCGTGCGGTAGACCGATTCGCTCTGCGAGCCGTCGAGCCAGTCGCAGCGGTCGCCGACCGCATGGCGCAGGGCCTCCTCGTCGCCGCGATAGGCCACCTCGAAGATGTTCGCGCCGTGCTGGCGGCGGATTTCGTCGACGTTGCCCGACAGGATGTTCTTCGATTTATTGATGAGCGTGATGTGGTCGCAGATCTCCTCGACCGACGACATGTTGTGGGTCGAGAAAATGACCGTCGAACCCGCGTCGCGCAGGGCCAGAATCTCGTTTTTCAGCAGCTCGGCGTTGATGGGGTCGAAGCCCGAAAAGGGTTCGTCGAAAATCAGCAGTTCGGGCTTGTGCAGAATCGTGACGATGAACTGCACCTTTTGCGCCATGCCTTTCGAGAGTTCTTCTACCTTCTTGTCCCACCAATCTGCTATACCAAATTTGGAAAACCACACTTTGAGCCGGGCGATGGCTTCGCGGCGCGAAAGGCCTTTCAGACGGGCGAAGAAGACGGCCTGTTCGCCGACTTTCATCTTTTTGTAGAGGCCGCGTTCTTCGGGCAGATAGCCGATGCGGTAGATATCTTCGGGAGCCAGCTCGCGGTCGCCGAAGAATACCCGGCCCGAATCGGGGGCCGTGATGCGGTTGATGATGCGGATGAGCGTCGTTTTGCCCGCTCCGTTGGGGCCGAGCAGCCCGTAGACCGAACCGCGCGGAATGGCGAGCGACACGTCGTCCAGCGCCTTGTGGCCGACGTATTGCTTCGTGACGTGCTCGACGGTAAGTAAATCCATAAGCGTTCTGTGTGTGCGATTGAAGATTTTTCCGACCGTAAAGGTAATGAATAAATCCGCAAATCAAAAAATATATATCGAAAATCAATATAGGCCGACGTTATTCCGTCCGGGCGGGTTCCTGCGGTGCTTCGGGAACGGGGTCGCCGGGCGTTTCGACCGCAGGGTCGTACACGGCGACGCCCACCCGCGAGTCGGCACAGCCGTAGTAGAGGTACCAGCGGCCTTTGAAGTAGGCCAGCCCTTCGATGAAGACCGTGCCGTCCTTGTACTGGCCGCTCTTCTCGAAGTCGTCCACCGGACGGAAAAAGGGCACGTCGAGCCGTCCGATGATGCGGCCGGGCTCCTGCGCGTCGAACAGAATCTGTCCGGCGGCGTAGGTGCGGGCCGGATAGCGTTTGTCGCGTCCCTCGCCGACGCGGTTCTGGCCGTTGTACAGCAGCACGATGCCCTTGTCGGTCAGCACCGCCGGAGGGCCGCATTCGGTCAGCGCGCTGTCGAAATAGCCCGCGCGCGGGAAGACCACGCCTTTCAGATTGCCGTTGGCGTCCACTTCGGGCGTCCAGTCGATCAGGTTGTCCGACGTGGCGATGTTGACCATCCGTTCGCCCCAGTACATCATGTATTTCCCGTTCACGCGGGCGATGACCAGCCGGTCGCCGTCGAGCTTCGTAACAATCGACCCCGACTTGCTTTTCAGGTCGCGGAAACGTCCGTCGTAGGCTTTGGCGAACGCCGGGCCGTGCTTCGTCCATGTCCGCAGATCGCGCGACGTGGCCACGCTCAATCGCGGGATGCTGCGGTTCCACGACGTGTAGAGCATGACGTAGGTGCCGTCTTCGGTAACGGCCACGCGCGGGTCTTCGCACCCACCCGGCCAGTCGAAGTCTTTCATCGCGTCCTCACAGGGAAAAAGTACCGGCGCGGGAGCGATGCGCATCGTCGTGCCGTCGTGGCTTCGGGCCAGTCCGATGCGCGACGTGCGTTTGCCGATGCCGGTCGCCGAATTGTCTTCGGCGCGGAAAAGGACGCAGATTTCGCCGTCGCGGACGACAGCGGCGGGATTGAACGTGTCGCTTTCCATCCACCCGACCGAATCTTGGCGCATCGGGCAGAAAAACCGGATTTGCGGGTCGGGCAGGATGACGGGATTGGCGTCGGCAGGCCGGACGAATCCGCCCAAAGCCCATTCGGGCAGGCGGTTCACGGTTCCGGCGGGCTCGGCTGCCGACACGGGGCCGACCGACGCGCCGACGAGGACGAAAAGCCCGAAGGCTGCCGCTGCGAGAACGAATGATTTTTTCATGAAGTCTGTTTTAAGGGTGTGTTCGGGTTGAATGGATGTTCGTGGGAGTGCGTTCGGGTGGGGCTTGGGTTCGACGCGCGTTTCGGGGGTGGGTATTCGACAAGGGGCGCGGTGTTAGCGCGCCCCTTGTCGGACAATCTTCCGAATGATTATTTGCGGATGGCTTCGACGCCCGGCAGCGTGCCGAACTCGATGTATTCGAGCAGCGCGCCGCCGCCGGTCGAGATGTACGACACCTTGTCGGCCAGCCCGAACTTGTTGACGCAGGCTACCGAGTCGCCGCCGCCGATGAGCGAATAAGCACCTTTCGACGTGGCTTCGGCAATGGCCAGCGCGACCTCTTTCGAGCCGGTGGCGAACTTGTCGATCTCGAAGACGCCTACGGGGCCGTTCCACAGGATGGTCTTGCAACCGAGAATATGCTCGCGGAACGCTTTCTTGCCCTGCTCGGCGATGTCGACACCCTCCCAACCGTCGGGAATGGCGTTGGCCGGAGCCTCTTTGGTGTTGGCGTTCTGCGAGAAGTCGTCGGCTACCAGCGCGTCGGGCGACATCACCAGCTGCACGCCTTTCTGCTTGGCCAGTTCGAGGATTTCCAGCGCTACGGGGAACATGTCGGGTTCGCAGATCGAGTTGCCGACCTTGCCGCCCTGCGCGGCCGCGAACGTATAGGTCATGCCGCCGCCGATGACGATCGAATCGACCTTCTCGATAAGGGCCTTGATGACGCCGATCTTGGTCGAAACCTTCGACCCGCCGATGATGGCGCAGAACGGGTGGGCGGGATTTTCCATGAGCGACGAGATGGCCTTGACCTCTTTCTCCATCAGATAGCCGAACATCTTGTCCTGCGGGAAAAATTCGGCGATGACGTAGGTCGAAGCGTGCTTGCGGTGCGCCGTGCCGAACGCATCGTTTATGTAACAGTCAGCGTAAGAAGCCAGCTTTTTCGCAAATTCTTTCTGCGGGCCTTTCTTGAAAGCGTCTTTCGCCGCTTTTTCCTCCTCTTTCGTCAGACCCTCTTTCAGGTCGCGGGGTTTGCCCTCCTCTTCGGCGTAGAAACGCAGGTTTTCGAGCAGCATCACCTCGCCGGGTTTCAGGTTCGCGGCCATTTCAGCGGCTTTCTCGCCCATGCAGTCGCCTGCGAAAGCGACCTTCGTGCCGAGCACCTCCTCGACGGCCCCGACGATCTGGCCGAGCGAGTATTTCGGGTCGGGATTCTTCTTGGGACGTCCGAGATGCGACATCAGGATGACCGAACCGCCCGCGTCGAGCACCTTCTTGATGGTGGGAGCGGCCGCACGGATGCGGGTGTTGTCCGTCACATGGCCCTGCTCGTCGAGGGGCACGTTGAAGTCCACGCGGATGATGGCGCGTTTGCCTTTGAAATCGTAATTTTCGATAGTTGCCATAGGATGCGATAGGAAAAAATGACTATTTCTGTTCCGGTTCGGCGAATGCGTCGACGGCGTTCGTGTCGTCGGGCTCCGGTTCGGGTTTCTCGAACGGCGTTACGTCGATCAGTTCGACCTCGAATTCCAACGCTTCGTTGGGGCCGATGTCGCGACCGGCGCCGCGCGAGCCGTAAGCCAGTTCGGCCGGAATCCACAGCGTGATCTTACCGCCCTTGCCGACCAGCTGCATGCCTTCGGTCCAGCCCGGAATCACGCGGTTGAGCGGGAATTCGACCGGTTCGTTCTTGGCGTAGTTTTCGGGATCCTGCTGTTTCAGCATCTCCTGCTGCTCTTTCGGACGGTTCTTGAAAATCGAGCTGTCGAACACCTTGCCCTCGCGCGTGCGGCCCGTGTAGTGCACCTTCACGACGTCGCGCGGGTCGGTCGCCTTGACGTCCGCGTCGCCCTTCTTCGTCACTTTGTAGAGCAGGCCCGATTCGGTCTTCTGCACGCCCGATTTCTTCTCGATTTTGGAGAGCCACTCCGCAGAGGCGGCGGCGTTCTCGGCCGGACGCTTCTCCATGAAGTAGTATTGCAGATAATTGTTCGCCTCGTTCTGCGTCATTTTGGCGTTGTTGTCGCGTACGTTCTGCATCGCTTCGGTAATCCATACGATCTGCAACGGCAGGCCGCTGTGGGCGATGTTGTAGCCGATGTCGTTGCCGAACGCATACGACAGTTCGGTGCGCTCCTCTTCGGTCTCGAACATCTCGGGATCGGCCGCCGGATAGGTCACTTTCGTGGTGTCGCCTTCGGCCAGCCGGATGCTGTCGGCCTGCGCGCGTTTCTCGGCGATGGCCTGCATGCGCTGGTTGCGCTGCGTCATGAAGTAGGTGCGCAGTTTTTCGAGCGATTCGTCGTGCGATTCGGACGCCTTGTCGAACGCGCCCGCCTCGATGCCTTTGTCCATCGCCTTGTAATCGAACGGGATGTCGCGCATCTCGATGCCCACGCTGTACGCGATGTTGGCGCCCAGCGCATAGGACAGCGAGTCGAAATCCGAAAGGCTGCCCATACGGACGGTGCCCTTGTCGCCGCAGGCGGTCATTCCGGCGATGCCGGCGAGGGCCGCTACTAAAATCAATTTTTTCATCATTTCAACGATATTTGTTATTTGACTGTTTTACAACACACAATGTGGCAAAGATAACCAATTAAAATTAATTAAAAAAGAAAAATGGTTTTGCGGACGCAGTCTTCGTCCCGCAGGGTGGTGGCGACCACAACCGGCGGAAACGCCGAAACACCCGGTCGCGCTTAAACCCCGTTTCTTAAACGGGTGTTCCATTTCTCGACCTCGACCAGCTCGATTTCGTAGTAGAGCGTGGCGTTGGGGCCGATGCCCAGTTCCGCGTCGCCCGCTGCGCCGTAGGCCTCTTTGGCCGGCAGCCACGTGTCGATGCGGCCCCCTTTGCCGATCAGTTTGACGCTCTCGCGCACGCCCGGCCGCAAGGCGGACATCGCCGACCGGATCGTGTCGCCCCGTTCGTAGGAGGAGTAGACCTCCGCGCCGTCGGCCGTGCGGATGACCCACCGCAGCGATACGGTGTCGCGGTCGGACGAGGGAATGGCGTTGGGGTTCTGGTCGCCGATTTCGTCGACCGTGTAGGTGACGCCCGTCTTCGTGCGGGCATAGGCGCGGTTGGATTTGGCGATGTCGGCGAGGAACTGCTCCTCGTAGGCCAGCGCCTTTTCGGGGAGCATGTAGTTCATGTAGCGCAGGTAGTAGGCCTTCGCTTCGGCCGTCGTCAGCCGCGTGTCGCCCGCCGCCGCATCGCGGATGCCGCGACAGACGGCTTCGAGGTTGAGCGTCGAATCCATCCGCACGAGGTTCGCGCCGATGTTCATGCCGAGTATGTAGGCCACCGAATCGACGTCGGTGCGCAGTTTCACGTTGCCGCCGCCTTTGCGGGAGCATGCCGCGACCGACACGAGCAGGAATACGATCAACAGACGTCTCATCGCTGCGTCTTTTTGCGGGACAAGACCAAGATGCAGATGCTGCCCAGTATGGCGGCAGCCGTCGAACCCATCAGGATGGCGATTTTGCCGCGATCCATCAGTCCGTCGTCGGTGAAGGCGAGCGAGTCAACGAACAACGACATCGTGAAGCCGATACCGCCCAAGCAGGCGACGGCGAGCAGCATCCGCCACGTCGCGCCCTGCGGCATGTCGGCGATGCGCGCCTTGACAGCGCAGTAGCTCGCCGTGAAGATGCCCAGCGGCTTGCCGATGAGCAGCCCGAAGAAGACGCCCATGCCGACCGAACCGATTTCGTGCGAGAAGTGGAAGATGTTGAGGTATTCCGACGACGAGATGTGCACGCCGGCGTTGGCCAGCGCGAAAATCGGCATGATGAGGAACGTCACGTAGGGCGCGAGGGCGTGTTCGAGCCGGTAGCTCATGCCCACCGAACGCGACCCGAGCGCACTCATGTAACGCAGGCAGTCGCGCTGCTCCTCGTTGGGGAACGGTTCGTCGGTGTCGCGGATGACGGACATCGCTTCGTTGACGTTGGCGAGTTTGTGCAGGAAGTACTCCTTGCTGTAACGCGGGGTCATCGGAATCAGCATGGCCATCGCGACGCCCGACAGCGTGGAGTGGATGCCCGAGTAGTAGAACAGCGTCCAGACGACGGCGGCCGATACCAGATAAGGGAACATCCGTTTCTCGCCCATGCGGTTCATGACGAAGACGACCGCCATGACGAGCAGCGCCCCGAGCAGGCAGAACAACTGGATCTTGCCGCCGTAGAACAAGGCGATGACCAGAATGGCCCCCAAATCGTCGGCGATAGCCAGTGCCGTGAGGAAAATTTTGAGCGACGCGGGCACGCGGTCGCCCAACATCGACAGGATGCCGATAGCGAACGCGATGTCGGTCGCGGTGGGGATTCCCCAGCCGTTGGCCGACAAGGTGCCGTGATTGAAAACGAGATAGATGAGCGCGGGAGCCAGCATACCGCCTGCGGCCGCGACGACGGGCAGGATGGCGCGCTTGACGGACGAAAGCTGTCCGCAGACGATTTCACGCTTGATTTCGAGCCCGACGGTGAAGAAGAAAACGACCATCAACCCGTCGTTGATGAATTTTTCGACGGTCATCCCTTCGGGGAAAAGCCAGTCGATGCGGCCGTCGGGGCTCTTGATCGAGAGCGAGAGCTCCGTTTCGAGGAAGTGGTGGTAAAAATCGGCCGTGAAGGGCAGGTTGGCCAACAGCATGGCGATGACGACGCAGGCGAGCAACACGACGCCGCCGGCCCAAGGGGCCTCGATGAAACTGCGGCCGCTCGTCCCCAGATGGTGGTACGAACGGGTCCAGCGATAAGCGGAAAACAGACGCATATTTATTAAGTTGTTGTAATTCTATTTTTTGTTTCGGATAGTTCTTGTGTCGGAGCGGGCTCTTATCTCGCGGGCTCCTGTCTCGGTGCGGGGAGCGTTTTGCGCGATTCCCCCGCTCGGATAATCATGAGTGGCGGGCCGCCAGCGTCGCGCCGCACAGCTTCCAGAGCATCCGTGCGCCCGTAACGGTGTCGATCCGGTCGTTCGGCGTCGGACAAACCTCCACCAAATCGAACCCGATGATGCGCCGTCCCGACTGCACGACCGTCCGCAATAACCACGCCGCCTGATTGAAACTCAATCCGCCCGGCACGGGAGTACCCGTGTGGGGGCAGTTGTCGAAACTCAATCCGTCGATGTCGAAACTGATGTAGACCTCGCGGGGCAGCGTGTCGACGATGCGGCGGCACTGGGCGTCCCACGTTTCGCCGCAGAAAGCCGCTTCGGCCAGCGACTGGTCGTCGAACGACACGATGCGCGGCGACGCGGCGGCCACCGCCGCTTCCTGCTCCGAGAAATCGCGCACGGCCACCTGCACCAACTTCGACGCCTGCGGCACATCCCGCAACACATTGTGCATGATCGAGGCGTGCGAATAGGAAAACCCCTCGTAGGCTTCGCGCAGGTCGCGGTGGGCGTCGATGTGCAGGATGCCGAACTCCGCATGCCGGGCCCCGAGCGCACGGAGCAGTCCGTAGGGGGTCGAGTGGTCGCCGCCGACCAGCCCGACGGTCTTGCCCGCATCGAGCCAGTGCGCGGCCTGCGCCTCGATGTTGGCGTTGAGGGTCGCGCAGCCTTCGTTGACGCGCCGGATTTTGCGCACGACCGAATCGTCGTCGGTCCTGCCGCCGTTTTCGAGGTGTTCGATGACCCGCACCGCATCGGCCCGCAGCCGCTGCGAAAGCTCCTGCAACGAGTAGTCGACGTCGGCCGTCGCGATGCCGCGCCGCCATGCGTCGGGGAACAGCGGGTCGTGGAAGTCGAGCTGCGTCGAGGCCTCGATGATGGCGTCGGGTGCATAGACCGCTCCGGCTCCGTAGGAGACCGTGACGTCCCACGCGGCCGACACGAGCACCAGCTCGGCTTCGTCGGGCGTGAACGGCATTCCGAAGTAGGCGCCGTTGGCAACACCTACGCCGTCGGGGTCGAAAACGTGTGGTTCCATACTTTGCTGTTTCAGTCCGGCAAAATTAAGCATTTTTTGTTCTTTTCCCTATCTTTGCGCCGTGAAAATCGTGATAGACAAAGCTATCCCGTTCGTGCGGGGCGTGTTCGAGCAGTGGGCCGACGTCGCCTATCTGCCCGGCGCGGCTATCGGGCCCGCCGACGTCCGCGATGCCGATGCGCTGGTCGTCCGCACCCGCACACGCTGCGACGAACGGCT
>JAMPDE010000001.1:439725-486287 GCA_023665825.1 Alistipes senegalensis | reverse complement strand
CCGGTGCAACAGCAGCCCGCCGCACAGCCGACCCAGCGTCCGACGTCCGCTTCGGCCTCGCAATCGTCCGCAGCCGACGATGCGCAGCCCGTCCGTTTCGCGGTGCAGATCAAGGCGGCCGAAAAGGCACTGCCTGCCAACTCTTCCGAGCTCCGCAGCTACCGCCACGAAGCGCGGCAACTGCTCGGCACGGGACGCTACCGATACAAATACTGCGTGGGCTCCTACGCAACCTACGCCGAAGCGCAACGCCGGTTGGGCGAAGTGCGCAAAGAGTTCCCCGATGCCTTCATCGTGCGCTGTCGGGGTTCGCGAATCGTCAAATAAGAGCAAAAGCTATGAAACGAGAGGTAAAAATCGGTCTTTTCGCCGTCGCGATGATCGGCGCGGCATGGGCCGGCATCCGTTTTTTGAGCGGATTCGACATTTTCAGCCGCAACGCCGTCTATTACGCCGCCTACGACCAAGTGAGCGGCGTGCAGCACGCATCGCCCATCATGATGAAAGGGGTAAAAATCGGCACGGTGACGGGCATCGCGTTCGACCCGTCGATGAGCGACAAGGTGGTGCTGCAACTCACCGTCCAGCGCCGCTACCGGCTGCCGGAAGATTCGGAAGCCAAAATTTTCAGCAACGGGCTGATGGGCAACAAGGCGATCGAAATCATCTACGGCGCCTCGCAGGCCTATCTCCGCAGCGGCGACACGCTGCGGGCGGGCCGCGACCGCGACCTGATGGACATGGCGGGCTCGGAGCTGGATTTCTTCAAGCAGCAATTTTCTAAAATAGCTACGGATTTAACCGCGACGTTGGAAAATCTCAACGGCCTGCTGGAACGCAATGCCGCGAACATCGACGGCACGCTGGGCAATCTGAACGCCCTGTCGGGCGACATGGCGTCGGTGCTCGATGCCGAAAAGGGACATCTGCGGCAAGCCATCGCCGACCTGTCGCGGTTCGCCGGGACGCTCGGCGAGAACAGCGGGCAAATCGACAGCCTGATCGGCAACCTGAACCGTTTCTCGGCGCAGCTGACCGACGAACAGATCGTCGCTCGGCTCGGCTCGGCGGTCGATGAACTCACGACCCTGCTGGCCAGCATCGAACACGGCGACGGGACGATGGCGCGGATCGTGAACGACCCCGCGCTGTACGAATCGGTAAACGGCGCGGTCGAAAATCTGTCGGCCCTGCTGGCCGACATGAAACAGTATCCGGGCCGGTACGTCCACCTGTCGGTCTTCGGGCGCAATCCCGAGAAGATGAAGGCCAAAGCCGACCGCAAGGCGGCCAAAGCGGCCGAAAAAGCGCGGCGCGACTCGCTCGAACAAGCCGAAAAACAAAACCGCTGACGCCGTTCCGCAACCGTACACACCCGCTCGTGCCGAAGGAATGAAACATTTCGAACAGAAAATCGGGTTCGACCGCATCCGTGCGCAGGTCGCGGAACGTTGCACCATGCAGGCTGCCCGCGAACGGTTGGCCGACGAGAAGTTCTGCACGTCGGCCCGCGAAATCGAACGGCGGCTGTCGCTGGCCGACGAGATGCGGCTCGTCGTCGAAATGGAACGCGACTTTCCCGACGGCGACTACCCCGATGTCGCACCGGTCATCGCCAAACTCCGCATCAAGGGAGCTTTTCTCGACGTCGCCGAAGTCGTTACGCTGCGGCAGGCGCTGGCCGACATCGGCGGCATCGTCACATTCATCGCCAACCGCAAGGAACGCTATCCGGCCCTTTACGAGCGTACGCGCGGCGTCGAATCGTTTCCCGAAACCGTCCGGCGCATCGACGGGCTCGTCGATAAATTCGGCGAGGTGCGCGACAGCGCGTCGCCCGAACTGGCACAGATCCGCCGCGCCATCCGCGAACGCGAGGGGCAGGCGGCCAAACGGCTGCAACAGGTACTTGCAGCGGCCAAAAGCGCGGGCATCGTCGAAGCCGACGCCCAACTGTCGGTGCGCGACGGCAAGACGGTCATCCCCGTATCAGCTGCCAACAAACGCAAGCTCAACGGATTCATCCACGACGAATCGGCGACCGGCCGGACGTTTTACGTCGAACCGGTCGAGGTGGTCGAACTCAACAACGAACTGCGCGAACTGCAATACGCCGAACGGCGCGAAATCGTCCGCATCCTCACCGAATTCACCGAAGAACTGCGCCCCGACGCCGAATTGTTCGCCGCGTCGGGCGACTGTCTGGCCGACATCGACCTCAACCGCGCCAAAGGACGCTGGGCGTCAGAAAACGGGGCGGTCAAACCGATCGTCTCGACCGACGACCGGCTGGTGCTGAAAAACGCCCGCCACCCGCTGCTCCAACAGACCCTGCGGGCCGCCGGACGCGAGGTGGTACCGCTCGATTTGCAGCTGGACGCCCGCAAACGCATACTGGTCATTTCGGGTCCCAATGCGGGCGGCAAATCGGTCTGTCTAAAAACGACGGGGCTGGTGCAATACATGTTCCAGTGCGGTTTTCCGGTGCCGACGTCCGAAATCTCGGAGCTGCCCGTGTTCGAGCGCATCTTCATCGACATCGGCGACGAACAGTCCATCGACAACGACCTGTCGACCTATTCGTCGCACCTGCTCAACATGAAGCGGATGCTCGCCGGTACGACTGAACGTTCGCTGGTGCTCATCGACGAATTCGGTTCGGGCACCGAGCCCACGATCGGCGGGGCCATCGCCGAAGCCATTTTAGAGAAACTGCTGGAAAAGCGCGCCTACGGTATCATTACGACGCACTATGCCAACATCAAATACTTCGCCTCGAACCACGACGGCGTAGCCAACGGCGCGATGATGTTCGACGTGCAGAACATCCGGCCGCTGTTCCGGCTCGAAACGGGCAAGCCGGGCAGCTCGTTCGCCATCGAAATCGCCCGCAAAATCGGCCTGCCCGACGAAATCATCCGCTCGGCGAGCGAGAAAATCGGCAGCGACCACCTCGACATCGAACGGCAGCTGCGCGAAATCGCGCGCGACAAACACTACTGGGAGCAGAAGCGCGACCGCATCCGGCTGACCGACCGCAAGGTCGAAGAGCTGGAACAGAACTACGCCCGCCAGCTGGAAAACATCCGCACCGAGCGGCAGGAGATTCTGCGCCGTGCGAAGCAGGAGGCGCAAGAGCTGGTCGCCGAAGCCAACCGGCAAATCGAGAGTACGATCCGCACCATCCGCGAAGCGCAGGCCGAAAAGGAGCTGACCCGTCTGGCGCGCCGCGAGTTGGAGGAGTTCCGCGACCGGGCGCAGCAGGCCGACGACCCTGCCCGCGACGAAGCGATCGGGCGCGAAATCGAGCGCATCGAACGCCGCCGCCAGCGCCGGGCCGAACGCAAGGCGCAGCAAGCGGGCGCACCGGCGGCCGCGCAACCCGAAACGACGGCGAAACCGCGCGAAGCGGAGGTCGGCTCGAAAGTGCGCATGGCGGGGCAGGATGTCGTGGGCGTCGTGCAATCGGTCAAGGGGCGCAAGGCGCAGGTGGCTTTCGGCCAGATGCTGACGACCGTCGACCGCGAACGGCTCACCGTCGTGTCGAACAACGAATACCGCGACGCCACCCGTCCGCAAACCGCCCGCACGGTGGTGTCGGTGGACATCTCGGCGCGCAAGCTCAACTTCCGCGACCGCATCGACGTGCGCGGCATGCGGGCCGTCGAAGCGCTGGACGCCGTGCAGGATTTCATCGACGACGCGCTGATGGTCGGCGTCGGCTCCGTGACCATTCTGCACGGCAAGGGCACCGGCGCGCTCAAAGAGGAAATCCGCCGCTACCTGCGCACGATTCCCGAAGTGGCGAGCGCGGCAGACGAACATGCCGACCGCGGCGGCGCAGGTATTACGATAGTAACCTTTACGGAATAAATGGAATACACGCTTTCGGAAATCGCCGCAGTCTGCGGCGGGCGCTTCACGGGCTGCGACCGCACGGTGCGCACGGTCGTGACGGACAGCCGTTCGCTCGGGTGCGAATTGGGTGCCGACCCGCTGTTCGTCGCCATGCGCGGCGCGAACCACGACTCGCACGACTTCGTCGCCGAGATGTACGGGCGCGGCGTGCGGGCCTTTTTAGTCGAACGGCCCCTCGACGACCTGCCCGACTGCGGCTGCGTCGTCGTCGCGAACGCCATCGACGCCTTGCAGGCACTGGCCGCCGACTACCGCGCGCGGTTTCGCGGCACGGTCGTGGGCATCACCGGCTCGAACGGCAAGACCGTCATCAAGGAGTGGATCGCCGACGAACTGCCCGCCGGCATGAAATACTACCGCTCGCCCAAAAGCTACAATTCGCAGTTGGGTGTGCCGCTCTCGGTGCTGATGTTGGAGGGCGACGAAGAGCTGGCCATTTTCGAGGCGGGCATCTCGCAGCCCGGCGAAATGGAGCGGCTCGAACGCATCATCCGGCCCGACGTCGTGCTGTTCACGTCGCTGGGCGACGCGCATCAGGAGAATTTTTCAGATTTGCGCGAGAAGTGCGCTGAAAAGCTGGTTCTGGCCCACCGCGCCCCGCGCATCATCTACCACAGCCATTACCCGATGCTGAAACAGTGCATCAAGGAACGTTTCGCCGACCGGCAGCTGGTCGACGCCGCCGCGTTCCCCGAAGCTCCGGCTTCGCTCATCGGCAATGCCGCCTCGCGCCGCAATGCGCAGCTGGTCGAGGCGTTCTGCTCCGTCATGGGCTATCCGGCTCCGGCATTCGCCGCCGCACCGAGCGTCGCCATGCGGCTCGAAGTCAAGGAGGGCATCTACGATTCGGTGCTGGTCAACGACGCCTACAACCTCGACCTGCATTCGCTCGCGCTCGCGCTCGACTACCTGCACAACGTCGCGCTCGGACGCCGCCGCACGCTGGTGCTGTCGGACATCGCGCAAAGCGGCCTTGCGGACGACGAACTCTACCGGCGGGTGGCCGACATGGTTGCCCATGCGGAAATCGACCGGCTGATCGGCATCGGGCCCAAACTGAAACGCTACGCAGCTCTGTTCGCGTGCGACAAGGAGTTTTTCGCCTCGACCGACGAGTGCATCGAGCGCATCGAACGCCGCGACGTGGCGGGATGCGCCGTGCTGCTCAAAGGGGCGCGCGACTTCCGGTTCGAGAAGCTGGCCCACGCGCTGGCCCGCCGGAGCCACACGACGGTACTCGAAATCGACCTCGATGCGATGACGCACAACCTCAACTATTTCCGCTCGAAACTGGCGCCGCAGACGAAGCTGGTGGCGATGGTCAAGGCCAACTCCTACGGCGCGGGAGATTTCGAGGTTGCGCAGCTGCTGCAGCATCAGGGCGTGGACTATCTGGCCGTCGCGTTCGCCGACGAGGGCGTCCTGCTGCGCAAACGCGGCATCACGATGCCCGTCGTGGTACTCAACGCCGATGCGGACAGTTTCGACCTGATGGTCGTCAACCGGCTCGAACCCGAAATTTACAGCCTGCGGTCGCTGGCCGATTTCGCGGCGGCGGTCGCCCATGCGGGCGAAACGCGCTACCCGATTCACCTGAAATTAGATACGGGAATGCACCGGTTGGGCTTCATGGAGGAGGAACTCGGCGAGTTGTGCGCCGCCCTGCCGCGCTATCCGCAGCTGCGCGTGGCGACGATTTTCTCGCACCTCAACTGCTCGGACATGCCCGAAGAGGATGCCTACACGCGGGAGCAAATCGCCCGCTACGACCGGATGAGCTCGGCCGTTGCCGCGTCGCTCCCCTATCCGGTCATCCGCCACACGGCCAATTCGGCCGCAATCGAACGCTTCCCCGAAGCGCAGTTCGACATGTGCCGGCTGGGACTGGGGCTCTACGGCTTCGGCTACGAACACAACGATGCGCTGCGTCCGGTCGCGGCGCTGAAAACGCGCATCGTGCAAATCAAACGCCTGCCCGCAGGCGACACGGTAGGCTACGGGCGTGCCGGAAAGCTGACGCGTCCGACCGTCACGGCAACCATTCCTATCGGCTATGCCGACGGGCTCGACCGGCATCTGGGCTGCGGCTGCTGGTCGATGCTGGTGGCCGGACTCCCCGCGCCGATCGTGGGGCGCATCTGCATGGACAGCTGCATGATCGACATCACCGGCATCGACGGCGTGCAGGAGGGCGACGAGGTAACGATTTTCTCGGCCGCCGCAGGCAACGACCCCGAAACGATGGCCCGCGTACTGGGCACGATTCCCTACGAAATCCTGACGTCGGTGTCGGCGCGGGTGAAACGCATCTACCTGAAAGAATGAAAGGCACCTTGTATCTGCTCCCGTGTCCCGTGTCGGACGAAACCGGCGTGTGGGACGTCCTGCCCGCCGCGAACCGGGCCGTGATGGATTCGCTCGACTACTTCATCGTCGAGAACACCCGCACGGCGCGCCGTTTCCTCTCGAAAGCGGGCATCGCGCGGCCCATCGACACGCTCGAATTCCGCGAACTGAACGAACACACCGCACCCGGACGCGAAATCGAAACCTTAATCGAACCCTTGCTGCAAGGACGTTCGGCGGGGGTCATCTCCGAAGCGGGCGTGCCCGCCGTCGCCGATCCGGGCGCGCTGGTCGTCGAGGCCTGCCACCGCCACGACATCCGCGTCGTGCCGCTCGTGGGGCCGTCGTCGATCATTTTGGCCGTCATGGCTTCGGGGCTCAACGGACAGTCGTTCGCATTCAACGGCTACCTGCCCGTCAAGCCGCCCGAGCGCGCCAAAGCCATCCGCTTTTTCGAGCGGCGGGCCCGCACCGAAGGACAGTCGCAACTCTTCATCGAAGCCCCCTATCGCAACGCCAAACTGCTCGAACAACTCCTGCTGACGCTGGCCCCCGAAACGCGGCTGGGCATCGCAATGGACCTCACCGCCCCGAACGCATACGTTCGGACGCACAGCGTGGCCGAATGGCGGCGGCGCGAACTGCCCGAAACGAACAAACGTCCGGCGATTTTCATCATCGGCTGACGGCCCGTGCCACAAATGGCCGTTGGTATGCAATTTGTGCGAACAATATGGAAAAGATAGAAAAAATACGCGATATGAAAAAGGAAAACATTTACAATGAAGCCGTTAGCGAAGACGACGGTTTCAACGCGGGCGACGGATACCCCTCGTGCGAAGGCCAGCCGTGCGCCAATATGGCAGACGACACCGGCGGCATGAGTGACATAATGACAGAAGACGCCGACAGCAGCCGGTTCGCCGAAGCGGAGGCCGACGCCGAAAAAGAGGCCGGCGACCGACCGGCGGACGACGCCCTGCAAGTCGAACTCGACCAGTGGAAAGACAAGTTCCTGCGTTTGCAGGCCGAATTCGACAACTACCGCAAGCGCACGCTCAAAGAGAAGATGGAACTGGTGCAGACGGGCGGCCGCGACGTGCTGCTGGCCATGCTGCCCGTGCGCGACGATGTGGAACGGGCCGTCGCAGCGATGGAAAAGAGCGACGACGTGGAAGCCCTGCGTTCGGGCGTGGTGCTCATCGCGCAGAAGTTCACCGAAGCCCTGCGTCAGAAAGGCGTGACGGCCATCGAGGTGACCGGCAAGGAGTTCGATCCCGAAACGTCGGAAGCCGTCGCACGGTTCGCGGCGGGCGACGAACACAAGGGGCGCGTGGTCGACACGGTGCAGACGGGCTACCTGCTGGGCGACAAGGTATTGCGATTCGCGAAAGTGGTTGTAGGAGAATAACGCCATGGCAGAAAAAAGAGACTACTACGAGGTGTTGGGCGTCGCCAAAAACGCCAACGCAGACGAAATAAAGAAGGCCTACCGCAAAGCGGCGATCCAGTACCACCCCGACAAGAACCCGGGCGACAAGGAAGCCGAAGAAAAATTCAAGGAGGCGGCCGAAGCCTACGACGTGCTGTCGAACCCCGACAAGCGGGCCCGCTACGACCAGTTCGGCCATGCCGGCATGCACGGGGCCGCAGGCGGAGGAGCCGGCGGATTCGAGGGATTCGGCGGATTCTCGATGGAGGATATTTTCTCGCAGTTCGGCGACATCTTCGGCGGACATTTCGGCGGGGGATTCCGTTCGTCGGGCGGCGGACGGCGGGTCAATCGCGGCTCGGACATCCGCATCAAGGTGCGGCTGACGCTGGCCGAAATCGCGACGGGCGTCACCAAAAAGCTGAAAATCAACAAGACCGTAGCCTGCGACCAGTGCAACGGCACGGGAGCCCGCGACACCAACGCCTATGCGACCTGCTCGACCTGCAACGGCTCGGGCTACGTGATGCGGGTCGAAAACTCGTTCTTCGGCCGGATGCAGACCCAGAGCGTCTGCCCGACCTGCGGCGGCACTGGCAAGGTCATCACCTCGCCCTGCGACAAGTGCCATGGCGAAGGGACGCTGCGCGGGCAGGAAGTTGTGGAAATCAACATTCCGGCGGGCGTGGGCGAAGGCATGGCGCTGACGGTCACGGGCAAGGGCAATGCGGCCCGGCACGGCGGCGTCAACGGCGACTTGTTAGTCATCATCGAAGAAGAACCCAATCCCGAGTTGATACGCGACGGCAACGACCTGATTCACAACTTGAACATCACCGTACCGACCGCATTGTTGGGCGGCACGGTCGAGGTGCCGACGGTCGACGGACGGGCCAAAATCAAAATCGCGCCGGGCACGCATGCGGGCAAGGTGCTGCGGCTGGGCGGCAAGGGGTTGCCGGACGTCAACGGCTACGGACGCGGCGACCTGCTGGTGGTGGTCGACATCACCGTCCCCGCGAAACTGAACGCCGAAGAGAAACGGCTCGTCGAACAACTGGCCGCACAACCCGATTTTCAGAAAGCCGAGTCGGTCAAGAACCAGAATATCTTCGAGCGCATGAAAAACTTTTTCAGATAATCGCCATGCTGGGTTTCACGCCATTCAAAAAACACGCGAACAAGTTCAACTACATTCCGCGTTACTACGACCCCGAAAAGGAAGCGCGCGAACAACGCCGCGCCGAACTGCACGGCCGCCGCTCGGACGACGACGGCGAATACCGTCCCGGCCAGTATATCCGCACGCAGCGCGAAGCCCGCGCAAACCGTCGCGGACGCACGGGCAACGGACGCATGCGCATCTGGATCTATCTGGCCATCGCGTTCATGGCCCTGCTTTTCATCCAGCTGGTCTACCCGCGTCTGGCGGCATTCTTCACGAACGACCGTCCGATTCCCGCGCAAGTCCAAGAGGAGTACGGCGATTTCGACCCGTACGCCCCCATCACGGTCGTGCCCAACGACTACCAAGCAGAGGAGGGCGAATAAGATGGCTGACCGTATCCGATTGCTTTCCGAAATCGTCGCCAACCAGATCGCGGCGGGCGAGGTGGTCGAACAACCCGCTTCGGTCGTCAAGGAGATGATGGAAAACGCCCTCGACGCCGGCGCGACCGGCGTCAAGGTCAACTACCGCAACGGCGGACTGGAACTGATCCAGATCGTGGACAACGGATGCGGCATGTCGCCCATCGACGCACGCATGGCGTTCGACCGCCACGCCACGAGCAAAATCGTCTCGGCCGACGATATCTACGCCCTGCATACGTTCGGTTTTCGCGGCGAGGCGCTGGCCTCGATCGCGGCCGTGTCGCAGGTCGAGCTGCGCACCCGCCAGCCGGAGGACGAACTGGGCACGACCACCGTCCTGCACGGCGGCAAATTCGTGTCGCAGGAGCCGGCGATGTGCCCCGCAGGGTCGCAGTTCTTCGTGCGCAACCTGTTCTACAACGTGCCGGCCCGACGCCGCCGCTACGAGACGCGCGTACAGGCCGCTGCAATGCAAATCAGAAACGAATTCCAACGCGTCGCCCTCTGCTACCCCGAAACGGCGTTCGAGCTCTACGCCAACGATGCACCGGTCTATTCGCTCACGGCCGGCACGCTGGCCGAACGCATCGTCGACGTCGTCGGCCGCCACATCAAACAGAATCTGCTGGAAGTCGCGGCCGACACGACCATCGCGACGGTGCGCGGGTTCGTGGGCCGTCCGGCCGCCGCGAAACGACGCCCCGCGACCGAACAGTTTTTGTTCGTGAACGGCCGTTTCTTCAAGAGCAACTACCTCGCGAGCGCCGTGCTGAAAGCCTACGAAAAACTGATTCCCGAAGGCACGCAACCGTCGTATTTCCTCTACCTGACGGTCGACCCCGCGCGGCTCGACGTCAACATCCACCCGCAGAAGACCGAAGTGCACTTCGCCGACGAGCAGGCCGTGTGGCAGATCGTCCACGCCGCCGTGCGCGAATCGCTCGCCAAGACGGGAGCCGTGCCGATGATGGATTTCGACCGGCGGAACACGGTCGAAATACCCGTATTGCAGCGGGGCGCCCACTACGACGAACCGAGCGCGGCGGACAACGCCGACTACAACCCGTTCCGCGAGGAGTACATCGACCCGACAGCCGCCGAACCCGATGTGGCGTTCACGGGATTCGACGTTCCATTCACCGACGAAGACGCGAAAACCGCCGCACCGCGACCCGCCGCCAAGCCGACGGCCCGTCCGAGCGGCACGAGCGGCCGAAGCCATACGCCCGGAATCCAGCCGAACACCGAATTCGACGATTTCGCTTCGGGCGGCGGCGACTACGACGAATTTCCCTCGTCGGCGTCCGAAACAACCTTTTCGCCGACGGCGGCCCGCGAAATCACGTTCCCCTCGACGCCCCTCGTTGCGGAGAAACAAGACACGGCGTCGCATCTCGATTTCATCCCCTCGACCGCACCCGAACAACAGCAGCTCGAACTGGAATCCGACGACCGCTTCGGCGAAGTGCTGCCGCTGGCCGGAGGCTACATGGCCACGACGCTCAACGGCCGGCTGGTCATCGTCGACCTGCGGCGGGCCCGCGAACGTATTCTTTACGAAGATTACCTGCGCATGCTGCAAAACGGCTCGGCCGTAAGCGAACAGCTGCTCTTTCCCGAACGGCTGACCCTTTCGCTCGACGAATACGCCCTGCTCGAATCCCATGCCAGCGAGTTCGCCGCGATGGGCTTCGACCTCGACTGCTGCGGCGACGGAGTAGTCGAAGTCAAGGGAACGCCGGCCGACCTGCCGGCCGACACGGTCGACAGGCTGCTCTACGAATTGTTGCAGGCGTTCGCTTCACCGGTAACGGCCGAAGAGGTGCGGCGCGACAAAATCGCCTCGCTGATGGCCCGAGCCGGAGCACGGAACATCCCGCGCACGCTCTCGCGCGAAGCGGCCGCCGATATGCTCGAACGGCTCGTCGCGACAGGCAATTACAGTTTCTCACCCTCCGGCAAGGCCATTCTCGCCGAAATCGCACCGGAAGAGATCGCCCGACATTTTTATTAGCGCTACGGACGGTCATCGGATTTCCGACAGTCGGAAGCGCCCCCGTTTAAGAAACGGGTTTTAAGTGCTACGGGCGGTCATCGGGTTTCCGACGGTCGGAAGCGCCCCGTTAAGAACGGGGATTCAAGCGCTACGGACGCTTCGCTCGCTTCGGAGGGTCGGACGGAAAGCGAATCGCAACTCGTCTGCAAAACGTACCACCTGAACCGCCGGCCGCGCCCTATCTTTGTAGTGGAACGGCGGTCTCCGAAAAGCCGAAAAAGGGAATAGGAAAACGGATGCTTGCCGGTCAGTGCAAAAAATCGACGACCCATCATGAACTATTTTACCTTGACGGAATGTATCCGTTCCGCCACCGCCGTTGCGAAAGGCATCGACAACACCCCGAACGCCGAACACGAAGCGCACATCGTGGAGAGTGTAGAAACCTTGATAGACCCGCTGCGCGAGGCATGGGGCGCATGTTGCCGCACGAACGGCTGGGGCAAGGGGGGCATCGTGATTTCATCGGGCTACCGCAGTCCGCAGCTCAACAAAGAAGTGAATGGGTCGCCCGCATCGGCGCATTGCTGCGGTTATGCGTTCGACCTGATTCCCGCCAATCGCCGGATGGCCGAGTTCAAGCGTTTCTGCCGCAGTTTCTTGGCGAACCGGCCGTTCGACCAGCTGATTTCCGAGCAGGAAACCGGCAAGGGCGTGCCCCGCTGGGTGCACATCGGCTACAAACACCCCGACGGAAGACAGCGCCGCCAGTATCTCTCCATGATCGAGGGTCAGTATGTTCCGATGACCGTCTGACGAGAAACACCGCCCGAAGCCGCCCATCGTCCGTCGTACTAATAAAAAATTCGTATCTTTGCAGGACGGAACGAAAATCGTTATTGGAATGGGAATTTTCGATATTTTTCATAAGAAACAGGAGCAACCGCAGTCGCCGGAGGAACGCCAGCAGGAACAACAGACTTTGAGTGCCGGCCTCGAAAAGACCAAAGCCGGCCTTTTCTCGAAACTGGCGCGGGCGGTGGCCGGCCGTTCGACGGTCGATGCCGACGTGCTCGACGAACTGGAAGAGGTGCTTATCACCTCCGACGTCGGGGTCGATACGACCGTCAAAATCATCCGCCGCATCGAGGAGCGCGCCGCGCGCGACAAGTACATGGGCACGGACGAACTGCACACCATTCTGCGCGACGAAATCGCCGCGCTGATGGAGGAGGCGCACGGCTCGGAGGAGCATTTCGGGCTCGACGCCCGTGCGGGCGAACCCTATGTCGTGATGGTGGTCGGCGTCAACGGAGCCGGCAAGACCACGACCATCGGCAAGCTGGCCGCGCAACTGGTCAAATCGGGCCGCAAGGTGTGGATCGGGGCGGCCGATACGTTCCGGGCGGCGGCGATCGACCAGCTGAAAGTGTGGGCAGACCGTGCCGGTGCGACGATGATCCGGCAGGAGATGGGTTCCGACCCCGCTTCGGTGGCGTTCGACACGCTGACTTCGGCCAAAGCCAACGGCGCCGACGTGGTGCTGATTGACACGGCAGGGCGTCTGCACAACAAAATCAACCTGATGCACGAGCTGACGAAAATCCGCAACGTCATGGCGAAGGTCATCCCCGACGCGCCGCACGAGGTAATGTTGGTGCTCGACGGTTCGACCGGCCAGAACGCTTTCGAGCAGGCACGCCAGTTCACGCAGGCAACGCAGGTCACGTCGCTGGCCATCACCAAGCTGGACGGCACGGCCAAAGGGGGCGTCGTCATCGGCATCAGCGACCGGTTCCGCATTCCGGTACGGTACATCGGCATCGGCGAGGGGGTCGACGACCTGCGCCGGTTCGACCGCAGCGAATTCGTCAGTGCGCTTTTCGGCGATGAAAAAAATTAATACCATCACACTCGGCTGCTCGAAGAACACGGTCGACAGCGAGCATCTCATGGCCCGTCTGGCCGCTGCCGGATACGAGGTCGTCTTCGACAGCGACCGCACCGACGCCAAAATCGTGGTCATCAACACCTGCGGGTTCATCGGCGACGCCAAGCAGGAGTCCATCGAGATGATTCTGCGGGCCGCCGCCGCGAAGCAGGCCGGCAAAATCGAACGGCTGTTCGTCATCGGCTGCCTTTCGGAACGCTATGCCGACGAACTCCGCGCCGAAATCCCCGAAGTCGACGACTATTTCGGCGCCCGCGGCTGGGACGGCATCGTCCGCGCGCTGAGGGCGTCCGACGACCCCGCACTGGCGACCGAACGCCACTTGACCACGCCGCGCCACTATGCCTATCTGAAAATCTCGGAGGGGTGCAACTGGATGTGCGGCTACTGCGCCATTCCGTTGATACGAGGACGGCACGTGTCGGTGCCGATGGAGCAGTTGGAGGAGGAGGCCCGCAAACTGGCCGCCGCAGGAGTCAAGGAACTGATTGTCATTGCGCAGGATACGACCTATTACGGCGTCGACCTCTACGGCGAACGCCGGCTGGGCGAATTGCTGCACCGGTTGTGCCACATCGAGGGCATCGAGTGGATTCGGCTACACTACGCCTATCCGGCGGGGTTCCCCGACGATGTGGTCGAAGCGATGGCTTCGGAACCGAAAATCTGCAAATACCTCGATATCCCGTTCCAGCACATTTCCGACGCGCAGCTGCACGCCATGCGCCGCCGCCATACCAAAGCCGAAGCCTATGCACTGGTCGAACGTCTGCGTCGGGCAATTCCCGACGTGGCGTTGCGCACGACCTTGCTGGTCGGTTATCCGGGCGAAACCGAAGCGGATTTCGACGAATTGATACAGTTCGTGCGCGACGTGCGGTTCGAGCGGCTGGGCGTCTTCGCCTACTCCGAAGAGGAGGGCACCTATTCGGCCCGCGAACTGCGCGACGACGTGCCCGACGAGGTGAAACAACAGCGCGTGGAACGCATCATGGCGTTGCAGAACGAAATATCGTTGCAGGCCAACCGGCAGCGTGTCGGACGGGCGGAACGGGTGCTCGTCGATTCGCGGCAGGGCGATTACTACGTCGGCCGCACGCAGTACGATTCGCCCGAAGTCGACCAAGAAATCCTGATTCCTGCGGCCGAAAAACGGTTGCAGCGCGGCCGGTTCTACGACGTGCGCATCGTGTCGGCGTCGGATTACGACCTCTACGGCACGACGATTTTTTATTAATAACGAATACACTCCCGCTCGGCAAAATGCAAACGAGTGGTCGGAAGCGACGATGACGTCTTGAACTGTAATAAGGGTCTACCGCGCTAATAAAAAATTCGTATCTTTGCACAATAATCGACCGCATGAAAGACGACAAGCGACTGAAACGCAAAGTACGCAATTCCTACCTGATCTCGACCGTCAGCATGGCGCTCGTGCTGTTTCTGCTGGGGTCGGTGGGGCATCTGATGTTCGTGGCGACGATCGCCTCCGATTCGCTGAAAGAGAGCATCGCCGTGACCGTCGAACTCCGCAACGGAATCACGCCCGAAACCCGCGACCGCATCGAACAACGACTCTCTGGCCACGAACTGGTGCGCACAGTGACATTCGTGTCGAAAGAGGAAAAGCTGGAAGATGCCGAGTTCCGCAAGCTGTTCGGCGCGCATTTCGAGGAGGTGCTCGGCGAAAATCCGCTGCTCGATTCCTACGAACTGACACTGACGTCGCATTCCGATAATCAGGAAGCCGTGCAGGCCTTTCTGGCCGAAGCGGAGCGAATCGACGGAGTGAAGCAGGTGTCGTTTCCGGCCCAGCTGGCCGAACAGCTGCACGGCACGGTCAACAAAATCCGGCTGATCCTGCTGCTTTTCAGCGGGGCGCTTGCGGTCATTTCGCTGATTCTGCTCAACAACACCATCCGGCTGGCCATCTACTCGAAACGCTACCTCATCAACACGATGAAGATGGTCGGCGCGACCAAAGGGTTCATCCTGCGGCCGTTCTTGGCGAGCAGCATCACGCAGGGCTTCTTGGCCGGAACGGGCGCATCGGTACTCTTCGTCGCGGCGATGTACGGCCTCAACGAAACGGTGCCGGGCATCCTGACCGCCGCCGAATACGAAAAGACCCTGCTGATTCTCGGCGCGATGATCGCGGCGGGCATCGTGCTGTCGCTGGTTTTCACGTGGACGGCCCTCAACCGGTTCATCAACATGGCGTCGAACAAAATCTACCTCTATTGATATCTATGGCAAAGACCGACAACTCGCCCCGCAAGGAGGCGGAAAATCCGCACCTGCCGCTGACGCGCCGCAACTACCTGTGGCTGCTCGTCGGATTCGGCATCGTCCTGCTGGGCTTCGTACTGATGGCGGGCGGCGGCAGCAAATCGCCCGACGAATTCAACTACGCGATGTTCTCGTGGCGACGCATCACGCTGGCCCCCCTGCTGGTCATCGGCGGATTCGCCGTCGAGATATACGCCATCATGAAGCGGTACACCGAATAGGTACGCCGCGAACCCTACCCCTTACCGAACATGGAAACAATCCAAGCCATTCTGCTCGGCATCGTGCAGGGAATCACCGAGTTCCTTCCCGTGTCGAGCAGCGGGCACCTGCAAATCGCGAAAGCGCTGTTAGGTGTCGAAATCGAAGAAAACCTCACGTTCGACGTGACGCTGCACGCCGCGACGGTGTTGAGCACGCTCGTCGTCCTGCGGAGCGAAGTCGCCCGACTGATCGGCGGCCTCTTTTCGCGCCGGTTCACGCCCGAACAGGCCTACGTGCTGAAAATCGTGCTGTCGATGATCCCTATCGGCATCGTGGGATTCTGTTTCAAGGAGCAGCTCGAAGCCCTGCTCAACGCGCCGTACATCTTGGCGTTCGTCGGTGCGATGCTGCTGGCGACGGCCGCCCTGCTCGCATTCGCCTACTACGCCCGACCACGCGAAAAGGCGGAAATTTCCTATCGCGACGCCTTCATCATCGGCTTGGCGCAGGCTGTCGCGGCCCTGCCCGGACTGTCGCGCTCGGGCTCGACCATCGCGACGGGGCTGCTATTAGGCAACCGCAAGGAGGCGGTCGCCCAATTCTCGTTTCTGATGGTGCTGGCCCCGATTCTGGGCGAAATGCTGCTCGAAATCGCGAGCGGCGAACTGACGACCGGCGTCGGAGGAGTGCAACTGGCGGCGGGATTCGCGGCGGCCTTCGTCACGGGATGCGCCGCCTGCAAATTCATGATCGAAATGGTCAAACGGGGCAAACTCGTCTGGTTCGCACTCTACTGCGCGGCGGCCGGTATCGTCTCCATAATCAGTTGTTTCTGCTAATGGAAGAGACGATCGAACTGCGCGGAATCAACTTCGAGGAGGGCTACATCGCCGTATTGGACAAACCGCTCGAATGGACGTCGGCCGATGTCGTCCGCAAAATCAAATTCACGCTCCGCAAGCTGGGCTACCGCCGCATCAAGGTGGGACACGCCGGCACGCTCGACCCGCTGGCGACGGGCATCCTGCTGGTCTGCATCGGACGGGCGACCAAGCTGGTCGACAGCCTGCAAGCCGAAGAAAAGGAGTACGAAGCCGACGTGATGCTGGGTGCGACGACGCCGAGCTACGACCTCGAACACCCCATCGACAAGACCTATGCGTGGGAACACATCACGCGCGCAAAGGTGCTCGAAGCCCTGCAATCGCTCACGGGCGAACGGATGCAGACGCCGCCTCTCTTTTCAGCAAAGAAAATCGACGGCACGCGCGCCTACGAGCTGGCCCGTGCGGGCGAGGAAGTCGAACTGCGCCAAGCGAAAATCAACATCTACGAAATGGAGTTGCTCGAATACGCCCTGCCGCGCATCCGCATCCGCGTGCGATGCAGCAAGGGAACGTACATCCGTTCGCTGGCCCGCGAAATCGGCGAAGCATTGGACAGCGGCGCGCATCTGACGTCGCTGCGCCGCACGCGGAGCGGCGGTTTCACGCTGGCCCGCGCGATGCAGCTGGACGATTTTTTGGAAAAACTGCAACGGCTCTGAAACAAAACGGCCTTTTTTGCGTATAATAAATAATTTGCGCCGTTTGCGAAACGTCGCGTCCGGCACGACGACGGTTCCGCAACACGAAAAATCTCAACCCACGATGAAACTATCGCAATACGGGTACGACTTCGCACCCGAAATGATCGCGAAAGACCCGACCGAAAACCGGGACGACTCGCGGCTGATGGTCGTAAACCGCAAGACCGGCACGATCGAACACCGCATTTTCAAGGAGATTCTCGACTATTTCGACGAGAAAGACCTGTTCGTCTTCAACGACACGAAGGTCTTTCCGGCCCGGCTCTACGGCAACAAGGAGAAAACCGGCGCCGAAATCGAGATTTTCCTCCTGCGCGAACTCAACCGCGAACTGCGGCTGTGGGACGTGCTGGTCGATCCGGCACGGAAAATCCGCATCGGCAACAAGCTCTATTTCGGCAACGACGACCTGCTGGTGGCCGAAGTCATCGATAACACCACGTCGCGGGGCCGCACGCTGCGCTTCCTGTTCGACGGATCGTACGAGGATTTCAAGGAGGCGCTGTACGCGCTGGGCGAAACGCCCCTGCCGAAGTGGGTGCGCGACAAGGTGAAACCCGAAGACGCCGAACGCTACCAGACGATTTTCGCGTCGAAAGAGGGGGCGGTGGCTGCGCCGACGGCAGGCATGCACTTCTCGAAGCACCTGATGAAACGCATGGAAATCAAGGGCGTGGACCGCGCGTTCATCACGCTGCACGTCGGACTGGGCAATTTTCGCACGGTCGACGTCGAAGACCTCTCGAAGCACAAGATGGATTCCGAACAGTTCTTCGTACCGGAGGAAACGGCCGAAGCGGTCAACGCGGCCAAACGCGACGGCCGCAAAATCGTCTCGATCGGCACGACGGTCATGCGGACGCTCGAAACGGCGGTTTCGACCAACGGCATGATCGAGGCCGAAGAGGGCTGGACGAACAAATTCATCTTCGCCCCCTACGAATTCACGGTCGCCGACGCGATGGTCTCGAATTTCCACCTGCCCTACTCCACCCAGCTGATGATGGTGACGGCGTTCGGCGGCTACGACCTCGTGATGAAGGCCTACAAGGCCGCCAAAGAGGAAGGCTACCGCTTCGGCACCTACGGCGATGCGATGCTGATACTCTGACGCTTCTGCTGCCGCAGCGCCGCTTTGCGCCGTTGCGGGCCGCAAATCTTCATCCAAGGTATTGCGCCTCAAAAAACGGTCGGAAGCGAAGATAACGCACTGAATTGCAAAGCGGGCTACCGCGCTAAACGGCGCAGAAACCTCCCGAATCCGCACGACCGTACATCGCGCTAATAAAAATTTTCGTATCTTTGTACGGAATAAACCCTCGACTATGGCAAGCAAGATTCTGTATGTGTGTCAACAAATCGCGCCCTATCTTCCCGATTCGGAAGAGTCGCAGTTGTGCCGCGAGTTGGTGCAGGCGATGCAGGAGCGGGGCAACGAAATCCGAACGTTCATGCCGCGCTACGGCTGCATCAACGAACGGCGGCACCAGTTGCACGAGGTGATCCGGCTTTCGGGCATGAACCTCATCATCGACGACAACGACCACCAGCTCATCATCAAGGTGGCGTCGATTCCCGCTGTCCGCATACAGATCTACTTCATCGACAACGACGACTATTTCGCCCGCCGGGCAGCGCTGACCGATGCCGACGGCACGTGGTTCGCCGACAACGACGAACGCGCCTTGTTTTTCGCGCGCGGCGTGTTGGAAACGGTCAAGAAACTGCGCTGGATGCCCGACGTGGTGCATTGTCACGGCTGGTTCTCGGCACTGGTGCCCGTCTATCTGAAAACGATGTTCGCCGACGAACCGCTGTTCCGCAACGTGAAAGTGGTCGTGTCGCTCTACGACGACGCATTCGGCGGGACGCTCGATGCCGGACTGCGCGAAAAAATCGTCGGCGAAGGCATCGAAAGCAAAAATATCGCCCTGCTCAACTCGCCCACGTACGAAAATCTGCATCGTTTCGTTATGAATTATGCCGACGGTGTGGTGGCGGCTTCGGAACGGGTCGATGCCAAGACGCTCGACATGGTCCGCGCAAGCGGCAAGCCCGTGCTCGAATACCGGTCGCCCGCCGAAGAGGACTTTTTCGACAACTACATGCGATTCTATGAAACACTGCATCAATAAGTTATTCGGTTCGACGCGAGTCGTCGCGTTGTTCGGTCTGCTCGCTGCACTGTTTGCGGCCGGCTGCACCACGAAAGACGACACGCTGGGCGCCAACCTGATACCGGACAATCAACAGCTGAAAGCGGGCTACGCCGTGTTCCAGTGGGACACGGACCCGGTGACCGGCGAAAAGATACCGAATCTGAATCCGAAAAAATACGTCGAAACACGGCTCTATCAGACCGATTCGATCGTGTCGTCCAATCTGACGCAGGGCTACTTGGGTGCGGCGTACAACGATACGGTCGGCCTGCGCACGGCGGGCTTTCTGTCCCAATTCACCAATTACTATCTGGTCGACGAGGGGTATTTCGGATATAAGCCCATCTTCGACTCGGCGCAGATTCTGCTCTCCGTGTCGGCCTACGGGCGCGATACGATGACCGAACAGAAATTCTACGTCTACGAAATCGAAAGCAACGCCTATCTTACGGAAAAACCGCTCTCGGCAGGCAAAACGGAGCGGGACAGCGTTTTTTACGTGAATTTCGACCCCGAAAACGCGGCGACCGATGCCGGCAAGAAAAACATCTTGGGGCAGCGACTTTTCGAGTTCACGCTGGGCGGCGACAACGGCCCGTCGAAAACGGCCGTCACGATGACACCGACCGACGACGGAAAAGAGTTCATCAAGCGGCTGATGCTCCAATCGGGCGAACGCAAGGGGGACTATTCGATTTACGACGTGGAGAACCTGTCCGAGTGGTTCAAGGAGTTCAAGGGGCTCTACATCCGGCCGGCCGAAGCCGAGCAGCTGAAAGTGCCCGCCCAATCGAAAGGCAGCGTCTACACGCTGGATCTTTCGGCATCGGGATTCGCGGTCTACGGACGTAACCGCGTGGAGGAAGACCCGTCGCTCATCAAGGATACCATCGGCATGGTCTATTACTTCTACGTCAGCGATTTGGACGAAGGCAATGTCTCCGTCAACACCGTCCGCCACGACTATACCGGCTCGGAAATCAACCTCGACGAAGCACGGGCCTACAATTCGGACGGCACGCCGAATCCGATCGAAAACCGGCCGCCGAAATCGCGCGTCTATGTCGAGGGCATGGGCGGCGTGACGACCGAAATCGCGTTCACGCAGGAGTTTTTCGACGATCTTCAGAAACTGATCGACAAAGAAAACGCCGAATCCAAAAAGGATTTCACCACGCTGGCATTCACGCAGGTGCAGATGGAGATTTATTTCCCCGACGGCGGCCGATACGACTGGAGTTGGGACACCGACATCGACGCTGTCGAAGGGCTCATCGCACGGATGAACGTCGCCCCCTCGCGGCTGGGCATGTACACCGATTACGGGAAGAAAACCAACATCCCGGACTATGCCTACCTCTACGAATCCTATTACGACACGTCGCTCGCCTACGGCGGTTACGTCAACCGCAGTCACGGCTGCTACCGGATGGACATCACGAGCCACGTGCAGGAGATGTGGAACCAATACATGAAGAACGGAAAGAAACTCGACGAAGTGCCGCTGCGCAGAATCTATCTGGGCCCCGAAGCCACCGATTTCTTCACGACGGACTTCACCGAACTGCAAGGCCAGCCGGACGAGAACGGCAGCGGCGGCGAAAGCCAAGCCCCGATCCGCTTCAAGATAGCTTACAACCTGATTAAATAACGCACACGCAATGCGGAACCGAGCTCGAAACTCGGTTTTCGCGTTTCCGAAAGATAACGCAACATGCAGGAAAATTTAGTCATCGTCGAGTCTCCCGCAAAAGCGAAGACCATCGAGAAGTTTCTCGGCAAGGATTACATCGTCAAATCGAGTTACGGGCATATCCGCGACCTCGCCAAAAAGGACTTGGGCATCGACATCAAGGAGGGATTCCGCCCCGTGTACGAGATTCCGGCGGACAAGAAGAAAATCGTCGCCGAACTGGCGAAGCTGGCCGAGAAAAAGACCGTCTGGCTGGCCTCCGATGAAGACCGCGAAGGAGAAGCCATCGCATGGCACCTCACCGAAGTGTTGGGGCTCCCGGTCGATACGACGAAGCGCATCGTCTTTCACGAAATCACCAAACGGGCCATTCTCGAAGCCATCGAGCATCCCCGCACGGTGGACATGAACTTGGTCAACGCCCAGCAGGCGCGCCGCGTGCTCGACCGGCTGGTCGGGTTCGAGCTGTCGCCCGTGCTGTGGAAAAAGGTGCGGCCGTCGCTCTCGGCAGGGCGCGTGCAGTCGGTCGCCGTGCGGCTGCTGGTCGAACGCGAACGCGAAATCATCGCTTTCAAATCGGCCCCCTACTATCGGGTCGTGGCGCAATTCTACGCCGCGAACGACCCTGCCCGGACGATTTTCAAGGCGGAACTGCCGACCCGTTTCGGCCGTCGCGAAGAAGCCGAAGCATTTCTTAACAAATGTATCGGGGCAACGTTTACGGTGGCGAAAGCCGAAGAAAAACCCGCCCAGCGTCATCCGGCAGCTCCGTTCACGACCTCGACCCTGCAACAGGAGGCAGGCCGCAAATTAGGCATGTCGGTATCGCAGACGATGTCCGTCGCGCAGCGGCTCTACGAGCAGGGTCTGATTACCTACATGCGTACCGACTCGGTGAATCTTTCGCAACAGGCATTGGCTCAATGCAAAGAAGAGATAATAAAGCTGTACGGCGAAAAATACTCCCGCTGGTTCAACTACAAGACCAAGACCAAAGGCGCACAGGAGGCCCACGAAGCCATCCGCCCGTCGTACATCGACCGTCAGACGATCGAGGGAACGGCGCAGGAACGGCGGCTCTATGAGCTGATCTGGAAGCGCACGGTCGCTTCACAGATGGTGTGCGCCGAAATCGACCGCACGACCGTGACGATCGACATGAGCGGCGACGAGCACCAGTTCGTCGCCACGGGCGAGGTCATCCGGTTCGACGGATTCCTGCGGCTCTACTCCGAATCGACGGACGACGACGCAGCGACGGAGAGCGGCGAGGGCGTGCTGCCCAAAATGGCGGCGGGCGACCGCGTGGAAGCCCCCCAAATCACGGCGACGGAACGCTTCACGCAGGCACCGGCCCGCTACAACGAAGCATCGCTCGTGAAGCGGCTCGAAGAGCTGGGCATCGGCCGGCCGTCGACCTACGCGCCGACCATCACGACGATTATCAATCGCGGCTACGTGGTCAAGCAGAGCAAGGAGGGACAAAAACGCAGCTACACGCAGCTGACCCTCGCGGGCGACCGGATTACGGCCAAACAGCTGACCGAGAACGTCGGCAAGGAGAAGAACCGCCTGTCGCCGACCGACATCGGCATGGTGGTCAACGACTACTTGGAGGCGCAGTTCGGCCCCATCATCGACTACAACTTCACGGCCAACGTCGAAAAGGAGTTCGACCGCGTGGCCGAAGGCGACATCACGTGGGGCAAGATGATCGGCGATTTCTACGGGCCGTTCCACCGCATGGTCGACACGGCCATCGACCAGCAGACCGACCGCCGCAGTCAGGCAGCCCGCATTTTGGGCACCGACCCGGCGACGGGCCACACGGTCAAGGCCCGCATCGGACGCTACGGCCCGATGGTCGAAATCGAGGGCGACGAGGGCGAAAAAGGACGTTTTGCGTCGCTGAAAAAGGGCCAGCTCATCGAATCCATCACGCTCGACGAGGCGCTGGCACTCTTCGCGCTGCCGCGCACCGTCGGCGAATCGGAGGGCGAGGAGGTCGTCGTAGGCATCGGCCGTTTCGGGGCCTACGTCCGTCGCGGGAAATTGTTCGCCTCGCTCCACAAGGAGGACGACCCCTACACCATCGGCCTCGACCGGGCGGTCGAGTTGCTTCGGGCCCGTCAGGAAGCCGACGCGAACAAGAACAAGCCGCTGCGCACGTTCGACGAAGACCCCGATATGGTGGTCAAGAACGGCCGCTACGGCCCCTATATCGCCTACAAGGAGAAAAACTACCGGATCCCGCGCGGCACGAAACCCGAAGAGCTGACGCTGGAAGATTGCCGGAAAATCGTCGCGAACTCGAAAAAATAGCCGCCGCCATGCACGTACTACTCATCAACGGCAGCCCCCACACGCACGGGAACACTTTCATCGCGCTGTCCGAAGTAGCGAAAACGCTCGAAGAACACGGCGTCCAGACCGAAATCGTGTCGCTCGGCACGCAGGCTGTGCGCGGGTGCATCGCCTGCGGCAAATGCCGCGAACTCGGCCGATGCGTATTCCACGACGAACTTTACGATGCGTTGTGCGAAAAAGTCCGCACGACCGACGGCTTGGTCGTCGGCTCGCCGACCTACTACGCGGGCCCCAACGGTTCGCTGTGCGCCCTGCTCGACCGGCTGTTCTACTCGTGCGGCCGTCACCTGCAATACAAGCCCGGTGCTGCGGTCGCCGTATGCCGTCGCGGAGGGGCGAGCGCCGTCTTCGACCGGCTGAACAAGTATTTCACCATCAACAACATGCCCGTCGTGTCGTCGCAATACTGGAACAGCGTGCACGGCCGGCTGCCCGGCGAAGCGGCGCAGGACGCCGAAGGGCTGCAAACCATGCGCATACTGGGGCGCAACATGGCATGGATGCTCCGAAATCTGCACCCCGAATCCGCACCGGAAGCGGAACCGAAAATCATGACCAATTTCATCCGCTGACCGAACCCGGCAACTGAATTCAAAAACCCGATACCATGAAACGAATCATCACGACCCTGCTGTCGCTCGGCATTGCGTGCATCGCACTGGCACAAACGCCTGAAACCGAGCCGAAAAAAGAGGAAGGCTACCGCTTCACGGACGAAAAAATCGTCCGCACGACCCCCGTGAAAGACCAACATCGCAGCGGCACCTGCTGGTGCTTTTCGACGATGACCTTCCTCGAAGACGAAATCATCAAGGCCGGCGGCCCCGAACTGCATCTTTCGGAGATGTGGATCGTGCGCCACTCGTTCATGGACAAGGCCGAAAAATACGTCCGGCTGCACGGAGAACTCAACTTCGCCGAAGGCGGTGCGGCCCACGACGTCACGGAGGGCATCCGTGCGCACGGCATCGTGCCGTTCGAGGTCTATCCGGGCCTCAACTACGGCACCGAGAAGCCCGACTTCCACGAGCTGTCGGGCGTGCTGAAAGCCTATCTCGATGCCGTCATTTCGGCGGCCGAAAAAACGGGACGCCCCCTTTCGACCGCATGGAAACGCGGCTTCAATGCCATTCTGGACGAATACTTCGGCCCCGTACCGGAGCGATTCACCCACGACGGCAAGGAGTACACGCCTGCCGAGTTCGCCGCCTCGCTGCCCATCGACCTCAACGACTATGTGGTACTCTCCTCGTTCACGCACCATCCGTTCTACCGGCCGTTCATCATCGAGGTACCCGACAACTGGATGTGGGCGTCGGTATGGAACCTGCCGCTGGACGAAATGATGGCGGTCATCGACAACGCGCTGGCCAACGGCTACACCATCGCATGGGGCACGGACGTGAGCGAAAAGGGCTTCAGCCGCACGAAAGCCATCGGCATCGTGCCGGAGGCCGATCTCGACGGCATGGATGCGACCGAAGCGGAAAAATGGGGTAAGCTGACGCCGGCCGAAAAGGAGGCTGCCCTCTACAAATTCGACAAGCCGGGCAAGGAACGCGTCATCACGCAAGAGATGCGTCAGGAAGCCTACGACAACTACGAAACGACCGACGATCACGGCATGGTCATCGTGGGCACGGCGGTCGATCAGGCGGGCAACCGCTACTACAAGGTGCAGAACTCGTGGGATGCCCGTCCGCCCTACGACGGCTACTGGTATTTCTCGCGCCCGTTCGTGGAGTATAAGACGATGGACATCATGGTCAACCGCAACGCCGTACCGAAAGAGATCCGCAAGAAACTGGGCTGGAAATAACCGGCCCTGAAATACCCGTTCGTACGAAAGACCCGCTGAAAAGTCGGGTCTTTTCTTCATTTCGTCGTCATGGATAAAAAAAAGCAGCGGCGATTTTGCACACCGCGAAATAATCGCTACCTTTGATAGGATTACCCGCAAACGAAATGAAAAAAGTCTCCTCGATTTTCGTCCTGCTCGGCTTGTTGCTCTGCGTAACGACAACCGTCGCGCAAACTCCCGACGGCGAAAAAACACGGATCATCCCTATGGGAGACATCACGCAAATCGGCCGCAGAAAGGCCCAGCCGTCCGTTGCGGCCGACACGCTCGCTGCCGCCCCCAAAAAAGGTTTCATCCGCCGGATTTTCGACTACTTCGACAGCTCGAACGTCGACCGGACTTTCGAAAAGAAAATCGACTGGAGCATCGCACCGGGCCCCAACTACTCGTCGGATGTCGGTTTCGGCATCGGCTTCCTGCTCGCGGGACTTTACCGGCTCGACCGCACGGATTCGATCACGGCCCCGTCGAACATCTCCATCTACGGCAACTTCACGACGCAGAAATTCGTGCTGCTCCGTTTCAGCGGCGATAACATCTTCAATCAGAACAAACAGCGGCTCAGCTATTCGGGAGCATTCGTCTACTTTCCGGGTGCGTTCTACGGCATCGGCTACGACGCAGGCAAATCGGGGTACGTCCAAAGTCTGACCACCACGATGGGCATCGCGCGGGTTTCCTACTGCCGGGCCATCGTCGGACAACTCTACGCGGGCGTCAGTGCCGGCGTGGATTACACCGGCGCGAAATACAAGGATTCGGGAATCGCTGCCACGCTGCAAGGAATCCGCGACGGCGAAATCGAAAATCCGGGCGGCTCGGTCGGCGAACTCTACGAATTGTGGCAGGAGGGACGCTACGACCCTGCGCTGCAAGACCCGTTCACGAACTTCATCGCCGCATCGGGCGACAATCCCGATGCGTTCAACACCAACATCGGGCTTTTCCTGCAATACGATTCGCGCGACGTGACCTACAACGCCTCACACGGCGTCTTCGTCAAGGCCGAAGCAATGTGGTATCCCGAATTTCTGGGCAACACGCGCCGGAATTTCGGACGGGTCGCCCTCACGTTCGACGCCTACCGAAAGTTGTGGAAAGGAGCGGTGCTCGCCTACGACCTCTACGCCGATTTCATCATCGGCACCCCCTCGTGGCACCTTTACTCCAAGCTGGGCGGCATGTCGCGAATGCGCGGCTACTACGAGGGCCGCTACCGCGACAAACGGCTGGTCGAAACGCAGGCCGAACTGCGGCAAAAAATCTACCGCCGTCACGGACTGGCCGGCTGGTTCGGCTTGGGGCAGGTCTGGGGCACGGACAAGTTCCGGTGGGATAATACGCTGTACAGTTTCGGCGTCGGCTACCGGTTCGAGTTCAAGAAAGGGATGAACATCCGGCTGGATTACGGTTGGGGCGTGCGCGGCAACAAGGAGTTGCCTTGGGACCGCAAACGCTCGTCGGCATTCCTCTTCACCGCCTCCGAAGCATTTTGATTAAAGGGGAAAGATCGCAGCGGCCGACCGGCTGATGCAAAAGCAGCATAAAATTAATAAATATGTTCGGAGTAAATTACACGTTCGACCACGACTTGTTTCTGGCACTCAATTTCGACGGCGGCCCGACGGTCGACCGGCTGATGTTCACGATTTCCGGTACGCCCATGTGGATTCCGCTCTATCTGTTGATTCTGTGGCTCGTCGGGCGGAGATACGGGTGGCGGAACATGCTGTTGTTCTTCGTGCTGATGATTGCGGCCATCGGATTGGCGGACATCGTGTGCGGCATTTTCAAAGCCAACGGACTCTTGGGCAGATACGGGCTGCTGGGCGACTTCCAGCCGCGTTGGCGGCCGATGTTCACGCCCGAACTCGAAGGGCTCGCCATCACGCCCGATTCGCTGGTCGCGCTTCGCAAGGCCGGCCTGCCGGGCGACTGGGCCGTGCACGTGCCGGTCAAAGCAGCCACCGGCCACTACGGGACGGTATCGGCGCACGCCGCGACCGTCGTTTCGCTGGCGGTCTTCTCGGCATTGGCCATTGGCCGGCGTTGGTTCACGGTGCTGATTGTGCTTTGTACGCTTTTGATTTGCTACTCACGCATCTATCTGGCCAAACACTTCCCGATGGACATCGCATGGGGCATGCTGGTCGGCACATCGCTGGGCTGGTTGGCATGGCGGATATTCCGAAAGTTCGCGCGGTCGGTGCAATCGCAGCAGGCAACCCGATAAAACGGCCTCCGGTAACGATGCAATCGCCACAAGCGGTTCGGTAAAACGCCCCCGATAATTCCCAAAAAAACGGTCGACATCTCTGTCGACCGTTTTTTTATCCGTTGCGCGCAAATTACTTGGCGTAGGAGACGGCGCGGGTCTCGCGGATCACCGTGATTTTCACCTGTCCGGGATAGGTCATCTCGTCCTGAATCTTCTTGGCGATATCGTGCGAAAGGCCTTCCGATTCTTGGTCGGTCAGCTTGTCGGCCCCGACGATGACGCGCAATTCGCGGCCTGCTTGGATAGCATAGGTCTTCAAAACGCCCGGATACGACAACGCGATATCCTCCATCTCTTTCAGACGCTTGATGTAGCTCTCGACCACCTCGCGGCGGGCACCCGGCCGCGCGCCCGAAATGGCGTCGCACACCTGAATGATCGGCGCGATGAGCGAAGTCATCTCCACCTCGTCGTGGTGCGCACCGACGGCATTGCAAACCTCCGGTTTCTCCTTGTACTTTTCGGCGAGTTTCATGCCGATGATTGCGTGCGGCAATTCGGGTTCGTCATCGGGCACCTTGCCGATATCGTGCAACAGTCCGGCACGGCGCGCCACTTTGGGATTCAGCCCCAGTTCGGCCGCCATGATGCCGGCCAGATTGGCGGTTTCGCGCGCATGCTGCAAGAGGTTCTGCCCGTAGGACGAACGGTATTTCATCTTGCCGATAAGGCGGATCAACTCGGGATGCAGGCCGTGAATGCCCAAGTCGATGGTCGTACGTTTGCCGACCTCGACGATCTCCTCTTCGATTTGCTTCTGCACTTTGGCGACCACTTCCTCGATGCGGGCGGGGTGGATACGGCCGTCCGTAACGAGCTGGTGCAAAGCCAGTCGCGCGATTTCGCGGCGCACGGGGTCGAAGCCCGAAAGGATAATCGCTTCGGGCGTGTCGTCGACGATGATTTCGATGCCCGTCGCGGCTTCCAGCGCGCGGATGTTGCGGCCCTCGCGGCCGATGATGCGGCCCTTGACCTCGTCGCTCTCGATGTTGAACACCGTCACGGCATTCTCGATGGCTGTTTCGGTCGCAACACGCTGAATCGACGCCACGATGATGCGCTTGGCCTCTTTCGAGGCGGTCAGTTTGGCCTCCTCGACCGTTTCGTTGATATAGGCGGCCGCTTCGGTCTTCGCCTCCGCCTTCATGTTCTCGACCAAGATGTTCTTGGCATCTTCGGAGCTCAACCCCGAAATCTGTTCCAGACGGGCGTTCTGCTCGCGACGCATCTGGTCGACCTCCTCCTTCTTGTGTTCGAGAATCTGCAACTGGTTCTGCACCTGCTCTTTCAGCCGGTCGTTCTCGCGCAGTTTGTTTTCCAGTTCGCGCTGCTGGTTTTGGAGGTTGTTCTCGATCTGTTTGGCGCGCTGCTCGCTCTGGTTCAGTTTCTGGTTGCGCTCGTTGACCTGCCGGTCGTATTCGCTTTTGAGCTGCATGTACTTCTCCTTCGCTTGCAGAATCTTCTCCTTCTTGATCATTTCGCCTTCGGCTTCGGCCTCCTTGATGGCGGTCTCGCGGCGTTTGCGGATGCTGTTCTTCATCACCACGTTGGTGACGAACGCATAAACGCCTACCGCAACCACAGCCGATACGAGGGCTACGAGATAGATATTCATAGTCGTTTGTTGTTATAGTTAGTTAAAAAATGTTTTCCTAAAAAATAAAAAAAACCGCACGGTATTCCTTATTCTTGTTTGACGAATCTGCGTGATTGTCATTTGTGGGGTCTCCGGCAATCGCAATCTTCCAACGGCACGCACACGGCGGGCACCCCTCGCGGGGTCAAGGCCTGATTTTGAAGCGCCGTAAGTCGCCCCAATATAAAAGTTGTTCAGTTTCGCAAAGCTTTAAGGAATCCATGCGGGTGGATTCGTTCCGTATATGTAAAAGAACCGTGTTTCTTTCTCTCGTCCGTCGCAGGGGCGTCGCGCGTCCCCGCTTCCTTTCGGGTCAGTGTCCGGCAAGCGTATTCAGATACGTATCAATTTCCGTGCTCAACGCTTCGAGCTGCCGGAGATCGTCGTCGTCCGTCTCGTGCTGGCGACGCTGGTTGACCGCATTGATGGCGAACCGCAAGGCGGCTATCGCCAGATAGTGCCGATCCGTCCAATCCTGAATGTTGCGCTGTTTGATCGACGCCAAATAGCCGTTCACCTCCCGTTCGGCCAAACGATAGACCTCTTCCTTCTCGCTGTCGATCGTGAACGGGATGTTGATGCCCGCTATTTTGAGCGTAATCGCTTGTTTGGCCATAGGGTCGTCTTCTCTCGTCGTTACCGGGCCGCCGTGCCGCCCTCCAATTCGGATTTCGCAAGCAGTGCGATGCACTTGTCCACCTCCCGCATCAGGCGGTTTACGCGTGCCCGCGCCTTGTCCCGGCTGTATCCGTCCCCCGTCAGGCCCGCCGCGAGCTGCGCGCGCGAAAGCTCGGTTTCGAGTTCCTTGCGCTGTTCCAGCAGCGTGCGGTTTTCGGCTTTCAACGCGCCGTTTTCGGCCGTCAGTTCGGCACACAGCACCGTCAACCGTTTGTGGTCGTCAATCAGTTGCCGAATGCGGTTGCCGAGATCGGTTATGACGCTTTTGTCAGCCATCTTTTCGGAGGACGTACCCCATAATTTTCTCCAAAGATACGAATAAGCAAGAACAAAAACAAGTTTACTTGCATTTTGTTGCGGCGGAACATCGTCGGACATGCGAAGAATCATCGGCGCAGCGCACAAGATGATGAAAAAAACACTACCTTTGCCGTGTCGAGTTTCCGCACCGGCGCGACCGGACGGAACAAAAGGGAATATCGGTGCGAATCCGAAGCTGTACCCGCAGCTGTAAGTCCCCCGAAAAATCCGCCGCTCTCTTGGCCACTGGTCTGCGAACCGGGAAGGCGCGACGGACGGGACGAGCCAGAAGACCTGCTCGACGAAACCGGATAGCGACCGCGAGGTGTCGGCGTTGTCGAAACGAATTTGCCCGTCTTTCCCGAATTTCCGCGCAATTTCTTTTTGGTAACCTGCCCCCGTTCGGCGCGTCCGTAGCTCCGAAACCATCACTATATTGCGCACGAAACTTTATGAAAAATCATCTCGGCACAAGGAAGGCGTTTTTCGACGCAGTGTCCCTGCGGTGCACAGCATTCGCGGCTCCGCTGTTGTTGTCGCTGGCCGCCTGCAACAAGGACGAAACGATCACCGAAGGACCGGTCATCTGCCCGACTGCCTATTCGGTCACGGTACACGAATACCGTCCCGCACCGGGCCAATTCATCAACGAACAGCCCATCGCCGGATTCTCCGGCGCGGAAACGACCCCCGAAGCCGCCGTCGCCTATGCCCAAAAACGGCTGGACGGACACAAACTCGTTTCGCTGGGTGGATTCGGCGGGTACATCGTCGTCGGATTCGGGCGCAGCATCCCGAACAGCGGCGGCTGCGACTTCGCCGTCGAGGGCAATGCGTTCGATTCGGCGAGCGGAAGCTCGAACGAACCCGGCATCGTCTGGGTCATGCCCGATGACAACGGCAACGGCCTGCCCGACGACACGTGGTACGAGCTGCGAGGCTCCGAAACCGGCCAGCCCGAAACCAAGCAAAATTACGCCGTCACCTACTACCGTCCGTCCGGCGCTGGGCAGCCCGTCGCGTGGCGCGATTCCGACGGCAACAGCGGCGTAATCGGACGGGTCGCCGAACACAAGCAGGATTCCTATTATCCGGCATGGATTTCCGATGACAGCTATACGCTGTCCGGCACGCGGCTGGACTCCCGAAGCACCCAGAACCCCACGACGGGACTTTGGGAAAACAAACCTTTCGCATGGGGGTATGCCGACAACGCAGGGTCGGACGCACTCGACAACAATACGGCGGCGGGCAGCGGCCAGCGCATCGGATTCCGAATCGCCAACGCCATCCGCGACGACGGTTCGCCGGCCGAATTGAAGTCCATCGACTTCATCAAGGTGCAGACCGGCATCCACCAGCAGTGCGGCCCGCTGGGCGAGCTCTCGACCGAAGTATTCGGTTTCTACCTCTGCGGCGCGGCCGGCAACGAATGACGCTACGCAAGAACCATATCCGCCGCGCAATCGTGCTCGCGGGAGCGTTCGCCGCACTGGCCTGCACGGGCTGCATGGAGTGGGAGTACGGCACGCCGGAGGAGTTCGCGGCCTCCGGCACGGGGCTTTTCGTCGTCAACGAAGGCAATTTCCAGTACGGCAACGCGTCGCTCACCTACTACGACCCTGCGGCGAAGCAGGCCGAAAACGAAGTTTTTTTCCGCGCCAACGCGCAGAAACTCGGCGACACCGCCCAGTCGATGACCGTCCGCAACGGCGTGGGCTGGATCGTGGTGAACCATTCGCACGTGGTCTTCGCCATCGACCTCGCGACGTTCCGCATCGTCGGGCATATCGAGGGCTTCACCTCGCCGCGCTACATCCACTTCGTTTCGGATGCGAAGGCCTACGTGACGCAGCTGTGGGACAACCGCATTTTCGTCGTCGACCCGCGCACGTTCGAGATCACGGGGCACATCGTCTGCCCCGAAATGACGACGGAATCGGGTTCGACCGAACGCATGGTGCAGGACGGCCGGTATGTCTACGTCAGCAGCTGGTCGTACCAGAACCGCATCTTCAAAGTCGACACCGCCACCGATACGGTCGTGAATGAACTCGCGGTGGGCATCCAGCCCAAGTCGCTGGTCATGGACAGCCGCCGCAAGTTGTGGACGATGACCGACGGCGGCTACGAGGGAAGCCCCTACGGTCACGAAGCCCCGATGCTCTGCCGCATCGACCCCGACACGTTCGTCATCGAACGACGGTTCCTCTTCCCGTTCGGAGAAAATCCGTCGGAACTGCAACTCGACGGCTCGGGCGACCGGCTCTACTGGCTCGACGACGAGGCCGTATGGACGATGGACATCGAGGCGGAAACGCTTCCGACGCAGCCGCTCATCGAGGGCACGGGCACGCTCTATTACGGGCTCACGGTCGACCCCGCGAGCGGCGAAATCTATGTCGCCGACGCCATCGACTACCAACAGGCGGGCATCGTCTACCGCTATTCGGCGCAAGGCGCGCTGCTCGACGAATTTTATGCGGGCGTCACTCCGGGCGCATTCTGCTGGAAATAACCGCACGCACGCATGAAAACGACCTCCCGGAATTCGCTTTTGATACTTGCCTGCCTCTGCACCGCGCTCCCGGTATCGGCGCAGCAGCAAGGCGACTGGTGGAACGAAAATCCCGCCTACGCCGTCCCGATCCGCGAGGTCGCGGTTTCGGCCCGACGCCCCATGAAGGCGATCGGCGTGCAACGCACGGAGCTCGATTCGGCCGTTCTGAAAGAGCATATCGCGCAGTCGATGGCCGACGTGCTGACGTTCCATTCGCCGGTTTTCGTCAAACAATACGGGCGCGCCACGCTCTCGACGGTCGCCTTTCGGGGCACCTCGCCCTCGCACACGCAGGTGACGTGGAACGGCATGCGCATCAACTCGCCGATGCTAGGCATGACCGATTTTTCGATGATTCCGGCCTACTTCATCGACGACGCCGCGCTGCTGCACGGCACCTCGTCGGTAAACGACACGGGCGGCGGGCTGGGCGGCTCGGTCAAACTCGCGACCGCGCCCGCCGACACACGCGGACTGGGCCTGCAATACGTGCAGGGCATCGGGTCGTTCCGCACGTTCGACGAGTTCCTGCGCCTGACCTACGGCGACGAACACTGGCAGACCTCGACGCGCGTGGTCTATTCCTCGTCGCCCAACGACTACGAATACCGCAACCGCGACAAAAAGATACTCGTCTACGACGACGACCGCAATCTGGTCGATGCGTACTACCCCGTCGAACGCAACCGGAGCGGTGCATTCAAAGACCTGCACGTGTTGCAGGAGGTCTACTGCAACACGCGGCGCGGCGACCGCTTCGGGCTGAATGCGTGGTACCTCCGCTCCGACCGCGAACTGCCCATGCTCACGACCGACTACGGCCGCCCGACGGAGTTCGAGAACCGGCAGCGCGAACAGACGCTGCGCGGCATCGTGTCGTGGGATCACGTGCGTTCAGCGTGGAAAATCGGCGCGAAAGCGGGTTACATCCACACGTGGATGGCCTACGATTACCGACGCGACCCGGGCAACGGCACGATGACGCCGATGACCCGTTCGCGCAGTCGCATCGACACCTTCTACGGGCAGGTCGCAGGCGAATATGCACTCGGCGAACGGTGGCTTTTCACGGCCGACGCCGCCGTCTACCAACATCTGGTCGAAACGCGCGACAAAAACGTCATCACGCAGCAAGGCGACCGCGCGGTCGTCGGCTACGACAAGGGGCGCATCGAAGTGTCGGGCGCGCTGTCGGTCAAGTGGCGGCCCGTCGAGCGGCTGGGCGTGTCGGTCGTACTGCGCGAGGAGCTCTATGGCAGGCAGTGGGCCCCGCCGATTCCGGCGCTGTTTGTCGACGGCGTGCTCTCGCGGCGCGGCAACCTCGTGGCCAAAGCTTCCGTATCGCGCAACCACCGTTTCCCGACGCTCAACGACCTCTATTTCCTGCCGGGCGGCAACCCCGACTTGCGGCGCGAACGGGGCTGGACGTACGACGCGGGACTGTCGTTCTCGGTCGGCAAGTCAGGGCGTTATTCGCTCGGCGGCGGCGTCACGTGGTTCGATTCGCATATCGACGACTGGATACTCTGGCTCCCGACGCCCAAAGGATTCTTCTCGCCGCGCAACTTGCAGCGGGTACACGCCTACGGCGTGGAGATGCAGGCCGATTGCGCCGTCACGCTCGGCAGCGCGTGGCGCATGGGGTTGAACGGAACGTTTGCGTGGACACCCTCCGTCAACTGCGGCCGACCGACGACACCGGCCGACCGTTCCGTCGGCAAGCAGCTGCCCTACGTGCCCGAATACTCGGCGACCCTCACGGGACGGCTCACGTGGCGCAGCTGGGGATTCCGCTACAAGTGGTGCCATTACAGCCGCCGCTACACCATGTCGAGCAACGACCGCACCTTGACGGGATCCCTGCCCGCCTATTTCATGAGCGACCTCTCGCTCGAAAAGGGATTTTCGTTCAGGTGGGCCGAGCTGTCGCTTCAAGGCACCGTGCACAACCTCTTCGACGAGGAGTACCTCTCCGTGCTGTCGCGCCCGATGCCGGGCATCCATTACGAAATTTTCGTCGGCATCCGGCCCCGCTGGGGCCGGCGCAACTCGGCCCGATGACCTGCGGCCGCCGAACGCACAAGAAAACTTGCGAAAAAACGTTATCTTTGTACGAACCATCATTCGGAAAAGCCATGTCGAACAAAAAATTCGGAATCCTGCTGGCCGCGCTGTGCAGCGTCGCGACCCTCTCCGCCCAAGACCGCATCGTCAAGACCGACCGCACGCAAATCGAAGCCCGCGTGCTGGAAATCGGCCCGGAACAAATACGCTACAAACGTTTCAGCAACCCCGACGGCCCGACCTACGTGCTGCCGATCGGCGACATCGACCACATCCGCTATGCCAACGGCGAAACGGACACGTTCCGGCCCGCACAACCGGTTCCCGCCCCGCAAACGGCCGATACCGTGCAAACGCAACCGGAAACTGTCGCACAACAATCCACCGCCCTGCAACCGGCAGCCACCCCGCAGCAGTCGGCTGCACCGGCCGCAGGAACGGCAACTCCGCTGCAAACTACCCCCGCGCAGTACTGGCAAGCGATGCGCCCCTATGAAATCGGCGAGTGGTACGACCGCGACGGCGTGCAGGGAATCGTCTGCGCGCTGGACGAAGACCGGATGCACGGGCTGATTCTGTCGCCCGACGAAATCTATCTGCATTGGAGCGAATACGACAAATCGGATTTGCGGCTCGTAGGTGCCGACGATACGGCGGACGGCGCGGCGAACATGGAGAAAGTCGCTGCCTACATCGCGGCGAACGGGGCTTCGTGGGAGGATTTCCCGGCGTTCAAATGGTGCCGCGACAAAGGCGAGGGGTGGTACCTGCCCGCCATCAACGAGCTGCTGCAAATCGGCAACAACTTCAACGGCGGCACGCGCACGAAGTTCGACCGGCACGCCCGTAACCGATTCAACAATACGCTGAAAGAGCACGGCGGCAAGCGGATGGACCGGCTGGTCTACTATTTTTCGTCGACCGAGCGGAACGCCAAAGAGGCCTGCACGTCGCACATGGATCTGCAACCGCCCTACCTCGTCGACATTCCGAAATACAACAAGTTCTTGGTACGGGCCGTGCGCAAATTTTAATTAAGGGACACGGGGCCGGCCTGCCGCAGTGCGTCCCGGATACCGAAGCTGCATAAATCCGCCGAATTTTTCCCGATTTCGGAAAATTATACCTATCTTTGTTCGCCCGATTCGGAGAGATGCAGGAGTGGTTGAACTGGCCCGCCTGGAAAGCGAGTAAACCCCCAAAGGGTTTCAGGGGTTCGAATCCCCTTCTCTCCGCCAAGCAAGTTTGAATATCAAACATTTGCACGATCGACACCCGACTTTACGTCCGAGCATGTAAAGTCGGGTGTTTTCGATATATATATCCGACAACGAATCGTCCGGCATCGAGCAATCATTCGAGCGGCCCGCTAACCGAAATCAGGTATTTCCGGCACTCCGAATCGACACGAAATCCCTAAAAAATGCGATTGCCGGATTTCAAGGGGAGGGGTAATTTTGCCACGCAAACCAACCCACTCCGCCGATGATAGATACAAACAGGAAAGCAGGCGTATGGACATTGGCGATAACGATGCTGATAGCCAGTTCCCTGCCGGTCGCCGCCCAAGTCCGCCATCCGCACACCGAGCATCACGGCCCGCGCACTTTCGCGTGGTGTTCGGGCAAAGTGATAGAAAAAGACAGCACGGCAATCGCCTTCGCTTCGGTCTGCCTGAAAGGGACGAATTACGGATGCTCGACGGACGACGAGGGATCGTTCCGTTTCAAGATACCGTTCGGGACGCATACGTTGGCCGTATCGGTCATCGGATACGAATCCGTCGAGAAAACCATCACGGTCGGCCGGGACATAAAAGACCTGACGATCGTTCTGCAACCGACGTCAACGGAACTCGAAGAGGTCGTCGTCACGGGCAGCGGCGTGAGCCGCGTGCGGCAGTCGCCGTTCAATGCGGTGGCCGTAGATACCAAAGCGTTGCAGAATACGACCAAGAGCTTGAGCGACGCGCTGTCGCAGCTGCCCGGCATGAAACTCCGCGAATCGGGCGGCGTGGGGTCCGACATGCAACTGATGCTCGACGGGTTCAGCGGCAAGCACGTCAAGGTCTTCATCGACGGCGTGCCGCAGGAGGGCGCCGGACAAGCGTTCGATCTCAACAACATCCCGGCGGGCTTCGCCGAACGCATCGAGGTCTACAAAGGTGTGGTGCCCGTCGGTTTCGGCACCGACGCCATCGGCGGCGTCATCAACATCGTCACCGACAAACGACGACGCAAGTGGTTCGCGGATGCCTCCTATTCCTACGGTTCGTTCAACACCCACCGCTCGAACCTCCGATTCGGGCAGACGACCGAAAGCGGTTTTCTCTACGAAATCGACGCGTTCCAGAACTATTCGGACAACGACTACCGCATCGACAACTGGGTACGCGAATTCGAGGTGCAACCCGACGGCTCGATCCATAAGTTTCCGGTCGACAAGAACGACTTGAAACACGTCCGCCGGTTCAACGATGCGTTCCGCAACGAAGTCGTGCTCGGTAAAGCGGGCTTCGCAGGCAAACGATGGGCCGACCGGTTCGTGCTGGGTCTCTCCTACTCGAATTTCTACAAGGAGATTCAGACCGGCGTTTATCAGGAGATCGTTTTCGGCGAGAAACACCGCAAAGGGCATTCGTTCGTCCCGTCGCTGGAATACGTCAAGCACGACCTGCTCACCGAAGGGCTCGACCTGCTCGTAACGGCCAACTGCAACTACAACATCACCCGCAACATCGACACGGCAGCCCGCTATTACAACTGGTACGGCCGTTATTACAAAAAAGAGAGTCGCGGCGAACAATCGTACCAGAACAGCGAATCGAAGAACACGAACTGGAACGCCACGCTGACCCTCAACTACCGCATCGGCAACATCCACACGCTGACGTTCAATCACGTTTACAGCGATTTCCGCCGCACGAGCCGTTCGCACATCGGCACCTCGTCGGTGCTGACGGATTTCTCCATCCCGAAAATCACCCGCAAGAACATCGGAGGCCTCGCCTATCGGGCGACCCCCTCCGAGCGGTGGAACGCATCGGTTTTCGTGAAATACTACCTGCAATACAATCGAGGCCCCGTGTCCCGCAGCGCCGACGGCGTGGGCGACTACGTCGAGCTGGGCAAAAACGTCTCGGCATGGGGCTACGGAGCTGCCGGCACCTGCTACATCCTGAAAGGGTTGCAGGCCAAGCTATCCTACGAGCGGGCGTTCCGCCTGCCTACGACCGACGAACTGTTCGGCGACGAAGACCTCGAAGCAGGACGCGCCGACCTCCGGCCCGAAAAGAGCGACAACTTCAACCTCAACTTCGGCTATGACCGACGATTCGGCAAACACGGCCTCTATGCCGACGTCAGCCTCATCTATCGCAATACGAAAGAGTTCATCAAGCGCGGACTGGGCAAGCACGGCTCGACGCAATACGGCATCTACGAGAATCACGGGCACGTGCGTACACAAGGGTACAACCTCTCTTTGCGCTACGCCTTCGCCCGCTGGTTCGATCTCGGCGGCACATGGAACAGCATCGACACCCGCGACTGCGAACGCTACTGGACCGGCTCCTCGCAGCAGGAAAACATGCACTACAAGGTGCGGCTGCCGAACATCCCCTACCGCTTCGCCAACTTCGACGCCGCGTTCCACTGGCACGACCTTTTCGGCAAGGGGAACCTGCTTACGGTGGGTTACGACGGATTCTGGCAGCACGATTTTCCGCTCAACTGGGAAAACATCGGAGACAAGGCCTCCAAAGCCTATGTCCCCGACCAGCTGTCGCACAACCTCTCGCTCGCATACAGCATCGAAAACGGACGCTACAACATTTCGTTGGAGTGCCGCAACCTGACCGATGCGCGGCTATACGACAATTTCAGCCTCCAAAAGGCGGGGAGGGCATTTTACGTCAAAGTGCGCGTTCATTTCGGCAACTGATTTATAAACACCCAATAAAAAATCGAATCATGAAAAACAATTTCTACGCTCGGGCATTCATCGCCCTGCTGTGCGCCGGCGCATCCGGCCTGCTGACTTCGTGCAGCGACGACCACGACCCGCTCGATCCGACACCCGACACCGATGCCGAAACCGCCTATGTCATCGCGGCACAGGACGACGGCACGAGCTATCTGATCACCGCACCGTCGCTGGACGAGGGTACGGCTACCGTACGCGGAACGGGGACGGAGGTCATCGGAGGCACTTACTGGGTATTCAAAAACCAGCACCACCTCTTTGCGCTGGTATACAACAAGGGCGGAGCCGGGACCGGAGCATCCTACTACCTGAACGCAGCGGGCAAACCTGCCGAACGCTACACCTACGAATTCAACCGCATCACGACCTACGGCACGTGGGGCGACAAGGTGGTGACCGTATCGACCGGCGACTCGAAGACGACGGACGGGGAAGGCAACATCGCGCAGGCACTGCTGTTCAACTACCTCGACGAAAACACCGGCGGGCAGACCGAAAGCGCCATCGACGCGGAGAATTTTCTCGGCAACGGCGAGAAAGTGACCTTCGCCGGCTTGGAAGAGGCCAACGGCAAACTCTACACTTCGGTCGTGCCGATGGGCATGAGCCGCTACGGCATCGGACAATGGCCCGAGAAAGTCACCGACCAAGCGTTGGTCGCAAAAGCCGACGGGGGCTCGGCGAGCAGTGCCTACACGGCCGGGACGATTCCCTCCACGCAATACCCCGACCATGCCTACATCGCCATTTACAGCGGTTCGTCGTTCGCCGAGAAACCCGTGATCGCTTCGACCGACCGAATCGGATTCGCCTGCGGAAGGTACCGCTCGCAGTATTACCAGACGATCTGGGCGGCCGATAACGGCGACCTGTATGTCTTCTCGCCCGGCTACGGTCGGACGTTCACCTCGTCGGCCGACCTGAAAAAGGTAACGGGCACGAAACCTTCGGGAGCGGTGCGCATCCGCAAAGGGGAGACGGCGTTCGACCCCGACTACTATGTGGACTTCGAACAGATCGGTACAAAGCATCCGATTTATCGGTGCTGGCATATTTCGGGCACGCATTTCCTGCTCCAGCTCTATTCCGGCGGTGTCGAGGGGATGATGCAGGGAACCCAAGCGGAGATGAACGAACTGGCGGTGTTCGACGCCGAAGCGAAAACCGTCGTTCCCGTGACGGGGTTGCCGGACGATCTGGCAGGCTTCGGCGGCGAACCCTACGGCGAAAACGGCGCCATGTACATCGCCGTGACGGTGACCGGCGGCGACAAACCGGCTTTCTACAAAATCGATGCGGCTACGGGCCGTGCGACCAAAGGGCTCGTCATCGACGCCGAATCCGTCGCTACGGCAGGCAAACTGACCATCCAAAAATAAGCCTCCGCGCATGAAAAAGTTCATGGCCAAAATCCATCTGTGGCTCTCCCTGCCCTTCGGCATCGTCATCGCGATCGTCTGCCTGACGGGTGCTGCGCTCGTTTTCGAGGGAGAAATCACCCGTGCGCTCCATCCGCAGATTTATCGCGCACAGCCTCCTGCCGCAGACGCGCAGCCGCTTCTTCCGTCGCAACTCGTCGCCCGTATCGGCGAGCAGATGCCCGACTCGCTGCATCTGACATCGCTGCAACTCTCCGGCCGCCGCGACGAACCCTGCATGGCCGTTTTCCGCGAGACGGGCCGCACGCAGTTGAGCGCAGACCCCTATACCGGCAACGTAAACGGCTGGGCGGAGAGCCCCGCGTTCTTCCGCACGATGCGCAAACTCCATCGCTGGCTGCTCGATCCTCCGGCCACGAAAGGCGAAAAATCGGCAGGCAAAATCGTCGTCGGTGTCTCGACGCTGCTGCTTGTCGTCATTCTCTTGACCGGACTGGTTCTGTGGATTCCCCGCAGCCGTCAGGCACTGCGCAACCGGCTGAAAGTATCGTTCGCCGACGGCCATCGCCGCTTCTGGTACGACTGCCACGTCTCGCTGGGGTTCTATGCAACGCTTCTGTTGCTGGTCATGGCACTGACGGGGCTTACGTGGTCGTTCGGCTGGTATCGCACGGCGGCCTACGCGCTTTTCGGCGGCAGCGAACAGCACGTATCCGTGCAGGAACGACCTTCGCAGAAAGCCGATTCGAGCAATCGCAGGGAGCGCGAGAAAGAGGGCGAACGGGCCGCCGGACGGGAGCATGGCCGCATGCGAACCGCAACCGATGCACATCCGTTCGATTATGCCGTATGGGACGAAGTGCTGGCACAACTCGCCGTGCATTATCCGAGTTGTAAAACCATCGTGCTGACACCGACCGAAGCGCAGGTCGGACGGCAATCCGCCACGCGCCGCGTGGATCGAATCGCATTCGACCCGCGCAACGGCCGGCTCGGCCAAATCGTCCGCTACGAGGATATGCCCCGCCAGCAACGCCTGCACGGTTGGTTTTATGCCATCCACACCGGCGCGTGGGGCGGCATCTGGACGAAAATTCTCTATTTCATGGCCGCATTCATCGGTGCGACACTGTCCCTGACCGGCTATTACCTGTGGTGGAAACGGAGTACGAGCCGGAAAAACGGATAGCCGGAAGTAAACAACATCAAAAAATCGCCCCGACTTTTATTCAAGCCGGAGCGATTTTTTATTAAGAGGTGCGGGGCCAAAATCCCCGCCATTATAGTTGCACGACTATTTGGAAAATCCCTTGCCGATAGCCAAGAAATCTTCGGCTTTGAGCGCAGCACCGCCGATCAGACCGCCGTCGACGTCCGCTTTGGCGAAAATTTCGGCCGCATTCGACGGTTTGCACGAACCGCCGTAGAGAATCGGGCATTCGTCGGCCGCAGCACCGAATTTCGCAGCCAGCACCTTGCGGATGTAGGCGTGAATCTCCTGCGCTTGGTCGGCCGTAGCGGTCTTGCCCGTACCGATGGCCCATACGGGTTCGTAGGCGATGACCAAATTCTTGAACTGCTCGGCGGTCAGGTTGTAAACCACCTCCTCGATCTGGGCTTTCACCACGTCGAAATGTTTGTTGGCTTCGCGTTCGTCGAGGTTTTCGCCCACGCAGTAAATCGGCGTCAGGCCGTTGGCGTATGCCTGCTCCATTTTCTTATTGAGCGTTTCGGAGGTTTCGCCGTAGTACTGGCGGCGCTCCGAGTGACCCAAGATGACGTATTTGCAGCCCAGTGCCGCAATCATCGACGCAGCCACTTCGCCCGTATAGGCACCTTTGGCTTCGGCAGCGCAGTTCTGCGCACCCAGCTCGATGTCCGAACCTTTGAGCGCAGCGGCCACCTCCGACAAGTGGGTGAACGGCGGGCAAACGATGAAGTTCACGCACGAGCACACCTCGCCGCGACCTGCGACGACACCTTTCGCGAGTTCCACGCCTTCGGCCGGCAGGGTGTTCATCTTCCAGTTTCCGGCAACGATTTTCTTTCTCATAATGCTTTCTGTTTTATGATTTTCGGATTAAATACTTTCGCACCATGCCTTTACCTCACCGGTCGCGAGCCCGAGTTTGTTCTTCTTGTTAAACCCGCAGAGGTCGTTGAAGAATTTGTTTTTGTTGGACTGCACCGTCTTGATCAGCGCATCGACCGTCAGATAGCCCATTTTCTGAATCACGGGCACCCACTCTTCGGGCACGCCCGCCTCCACGTACTTTTCGGCAGGGTCGGTCGCCGCTTTCTTTTCGGGACGCATCTGCGGGAAGAACAGCACGTCCTGAATCGACGGCTGGTTCGTCATGAACATCGTCAACCGGTCGATGCCGATGCCCATGCCCGAGCAGGTCGGCATGCCGTATTCCAGCGCACGCACGAAGTCCATGTCGATGAACATCGCCTCGTCGTCGCCCTTTTCCGAAAGGCGCAGCTGTTCTTGGAACCGTTCCAGCTGGTCGATCGGGTCGTTGAGCTCCGAGTAGGCGTTGCAAAGTTCCTTGCCGTTGACGAACAGCTCGAAGCGCTCCGTCAATTGCGGATTCTCGCGGTGCCGCTTGCTCAAAGGCGACATCTCGATGGGATAGTCGCACAGGAATGTCGGTTGAATCAGCTCCTCCTCGCAATACTGGCCGAAAATGGCGTCGATCAGCTTGCCTTTGCCCATCGTCTCGTCCGTCTCGACGTTCAGCCGTTTGCAGGCCTCGCGCAGTTGTTCTTCGGTCTGGCCCGTGATGTCGTAGCCCGTCTTTTCGCGGATGGCATCGGTCATCGTCAGGCGGCGGAACGGTGCCTTGAACGAAATCTGCCGGTCGCCGATTTGCAGTTCCGTCGTGCCGTTCACGGCCACAGCGACCCGTTCGAGCATCTGCTCCGTGAACTCCATCATCCACCGGTAGTCCTTGTAGGCGACGTAGATTTCCATGCAGGTGAACTCGGGGTTGTGCGTGCGGTCCATGCCCTCGTTGCGGAAGTTCTTGCCGAACTCGTACACGCCGTCGAACCCGCCGACGATCAGTTTTTTCAGATAGAGCTCCGTCGCGATACGCAGGTAAAGGTCGGTGTCGAGCGAATTATGGTGCGTGATGAACGGACGCGCCGACGCGCCGCCCGGAATGGGCTGCAAAATAGGCGTCTCGACCTCGATATAGCCCCGCTCGTTGAAAAACTCGCGCATCGTGGCCATGATTTTGGCCCGTTTCACGAAAGTATCCTTGACTTGCGGATTAACGATCAGGTCGAGATAGCGTTGGCGATAGCGCACTTCGGGGTCGGTGAAGGCATCGAACGTCTGGCCGTCCTTTTCCTTGACGACGGGCAGCGGACGGACGGACTTCGACAGCACCGTAAACTTGCGGCAATGCACCGACAATTCGCCGGTGTTGGTGCGGAACGCGAATCCCTCGACGCCGATGAAGTCGCCGATATCCAACAGTTTTTTGAACACCGTGTTGTAGAGCGTCGGATCGCCTTCGGGACAGATATCGTCGCGCCGGACATAGACCTGAATGCGTCCCGTGTGGTCCTGCAACTCGAAGAACGACGCGCTGCCCATGATGCGGCGCGACATGATGCGGCCCGCGATGCGAAGGTTTTGCAGGGCGTCCGGTTCGGCGTCGAAACGGTCGGCGATTTCACGCGCGGTCGCCGTCACATCGTACCGTGCGGCGGGATAGGGTTCGATGCCCAATTCGCGCAAGGTCAGCAGCGACTGGCGCCGCAACAATTCCTGTTCACTCAATTCAGTCGTCATATCGGATAGAGATGATTTGATTCGTTTTATCGGGCAAAGTTAATAAATCGGCACCGAATTTTCGGCACTGCAACTGAAAATCGGCTAAAAAATGATAAATTTGCACACAAGAAAATGAAAAGAATCCTCTGTCTCCTCCTCTCCTGCTGTTCGCTGACGGCACTCGCCCAAAGAACGCTGGAATACACGGCCGAACTGACCGGCTTGGCCTCGACCGAAAGCACGCTGCCGATGTGGGCGACGGCCGCCCGCAACGGCATCCTGCCTGACAGTCGGGGCGGACTGCTGCATGCGGGCATCTTTTCCGATTTCAATGCGACGAAGAAAATCCAGACGGCCTACGGCTTTTCGGCCGCCGGATACCTCACCGAGCGCGAAAACAAGGCAATCGTCGACGAACTGTTCGTCAGCCTGAAATGGCGGAAAGTGCGGCTGGACTTGGGCATGATCCACCCCGAAGAGCAATTCAACGGCATATCGTCGCAAAACGGCAGCGTCCTGCTTTCGACCAACGCACGCACCCTGCCGGGCTACAACCTGCACACGGAGTTCATCGACATCCCGCTGACTCGGGGCATCGTGGCGTTCAAATTCAATCTGAGCGACTACCGCATGATCGACAAGCGCTTCGTCGACAACACCAACCTGCACCACAAATCCCTCTACCTCCGCATCACGCCCCACCGGCAGTGGGAAATCATCGTCGGCATGGAGCACTGGGCGCAATGGGCAGGCACGTCGCCGCTCTACGGCAAACAGCCCTCCGGTTTCAAGGACTATCTCCGCATCTTCGCGGGCCGCAGCGGCGGAGACGACGCGACGTGGAGCGATCAGGTCAACGTACTCGGCAACCACTTGGGAACTCGCTACTATCGGCTCAACTACCGCAGCGACAGCTACACGCTCACGGCCTACTACGAAAATTTCTTCGAGGACGACAGTCCTTGGAAACTCTTCCGCAACGCGCCCGACGGCGTATACGGACTTTACTACGGCGCGGTCGACAAAAACCGGTGGGTGAGCGACGTCATGTACGAATTCGTCTACACGAAATACCAGTCGGGGCGTTATCATGACCGGCCGGCCACGCCCGAAGAAATGGACAAGCAAGACCCGAACGATGACTGGTATGGGAGCATTATTCTGGGCGGCAACGACAACTATTTCAACAACGGCGAATACCGCAGCGGCTGGACTTACTACGGACGCACCATCGGCACGCCGTTCATCACGCCCTGCCCGCCCGCTGCGGACGGGATTACCTACGGCACCTACAACAATCGGGTCGTCGCGCACTATATAGGGATTCAGGGTTATGCGGCCCGCAAAGTTCCGTATCGCGTGCGCTTGTCCTATTCGCGGAACTACGGAACCTACGCCCCAAATAACTTTCAAACCGAGCACGGTGTTCCCACCGGCCCGTTCGAGCACGTGCGCCAGCAGTTTTCGTTCGGCATCGAGGCCCAAGTGTTGAACCGGCCGCGTGTGCCGTTCCGCGTCCGCGTCGGGGTTTACGGCGATTGCGGGTCGTTGTACCGCGACAATTTCGGCATCACCGTAAGCCTGATTCGGCGCGGCAGAATTTTATAATCCACCGGCAGCCTCCGAAATAGTCTATCCTAAAAATCATTATATTTGCAATATAAACCCTAAAAACAATCGCCTATGAATAAATAACACAATCGTTTTACACGCATTCTACGAGAATCATTCCCGTGCCGTCCCCGCACCAAAAGCGCCGGCACAAACATATAAAAAGCGTTAGCTTTATTTCTTGCTTTTCGAAACTTCGACAATTTCAAAAAGTACGTCAAGAGTAAAGTGTAAACGCTCACGTTTCTACGTGGGCTTTACTCATTTATTTGGCGTACAGGTAGTCGAAGACCTCGAAAAGCAGATAAAAGTTCAGCCTGCGTTTTTTGTATGCTTAATCCAACAAAACCGGCAAACTTAAGCAAATCAAAAAATGAAACGTATCAGTATTATTCTGCTTATTGCAGTTTCGATGACATCTTGTGCGACCATTTTCTGCGGTTCCAAGACAAAAGTAACTTTCAACAGCGACATTCAAGAAAAAGCGACGCTGACCATCGACGGAAGAAAGCATACGAATGTAACGTTCCCCTACACGACCAAAATCAAAAGAGGATTCAACGAAACAGTCGTAAAAGCAGAAGCACCGTCGTATCGAACCGAAACGATCATCATCGATAAAAATTTCAATGCCGTATCCGTATTGAACCTATTGGACGTGCTTGCTTGGGGTATCGACGCCGCAACCGGAGCAATGATGAAACCGGAATTCAAATTCTACGACATCGATTTCCAACCGAAGGAAACGACTTCCGAAAAATAGATTCCGCAATTGCAAGCCCGACCGTCTATCCGGTCGGGCTTTTTATTAGCGCTACGGACGGGCAGCGGGTTTCGGAAAGATTGAAAGCGCACAGACCCATTTTATTAATAGACTCATGGAAGGGT
>JAMPDE010000001.1:386365-439625 GCA_023665825.1 Alistipes senegalensis | reverse complement strand
CGCACACACGGCGGTACAGCTCGCCTTTGTCGTTGTTGCTCAACACCAGATCGAACCCCTCGATAGCGGCGATTTCGTGCGGTTTGAGCTGGGCGTAGCAACCCGTCACGGCGATAATGGCCTGCGGATTGCGGCGATGCAGTTTGCGGATGAGGTTCCGGCACTTCTTATCGGCGTGTTCCGTGACGGAACAACTATTGATGACGCAGATGTCGGCCGGAGCATTCGCCGCGACCCGCTCGAACCCGCCCTCCTCGAACCGACGCGCCAGCGTCGAGCTCTCCGAGAAATTGAGCTTGCATCCGAGCGTATGGAAATTGACTTTTCGGGGTTGCATCGGTTCGTGAGATTGAATCAGCATGCGAATTTACGCATTTTTTGCAACACCCGTCAAAAAAACGTAAATTTGCACACCTTTTACAAAAGACGATGGAATTCTTCGAGGCGCTCGTAAAATACGGCTATCTGTCCAATGCGTTCACGGCGTGCATCCTTTCGGGAATCACGTGCGGAATCATCGGCACCTATGTCGTTTGCCGGCGCATGATCTTTCTCGCCGGCGGCATCACGCACGCGTCGTTCGGAGGATTGGGCATCGCGTTTTACTTCGGAACCAATCCGATCGGCGGGGCAATGGCATTCGCCGTACTTTCGGCACTCGGCATCGAATGGGCCGGAAGTCGCGGACGCATCCGCGAGGATTCGGCCATCGGCATCATCTGGTCGGTCGGCATGGCCGTCGGCGCGCTGTTCATGAGCCTGCGGCCCGGATACACGTCGGGCGACCTTTCGGCCTACCTGTTCGGTAGCATCGTTACCGTCACCCGCAACGACGTCTTCGCGCTCGCCGGACTGACGCTGGCCATTCTTGCCGGTGCACTGCTGTGGTTGCGGCCGGTGATGTACATCGCTTTCGACCGCGAATTCGCCCGCACGCGCAACATTCCGACCGGCCTCGTTTCCTATTTCATGGCCGTGCTCGTCGCCGTGACCATCGTGCTCTCGATACGCATCATGGGCATCGTGCTGCTCATCTCGCTGCTGACGATGCCCGTCGTCATCGTCAACGCCTTTTCGCGCTCGTACCGGACGCTCGCCGCAATCGCCCCCGTCGTGGCCGTTGCGGGGAACGTCGCCGGACTCGCCGCCAGCTACCATTTCGAGGTGCCGCCCGGTGCCGCCATCATATTTATCCTGACCGTGACGCTTATTCTGGCAAAACTATTAACTTTGCCGAAACCGAAACCCGGTCGCAACGGAAATCGCCGCCCATGAAAACCATTCATAAATTCGTGCTGAAAGCCTATCTCGGCCCGATGATCCTCACATTCTTCATCGTGATGTTCGTCCTGCTGATGAATTTCGTGTGGCGTTACATCGACGAGCTTGTCGGCAAGGGATTGAGCACCGGCATCATCATCGAGTTGTTCACCTACGCGATGGCCAACATGATTCCGATGGGACTGCCGCTCGCCATGCTGCTGGCCGCTATCATGACGATGGGCAACTTGGGCGAAAACTACGAACTGCTGGCCATGAAGTCGGCCGGCATGTCGTTGATACAAATCACCAAACCGCTCATCATCCTCACCAGTTTCGTGGCCGTCGGGAGCTTTTTCATCTCCAACAATCTGGTTCCTTATGCCAACCGGAAGATGTTCAGCATCATTTTCGATATCCGGCAGCAGAAGCAGGCGCTCGAATTTCAGGACGGGCTTTTTTTCAACGGCATCGAAAACATGTCCATCCGCGTAGGACGGCAGGAACCCGACACGCACCTGCTCCACGACGTGTTGATTTACGACAACCGCGCCACCAACGGCAACATGAACACCATCGTCGCCGATTCGGGCTACATCCGCCTGTCGGACGACAAACGCCACCTGCTGGTGACGCTCTACAACGGCGAAACCTACGAACAGACCCGCAACAGCCAGTGGTTCAACAAAAGCACGCTGCGGCATCACCGGTTCGATTTGCAGGATCAGAAAATCGCGATGGACGGTTTCGCGATGGGGCGCACCGACGCCAACCTGTTCTCGAACAGCCAGACGAAAAACATCAACGAATTGCAGCAGGACATCGACTCGCTGGAACGGACGGTGAACGTTTCGACCACCCGTTCGTACGAACCGCTGTTGAAAGAGCAGCTTTTCGTGCGGGACAACTCGGTGCTGCCGATTCCCGACAGCCTGCGATTCGACAAGAGCGGCTTCCGCAACGCACTGATTACCGACACACTCGCCCGTCTGCCCGTTCGCGAACAGAACCGCATCTGGAATCAGGCACGCACGCTGGCGAAGAACTCGCGCAACATGTTCGCCTTCGACGAATCGGCCACGAAAGAGGCGCTCAACCAACTCTACCGCAGCAAAGTCGAATGGCACAAGAAAATTTCGCTGCCCGTCTCCATCATGATTTTCTTTCTCATCGGAGCTCCGCTGGGAGCCATCATCCGCAAGGGCGGATTGGGGCTTCCGGTCGTGGTGTCGGTGATTTTCTTCGTGATTTACTACATGATCAGTCTTTCGGGCGAAAAACTGGCCAAAGAGGGCTCGTGGAATGCCATATATGGCATGTGGCTGTCGACATTCGTACTGACGCCCATTGCAGCGTATCTCACCTACAAGGCGACTAACGACTCGGCCCTGCTCGACACGGACTGGTATGTCGGAAAAATCAAGGCCCTGCGCGAACGAATCCAACCGCGCATCGCCGCATTGTTACACGCTATCAAACACAAACGTCATGGCAAAGCAGACGGTACTGAATAGGGTAGAGGAGGTCATTGAAGACTTCCGCAACGGCAAAATCGTCATCGTGGTCGACGACGAAGACCGCGAGAACGAAGGCGATTTCATCGTCGCCGCCGAAAAAATCACGCCCGAAATCGTCAATTTCATGCTCAAAGAGGGGCGGGGCGTACTCTGTGTGCCGCTCTCGGAAGAGCGGTGCCGGGAGCTGGAACTCGGCATGATGGAGGAGAACAACACCTCGCTGTTGGGGACTCCGTTCACCGTCACAGTCGATTTGCTGGGCCACGAGTGCACGACGGGCGTATCCATTCACGACCGCGCCGCCACAATCCGCGCACTGGCCGACCCTGCGACCCGTCCGGCCGACTTGGGGCGTCCCGGACACATCAATCCGCTGCGGGCCCGTCAGAAAGGCGTTCTGCGTCGTCCGGGACACACGGAGGCCGCCGTCGATTTGGCGCGGCTCGCCGGACTGCAACCGGCCGGTGCCTTGATCGAAATCATGAATCCCGACGGTACGATGGCCCGCCTGCCGCAGCTGGTCGAAATCGCCCGCAAGTTCGACCTGAAAATCATCTCTATCGCCTCGCTGATTGCCTACCGGCTGAAAGAGGAGTCCATCGTCGAACGGGGCGAAACGGCCGACATGCCGACCCAATGGGGCCATTTCAAAATCACGGCTTTTCGGCAAAAGAGCAACGGGCTGGAACACATGGCCATTACGAAAGGCGAGTGGACGGAGGACGAACCGGTTTTGATTCGGGTTCACTCGTCATGCGCTACGGGCGATATTCTCGGCTCGTGCCGCTGCGACTGCGGCGCACAGCTGCACGAAGCGATGCAGATGATCGAGAAAGAGGGCAAAGGGGCTGTCGTCTACCTCAATCAAGAGGGGCGCGGCATCGGCCTGTTCAACAAAATTCGCGCCTACAAGTTGCAGGAGGAGGGATTCGATACGGTCGATGCCAACATCGAACTGGGATTCCGCCCCGACGAACGCGATTACGGCGTCGGCGCGAGCATCATCCGCGAATTAGGCATCACGCGAATGCGGCTGATGACCAACAACCCGCTGAAACGGGCCGGATTGGAGGGCTACGGATTGCGCATCGAGGAAATCGTGCCCATCGTCATCGCCCCGAATCCCTACAACCTCCATTACCTCGAAACCAAAGAGGAACGGATGAACCATAAACTGGGATTGTGCAAATGAATCCGGCCCCGATAGCCCATATCGCCCTGTGGACTTGCCGGCTCGATGAATTGCGCGACTTCTATGTCCGCTATTTCGGCGGCGAGTGCGGAGAAAAATACGTCAATCCGGCCAAAGGCTTCAAGTCGTATATGATTCGTTTCGGTGACGGTTGCGCATTGGAATTGATGCGTCGTACCGATATTACTGCACCGAGAATGGAACAGCAGTTGGGGTTGTGCCATTTGGCGTTCGGATATGCCAGCCGTAAGGAGGTGCTCGAACAGACAGAGCTGCTGCGAAATGCCGGATTCTGCGTTACGGGGGAGCCGCGCATCACGGGCGACGGTTATTTCGAGAGCGTCATTGCAGACCCCGACGGGAATCCGATAGAATTAACCTGCCAAGCAATATGAACGCCAAAGATTTGCGCATCGTCTTCATGGGAACGCCCGAATTTGCCGTGCCCTCGCTTCGGGCATTGGTCGAAGGAGGCTACCACGTCGTAGCGGTCGTCACGGCCCCCGACAAACCAGCCGGACGCGGACAGCAACTGCACAAAAGCGATGTGAAAATCGCGGCCGAAGAACTGGGGCTGCCGATTCTGCAACCCGAAAAACTCAAAGCGCCGGAATTCGTATCGGCCATGCAGGAGCTTCGGCCCGACTTGGGTATCGTCATCGCGTTCCGCATGCTCCCGGAGGTAATTTGGGCCATGCCGAGACTAGGTACATTCAACCTGCACGCCTCGCTGCTGCCCCAATATCGAGGTGCCGCACCTATCAACTGGGCCATCATCAACGGCGAAACCGAAACGGGCGTCACCACGTTCCTGCTCAACTACGAAATTGACAAGGGAGCCATTATCGGACAGATACGGGTGCCGATCTGCCCCGAAGAAAATGTCGGTACGCTCTACGACCGATTGATGAATCTGGGCCCGTCGCTCGTAGTCGAGACGGTCGAACGCCTTGCCGCAGGCGACGTACAGCCGTTGCCGCAAGAAAACATCGACGAGACACAACTAAAACCCGCACCGAAAATTTTCAAGGAAGACTGCCGGATTGACTGGTCGTGGAACGGCCGGCGCATCGTCGATTTCATACGCGGTCTTTCGCCTTATCCGGCCGCGTGGAGCCCGATGTTCCGCGACGGCGAGGCAGCGAACACTGCCAAAATTTTCGCGGCCCGATTCGACGACTCGCTCCCGCCCACCGCACCCGGCACCATCTGTACCGACTGGCGCGAAGAACTCTCCGTCGCCTGCTCGGACGGTTGGATTCGCATCGACGAAATCCAGCTCGCCGGCAAACGACGGATGTCCGCACACGATCTGTTATTGGGATTCCGGGATATCGCCGCCTACCGGTTCGGCGAATAATCCTCCGTTCTCGCTATGCCTCCACCGGCTGCGGCTTTTCGGCTTTCGGGTCGGTCTGCGGCAAGGGCTTCGTGCAGAAATACCAATCGTAGCATTTCATCCCTTCGGCCGATTGCTCCGTCCCGTCGTAAGTCGTCGGAGCCGGGACAACGATGTCCTCGCCGGGCCGCCAGTCGGCAGGTAATGCTACCTTGTACTTATCGACCGTCTGCAACCCGACCAACACCCGTTTCAGCTCGTCGAAATTGCGTCCCAACTGGGCCGGATAACAGATAATCGCCCGAACCGTCGCCGTCGGGTCGATGAAAAAGACCGACCGCACGGCCGTCGTCATGCTGGCACCGGGCTGAATCATGCCGTATTTGCGGGCTACCAACATCGACATATCGGCAATCAACGGGAAATTGAGTTCGACCTTGCTGTGCCCTTTGTACTCGATACGATCGTGGATCGAACGCAGCCACGCGATATGGCTGGAAAGCGTACCGACCGAAAGGCCGACCAACCGACAATTCAGCGCCTCGAACTCCTGCTGCATCGCCCCGAAAAGCACAAACTCCGAAGTACAAATCGCCGTGAAGTCGGACGGGTGGCTGAACAACACCACCCATTTGCCTTTGAAATCCTGCGGAAAGCGGATTTTTCCCTGCGTCGTTTCGGCCTCGAACGACGGAGCTTTGTCGCCGATGAGCGGCATCGCACATGTTTGATTTTCCATATTCATCTACGGTTATTTTTCAGCTCCCGATGCTGCAAATACGATGCCCGCCCCGAAAAGAGCATCCCGAAAAGATTTTTATGGTATACAATTTGCCGAATCCTCGAACAAACCAATACACACACAAGGTATGAAAACGTATGACAACGACGAAAAAGAGGTAAAGACCGGCACGAACAACAGCCGCAAATCCGCCACGAAAACCAAAGCGTCCGCAAGCTCGAAACCGGGCACGGCGTCCAAAAAGAAAAGCTCGTACACGGGCGATGCAGTATCGGATTTCCATACGTTCTTCGTCGACGCGCTCAAAGATATCTATTGGGCCGAAGAACATCTGAAAACAGGGCTTCGGAAGATGTGCGAGGCTTCCACCAGCAGCGAACTGGCAGCGGCATTCAAGAAACACTACAACGAAGGAGACGGGCAACTCGCCGAACTGGAATCCATATTCTCGCTGTTGGGCGAAAAAGCCGAAGGCAAGAAATGCGAAGCGATGGCCGGACTGCTCAAAGAAGCGGAGGAGATCATCGAAGATACGAAACGGAACAGTTTCGTACGCGATGCCGGCCTGATTCTGGCCGCCCAAAAGGTAGAACACTACGAAATCGCGACCTACGGTACGCTGCGTGCGTTGGCCGTCTATCTGCCCGAAAAGAAAATCCAGAAATTGCTGGACACGATTCTGGCGGAGGAGAAAAAGACCGACGTCGCACTCACGAAACTAGCCGAAGCGTTCGTCAACGAATGCGCCGCTGTGGAGTAACATATTCTTCGCACGGATACGACGGAGAGGGTTCGCGCCCTCTCTTTTTTATTCCTGCAAAATTTATCTATATTTGCATACGGAAACCACTTATCCCGATGCCTATGGAGAAATAACAGAAAGAATCCTCGAAATTTTCACCCGTGCCGCCCCTGTACCGGGAACGCCGGCACCAACATATAAAAGGCGCATCGCTTTTCTTCTGGCTTTCGGAACTTGGACACTTTCGACGTCGTTAGGAATTAAGGTCGATGCTCACGCTGTTTTCGGCGCGGGCATTTCTTTCATCTTACGACAACAGGTAGTCCAAGACCTCGAAAGCGGATGACTGGAATTTGTCCGCGTTTTTTATACTTAAACATTCACGAATCACTCAAACTAAATCCACCCATGAAAAAATCATTGCTCGTGCTCCTCTGCACACTCTCTTTTTCCGCCGTTTCGGCGCAAGACATCATCATGAAGAAAAACGCCGACGAAATCCGAGCCAAAGTAACGGAAGTCGGTTCTACCGAAATCAAATACCGGAAATGGGAGAATCCCAACGGACCGATTTATACCATTCCCGTCGAGGATGTATTCGTCATCAAGTACGAAAACGGCACCACCGACAAATTCGCCGATCTGTCGGCAACCAAATCCCGACCGAAAATCAGCGGCAAGTTCCCGAAATATCAAGGGGAAATCGCCGTCGGGTATGGTGTCGGCGTAGGAGCCGCATCCGATGTGATCAATACCAACCGAATCATGATTGAAACGGTGCACGGCGCACGCATCAATCCCTATCTGTTCGTCGGCGGCGGTCTCGGAATCAACTACTTCTATGGATTGCTCAACGACTACGATGACTACTACGGAGACGATGACACCGCTACCATAGCCCCCTTGTTCGCCAACATCAAAGGATATTATCCGCTCTCGAAAAAGACGGCTCTTGCGCTTTCGCTCGATCTGGGTGCCGCTATCGGAATCGGCGGTATTGCAGAGGGAGCTGATTTTTATACCAGCATCGGCCCCGAAGTTAAAATCGGGAAGTTCGATCTCGGCATCCGGTTCCAACACATGGGGACGGGACTGAACGCCATGCTGTTCCGGGTCGGATTCACTTTCTGACACGAGAATCCGACGTGAAAATCCGACACGAAAAAGGGCGTTCCCGCTTGGGAACGCCCTTTTTATATTCAAGCCGTGACGGCTTTCGGATTTTTCCGATTTCAAATAAATTATCGTACCTTTGAGCATCGTAAAATAAACCCAAACCACAATTCGCCTATGAAGTAATAGCACCGGATCGCATCGAAAACAATGATTTTCACTCGTGCCGTCCACGTACTAAAAACGCCGGCACAAACATATAAAAAGCGTTAGCTTTACATCGTGCATTCTGAAACTTAGGAACTTTCAAACAATGGCACACGAAGTGAAGTTGATGCTCACGTCTATGACGTGGGCTTCACTTTATACTTGTGCCATAGGTTTCCTAAGACCTCAGAATGCAAGATTAAGTTTTGTCCCACGTTTTTTATATACCTATCTCAATCCAAACCGCCGCAGGGACACGGCAAAAAAACATGAAAACCATGTTGAAAAAATTAATTTTCAGCCTTTTGTTCTCCGCAATGGCTTTCGCATTCGTATCCTGCGAAAAATCATCTTCCGACGATTATTATTGGTCTGAAGATGATTGGTACAATGACTTTAGTTCCTACGACGAAACGGGACTTTTTGTAGGAATTACCGGATTCAATTCCGATTTAGAGCACTACTATGTTCACATACTGGATAAGTATACGAGTTCAGGTTTCGAGCAGTTCATTCAGACATTAGAAACCAATAACGGTACTCTTTTATATTACGCGGTAGACAATACCATTTCGCAATTAGCAAAATCGAAATTTCCCGATGACCTCAAAAACGTGTCGATCATCACATTCACCGACGGTCTCGACCAAGGTTCGAGTGCCAAAAACACAAATTATCAATCAGCCTCCGCATATTTGGAAGCAATCCAAAAGCGCATTCGTTCGACCAAAATCAACGGACTGAATATCAACGCTTATTCCATAGGTCTCAAAGGACAAGATGTAAAAGATGAGGTGCAATTCAAGTCCAATCTGAAAGGTCTGGCCAGTTCCGACGAAAACAGCATGGAGGTGGCAAGTATTGATGAAGTCAACGACAAATTCATGCAATTGGCGGCTTCACTATACAACAAAAATACGAATCAGGCGCTGACCTTGACAATTCCACAACCTTATAATAATACAAAAATCCGATTTACTTTCGACATCGAAACAGACAATGCTGCAAATTCGGCATGTTATATCGAAGGCGTATTCCGAGACGGCTCCTTGACGCAAGCCCAATATAAAGGAATAAGCAGTAGTAGCGGCAATATCATCAAAGGCGAATCCTACGGTTCGATCAACATTTCGTTCACATTCGACAACCTCGCATTCGAGGCCGGCAACGAATTGACGATTTCCCGCATCAAACAATGGGAATGGGTAGAAAACAGCAGTCTGTGGCAGGTCAATTCGGAATTCGACCCAAACAAATCAACCGAAACGATTGTGGAAATGCAAAGTGCTGTAATCATCCTGTTATTGGATTGCAGTAGCTCTCTCGGAAGCGATTTTGAAAAAGTCAAACAAACCGCTCAAAATTTCATTAAAGCACTATCCGGTGCGTCCGATGGAAACATGTCGCAAACTGCACAAGTCCGATTCCGCAAAGATGATTCATATACCAACGTCTCCCATTTAGCTATTTTCAATCTGCAAGAGGAACTTTTGGCAGGATGTAATTTCGGAACGAATTCCGGCACTTCGACCTATACCGAAATTCCGACAGGGTACCATTATCCCCTATATTATTATGTACCGGACAATGGTTATCAATATATCATAAGAAATGAACCGTACACGTATTATTTCGCCGGAGGCAAAAAATACACGGTAATAAGCAGTGATGACGGACAATATCTCACATTCGATGTCCAATGCGACAATTAAGGTTTTATACCGATAATAACAAAGGCACTCCGCATCATGGAGTGCCTTTGTTATTATCGACAAGACAGGATTACCTTATCTTGCGGATGATTTCGCCGCCGTGCTTGATAGCCTCCTCGTTGGCGGGCAACATCTTCCAAGCACGTTCGGGCAGCGACTTTTTCAGACCAATCATCACGTTTTCCATAGCGACAACAGGCCGGACGTTCAGATAGCCACCCAAAATCATCGTATTGAACAGCTTGGCCTGTCCCATTTTGGCGCATTCGGCCGTAGCGTCGATAGCATAAACCGAAATATCGGTGCGCACCGGATGCCGCGTGATGCCGTTGGTGTCGTAAATCAACACGCCGCCCGGCTTCACCATCGCCTCGAACTTTTCCATCGACTGCTGGTTGAGAATGATGGCCGTGTCGAACTCGTGCGCAATGGGCGACGAAATTTTCCGGTCGGAGAGAATGACTGTCACATTGGCCGTACCGCCGCGCATCTCGGGGCCGTAGGAAGGCATCCACGTCACCTCGTAATCCTGCATCACGCCCGAATAGGCGAGTATCTTACCCATCGAGAGGACACCCTGTCCTCCGAAACCTGCTATGATCAACGTCTCTTTCATTGTGCCGAATCCGATTTTACGTCCTTGATATCTCCCAACGGATAGTAGGGTAACATGTTCTGTTCCAACCATTCGTTCGATGCCACAGGCGAAAGTTTCCAGCCGCTGTTGCAGGTCGAAACCACCTCCACGAGCGAAAATCCCAGCCCGTCCATCGCACGCTGGAACGCCTTTTTGATAGCCTCCTTGCACTTGCGCACATTGGCCGGTTTGTGCACGCTCTGACGGGTGATATAGGTCGCACCGTCGAGATGAGCCATCATTTCGGCGATTTTGTACGGATAGCCGTTCAGTCGTGGGTCTCGGCCGTAGGGCGTCGTCGCCGTCTTCATGCCCAGCAGGGTAGTGGGGGCCATCTGACCGCCCGTCATGCCGTAAATCGCGTTGTTGATGTAAATCGCCACGACATTTTCACCGCGTGCCGCCGCATGGATGCTCTCCGCCGTACCGATAGCCGACAAATCGCCATCGCCCTGATAGGTGAAGACCATGCGGTCGGGATTGAGCCGCTTGGCCGCCGTCGCAACCGCCAAAGCACGGCCGTGCGCCGCTTCGATCCAATCGATGTCGATATAATTGTAGGCGAACACCGAACACCCCACCGGCGAAATGCCGATCGTCCGGTCGGCGAGCCCCAGTTCGTCGATGACTTCGGCCACCAATTTGTGTACCGTACCGTGACTGCAACCCGGACAATAGTGCATCGTATTGTCCAGAATCAGGCGCGGTTTCGCATAGACCTTGTTTTCTGCTTTTATCTCAACCTCTGCCATAGTCGTTTACTTCTTAATCAGTTTTTCTTTGAGTGCTGCCAGCACCTCGTCGGGATTGAACAGCATGCCGCCCTGTCGTCCATAGTTTTCTACGGGTGCCTTGCCATTGACGGCCAGCCGAACGTCTTCGACCATTTGTCCGGCATTCAGCTCGGCCGAAAGAAACCCTTTCACGCCGCGAGCCGCCAATTCGGCAAGCTGTTTTTTCGGGAACGGATAGAGCGTAATGGGACGCAACAGACCGACTTTCAGTCCTTCGGCCCGCGCCATTTCGACCGTAGCCGAACAGATGCGCGCCGACGAACCGAACGCCACGATAACGTAATCGGCATCGTCGCATTCGATAGCCTCATAACGCACCTCATTCTCCTCCAATTCGTGGTATTTGGCCTGCAACCGTTGGTTGATAATCTCCATTTTCTCGGACTGCAATTCCAACGAAGTCACCACGTTGCGTTCGCGGTCGGACGTCTTGCCGAACGCGCCCCATGTGCGGGCTTCGGCACGGGTCTCCTCGTCGGTTTTGCGCGGACGCTGCGGTGCAAGGATGACTTTTTCCATCATCTGACCGATGGCGCCGTCGGCCAGAATCATCGCCGGATTGCGGTATTTGAACGCCAAATCGAACGCTTCGGCCACATGGTCGTGCATCTCCTGCACGGAATTGGGAGCCAAAACAATCAAATGGTAATCGCCATGACCGCCGCCTTTGGTCGCTTGGAAATAGTCGCCCTGCGACGGCTGGATCGTGCCCAGTCCCGGACCGCCGCGCTGGCAGTTGATAATCAGGCACGGCAGTTCGGCCCCCGCCAGATAACTCAATCCTTCGGCCATGAGCGAAATGCCGGGACTCGACGACGAAGTCATCACCCGTTTGCCGGTAGCAGCGCCTCCATACAACATATTGATCGACGAAACCTCCGATTCGGCCTGCAAGACGGCCATGCCCGTCGTTTCCCAAGGCTTCAGCTCCATCAGGGTTTCCATCACTTCGGACTGCGGCGTGATGGGGTAGCCGAAATAACCGTCGCAACCGTAGCGAATCGCCGCATGGGCGATCACCTCGTTGCCTTTCATCAACTTCACCTCTTTCTCTGCCATAGTCTTATTCGAATTTTTGACGGTAAACCGTGATGCAACTGTCGGGACAAATCACGCCGCACGAAGCACACCCCGTGCAGGCATCGGGACGGGCCATCCGCACGACGGGATAGCCTTTGCCGTTCACTTCGGACGACAGCGCCAGCACTTCGCACGGGCACGAAGCCACACAAACCCCGCATCCCTTGCACCGCTCGCTGTCGACGACGATCGTACCTTTGATTTTAGCCATAATAATGCGCTGAATTGATATAAAATATAGGACAAATATAGGATTTTTTCGGAAGGAAAGCAAACTTTTTCGCACGAAACATCGGCCCGTACGAAGATTTCGCCCCTGTCGCTGATGAATGCGACAGGGGCGAAACCATTGCAGGATTTTTTACAATCCGTTACGCTTCAAACGAATGGATTACCACGCCCGAACGCAGTTTCGGCTCGAACCACGTCGTTTTGGGCGGCATGATGTTGCCCGTGTCAGCGATGTCGATCAACTGTTGCATCGAGACGGGATAGAGCGCGAACGCCACCCGCATTTCGCCGCTGTCCACCCGCCGTTTGAGTTCGCCCAAACCGCGAATGCCGCCCACGAAATCGATGCGTTTGGACGTACGCAGGTCTTCGATGCCAAGAATCGGAGCCAACACCTGATCGGAAAGCACCGTAACGTCCAGCACGCCGATGGGGTCATGGTCGTCGTAAGTGCCCGGTTTGGCCGTCAGACGCCACCAACGGTCGTCGAGATACATCGCGAAATCGTGCAAGGCCGCCGGACGGTACTCCTCCGCGCCTTTTTCCTCGACCGTGAAGCGTTCTTTCAGCCGCTCCAAAAACTGCTCGGAAGTCAAGCCGTTCAAATCGCGCACGACACGGTTGTAGTCGATGATGCGCAGCTGGCTTGCGGGAAAAGTCACCGCCAAAAAATAGCAGTACTCCTCGTCGCCCGTATGGTGCGGATTTTTCGCCTTGCATTCGGCGCCTACACGGGCTGCAGCCGCCGTCCGGTGGTGTCCGTCAGCAACATAAAGCGCCGGAATCCCTGCGAAAATCTCCGTAATGCGGTCGTTGGTCTTGCGGTCGCGGATGACCCACAACTTGTGTCCGAACCCGTCGGCCGCCGTGAAATCGTATTCGGGCGCACTGTTTTTCACCACATCGGCGACAATGGCGTCGATTTCGGCATCGTCGGGATAGGCGAAAAAAACCGGTTCGATATTGGCCCGCTGGTTGCGCACATGGATCATGCGGTCTTCCTCCTTGTCGGGACGGGTCAGTTCGTGTTTCTTGATAGCCCCCGAAAGATAGTCCTCGAAATGGCAGCACATAGTCAGCCCGTACTGCGTCCGGCCGTCCATCGTCTGCGCGTAGATATAATAGCACGCCTCCGGTTCCTGCCGGAGCCAGCCGTTTTCCTGCCATTTGCGGAAATTCTCGACCGCTTTGGCGTAAACCTCCGGCGCATGTTCGTCGGCGATGGGCTCGAAGTCGATTTCGGGCTTGATGATGTGCAGCAGCGAACGTTCCGTCGCTTCAGACTTGGCTTCGGCCGAATTCAGCACGTCGTAGGGCCGCGACGCCACTTCGGAGGCATACTCCTTCGGAGGGCGGATTCCGCGAAAAGGTTTGATGCGTACCATAGGTTCCTTATTATTTATTCACTTGGAAACGGGTTACTCCCTCCTTGAAAAACGCGACGATCTGGTTCGCTGCCGCCAATCCTGCGTTGATATTCGCTTCGGCGGTTTCGGCACCCATTTTCTTGGGTGTGGCGAAGAAGCGGTTTCCCAATTTTTCCACCATTTCGGACTGATTGGCCGGAGCGATGTCGGTAATGTATTTCAAATCCTCGCGTTCGGTCAATGCCCGCAACAATCCCGGATCGTCGATCACCTCCTTGCGGGCCGTATTGACCAACGTCGCACCTTTTGGCATCGACATCAGCAAGTCGTAACCGATGGAATTTTTCGTCTGCTCGGTCGCAGGAATGTGCAACGAAAGGTAATCGGCCCGTCGGTACAGCTCCTCGACCGAATCGACCTTTTCCACTCCGTCGGCCGCGAACGCCTGCGCATCCGTGATGAACGGATCGTAGGCGATTACGTTCATCCCCAGCGCCTTGCCCTTGCACGCGACCAGTCGGCCAACATTGCCGTAAGCATGGATAGCTAGCGTCTTGCCGCGCAACTCCGAACCCGTGCCGGGCGTATAACGATTACGCGCCATATAGATCATCATGCCGAGCGCAAGTTCCGCCACCGCATTGGAGTTTTGGCCGGGCGTATTCATCACGACGATGCCGCGCGCCGAAGCGGCCGCCAAATCGACATTGTCATACCCCGCACCGGCGCGCACGACGATGCGGAGATTCTTCGCAGCCGCAATCACCTCGTCCGTCACCTTGTCGCTGCGGACTATCAGGGCATCCACGTCGGCGACAGCAGCCAGCAACTGGGCCTTGTCCGTATATTTTTCGAGCAACGCCAACTCGAAACCGGCCCGTTCGATGATTTCGCGAATGCCCTCGACGGCCTTTTTTGCGAAAGGTTTTTCGGTTGCAACGAGTACTTTCATAGTCTCTTTCAATGTAATCGTTTCCTGTAATTCGGTTTGCTTCCACGCCGTCACCTCGCCCGTCAAGGCACTGTAAGACGTAGGAATCTTGAATTGATAAGCCATGCCGCAGATTATTTGTGCAGCTGCTCGAATTCCTGCATGCAGGCCACCAATGCCTCGACGCTCTCTTTCGGCAGGGCGTTGTAGCACGAAGCACGGAATCCGCCCACCAATCGGTGGCCCTTGATACCGACCATGCTGCGCGCCTTCGCGAATTCGAGGAATTCGGGAGCCAAATCCTCACGTCCGTCGGCCATGACGAAGCAGATGTTCATCCGCGAACGGTCTTCCGGCACGACCGTGCCGCGAAACAGCGGGTTGCGGTCGATTTCGGCGTAAAGCAACGCGGCTTTCTCCTTGTTCCGCCGCTCCATTTCGGGCACGCCGCCGATGGATTTCAGCCATTTGAGCGATTCGTACAGCACATAAATAGGGAATACGGGCGGCGTATTGAACATCGAGCCGTTCTCGACGTGCGTGCGGAACGAAACCATCGTAGGCAGTTCGCGCACCTGCCGGTCGAGCATATCCTCGCGGATGATGGCGAACGTAACACCCGCCGGAGCCAGATTCTTCTGCGCACCGCCGTAAATCATGGCATACTTCGAGACGTCGATCGGCCGCGACAGAATATCCGAAGACATATCGGCGATGAGCGGCACGGGCGAAGTCAGATCCTCGAAGTACTCCGTGCCGTAAATCGTATTGTTCGACGTGATGTGCACGTAATCCAAATCGGTCGGAATGGCGAATCCTTTCGGAATATAGGTAAAATTCCGGTCGTCCGACGAAGCCAGCGTTTCGACCTCGCCGAAGAACTTGGCCTCCTTGATAGCCTTTTTCGCCCAGACGCCCGTATTCACATAACCCGCTTTTTTGCCGAGAAAATTGGCCGGAATCTGATAGAACATCGTGCTGGCACCGCCGCCGACATAGAAAATGCGGTAATTATCCGGAATGTGCAGCAACTCGCGGAACAGCGCATCGGCATCGGCGATGACATTCTCGAAATCTTTCGTACGATGCGACATCGACAACAGGGAGACACCGGTCCCGTTGAAATCGAGGACGGCTTTCGCCGCCTGTTCGAGCACCTCCTGCGGCAAAACGGCAGGCCCCGCATAGAAATTGTGTGTTTTCATAACCGTTCGGTTTATGGAATTGAGTGTAATGATTTTCTCGTCCTGTTAGAGCACTAACACAAAGATAGGGAAAATTTTCAGACCGCACAACACCGGAGCGAATAATTTTCCGAAAGCGGGTTATTGAATAGTTTTTATTATTTTTGCACGAAAAATCGTTCCGCTACCATGATAAAATCAATGACCGGCTTCGGAAAAGCCGAAGTCGCGCTTCCGAATAAGAAAATCACGGTCGAAATCCGGTCGCTCAACTCCAAGCAGCTGGACCTCAACCTGCGGCTGCCCGCCGTCTACCGGCAGTCGGAATACGACGTTCGGAGCATCATCACCCGCACGGTCGAACGGGGCAAGGTCGATGTCTTCGTGACGGTCGAATCGCAGACCGTCGAGACGTCGGCCCGCATCAACCGCGACGCATTCCGCGAGTATCTGCGCCAAATGACCGACGCGCTCGTCCATACGGGGCTCGAACCCGATTACGGCGTATTGGTGCCCTGCATCATGCGCCTGCCCGATGTCGTTGCGACCGAAACCGAATCCATTTCCGAAGAAGAACACGCGGCCCTGCTGGAAGCTACCGAAAAAGCGGCGGAGGCATTGAACGCATTTCGCGCGCAAGAGGGAGCCACGCTGATCGCCGATCTGCTGCGGCGCATCGACCTCATCGAAAGCTATAAAAACGAGGTGGTCCCTTACGAAAAAGCCCGCACGGAGACTATCAAGGCGCGGATTCTCGACAACTTGTCGAAACTCCAAGTCGAAGTCGACCGCAACCGGCTGGAGCAGGAGATGATTTTCTACTTGGAGAAACTCGACATCACGGAGGAAAAGGTGCGTCTGACCAACCATTGCAACTACTTCCGCGAAGTGGCCGCCTCCGAAGAGGGCGTAGGCCGCAAACTGGGTTTCATCGCGCAGGAACTGGGACGCGAAATCAACACGATGGGCTCGAAAGCCAACGAAACGAACATCCAGATTCTGGTCGTCAAGATGAAAGACGAACTGGAAAAAATCAAGGAGCAAGTTCTGAACATCCTGTAAGACAATGGGCAAGGTCGTCATATTCTCGGCACCGAGCGGTTCCGGAAAAACTACTATCGTCCGCGCGTTGCTGGCGCGGTATCCGCAGTTGGAATTCTCCATTTCGGCGACCAGCCGGGCACCGCGCGGAAACGAGCAACACGGCAAGGACTACTATTTCTTTACACCGGAAGAGTTCCGGCAGGCCGTATCGGAAGAGCGTTTCGTGGAGTGGGAGGAGGTCTATCAAGGCACCTGCTACGGCACGCTGCGCAGCGAAGTCGAGCGCATCTGGGCCGAAGGGCATGTCATCGTTTTCGATGTCGATGTCATGGGCGGGCTGAACCTGCGCCGCATTTTCGGCGACGATGCCTGCGCGATTTTCATCCAGCCGCCCTCGATCGAGGAGCTGCGCTGCCGGCTCGAAGGGCGCGGCACCGACTCACCGGAGGTTATCGACCGGCGAATCGCCAAAGCGGAATTCGAGCTGGCCCAAGCGTCGGGATTCGACCGCATCGTGCTGAACGACCGGCTCGATGAAGCCATCGACGAAACGGCCCGCATTCTCGAAAACTTTATCGCGACCGGACGATGAAGCGACACACGATGCTCTATTTCGGGTCGTTCAACCCCGTCCACAAAGGCCATATCGCATTGGCCGAATACGTCGTGGGGCAAGGGTTGTGCGACGAAATGGCATTGGTCGTTTCACCGCAAAGCCCCCACAAGGCAGCGGCGACGCTGGCTCCCGAGCTGGATCGCTTCGAGATGGCCGAAATCGCCTGCAAGGCATCGCGGTTCGCCGACCGCATCCGGCCGTCCGTCATCGAATTTCTGCTACCCAAGCCCTCCTATACGATCGACACGCTCCGGCATCTGACGGAAAACTACGGGCAGGAAATGACCTTTTCCATTCTGATGGGGAGCGACCAACTGGAACGGTTGGATAGCTGGAAAGAGCACGAAAAGATTCTCGAATATCCCGTTTACGTCTACCCACGACGCGACAGGGCGGTGCCTGCGAAGCTCGAAAACCGCATCGTGCTGCTGCAAGATGCGCCGCTGCTGGATATTTCGGCGACGGAAGTACGCCGCCGCATCGAATGCGGCGAAGACACGGCCGACCTGCTGCATCCCGACGTAGCTGCCTACATCCTCCGGAAAGGGCTGTGGAGCCCTGCATCGCGCATCGCGGCGATTACGGCGCAACTGGTCGACAACCCCGACGACATCGAACTGTTGCTGGAGCGCGGCAAACTCCACTACCGGCTGAACGAATGGGGCGCAGCCCTCAACGATTTCAACCGCATCCTGCAAACCGACCCGCAACACGCCGAAGCGCGGCAGTTCATCGACATGGTGCAGGAAATACTCGCATTCCGCTACAAAGATATCTACAACCCCTGATATACGATGGAACGACTGAAAATAGCATTGCTGGCCGGAGGCGACTCGCCCGAACGCGAAATCGCCCTGCAAAGCGCCGCCCAAATCGAACAGGCGCTCGACCACGAAAAATACGACATCACGCTGATCGACCTGCACCACCGAGACTGGCACTACACCGCGCCGGACGGCCGCGAATGGCAGGTAGACAAAAACGATTTTTCGCTGACCGTCGACGGCGTTCGCAAAGCGTTCGACTACGCACTTATCATCATTCACGGCACGCCGGGCGAAGACGGCAAACTGCAAGGATATCTGGATATGATGGGGATTCCCTATTCGTCGTGTTCGATGACCTCGTCGGTCGTGACGTTCGACAAAATCACGACCAAGCGCGTGTTGGCCGGACACGTCAATCTGGCCCGCGAAATTTTTATCAGAAAAGGGGAGTGCATCGACCCCGAACGAATCGTCGCGGAACTGAGCCTGCCGCTTTTCGTCAAACCGAACGCCAACGGTTCCTCGTTCGGCGTGACGAAAGTGCACACGCGGAAGGAACTGCCCGCCGCTATCGACGCCGCATTCGCGCAAGGCGATGAAATCCTCATCGAGGAGTGCATCACGGGGCAGGAAATCGGATGCGGAATCATGATTGCCGGAGGGAAAGAATATATCTTTCCCGAAACGGAAATCGTCCCGAAAAACGACTTCTTCGACTACGAAGCCAAATACACGGCCGGATGCTCGGACGAAATCACGCCGGCCCGCATCGCGCCCGAAGTGCGTGCGGAGCTGAACCGCATGACGCTCGACGCCTACCGCACCTGCCGTTGCAGTGGGGTAGTGCGTGTGGATTTCATCGTGACGCCCGAAGGAAAACCCTACTTCATCGAGCTGAACTCCATTCCGGGCATGAGCCCCGGCAGCATCGTGCCGAAGCAGGCCCGCGCGATGGGCATGTCGCTCGGCGAATTGTACGACCTCGTTATTGCCGACACCTGCCGCAAATGATCGAAATCGACGATAAAATCGTGAGCGCCGACCTCCTGCGCGAGCATTTCGCCTGCGACCTCGCGGCCTGCAAAGGAGCTTGCTGCATCGAGGGGAACGCCGGTGCGCCGCTGGAACCGGACGAAGTCGAGATACTCGAACGCGAGTACGCAAACTACAAGCCCTACATGACGCCCGAAGGCATCGCCGCCGTCGAACGGCAGGGATTCATGGTCATCGACGAAGACGGCGACTGCACGACACCGCTGGTCGACGATGCCGAATGCGCCTATTTCTGTCGCGAGAACGGCATCACGTTCTGCGCCATCGAAAAAGCATGGAAAGAGGGCCGCACGGCATTTCGGAAACCGATTTCGTGCCACCTCTATCCGATCCGGCTCGTACGTTTCGCCAACGGCACGACCGGGCTCAATTACCACCGCTGGTCGGTCTGCGAATCGGCCCGCGCCTGCGGCAAACGACTGGGTATTCCGGTCTACAAAGCACTGCACGACCCGATTGTCCGCCGCTTCGGAGAGGACTTCTACGAAGCGCTCGATGCCGCTGCAAACTATTTGAATACCAAATAACACGATATGAACCGAATTTTTCTTTTCATTTTCGCCTCGATATTGTCGATCGTCGGCGCACAAGCACAAGAGCCCGAAACCGAAACGCTCGTAGCGGACGTCGGCCCGATCGAAACGGACCTCGACGCACGCACGATCGATTCGATTTCCGCCCTGCGGCTGCGCCTGCAACCCAAGCAGATCGTATCGAACCCCGACACGAACGACCTGACGATCATCGACACGCTCGATTCGGGCAACGACGCGCTGCGGGTGATTCTATACAGCAACAACACGTGGAAATACATTCTCGACCGCGAAGTGGCCAAAGACAGCACGATTTTCGAGAAATACTGGGACACCTCGACGCTCTTTCCCTATCGCGAGGTCGACCTGTCGGCCATGCCGCAATCGGTCGTCATCCGGCTGCTCGATTCGGTCACGAGCTATCATTGCCCTTATCAGGGGTCCGTCCACCCGCACGGCAAATACGGCCCGCGCCGTTATCGCCAGCATCAGGGCATCGACCTGCCGCTGAAAACGGGCGACCCGATTTACGCCACGTTCAGCGGCCGCGTGCGTATTTCGCAGTACAATCACGGCGGATACGGCAATCTGATCATCATCCGTCACGATAACGGACTGGAAACCTATTACGGACACTTGGCCGAACGGCTCGTCGAAACGAACCAATGGGTCGAAGCCGGGCAAATCATCGGCTTGGGCGGCTCGACCGGGCGTTCGACCGGGCCTCACCTGCATTTCGAGACCCGCTACTACGGCCGGGCGTTCGACCCCGAACGATTGATCGACTTCAAGAACGGCATTCTCTGTCGCGAAACGTTCCTGCTGAAAAAATCGTTTTTCAACATACATTCCAACGCGGCGCAGGATTTCGACGATGAAATCGCCAACGAAGAGCAGGACAAACACGAAATCGCCGAACAGACCGCCCGACGCTATCACACTATCCGCAAGGGAGATACGTTGAGTACGCTGGCCAGCAAGTACAACACGACAGTGACGAACCTCTGCCGGCTGAACGGCATCAAACCCAATTCGATCATCCGCTACGGCCAACAAATCCGCGTAAAATAAGCGTCGGCATCGGGGCTGCACCCGAATACTATTCAAAAGACGGAAGCGTTCGAGTTCACTCGAACGCTTCCGTCTTTTCCTGCCGGTTTAGGGCACGGGCGGCACTTATTCTGCCGCAACGGGTTCCAGTCGACCGGCATAGTCCCGTTCGCCGAAAATCAACGAACCGACCCGCACCATCGTCGCGCCACACTCCACCGCGTAACCGTAATCGTGCGACATACCCATCGACAGCGTATCGAATCGCGCACCGAAGTAAGGCCGGAGCAGGTCGAAACAACGTTTCAACTCGCCGAAATCGCGCCGGATGACCTGCGCGTCGGTCGTGTTGGTCGCAATCCCCATCACGCCCCGTACCCGCACGTTGTCCATCCGAGCGAAAGGTGCTGAACGCACGTATTCCCTCAACTCCGAAAAATTCCAGCCGGTTTTCGTATCTTCAGCGGCGACCCGTATTTCGAGGAGGACGTCGATCGTCCGACCGCATTTGGCCGCTTCGCGCTGGATGGCCTCCGCAAGGCGGGCGCTGTCGACCGAATGAATCAGTGCGACGAACGGCGCAATCATCTTGATTTTGTTGGTTTGCAGATGACCGATCATGTGCCACTCGATGTCTTTCGGCAGAGCGGCCTGTTTTTCGGACATTTCCTGCGGACGGCTCTCTCCAAAAATACGCTGTCCGGCATCGTAAGCCTCGCGAAGCGCCTCGACGGGATACGTTTTCGACACTGCCACGAGCGTCACGTTTTCGGGCAGGGTAGACCGCACGAGCGACAAACCGCAAGCCACGTTCATTTTCCGTTCGGTATTCATGCAACAAAAATACGAATAAGCGAGGGCAAAAGCAAACTTGTTTGGTTTTGCCGAGCGGGAGTATCTAAGGCGAAGCCCAAGATATGCAAAAATCCTGCAATACGATTCGACATGCCGGGTAATTGCCTATCAGCGAATTTTGCTATTTTTGCCTTTGATAAATATATGTGATACCATGTTGGAAACAGACCGACTGATTTTGCGTGCATGGGAAGAATCCGATGCCGACGCCCTCTACAAATACGCCAGCGGCCCCGCTGTGGGGCCGATTGCCGGCTGGCCGCCGCATACGTCGGTGGAGCAGAGCCGTGAAATTATCCGCACCGTATTCGCCGCACCGGAAACTTATGCCGTCGTACTAAAAGCGACAAACGAACCGGTCGGGTGTTGCGGCATCATGTTCGGCGACGGGCTGCACTCTGCCGAAATAAAGCGCGGCGAAGCGGAAATCGGCTATTGGATCGGCGTGCCGTACTGGGGGCAAGGGCTGATTCCCGAAGCGGTGCGCCGTCTGCTGGAACATTGCTTCACGGACTTGGGCACCCGCACCGTGTGGTGCGGCTATTACGACGGCAATCGCCAATCGCAGCGGGTGCAGGAAAAGTGCGGATTCGTTTATCACCATACCGAACACGACAAGCCCTCGCCGATGGGCGACCTGCGCACCGAACATTTCACAAAGCTCACTTTCGAGGAATGGCAGGCGAAGCAATAACGAGTTTGGCCGTTTGCGAATAGTTTGTTACCTTTGGGAAATACTATTTCGCAAAAAATGAAAACGCTCCGTTTCTTTTTGGTCGCGGTCGCCGCACTCGCATACGGCGCGGCGCAAGCCTGCACCAATTTCATCATCACGAAAGGTGCCTCGACCGACGGTTCGGTCATGGTTTCCTATGCGGCCGATTCGCACGCCCTCTACGGCGCGCTCTACCACACTGCGGGCGGCAAGCACAAAGCAGGCGCAATGCTGCCCGTCTACGAATGGGACACAGGCCGCTATCTGACCGACATCCCGCAAGCGGCCGAAACCTATTCGACCGTCGGCAACATGAACGAACATTCGCTCATCATCGGCGAAACGACCTACGGCGGCCGCGAAGAACTGGAAGACCCGACCGGAAAAATCGACTATGGTTCGCTGATTTATATCACGCTGCAACGCGCCCGCACGGCTCGCGAGGCTATCCGCATCATCGCCGAACTGGCCGATACCTACGGCTACGCGTCGAGCGGCGAATCGTTCTCCATCGCCGACCCCGAAGAAGCATGGATCATGGAACTCATCGGCAAGGGATACAAGGACGACGGGCAGGGCGGCAACGCCCGCAAAGGTATCGTCTGGGTAGCGCGCCGGATTCCCGACGGATACGTCTGCGCCCACGCCAACCAAGCGCGCATCACGACTTTTCCGAAGAACGACCCCGAAAACTGCTTGTATGCGCCCGACGTCGTATCGTTCGCCCGCGAAATGGGGTACTACGAAGGCTCGGACGACGATTTCAGTTTTTGCGACGCTTACTGTCCGGCCGATTTCGGCGGATTGCGCGCTTGCGAGGCCCGCGTATGGGCATTCTTCCGCACGGTGGCCGACGGCATGGATGCCTACCAAGACTTTGCGATGGGCTACAACCCGTCGAATAAGATGCCGCTGTGGGTCAAGCCCCGCACGAAGGTATCGCCCAAGACGGTTTTCGACTGCATGCGCGACCACTACGAGGGTACCCCGATGGACATGACCAAAGATCTGGGAGCCGGCGGACACGCCTGCCCCTATCGCTGGCGGCCGATGAATTTCGAGGTGGACGGCGAAACCTACGTCAACGAACGCGCGACGGCAACGCAGCAGACCGGGTTCTGGTTCGTGGCGCAGGCCCGTCCGCAGCTGCCTGACGACATGGGCATTCTGTGGTTCGGGGTCGACGATGCCGCGACGTCGTGTCTGACGCCGATTTACTGCTCGACGACCGCTGTGCCGGAGTGTTTCAGCGAAGCGAACGGTTCGATGCTCGACTACTCGCCGACGTCGGCATTCTGGTTGTTCAACCGCACCACGAACTTCGCCTACATGCGCTACGACATGATTTCGGCCGACATCCGCAAAGTCGCAGACGACTGGGAAAACACCAAACTGCAAGTGCAGATACCGCTCGTAGATATGAAAGCGGCAGAACTGCCTGCGAAAAAACGGGCCCGTTATCTGACCGACTATTCTGTCCGCACGGCGCAACATTTGTTCGACCGCTGGTCGAAGCTGAACGAATATCTGTTAATAAAATACATCGACGGCAACGTAAAGAGCGAGCATGCCGGAGTACTGGAATACCTCGACGGTGCGGGTGATGCGTCGCACTTCGTCGAAAACGGCAACGGCAAACGGATTCCCGACAAAATCCAGTATCCGGGCTACAACGAACGGTGGAAACGTGCCGTTGCAGCGGACAACGGAGATGTCTTGCGAGTACCGAAAAACTGACACCACGATGAAATACGATATTTTGGTCATCGGAAGCGGGCCGGGCGGTTATGTGGCCGCGATACGGGCCGCCCAATTAGGAAAGAAAGTCGCGCTCGTCGAACGGGCGGAACCGGGCGGCGTGTGCCTCAGCTGGGGTTGCATCCCGACCAAAGCGCTGTTGAAAAGCGCGCAAGTGTACCGCTACTGCACCGATGCGGAGCACTACGGAGTGGAGTGCGCGGGTGAAATCCGCCCGAATCTGGAAAAAATCGTCGCCCGTTCGCGCGGCGTGGCCGAAACGATGTCGAAAGGCATCCGCTTCCTGCTCCAAAAGAACGGCATCGAACTGATTCAAGGTTTCGGGCGAATCACGGCACCCGGCCACGTCGAAGTCGAAGGTACGGACTACGAAGCGGAACACATCGTGCTGGCGACGGGTGCGCGGCCGCGCGAAATGCCGTTCATGCCGGTGGACGGCGAACATGTCATCACCTCGAAGCATGCGCTGACCCTCACGAAACTGCCGCAGTCGATGATCGTCGTCGGCTCGGGAGCTATCGGCAGCGAATTCGCGTGGTTCTATGCCGCACTGGGCGTGAAAGTTACCGTCATCGAATACCTGCCGCGCATGATGCCGCTCGAAGACGAGGAGGTCTCGAAAACGATGGAGCGGGCATTCCGCAAACTGCGCGCGACGGTGCTCACCTCGACGACCGTCAAACAGGTTACAGTCGCACCGGAAGGCGTTTGCCACGTCGAAATCGAAGGAAAGAAAGGCACGGAAACCCTCACGGCCGACGTCGTACTGTCGGCGATCGGTATCCAGCCGAATATCGAAAACATCGGGCTGGAAGCGGTCGGCGTGACGGTCGAACGCGGCAAAATCAAAGTCGACGAATACTACCGCACCGACGTCGCGGGCATCTATGCCATCGGCGACATCGTGGCCGGGCCTGCGCTGGCCCACGTCGCGTCGGCGGAGGCCGTCTGCTGTGTGGAACATATCTGCGGGCTGAATCCGCAACCGCTCGACTACACGACGATTCCGTCGTGCATCTTCACTTCGCCGGAAGTGGCGTCGGTCGGACTGACTGAACAACAACTCCAAGAACGAGGCATCGAGTACAAAGTGGGACGTTTCCCGTTCACGGCATCGGGCAAAGCGACCGCCGCAGGCGACCGCGACGGATTCATTAAATTGTTGTTCGGGGCGGACGACCGGTTGCTGGGGGCCCACATGGTCGGAGCGAATGTTACGGAGATGCTGGCGGAACCGACGCTGGCCAAGATGCTGGGAGCGACGGCACACCGCATCGCCCGCACGATTCACGCGCATCCGACGATGAACGAGGGCATCATGGAAGCGGCCGAAGCGGCGTTGGGCGCGGCGATCCATCTATAACGAATGCTCGCAAAAAAACGCCCGGTTTCTTTTTTTGTCATAAAATAGCTACTTTTGTCACGATTTTACGATAGTATTAGCTATAACAAACGATGAAAAAAGTTTTTACATCCAGCCTTCGGATACTGTTCGTCGGTATTCTTCTGTCGACCGGTTGTACGAATGAAGACCTCGATTCGTCCACCCCGAACGAGGGGGGGGGATTTTCCGACGGTTTCCCAATTCGCTTGTCCACAGCCGATTATAACGACGAAAACACCTATTATCTGCTCAACGACGACGAACCGGCAGAGGTCTTTTTCGACCCGCAGCAACGCAGTTTCTATGTAGACCAACCGTTGCAGCTGTCGATGGACGACGATCACTATTTCCAACTGCGTTTCTACAGTCCCCGCGCATTGCCGGATGTTTCCATCTGGGCAAAAATGGAGGGCTACGACGAGGAGTTCAAAATCTTGGAACTGGAAAAGATCATGCCGTTCCAACAGTTGCGGATTCAAATTCCGTTCGCCACCCAAGACATGATGGCCATCACACGGAGCGGCAAGAAAATCTGCATCATGGCCAATCCGCACTTGGACAGCAAGACCTTGAGCTTCACGGTCGAAAGCGATGCACCGTACTACCGAACCCTCCAAACGATCAAAAGCCACTGCCGCATCCGGTTCCAAGACTTCTGCAAGGTTTCCACCGTCACCTACGGAAGGTACCCGCTACGCGTTTATCAGGCGCGCGAAGGGGTGGCGATCGCACTGAACATGTTCTATCTGTTTTCCTGCCCGGAATTCGAATCCGCACTGAAAGCATGGGGCCCGTTGTATTCCGACAACAACCAAACGCTCGTCGACAAAGATGCTCTGATTAAAAAAGCACTGGGACACGGCGAACTCAAATTCGGCAACATAGGCAACGGTGTTCTGGGGCTCGGCGGCGGCGGTATTTTCTGTCTGTCGGCGGAACTTTTCCTCGAACACTATGCCGACGACAACAACTACACCGAAACCATCTTCCACGAATACGCCCACTGCATCGGATACAGCCATTCGGGAAACATGACCTATGAAAATGTCACCGGAACAGGTACGGGTTGGGTTTCCGCATGCCACCGCGTCTTCACCCAGCTGGCCATCGACAAAAAACTGCCCGTTTATTCGCGCCGTTTCATGAACACGCGCAGAAATGCGAAAAATCAGTACAACCGCGCCAGCAACTATTACAAAGCGTCGAAATACGTCATCGAAGACCCCGAACTCGACGAATTGGACGGAGGTCTTTCGCAAGGTCAGGATTTTCTGGAAACCGATTTCGGCGAAGATAAGGATGCTCCGGCCCTCTCGTTCAAACTCGATTACAACACGGCCGGAGTAGGAGAAAAAAACTACATGCCCCGCAGCGTATCGGTCTACGGCAACAAGATGTATGTCGCGAACGACATCCGTCAAGCCAACTGGACGTGGGACGTCTACGACCTCTCTTCGGGACAACCCGTACACGAAAAGCAATTCAAGCAATGGAAGAATCCGAACAACGGCAATACGGTCAACATCGGACAACCGGACGACATTCTCCGTTCGCGCGACAAAATCTATCTCGCCGGCAGCAACAACTGCCTCTTCGTGTTCGATGCCGCCACTTACGAATGCACCTCCATGTTGAGTCTCGGATACAATGCCGTAGGCATGGCCGCGACCAACGGCCTCCTATACGCCTATCGCGGTAACGTAAAGGCGTTCCCCGAACACGACCTCGCGCACGGAGCCATCGCCGCGAGCAGCAATCTCGAAGCCCATTCCAACAATTCGATGACGGCCGATTATTCGGGCAATGCCTATGCGGTCTCTTACAGCAAAAAACAGTTGATTCGGATGGACGCCAAACACTTGATGGCCTCCAAACTGACCGCCGGCGATGACGTACTGACGTTCGAGGCCAACCCGCTCGGTGCGGCATGGAGCCCCGACGGCCGCCTGTTCGTATCGTTCGCCAAAACGGATCAGGCCGGACCGCGATTCTGCGAAGTGGACCCGAAAACCGGAAAAATCATCAAGGATTACACCACCATCGGCGACATCAAGCTGAATAATCCGGCGAAATGTCTGATTCGCCGCAACACGCTCTTCGTCATAGACCGTGTAGGCGGCTTGTGCGTCTACGCAATACCGATGAGCGAACTGAAATAAAAACCGCAAAAAAACGAAAAACGATGAAATACCGTATTTATTTCGCCCTGCTGCTTGTTTGCGGAATTCTCGCCGCACACTGCTCCGACAGCAAAAACGACCTCCCCGAAGAGGTCGCTCCGAACACCCGGATTCCCGAATCCGAAGAGGAAAACTACACCAGCTTCTGGTACTACTCCTACGAAGCTGTCCAAACCATCAATCACGAAACGATGGGACTGGAAACGAGCGAGCAATTCAGCCCCTATGCGGTGGCTCACCGGGGTGATACGCTCTTCGTGGCCAACAGCGGCACGGCAGGCAACAGCCTGATTGTGTTCAGCCAAAAGGCGAATCGGCCGAGCCGGACTATCAAGACATGGACGGTCAACGGACAAGAAAAAAATTTCACCAGCAAAATCAATGCGATCTTTCCGACGGCCGACCGCCTCTATGTAGCCGAACAACAATCGCTTATCCATGTTTTCTCGTTGCCCGACCTCGCATACGTTTCTTGCATCGGCAACGGAAACTGGGGTGGCCCCGTATTCCAAGCGCAAGCCATGACCGTGACGAACGGCCTGATTTTCGCCCGCAACAAGAACGGCAAAGTCCGCGTCTACAAGGAATCGGATGTCACGCCCGAAAACTACCAGAGAATCAACTACTACAAGGAAACCGGTCCGGGTGCGGGCGACTCATCGAACAACGGCTTCGCCGCCCACTACATGGAGGTCGATTTACTCGGCCGCATCATGCTGACGGGCTATGTAGCCAAGTCGATCCGCGTGCTCGACCTTTCGCTGATAAACGACGAATTCAAGGACGGAACCAACATCGACATCGCCGAACAGACATGGGCACTGCCGTTCAACCCCAAGACCTTTGCGACAAGTGCAGAACGGCTCTACGCCACCGGTTCCAATGACGCCGTCAACATCTACGACTACGAACAGAAAGCGTGGGTCAAAGCGATGAAAACCGTCAAGGGATTTACATTTTCGCGGCCGGAACGCATCTATCGGGAAAACGACGAAACATTCTGGGTGTCGGACATCAACAACCGGGCACTCGTGAAGATGGGGGTATTCAAAGGCGAAATCCGCGAATATGCCCGCATCGACGACCGCATCGTAGAGGTAAAATCGACCTTGACCCGTCACGGAGATGCCCAAGCGTCGTTTTTCGTCGACCTCGAAACGCACGAAATCGTCGATCCGTCGGAATTGAACTGACCGGACGAATCCATACGGAAATAAAAATCCGAAAGCAGAACCGCTTTCGGATTTTTTATCGTTCCGATAAAAAGGCTTTGCGCTCGAAAATATCGGCAGGGTAGCGGACATCGCTCAAAAAGAGCCCCTGCGCAGGAGCACCGCCGCAGGAACGGGACAAATCGCGCGCAGCGATGATTTCGCGGAACTGCTCGGGCGTGTAACGGCCGCGCCCGACATCGACCAACGTTCCGACGATGGCCCGTACCATGTTGCGCAGGAACCGGTCGGCCCGAATCGAGAAACGCAAAGTGCCGGAAGGTTCCACCCGCCATTCGGCCTGCATCACGCGACAGATATTCGTACGGTTGTTCGAGTTGAGTTTGGCGAATGACGTGAAATCGTCGAATTCCAGCAGCATGGCAGCCGCTTCGTTCATCCGCCTGACGTCCAACGGCACATAATACTGCCACGAACCGCCCCGAGTAAATGGATTCTTGTGCGGTTCGATGAAATAACGGTATTCGCGCTCACGGGCACTGAACCGGGCATGCGCACCTTCGGGCACCGGTGTCAAGGTTCCGACCGCAATATCCGGCGGCAACAGAAAATTCAGCTTATAAAGCAACTCTGCGGGATGGATGAGCGGGTTCTCCACGTCGAAATGGGCGACATAGTACGAGGCATTGACCCTCGTATCGGTACGACCGGCACCGGTTACCTCGACCGGAAACCGCAAGAGCGTGGACAACGCCCGTTCGAGGGTCTGCTGCACGGTCGGCTGGTCGGGCTGCCGCTGCCACCCGCAATAGGCAGCGCCATCGTATCGCAACTCCGCAAAATAACGCATGGAACAAAGATACGAAAAGTCGAGCGCAGAAGCAAGCGATAGCTTGATTATGCCGAGACGGAGTATCTAAGGCGAAGCCAAAGGTACGAATAAGCGAGGGCGAACGCATCTTCGGCAAAGCCGAACCTATTTTTATCGCATCGGAAACAACATTTTCACATTTCACTCGTTATTCGGAAAAGGTTTGATGAAAATCATCGCTGAATTACTATCTTTGCAATGCAATTCCGTGCGAAGACGGGATTTCGAATTGCATTTTTTGCCGCAAACGGATTTACAGAAACAGGAAGTATGAAAACGGCTATCATAGGCTATGGAAAAATGGGGCGGGAAATCGAAAAAATCCTCGCCGAGCGCGGCCATGAAACGGTGCTCGTCATCGACGCCGAGAATATCGCAGACTTGGATGCGCGCCACCTGTCCGAAGTCGATGTCGCACTGGAATTCACCACACCGACGACCGCCTATGACAATATCCGCACCTGCATCGCCTGCGGAACGCCCGTCGTAAGCGGGACGACCGGCTGGACGACGCGTCTGCCGGAACTGAAAGCCCTGTGCCGCGAAAAAGGCGGTGCGCTTTTCTATGCCTCGAACTTCTGTCTGGGCGTCAACCTGCTGTTCAAACTCAACCGGCAGCTGGCCGCCATGATCGACCGTGTAGGCGGCTACGAAGTCGAAATCGAAGAGGTACACCATACGCAGAAAAAAGATGCGCCGAGCGGCACGGCCATCACGCTGGCCGAAGGCATCATCGCCAACCTGCACACGAAGACCGGCTGGGTGAACGATATTCCGGCTGCCCCCGAAGAGATCGAAATCCGCTCGGTGCGCGAAGGAGCGGTTCCCGGCATCCATACGATCGGCTACGAATCGGAAGACGATCGCATCGAATTGCGGCATACCATCAAAAACCGGCGGACGCTGGCACTCGGCGCGGTCGTTGCGGCCGAATTCTTGTGTAACAAACAGGGCGTCTTCACGATGGACGATTTGCTCGAATACAATCAGAATACCCATGAATAAGGAAAAAATCAGAATTTTTTTACGGAACAAATGGGTGGGATTCGCACTGGCGGCCCTGCTCTATACGCTTTGGTTCGTCGTCTGGACGGGCAACCTGTGGATGCTGCTGGGTCTGCCGATCATCTTCGACTTCTACATCACGCACTTTTTCTATCGCTGGGTGTGGCACCGGAATGCAGAAATGTGCCGGCGCAGCCGAATCTACAAGACCGCGTACGAGTGGATCAACGCCATCGTTTTCGCTACGGTGGTCGCTTCGGTCGTGCATATCTTCGTCTTCCAGATGTACGTCATCCCCACATCGTCGATGGAAAAATCGCTCTTGGTGGGCGACTATCTCTACGTCAGCAAGGTGACCTACGGGCCCCAGATGCCCAACACGCCGCTGTCGTTCCCGTTCGTGCATCACACGATGCCTTTCTCGCAGACCCGCAAATCGTTTTCCGAAGCTATCCAGTGGCCTTATCACCGGCTGAAAGGCCTGCGGAAAATCCGGCGGAACGACGTCGTGGTCTTCAACTTTCCGGCAGGCGACACGGTGCTGCTCGAAAACCAAGCCGTCAGCTATTACGACGTACTGCGCGGCTACGAGGCCTCCTACGGCAAGGAAAACGCCCGTGCGGAACTGGCCAAAGAGTATACGATCATCAGCCGGCCGGTGGACAAGCGCGAAAACTACATCAAGCGCTGCGTCGCCATTCCGGGCGATACGCTCGAAGTCCGCGACGGGCAGGTTTGGGTAAACGGGCAACCGCAGGAACCCATCGAAGGCATCCAGCACATGTACATCGTGCAGACTTCGGAACCGTTCTCGCAGTATGCTATCAAAAATCTCGGCATCACCGAGTACAGCGGCAACGGGTCGGTCTACTACATGTACCTCACGGAGTCGGCCGCCGAAAAAATCCGCGAGCTGACGAACGTTCTGTCGTTGCGGCGGTATGTCTACACGCCCAATACCGACGTCTTCCCGCAATGGGAGATGCCGCGCTGGAGCCAAGACAACTACGGCCCGATCTGGATTCCGAAAAAGGATGCTACCGTGCAGCTGACGGCCGAAAACCTGCCGCTGTTCCGCCGCATCATCGAAACCTACGAGGGTCACACGCTCGAAGACCGCAACGGCGTCATCTACATCGACGGTGCGGAAGCGACGGAATATACTTTCGCGATGGACTACTACTGGATGATGGGCGACAACCGCCACAATTCGGCCGATTCGCGGTTCTGGGGCTATGTGCCCGAAGACCACATCGTAGGCAAAGCCTCGTTCATCTGGCTGTCGCTCGATGCGAACGAATCGTTCCCGTCGAATATCCGGTGGAGGCGTATTTTCCGAAAAGTGCGGTAGGGTGGACGACGACAGCTATCTGACCCTCGCAGCTCCGGCGGAAGCGGCCCAACGCGAACGCAGCAGCAAATTTCTTGCGTTCGCATGGCCGGTACGGAGCGAGGAGGAAATCCGCCTGCATCTCGACGAACTGCGCAAACGCTACTACGACGCCACGCATCACTGCTACGCATGGCGGCTGGGGCCGGACGGTGCGGCATGGCGTGCGAACGACGACGGAGAGCCGTCGGGAACCGCCGGGAAACCCATTCTGGGACAGTTGATTTCACGTTCGGTAACGGATTGTTTAGTCGTAGTCGTGCGCTATTTCGGCGGCACGAAATTGGGAGTGCCCGGACTGATCGCCGCCTACAAGGAGTCGGCGGCGGCCGTGCTGGATGCGGCGCAAATCGTAGAACGAACGGTCGACCGCATCGTTCGGGTCGATTTCCCCTACGTGGCGATGAACGACATCATGCGGGTGGTCAAGGAGGAACGGCCCGACATCCTGCGGCAATCGTTCGACAACCTCTGCACGATGCAATTCGCCATTCGCGAAAGCTGCGCCGACCGGCTGACCGAAAAACTGAAAAAAGCGGGGGGAAGCATCCCCGACGAAAGATAAATGGCACACGAAAATTCGATATACATCAAAGGTGCGCGGGTGCACAACCTCAAAAACATCGAGGTCGAACTGCCGCACGACAAGTTGATCGTCATCACGGGGCTTTCGGGCTCGGGCAAATCGACGCTGGCGTTCGATACCATTTTCGCCGAAGGACAACGCCGCTACGTCGAAAGTCTGTCGGCCTACGCACGGCAGTTTCTCGGCAAAATCAACAAGCCCGACGTCGATACCATTACGGGCATCGCACCGGCCATCGCTATCGAACAGAAAGTCAATACGCGCAATCCGCGTTCGACGGTCGGCACGACGACCGAAATCTACGACTATCTGAAACTGCTGTTCGCGCGGGCGGGGCACACGTTTTCGCCCGTTTCGGGCGAGGAGGTGCGCTGTTACAGCGTCGATGACGTAGCCGAACGCATTTTATCGGCCGGAAACGGCGCACGGGTCGTCATCGCTGCTCCGCTCCGACTGGCCGCAGGACAGGGCATGATCGAAAAACTGACACTGCTGCTCTCGGAAGGCCTGATGCGCGTTTGGGCGGACGGACAAGTGCAACTCATCGAAGAGTTCTTGCCGCACGTCGGCCCCGAAACCCCAGCCGACGGCATCGCAATAGTCATCGACCGGTTGAAAGTCTCCGAAGACGACGATACACAGACCCGCATCCGCGATTCGGTCGCCCGTGCGTTCTCCTATGGCGACGAGACTTGCCTCGTCATCAACGACAAGGGTGCGACGGAGTATTCGGCCCGTTTCGAGGCCGACGGCATCCGTTTCGAGCCGCCGACGGAACATCTTTTCAGTTTCAACAATCCGCTCGGAGCCTGTCCGCGCTGCGAAGGATACGGCAAAGTCATCGGCATCGACGAAGATCTGGTCGTACCGGACAAGGGCAAGACCATTTACGAAGGGGCTATCGCCTGCTGGCGTGGCGAGAAGATGAGCCGCTGGAAAGACGAACTGGTCGAAAAAGCCCGGCGATTCGATTTTCCGATTCACACGCCCTATTTCGAGCTGACCGACGAACAGAAACAGCTGTTATGGAAAGGCAACGAATACTTTCACGGACTGGACGATTTTTTTGCCTACATCGACTCGAAACGGCACGAAATCCAATACCGCGTGATGAAATCTCGCTACACGGGCAAAACCCGCTGCTCCGAATGCGGCGGCAGCCGGCTGCGCAAGGAGGCGCTGTACGTCCGTGTGGGCGGCAAGACCATCGCCGATTTGGTGGCGATGCCGGTCGATGAACTGCTCGCATTCTTCAAGGGGCTGGAACTGGACGCTTACGACGCAAAAACCGCCGCCCGCATCTTGGTCGAAATCCGCAACCGGCTACAATATCTGGCAGACGTCGGACTGGGCTACCTGACGCTCGACCGGCTGTCGTCGACCCTCTCGGGCGGCGAAAGCCAGCGCATCAACCTCGCGACCTCGCTGGGCAGCAACCTGACCGGCTCGCTCTACGTGCTCGACGAACCCTCGATCGGACTGCACCCGCGCGACACGAACCGGCTGATCGCCGTACTCAAACAACTGCGCGATTTGGGCAATACGGTCGTCGTCGTGGAGCACGAAGAAGAGGTCATCCGTGCTGCCGACTGGATCGTCGACATGGGCCCCGAAGCAGGCGAACATGGCGGCGAAGTCGTTTTCAGCGGCCCGATTCCGCAACTGCTGAAAGCGAAAAAGAGCCTGACGGCCGACTACCTCACGAGCCGGAAACGCATCGCCGTACCCACGACCGCGCGCGGCTGGAGCAACTGCATAACCATCAAGGGAGCACGCGAAAACAACCTGCGCAACATCGACGTGCGGATTCCGCTGGGTGTCATGACCTGCATCACGGGTGTCAGCGGCAGCGGCAAATCGTCGCTGGCACGGGGCATCCTCTATCCGGCCCTGCGGCGCATGCTGTGCGACGCCGGAACGAAACCGGGTGATTTCGACGGTATCGAAGGCGACGTCAGCCTGCTGAAATCGGTCGAAATGGTCGACCAGAATCCTATCGGCAAATCGACCCGTTCGAATCCGGTGACCTACATCAAGGCCTACGACGAAATCCGCAAACTTTTCGCCGACCAGCCCTATGCCCAACACACGGGGCTCAATGCGACGCATTTTTCGTTCAACGTCGCCGGAGGCCGCTGCGAGGAGTGTCAAGGCGAAGGGGTCATCACCGTTTCGATGCAGTTCATGGCCGATGTGGAGCTGGTCTGCGAAGCGTGCGGCGGCAAACGGTTCCGCGACGAAATTCTGGAAGTCAAATACCGCGACAAGAATATCTGCGACGTACTCGACATGACGGTCGACGACGCCATCGAATTTTTCGGCGCAGAGCAAAAGAGCAATGCTACCTGCCGCCGCATCGTCGAACGGCTGCGGCCGTTGCAGGATGTCGGATTGGGCTACATCCGGCTCGGACAATCGTCGTCGACCCTCTCGGGCGGCGAAAGCCAGCGCGTGAAACTCGCCTCGTTCCTGACGAAAGAGAACGCCGGGGGAGGCGTGCTGTTCATCTTCGACGAACCGACGACGGGACTTCACTTCCACGACATATCGAAACTGCTGGCGGCATTCAACGCCCTGATCGAACGGGGGCACACCATCGTCATCGTCGAACACAACATGGACATCATCAAGTGCGCCGACTGGGTAATCGACTTGGGCCCCGAAGCAGGCCGCGACGGGGGACGCGTCGTCTTCGAGGGCGTCCCGCACGACTTGGAGCAATGCGCCGCGAGCCACACCGGCCACTATCTGAAAATGCGCGAAAAACTGTGAAAGGAACCGAATTTCAAACCTATACGCTTCCGAACGGCATACGCGGCATCCACCGGCAAGTGAAAAACACGGTGGCGCATTGCGCATTGGTCGTCAATGCCGGAAGCCGCGACGAGCACGCCAACGAATACGGACTGGCGCACTTCGTCGAGCATGCCTTTTTCAAGGGTACGGAGCACCGCCGCGCATGGCAGGTGAATTGCCGTCTGGAAAATCTGGGCGGCGAACTGAATGCCTTCACGACCAAAGAAGATACGACCATTCACGCGACGACGCTGCGGGGCGACTTCGCCAAAGCGGTCGAACTGATTGCCGACATCGCGTTCCATTCGACTTTCCCGGAGCGGGAACTCGAACGCGAAAAGGAGGTCATCTGCGACGAAATCAACACCTATAAGGATTCGCCCGCCGACCTGATTTACGACACGTTCGAGGATCTGCTGTTCGAGGGTTCGGAGCTGGGGCACAACATTTTGGGCCGGAAAGCCGCGTTGATGCGCTACAAAAGCGACGACCTGCGGGCCTTCACCGTCCGCACGCACACGACCGACCGGATGGTCTTTTCGTCCATCGGTAATTTTTCGGTCAAAACGGCCGAAGCGATCGCTGCCCGCCATTTCGGACGGCAACCCGCAACGAAACGGACGTTCGAGCGCGTTCCGCCCGCCGCATACCGCGCATTCGACAAGAGCATCACGAAACACACGCACCAAACCCACTGCATCATCGGCGGACGAGCCTACGGCATCGACGAACCGAAACGGCTGCCGCTGGCATTGGTGGTCAATCTGCTGGGCGGGCCGAGCGCCAATTCGCTGCTCAACGTCAGCATCCGCGAAAAACACGGTCTGTCGTACAACATCGAAGCGAACTACACGCCCTACGGCGACACGGGCGTCGTAGCGATCTATTTCAGTTCGGACCATGCGAACGCCGACCGGTGCATCGAATTGATCGAACGGGAGCTGAAACAACTGCGCACGGCACCGCTCACGGCACGGCGGCTCTCGATGGCCAAGAAACAATTCATCGCCCAACTGGCCATATCGAGCGAAAGCAACGAAAGCTACATGCTGAGTGCGGGGAAAAGCCTGCTGACGCACGGGCAAGTCGACACGATGGAGGAAGTCTATGCCAAAATACAAGCCCTCACGGCGCAACAGCTGACCGAAGCAGCGGAAGAAACTTTCGCGAATCTTTCCCGACTGCTATACAAATAAATTTTTATAAAAGGCCGCACCTCGTTTACGCGGCGAACAGCCCCAAAATCCGACGACCGATGAAATCCGTAATTTGCGTTCTGCTCGATAACTTCGCCGATTGGGAGGCGGCATTCCTCGCTCCGGCTCTGCGCGGCGGCCTGATGCCCGAAGACACAGGCAAATACCGCGTGCTTTTCGCCTCGCCGGAAGCGCGCACCGTGCACTCGCTCGGCGGGTTGACCGTACAACCCGACTGCGGCATCGACGCGTTGCCGGAAGATTGCGCCGGCGTGATATTGGTAGGTGGCTTGGACTGGCAGACGCCTAAAGCCGAAACGGTCGCTCCGATGGTTCGCGAAGCATTCGCACGCGAGATAATCGTCGGAGCTATCTGCAATGCGACGGGATTTTTGGCGGCGCACGGCTGGCTGAACGACGTGCACCACACGGGCAACACGGTCGAAATGCTGAAAGCATGGGGCGGCGCGAACTACACGGGCGAACGGTTGTACGAAGAACGGCAGGCCGTGCGGGACGGCAACGTCGTCACGGCGAACGGCACGGGCTACCTCGAATTCACACGGGAATGTCTGGCGGCTCTCGATGCCGATACCCCCGAAGCAATCGCCCGATTCTACGATTTCAACAAACACGGTTTCTACGGCGAATAACGATGGATGCACTCGAACGATACCTGCACGCACACACGGCACCGGAAGACCCGCTGTTGCAGGAACTCGACCGCGAAACGCACATGCGCGAGGTGGCGCCGCGCATGCTGTCTGGACACCTACAAGGGCGGCTGCTGGAACTGCTGGTGCGGATGATACGGCCGCGCACGGTGCTGGAAATCGGAACGTTCACGGGCTATTCCGCACTATCTATGGCGGCGGGGCTGGCCAAAGATGCCGTGCTGCACACCATAGAGGTGGACGACGAACTGCAACCGTTGGCGCAATCCTATTTCGACCGCTCGCCGCACGGCCGGAAAATCCGTCTGCATATCGGCTCGGCCCTCGACATCGCGCCGAAGCTGGGCTGCCGGTTCGACCTCGTGTTCATCGACGGCGACAAACGCGAATATCCCGACTACTACCGGATGCTGATGGGCGACGACGGGGGAGAACCGCTGGTGCACGCAGGCTCGGTATTGATTGCCGACAACATTCTGTGGTCGGGCAAGGTGCTGCAACCCGTCGCCCATAACGACCGCCACACGCAGGCACTCGTCGAGTTCAACCGCATGGTGGCGGACGACCCGCGCGTGGAAAACGTCATCGCTCCGCTGCGGGACGGGCTGAATCTGATATATGTGAAATAGATGGAAATCAAGGAACTGCAACAACGGGTGGACGCATGGATACGTGAATACGGCGTACGCTACTTCTCGGAACTCACGAACATGGCGGTGCTGACCGAAGAAGTGGGGGAGCTGGCCCGCGTCATGGCACGCCGGTACGGCGACCAATCGTTCAAGGAGGGCGAAACGTGCAATCTGGCCGAAGAGATGGCCGACGTGCTGTGGGTCTTGGTCTGCTTGGCCAACCAAACGGGCGTCGACCTGACGGAAGCTATCGAAGCCTCGTTCGCGAAAAAGACGGCACGCGACAAGGAGCGGCACAAGGCGAACGAAAAACTGCGAGCCGGAAACTGATTATTGCGCGATTATTCGTCTTTTCTCAAATCGTTCCATATTTGATCCACATCCGTTTCGCCGTCGAAATAGGGATGCTGTTCGTTGCGGCGGAATGTCTCGCCATTCGGCACAAGAATGATTTTGTCCGAATCGGGATATTCGCATACATCGTGGCCTATGTACGACCGCATATCGAGATAGGTGCAAGGTGCATCGGTATGGTTGTAGAGTTGATGCGCGCCGGCTTCGCCCGCCTCAAAAAACAGAATATCGCCCTCATCGACGATTTCAAGCCCGTCGGGTGTCCGCAGCGTCGCCGAACCGGACAAAATCAGAAACAACTCTTCGGCATAACGGTGGAAATGATAGGCTGCACAATACTGACCCGGAGGCAACTGCCGCAAATCGAAATTCAAATATCGAGGATCGATCCCCTTTTTCACACGCGAAATATCGGTCAAGATGCGGAATCCGTCGATTTTATTCGGATTGGGTCGGTAATCCCGCTCCCGCTTTCGGATAATGGTTGCCATATCAATCGCCAAACGAATAGGTTGCTGCCCAACGGGACATCAACGACAAATTTAGAAAAATGTTCCTCAAAACGCAACACGCTCCGGGCTTAAAATGGAGCCGATAAAAATCCCTGCACCGAGACATGCTCAAAGCGCAGGGATTTCCGCTTATGGTTCGGGCGGTTGTTTGCAAGCGTCTATTGCCGTTCCGCTTCGACGACCATGATCGGAACGGCCCGATTGACCGCTCGGCGTTCGGCATCGCTCACCGAAGCGAAATCCTTATCGAACCACTCCTGTGCAACCGCACCGCGCACCTTATTGAAACCGGCCGTAATAGCCTGCTGCGCCGCAAGGAAGCTGTCGTAAGGCGTTCGGGAATCGGTCGCCAAATAAACGACACCCCGACTGACCGGATAATCGACCGTCCGACCGTCGGGCAGCTCGAATGATTTCGTTTCGCGCTCGGCATTGCCCGCCTTTCCCGATACGAAATCGGCAACCCGTTCGGCCAAATCCGTCGGCGAATCGACACCGGACGTATAGCCGCCGGTCAAGATGAGCTCTCCCTTGTTGTTGAGCGCGATTTGCAAGCAATTCCGTTCTTTGGCCACGAAATCGACGACCTTCACTTTCGCCGTTTCATCGGTTGTCGGCAGAGGCGTCAGCATCCGCGCTACGGAATGCTCCCCGCTACGGTAACGGAGTTTCAGCAACGGCACCCGCCGCAGCACGTTTTTCACTTCGGCAATCGTAATCATCGGCGTCGAAGCGGAGCCCGTCAGGTCGACGCACAGATCCGCGATTTCCTGCGGCGAAAGCGTTGCGCGCAATGCTTTGAGGTTCGATTCGAGTTCATCGAGCGTCACGGCCCGGCCGTCGAGCGAAACCGCACCATCCGCCCCAACGAAAATCTGCGGGTTCGCCGTTTCCGCAGGCTCAGAAATGATTTTCACGGTCATCTCCGACCGTTCGGATTCAGCGAGTTTTTCGCGTTCGGCAGCGATGTAATCGGTCAACTGCTCTTTTGTAATCGGCTGGCCGTTGAACATCATCGAACCGTCGGAAGCAATGTGCACGACAGCAGTTTTGTTATCGGTCGTATCGGCCTCGCGCGTCGTGAAAGCGCATAGGCAAAGCATTCCGCCCACGACGGGCAGAGCGGCGGCGAGCCGCCAACCGGCGAAACGCCCCCATTTGTTACGTGTCATCATGATAAATCGGTTTTTAGTGAATGAATGGCTCAACCCGCAGGTCATATCCGGATTATAACCGAAGAGTTGAGAGAACAAAGTCATACGATATTCCGTCAAATCGCAACCGTCGTTCAAGACGTCGCGGTCGGCTTCCCATTCCTGTACCTCGCGCAACCACCGTGCAGCGATCCAAGCGAACGGGTTGAACCACAACAGGCAGAGCATCAACTCCATCGCGATGCGTTCGGCCGAATGGCCATGCCGCACGTGGCTTGCTTCATGCCGCAAAACGATCGCCCGACGCCGCCCCTCGAAACTGTCGCCCAAATAGACGGTTCGCAAAAAGGAAAAAGGTGTGCGGACAGCGGCATGTTCGGCCAAGACGTAATCGCGACAATCGGTCAGTCGAGCCCGACGCCGCAGACGACCGATAGCAACGAGCCGCACAAGAAACAACGCAAACAGAACGACCGCTGCACCGACATAAATGACACAGGCAGCATCGGACAACAGACGCAATCCGTCCACCGCCGGTATCGCTTCGACTACGGGAACGGTAGCAAGCGGTTCCATTTCCGGCCAATCCGCCACCGCCATACCTCCGGTCACGGGGAGGACTGCTGCCGGAGCAGCAGGGTAGACGGGAATGTGCAAAGCCGGAATCACGGCCGAAAGCAACACGGCGGCAAGCAAATAGGCACGGCTCGCACCGAACGGAATCCGCCGCTCGAAGCAGCATTTGTACAAAAGTGCCAACGCGCCGCTGCACAAAACGACCTCCAATATATATAGGTAAGGCGATTTCATTTTACGAACGTTCTTTGAGCATTTTCAAAATAGCATCGGTTTCCTCGACCGTGATGGACTTGTGTTCGGAAAAGAACGAAACCAGCCGGCTCAACGACCCGCCGAAGAAATTGGCAAGCACGGTATCCATGTAACGACTGGCGTAGGCCTCTTTGGAAACGAGGGGATAGTATTCGTAGGTCTTTCCGTAGGCCTTGTGGCCCACGAAACCCTTTTTTTCGAGGATGCGCACGACGGTCGAAACCGTATTGTAAGCCGGTTTAGGCTCGGGCAACGCCTCCAACAAGTCGTTGACCATCGAAGGACCTTTCGCCCAAAACAACTGCATGATTTCCAGTTCGGCGCGGGTCAATTCCTGCGGTTTGTTTTTTATCTGCTCAGTTTTCATAACTATGCTTTTAGTTGTCACAATGCAAATATAAAACTAAAATTTTAATTATACAACTATTTCCATAGTTAATTGCAAAAGTTTTTTTCATCGGCACGCAAAAGCAGGGTAGTACCGTCATCCGAATGCACCGGCCGAAGCAAAAATTCCCGCCGACCTTTCGGACGACGGGAACGCACCTTATTATATATACGGAGAGAGGCTATTCGAGTTTCAAATCCTTTTTGATGGCCTCGATTTTGGCATCGAGCTGCGCCTGCACCTGCTCGAAGTCGGCGACCGAAGCGAGCGGAGCCTTGACGCCGAAGTAGAACTTGATTTTGGGCTCGGTACCCGACGGACGAACCGACACGATCGTACCGTCTTCGGTAAACCATTGCAATACGTTGCTCTTGTCCTGCTCGATCGGGGTCTTGGAACCGGTCTTGGTGCAGGTGGTTTCGAGCGTCAGGAAGTCGTTGATTTTCACCACCGGCGAACCAACAATCGTTTTGGGCGGATTCTGGCGGAAGTCGACCATCATCTGCTGAATCAGCTCGGCACCCTCCTTGCCCTTGCGGACGACCGAAACCAATCCCTCGCGGTAGAAGCCGTACTTCACGTAGAGCTCCTGCAACCACTCATAGAGCGTCAGCCCCATCGTATCCATCGCCCAAGCCGCCGCTTCAGCCGCCAACGAACAAGCCGACACGGCATCCTTGTCGCGCACGTAATCGCCGGCGAGATACCCGAACGACTCCTCGCCGCCGCCGATATACTTGGTCTTGCCTTCGTTCTCGCGGATAATTTTGGCGATGTACTTGAAACCGGTCAGGCAATCGTAGCACTTCACCTTGAAGTGATCGGCCACAGCGTTGGCCATTTGCGAGGTAACGATGGTCTTGACGACATACTGCTTGCCGTCCAATTTGCCCAGTTCGGCCCAACGGGTCAGCTGGTAGCTCATCAACAGGACGAGCGTCTGGTTGCCGTTCAAGAGCACGTACTCGCCTTTCTTGTTGCGCAGGGCAACGCCGATGCGGTCGGAGTCGGGGTCGGTCGCCAGCACAAGGTCGGCTCCCTCTTTGGCCGCCAAGTCGATGGCCATCGACATGGTTTTGCGCTCTTCGGGGTTAGGCGATTCGACAGTGGGGAAGTTGCCGTCGACCACAGCCTGCTCGGGAACCAGCTTCACGTTGGTGAACCCGAACTTCTTCAACGAAGCAGGCACCAGCCGCACGCCCGAACCGTGAATCGGCGTGTAAACGATCTTCATGTCGTGGTGCTTCCGAACGCATTCGGGCGAAAGCGACAACTCGTGCACCTTATTCAGATAGATTTCGTCGAACTGTTCGTCAAGAATCGTGATATTTTCGGGATTCTTGCCCGTCAGAATCATATTCACGTCGGTGATTTTGTTCACCTCGTCGATGATGTTCTTGTCGTGGGGGGCGGTAACCTGCGCACCGTCCGTCCAATAGGCCTTGTAACCGTTGTACTCCTTCGGGTTGTGCGAAGCCGTGACGACCACGCCCGAATGACATTGGAGCTCGCGAATGGCGAAACTCAATTCGGGCGTCGGACGCAGTGCATCGAAGAGAAAAACGGTAAAATCGTTCGAGGCGAAAATATCGGCGACATGCTCGGCGAACAAACGCGAATTGTTGCGGCTGTCGTGCCCGATGGCGACGCGGATCCGTTCGCCGGCGAAATTCTTTTTCAGGTAATTGGCCAGACCCTGCGTAGCTGCCCCCACCGTATAGATATTCATGCGGTTGGATCCCACGCCCATGATGCCGCGCAAACCACCCGTACCGAATTCGAGATCCTTGTAGAAGCTCTCGACGAGCTCTTTCATATCATTCTCCATCAAGTACTTGACCTGCTTCTTCGTTGCGTCGTCGTAATGACCGTCCAACCACGACTGGGCCTTTTTCAAGACCGCCTGTTCCAATTCGTTTGCCATAAACTATCAGTAATTTTTATAAGTTGATTTCCGCCTCTCGCAAAATTTCTATACGCAAATTTAGGAAATAAAAATCAATTATTCAATATCAGGCACTTAAAAAATCGTGCCCCGAAATCGCCCCTTTTCTATAATGAAAAAAAGAAATTTTCCAACTCGAATCCGGATATATTTTAACAAAATTATTCACAACTTTGCGGTGTTGAAATTCAGTGCAATTTTTCCATGTTCACCAATACACAGACACACAACGAAATATGGCAGAACTGCCTCGACTCCATCAAATCCCGCATTCCGTCGGAGGAGTTCGAGAAGTGGTTCGAGCCCATCGTACCGTTGAAATTCGACGGGACAACGCTGCGTCTGTGCATTCCCAACAAGACCTATTACGATAAGATCGAAAAGGACTACATTTCGTTCCTGCGTCCGATCATTTCGCAATTCTACGGCCACGAAACCAAGTTGTACTATGCGGTCCAGCGGCCGTCGGCCCCGACGAACGGACTTACGCCGGCTGCCGTCGAAGCGGACATGACCGCCATTTCGCGGTTCAACACCCAGACCAACACGAACAATATCAAAAATCCGTTCGTGATTCCGGGCGTCAAGAAAATCGTCATCGACCCGCAACTCAACTCCGGCCTGACTTTCGACACGTTCATCGAGGGCGAGTGCAATCGGTTGGCCCGTTCCGCAGGCATGTCCGTCGCCGTGACACCGGGAAACACCCCGTTCAACCCGCTCTATATCTGGGGAGAATCGGGATTGGGAAAGACCCACATCATGCAAGCCATCGGCCACGAAGTACGGGCGCGCCACCCGGAGCTGCAAGTGCTCTACGTGTCGATGAACAAATTCCAAGCGCAATTCCAGACCGCTTACAAAAAAGGCGACATCCCCGATTTCATCCACTTCTATCAGATGATCGATGTGCTGCTGATCGACGATATTCAGGAACTGACGGGAAAAACGGGTACGCAAAATGCGTTTTTCAATATCTTCAACCATCTGCAGCTCGCCGGCAAACAGCTGGTGCTGACGTCGGACAAACCGCCGGTGGAGTTGAAAGACATCGAAGAACGTCTGCTGACGCGCTTCAAGTGGGGACTTTCGGCGCAAATCGGTCAGCCCGACTACGAAACGAAAGTGAAAATCATTCGTGCCAAAGCGAAAAAGTTAGGCGCGGACATCTCGGACGAGGTAGTCGCATTCTTGGCCGACAACATTTCGGCCAACGTGCGCGAAATCGAGGGTGCGCTTTCGCTCTTGCTGGCGAACGTTTCTTTTCTCGGCCGGAAAATCACGATTTCGCTGGCAAAAGAGATTCTGAAAGTCTACGTCCAACTCTATCAGAAAGAGATTACGATAGACCACATCATCGAAGTGGTGTGCAAATACCTGCACCTCGATTTCCAACGGTTCAACTCCACCGAACGCACCCGTGAAATCGCGCAAGCCCGCCAAATCGCCATGTATTTGGCCAAGCAGCACACGAAAGCGCCCCTGACGACGATCGGGGCAGCTATCGGCGGCCGAAACCACGCGACGGTATTGCACTCGTGCAAGGCGGTGTCGAATCTGCTCGAAACGGACAAAACATTCCGTCGTCAAGTGGAAGAAATCGAAAAACTGGTGCTCGCCCAATAGTTCAAAACGCAGGAGGCTGCGGGAAAATGCTTGAATCCGAACAAGCAGTGAGTGTTCCATCGGTTTCGATGGACACTTTTTTTTGCATCTGTTCCTTCGAGAAACCGGTAACGCAAACACTCGCCCGCAAGGATATAATGGATTTTTCGCATCATCGCCCTCCATCAGCACAAAAAATTGACCGCGAAATGCACCGATTCGCAAAAATTCACTAACTTTGAGTGAGATTTTATTGTTCCGGCATTACGGAAGCGACAAGCTGAAAATAACGAACTAACAAAAATAAAATCGACCCTGATTATGGCAGAGAAACCACAAGCGAACGCGGACAAGCTGAAAGTGCTGAACGCGGTCATGGAGAAAATCGAAAAGGATTTCGGCAAAGGATCCATCATGCGGATGAATTCCGAAGAAATCGCAGACATTCCGGTGATTCCGACCGGCTCCATCACGCTGGACATGGCACTCGGCGTAGGCGGATATCCCAAAGGGCGCGTCATCGAAATTTACGGCCCCGAATCGTCGGGCAAAACGACGCTGGCCATCCACGCGATCGCCGAAGCACAGAAAACGGGCGGCATCGCGGCGTTCATCGACGCCGAACACGCATTCGACAGTTTCTATGCCCAGAAATTGGGGGTCGACGTCGACAACCTGCTGATTTCGCAACCCGACAACGGCGAGCAGGCGCTCGAAATCGCCGATTCGCTGATTCGGTCGAGTGCGATCGACATCATCGTCATCGACTCGGTAGCAGCCCTGACGCCGAAAGCCGAAATCGAAGGCGAAATGGGCGACTCAAAAATGGGTCTGCAAGCCCGACTGATGTCGCAGGCACTGCGCAAACTGACGTCAAGCATCTCGAAGACGAAAACCGTCTGCATCTTCATCAACCAGCTGCGCGACAAAATCGGCATCGTCTACGGCAACCCCGAAACCACGACGGGCGGTAACGCGCTGAAATTCTACGCTTCGGTGCGCATCGACATCCGCCGTGTGTCGGTCATCAAGGACGGCGAGGAACAACTCGGCACCCGTACGCGCGTGAAAGTGGTGAAGAACAAAGTCGCACCCCCGTTCAAACGGGCCGAGTTCGACATCATGTTCGGCGAGGGAATCTCCAAGATTGGCGAAATCATCGACTTGGGCGTGGATTACGGCGTCATCAAAAAAGCCGGATCGTGGTTCTCCTACGGAGATAAAAAAATCGGACAAGGCCGCGATGCGGTAAAAGATTTGCTGAAAAACGACGAAGCACTCGCTGCCGAAATCGAACAGAAAGTGCGCGACGCGATGAAAGCATCGCACGAAGAGTAAATTCACCTACATACGGCGTATGGGATATTCTGCGGAGGATGAAGCGCTCATCAAGGAGAAATGGGACGATCTGTTGTTGTCGTGCACGAAAATCTGCAAGAGCGACGAAGACTGGAATTTTATCAAGCGGGCCTTTTTCCTTGCCAAAGAAGCTCACGAAGGGGTAAGGCGCCGTTCGGGCGAACCTTACCTGCTCCATCCCATCGCAGTGGCCAAAATCGTCATCGACGAAATCGGATTAGGCGTCAAATCGGTCGTTGCGGCCCTGTTGCACGATGTCGTGGAGGACACGGAATACACGGTCGAAGACATGGAACGCATTTTCGGATCCAAAATCGCCTCGATGGTCGACGGGCTTACGAAAATGTCGGGCGTTTTCAATGCCGATACCTCCGAGCAGGCGGAGTACTTCCGAAAAGTCCTCCTGACACTCTCCAACGATGTACGAGTAATTTTAATAAAAATCGCCGACCGGCTGCATAACATGCGCACGCTGGGGGCGATGCCGCTCAACAAGCAGATCAAAATCACGGGCGAAACCATCTATCTGTTCGCGCCGCTGGCCTACCGGCTGGGACTTTATTCCATCAAGAGCGAACTGGAAGACCTCTGCATGAAATACCGCTTTCCGCAACAATATGCCGAGATTTCCCAAAAACTGCAAGAGAGCGAAGCCTCGCGGCAGGAGTTCATCGACAAATTCAATGCACCGATTATCGCCGCGCTGAACCGAGACCATATCAACTACGAGATTTCGGGCCGCGTGAAGAGCATCTACTCGATTTGGAGTAAGATGCAGCGCAAACAGATTCCGTTCGAGGAAATTTACGACTTGTTCGCGATCCGCATCGTGTTCAAACCGTTGCCTGCATTTCCGTCCGAAAAAACCCAATGCTGGCAGATCTATTCGACCATCACGGACATCTACACGCCGAAACCCGACCGCCTGCGCGACTGGATTTCGATGCCGAAAGCGAACGGCTACGAAGCACTCCATTCGACCGTGATGGGGCCGGACGGCGTATGGGTCGAAGTGCAGATCCGCACGCAGCGCATGGAAGACATCGCCGAACGCGGTTTTGCAGCCCACTGGAAGTACAAGAAAGCCACCATTTCGCAGGACGAAGACGAATTCGACAAATGGCTGAAACAGATCCGGGCAGCCCTGAACAGCCCGACAGAGAGCGCTGTCGACTTCCTTGACAACTTCAAATTATCGCTATATACTTCTGAAATAGTGGTTTTTACCCCGAAAGGAGAGACGCGAAAAATGCCTTTCGGTGCAACCGCTTTGGATTTCGCCTACGACATCCATTCCAAAATCGGCAACAGCGCCATCAGTGCGAAAATCAACCACAAGCTGGAACCGATCACGACGCAAATCAACAGCGGCGACCAAATCGAAATCATCACGGCCGAATCGGCCTACCCGAAACCCGAATGGCTCGATGTCGTCACGACGGCCAAAGCCAAGCAGGCGATCAAGAATTTTTTGAAACGCGAACGCCAAAACAACATCGAACGCGGCCAACAACTGCTCGAAGAGCAGATGAAGTCGCTGAATATCAATTTGAGCGGCAGGGTATTGCGCAAAATCATTCCGGCCTACGACAGCAAAAACAAAGACGAATTTTACAGCAAAATCGGCGCAGGCATCATCTCGCTGGATAATCTGGAAAAGGTGCTGAAAAGCAATTCACGCAACAAACTGCTCAAATTCTGGACGCTTTTCATCCCGAACAAAGACGGAGAGGAGAATGACGAGAACCTGACGGACGATTCCGACCTTACGGAGAAAACACACTCGGATACACCCCAATTCGTGATTGCGGAGTGCTGCAAACCCATTCCGGGCGACAAAGTGATAGGGTATCGCGATCCGGCGACCGGCAATATCATCGTCCACAAGGCCACCTGCGACGAGCTGAACCGGCTGGCCTCGCAATATGGGAAAAACATCGTCAAGGACGAAATCAAGTGGTCGCAACACAAGGCCATGTCCTATTTGGTGACCATCGAATTACGCGGGCTCGACCGTACGGGGCTTCTGCTCGATCTGGCGAAGGTGGTCAGCGACGATTTCAATATCAACATCCGCGAAATCGACATACACAGCCACGACGGAATTTTCGAGGGCGGCATCAGCCTTTACGTCAAAGATGCGGAAAGCCTGCAAGCCGTAATGGACAAACTGCGTAAGGTCAAGAGTATCGAAAGCGTAAAACGCACAATAAATTAGTATATTATGGAAGATATTTCAAGCATTCTATTAGTCATATTCGCACTCCTCTCGCTCGGCATTCGACTTTTCAGAAAAGCCAATGTCCGACCAGAGGAGCCCGAACCGCCGATGCCGGCCAGAAAGAACAGGGAATCCGTTTCCGCCGAACAAGAGGAAGAAACGGCCATGCCAATAGGGAAAACCTACGATGCTCCGAGCATGACCGAAGGGCCGACGGCAGAACCGATGACCAAAACACTGGAAATGCCCGAAAAACCATCGATTTCGGACGATTTCGACCTCACAAAAGCAGTTATCTATTCAGAGATATTGAAGACCCGGACATTCGACGAATTCTGAATCCGGTATGAATCGACACAAAATCAAACGATTTCTCCTATTTGAGCTGTTTTTGACAATCGAAGCAGCCGTATACTCCGAAGTCTCTACGCATTTTACGCTATACGGCAACTACTGGCAGTGCATGTTGCTTTGGCTATCGTGCATTCTCACAGGCGGCACAATCGCTTATTGGCGTCGAAAACAAGCCTCATGGGCTATTTTCGCACTTAAAATAGCAGGGTATACGACACTCGTTTACGTCCCGTTCCAGATTGTAATCGGCAATCATATCCTCGCTGGTGACCCGGATAGAGTAGCAGGCATAGCCTTATCGCTCTTACTCGGGTTAGAAGTTTTGATGCCCATATACCTGATTTTTGCACACATTACAGCCTATGTGTTCTGCAAAACCCAATCCGCCGGAGCTGATGGCACGCCCGAAAACACCCCGAAAGAAAACAATCTATAAAAAACGATAAAATGGCAACTATTTTCACACGAATCATTGCAGGCGAAATTCCCTCGTACAAAATCGCCGAAGACAAAAACTACTACGCATTCTTGGACATCAATCCGCTGACGAAAGGGCACACGCTGGTCGTCCCCAAAAAAGAGATCGATTACATTTTCGACCTCGACGATGAAACATTGGCCGGCATGATAGTGTTCGCAAAAAGGGTAGCCGCCCAAATCAAGCGGGAAATAGCATGCTCCAGAGTAGCAATGGTAGTTTTAGGAATGGAAATTCCCCATGCACACATCCATTTGATCCCCATTCAGAGCGAAAAAGATGTCGATTTCCATCGGGAAAAGCTCCATTTAACGCCGGATGAGTTTCAGGAAATCGCCAACCGTATCGCGAAATAGGGCAGTTTTACATATATATAAATCGTTGATAAATAAACGGATGATGATTAAATATCGTCATCCGTTCGCGTTTTATTAACATAATGTATCCCAAATACCCAAATTAAAACATTAAAGACTATCGGTAGTGGGGATTATCCGATTTTCTTCAAAAAATCATCCGATAACGAACCGAAGATTACAAAAATAAACGTAAATCATCTTCAAGGACAATGTTTAATTTACATATATAAACATCAAGATGCGTAACACTATTGTTTATTATTTACAAATATAAATAATAAACCCGCTCTCAAAAAGTGCGGTTTCAGCGACACTAAATCGCGGTTAAAGCATTAAATAAGTATTATTTTAGTACAATAAATCAATTATTTATAAGATTCACATAACGTAATAATATAGTAAAATAGAACTACATTAATCAGCATCGCCGCTAATAAACATGCAAGGCATTGAATAATCATAAATATGATTATTATCAATATAATAAACAGGATAACTAAACAGAAGCAAGAGATAGAATTAAAAGAGAGTTTTAACGATAGCCGAGAATTTTATAATTGTAAATTTCATCGTAAGTTATTAACATTTTACAAATATAAACGATCGCTTGTTTTGCAATAGAAAAGTAATTATATTTGTAAAAAATCCGACAATGAAGGAAAAATTGCAACTTTTGATGACTCAGCTTCAATTGAAGCCCGGACAATTCGCTCGAATCCTCGAAATCAATCCTGCGATTATCTCCCACATTCTTGCGGAACGAAATAAACCGGGTGTAGATCTGTTGCAAAAAATTCTCGATAAATTTCCGCAGGTCAGTCCGGACTGGCTGATGCTCGATCGTGGCGATATGTTTCGGAGCAGAGGTGAAACTTTTTCAGAAAACCGGTCGGGGGTAACAGTAGCCGATGACCCATTGACCGAACGTTCGCTTTTTCCGTCAACCGAACACCCAACCCCCACAATAACAAATGCGCAACCGGACGCCCGCCCCGAAACCGAGCCCACGAATCCGGCTTTACATATAAATACACCGAAAACTGCCTCTGCGAATAAACGGCCTTCTCGTGTTGTGCTGTTTTATGCCGATGGTACATTTGAAAGTTTCACGCCTAACGAACAATAATGCCAGCTGTACTCGAACTGTTCTGTCTCGGAATTTTTCTGACTGCGAACCCGTCTTCGGAACTGCAAGCCGAGCTCGAAAACTTTATTTCAACATGCAATGCGGAAATCGGCGTTGCCGTGATTACCGACAGTGGAGAGACTATCTGTATAAACGGAGAATCGCCGTATCCGTTGCACAGCGTAGCGAAGCTGCACCAAGCAATAGCTGTCGCTGATTGTATGGATCACAATGAGTTACCGCTCGAAACTGAAATTGCGATTCAAGAACACGAACTGCAACCGGACACATTCAGCCCTTTACGAGACGAACATCCATCGGGCGATTTTTCAAGCACAATCGCCGAACTTTTGAAATTTTCGCTGCAAAAAAGCGACAACAACGCCTGCGACCTATTGTTCAAATCGCCTGATTGGAATAGAGGCCACCAATGCGTATATCCACTCCATCGGAATCGAACATTTCGCCATTCGCCACGATGAACGCGCCATGCACTTGAATCCGAAATGCGCCGACGAAAATTGGACCACTCCCCAAGACGCAGCCAAGTTGATTTACAATCTTTTCACGAATGACCGCTTCGATAATCCGTATCACGGACACGTCAAATCGCTTTTATGGGGTTGCGAAACAGGGAAAAATCGCTTGGCCGCGCCACTGATTGGCACGAAAGCCCGAATCGCACATAAAACAGGAACGGGATTCGATTCCCCAAACGGACATCCACAAGAAATCAACGATGTAGGATTCATGGAACTGCCAAACGGACAACATTATGCAATTGCCGTATTCGTGAAAAACTCCGACAACGAACTGCAAACTTCGGAAAAAATGATAGCGGACATCTCGGAAATCGTTGTTCGCCATTTTTTCAATGAATAGAGGTGTAAGAAATAGGTGAGCTATTAATAAATCCATAGTTTAACATAATATATATATTGCACACCAATAACTAATTGATTTACAAAAGTAAACATGAAAACGCTATCAAACATAAAGCAAGGGAAAGAATTTACAATTTACACCGGCCCGCAGAAAAATAAAATTTCGGATTACATTGGACAACTCGTAGACACTTACGACGAGACGCAAGTGTCCACATTTGTCGAACGTCAGCTCGCAATCTACGAAAAAAAAGTTGTTCGATTTATCCACTTTGAGACAGTAACCGACGAGCCGAAACCATTGTACAAAATTTTAACTTCCGCACTACGTCACGCACTCAAATCTCGGTGGAATATCGAACCTATCGGAGGCTTCCGATTGTTCAATATCGTATCATTCGGTGACCGCTGGCGCGTGGTGTTCGACGTCGTAATCGTCGACGGCCCAAGTTTCGCATTAAAGCTCTACGAGGTGCTACAATCCACCCTGCGGCATCCGACACTGCGCCCGCACCTCTATGTTTACCTCAAAGAACCGCGCGGCACACGCGACCGAAACCACGAATATATAAACCGGTATCGTGAATACGCATTCATGCCGACGGAGTTCGTCGATATTCGCGTATTGGAGCCCGTACTATTGGCGAGTTGAGGGGATACACGCCTGCGCGCTTACAATCATGCAAGGACTAATAGAAACACTGCGCGAACACGTCTGCAAAATCGAAAGCGGGCACGGACTGACATTCAGCCTCGAATGCCCAATCGATATGGAGGACTACAACGTACACTATCGGTCTATGCTACGCGCAAACTACCGGACTATCCAAACGTTCGGCAAATCGTTCAACCCTAAACAATACTTAAAATGAAGTACGACTATATCACGGTTCGCGACCTCTACGGCTTCGCGATGACACACAAACTGCTGGATGCCCGCGTACGCATCTGCGACGGCATGGCCGTATCCTACTACCCTGCACCGCAATCGGTCGGACGCGGCATGTACGAAATTGTCATCGACGTGTCCGGCGATGAACCGGTTGAATTTGACGAATATGCGCAACACTATGACGCCGTATCGACCGACCACCCGACCCGTTAATATGCGGCTTGTTCGCGCCCGAGCTCCGTTTGTGGGCTCGGTCGCGACCCTCGCCGAACGTGTTCACGCCCCTGCGGGCTCGCTCGCGTTCGCATTCGCTCCGCTCGGCGGCGGGCGGCCCACAACCGTATCGCCGCAGGCGCAAAACAGAGAGGAGCGGGCCGCTATTCCGCCGCTCCCTCGCCCTCTCCGCGATTGTCCCCCTCCTCGCGCGTGCTTCGTGCGCTCCGCTCCTCCTCCCTCGCGTCCGGCCCGCTGCG
>JAMPDE010000001.1:349759-386265 GCA_023665825.1 Alistipes senegalensis | reverse complement strand
CGGGCGACTTCGCGGGTTTGCAAGCAAACCGTCCCCGTTTTCATACGCTTTTACGGCTTGATTTCTTTACGCCTTTTTTGCCGAGCGGGATTTTATTAGCGCTACGGGAGGTCGTGGGGTTTCCGACGGTGGGAAGCGCTCTGACCTTTAATAAAAACATTGCCGCGTCAGCGGCACCGATGAATCCGACCGGATGTCGGAGCCGTTAAACGGAGTGCGGACTAAAAGCGTCCGGCGGAGGGGCCGGTTTGCTTGCAAACCCGCGATAGGCGCCCGAAGCCAGCGTTAGGCCGCACGCAGTAGGCGGAGACATCGTCGGAGAGGTTTTTGGCACTTTTTGACGGAACAAAAAGTGCGATTGAAAAAAAGGGGGTTAAGCGCGATAGACGGTTGTCGGGTATCAGACAGTCGTCTGCGCCGTCGCTAAATGAAAAATGGTCATTGCGGGGCGCAGACTGCGGACGGCACGACACGCAAGTGGCGGGCCTCCGCTGGCGGAGGCTGCGGCCCGCGCGACGCAAAGCGTCGCCAATAATTCTGAATTCTGAATTGGACGAGAGCGCTTCCGACCGTCCGAAGCAAAAAGACCATCCGTAGCGCTTAAAACCCGCTTCTTAAGCGGGAAGCCACCGGTCGCGCAAGAGCCGGACAAGGAAAATCGTACCGCGAAAGCACAATTCGATGCACATGGCGATCCACGCGCCCTGCAACCCGTAGTGCGGTACGAGCAAGGCGGCCAACGGCAACCGCACGACCCAGATACTCAAAAAATTCATGCAACTCGGCACGACGGTGTCCCCCGTGCCGACGAACGCGCCGTAAGCCACGATCGACGCGGCATACATCGGTTCGGAGAAAGCCGCGATGCGCAGGGCCGCCGTGCCGAGCTCGCGAATCTCCGTATCGGGCGACATCACGCCCATCATCGCCGGAGCTCCGACGTACAACATCCATCCCATGCAGGCAATTACGCCCATGCCGAGCCACACGGTCGTGCGGGCGAAACGGCGCATCAGGTCGGGGCGTCCGGCTCCCTTGCATTGGCCGACCAGCGTCGTGGCGGCTTCGCCGATGCCGTATCCGGGCATGTAGCAGAGACTTTCGGCTGTGATAGCAAAGGCATTGGCAGCAATGGCCGCACTGCCGAGCGGCGCGACGATGACGGTCGTCAGAATCTGGGCGCCGCACATGATGACCCGTTCGCCGCCGACGGGCAGCCCCGTGCGCAACGCCTCGCGCAAACAACGCACGGTGGGTCGGAAACGTCCGCGCTCGCGGTGCAACGCCAGTTCGGGCGACCGGAACCAAAGGTAGGCCGTCATCGCCAAAGCCGTCACCGTTTCGGCGGCGGCCGTACCCAAAGCGGCACCGGCCACGCCCAAATCCGCACCGGGCAACGTGAACGACAATCCGGCGACGATGCACGTGCGGGTCGGGAAAATCAGCAACGCGTTGAATACGACGTCGAGCACGCACATGACGACGCTCAACAGGCTGGGTACGCGCATGTTGCCGCTGCACCGGAGCATGCCGCCCGAAAGATAGTTCAGTTGCAACAACGGAAGCGAAAGGGCGAATATCCGAAAATAACGGGTCGCGTCGGCCGTAATGGCGGCATTTCCGCCGAGCCACACCGGCAACGGGCCGCTGATAGCGCATCCGACGGCCGCGACGGCTGCCCCGAAAAAGAGCGTCGCGACGAATCCCTGCCGCAAGACGCTGCGGGCACCGGCATAATCGCCCGCGCCGATGCGGTGCGCCGCCTGCACCGAAAAGCCGATGGCGGCGGCCGAACACAATCCGCCGAAGAGCCACGTGGTCGTGGAGACGAGCCCGATGGAGGCCGACGCGTCGGCCCCGAGACTGCCCACCATCGAAGCGTCGATGTAGAGCATGACGATGACCGACAACTGCGCCAGAATCGACGGGATGCTCAACCGCACGATGAGCTCGAGCCGTTCGCGGCGGTTCATCGGGCGGCCGTCGCGCAGGCGGTCGAGCAGTTCGTATTCGCGTTTCCGGCCGTTCGTCATCCTACCGGCGGGTCAGCCCGCGCTTCAAACGTTGCAATCCCTCGACCAGCAGCGAGCGCGGGCAGGCGATGTTCAGCCGCAGATAGCCCTCGCCTTCGGGGCCGTAGAGCGTGCCGGGACTGACCATCAGGCGGCAGTCGTCGAGCAGGTGCTCGGCCAATTCTTCGGAAGTGCGCCCCGCAGCCCGGCAGTCGATCCACAGCAGGTAGGTGCCTTCGAGCCGCGCAATCGGGAAGTCGGGCAATTCGGCGGCGAAAAAGTCGCGGGCGCACTCGTAATTGGCCCACAGATAGTCGCGCAGAGCGTCGAGCCACTCGGCGCCGCAGTCGTAAGCCGCAATCAGGGCGACGATACCGAACGGCCCGATGTCGCACACCTCATTGTCGTTGACGGCACGGTCGATGCAGCGGCGCAGCTCGGGGTCGGCCGCGATGATATTGGCCGTCTGCATACCGGCGAGGTTGAACGCCTTGCTCGGCGAGTTGCAGACCACGCAGCGTGCCTGAAATTCGGGCGAAAGCGTCGCGAAAGGGGTATAGTCGAGTCCCGGACGGGTCAGTTCGCAATGGATTTCGTCGGCGACGACTGTCACGTCGTGGCGCAGGCAGATGTCGCCCACGCGCCGCAGTTCGTCGGGCGTCCAGACGCGGCCAACCGGATTGTGCGGGTTGCACAACAGCAGCACGCGCGCTCGCGGGTCGGCGGCTTTCGCTTCGAGGTCGTCGAAGTCGATGAAGAAGCTGTCGCCGTCGCGCCGCAGCGGATTCGAGGACAACTCGCACCCGTTGTTGCGAATCGACGAGTAGAAGCAGTTGTAGACGGGCGGCTGGATAATCACGCGGTCGCCCGGACGGGTCAAAGCCTTGATGACGGCCGAAACGGCGGGCACGACGCCGGTCGTATAAATCACCCACTGGGGGTCGATGCGCCAGCCGTGCCGCCGCTCGAACCACCCGCACAAGGCGCGATAGTAGGCGTCGGGGACTTTGGCGTAGCCGTAGATGCCCTGCTCGGCGCGGCGCGTCACGGCGTCGACGACGGCCGGAGCCGTGCGGAAATCCATATCGGCGACCCACATGGGCAGCACGCCCTCGTTGACGGGCGTATCCCATTTCACGCAATCCGTGCCGCGACGCGGCTGCACGGTATCGAAATCGAATCGGTTGTCCATTACAGTATTTCGATGCGGCAGTCAGCCGGTGCTTTGACGTGTTCGTCGAGGATGATTTCACCGTAACCTTCGGCGCGGATAAAGCCCGTCGACGGGTTCTTCACGCTGCGCACGGTGCCCCGAACGGTCGCCTGCACGCTGCTGTACTCGAACGCCAAGTCGGCATCGTCGTCCATCGTGCAGTTTTCCAGCACGAGGTCGTGCGCATAACACAGCGGCTGCGTGCCGCTGATGTGGCAGTTGACCAGCCGCAACCGTTTGGAATGCCAGCCGAGATACTCGCCGTCGAGCATCGAATCGTAGACCGTGACGTCTTCGGAGTTCCAGAAAGCGTCTTTCGAGTGGATTTCGGCGTTGCGGATTTCAACGTCGCGGCAATACTGGAACGAATAGTTGCCCTGCTGCCGGTAGTCGGCGATGCGGATATGTTCGCTGTGCATGAAGAGGTAATCGGCCCGGTCGACGCGGACGTTTTTCAGCGAAACGTTGCGGCAATGCCACAAAGTTTCCTGCGCATCGGGCAGTTCGACGTTCACGAGTTCGAGACCGTCCATTTCGCGGAACATCTTGGGGGCTTCGACGCGCGTGTCGGTCATCCGCAGGCCGCGCGAATACCACAGCGCGGCGCGGGCCCCTTCGGTGAACAGACAATCGCGGACGACGAAGCCGTCGTTGTGCCAGAACGGGTATTTGCCCTCGAAACGGCAGCCGACCGCCTCGATGTTGCGGCACTCCTTCAACGCCGATTCACCGGCATGGATGACGACATTTTCCAAGCGGAGGTCGCGCGACCCGAAGAGCGGACGCTCACCGCCGTACTCCTGATTCGAGATCGTTTTCATCATATAATAAGGTCTTCTTATAATTGTTCGGGGATTTTTTCGCATCATTTCAGCCGGTCGCGGAAAAAGGCTTCGATGCGGTCGAACGGAATGACCGCCCGATTGTCGTAGAGGTCGACGTGCGTCGCACCCGGAATAATCAGCAGCTCCTTGTTGTCGCCCTGCAACCGACGGAAAGCATCCTCGCTGAAATAACGCGAATGGGCCTTTTCGCCGTGAATCATCAGCACGGCCGAGCGGATTTCGTGGCTGTATGCCAGCAGCGGCATGTTGATGAACGAAAGCGCGGAGGTCTTGTTCCAGCCGCCGTTGGAGTTGAGCGACCGTTCGTGGTACCCGCGCGGGGTCTTGTAGTAGGCGTAATAGTCCTTGACCCACCACACCGCATCGTCGGGCAACGGGTCGACCACCCCGCCCGCCAACGCATAGGAGCCGTTGCGGTAATCCTCCGTCCGCTGGGCGTTGAGCTGGCGGCGCAGCTCGTAACGGGCATCGGCGTCCATCGCGTCGAAATAGCCGTTGGCATTGACGCGGCTCATGTCGTACATCGTCGAAGTGACCGTCGCCTTAATGCGGGTGTCTATGGCGGCGGCGTTGAGCGCCAAGCCGCCCCAGCCGCAGATGCCCAATATGCCGATGCGTTCGGGGTCGACGTCGGGGCGGGTCGCGAGGTAATCGACCGCCGCGCAGAAATCTTCGGTGTTGATGTCGGGCGAAGCGACGTAGCGGGGTTCGCCGCCGCTCTCACCGGTGAACGAGGGGTCGAACGCAAGGGTCAGGAAACCCCGTTCGGCCAGCGTCTGCGCATAAAGGCCGGAAGCCTGCTCCTTGACCGCGCCGAAAGGCCCGCACACGGCGACGGCCGCCAAAGGCGCCGAAGCCTCTTTCGGCACATAGAGGTCGCCGACGAGCTCGATGCCGTAGCGGTTGCGGAAAACGACCTTGCTGTGATGCACCTTGTCGCTTTCAGAAAATGTTTTGTCCCAGTTGTCCGCCGTCGTGACGGCGTTTCGCGCGTTGTTTTCCATCGTACATTGTTTTAGGGGAGCGGTCGCCAGCGTCAGGACGAACGCTCCGGTCAGCATTTTTCCGATTTTCATTCGATTCGTTTTTTTGAACGAGACAAAATTAGGAACATTCCGGCGGCGAGGGACTACCCCTGTTACGGATAAAGCTACCCTTTTTCCGGTTTTCGGGCCCGCAGCGCACAAAGATAGGCAGAAGCGTTTATCTTTGCAAAAAACACGCGGGCTCGCGCCCGCCCCATTCACCGACAACGACCATGCGACCCGACATCCTGCCCGTAGAGAGCGTCGAACGGTACAACGAACTGTACGGCTTCGAGACCCGCCATCCGCAGGTGGCCGTCGTGGAATTCGACCGCGACGACCAGATGCGCGAATACAGCCTCAACTGGGGGCTCTATGCACTCTTTCTGAAACAGACCAAAGGGTGCGTCATCAACTACGGCCGGACGAAGTACGACTACGACGACCAGACCGTCGTCTGCCTCGCGCCCGGACAGACGACCACGTTCGAGCCGGTGCCGGGCGTGCGTCCCCGCTCCGTCGGGCTGATTTTCCACCCCGATCTGTTGTTCCGCACCCCGCTGGCACAGAAAATCAAGACCTACACCTATTTCAGCTACGAGGCGAACGAAGCCCTCCACCTCTCGGCCGAAGAACGCACCATCGTCCACGACTGCCTGCTGCGCATCCGGGCCGAACTGCAACGCCCCATCGACCGCTACTCCAAAGGGCTGATCGTCGCCAACATCGAACTGCTGCTGGACTACTGCCTGCGGTTCTACACGCGCCAGTTCATCACGCGCGACGAGATGAACTACCACACGCTGACCCGTTTCGAGCGGCTGCTCGACGACTACCTGCAAGGCGACGAGGTCGTCCGGCACGGCATCCCCAACGTACGCTATTTCGCCGACCGCGTGCATCTGTCGCCCAACTATTTCGGCGATCTGGTCAAACGCGAAACCGGCAAGACGGCGCAGGAGTACATCCAGCTGAAAATGATCGCGCTGGCCAAAGAACGGCTGCTGGCCGGAACGGAGACCGTCAGCCGGATCGCCTATTCGCTGGGGTTCCAGTATCCGCAGCACTTCATCCGCTTCTTCAAGCGCGAAACGGGCCGGACGCCCAAAGAGTTCCGGTTGCAGAACTGACGGGCACGAAAAAACGGAGGCGCAGCGTGTGCACCTCCGTTTGCGGACGGAGCGAAAAACCGTCCGTTTACCGCGCAATCATGCGGCAATACTTTTCGTAGCGTCCCAACACGTCGTCCACGTAGGCCAGCGTATGCCCGCTGCCCGTGAAACGGCCGCACTCGACCACTTCGCAACCGTAGTACTCGGGGTCGGCCTTCAAGGTCAGGTACCGAGCCACGACCTCCCACGAATCGGGGTTCTCGCCATAGTACCGGGCCAGCCGCCGCGCATCCTGCACATGGCCCAATCCGCCGTTATAAGCGGCCAGAATCATCGAAAGCCTATCGTCGGCCGAAGTTTCGGCCGCGAACCGGAACGAACCGGCGAGTTTCAGCAGCAGCTTGTTCGCGAGCCAGACGTTGGTGGCCGGTTCGGCCGATTTTTCGGCCGGGACATTGAAATACCGCGCCACCGAAGGCATGATCTGCATCAGCCCGCGCGCGCCTTTCCGCGACACGAGGTCGGCCCGGAAACGCGACTCGTGGTAGGCGATGGCCGACAACAGCCGCCAGTCGTTGCCCTCCTGCTCGCTGATGTTGCGGATGATGGCATCGTAGGCCGAGATGACGTAATCGCCCTCGCGCAACAGCGGATTGCTGTACGGCGTCGAATCGCTGTCGAGCGACACGACGGGCACGCCGAAGCGGGCGTCGAAGCCGTAAAAAGTGGTCAGAATCGTTAAGAACGCAAAAGTCAGAATCGTTTTCTTGAACATAAAAATCCGTATTGCGGGCAGCTCACACCGCGCCGTGCAGTACGCTAATCGTAGAATCCCCACGAGATGCCGATCTTGAACATGCCCGGATTCAGCGGATAACCCGCTGCGGAGAAATAGGCCCCCGAACCGAACAATCCTTTGTTCAGATGCTGGTATTTCAGGAATATCCGCATCCGCTTCCACTTCGCCATGACGAACAAATCCACGTAGGGATAACTCCCCACCTCGATTTCGCGCTGGTTGTAGAACGCCGACAAAGCGGGATTGAAGCCGGGCGCGTAATAATCCGTATGGTAACGGCCGTCCAATCCGATTTGCAGGCGCAATACGTCGCGCACGGCCCAAAACTCGTAGTAGTACGAGAGGAATGCGCTCAAAAGCGGAACGGGTACGACTTTCTGATCCGTACTCCACTGCAACAATGCCCTGTGATCCAAATGAAGTCCGCCGAGGCGGAAATCTTTGCGGGCGTACACACTCGTGAGGCTGACGTTCCCGCCCGACTGGGCGATGCGGCTGTCGGCGTCGTAGTAGATTTTGCTGTCGACGAAACCGAACCGTGCCCCCGCCTCGAAAGCGTAATCGGGCACCTCGAACTTGACCTCGAAACGAGTTTCATGCTCCTTGTCCAAAGGAGCGGACCACACGTAGTGGTTCGAGAATAGATTCTCCTGCCAGTAGTTCGGCGAGCGGCGCTCCATCGCGAAGCGGCCTTCGAGAATCAGAGGATGACCGCGAAGAAATCCCGTCAGGGCCACGTGGCCGCCGATCGAGAGATCCCCGCCTCGATACCCCGACGGATAGAATTTGAGATTCGCATCCCAATCGAGGTACTTCTTGATTTTTCCGCCTACGGAGCCGTAAGCGAAATAACTGGTTTTCGACACCTTGTCGTACCGGCCGGAGAGGTACGCCGTGCGGGAAAACTGCCCGTAGGTGTGCAGGTCGATGCCGATCCCTGCATCAATCGTGCCGACCACGCCGTTGCGGTCCCAAGGCTGGGCCTGCACGAAAAAGCGGTTGGATATGACCCGTTCGTAGAGCGAATCGCGCGTCGTCTGCGGGTCGATGTACCAGTCCTTGTAATACTCGTACTCGGCCGCCTCGAACGAGCCGTCGGGTTTGCGGTGGTCGCGTTCGTCGGTGTAGGGCGCACGGATGTCGCTGTACACCTTGCTCCACGAATTGTACTCGAACGAATGGCCCACGTAGACCGCAGTGAGCCCGGCCATCGAGAAGTCCTCCTCGCTCATCCGCCGCAACGGGATGCCGTAGGACTGGGTGACGAAAAAGGCGTTGTTGCGGTACGTGTTCCGGGCTTCGGCGTCGGCCAGTTTGGTCGGCACGCCCGAAGGCATCTCGAATGTCGTGTCGGCGATGGCCCAAGCCCCGACGACCCCGCCGTTCTCCTGCTTTTCGATGTGGTTGTTGAAATAACCGGCGTGTACGGCATAGCGTTTTCCGGTGTGGCTGACGGCGACCGACAGGTTGTGGTTCTTGGTGCGCGACCACAAGTACTGGCCCCGCGTGCCGCGCGACTTGTAGTCGACGTTGAAACCGGTCGACGGCGAGATGTTCTGCGCGTGCATGATGTTGAAATTCTCCTCGCGGAAACGTTTCTGCCCCGACTCGATGTAGGTCATGCGCAGCAGCGGCCGTTTGGAGTTGTAGAACGGCACGTTCTCCATCGTATAAGTATAGGCGTAGTAGGGGCTCGCGAACTCGAAATCGAAATCCTGCGGCCGGCGGAAGTAGTCGAACGGCAGCGAAGCCTGCCCCAACGCCCCCTGCGCAATGTCGCCGGTCTCCTCGCGGTAGAACGGGTAATCGATGCGCCAGTCGGTCAGCGTCGTGTCGAGCGGCTGGATGTCCACGCGGTTGTATTCGCGGCGGATGTTCCACTTGAAGTTGTTCAGCGCGCGGATCGAATCGCTGAAAAAGTAGGATTCGAGCGGCTTGCGGATGCGTTTTTCCTTCTTGGTCGAATCGGCCCGGTTCTGTTCATCTTCGCCCTCCTCGCCGTTCTCCTCGTAGGGATTCGAGCCGTAGAGGTTGGTTCCGCGCCCCTCCTGCTGGGCGCGCATGATGTCGCGGGCGTTGAACCGCTGGGCATGCACCGCCGCAGGCGTCGCACAGAGCAACGCCGCCGCAAAAGCGATGATTCCCGACAGTCGATTCATGCCACGAACGGATTTTATTGATTTTCCGCCTTGCGGACAATCCACCAGCGGAGGGTCGAAATCGCCACGTAGACCACGAGCACGACCGGAATGGCGCGGGCGCGCAGCACGGCGAGCAGGACGACGCAAAGCAGCAGGAACGCATAGCGCAGCTCGTTGCCGCGCCAGCCGAAACCCTCGAATTTGAGCGAGAACATGCGGATAGGCGAGACCATCAGCGCGGCCACGAGCACGGCCACGAGCAGAACGGCTTCGCGCGGCATGACCAGCCCGTTGCATTCGGCCAACAGCCCCAGCGAACCGCACAGCAGGGCGGCGGCGGGCGACGGCAGGCCGCAGAATTCGGTGTGCTGCGTATCGTCGATGTTGAATTTGGCCAGCCGCAGGGCGGCGAAAACAGCCACGACGAAGACCCCGAACGCCGCGATTTCGGTCGCTGCACCGGCAGGCAGCCACAGCGCGGGCATCCGGCCGAACAGCACGTAGAGGATGACGGCGGGCAGCAGCCCGAACGAAATGTCGTCGGCCAGCGAATCCAGTTCGCCGCCGATGGGCGAACTCTGCCGCAGGAGCCGCGCGGCGAACCCGTCGAAAAAATCGAACACGGCGGCGGCGACCATCAGCGCGAATGCGGCGGACAACGCGCCCCGCGTCAGGGCCACGACCACCCCGACGGCCCCGCACAGCAGGTTCATCGAGGTGAGCAGGTTGGGTATGGTGAAGAGTTTTATTTTCATCGGTACTCGGACATTAGTCGGCATACAGCGGGGCAAAGGTACGAAAAGCCGCGCGCAAACCCAAATTTATTTGGCGTTTGCCGAGACGGAGTACCTTAAACGAAGTGAAAGGTACGAAAAAATAATCGGGAATAAGGATTTAATTCCTATCTTTGTCGTGTCCGCCCGCTGCGGACAGACATATTTTTAGTGAAAGTGTTTTCGCACTGTTTCTAATGGGAATGTGGAAGTTTTCAGGGCAACAGGACGACGAATTACACTCACTACTTGTTCAGACCGGTACCCCATACTTGTCTGTTCAAGTGTGGGGTATTTGTATCGTTTATTGTTGTCTGGGCATTCCACAGCCTCCGTTAGATAAACGAAATCCGGCTCCACACTTTCCGTTTTAATAAAAATGCCGCAAGGGGTCGACGGCAGCTCAAAATCCCAATTGTTTTTATGAAACACTTACCCAAACTGTTGGCCGCCCTGCTGATTGCAGGGTCGCTGGTCGCCTGCTCGAAAGACGAAGTGCCCGACCCCAACCGGACGCCGCTCGACCCGAAAGGCAACATTTCGTTCCCCGATGCCAAGTTCGCCGCCTACATGGTCGAAAACTTCGACACGAACAAGGACGGCGGCATTTCGCCCGCCGAAGCCGCCGCAATTACCGAAATCCGCTGTCCCGGCATGGAAATCGAATCGTTGGAAGGTATCGAGTATTGCACGGAACTGACCGATTTGAATTGCGGCTATAAATACAACAGCAATGGCAACTACACATGCAATAAATTAACGGCCCTCGATGTCAGCAAGAACACGAAATTAACCGAGTTGTGGTGCAGCGACAATAAATTGACCGCCCTCGATGTCAGCAAAAACACGAAATTAACCACGTTGTGGTGCGGCGACAATAAATTGACCTCCCTCGATGTCAGCAATAACACGGAATTAACGTGGTTGAGTTGTGGCGACAACCGCCAGCTAACCGCCCTCGATGTCAGCAAAAACACGAAATTAACCTATTTATGTTGCTACCGCGATCCCTTGACCAAACTCGATGTCAGCAAGAACACCGAATTAACTACTTTACTTTGCAGCAGCTGTGAACTGACCTCGCTTGATGTTACCAAAAATACAAAATTAACCTCGTTGGATTGCGGCTATATTGCGAGTAGTGCGGTGAATTACCGCAATCATCTGACTACACTCGATGTCAGCAAGAATACGGAATTAACCGATTTAGAATGCGATAACAATCAACTGACAAACCTCGACATCAGCAAAAACACGAAATTAACCGATTTGCGGTGCGACGACAATCAACTAACAACCCTCGATGTCAGCAAAAACACGAAATTATACTATTTGAATTGCTGGAACAATCAACTGACCGCTCTCGATGTCAGCAAGAATACGGAATTAACCGATTTGGTGTGCGGCTACAATCAACTGACCACCCTCGATGTCAGCAACAACACGAAATTAACCGATTTGAGTTGCAACAGCAATCAACTGACCGCCCTCGATGTCAGCAAAAACACGAAATTAACCGATTTGAGTTGCGGCGACAATCGACTGACGTCTCTCGATGTCAGCCAAAACACGAAATTAACCAGTTTGCAGTGCGAAAACAATCAACTGACGACACTCGATGTCAGCATGACAAATTTAGGAAGTAACGGCACTCTCTCTTGTTTCATGACATCGCTGAAAACGCTTTACCTGAAAACCGGCTGGGTGCTGGAAGGTATCAACGACGGGAATCGCGACGAAAAATATATCCACCCGAACACGCAAATCGAATACAAGGACTGACGCCGCACGCCCTGCGGCCGACAAAAGTCGCCACACAAGGGACACCCGCCGAAAAGCGGGCGTCCCTATTTTTATGCCCGCCGCCGGCATCGCACAATAATTGCGAATTTTTTTGCATCGGTGAGTGCGCTTCCCAACCTTACGAAACCGAAAAACCGTCCGTAGCGCTAATAAAATTGTGAATTATTTTTATCTTTGTCCAACAAATACCTTAATCCGAAATTCATGAGCCACGCGAAATACTGCATCATCATGGCGGGGGGCATCGGCAGCCGATTCTGGCCCAAGAGCCGCCAGAACATGCCCAAACAGTTTCTCGACATCTTGGGCACGGGCAAATCGTTCATCCGCCAGACCTACGAACGGTTTTCTAAAATCGTCCCGGCGGAAAACTTCATGGTGGTGACCAACCGCAAGTACAAATCGCTCGTGCTGGAACACCTGCCCGAACTCGACGAACGGCAGGTGCTGTGCGAACCGGTCGGCCGCAACACGGCCCCCTGCATCGCCTATGCCGCCTATCTGCTGGCCGGCAAAGACCCCGACGCGGAGATGATCGTCACGCCGTCGGACCACCTGATCCTGAACGAAGAGGATTTCCGCACGGTCATCGGCGAATGCCTCGCGTTCGCCGACGCGCACGACGCCCTGCTGACCGTCGGCATCAAACCCACGCGCCCCGACACGGGCTACGGCTACATCCAAGTGTCGGATGCCAACCCCGTCAGCAAGGTGAAATGTTTTACGGAAAAACCCGATCTGGAACTGGCGCAGACCTTTTTGCAGTGCGGCGAATTTTTCTGGAATTCGGGCATCTTCGTCTGGAAAGTGCGCACGATTATCGACGCATTTTCCAAATACCTGCCGGAACATCACGCGCTGTTCAATGCCGTACGGCAGGCCGCCGGAACGGAAACGGAACAGCAAGCCATCGAAATCGCTTTCGCCGAGTGCCGCGCCATCTCGATCGACTACGGCATCATGGAAAAGGCCGACAACGTCTACGTGCGCTGCGGCGATTTCGGGTGGAGCGACGTCGGGACGTGGGGCTCGGTCTACCAGCACTCGCCCAAAGACCGCTACGCCAATGCCGTGCCGTCGGAGGGCTGCTATCCCTACGACACGCGCGGCTGCATCGTCTCGCTGCCCAAAGGCAAAATCGCGGTCATCGGCGGACTGAAAGAGTACATCGTGGTCGACACCGACGACGTGCTGATGATCTGCCCCCGCTCGGACGAGCAGAACATCAAGAAATTCATCGACGAAGTGAAATTCCACAATGGCGAAGAACACATCTGACCGGACGACGGAACCGTCGCGCCTCTACGCGCTGTTTCGCGAACATCCGCGCGTCTCGACCGACACGCGGCGCATCGAGCCCGATTCGATTTTTTTCGCCCTGCGTGGCGCCACGTTCGACGGCAACCGCTTCGCAGCCGATGCGCTGGCCAAAGGCGCGGCGTTCGCCGTAGTCGACGACCCTGCGGTCGCGGCCGCCGACCCGCGCATGCTGCTGGTGGACGATACGCTGCGGGCCTTGCAAGAACTGGCCCGCGAACACCGCCGCGCGCTGGGGATTCCGATCTTGGCGGTAGCGGGCAGCAACGGCAAGACGACGACCAAAGAGCTGGTCAGCCGCGTGCTGGCCGAACGGTTCGCGGTCTATGCCACGCACGGCAACCTCAACAACCACATCGGCGTGCCGCTCACGCTGCTGTCGATGACCGAAGCGACGCAGTTCGGCGTCGTCGAAACGGGGGCCAGTGCCTGCGGCGAAATCGCGCGGCTGGCCGAAATCGCCGAACCCGACTACGGCGTGCTGACCAACATCGGACGCTGCCATTTGGAAGGATTCGGCGGCACCGAAGGCGTGCGGCGCGGCAAGGGCGAACTCTACGATTTCTTGGCCGCGCACGGCGGCACGGCATTCGTCCGCGCGGAAGACCCCGTGCTGAACGAAATGGCCGCCGAACGTCCGTCGCTGCGGGTCGAACGCTACGAGACGGCCCTCGCCGACGGATTCAAGAGCCGGTTGGAGGGGGACTACAACCGCTTCAACATCGCAGCAGCCGTCGCAATCGGGCGGTTCTTCGAGGTGCCGGAGGAGCGCATCCGCCGCGCCATCGCCGACTACGCGCCGGACAACCACCGTTCGCAACGGCTCGAAACCGCGCGTAACACCCTGATTGTGGATTGCTACAACGCCAACCCGTCGAGCATGCGGGCGGCGGTCGAACACTTTCTGCGCATGCCGCTGGGAGGTCGCTCGTGGCGCGTGCTAATTCTGGGCGACATGCTCGAACTGGGCGAGTGGTCGCAGGCCGAACATGCCGACATCGTGCGGCTGGCGACGCAAACGGCCGACGTCGAAGTGCATCTGGTCGGCACGGAGTTCATGCGGGCCGCCGCATCGCTCGCTGCACAAGCTGCTGCTGCACCCACCGCCGCGTCAATCCCCGCCCTGCCGCACGTCGCGACCTACGCTGACCGCACGGCACTCGAAGAAGCCCTATCCCATACGCCCGTACAAGATGCACTCGTCTTAATAAAAGGGTCGCACGGAATCGGGCTCGAAAAGATGATCGAACGGCTCTGACGGACTGTTGTTTTTCCGGTTCGTTATTCCTATCTTTGTATCGGTTCAGCGGATGCTCCGCCCGCCTGCGTCATAGGCGTGCGGAAGCTATTGCCGAACCGCACCCGATTCAGAAAACCAATAGCTCTAACCGACTCATGTACAGCCACGACAGCCGCACCGTCATCACGTTGGACGCCGGCGGAACGAACTTCGTTTTCGGCGCCATGCAGGGCAACCGGTTCATCGTCGAACCGCTCACGATGCCCTCCAATGCTCACGACCTCGACACCTGCCTCGCCACGATGGTGCAAGGCTTCCGACAGATCATCGACCGCCTTGCGGAAAAACCCGTCGCGATTTCGTTCGCCTTTCCCGGCCCGGCCGACTATCCGAACGGCATCATCGGCGGCTACCTGCCCAATTTCCCGTCGTTCCGCGACGGAGTGGCGCTGGGACCCTTCCTCGAAGCGACGTTCGGGCTGCCCGTATTCATCAACAACGACGGCGACCTGTTCGCCTACGGCGAGGCGCTGGGCGGCGCACTGCCCGAAATCAACGCGCGGCTCGAAAAGGCCGGCAGCCCGAAACGCTACCGCAATCTGCTGGGCTACACGTTCGGCACGGGATTCGGCGTGGGCATGGTCATCGACCGGCGGCTGAATCGCGGCGACAACTCGTGCGTGGAGACGTTCTGCCTGAAACACAAGAAATTCGCCGACACGATCGTCGAGGAGGGCGTAGCCGTCCGTGCCGTGAAACGCGTCTACGGCGAGCGGTCGGGCAACCCCGAACACGGTTTGGAACCGAAAGATATCTGCGAAATCGCCGACGGCAAACGTGCGGGCGATGGCGAGGCTGCGAAAGCCGCCTTCGCCGAGCTGGGCGAAATCGCGGGCGATGCGATGGCGACGGCCGTATCGCTGGTCGACGGGCTCATCGTCATCGGCGGCGGCATCACGGCGGCCCGCAAGTACATCATGCCGTCGCTGCTGGCAGAGCTGCGCTCGAAGCTGCACACGCTCGGCGGCGACGAGGTGGCGCGGGTGCAGTCGACGGTCTACGACCTCGACGACGAAGCGGAATTCGCCGAGTTCGCACGCGGCGGCATGCGGCCGCTCGAAGTCTACGGCACGGGGCGTTTCGTGGCCTACGACCCGCAGAAACGCATCGGCGTGACGATTTCCAAACTGGGCGCCAGCCAAGCGATTTCGATCGGCGCCTATGCGTTCGCGCTGTCGATGTTGGACGAAAACGAAAAATCGAAACAATGAAACCGCTGAAATTCACGCCGATTCTGAAATCGGTCATCTGGGGCGGCGAGAAAATCGCCCCGTACAAAGGAATTGCGACCGAGCAGCACAACATCGGCGAAAGCTGGGAGCTGTCGGGCGTCGCAGGCGATGAATCGGTCGTCGCTTCGGGCGAATACGCCGGAATGCAGCTGCCCGGACTGATCGCCCGATTCAAAGGCGAGCTGGTCGGCGAAAAGGTCTATGCTACGCATGGAACAGAATTCCCGCTCTTAATAAAATTCATCGACGCACGGCAGGATTTGTCGATTCAGGTGCACCCGAACGACGCCCTGTCGAAAGCGCGCCACAACAAGAACGGCAAGACCGAAATGTGGTATGTCGTCGGAGCCGACGCGGGGGCGCATCTGCTGTCGGGCTTCTCGAAACGGGTCACGCCCGAACAATACGCCGCCAGCGTAGCGGACAACACGATTACCGACCTGCTGACCGATTATCCCGTCGCGCCGGGCGACCTCTTTTTCCTGCCCGCCGGACGCATCCACGCCATCGGGGCGGGATCGTTCGTCGCCGAGATTCAGCAGACGTCCGACGTGACCTACCGCATCTACGACTACGGACGTGTGGGCGCGGACGGCAAACCCCGCGAACTGCACACCGAACTGGCCAAAGAGGCGATCGACTACACCGTGCTGCCGGACTACCGCACGCACTACGAACCGCAGAAAAATGCCGAAACGCCGCTGGTGGCGTGTCCCTATTTCACCACTTCGCTCTATGATTTGGACGCGCCTGCCGAAAAGGAACTCGCCGCGCTGGATTCGTTCCTCATCGTGATGTGTCTTTCGGGCTGCGGCTCGCTGGTCGACAGCGAGGGAAACGAAACCCCGCTCCGGCAGGGCGAAACGGTGCTCGTGCCGGCCTCGACGCAAAAGGTGCGTTTCGTGCCGGACGGAACGATGAAACTGCTGACGAGCCACGCCTGAATCCGCCACCGTACCCGAGACGCGCGTGCAGGCCACAGTATTCCAGCACTGCAAATAATTGATTTCCAAACCGTAACCACCTATCCCCCATGAAACCCGGACTTCTCTTTTCCGCATGTACGTTCCTGCTGTCGGCAGCATGCACGCTGACACCGCTTTCGGGCAGTGCCTCCACCCGCTGGGCCGACCCACAAATCGGCGGCAGCGAACTGCGCATCGAAATAAACGCAGCCCCCCAAGCAACGTGCAGCCCCGACGAACCGGCGAAGTATGCCGACCAACGTCCTGCGCCCGAAAAGCGGCTCTTCGTATCGGAAGCCGTCGAAGCCGAAATCGAGCGGGTATGCGGCCTGCTGACCAACGAACGCCTGCGCTGGATGTTCCGCAACTGCTTTCCGAACACGCTCGACACCACCGTCCACTACCGCGAAGACGAAGCGGGAAATCCCGACACCTATGTTTATACGGGCGACATTCCGGCCATGTGGCTGCGCGATTCGGGAGCGCAGGTGTGGCCCTACGTACAGCTCTGCCCCCAAGACCCCGCTTTGCAGCGGATGATTGCGGGGGTCGTGCGGCGGCAGTTCAAACTGATCAACATCGATCCCTACGCCAACGCCTTCAACGACGGCCCGACGGGCGAGGGCGAAGATGCGGAGTTCTATCCGCAAAACGCTTGGGTCTTCGAGCGCAAATGGGAAATCGACTCGCACTGCTATCCGATCCGGCTGGCCTACCACTACTGGAAAACGACGGGCGACGCGTCGGTATTCGATGCCGAATGGGTCGCGGCAATGGGGAATATCGTGAAGACGCTGCGCGAACAGCAGCGCAAGGAGGGACACGGGCCCTACACGTTCTTGCGCACGACCGACCGGCAGCTGGACACCAAGTGCTGCGTCGGGCGCGGCAATCCGGTGAAACCCGTCGGGTTGATTGCATCGGCATTCCGCCCGTCGGACGATGCGACGACGTTCGAGTTCCTCGTACCGTCGAACTTCATGGCCGTCACGTCGCTGCGCAAGGCCGCCGAAATCCTTTCGACCGTGAACGGTGAAACGGCCCTTGCCGCCGAATGCACGGCGCTGGCCGACGAAGTGGCCGCCGCGCTGCGCAAGCATGCCGTCGTCAAGCATCCCGAATACGGAAAAATCTATGCCTACGAGGTCGACGGCTTCGGGGGCGTGCAGCTGATGGACGACGCCAACGTGCCGTCGCTGCTGGCGATGCCCTACTTGGGCGACGTGAAACGCAACGACCCGATTTACGAAAACACGCGCCGTTTCGTGTGGAGCGACGCCAACCCCTACTTCTGGCGCGGTGCGGCCGGCGAGGGAATCGGCGGGCCGCACATCGGGGTCGAGGTAATCTGGCCCATGAGCATCATGATGCGGGCTTTCACGGCGACCGACGACGCCGAAATCCGCGACTGCATCGTGCAGCTGATGAACACCGACGCCGGCACGGGCTTCATCCACGAATCGTTCTCGCGCCACGACGCCGCCGACTTCACGCGCGCGTGGTTCGCATGGCAGAACACGCTGTTCGGGGAACTGATTCTGAAATTAGTGAATGACGGGAAAACCGAACTCTTGAACTCGATCATATAACGGCGGACGCAGCCTGCGGAGGCCGACACAGTCGGCTTTTATGGGGAAATAGCACGTTATCTCGCTATTTCTGCTTATACGTCCCCGAAGATTCAAGCGGGCCTCCGCGCCGGGAGGCTGCGGCCCGCGCGGCTCTTTGAGCCGCAAAGCCCAACGGCAGAGCCGCACATACTAATTTTTTTTGCAAATCGTTATTTTATGCGTAACTTTGCACGATAAGCGCAGTAAACGAACGCAGCGATGAAGCAAATTTTTTCCTATCTTTCGGTCGGAGCCGTTTTGGTCGCCTTTTTGAGCGGATGCGCCGGAATCAACCAAGTGATGAAATCCGGCACCCCCGAGCAAATCTACGCCAAAGCGCTGGAATGCTACGGGAAAAAGAAGTGGTCGCGCGCATCGACGCTGTTCGAGGGAGCCGAACGCTACTATCACGGCACGACGCGCGAAGACAGCATCTCGTTCTACAACGCCCACTGCAAGTACATGAACCGCGATTTCGATGCGGCGGCGACCCTGCTCGACGAATTCCGCCGCAAGTTCGGCCGCAGCGCGTTCATCGAGGAGGCCGAAGGAATGTACGCCCGTTGCCAGTATCTGTTGTCGCCGGGCCCCTCGCGCGACCAGACGATGACGGGGCAGGCACTGGTCAGCATCAACGAATTCCTGTCGCACTACCCCCAAAGCGAACGGGCGGAGGACTTCCGCAAGATGAACGAAGAACTCACCCAACGCCTGCACGACAAAGCCTACATCAATGCCTATACCTATTATAAGATAGGCCGCTACAAGTCGGCGATCACGGCACTGAAAAATGCGCTGAAACTCTACCCCGAAAGCGCCCACCGCGAGGAAATCATGTTCCTCATCGTCGATTCGAGCTACCGGCTGGCCAGCAACTCGGTGCTGGAAAAGCAGACTGACCGCTATCTCTCGATGCTCGACTCCTACCTGACGTTCAAGGAGGAGTTCCCCGAATCGAAACACGCCAAAGAGGTCGAACGCATGGCCGAACACGCCCGCGACTACCTCGCCCGCAACAAAACGGACAACAACAGCTAAACAATACGATGGATATCAAAAAGAACATTCCGAACAACACCGTCACGCGCAAACTCGTCGATCTGGACCGCGAAACGGGCAATATCTACGAAACGGTCAACATCCTCGCCCGCCGGGCCAACCAGATTTCGACCGAATTGAAGAGCGAACTCAACCGCAAGCTGTCCGATTTCTCGTCGCCGACCGACACGTCGATGGAGGAAACGTTCGAGAACCGCGAGCAGATCGAAATTTCGCGGTACTACGAGCGGTTGCCGAAACCGACCATCATCGCCACCGAAGAGTTCCTCGACCACGAGCTGACCTACCGGATGGCCGAACCCAAAAAAGAGCAGTAAATCTTTCGGACGACAATGGAGTCCCGCGATCGGTCCGCCGCCGGCCTGCAAGGACGTCGCATCCTGCTGGGAATCACCGGAAGCATCGCCGCCTACAAAGCGGCGCAGCTGTGCCGTCTGCTGGTTACGGCCGGAGCCGACGTGCAGGTCGTGATGACCCCGCTGGCCAAGCAGTTCATCACGCCGCTGACGATGGCCACGCTGTCGAAACATCCGATTCGGGTGGAGTTCTTCGACCCCGAAAACGGCGCATGGCATTCGCACGTGTCGCTGGGCGAATGGGCCGACTGCTATCTGATCGCTCCGGCTACGGCCAACACGCTGGCGAAAATGGCCTGCGGCGTAGCCGACAACCTGTTGCTGACGACCTATCTTTCGGCCCGTTGTCCGGTCGTCGTCGCTCCGGCGATGGATCTGGACATGTATGCCCACGCTGCCACGCAGCAGAATCTGCATACGCTGGCGGAGCGGGATGTCCGCATCGTCGAACCGGCCGAAGGCGAGCTGGCGAGCGGTCTGCACGGTAAGGGGCGCATGGCCGAACCCGAACAAATCGTCGCTTTCGTGCGGGAACTCCTCGCGAACGGCGAGCATCTTTCCGACCGCCCCGATCCAGAAAAAAAAAAGAGCCTGCAAGGTAAGCGCTTCGTCGTAACGGCTGGCGCGACCATCGAGGCCATCGACCCCGTGCGCTACCTCACGAACCATTCGTCGGGCAAAATGGGCTATGCCATTGCAGGCGAGCTGGCCCGTCGGGGCGCAACCGTTACGCTGGTCAGCGGCCGCACGGCACTCGACACGCCCGCCGGAGTACAACGGGTGGACGTGCTTTCGGCAGCCGAAATGTACGAGGCCGCGACTGCGGCGTTCGCCGAAGCGGACGGTGCGGTGATGTGCGCTGCCGTAGCCGACTACACACCTGCCGAAGTCGCCGACCGCAAATTGCAGAAAGGCGACGGCGAAATGACTCTCCGGCTGAAACGCACGCGCGACATCGCTGCCGCGCTGGGTGACGTGAAAGGCGACCGCCTGCTGGTAGGCTTCGCGCTGGAAACCCACGACGAACGCGCGCACGCCGAAGCGAAACTGACGAAAAAGAATTTCGACTTCATCGTCCTCAACTCGTTGCGGGATGCCGGTGCGGGCTTTCGGGGCGACACGAACAAGGTCTGCTTCATCGACCGCGCGGGCCGCGAAGAGCTGCCGCTGATGAGCAAGACGGAAGTCGCCGCACGCATCGCGGATAAAATCGAAAAATATCTCCAATAAACTATGCTCCGCCGTCTGACCGTCGAAAACTACGCGTTGATCGACCGGCTCCAACTGGAGCTGGACGCCCACTTGAACATCATCACGGGCGAAACGGGTGCGGGCAAGTCGATTCTGCTCGGCGCGCTCGGGCTGCTGCTCGGTGCCAAGAACGACGGTACGGCGATGAAAGATGCGGCGCAGAACTGCAAGGTCGAAGGGGTATTCGACCTCACGGGGCTGGGACTGGAAGCCTTTTTCGAGGAAAACGACTTGGACTATGCGGCCGAAACGACCCTCACACGCATCATCACGCCGGCGGGCAAGAGCCGCGCGTTCGTCAACGACCTGCCGGTGCAGTTGCAACAGATGCGCGAACTGAGCACGCGGCTGGTCGACATTCACTCGCAACACCAGAACCTGATTCTCTCGTCGGAGGAGTTCCGCACGTCGGCACTCGACACGATGGCCGGAAATGCGGAGCTGCTGGCCCGCTACACCGACGTCTACGCACGCATGCTCGAACTGCGCCGCCGGGTCGCGACGCTGCGCGAAGCGGCCGAAACGAACCGCCGCGACGAGGAGTGGCTCCGCTACCAGAGCGAAGAACTCGCGGCCGCCGCCCTCCGCAACGGCGAACAGTCCGAAATCGAAGCGGAAATCGCGGTACTGGAACACGCCGACCGCATCGGCGAAACATTTATTAATTTGCGGAATGCGTTAGAAACCGATGACACGGGCATTTTAACACTTCTGCGCAACTCGGAAAACGAGCTGGCGAAGCTGGGAGCCAACTACCCTGCCGCTGCCGACTATGCGGCGCGCCTGCATGCGGTGGTCGAGGAGCTGAAAGACATCGACGCTTCGATGGCAGAGGACGGGCAGCGCATCGACGCCGACCCCAACCGCCTGCAAAAGCTGTCGGCCCGGCTGGACACGCTGCTTTCGCTGCAACAGAAACACCGTGCGGCAGACGAAGCGGCACTGATAGCCGCACGCGATGATTATGCCGCCCGCTTGGCGGCCATCGTGCACAGCGACGAGGAGATCGCCGAAGCGGAACAAGCCCTGCAAGCGACGGAAAAAGAGGCGCGGAAACTGGCCGAAAAACTGCACGATGCACGTGCGAAGCAGGCCCCGAAATTCGCGGCGCATGTCGCGGAAACCCTCCTGCAATTAGGCATGCCGGACACGGTGTTCCGGGTCGAACTGCTCCCGCAGGAGACGCTGGGATGGACGGGTGCGGACGGCGTGGCGTTTTTGTTCACGGCGAACAAGAACCGCGAACCGCAGCCGGTCGAACGCATCGCGTCGGGCGGCGAGCTGTCGCGCGTGATGCTCTCTATCAAGGCGTTGCTGGCCGAACGCATGCAGCTGCCGACGATTCTGTTCGACGAAATCGACACGGGCGTTTCGGGGCGCATCGCCGATGCGATGGGCGAAATCATCGCCCGGCTGTCGCAGACGATGCAGGTAGTCGACATCACGCACCTGCCGCAGGTGGCATCGAAAGGGACGGCCCATTTCGTGGTCTACAAACGCGAAGGACACACCGGAATTACCCGTCTGACCGACGCGGAACGGGTCGACGAAATCGCCAAGATGCTTTCGGGCAGCCGCATCACCGACGCCGCCGTAGCGCAAGCACGCATTCTACTGGGAATGAAGCATTAAGCCGGCATCACCCTTTTTTCCGGCAGATGCAATCCGCAAGATGGTCGTCGATGAATCCGGTCGCTTGCAGGTAGGCGTAACAAATGGTCGTCCCGAAGAATTTGAACCCCCGTTTTTTCATCGCACGGCTCATGGCATCGGATTCGGGGGAGGAGACCGGGATTTCGCCCAACGAACGGAACGTGTGGACAATCGGCAGGTTGTCGGGAAAGAAAGTCAAGACATAATCGCGGAAAGAGCCAAACTCCTGCTGAACAGCAAGAAACAGACGGGCATTCGTAATCGTCGCCCGGATTTTCAACCGGTTTTTCACAATACCGTCGAAGCGCATCAAACGCTCGACATCTTCGTCGGTCATGCGGGCGACGGCTTCGGGGTCGAACCCGCAAAAAGCGCGGCGGTACCCCTCGCGCTTTCGGAGAATGGTCAGCCAGCTCAATCCGGCCTGCGCACTCTCCAATACGAGAAACTCGAACAACGTGCGGTCGTCCGCAACGGGTCGTCCCCATTCCCGGTCGTGGTATTCCACATATGATTCGTCCGTCCCGCACCAGCCGCACCGGCCGTTCACCAAATCCTGCATATCCGTTATTTCTTATCGGTTTCCAATCTCCTGCGGGATTCCGTGCCCCGAATATGTCCCACCGCCCTCAAAGATTTTCCAGCGTGTAGTCGATCATCTTCTGCCGCACGGCGTGCATGGCGTCGGGCCGCATCGAATGATTCTGGTCGGGATAAACCATCATGTCGAAGCGTTTGCCCAGCCGGTTGAGCGTGCGGGCCATTTCGGCCGTATGCTGGAAGTGCACGTTGTCGTCGGCCGTGCCGTGAATCAGTAGCAGCCGCGTATGGCGGTCGTCGAACATCCGCGCGAAGCGGAGCGGCGAATTGTCGTCGTAACCGGCGGCGTTGTACTGCGGCAGGCCGTTGTAGATTTCGGTGTAAATAGTGTCGTAGAACCGCCACGAGGTGACGGGCGCGACGGCAATCGCCATGCGGAACAACCCGTGCCCCTTGAACGCGCAGCTCAAAGCCATGAACCCGCCGTAAGACCACCCGTAAATGCCGATTCGCGCGGAATCGACGTAGGGCTGCGCGGCCATGTACCGGGCGAACGAAAGCTGGTCTTCGGTTTCCAACGCCCCCAGACGGCCGTAAGTGCATTTCTTGAACGCTTCGCCGCGAAAACCCGTGCCACGCCCGTCGGCGCATGCGACGATATAACCCTTGTCGGCCAAAGCATCCTCCCAGTCCAGCGACCAGCGGTCCTGCACGGACTGCGAACCGGGCCCCGAATACTGCGTGAGCAGGACGGGATAACGTTTTAGCGAGTCGAAGTCGCGCGGTTTGACCACGTAGGCGTTGAGCGTGTCGCCCCGCTCGGTCGTAAAGGTGAAAAACTCCTTGACGGGCCGCTTCGTGACGGACAATTCGTCGGCCAGTTCGTGGCTGTCGGCCAATGTGCGGACGACCTCACCCGTATTGCGGCACACGGCGATGCGGTTGGGCGTACGGGCATTCGAGAAGGTCGTGAGCAGGTATTTCATGCCGCGACTCGGGGCGACGGAGTAGAAACCGTCCTCTTGGGTCAGACGGCGTTTGTTGCGGCCGTCGAGCCCCACGCTGTACAGATTGCGGCGCAAAGGCGACGTTTCGGTCGAAAGGAACCACACGCGTTTGCCGTCGGTGCCGACCGTCTCGGTAACCTCCCACGCCCCTTTGGTCAGCTGGGCGAGCGGCCCGCGACGGATGCTGTACAGATAGAGGTGCATGTAACCGGCATACCCCTCCTGCCGCACGATGAAACGGTCGTTGTCTACGAACGTAATCGTCCGGTCGTCGACCCGCTCGACGTACTGCTGCGCCCCTTCGGAGTAGGCGGTTCGCTGCGCGCCGTTGGCTTCGCAAACGATCATCTCGAACGTGTTCTGACGACGGTTGAGCCGGTAGAACCACAACCGTCCGTCGGGCGTGAAGCCGATGCGCGGAATGTACTGGTCAGTCTCGGAACCGGTGTCGATGCGCTCGCGCTGACCGGTCGACAGGTCGCAGACCCACAATTCGACTACTGAATTGCGCTCACCCGCTTTGGGGTATTTGAACGAAAAGGCACGGTTGTAAAGCTGGCCATCGAAGCGCATCATCTCCATGAGCGGCACCTCGCGCTCATCGAAGCGGAGGTAGGCCAGCCGGCGGCTGTCGGGCGAAAAGGCATACGCGCGGGTCGCGCCGAACTCTTCCTCGTAAACCCAGTCGGTCGTGCCGTTGATGACGGCGTTCCATTCGCCGTCGGAGGTGATGCGGCGGGTGGTGCCGAGCTCCGAATCGCGGACGTAGAGGTCGTTGCGGTCGGAGTAGGCAATCAGACGGCCGTCGGGCGAGAACGAAGCGTCGCGCGGCTTGACGGCATCGGGCAATGCGGGAGCGATTTTCCCGTTTTCGACAAGGTAATAAGTCGTAGTATAGGAGCGCCGGTAAATGGGCGCAGCCCCCGAAGCGACGAGGATGCGCCGCTCGTCGGGCGAAAAGGCGTAATCGGTAACGGCCGGAGCGTCGGCGGGCAACAACTTTTCGCCGGGCGCGTCGCTGTCGTACCGGAAGCGCACGATGCCCTCGTCCGAGAGCATGGTATAATGCTCGCCGTCGGACATCGACCGGATGCCGCTGATGCGGGCGTTCGATTTCTGGAGCCGGGCGATTTCGGCGTACTCGTTCTGTGCGGCAGACGTCAAAAAGGCTCCGATGCAAAGGCAAACGAGAAAAGCGCGTTTCGATTCACGATTCATAATTCACCTCCATCAAATATCTTCGACGTCGAAATCGTAGCCGAGCCGCTTCCCCGTGACGAATTTCGAGTTGTCCATCTTGGTGTTGAACTGGTCGACCGTCACGCGCTTGTTCTCCTCGTAGGGCGGGGTCAGCAGGTCGAAGTCGAGTGCGAAGCAAACGGCTTCTTCGAGAATGGCGATCAACGCCTCGCGGTCGATTTCGTGTTCGCCGAAACGCAGCACGCGCATCGACGTCTGCCCCTTGCCCTCGACGAAATAACGCCGCTCGCGGTTGATGAAAATGCGGCCGATGAGGTAGCCCTCGTCGGCATTGCGGTTGAACTTGAACGAGTCCGAAAGAAAATTGTAGATGTTGATGATGCCGCAATAGGAATTTTCGCGGTCGCCCTGCACGTAGGGATTCTGCCAGACGAGGTGGTCGGCGTCGAACTGGAAGACATCGGTGTGCATCTGAAAGACGAGCACGTCGTTCGACACCTGCAACTGGGCCTCGAACTTGCCGCGATCGCGGTATTCGAGCCGCACGCGGCGGTCGAGCCGTCCTTCGAGTGCGTCATCCATCTCCGACGCCATTTCCAACAGCGTATCTTTCAGCAGGTTGAACGCAGCGAACGTGTGGTCGAACACGCGCTGTTTCAGATTCGATTTGCGGACGACCGTTTCCAGTATCTTCGTCCGCAGCGGTGAATTTTCCATGATTCGGTTCGTGTTTTATCTGATTCGCAGTTCCGCTCCGGCAGTCAGCGTCGCATCGGAGCGCAAACCGTTCATTTTCTCGATCGAACGGCTGCGGACGCCGTAAATCTGGGCCACGCTCCGCACCGTCTCGCCGGTACGGCACACGTGGCGTGCGAGGTCGCCCGTCCAGCGTCTCTTTTTCCGCCCGATATAGACCGCCATGCCCGCAGCAGGCTGCATCTGCGGGTCAGCCGCATCGTTGAATTTGCGCAGGTTGCGCGCCGAAATGCGGAACAGACCGCCGATCGTCTCGTAGGTATCGCCCGCTTTGGCCAGTACGTAATGCACGCCGTTGGCCGTGAGCACCTTGTAGCCGTGATGCGCGTTGATGGTCGCCCCGTAGTTGTCGGGGTCGACGCTTCCGCCGGAAACGGCCTTGTTGACGTAGTGCGTCCGCGCACGGCTCTTATCGCCGTGCCGTTTGTGCGAAGCGTACATGCGATCGCCGTGCGGACGGTCGAGCAGGTAAAGCCGGTTGTCCTCGATGATGCGGATGAGCCGCTGGGCATAGTCAGGCGCAGTGGCGTAACCGGCCGCTTTGAGCCCGCGTGCCCAACTCCGGTAATCGGTCGGGGCGTAGGCGAACAGCGAATCGTAACGCGGCGACTGGTCGAGAAACTCGGCGTGGTCGCGGTACGAATCTTCGACCGACGGATAGCTGCGGAAGCACTCGCCTTTGGCATCGTCGTCGTGGTAGACCCGTTTGCCGGTCCAGTTGCTTTTGCATTTGATACCGAAGTGGTTGTTCGACTGCAACGACAGACGGCTGTTGCCGCTGTCGGATTCCAAGATGCCCTGTGCCAGCGTGATGCTGGCCGGAATGCCGTAACGCTCCATATCGGCGATGGCGATCGACTTGTAACGTTCGATGTACTCGTCGCGCGTCTGCCGCATCCGCTGCTGAGCCTGTGCTGCGGTCGAAAACCCGAAAATCGCAAGGATTCCGCCGAGCATTATCGCTTTTCTGAAAACAATCATGAAAGTCTTTCTATATACGTGCCAAAGATACGAAAAGTCGAGCGCAGAAGCAAGCGATAGCTTGATTTTGCCGAGACGGAGTATCTAAAACGAAGTTAAAGATACGACATTCCCGCCAAACCGACAAATCGCCCGAAAACACCGACCGGCCTGCAACGCGCCGCTACCAATGGCATTGGAGAGCGTCGGGAATCAGCCGCACCTCCATCGTTCCGTCAGGGAAGCAGTCGACCGCCGCCAAATCGAACCGCACCTCGCCCGTCCAATGCGACCACACGAGGTAGGCACGGGCCGCATGAAGCAGCGCACGCTGTTTCTGCGGGGTCATGGCCGCTTCGGGCGTGGTCAGCCCGTCGGCGCGGCGGGTCTTGACCTCGACGATGTGCACTTCGCCGTCCTTACGGGCGACGATATCCAGCTCGTAACGACCGCTGCGCCAGTTCAGTTCGCACAACTCGAACCCCTCGCACCGCAGGTACTCCGCTGCGGCCCGTTCGCCCTTTCGGCCGATTTCGGAAGTCGCAGTCATGATTTTGCGGCGGTTTCAAGCATCGGACAAGGCAAGCGCACCTCGCTTGCATTCGTCGAATCGGGAATAGATGGCGAACTCATAAAACATTATTGTTTAATCGGTTGCGGATTCGATTGGTAAAAATGTCGGAAAAATTGTCAATAAAAAAAGCATCGTTTTTATCAAAAGTAATAAAAAAAGTGTTACTTTTGCGCAGTTTTCTTAAAAACCGCATCTTCGTTTCGGGAGGCGGAAAAGGAAAGCGAAACGGGGTGCAGAATCGGACGCGACCCGACCGAAACGGCCGGATCGGCAACGAAACAACCGCCGAAATTGCCCGATTAGCAGCAAAGCGACTTGATAAAAAAGCGGAATTAGCAACGAAACGACTTAATAAAACTTTTGTTTAACTAAAACTTAAAATCATGTCAGAAGTTCAATCCAAAGTTGTCGAAATCATCGTCGACAAACTCGGTGTCAAGGAATCGGAAGTGGTTCCCGAAGCAAGTTTCACGAACCATCTCGGTGCCGATTCGCTCGATACCGTCGAGTTGATCATGGAGTTCGAGAAGGCTTTCGACATCACGATTCCCGACGAGGACGCCGAGAAGATCGCAACCGTAGGCGACGCGATCAAATACATCGAAGAGCACAAGAAATAATTATTTATTAAACGCGAATAACGATTCGGACGGTTCCGAAGTCGTTCGTACGCAGCCGGTCGCGCAGACCGGAACGGACGGAACGACCTGCGGAACGCGATTCGATTTCACAACCGAACAATCAGTCTCGATATGGCAGAAAGAAGAGTAGTAGTAACGGGTATCGGAACCATCAACCCGCTCGGCAACAACGTCGAGGAGTATTTCTCCAATCTCGAAAAAGGCGTCAGCGGCGCGACGAACATTACCCATTTCGATGCCGAAAAATTCAAGACCCAGTTCGCTTGCGAAGTCAAGAATTACGATCCGGCCCAGTATTTCGACCGCAAGGAGGTGCGCAAATACGACCTCTTTACGCAATACGCACTCGTGGCGGCCACGCAGGCTGTCGAGGATGCGGCTTTCGACATGGAAGCCCTCGACAAGGAGCAGGCGGGCGTCATCTGGAGCTCGGGTATCGGAGGCCTCAAATCGTTTTTCGACGAATGTCTGGGCTATGCCGAGGGTGGAATGACCCCTCGGTTTAGCCCATTCTTCATTCCCCGCATGATCTCGGACATCGCCGCAGGATTCATCTCCATGAAGTACGGCTTCATGGGCCCGAACTATTGCTGCGTGTCGGCATGCGCATCCTCGAATCACGGCATGCTCGCCGCGTTCGACGCCATCCGCTACGGCAAGGCCGACGTGATGGTCACGGGCGGTTCGGAAGCGGCCGTCAACGAACCCGCCGTCGGCGGATTCAACTCCATGCAGGCGCTCTCGACGCGCAACGACGACCCGGCGACCGCCTCGCGTCCGTTCGACAAGGACCGCGACGGATTCGTCATCGGCGAAGGTGCGGGTGCACTGGTACTCGAAGAGTTGGAACACGCCAAAGCGCGCGGCGCGAAAATCTACTGCGAAATCGCAGGCGGCGGCGCATCGGCCGACGCACACCATTTCACGGCCCCCCACCCCGAAGGACTGGGCGCCATGAAGTCCATGCGCGATGCCTTGAAAGACGCGCACATGAAACCGGAGGATATCGACTACGTGAACGTACACGGCACGTCGACCCCGCTGGGCGACCTCGCCGAACTGAAAGCCGTCAAGGGCGTATTCGGCGACCATGCCTACAAACTGAACATTTCGTCGACGAAGTCGATGACCGGCCACCTGCTGGGCGCGACCGGAGCGGTCGAAGCGTTGGCCTGCATCTTCGCCATTACGCACGGCACGATCCCGCCGACCATCAACTGCCGGAACCTCGACCCCGAAATCGACGCCAAACTCAACCTGACGCTGGACAAGGCGCAGAAACGCGAAGTGAACGGCGCTTTGAGCAACACGTTCGGCTTCGGCGGACACAACGCGACGGTCATCTTCCGCAAATACTGATAACCGCGTTCCGGCCGTGCTGGATTTCTTGTTACGTCCTCTGCGGAGGAATTTCGGCCGGAATAAGGCGTTTTACAGAACGATCGACGAGTTGTTCGGATTCGTTCCGCACAACATCGAACTCTACAAGCTGGCTTTGATTCACAAGTCGGCTTCTTTGGTTTTGGACGACGGCCGCACGATCAACAACGAACGGCTCGAATTTTTGGGCGACGCCGTCATCGAAGCCGTTACGTCGGACTACATCTTCATCGAATTTCCCGACCGCGACGAAGGGTTCATGACCCAGCTGCGTTCGCGCATCGTATCGCGCCAGTCGCTCAATGCACTCGCCGTCGAGCTGGGGCTCGACAAGCACGTCATTGCGAGTGCCGGCGCGGGACTGGCGCAAAAGCACATCTTCGGCGATGCTTTCGAGGCGATGATGGGGGCTATCTACTTGGATCAGGGGTATGAATTCGTCAACCGGCTGCTTATCAACGGCGTTTTTTTCCGGCACCTGAACATCGACGAACTGACCCGGTCCGACCCCGACTACAAAAGCCGCCTGATCGAGTGGTGCCAGAAAGGACACCACCGCATCGCATTCCGCGCGAGCCGGAACGAAAAGTGTCCGCCCTCGCATCCGCAATTCAACGCGACGGTGGAAATCGACGGCATGGAGGTCGGCTACGGTGCGGGCGAATCGAAAAAGGAGGCCGAACAGCAGGCCGCCTATTCGGTCGCACACGCCATGAACGACGAGCAATGCGCTTCGCTGCTCGACCGTTACGACCGCCTGACCCAATGATAATCCCATTCCGCACGGCCATCCGAAACCCTGCACTGTCATCCCGAAACCCGACCTTGCCCGCCCGAAACGATTTCAGGAGCAAAGGATGCGCTCCGCACTTAGGCCCGCGAACCGTCTTTCAAGACCCGACCAAATGCGAAAACGATGGATTCCATCAACGATAAAATAGCCCTGCACGGCGCGGAGGCACTCTCCGACACAGAATTGCTGACCGTACTGACTGGTGATGAAGCGGTCGCCAAAGCCCTCCTGAAAGAAGCGGGCGGTTCGCTCGTACGGCTGAACGCCCTCGACCAATCGCGCCTGCGGATGGTCGGCGGACTGGGGCTGCGACGTGCTCGGCTGCTGGCCGCTGCGGCCGAATACGGACGCCGCACCGTCGCGAAGCAACCGGTCGAAGCCGACCGCATCATCCGCGAAAGCAACGACATCGTGCGGATTTTCCGGCCCCAGCTGGAAGGCTTGCCGCACGAGGAGTGCTGGGCGGTCTACCTGACCGGCTCGAACCGCATCATCGAACAGCGGCGCATCAGTCAAGGCGGCTTGCAGGCGACGGTCGTCGATGCACGGCTGGTCGTCAAGCGCGCGCTCGAACTGCTGGCCGCGAATATGATTCTGATTCACAACCACCCGTCGGGTGCGGCGGAGCCGAGCGCCGAAGACCGCACCATGACCGAGAAAATCGTGCAGGCCGCCGCGCTGTTCAACATCCGGGTGCTCGACCACCTCATCATCTCGCGCGAGGGCGAATACTCGTTCCGGCGCACAGGGCTTATCGCCTAAACGAATTCGGGGCTGTCCTTTGTGCAAGGACAGCCCCGATTCGTTCTGCACGCGGCACTCTGCCGCGACATCGCCCGTTACCAGAAATAATAGTAGAACGCGGCGGTAATCAACAGGATGACACAGGTGTGGAAAACGTCCCACGTGTTCCAGCTCTGACGCGTCACCGCACGCTGTTCGGGGGTCGAAGTGCCGAAGACCAGCCCCCGTATCTTTTCGGGTTCGGGTGCTTTGGTGCAAAGGCTGACGACGATGACGACAATGCAGCAGAACAGCATCATCCAACCGCAGAAGAACAGCCAGTTCATGTCATAGAACAAGTATTTGAACAGATTGTCCGCCGTATCGGCGACGTTGCTGTAATAGACTCTCGCTCCCAGACGGGTCAGACCGATGATCAGACCCGACAACAAGCCCCACATGCCGCCTTTGGCCGAAGTCCGCTTCCAGCAGATACCCAGCAGGAAAGCGGATGCGATGCCCGGCGCGAGCACGGACTGCACGTCCTGCAAGTAGTTGTACAACACGTTGCCGACCGACCGCATGACGGGAATCCACAGGATACCCAGCCCGACGATGACGACCGTCGCGATCTGGCCGATGACGACGAGGCGTTTTTCAGGCGTTTCGGGCTTGAAGCGCTTGTAGAAGTCAATCGTAAACAACATGGCCGACGAGTTGAACAGCGAGGCCAGCGACGACATCAGCGCGGCGAGGATACCGCAGACGACGATACCTTTCAGACCGGCGGGCAGCAAACGTGCGACGAGCGTCGGGAAAGCAGCATCGGCCGCGTAAACACCGTTCTTATCGACCAACTCGAACACCGTGTCACCGATAGTGATGCCTTTGGCGTGCATGGCGTAGGCGATCATGCCCGGAATGAGGAAGAGGAAAACGGGCAGCATTTTCAGATAGGCGCCGAAAATCGTACCGCGCCGGGCCTCGCGCTCGTTGCGGCCCGAAAGTACGCGCTGCACGATGAACTGGTCGGTACACCAATACCAGAAACCGATGATCGACGACCCGATGAGTGCGCCCACCCAAGGGAAATCGGCATCGCGGTTGTCGCGAATCAGTTCGACCATGCTGTTGCCGTAATCATTGACCACGTTGGCGCGGCAAATCGCCATCATCTGGTCCCAGCCGCCGAGCTCCTTGAAGCCGAAGAAGAGGATGAAAGCCGACCCCAGCAACAGAATGGGGGTCTGCAAGACCGAAGTTTTCAAGACCGACTCCATGCCGCCCACGACGGTGTAGAGTGCCGTAACGAGCACCAGCCCGATGGCGGCAATCCAGAAAAAGTCGATACCCCACAGTTCCTGAATGCCGAAGACCTGCTGGAATACGAGTCCGCCGGCATAGACCGTGACGGCGACTTTCGTCATGACGTAGCTGATGAGCGAAATCACCGACAGAATGGTGCGCGACTGGGGGTTGTAGCGGCGTTCGAGAAATTCGGGCATCGTCAGCACCATGCTGCGCGAATAGAACGGCACGAAAACCCACCCCAACAGCAGGATGATCCATCCGTGCAGTTCCCAAGGCGCCATCGCCATGCCCGACGAAGCGCCGGCGCCGGCCAATCCGATGAGGTGCTCGGAGCCGATGTTGGAAGCGAACAGCGACGTACCGATGGCAATCCACGTAGCGTCGCGTCCGCCGAGAAAGTAATCCGAAGAATTTTCGTTCTTCTTGCGCAAGACCGTAATCACGATCCAAATCATCATCCCCACGAACAACGCGATGACGATCCAATCCAAAAGTTGCATTTTTATTAAGTCGTTTAGGTTCTAATTAAGGTCGGTAGGTTGTGAGACCGGTTCAATCGGTTCGCCGGTTCAGTCGGCAACGGAAAAGCGGTAGATGCAATGGCTCCGGTAGGTTTCGCCCGGATGCAACACCGGCGACGGCCAAGCGGGTTTGTTGGGCGAATCGGGGTAATGCTGGGTTTCGAGGCAGACGGCGGCCCGCTGATTGTAGACGATGCCTTTTTTGCCGGTAATCGTTCCGTCGAGGAAGTTGCCGGTGTAGACCTGCACACCCGGTTCGTCGGTGTAAAGCTCCATGACGATGCCCGAAGCGTCGCACCGCAATTCGGCTGCCTTGCGCGTCAGGTCGCCGGCCGTCGAGAGCACCCAGTTGTGGTCGTATCCGTTGCCGTTTTTCAGTTGCACGTAGTCGTAACGGTCGATTTCGGCACCGATGCGTTTCGCCGTGCGGAAATCCATCGGAGTACCTGCGACGGGGGCGATTTCGCCCGTCGTCATGAAGGTATCGTCCACCGGCGTGAACGATTCGGCGGCAATTTGCAGCCAATGGTCGCAAATCGTCGCGGTCGGGTCGCCCGAAAGGTTGAAATAGGAGTGATTGGTCATATTGACGATCGTCGGCGCATCGGTCGTGGCCTCGTAGGAGATTTCCAGCGCATTGTCGTCGGTCAGCCGATAGGTCACCGTCGCATCGACCGCACCCGGAAACCCCTCGTCGCCGTCGGGCGAGTGCAGCGCCAGCACGATGTGCGAAGCGTCGGACTCGACCACGTCGTAAATCCGATACTGCCACCCGTTGGGGCCGCCGTGCAGGCAATGGCCGAAGTTGTTTTTGGGCAGGTCGTAGGCGACGCCGTCGAGCGTGAAACGCCCCTGCGCAATGCGGTTGGCGTAACGGCCGATCGAGGCGCCGAAGTCGGACGGCACATGGATGTAATCGTCGATGCAGTCGAAACCGAGCACGACGTCGCGCAGCGTGCCGTCGCGGTCGGGAACCATCAGCGAAACGACGCGTCCGCCGAAGTTCGTAACAGCAGCCTCCATGCCGTTGGCATTGGCCAGCGTGTAAAGGGCCGTGCCGGCACCGTCGATTTCGGCGACGAAATCATCCGCCGCGAGCCCCGATTTCGTGGTCTGCGGCCGCTGCGCGCAAGCACACGCACATGCCGCTCCTGCCACGAGCAGGATTTTTCCGAGTTTGTTCATTTCAGGTCGAGTTTTCACCGTCGGCCGTGCCCGCCGCACACGGCGGAACCGGTCGAATCGTTTAATCGAACAAATTTAGGAAAAATTTTCATACCTTTGTCCTAATGAATCCTTTTTTTCGGACGCCTCCGGTCGTCAAAAACCTGATAATCATCAACGTGCTGGTCTTCATGGCCACCGCGCTGCTGCCTGTCGGAAAGCAGATCATGCTCTACGGCTCGCTGTTCTGGTTCGAGAACCCGCTCTTCCACTCCTACCAGTTCGTGACCTACATGTTCCTGCACGGCGGGCTCGAGCACCTCTTTTTCAACATGTTCGCGCTGTGGATGTTCGGCCGCACGCTCGAATACGAACTGGGACAACAGCGTTTTCTGACCTATTACTTCGCCTGCGGCATCGGCGCGGCCCTCATCCAGATGGCCACCGTGTGGTTCACGGGCGAATACTACGTGCAATTAATCGGCGCATCGGGAGCCGTCATGGGGCTGCTGCTCGCTTTCGGCGTCCTGCATCCCAATGCGGTCATCATGTTGATTTTCCCGCCCATCCCGATGAAAGCCAAATGGTTCGTCATCGGCTACGGCGTCATCGAACTCTTCGCCGGCTGGCGCGGCTACGGCAACGTCGCCCACTTCGCCCATGTCGGCGGCATGCTGTGGGGGCTGCTGCTGCTCTACTGGTGGCGGCGGCAAGGCAAAATCCGATTCTGAATCATGGCCGACGAATACTATTCCGATTACAAACGCTACGAACGGCCGCGCGGCCAGCTGCTGGCGGTGAGCCTGCTCGACGGGTGCATGACCGTGCTGACCATCTTCACCGGTATGGCGATGGCCCTGACGCTACTCGTGCCCTACATCCACCCTGCGAAAGTAACCTTTTTCCCCATGCTGGGACTCATCGCGCCCGGCGTCTTCGTGGCGACCGTCGTGCTGGCCCTCTACTGGATCATCCGATGGAGTTGGGGACGGGCGGGCGTACTGATCGTGCTGATTGCGGCGGGATGCTTCCACACGTCGCTTTTCTATCGCGGACAGTTCCGCCGCACCTACGGCGAACCGAAATACGACCGCGCTTTCAAGGTGATGACCTACAACGTGCGCTATTTCTACGACGATCGCGGCGAAACCAGCCCCGACCGCATCAGCCGGCTGATTCTGCGGCTCGACCCCGACATCGTATGCCTGCAAGAGTACAACGCGGCGGTCGTCCGGCAGAGCGCGGCCTTCACCAACCTGCTGAAAAACTATTCGGTGGTCGGCACGAGCGGCACGAGCGCCGCCGGCCCGATGGTGATATTGAGCAAGTACCCTATCGTGCAATCGGACACGATACCGGCATTCGGCGCGTCGATGTGGGCCGACGTACGGATCGGCAACGACGTGGTGCGTATCTTCAACAACCACCTCCACACGACCGAAATCAAGGCCGGAGACGATGAATTCCTGACGCAGCGGCTCTATCTGACCGATTCGACCCGCTGGGACAAGATACGGAGCATCGTCCGCCGCCACCGCAACAACTGCGTCCTGCGGGCCGAGCAGGTAGACCGCATCGCGCCGGTCATCGCCGCCACGCGGACGCGCTACGTCGTCTGCGGCGACTTCAACGACACGCCGGTTTCGTATGTCTACCGCACGATGTCACGCGGAGCGGAAGATGCGTTCAGCGAGTGCGGCACGGGCTTTTCGCACACCTATCGCGGATTCTTCAACACCCTGCGCATCGACTATCTGCTGCACTCCGCAGGGCTCGAAGCCGTCTCCTATGCGACGCCGTTCGTCACCTATTCCGACCACCTGCCCGTCGTCGTGCGGTTGCAGAAAACGTCCATGAAACCGTAAGATAAATTCCAACAAAAATTAATAAAAAAATGATTTTAGATTCGCTGAAAAACGCCGCGCTCTACTACGGAGTGAGCCCGCGCATGAAAAAAGCATTCGAGCTGATGGCTTCGACCGACTGGACGACCGTCGAGCCGGGCATCCACGAGCTGGACGGCCGCGACATTTACGTCAACGTGATGGAACGCGAGCTGAAGACCAAAGAGGCCGCCAAGCTCGAAGTGCACGACGAATACATCGACATCCAGATGCTCGTCACGGGCAAATGCGAATCGTTCGGCTGGAGCGAGCGATGCAACCTCACGCAGCCGCAGGGCGAATTCAACCCCGAAAAGGACATCCAGTTCTTCGACGACGTGCCGCAGACCTACTACACGCTCTATCCGGGTCAATTCACGGTGCTCTTCCCCGAAGACGGCCACGCACCGATGGTCGGCGAGGGCGTCGTGCGCAAAATCATCTTCAAGGTGCGCAAATAGCGCACGCGACCGGATGAAATACGGATTGCTCCTTTCGCTCGTCGCGGCGTTGTTCGTCGCCTGCGGTTCGGGGACGGCCCGCGCCAAGCGGCCCGCCGCCGACCGGACGGTCGAACCGGCGGCGTA
>JAMPDE010000001.1:335803-349659 GCA_023665825.1 Alistipes senegalensis | reverse complement strand
ATGGGGGTGAACAGCCGCGTCGCCAGCCCCGATTCGCCCGTGTGCAGCGTGTCGCCCGCAGGGTGGAGCAGGCCGCCGCGTCTTTCATTGGCCGGCTGCGCGTCGCCGAATGGCCGGATTCCCCCCTCGATGGCGAGTGTGGTTTCATCGATCCGCGCGATGCAGGCGCCGAGCGTTTCGATGCACCGCATGGCCGAAAGCGTGTCGTCGCAGAATTCGAGGTTGTGCAGCACCGAGCGGCCGTCGGCCAGCAGCGATGCGGCCAAAGCGCGCTGGGCGTAGCTTTTGGAACAAGGGGGGCTGACCCGCCCTCCGACGTGTCCGGGCGTGACGGTGATTTCCATGCGGCACCGGTGCTATTTGCGGACGGATTCGGGGTTGTGGATCATCTCCTGCGTAATCTGGTGGCTCTTTTTCAGCTCGAAGTGCTGGCCCAGATAGACCTTGCGCACCATCGGGTCGGCAGCGAGTTCTTCGGCCGAGCCGGTTTTCAGGATTTTGCCCTCGTAGAGCAGGTAGGTGCGGTCGGTGATGGCGAGGGTTTCGTCGACGTTGTGGTCGGTGATGATGACACCGATGTTCTTGTGTTTCAGCGTCGCCACGATCGACTGGATGTCCTCCACCGCAATGGGGTCGACTCCCGCGAACGGCTCGTCGAGCAGGATGAACGCCGGATTGATGGCCACCGCGCGGGCGATTTCGGTGCGCCGCCGCTCGCCGCCCGACAGCTGGATGCCGTAGCTTTTGCGCACTTTCTGCAAGCGGAACTCCTCGATCAGCGCTTCCATGCGTTCGGCTTGGTACTCTTTGGAGTAGTTCGTCATTTCGAGCACCGAGCGGATGTTCTCCTCGACGGTCAGCCGGCGGAAAACCGAAGCCTCCTGCGCCAGATAACCCACGCCCAGCTGCGCCCGCCGATAAACCGGCAGGTCGGTGAGCTCCGAAACCTGCCCCTCGTCGTTTTCGAGGAAAATGCGCCCCTCGTTGGGCTTGATCAGCCCCACGATCATATAAAAAGTAGTGGTCTTTCCGGCTCCGTTGGGGCCGAGCAGCCCGACGATTTCGCCCTGCCGGACGTCGATCGAAACGTGGTTGACCACCGTGCGGGACTTGTATTTCTTGACCAGTTCGTTGGTGTACAGACGCATGGCTTTTCTTGTTTATGCAATCGGACGAAGACGATCCGGCCGACGGCCGGTGCGCCTTTCGGCGATATTTTTGGGAAAAAGAACAATAATTTGGACAAAGTTAGGTTTTTTTCCGAAATTTTTTTATCTTTACATTTGAATTTTGCGTTTTACGGTAAATGGGACAAATCGAATCATCCTTGTTGCATCGGAAGCTGAAAGAGTATTTCGGTTTCGCGTCGTTCAAGGGGAATCAGGAAGCAGTGATCCGCAACGTGCTGGAAGGCAAGGACACGTTCGTGCTGATGCCTACGGGCGGCGGCAAATCGCTTTGCTACCAGTTGCCGGCATTGCTGATGGACGGCGTGGCGATCGTCATTTCGCCGCTCATCGCGCTCATGAAGAATCAGGTCGACGCCATGCGCACTTTCTCGGCCGAGTCGGGCATCGCGCACTTCCTTAATTCGTCGCTCAACAAGACCGCCGTCCAGCAGGTGCGGGCCGACGTGCTCGACGGCAAGACTAAACTGCTTTACTTCGCGCCCGAGTCCCTGACCAAAGAGGACAACGTGGCGTTCCTGCGCAAGATCAAAATTTCGTTCTACGCCATCGACGAGGCGCACTGCATTTCGGAGTGGGGCCACGATTTCCGGCCGGAGTACCGGCGCATCCGCCCTATCATCAACGAAATCGGTACGGCTCCGCTGATTGCGCTCACCGCTACCGCCACCCCGAAGGTGCAGCTGGATATCCAGAAGAATCTGGGCATGTCGGACGCCGCCGTGTTCAAATCGTCGTTCAACCGGCCGAATCTCTACTACGAGTTGCGGCCCAAACACGACGTCGACCGCGAAATCATCCGCTTCATCAAGCAGAATGAGGGCAAGAGCGGCATCATCTACTGTTTGAGCCGCAAGAAGGTCGAGGAACTCACCGAGCTGCTGACTGCCAACGGCATCCGCGCTCACGCCTATCATGCCGGAATGGACGCCGCCACCCGTGCGGCCAATCAGGACGATTTCCTGATGGAGCGCGTCGAGGTCATCGTCGCGACCATTGCGTTCGGTATGGGTATCGACAAACCCGACGTGCGGTACGTCATCCACTACGACATCCCCAAATCGCTCGAAGGCTACTACCAAGAGACGGGCCGTGCCGGCCGCGACGGCGGCGAGGGCCACTGCCTGACCTTTTACAGCTACAAGGATATTCAGAAACTCGAAAAATTCATGCAGGGCAAACCGGTGGCCGAACAGGAGATCGGCAAATTGCTCTTGCAGGAGACGGTTTCGTATGCCGAGAGTTCGATGTGCCGCCGCAAGACGCTGCTGCACTATTTCGGCGAGGAGTACCCCGACGAAAATTGCGGCAATTGCGACAACTGTCGCAATCCGAAGCCCCGCGTCGATGCGAAAGCACCGTTGAAAATGGCGCTCGAAGCCCTGCGCGACATCGGGGACAAGTTCAAGGCCGATTATCTGGTAAACGTGTTGACGGGCAAGAACACCGCTCTGATTAAGAGCTACGGACACCACAAATCCAAGTGGTTCGGGGCCGGCGAGGAGCACGACGCGCGTTTCTGGGGAGCCGTGCTCCGGCAGGGGTTGATTCTCGGGCTCATCGACAAGAACATCGAGAATTACGGCCTGCTGTCGATCAACCCGAAAGGGGAGCAGTACATCGCCCTGCCGACGCCCGTCACGGTGACGCTCGACCACAATTACGACGAGGAGGAGAAGGAAGCCGAATCCGTCGCTCCGATGGGGCGCGGCGGCGCGGCCGACGAGGAGTTGTTCTCCATGTTGAAGGATTTGCGCAAGAAGGTGGCCAAACAACAGGGGCTGCCGCCGTTCGTGATTTTCCAAGACCCGTCGTTGGAGGACATGTCCATCCAGTATCCCGTCACGATCGAGGAGTTGCAGAACATCACGGGCGTGGGTGCGGGCAAGGCGCGCAAGTTCGGCGAGGAGTTCGTCAAGCTGATCAAGGCCTACGTCGAGGAGAAGGAGATCGTCCGTCCGCAGGATATGGTGGTCAAGGCGGTCGCGAACAAATCGGGCATCAAGATATTCATCATCCAGTCCATCGACCGCAAGATGGATTTCGAGGACATCGCGCGGGCCAAGAACCTCGATTTCGACGAACTGCTGACCGAAATCGAAGGCATCGTCAATTCGGGGACGAAACTTGATATTTCGTATTACCTGCGGGACTTCATGGACGAGGACAAGGCGGAGGACATCTATCTCTACTTCAAGGAGGACGCCGAGAGCGATTCGCTCGATGCCGCCGTTGAGGAGCTGGGAGCCGATTACACCGAAGAGGAGATCCGGCTCGTACGCATCCGATTCATGTGCGAGCAGGGAAACTGACGCCTGCTACGACCGTCACTAAATCTTCACGCGCCAGATAGCGTCGGGCGAGCCGTTGCACTTCGTCGGGCGTCGTTTCGCGGATGCGGCGGAGGTTCTCCCCGATGACGCTGTTGTTCATCCCGCACAGCAGGTTTTCGATGGTTACGTCGGCGATGCCGAACGGCCCGTCGAGGATGCGCATCATTTCGCCCGCCATCATGTTTTTCACCATTTCCAGTTCCGTCGCCGGCATCGGTTCGTCGCGGAGGCGCGCTATTTCCGCGTGGATTTCCCGCAGGGCGGCCTGCGTCACTTCGGTGCCTACCTGCGTCGCTATCGCGAAATAGCCTGCCTGCTCGAAGTTGACCATCGCGGCCGCCGCTCCGTAGGTGTAGCCGTGTTCTTCGCGCAGGTTCTGCATCAGTCGGGCGCCGAAATAGCCGCCCAGCGCCATCGCCACTACCTGCATCCCGACGAAATCGGGATGTTGGCGCGGAAAGAGCAGCCGTCCCACCCGGATGGACGATTGCACGGCACCCGCGTGTTCGACGAAAAGTTCGTGCTGCGTTTCCGGTGCCGGAATTTTCGGCCGCTCCGCCCCGCCGCCTGCGGGCAGCTGCGCGGCGATTGCGGCAATCGCCTGCCGTTCCTTTTCTCCGACGCGGCCGCTGCACACCACGAAACAGTTTTCGGCCGTGTAGTGCCGTGCATAGAATTCGGCGATGTCCGCACGGGTCAGTTGGTCGTATAGTGCTGCGTCCGACGATTTGCCATAGGGGTGTTGCGCCCCGAAAAGTGCTTGCGCAAAGGCTTCGCTGGCCTGCGTGTTGATTTTCGTGCGGTCGATGAGCAGTTGTTGCTTGCGTTTGGCGCAGTAGGCCGCGACCTCCTCTTCGGGGAAAACCGGATGCAGCAGAATCTGTTCGGCCAGTTCGAGCGTGGGCGCGGCGAATTTCGAGAGCATGCAGAAACTGACGTAGACCATGTCGCGGTCGATGTTGACGTCGAAATACGAGCCGTAGTAGTCGAGCCGTTCGGCGATTTCGTGCGCCGTGCAGTCGCGCGTGCCTTCGGCCAGCAGATTGGCAGCGGCCGATGCCGAGAACGAAACCCGTTGCGCCGACGTTCCGGCCGCGAAGACGAAGGTCACGCGCAGCACCTCGAAATCGTCGGAGGCCAGCGTATGGATTTTTACGCCGTTCGGAAGCGTCCGTACGGCGGCTTCGGCCACTTCGACCGATGCGGGCAGGGTGATGGGCGGCTGTTTCATGATTCGGCGTTTTCGACGGGTTTGCGTTCGGATTTCGGGGCGGCGGCGCGGTAAATCAGCGTGGAGCTGCACTCCGGCCGGAAGATGCGGCGGCTGAAATCGCGGATGCGTTCCGCATCGACCGCGCGATAAAGCGACACTTCGCGGTTGACCAGTTCGAGGTCGCCCAGCATCTCGTAGAATCCCAGATTCATCGCCTTGTTCATCACGTTCAGTTCGCCGAACAGCGTGTTCGCCTCGAACTTGTTTTTCACCTTTTCCAGTTCGTGTTCGGAAACCGGCTCCGTTTGCAGCACCGAGACCTCTCGGGAAAATGCCGCTTCGGCCGCTTCGACCGTCGTTTCGGGGAGCATCTGGCCCGTGAAGATGAACAGTCCCGGATCGACATCGCCCGTGATGTAGGCGTTGACGCTCGACAGCAGCCGCTGCTCGCGCACCAGCCGCCGGTAGAGCCGCGACGAATCGCCGCCTGACAGCAGGTCGGAAACCAGATCGGCCGTGTAGAAATCGTCGGACATCCGGCCGCCCATGCGGTAGGCGACGGTCAGTGTCGTGGCCGGCACGTCTCGCTCTACTTCCAGCCGGCGCGGTGCGGTCTGCTCCGGTTCCTGCGGAATCGGGACGTCGACGGTCGGACGGTCGGCCAGCCCGCCGAACCATTTTTCGGCCAAGTCGAGCATCCGTTCTTCGTCCAAGTCGGCCGAGAGCGACAGCACGGCGTTCGACGGGTGGTAGTGCGCGCGGTAGAATGCCTGCACTTCGTCGAGCGTCGCGGCGGCGATGTGGTCGGGCGTCAGCCCGATGGCGGCCCAGCGGTAGGGGTGCACCTTGTAGGCGAGGTCTCGCAGGAGTAGTGCCCGGTCGCCGTAGGGTTGGTTGAGGTAGCGTTGCCGGAATTCCTCGATGACCACCTTTTTCTCGGTGGCGAGTTTTTCGGCCGTGATGTCGAGCCCTTCCATGCGGTCGCTTTCGAGCCAGAGGGCCGTTTCGACGTTTTCGTAGGGTAGGGTGAGGTAGAAATCCGTGTAGTCGTTGTTCGTGAATGCGTTGTTGTCGCCCGATGCCATTTGCACGGGCAGGTCGAAGACGGGTACCTCGCGCGTGCCGCGAAACATCAGGTGCTCGAACAGATGCGCGAATCCCGTGCGGTCGGGCGATTCGTTGCGGGCCCCGACCTTGTAGAGGATGTTCACGGCGGCCAGTTTCGACGTGCGGTCGCGGTTGACGATGACCGTCAGTCCGTTGCCGAGTATGCGTTTTCGGTAGGTAATCACGGTGTCAAAAGTAAAAATTATTTTTCGCAATCGGAAAATGTTCGCAATTATGCCGTTGCGGTTTGCGGCTGCGCAGTGCGGGGGCCGCCGGCTGAAAATACCGAAACGGCTGCCTCGCCATTCCAACAAAATTTAATAAATGTGCAATTTTTCCGCCGAATTTTCTATCTTTGCGTCACGGAACGGCTGCGGCTTTTCCGAATGGCGGTGTGCGCATGTACGAAAACACTTAAACATAAACTAACAAAAAAATGGCAGAAAAGAAATTCATTACCTGTGATGGCAACTACGCTGCGGCACATGTGGCTTACATGTTCTCCGAAGTCGCGGCTATCTATCCCATCACGCCGTCGTCGACGATGGCCGAACTCGTCGACGAATGGGCTGCGCAGGGTCGCAAGAACATCTTCGGCGAGACCGTCAAGGTCGTCGAAATGCAGTCCGAAGCCGGTGCCGCCGGTGCCGTGCACGGTTCGTTGCAGAGCGGCGCGCTGACCTCGACGTTCACCGCTTCGCAGGGCTTGCTGCTGATGATTCCCAACATGTACAAAATCTCCGGCGAGTTGCTTCCGGGCGTCTTCCACGTCTCGGCCCGCGCACTGGCCGCGCAGTCGTTGTCCATCTTCGGCGATCATCAGGACGTCATGGCGACCCGTCAGACCGGTTTCGCTATGCTGGCTACGTCGTCGGTGCAGGAGGTCATGGACTTGGCCGGTATCGCGCACATCGTGGCGCTGAAAGCCCGCGTGCCGTTCGTGCACTTCTTCGACGGCTTCCGCACGTCGCACGAGATTCAGAAAATCGAACTCATCGACGAGGCCGCGCTGACCGCCATGCTCGACCGCGACGCCCTGAAAGCGTTCCGCGAGCGTGCCCTCAATCCCGAGCACCCCGTGACGCGCGGTACGGCGCAGAACCCCGACATCTACTTCCAGACGCGTGAGGCGGCCAACAAGTTCTACACGGCCGTGCCCGACATGGTGGCCGATGCCATGAAGGAGATTTCGCGCATCACCGGCCGCGAATACAAACCGTTCGTGTACTACGGTGCCAAAGATGCCGAAAACATCATCGTCGCAATGGGTTCCGTTACGGAGACCATCAAAGAGACGGTCGATTACCTTATGGCCAAAGGCGAGAAGGTCGGCGTCGTTACGGTACACCTCTACCGTCCGTTCTCGGCCAAATATCTGGCTGCCGTGTTGCCCGACAGCGTGAAACGCATCTGCGTGCTCGACCGCACGAAGGAGCCCGGAGCCAACGGCGACCCGCTCTATTTGGACGTAGTCGAGGCTTTTGCTACGAGCATCGACCGCAAACCGCTCATCATCGGCGGCCGCTACGGTCTTTCGTCGAAAGACACCACGCCTGCACAGATGCTGGCCGTGTTCGAGAACCTCAAAGCCAACGAACCCAAGAACCAGTTCACCGTCGGTATCGTCGACGACGTGACCTTCACTTCGTTGCCCGTCGGCGAGGAGATTTCGCTCGCGAAACCCGGTACGTTCGAGGGGCTGTTCTTCGGTCTGGGCGCCGACGGTACGGTGGGTGCCAACAAGAACTCGATCAAGATTATCGGCGGTTCGACGAACAAGTACTGTCAAGCCTATTTCTCCTACGACTCCAAGAAATCGGGAGGTTACACCTCGTCGCACCTGCGTTTCGGCGACCTGCCCATCACGTCGCCCTACTTGGTTACGACGCCCGACTTCGTGGCTTGCCACGTGCCCTCGTACGTCGACAAGTACGACGTGCTGAAAGGTCTGAAAAAAGGCGGTTCGTTCCTGTTGAACTCGGTGCACGATGCCGCTACGACCTGCGCGACGCTGCCCGACCACATGAAGGTTTATCTGGCCAAGAACAACATCAATTTCTACATCATCAACGCCACGAAGATCGCTGCCGAATTGGGCTTGGGTTCGCGTACGAACACCATCATGCAGTCGGCGTTCTTCAAGATCGCCAACGTCATCCCGTTCGAGAAAGCGGTCGAGGAGATGAAGCACGCGATTCTGAAATCCTACGGCAAGAAGGGCGAGGACATCGTGAACATGAACTACGCGGCGGTCGACGCCGGCGGCAACGCAGTCGAGAAAATCGAAGTGCCTGCCGAATGGGCCGATATCGAGGTCAAGGCCGTTGCGCAGACCGTCGATGCCGCCCGTCCCGAGTTCGTCCGCAACATCGTCGACCCGATCAACGCATTGAAAGGCGACCAGCTGCCCGTTTCGGCGTTCAACGGCCGTGAGGACGGTACGTGGGACAACGGTACGGCCGCTTGGGAGAAACGCGGCATCGCCGTGAACGTTCCCGAATGGAAAATCGAGAACTGTATCCAGTGCAACCAGTGCGCTTACGTCTGCCCCCATGCTGCTATCCGTCCGTTCCTTGCAACGGAAGCCGAAGCCGCCGCTTCGGGCGTCGAATGGAAGCAGGGCTTGGGCGAGACCAAAGAGTACAAGTTCCGCATTCAGGTGTCGCCGCTCGATTGTACGGGCTGCAACAACTGCGTCGACGTCTGCCCGGCCAAAGAAAAGGCGCTCGTCATGCGTCCGTTGGAGGAACAGCAGAAACAGGTCGCCAACTGGGACTACATCACCAAGAACATCGGTTACAAAGAGGTGGTCGACAAGACCAAATCGGTCAAGAACCTGCAATTCGCACAGCCTCTGTTCGAGTTCTCGGGTGCCTGCGCCGGTTGCGGCGAAACGCCTTACATCAAGGCCATTTCGCAGTTGTTCGGCGACAAGATGATGGTCGCCAACGCTACGGGTTGTACCTCGATTTACTCCGGTTCGGCTCCCTCGACCCCCTATTGCACCAATGCCAAAGGGCAGGGTCCCGCTTGGGCCAACTCGTTGTTCGAGGACAACGCCGAGTTCGGTCTGGGTATGCACACCGGCGTCGAGAAACTCCGCGACCGCATCCAAGCCACGATGGAGGAGGCAATCGCCAACTGCACGAAATGCTCGGACGAGTTGAAAGGCGTCATGAAGGAGTGGATCGCCAATCGCGGTTCGTCGGCTGCTTCGGCCGAAGTTTCGGCTCGTCTCGTCCCGATGATGGAGGCCTGCGGTTGCGACTATTGCAAGAAGATTCTCGAATACAAGGATTGGCTCGTCAAGAAATCGCAGTGGATCATCGGCGGCGACGGTTGGGGCTACGACATCGGTTACGGCGGTGTGGATCACGTCCTCGCTTCGGGTGCCGACGTCAACATCCTCGTGGTCGACACGGAGGTTTACTCCAATACGGGCGGCCAGTCGTCGAAATCGACGCCCGTCGGTGCCGTCGCCAAGTTCGCTTCGGGCGGCAAGCGCATCCGCAAAAAGGATCTGGGCGCAATGGCCATGACCTACGGTTATGTCTACGTCGCACAGGTTTCGATCGGCGCTTCGCAGCAGCAGCTGTTCAACGTGCTGAAAGAGGCGGAGGCTTATCCCGGTCCGTCGCTCATCATCGCCTACGCTCCGTGTATCAACCACGGTATCAAGGGCGGTATGACGCGCACGCAGACCGTCGGCAAGGAGGCCGTAGCTTGCGGTTACTGGCACCTGTGGCACTTCAACCCGCAGTTGGAGGCCGAAGGCAAGAATCCGTTCGTGCTCGACTCGAAGGAACCCGACTGGTCGAAGTTCCAAGACTTCTTGAAGAAAGAGGTGCGTTACACTTCGTTGCAGAAGATGTTCCCGGCCGAAGCCGAAGAGCTCTTCCAAGCAGCCGAGAAGAACGCCCAGTGGCGGTATAACGGTTACCGCCGTCTGGCCGAACTGAAATACTGATAGTTCGATATTCGCAAGGGGGAGCCGCAGTTTTTCTACTGCGGCTCCTCCTTTTTTGCCGTTCCGCTTTTTTTCGTTATTTTTGCCACGCAAACGGATAATTTTCACGATGATGAATAGTTTTTTCTCCTTTTTGGTGCAGGATGCCGAACCGATCATCTTGCCCGATAGCGTGCAGAAAGCCAAACTCGCACAGACCGTCGAAACCCTGATGAACCTCGATGTGCGCGAGGTGCTTTCCGGCCTGCTCAGTCAGGCTACGTGGATTCTCGTCAAGCTGGCGATTGCACTCGTCATTTACTTCATCGGCCGGTGGGTCGTGCGGCGCATCCTGCGGTTGCTCGACCTCGCGTTCGAGAAGCGCAACGTCGACCTCTCGTTGCGGTCGTTCGCACGCAATACCTTGCAGGCACTTTTCGTCATCGTGTTGTTGATGATCGTCGTGCAGACGCTCGGCGTCAACGTTACTTCGGTGATCGCCATTTTCTCGGCTGCCACACTGGCCATCGGTATGGCTTTGAGCGGTACGGCGCAGAATTTCGCCGGCGGCATCATGATTCTCGTGATGAAACCCTACCGCGTGGGCGATTTCATCTCGGCACAGGGCCAGTCGGGTACCGTGCGCGAAATCAAACTTTTCTCGACCGTCATCACGACGGGCGACAACCGTACGATTTATATCCCCAACAACGCTATCGCTACGGCTATCGTCGACAACTATTCGACGGCCCCGCTGCGGCGCGTGGACTGGACGGTGGGCATCTCTTACGGCGATGACGTCGATGCGATTCGGGCGGCTATCCTCGCCCAGCTTGCCGCCGACGCACGGGTTTTGCAGGATCCTGCAGCGGTGGTGTGGGTTTCCGAATTGGCCGACAGCGCGGTGAACCTGACCGTGCGGGCATGGGTGAAGAACGCCGATTATTGGGGCGTATACTTCGAGCATAACGAGAAATTCTACAAACAGCTGCCGGAGAAAGGCGCAAACTTCCCCTTCCCGCAGATGGACGTACACGTAAAACAAGACTGACGAACCTATGGAACTGAAAGAGATTCTGGCCATTTCGGGCCAACCCGGATTGTATAAGTATGTGGCGCAATCGACGCGCGGCGTGATCGTGGAGTCGCTGACCGACGGCCACCGGATGAACGCGTCGGCGTCGGCGAAAGTGAGCGCGCTGACCGAAATATCCATGTTCACGGAGGGCGACGACATTCCGCTGGCGGAGGTTTTCACGAAAATCTATGCCCACACGGGCGGCAAGCAGGCGATCAGCCACAAGGAGGCGCCCGAAAAACTGAAAGCGGCCTTTGCCGAAGTCCTGCCCGAGTATGACCGCGACCGGGTGCACGTGTCGGACATCAAGAAGTGTTTCGCGTGGTACAACGCGCTGGTCGAAGCAGGCTTCACCGAATTCAAGCTGCCCGCCGAGTAAGACTTTTTTGCCCAGCCTGTTGTCGTTGTCCTCGTCCTCGTCGGGGCGCGATAGCTCCGCGCCCCTTGCCGGACGGCGCTCCCCCGAGCATTAAGGGCGGCGAGGAGGACGATAGACGTTGTCTATCTATAAATCCAAACAAGCAGATACGTCGAATAACGAGTTATTCCGTATCTGCTTGTTCGTCTTTATTGCGAAACATTCGTTTCGCCCTCGCCGCCCCGTTACGAATGGGATTCTAAACGCGGTAGACCGCTTTTCGGTTCATAACTTCATCGTTGCTACCACCGTTATTTGCGGGACGAAGACTGCGGACGGCACGACACGTGAGTGGCGGGCCTCCGCTGGCGGAGGCTTCGGCCCGCGCGACGCAAAGCGTCGCCCTGTTAAGAATTGGGTTTTAAGCGCTACGGGCAGTCTTGCGGCTTCCGACGGTCGGAAGCGCACTGACCCTTAATAAAAATGCCGCGTTAGCGGCACCATTGAATCCGACCGGATGTCGGAGCCGTTGAGCGGAGTGCGGACTAAAAGCGTCCGGCGGAGGGGCCGGTTTGCTCGCAAAAACGCAAAACAGATCTAATAATCTAATAAATAGAAATATAGAAAATTGTAGGTAATGATTTAGAGACTGTACGCAATCGTATTATTGCATAAATTCTCTTGTCAAACAACTCTGAAACAAAAATACGAAAATATCGGTTATCAGCCAAATAAATTTGTACGGACGGACAGAAACGGACTAATACGGACAGCTAAAGCAGATTGTGGACATTCGTGTTAAATTGCACACGATAGTATGAACGACAAAATCAAACTTCCATGAACTGTGTCCTAATCGAAACGTGTGCCTGCAACGATTTGCAGGTGCATATCCAAAGGCTTCTCGAACGGAAACCGCATTACGAACCTTGTCGGATAAACCGGTCTCGCTGCGTTGGCTTTCAGCCGAAGAAGTCTGCAAGGCATTGAGCATTACCAAACGTGCTTTGCAGTATTACCGTACAGCCGGAATCATCCCCTATACTTTCATAGGAAACAAAGTCTTTTCAAGGAGGACGATATTCGGTCTCTTCTCGAAAAGAACCTGATAAAAGCTCGATAAGATAGCCGAGCAGATTATTACTCGTGATAGCAGGGAGTTCAAAGACCTGCGTCGCAATATTATCCAGGCGATCCGATTCGTCGAGATTCTGATAGACACCCATCGTCCAGCAATCGGGAACGAAACTTATCTGACGACCGAAGAGATTTGTTCGATTTTCAACATCAGCAAGCGTTCGATTCAAAACTATCGGGATAACCGACAGATACCTTATACGATGATCGGCGGAAAGATACTTTACCCGCAATCGGCTATTTGGGAATTGTTGCAAGCACATTACGTCAAGACATTGAGATAAATTAAAAGAGCGGAAAACATTCCGCTCTTTTAATTTTACTACATACCGATTTAATCCACATAATCCCACACGAGTTTCCCCGAACTGTAAATATCGCGTTCGATAGTCAACCCGAACGGCAACCGGAGAGATTCAAGCTCAGACAGCATCAGGAAGCCCCACTCCCATTCGAAGAGATAGCAATAGCCGAATAACCGCCAGTCATCGCCTACACGTTCAGCTTCTGTAATGAGCCATGTTCCGGTACCGCACGGATTGAAGTACTTTACCAAAACTTCGGCATCCATTCCTTTCCCCTCTTGTGAACCGAAAGGATGTTTCTCGAATTTCGAGATGATCTCTTTTGTCTGCAGTTTCATAACCATCATATTTTATACTGCCGGAACGCCCGGACAGCAAGAATGAAATAGGTATAGCGAACGACGTAAGACAAGGTTTTACACCTTGACGTGTCGTTCGCTATGCCTATCTTGCTGGTCGGAGAGCGTATACAGATATTGGAAAGGTTCTTCGGAACAAAAACATTATCTTTGTAAGAGTTTATCTAAAAAGACAAAATCATGCCATTACGAGCATATGTTGATGGAAAAGAAACGATTTCCATAGATCTGACGGACGAGCAGTGGAATGTCTTGAGAAAACGCCTCAAAGAAAAAGAAACGGTTCTGAAACTCGCTTGTTGCGGACAAGATGGTTTTTTAAGAACAAGCGGCAAGGGTCTGAAACATTTCGTACATGCAAAGGCCGCTACTCCATGCGATTGGAAACCGGAATCGGCAGAGCACCTTAAAGCGAAAATCGCCATCATCGAAGCGTGTCGGGAGAATGGATGGGATGCGGTGCCTGAGTTCGCTGAAGCTGATTGGTGAGCGGATGTTCTCGCCTCTCAAAATGGAAAAAGAATTGCATTCGAAGTGCAGTGGAGCAGGCAAACATACGAAGAAACCAAAGTCCGGCAAAACCGGTATAAAGAATCGGACGTAAGAGGCTGTTGGTTTTTTCGCACAGTGCCCAAAGAAATAGCGGACTATGACAGAAATCCGATTGCAAGTAAAGATATTCCGATATTCAAGATTTTCAAAGACGAAAGTTCCAATATCGCAGCTCAGGTCGGGCAAGAACGAATGCCTTTGAAAACACTGGTCGATAGTCTGTTGGATCGTAAATTGAAATTCTGTGAACATTCACGATTGAAACCCAAACAGAACGTAAC
>JAMPDE010000001.1:323381-335703 GCA_023665825.1 Alistipes senegalensis | reverse complement strand
AATTGCGGGCCACTTATCCGGCTTATTACGCCTCGAAGAACAAAATCGAGTTGACTCCCGCCATCGACGTGGACAAGGTGCTGCACACAATCAAATCCAAGTACGCCCACGAGCGGGTCAACGACATCGACGGGGTGAAAATCGACTTCGCCGAGAATTGGGTGCACCTGCGCAAGTCGAATACGGAGCCTATCATCCGCGTCTACACCGAAGCGAAGTCGATGGAGGAAGCCGACGCGCTGGCGCAAAGGTTCATTAAGGAGATAAAAGAGATTTGCGGAATCTAATCAAACACCACCAAGATCGGCCTTAAAATACCCATGTCGGAACAAGCTCTGACATGGGTGTTTTTATTTTAGGGGTTTTGTCAATCGTGTATTGTTTTGAAAATTAAAGAGCTATAAGAAATTACGTAATGGGATTATATTTTTCAAAAAAATAGGTCTCAAAAATTGTGTTTATGAAAAATTGTTTTTAATTTTATTATAGATTAATAGCAATAAATAATCAACGCATGAATTCATAAATCATTTTCTTATTGGCCGGCATCGGTGATTGTGATTGTGATTGTGTTTGTGTTTGTGGCTCTTTGTACAAGGTATATATTTCAAAAAGATTGCATTGCTGCTATTGTATTAAATTATCAATTAATTCTAAAAATCGAAAGGAGGTGTTGGGCATGAATCGGTCCATGTTACATGAGTATTAACTTTTAATAACCACCACTTATGAAACAATTTATTAGCCCGAATAAAGGAATACTCCTTTGGGTATCAGCTATCTTATTAAGCATTTTTCCTGTGCAGAAGACGTTTTCGCAAACAGGAAAGATTGAAGGCAGTGGAACCGTAACCTACAATTCCGACGGTTCCGTAACGGTCAGCGGAAGCAAAAAGTTCACGAGCCACATCATTCCTTCGAATGGAAACATCGACTTCATGGTCCAGTTGGACGCTATAAGTCTGTTCCGACTAAATGCCGATTTGTCAGGAGGAATCAAGGCTCGTATAAACAGCGGGGGCAGCGTCGTTCTGACACTTTACTCCTACAATCCAGCCAATTCATCGGGCAAAGGCAGCATCCTTTACCGAATGAAAAGCAACGCTACCAGTACGGCTTCGTTCGCCGGTTCTCCGGTGCAAATCCCTTATAAGTCCCGGACAATTGCTTCGGATAAAATCAAAACACTGCTTGAAACTGCCGACACTTATTTCATCGACAGGTCTAAATGTCCCAGTGGTGAGAATCTGAATCTGTTTCGGACGACGATTGCCTATTTGAACAAACAGGTGCCACCGTATCTCTCGACCTCCTTTTATGAAGCACTGAAAGGTAACAATTATAAACTGCTGCAGCCTGTGATCGTCGAGGTCGAGGTTACCAATGCCACAATCATGCCCCATGGATTGAAATTTCCCGGCATGGTCGACGAGTTCGATATAGCCAACTATTTCGATCCGTCACGCAAACTGCAAGTGCAGCTGCTGGTCAACGGTTCTGTCAAGGCTACATTCGGTGCAGGCAATACCAATCCGGCCCCTGTCGATTTGGTCATGGGCGACAGCGTATCGTACAAGGTCACCTATCGTGGGACTCAGGCGCCTTTGATTACGGGAATGCCGGCAGTATGGATTGCGAGATTCGCCGGTGATCTGATGTACTATTGCAGCCCGAACGTCACTCCGGGAGAATTCAATCCTTGGATCGGATATGATTCGAGAGTGCACAACATGCAGGTGCGCAGTTATGCCGGAGATCCGTCATTTCAAAAGAAGGTTCCGGGTTGGAGTAAAAACCAGAATATCTGGACATGGGGTTGCACGGCGCAGCGGAGAATGAGTGCGAATAAAACCAAATATCAGGCAGCCTACACATGGATCAAATACAAAGTACTTAAAAACGGGACTAAACAACGGAATAATCAGCGAGAAGGTCTTAACATTCAGTTCTTGGACTACTGGCAGGATGGGCTGTTGAGCAATTTCGGTACTTACTCGGGTACAACGAAATATATGATGGGGTTCGATGATGATGAATTGTTCTACATCAACAGCCAGCATTATAATGCAATCCGTTATCCGCCGCTGCCGGGAGGCGGCATCGCCAAACTCGACTCCATTCCGTCGCGCGGCATGCCCGAGGGCCCCGACCAGATATACGACGTCGGAACGGGGTATCCGGTACAAGGATTTCCTTTGAATATCGTGGTTTCCGCCTATCGGAAGAATCGGGAATGGAATGAGAACAATAACCGGAACTACTGTAAGGACTACGACGGTTATGAAATTCAGGATATCGGAACCGACGAACAGCATCCGTTCGGCACGGGCAAAGGCAATGTGACAGCACCCGGGACCGTTACGGTACGTGCTGGCAACCAACTTGTGACTTTCAAGTTGAACGTCCGCAGCCCGTTGACGGAAGACAAGGGCATGTACGGTTCGATTGAAGGTTGTACGTGGCCGGCTTATGACGAACAGAACATTCCGTATACGCTACATGGCCTAAAAGGGCTGAGCTCGGCAGAACTCGATAAGTTTTCTTTGGTATACGAAGGCAGCGATGCTTTGGGGAATTTGTCGCGCCAGACTGTCGAACTTCGGGATATTTCCGCTACTACCAAGAATGAAATTTCACGTACCGGCCAGTGGACCGTGCGATTCAACAACAACTCACCGACATATTCTTGCATAACGGCATACTACCAGCGAACCAAAGATTCGCGCAAGGTGATTGTCGCCGGTAAGGAACTCAAACCCATATTCCTGCTGTTTTTCGGTGAAAAGACGTTGGAAGGGAAAGGTCTGGGACTCAAAATCTGGCTCAATGATTTCAGGGATACGAAAGATGCGGAATATTCCGTTCCGCGAAGATTCGGAGGCAAGACGAAATACACATCTCCATACGCAAGGACCTATACTTTCCCATCGAAAACCACAACGACATGGGAAGTTTGGGATGGAGATCCTCATCTGTTCTACGATTCCGGTGTAGAATGGTTTTTGTCCAGCCGGACTTTGGCCGAACGCATTCCCGACAGCTATCTCGATGGCACGGCTCCCGGTGTAAAAGAACCGTATTTGAGATTTTATGTCGACGGCGTCGAACAGAAATCGGGGAGAAGCGGCAAAAACTTTACATACACATGGAATCAGCCGGGCGAACATACGTTAAAGGTAGTATACAGATTCGACGGAGGGTTGACAGCCTATCAGCACAAAATCAATATCGTGGACTACTGGACGCTTCCGCAAGGCCGTCAACTGGCCAAAATCGAATCTCGAAACCTGACACAACAAGAGATGCGATGGCTGGGAATCGAAGATGCTTCATCGTACCGCTTGTTCGAGGTCAAAGACATGTACAGCGAATACGAGTATAAAATCGGGCCTCGCGTGTATGTTCCGTATATTAATCGCTGGGCCGAGCATAATGATTTCAACAGTTGGTTCAATTGGAATCAGCCCATGCCCGACAAGGTCTATAAATTCATTCATAATTATAGCGATGCCGATTGGTTCTGGTATAATTGGGCCCTTCATTATTCCAGTAATTGGCGGGATAATCTGCCTGACGGATTGCCTGTATATGTGCCGAATGATCTGGTCACTCGAATCATCGGTTCGGAATTGGATGTCTTCGCTCCGCGTTTGAAAGTTATGTTCGATGAAGTGGAGTATGCAAAATGGCAGAAAACCATACCGTTGGTGTCTTATACGGAATGTCAGGGCAACCGCATGAGAACGAATCCCAGTTGTATCTATGACTTGAATTACATGTGGAATAATACGACTGGTGCGTTTACCGGAAATCCTTTGCTGCCGCCCGATCCATCTTACATACAGGCCCCTGACATTACGGATGAACAGAAAAACCGGCAGGAGTTCTTTTACGACATTTCAAGCGGACGAAAGGCCGTATTTAAGATATCTCCCGGTTCGACTCAAATCTCCGTAAGCAATACAGCGCACTCAAAAGATCTGACAAATGGAGAGTTAGAATTGACCCAGATGTTCGTCGCTTGGCAGCAGTATTATTCCGCTAAATAGGTATTATATTAATAATAACACATTAACCGACATACAATTATGAAAGCTATCAATCATATGAAATCGTTGGTACTCTTATGTGCCATCGTATTTTTCCATTCGGCAACAGTTTTCGCACAGGAATTTCCGACTTTGCTGTCCACTTCCTTGTATGATTATTCAAAAGGCGACAAAGGATGTCTCAATGTAATTAATTATAATAACCGGAATGAAAATAAAGCGTATATTTTTGCGGCCAATATACCGGGAAGAACCGGTGCACAAGATTTGTTCCGTTTAACCTGTTACGGTACGACATCCTTCAACAGCCCATGGCCCGGGTACGATGTAACCGTAAACTTCTATAACAATAAGATTCGTCAAGGAGGCATTTTCGGATCCAGTAGGAATTTATATGTTTTCGGACATGATTTATTGGCTCTCGGAATACAAGACAACTATTCTTTGATGTTGATCAATTCCCAAAAAATCTCTTGTGCCCGAAATATATTCGTCGATTATAATGGTGTACAGATGCGTTTCGGACTCGGTGATGACCGGCAATGCGGATGGCTGGGCTCTCAATTCAACAACCATGTCATATTGGGTACGAACCAAAAGCCTGCAATCATTTTGGACGGTTCTACACAAAATGTGTATGTCGGCGTACCTTATGCGAAAATCGGTTCGATCGGCAGTACTCTGAAATCGAAATACGCGTTATTCGTACAGAAGGGTGTGCTGGCCGAAGATTATTCGATAGCTCCGGTAGCTTCGTGGTCGGATAGGGTTTTTGAGTCGGGTTATTCGTTACGATCGCTGAATGAAGTGGAAACTTTTATTTCGGAGAATTTGCATTTGCCGGATGTCCCGTCGGCAGAGGAAGTTGCAGAAAACGGATATTCACAACACGAAATGAATTGCATCTTATTGCAGAAAATAGAAGAACTGACGCTCTACATCATTCAGCAGCAAAAGGAAATTGCTGAATTGAAGGCCCGGCACGCCGAACTCAAATAAATCGAGAATACCCCCTGTCATGCGAATCTGGCAGGGGGATTTTCATGAGCCTATGTCTATCTCAATACTCAACGTTTTCGGTTCGCCCGTCCGCTGTTTCATGGTCAAGTACATTCATGTCTTTGCGTCAGATGCCGGTAAAGCGGGCCGAAGCCTTCGTCCCGCAAATTGGGGTGATAGCTCAGATGCCCTTCCGAAACCGAACGGCGGTCTGCCGCGCTAATAAAAAATTTCGTATCTTTGTACCCATAATAATTCTGCTCGGACAGGGCTGCGTCCCGGCATCTTCCCGAATTCGGTTTCGGTGCCGGTCGTTGTGCGTTGTCGCGACGGCGATAAATTTCGATTCGGCATGCGAATTTCGATACCTCTTTTTGTATTAGCCCTGCTTTGTGCGACGTCGGGTTATGCCCTGACGCCCGAAACCTCCCGCTGCATGCAGCGCGGACGCGAATTGTTCGAGTACGGGCGTTGGAGCGACGCGCGGCACGCTTTCCGGCAGGCCCGTGCCGAGCTGGATCCCACCGACCATGCGGCCATTCAGGAAACCGATTACTACCTCGCCGCCTGCGCCGTCGAATTGGGCAGCGCCGATGCCGCCGCCGCATTGCAGACGTTCGAGCGCAATTATCCGACTTCGACCTATTTGAACGACGTGCGGTTCGCACTGGCGTCGTACTACTGTGCTGTCGGGAATTTCGACCTTGCCGCCGACGCCTTCCGCACGGTCGACCGCGCCGCTTTGAGCGCATCGCGCCGCGAACAGTACGATTTCCGCATGGGATACCTCGCCTTCAACGACGCGGACTATGCCGGAATGTACGACCACCTCAATCGCATTCCCGCCAACAGCGAACTGGCCGACCACGCCGCTTATTATAAGGCGTACGTCGATTATATCGAGGGTCGCACCGGACGGGCGTTGCAGGGATTCGGACAGCTGTCGCAAAGCGAGGCTTACGGCGATGTCGCGCCATATTTTCTTTTGCAGCTGGCTTTCCGCGAGGGCGATTACCGTTATATCGTCGGACACGGCGACGAACTGGCAGCCCAAGCACCGGCTCATCGCAAGGTCGAAATCGAACGCATCGTTGCCGAAGCGTGGTTCCGGCAGGAGAACTACGACGCAGCGATCGCCCACCTGCGCAGCTACTTCGACGCAGGCGGCGAAACGAATCGCGAAACGGCCTACCTGATGGGCTTTTCGCTCTACCGGCTCGAACATTACGCCGAAGCGGCCGAGTGGTTGCGCAAGGCCGTCGGCACGGGCGATGCCTTGTCGCAGAACGCTTCGTATCACTTGGCCGGCTGCTACTTGCACACCGGCGACAAGCAGGCGGCCCTCCAATCGTTCGCCATTGCCGCCGCGACGACCGACGACGCGGCCATTGCCGAAGATGCGCAGTTCAACTATGCCCGATTGCTCTACGAGTCGGGCGGCAGCCATTACAGCAGTGCGATCCGCCTGTTGCAGCAGTATATCGAGCGGTATCCCGATTCGCCGCGCTTGGCCGACGCCCGCTCGCTGTTGATTGCGGCCTACTACAATTCGCGCGATTACGATGCTGCCTATCGTGCCATCCGGTCGCTTTCGTCGACCGATGCCGATACGCGGGCGGCCTTGCAGAAAATCGCCTACTTTCGCGGACTGAATGCCTACCACATGGGCGACCGCACGGCAGCGGGAACCTATCTGTCCGAAGCGGCCGCCGTGAACGTCAGTCCGAAATACACGGCGCTGTCCAATTTCTGGCAGGGCGAAATCGCGTTCGAGCAGGGCAATTACGGGCTCGCCGCCACGAAATACGAACAATACCTCCGCCGGGCGCCGCAGAGCGAACCGGAGTACGTCATGGCATGGTACAATCTGGGCTACTGCGCTTTCTCGCAGGAGTGCATGGCCGATGCCGAAACGCATTTCCAGAAATTCCTCGCCCTGCACCGCTCCAACGACCGGTATCGCAGCGACACTTACAATCGTCTGGGCGACATCCGCTATGCCGACCGCCGGTTCAAGGAGGCCGTCGAACAATACGACAAGGCCATCGCGCTGGGCGGCGAGGCGAAACACTATGCGCGATACCAGCGGGCCATGACCTACGGGCTGATGGAGAAGCCGGAGCTGAAACGGCAGGCGTTGAACCGGATTATCGCCGACGGCGAGGGCATCTACGTCGAAGCGGCGCAGTTCGAGTTGGGACACAGCGCAATCGCCGGAGCACGCTACGCCGAAGGGGCCGCCACGCTGGTGCAGTTCATCAAGCAGTATCCCGCTTCGGTGCATCGGTCGCAGGCTTTGGCCGATTTGGGACTGGCCTATTTCAATCTCGGCGACCGCAACAAGGCGTTGGAGTACTATAATCAGATCGTCGCGTCGGCTCCCCATTCGGCTGAAGCGCGCGACGCCATGCAGGGTATTCGCGACATTTACATTTCGCGCGGCGATGCCGATGCCTACTTCGATTATGCCGCCAAAGCGGGCGTCGAGAGCGACCTGACCCTCCTTGCGCGCGACTCGCTGTCGTTCGCTGCGGCACAAAAGCTCTACATCACCGAATCCGGCACGACTGCCGCGAAATCGTTGCGCAGCTATCTGTTGAGCTATCCCAAAGGCTATTATCGGCGCGACGCGCTCTATCTGTTGAGCGACTGCTACCTGCGCAACGGACAACGCAAGGAGGCGATCGGCACGCTGACCGAACTTTCCAAAGAGGAGAACAATCCCTATACGCTCAAAGTGTTGACGAAACTCTCGGAGATGACTTTCGCCGCGCGGCGTTATCCCGAAGCGGCCGTCGCCTACCGCAAACTCTACGACGTAGCTCCGACCGCCGCCGAGCGGCAGGAGGCCATGACGGGTTACGTGCGTGCGACCGTTTCCGACGGCGATGCCGCTCGCATCCGCACGATGGCGGAGGATGTCCGTCGCCATGCCGATGCCGGTACGACGGCCCGCCGCGAGGCGACCTTCGCGCTGGCCGAACAGCACCGCACGGCGGGCAAAACCGCCAATGCGCTCGCGCTTTACAAAGAGCTCTCCGGCGAGGTACGTTCGGTCGAGGGCTCGGCCGCCAGCTACTACCTGCTGGAAGATACGTTCCGCAAGGGCGATGCGGCACGCACCGAGCAGGCGATTTTCGCCTATTCCGAGCGCGAGCCCAAACCCTACTGGCTGGCCAAAGCCTACCTGTTGCTGGGCGAGGTCTATCTCCGCAAGGGCGACGAGTTCCAAGCACGCGCCACGTGGCAAAGCATCGTGAACGGCTATTCGCCCGCCGATGACGGCATTGTCGAGGAGGCCGCCGCCCGCATCCGCAAACTGAAATGACGATGAACAGATTCTTATTGACGGCCGCGCTCGTCGCGGCACTCCCTTTCGGGGCCGGTGCGCAGGTCGCGAAGCAGGTCGAAGTGACCAAAGAGTACGTGCCGAGCGTGGAACGGGCCGCGAAACTCCCCATCGTGCCCGATATGACCGATACGACACGGATGCGTCCCGAAATCAGCGACTCCGCCGCACCGTTTTTGCTGAACATGCCGCTCGAACTGCAACCGATCCGTCCGGCGAACGTCACCTACTGGACGTTCAACCGGTCGTTGCCGTGCTACCTGAAATTAGGAGCCGGTTATCCGCTCAATTCCGTCGCCGATTTCCACGTGGCGACGCATCATCCCGATACGGGGTATGCGCTCGGGTTCATCGAGCACGAGGGCAGGTATGCCGATATCCGCAACGATTTCGGTGTCAAGAACAATTCGCTGCGGATGACCAACCGCGCCGGCGCGGCGGCCGGAAAACAGTTGGGCCGCCACGTGCTCGAAGCGGCTGCTTCGTACGAAAACCGGCTCTATCACCGCTACGGTGCCTATGCCGCGCCGTCGTTCGATGAATCGGCCGATATCGGGGATATGCGCTGGCTTCCGGCTGCGCCCGGTGCCCTCATCGACTTCGGCGAGGCCGATTTCGCCGTGCGCATCGGCGACGATTTTCAGGATTTGAGCCGCTTCAATTTCGATGTCACCGCCCGTGCCGGTCTCTTTTTCGACCAGACGGTCTGGGCGGGCAGCGCCCATCCGCGCCAGATGGACTTCCATGCGAGCGGCAAAATCGCAAAGGCTTTCGGGGGGCATCGTTTCGCCCTCGAAGCGGGCTATGACCGTCTCGACGGGCGTCGTGCGCTCGACGGATTCAAGGAACACCTGATCCGCGCAGGCGTGCGGTACGGACACGAGAGCCGCAAACTCGATTTCGAGGTCGGCGTCGATTACCTCCACGACCGGATTGCGGGCACCGAACACGAAAATTATTTCCTGCCGTTCGTGCAGCTGCACTATCATCTCGGCATGCGCGCCGTGCGACCGTTCTTCGAGGTGGACGGCAGCGTGCGCGACAACAGCTATCGGTCGTTGACCCGTATTTGTCCGTATGTCGCACCGGCGACCGTTCTGGACAAAAGTTCTGTCGATTACAACGGACGGCTCGGCATCAGCGGCGACGTGTGGCGCGAACGTTTCGCCTACCGCATCTATGCCGCCTTGTCGATTCGCGACCGTCATGACTATTGGTATGCGTCGGAACTTTACGACCCGACGCTCGGGAAGCCGCTCGTCGCGGCCGTTGCCTTGCAGCCGGTGTTGGGGCGACAGACCGTCACGTCGTTTCATGGCGAGGCGGAGTTCCAGCCCGTCAGCACCCTGCGCATGGAGCTGGGCGTGCACGGTTATCTCTACCACGACGACCTCGATTACGGCAACGGTGCGCCTTCGTTCGAGGGAAATTTCGGCATCCGTTACTCGGGCAAGCGCGTTTCGTTCGGCGTCTCGGCTTCGGTGCAGTCGGCCCGTCAGTGGACGGTGTTCCGTGTCGATGCCGGAACACCGGCGGACGACGACATCCATGCAGGAGAAAAGGAGCGTTTCGAGGTTCCCTTGACGTGGAGCCTGCGGGCATTCTTCGACTGGCGGATTTCGGACCGTATCGGTGTTTTTGCGGAGGGCGACAATCTGCTGAACAAACGGCAGTACCGTTATCCGTTTTATCCCGAGTACGGGGCCAATTTCACTGCCGGCGTGAAACTGGCATTCTGACCGGCGGCCGTGTCAAAGCACCGCAGGATGTTGTGTCGAAGTTTCGTTGAGGCACTGCGTCGGAGTATTGTCGCGGTGTCTGTCGGGTTCCGCGCCAATCAACGCCTGTGCGCCGATGTACGCGGCAATGAAAAAGAGGTGTTTCCCAAATGGGAAACACCTCTTTTTCGTGCGGAATTTCGTATCCTTACTCGTTCAGCGGCGTAACGCTGACGAACGAACGACCTTCGCGTTTCTTGCAGAACGATACCGTTCCGTCTACCAACGCGAAGAGCGTATGGTCCTTACCCATGCCGACGTTCTCACCGGCACTGTGTACCGTGCCGCGCTGACGGACGATGATGTTGCCCGCCTTTGCGAACTGGCCGCCGAACAATTTGATGCCGAGTCGCTTGCTTTCCGACTCGCGGCCGTTCTTGGAACTACCTACACCTTTCTTGTGTGCCATGATGCTTCGTTTTTAAGGTTTATGCAACGATTTCCTCCACAAGAATCTGCGTCAGCGCCTGACGGTGCCCGTTGCATTTCTGGTAGCCCGTGCGGCGTTTTTTCTTGAACACCAAGACCTTGTCGTCTTTCAGATGTTTCAGAATCTTGCATTTGACTTCGGCGCCTTTTACCACAGGTGCGCCGATTTTGACCTGACCGTCGTTGTCTGCGAGCAGGACACGGTCGAAACTTACGGACGAATTTTCTTCGCCCTGAAGACGGTGGACATAAAGTTTCCGACCTTTTTCAGCTTTGAATTGCTGACCTGCAATCTCTACTATAACGTACATTTGTTCGTAAAAATAGGTATTTGAACCTTTTTAGCGTGCAAATATACGCATATTTTCTGAAAAAGCAATCGTTCGCGCGAAAATGTTTTCTTTCAGCGTCGGGGTGCTGCCGTGCTGTTCGTGGCGGAATCAGTACATCCGCGTCAGGGTCATCACCAACCGGTTTTCGAGGTAGGTCTGCATGACGATTTTGTGTTTCGTCCGTTCCGTGACCGTCCAGTTCAGCGTGAGGGCTCCTTGAAAACCGATGACTTTCCGGTCGACCGTATAGGAGAAAGGATTCGTCCACAGATATTCCCCGTCGGCATCCACGTTCGTGCATTTTCCTCTTTCGTCCGTCAGAAATTCGAGAATATAGTGCGATTCGCCCACGATTTCCCCTTGTCCGTCGTAGACGACTTCATGGGCATTCCACGTGGTTTGCTCCAAATCGGCGGCGGCCATTTCCAGCGACAGGTCGTCGTCGTTGCATGCGGTGCAGAGCGTCAGGCCTGCAAGCAGGGTCGAAAGAAAAAGGAGTCTTTTCATGGTACGGCAAATGTTGGTTTCATTCGCAAATATAACGGATATATTCATGGAAACAAAAAAATCTTGTTCGGTCGTCGTGTGGCACGGTTTTGGGCGAGGTGCGAGCCGCCGGACGGGGCCCTGAACGGGGGCGTGCAGCCGTTCGGACACCCGGAATCATGCACCGTATATTGATCGTTGCCGAAGATGCGTTCGCACGCGACGTCATCCGCCTTTCGCTGGCCGGATTGGGCGCCGAAGTGCGTTGTACGACCGATTGCGAGGGGATGCGGACGCTGTGCCGCCGCGAGGCATTCGACCTCGTCATCGTCTTGCAGGCCGCGCCGTTTCTGTGCGGCGGCAATCCCGTGCGCGAGGTGCGGCCTGCCGGTCTGCGGCATCCGGTCGTCTATGTGCTCTCGTGGCAGCAGGCCGAACAGACCGTGTTGAGCCTGCTCGAATCGGGCGTCGACCAGTACATGACTTTCCCGGTGAACCTGCAACGGCTGCGGCGCAAGGTGGCCGACGAATTGGGCGGCCGGTTGTGAGAAAATGATGGAACGCTTCTATATCGTCTATACGCTCTGTGCGGCGGTTCTGGCGGGCGGGTTGTCCGTCGGGGCTTTGGGTGCGGCCGTGCGCGAACGCCGCCGGACGGGGCATGATGCGACGCTGCGCGCCAAATACCTCCACGCGCTGATGCTGGCACTGGGCAGGGACGGGACGCAGATTTCCTGCTTTTTCCCGTTTTTCGGCCGGATCGGTTCGCGCCGTCTGTTGTGCGAAGCGGTGGCCGGTGTCGTGGCGGTTACCTACGGCTTGGACGACGGTTTGTTGCGGCGCATCGTCGCGCATTACCGGCTCGACCGCCGGATGCTGCGGCAAGCGCGGCGGTGTCGG
>JAMPDE010000001.1:305142-323281 GCA_023665825.1 Alistipes senegalensis | reverse complement strand
CGCGACCCCAACCTTGGCAAGGTTGTGCTCTACCAACTGAGCTATTTCCGCATTTTTATTAATTCGGTCGGAATGCTGACGGCCGTCACTGCAAACGCGACATCTCTGCACCGCCCCTTAATAAAAGACACCCGCATTCTTTCCGAACACGGGTGCAAAGGTAGACAAATTTTCCGAATATCCAAACAATTCCGAAAAACTATTGCGACAAACCGAAAAATTTCCGAATAACGTCGTCCTTCCTAACGAGGTTCAAGTACGAATTTCGTCTGTACGTTGTATTCGAGCTTGATGGTCTTGAACTCCACCACCTCTTCTTCGGCGGCCTCTGCAACATCGGCCGCATTTTTTGCCCTCGTCGAAACCAAACAGTACATCTCGGCGTTAAAACGCGGCAGTGCATCGCTGTTCGAGTCGTAGATGTAGAAACACGGGCCGACCTGCTGGTCGATGGCCGCCGCCAGCATCCGGGCGTTCTCGCGGGCGTTGCGGATGGCTTCGATGCGGATTTCGTTCTTGAACTGCGCCAGTTTCGAGTGGGTCACCTTCTGGATCGACACGTTCGAGATGTTCAGCGCGTCGAGGGCCTGCCACACCTTCGCCACTTCGGCCGCCGAACCCAGTTTCAGTTGGTATTTGGCCTGCGCGACGGAGCTCTTCTTCTTGAAAAATTCGCTCGAAAGGTTGGCCACTTTCAGCTGTTTTTCGACATCGACCCCCAGCCGTTTCAGTTCGGCCACCATGTCGCGACGCTGGTTCTCGACCAAGATTTTGCCTTTCGAGTCGCGTTCGTCGAGGACGATCGACAGATAGAATTCATCGGGCGTCACTTCCCGTTCGGCATAGCCGTTCACCGAGATATAGCTCGGATAGGTCTCTCTCATCTGGGCCGCTGCGGCCACCGTCATCAGTACTCCGACGACTAATAAAAAAACGCGTTTCATGATTTTCCGTTATTTTTTGGTTGTGTTTGCCTTTACATAACGCGCCGACGCACGGATTTATTGTGCCGGCTTGACCGTGCCCGACAGCGCGAGCCGGGCTGCGGGTTTCTTGCCCGACGCCGAAGTATAGACCGGCATTACTTTATAGAGGGCTCCGGCGCGGCCGTGCGGATCGAACGTGACGATCACTTCGCCCGCCGCACCCGGCGCGATGGGCCGCCGCGAGAACGAACTTTTGACACAGCCGCACGACGTATCGACCCGCAGGATGACGACGGGTTTGTCCGAGCGGTTTTCGCACCGGAAACGATAGGTGCGCGGCGGGTCGTTTTCGGCAATCCGGCCCACGTTGCAGACCGAATCGGGAAAAATCAACTGCTGCGCCGCAGCGGTATCGGCCGCGCAGAGTGCCGAGCAGAAAAACAAAAATGCGATTGCGAATTTCATAGGTGTGTTATCTTATTGTTTCGACCGTCGGGTCGGACGGTTGCAGTTCCCAACCGGTTCGGTCTATCGTCGTGCGAACTCCGTGCCGAACGACGGTAGCACGGCCGTCGCGGAACGGTTTGACGGCCTCGCAATCGGGGCAGGCGATGACCGGACGCCCCGTCGGGTCGATGTAGTGCCACGTCCGCCCAAGCCGCACCGCCGCCAAGCCTTCGCTGAACTCGAAGCCGCAATCGTACAGCGGCGGAACGACCGTCCGCGTCCCGATGCGGTATCCCCAGCGGCCACCCTCGACGAAGAGTTCGGATGCTTCGGAGGTTGCAGCCGTTTCGGCGGCTCCGGGCACTTCGGGTGTTTCCGACCCGATTTCGCGTTCCAGTTCCTGCCGTGCAGCGTCCAGCAGCCCCGCGAGTTGCGGCAACCCGAGCATCGGGCTGTACAGCAGTTGCGCCAGCCGGTACCGGGCCGCGCACCCACGCCGCTCGAACAGCGCAAGCACTTCGTGCAAGGCTTCGTCCGTTGCGATGCGGCTCGGATCGAACAGCAGGCCGTCCCGCCCGCCGTAACGGCCGAGCAGTTCCGGCGCGATGCACAGCGCATGCAACGCCGTAGCAATCAGCGCGGTCGGGTAGTCGTCGAGCGAAGCGTCGAAATCGTCGGCCGTGCGCGCCGGATGCTGGTAGGCCGCCGTGCCCAGTTCGGGACTGCGCTCACCGGCGAACTGCGGCAGAAACGCCGCATCCCAGTCGATGAGATGCAACGCGTCGGCCTCGTCCACCAAGATGTTTTCGGGTTTCAGGTCGCCGTGCGCGCGGTCGTCCGACACGAGCGCGGCGCCAAGCCGGTCGAACGCCAGCGAAAGGCGCACAAGCCGTTGGATATCCCGCGTGCGGACGGCCTCGAAAATGGAGTGCCGCAGCGTTTCGCCCTCGATCCAATCATCGAGCACTACATCGACCCACACGCCGTCGTCGGGCCCCGTGTAGAGGAACAGCTCCCGTTCGCGAAGCCGGTCACCGTAGATTTCGCGCAGATGCCGCATCGGATGCCGGTAGCAGCGCAAGGCGCAGGCGCGCCCCTCGTGCACGACCCGGAAAACGATGGCCGTATTGCCCAGCGCGTACCGCAACCGCCCGTCGGGCCGTCGTTCGGGCGACAGTTCGCCCAACGTGCAGGTCAGTCCGCGCGAATCCTCCAACGACAGCAGGTATTGGCTCAAAGCATACATGCTTCCGACGGAGCGCGGACAGTGCCCTATTCGTTACAATGGCAGCCGTGCCCGCCGCAGTCGCAGGGCTCGGCGTGGTCGTGGCCCTCGCAGCCGCAGCCGTCATGGTCATGACCGCAACCGTCGTGGCCGCAGTCGCAGCCCTCGTGGTCGCCGCCGCAGCTGCCGCACGAGCAGTGTCCCTGCAAGTCTTCGGGCGTCACGTCGCGCACCGAGACGACTTCGACGGAGAAGTTCAACGTCTTGCCGGCCATCGGGTGGTTGAAGTCCATTTTGACCGTATCGTCGCCCACCTCCTTGACGACGCCCAGCATGCGGTTGCCCTGCGCGTCGCTCATCGGAATCTGGCTGCCCGCATAGAGCATCTCGTCGGCCACTTTGCCGTTGACCATGAAGGTGCTTTTGGGCAGGTCGACCACCGCTTCGGCGATGAACTCGCCGTAACCGTCTTTCGGCGCGAGCGTGAACTCGACGCTTTCGCCCGGCTCCTTGCCGAGAATGGCCTCCTCGAATTTCGGCAGCAACATGCCCGTGCCGAAGATGAATTCGAGCGGTTCGCCCGGCCGCGACTGATCGGCGATTTGTCCGTCGACGGTCAGCTTGTAGTCCACCGCGACCATCTTGTTAGCTTCTACTTTCATTTTTTATCAAATTTTTATTAGCGCGGTGGACGGAGGTTCGGTTTCAAACACACATCATGCGCTATCACCGAATGGAATAGCGACGCCCTGCGTCGCGCGGGCCGAAGCCTTCGCCCGCGAAGGCCCGCCTTTGGCGTGCACTTCGCAGTCTGTGGCCCGCAAGCCGAAACTACCGCCGACCGCAAAAGACAAAAGTAGGACATTTCCCCGCGATTGCCAAAAATTTTCTTAATTTTGCGACAAGAAAAACCGACCATCCTATGGAATACGATTTCAAACAGATAGAGGCCAAGTGGCAGCAGCGCTGGCGCGACGGCCGCACCTATCGGGTGACCGAAGACCCCGCACGCCCCAAATTCTACGTGCTCGACATGTTCCCCTACCCGTCGGGCGCCGGCCTGCACGTCGGACACCCGCTGGGGTACATCGCATCGGACATCTTCGCCCGCTACAAGCGGCTGAAAGGGTTCAACGTCCTGCATCCGATGGGCTACGACGCGTTCGGCCTGCCCGCCGAGCAGTACGCCATCCAGACGGGTCAGCACCCGGCCGTGACGACCGAGCGCAACATCGCCCGCTACCGCGAGCAGCTCGACAAAATCGGTTTCTCGTTCGACTGGGAGCGCGAGGTGCGCACGTGCGACCCCGCCTATTACAAATGGACGCAATGGGTCTTCCTGCAACTGTTCGACCACTGGTACGACCGCACGCAGCAGAAAGCCCGCCCCGTCGCCGAACTGACCGCCGCATTCGCCGCGCACGGCACCGACGGAATCGACGCCGCCTGCACGACCGAAATGCACTTCACGGCCGACGAATGGAACTCGTGGGACGAAGCGCAGCGCGAGCAGGTGTTGCAGAATTACCGCTTGGCGTTCCGCGCCGACACGATGGTCAACTGGTGCCCGAAACTCGGCACCGTGCTGGCCAACGACGAGGTGCGCGACGGGCTGTCCGTTCGCGGGGGGTATCCCGTCGAACAGAAACGCATGAAACAGTGGCTGCTGCGCGTCACGGCCTACGCCCAGCGCATGCTCGACGGGCTCGAAAAATTGGAGTGGAGCGATTCGCTCAAAGAGATCCAGCGCAACTGGATCGGCCGGTCGGTCGGCGCGCAGGTATTCTTCGACATCGCCGGTTCCGACCGCAAGCTGGAAATTTTCACGACACGTCCCGACACGATTTTCGGCGTGACGTTCATGGTCATCGCCCCCGAACACGAATGGGTGGACGACCTGACGACGCCCGAAAACAAGGCAGCCGTCGAGGAATACATCGCACAGGCACGCAAGCGCTCGGAGCGCGAACGCATCGCCGAAACCCGACGGGTGAGCGGCGTCGCGACGGGTTCGTATGCTGTCAACCCGTTCACGGGCAAGCAGATACCTATTTACGTTTCGGATTACGTGCTGGCCGGTTACGGCACGGGGGCCATCATGGCCGTCCCGGCGCACGATTCGCGCGACTATGCTTTCGCGCGCCACTTCAGGCTCGACATCGTGCCGGTGGTCGAGGGCGGCGACCTCTCCGAGAGTTCCTACGACGCCAAAGAGGGCCGGATGATTAATTCGGACTTCCTCAACGGCAAGGACGTGAAAGAGGCCATCGCGTTGATGTTCGACGAGGTGGAGCGTCGCAGATTGGGCAAGAAGCTGATAAACTACCGCCTGCGCGATGCGATTTTCTCGCGCCAGCGTTACTGGGGCGAACCGTTCCCGATTTACTATAAGAACGATACCGCTTATCCGCTCGCTGCGGAAAAACTGCCGCTCGAACTGCCGCCCGTCGCCGATTTCGGCCCGACGGAGCAGGGCGAACCGCCGCTGGCGCGCGTGCAGGGCTGGGCAACGGCGGAGGGATACCCCTACGAACTCTCGACCATGCCCGGATTCGCGGGGTCGTCGGCCTACTACCTGCGCTACATGGATCCGCACAACGACCGCGCGTTAGTCAGCAGCGAAGCCAACCAATACTGGCGTTCGGTCGACCTCTACGTCGGCGGCATCGAACACGCGACGGGGCACCTGATGTACTCGCGTTTCTGGAACATGTTCCTCTACGACTTGGGGTGCGTCTGCGAGGAGGAGCCGTTCCGCAAGCTGGTCAATCAGGGCATGATACAGGGCCGCTCGAACTTCGTCTACCGCGTCGTGGGCACCGACAAGTTCGTTTCGCTGGGGCTCAAAGACCAGTACGAAACGCAGGAAATCCATGTCGATGTCAATCTGGTGAAGAACGACGTGCTCGACACCGAAGCGTTCCGCCGCTGGATGCCCGATTTCGCAAAGGCCGAATTTATTTTGGAGGACGGCAAGTACGTCTGCGGCTGGGCGGTCGAAAAGATGTCGAAGTCGATGTACAACGTCGTCAATCCCGACTACATCGTCGAAAACTACGGCGCCGACACGCTGCGCATGTACGAAATGTTCTTGGGGCCGCTCGAACAGTCCAAGCCTTGGGACACCAACGGCATCGACGGCGTACACAAGTTCCTGCGCCGCTTCTGGCGGTCGTTCTTCCGCGACGGGCAGTTCGGCGTGAGCGACGAGACGCCGACCGAGCAAGAGCTCCGCACGCTGCACAAGACCGTCAAGAAAGTGAGCGAAGACATCGAGAACTTCTCGTTCAACACGTCGGTCGCGGCCTTCATGATCTGCCTCAACGAGCTGGGCGACTGCAACAAACGGCAGGTTCTCGAACCGCTGGCCGTCCTGCTGGCGCCGTTCGCGCCGCACATCGCCGAAGAGCTGTGGTCGCGGTTGGGACACACGGGCTCGGTGTGCGATGCCGCCTATCCCGAATACGACGAGAAATACCTCGTACAGAGCACTTTCGAGTACCCCGTATCGGTCAACGGCAAGCTGCGTTTCCGCAAGGAGTACGCCCTCGCGCTGACGCCCGCCGAGATTCAGGCGGCGGTGCTCGCGGAGCCCGAAGCGCAAAAGTGGCTCGACGGCAAAACGCCGAAAAAGGTCATCGTCGTGCCGGGTAAAATCATCAACATCGTGATTTGAGCATGAAACGCACTACCCTGTTGCTTATGGCACTGGCCATGACGTTCGGCGCATCGGCACAGCCCGAAAACCGGCCTGCGAAAGAGCCCGACCACGTGCTGAAAATCTGGGACAACGCGACCGCGCCCCACTCCAACGGCATCGAGACGCCCGAAAAACGGCTCGCGGCAGGACGGGTGGAGAACGTTTCGGAAGCGACGCTCTCGATTTTCAAGGCCGACCCGTCGAACGCTACGGGGCAGGCCGTCGTCATCTGCCCGGGCGGCGGATACGTGCGGCTGGCGATGGAACACGAGGGATTCCAAATGGCCCGCTGGTTCGCCGAACACGGCATCATGGCCGCCGTACTGAAATACCGCATGCCCAACGGCCACTGGCAGGTGCCGTTGGAGGATGCCGAGCAAGCCCTGCGCATCATGGCGGGGCTCGAAGCCGGCGCGACGGGCTTCACGGCCGACCGTGTGGGCATCGTCGGATGTTCGGCGGGCGGACACCTCGCCGCAATGGTTTCGACGATGGCGGCGACGAAACCGGCCTTTTCGATTCTGTTCTATCCGGTCATCACGGGCGAGGCGGGCCGATGCCACAAGGGGTCGTTCGACCACCTGCTGGGCACCGACCGCACCGAAGAACAGACGGCCCGTTTTTCGTTGCAGAACCGCGTGACGGAAGCGACGCCGCCCGCGCTGCTGCTGCTCTCGGACGACGACCGCTCGGTGCCGCCCATCAGCAGCACCTCTTATTACGACGCCCTGAAAGCGCACGGCATCGCGGCTTCGATGCACATCTACCCGTCGGGCGGGCACGGCTGGGGCATCCGCGACGATTTTCCGTATCGCGCGGAGTGGCAGCGCGCCGTGCTGGACTGGCTGAAAACATTGCAACGATAACCCTTGCATCTGCATATCATGTTAGAAATAATTCTTCAAATACTCAGCCCCATAGGCAGAGCATTCATCGACAATAACTCTCCCATATATTGTTTCTTCTCTTTCATCGCTTCGATCGTCACGATTGCCGGTTTCTATTCCATATGGTCTTACTGTCAGAAAATCAGCATCTCGAAACAGTGTCAGGAAAAGATCATCATCGACCTCATCCGGCACTTCTTCATCAACTGCGTGATCGTCGAAATCATCCGGGCACGGGTGACCAAAGAAAAATTCGCGGTGCGGCCGACGGACGGCGTTTTCAGCCGGTTCGCGGTGCTGGATACGGATATGCGCTTGGAGCGGTTTTCGGTCGATTCGCAGAATTTCGAGACGATTCACAAAATAAACATGCTTTTCCGAAACTACAACATCGTCGCCGGCGTAGCGGAAAAACATTTCGCGGATCCGACGATTTCGGACCATCTGAAGATACAGGTTCTGAATGAACTCTTTTTCAGGGCAGTAAAGGCAACCAACCTGTTGTTCAAGTTGAGCCGATGCCTCAAACTGGGGGTAGACGAAAAGATGATGGCCGAACTCCTGAAAGGAAAATCGGAAAAATCGGAGACGGCAGAAAAAAAGGCCGATTTCGTCGAACTGGCGACGAACGGATTGTGGCCCGCCGGCATCGACGAGAACGATATTCTCCCGAGAAATGCCTTTCGGACCCGTTCGTATTCCCATTCGTATTACGACGACGAGCCTTTGGCGTTGACGACGGTTTTCAACGAATCCATGCTGCAACACGCGACGTCGTTTTACTTCATACCGGTTCATACCGATAAATATGTGCGAATTAACCGATCGCTATCACCGCACAAGCGGATAAAATAGATTTTTTATGGCAGACAACACCATTCTGACCCGTCTGGACGGGTTGAAACTCAAATACGAGGAGACGGGGCAGAAGCTCACCGACCCCGAAGTCATCGCCGACGTCAAGCAGTTCGTGCAGTTGACGAAGGAGTACAAAGAGCTCGAACCGATCATCGAATCGTCGGAACGTTACCGCACGGCGCTGGCCAACCTCGCCGAAGCCAAAGACACGCTCGTCAACGACAAGGACGAGGAGATGCGCGAAATGGCGCGCGAGATGATCGCCGAACTGGAACCCGAAACCGCCCGTTTGGAGGAGGAAATCAAACTCCTGCTGATTCCGAAAGACCCGCAGGATTCGAAGAACGCCATCATGGAGATTCGCGGCGGCACGGGAGGCGACGAGGCGGCTTTGTTCGCGGGCGACCTGCTGCGCATGTACACCAAATACATCGAATCGAAGGGGTGGCGCTACGAAATCACCTCGTTCTCCGACGGCGCGGCAGGCGGCTACAAGGAGGTGGTGCTGAAAGTCACGGGCCAGAACGTCTACGGCACCCTGAAATACGAATCGGGCGTGCACCGCGTGCAGCGCGTGCCGCAAACCGAGACGCAGGGACGCGTCCATACGTCGGCCGCGTCGGTGGCCGTGCTGCCCGAAGCCGAAGAGTTCGACGTCGAAATTTCGATGAACGACGTGCGCAAAGACATCTTCTGCGCCAGCGGGCCGGGCGGCCAGTCGGTCAATACGACCTATTCGGCTATCCGCCTGACCCACATCCCGACGGGCATCGTCGTGCAGTGCCAAGACCAGAAATCGCAGCTTAAAAACTTCGACAAGGCGTTCGAGGAGCTGCGCACGCGCGTTTTCAACCTCGAATACTCCAAGTACCTCGACGAAATCGCCTCGAAGCGCAAGACGATGGTCTCGACGGGCGACCGTTCGGCCAAGATCCGCACCTACAACTATCCGCAGGGGCGCATCACCGACCACCGCATCAACTACACTATCTACAACCTTTCGGCCTTCATGGACGGCGACATTCAGGACTGCATCGACCAGCTGATCGTGGCCGAGAACGCCGAACGGCTCAAAGAGAGCGAATTGTAGCGCGCGCAATAATTCCACCCGTGTTCCGTTAGACAGAGAAACGAGACATGCCAAATTCCATTCGGAACCGCCTGCTGTTTGCAGTCGTCCTCCTGCTTTCCGGTTTCGCGGCGGATGCGGCCGCCCAGCAGCCGTTGTACATCGTCAACGGCGCGCCGACTACCGAAGATATCGCGCAGATTCCGCCCGAAGACATCGAACGCATCGAAACCCTGCCTGCCGACGAGGAGAGCATCGCCCGTTACGGTGCGGAGGCTTCGCACGGTGTCGTGCTCGTAACCCTGCGTTACGACGAACCGGCCCGCTTCGATGCCGACGGACTCACGTTCGGCGAATACATCGCCCGCGAAGTCAAGTGGAAGGCCGACGAACCGGCCGCGCGGGTGATTTTGCGCTATACCGTGACGCCCGAAGGGCGGGCCGTCGTTACCGCCGAGCTCGAATCGACCGACAACCGGCTGAAACGGCGGGTGCTGAAAGCCATCGAGACGGCTCCCGCATGGCAACCGGCCACCAAAGCAGGCAAGCCCGTCGCCAGCGAGGGGGTGCTGCGCATCCAGCTGCCCGAAGGCAAACGCCTGCCCCGCCCGATGGAGCTGGTTATTCGTTAGCGCGACCGACCGTTATCGTGTTTCAGAAAGTCATCTGCGCTACCACCCATACGAACTGCGTCGAAGTATTGATAAACGCATATTGCAATGAGATCCGTACCAGTTAATAAAAATTCGCTTTCCGCTTGGATTCTGGCCGTGCGGCCGTACAGTCTGGGCAACGCCGTCATCCTCGTGAGCATCGCTTCGGCACTGGCCGCCACCGACGGCGGATTCCACTGGCTGCCCGCTCTGCTGTGCCTGCTTTTCGCCGTCACGATGCAGTGCACGGCCAATCTGGTCAACGACCTGTGCGACTTTCTGAAAGGCGCTGACCAGCCCGACCGGCTCGGGCCCGACCGCGCATTCGCCAAAGGCTACATCACGCTCCCCGCCATGCGTGCCGGCATCGCCGCGTTCACGGTCGTATCGTGCCTCGTGGGGTGCGGATTGCTGGCATGGGCCTTTCGTACCGGCATTCTCCTTTACGGCGGGTGGGAGCTGGTGGCCGTCGGGGCCGCCTGCATCGCTTTCGCCTACTTCTACACCGCCGGACCCTATCCGCTGGCCTATCACGGACTGGGCGACGTGGCGGTCGTCTTGTTTTTCGGGCTCGTACCCGTGACGTTCACCTACTTCTTACAGACCGGCACGTGGACGACGACGAGCGTCATCATCGCGCTTGCCTGCGGATTAGTCATCGACACCATGCTGATGGTCAACAACTTCCGCGACCGCGACGAGGACGCCCGCTGCGGCAAACGCACCATCGTCGTATGCGGCGGCGCGGGCGTCGGACGCTGGGGATACCTCGCACTGGGGGTCGGAGCCGTCGTACTGTGCCTTTCGCTGCTCTTCGCAGGACGTCCGGCCGCCGCACTGCTGCCCCTGCCCTACCTCGCGGCGCACATCGCCACGTGGCGCAAGATGGTGCGCATCGACCACGGCGACGAACTGAACGTCTGTCTGGGCGAAACGGCCCGCAACATCTGGATTTTCGGGATTCTGCTGACGCTCGGCCTGCTTATCGGATAACGGTCATGGCTTCCGAAACGCATTTCACGCTCAAAGAACTCCAACGCCGGATCAAGCTCGTGTTCGACGAGCACTTCGCGCTGCCCGTGTGGGTCAGTGCCGAAATTTCCGAAATCAAGGTCAACTACTCAGGCCACTGCTACCTCGAACTGGTCGAGAAAGGCACGGACGACGGGCTGCCCGCCGCGCAAGCCCGAGCAGTCATCTGGCGCAGCCAGTACCCGCGTGTCGCCGCCGCGTTCGAGGCCGGCACGGGCCAGCGGCTCGCCGCCGGAATCCGGGTGCTGGTCAAGGCACTCGTATCGTACCACGAGTTGTACGGTTTTTCGCTGCAAATCACCGACATCGACCCGTCGTACACGCTGGGCGACCTCGAACGGCAGCGCCAGCAGACCATCGCACAACTGCAGCAGGACGGCGTGTGGGAGATGAACCGCACGCTCGCACTGCCCGAACCGGTACAGCGCATCGCGGTCGTATCGAGTGCCAACGCCGCCGGCTACCAAGATTTCCGCAAGGAGCTGGCCAAAAGCCCCTACCGTTTCGAGGTCGTGCTATTCGATGCCTTCATGCAGGGGGCGGCCGCCGAAGACTCCATCGTCGCGGCCCTGTGCGCCGTCGCCGACCGGCAGGCCGATTTCGACGTCGCGGTGCTGATTCGCGGCGGCGGTTCGCGCAACGACCTATCGTGCTTCGACAGCTACCGGCTGTGCACCTACATCGCCCAGTTTCCGCTGCCCGTCGTGACCGGCATCGGCCACGACAAGGACACGAGCGTCGCCGACATGGTGGCGCACACGGCCCTCAAAACGCCGACGGCCGTCGCGGGATGGCTCGTCGAACGCATGGCCGAAGCCGAAGGCGCCCTCGACCTCGCCGCCCTGCAACTGCACGACGCCGTGCAGGAAACCCTCCACGCGGCCGCCGTGCGGCTCGAACGGTTCGGCGGCACCCTGCGCGAAACCTCCGCGACATTCTTCACCCGCCGGAACGTGCAGCTGGAACATGCGGCCGAATGGCTCGCGGCAGGTGTCCGCGAGTTGCTCGAACGACAGAAAACCAAGCTGGACGCCGCAGAGAAATGGATGGCAGGCTATGCACCCGAACGGATTTTGCGGTTGGGATTCGCCGTAGTGCGGAAAGACGGAAAGGCCTGCCGCTCGACGGCGGCGATTCAGGCAGGCGACCGGTTGTCGGTCGAGCTGGCCGACGGACGGTTCGACGCAACCGTCAATGGGCTTATCGGCGCGCTTCCCGACCTCGAAAAGCAAACGAACGATAAGTAGCCCTAATAAAAGCCCGCTTCTCAAGCGGGTAGCCCCACCGCGACTCGAACGCGGATTTAGGGTTTAGGAAACCCTCGTTCTATCCCTTGAACTATGGGGCCGATGCGCCCGACAAAGATAAGATAATTTTTTATTCGCGCGGCAGATCGCTTCACGGTTCGGAGCACCACCTCCGCTTCCGACCGCCCGTCGGCATTTCACTTGTGTTCCACATCGCAGGCCGCGCAATTTCCCGTGCAGCCTGCCAGCGGGTCGCGTCCCGCTGCCCCACTATTCGCACCGTCCGCACGACCCGAACGCCCGTTTTCCGCGCAGGCAGCCGTACCGTCGGCTTCGCGCGTCTCCTGTACGGCGCATTTGATTCCGCGCCGGCGCATCTCCTCGTTCGTCGAGATTTCCGAATCGAGCGGATGGCCCTTGACCAGCAGCGTCAGCGACATGCCGAGCACGAACAGCGCGACGGCCGCAATCGAACACAACAAAACTATCGACCAAGCAGGCATAACGACTTCTTTTGGCGGCAAAGTTACGTTTTTTATTCAATCGGCCTTCACGCACCGCAGCGAACCGGCCACGACATCGTTGTCCAACACGGTGTAACGTGTCGTGGTATTCGTACTCATCCACCACATGTACTCGGTCTTGCCGCTGGCGGGCACCGTCGAAGTGATGAGGTACGTCCGGTTGGAACCGTACTGCTGCAGCTGCACGTAATGGAATCCCGTCCAAGTGAGAAATTCGCGCGGAACGGCATCGACGAGAGTCTTGATTTCGTCGACGGTCGGAATGCGCCAGCCGTCGGGACAGATGCCCTGCACGGGAGCCGAACTATTCGGTGCGGGAAAATCGCCGGCGACCGCCGTTTCGTATTTGTACAGCAGCCCCAGCTCCGACACGGTGTTCTTGTTGTTGTTCACGTACCAATAATCCTTGCGTTCGCGGGCACCGGACGGTATGTAACGCAGATTCTCGGCCATCCACGTCCGGTTGCCGACCTGCTCGATGCGGTAGGCTTCGCCGTCGTAAATCAGCAAGGTCGAGGGGTCGGGTTCTTCGGGCAGACCGTCGCCGTTGCCCGCGTCGCCGATTTCGTTGCCCACGTCCCAGCCGACGATATTGCCGTCCAGCACCAAATCGAACCCCAAATCAGAGGTCAACGAAACGCGCAGGTCGTAGACCTCGCCGTAGGTCATCGGCACGGCCGGAAGGGTGCGCGTCCGCACGATTCCGTCATCGGTCGCGATACCGACGGACAAGTCGGCCGTCTGCGGCACCAGCACTGCCTGATATTCGGCATCCGGCGTGGCGCAATAGGCCGCGACATCCTCCGCGCCGTATCCGGGCACAGGCGCGGCCGAGAACGTTCGGAAGTCGATGTTGGCCGTCGGCACGAATCCGCCGATAGTGACCGCCGTCACGGAACGGCCGCTCCGGTTGTCGATCCGAATGTTCAGACGGGCGAAAATATGGTGGAAAATCATCTCGATCGGGTCCAGCGTAGGCAGCACGTTCGGAAGCAGAGCCCCCAGCAAATCCGACGGGCCGCAGCCGCCCCGCTGGTCGGTCGAAATGGTGAAGCGGAACGGAACGCCGCCCGGCTGGTAGGGATAGTAGGCCGTGAGGGTCGAACGCGTCTGCACATCGTCGTACCGGAGCCCGTCGGCCGAGCGGAACACATTGCCGTCGAACGTCAGCGAAAGATTGTCGCAGCGGATTCCCGCGTCATCGGCCACCGTAAGGCCTATCGCATCGTCGCGCTCGAACGTTCCGTCCGCCGCGCGGGATTCGACACGAGGTACGATGCGGATTTCGGAGAATCCGGGAACGCTTTCCGGTCCATCGGCGCAACCGGAGAGCACCCACACGACCAAAAAAACAAAGCGGTATTTCATGGTACGAAAAAATTTGTCTGCACTTGATGTCTTGCCCGTCCCGGCAACATCCGCGACGAATCGGCTTCGGTCGAACACCGTTCCATACGAATCATGGCGTTCGGCGGGGTCGGTTTCAGGTCGTACGATTGCGGCATCGGGCGGCTTGTTTAGACAAATATAGGTATTTTCCGCTAAAAATCGCACGAAATTCGGGAACTTCGACCGATGCGACCACGTAGCTTTCTCGCCGTCCCCAAAAAGCAAAAACCCGATAGCTTTTCGCTATCGGGTTTTCAGCTTTCGTGTCGGGGTGACTGGATTCGAACCAGCGACCACACGCCCCCCAGACGTGTACTCTAACCGGACTGAGCTACGCCCCGATTCCGTTCCCTTGCAGGCGATTTCCGCCCGTTCGGGAGTGCAAATATAACAACTTTTTTACAATCCCAAGCAATTTTGCGACTGTTTTTTCGGAATACCCCGCGCGAAAGGCCCGCAGCATCCATCCGAAGCGACGCCGGTCAACCCTTTTTCCGGCAGGCCGCAATCCGCTCGGCCATCGTCCGGCACGAAGCAACCCATTCGGCATCGAACCCCTGACGCATCTCGACGGGTTCGCACAATGTCTCCCACTTCATCTTTTGGGCGAATTCGCCGAGCAGCCGCGCCGCCGTTCCACACCACGTGAACGAGCCGAAACAAGCGAATTTGCGTCCGACGACGCACCGCGCAGCGAGCCGGTCGAGCAATTCGGCCACCGGCGGAAAGAGACAACCGTTGTAGGTCGGACTGCCGACGACCAGCGTATCGAACTGGAAAACATCGCGCAGCACGACCGACGGATCGGCATACGAAAGATTGTAGACCCGAACCGGCCCTACGCCCGCCTCGACCAGTTCGCGGGCGATGCGCTCGGCCATCTGCTCCGTGTTGCCGTACATCGAGCCGTAGGCCACCACCACGCCCGGTTCGCCCTCGTACCGGCTCATGCGGTCGTATAAATCCACCACGCGCGCGATTTCCCACTGCCATACGGGGCCGTGCGTCGGGCAAATCGTCCCGACGGGCAGCGCGCGCACTTTCTGCAAGGCTTTCTGCACCGGAGCGCCGTATTTGCCGACGATGCAGGCGTAGTACCGCCGCATTTCGTCCCAGTAGCGTTCCGTCTCGACCTGCGCATCGACGATGCCGCCGTCGAGCGCGCCGAACGTACCGAACGCGTCGCCCGAAAAGAGCGTCCGGCATTCGGCACACCACGTGACCATCGTTTCGGGCCAGTGCACCATCGGTATCATCTGGAAAGTCAGCGTCTTGCCGCCCAAGTCGAGCGTATCTCCCTCGCCGACCGTCAGCATTCCGTCCGTCAGCCCGTAAAATCCTTCGACCATTTGCAGGGCTTTGGCATTGCCCACGATTCGCATATCGGGATAGACGCGCCGCAGGGCCGCAATCGACGACGAATGGTCGGGCTCCATGTGGTTGACGATCAGATAGTCGACCTTTCGGTCGCCCAGCACCTCGCGGATATTGGCTTCGAGCCGGCCGCCGAACGCCCCGTCGACCGTATCGACGAGCGCCACTTTTTCGCCCACGACGAGGTAGGCATTGTAGGAAACGCCCTGCGGCAGCGACCACAGCGCCTCAAAGCGCGTGGTCGTGCGGTCGTTGACACCGACGTAATAAATGCCGGAATGGATTTCGGTAATCATATCTGTGCGTGTTGTGTTTTTGCGGGTCGTCGGTCGGTGCGGATCGTTCCGACGACGCGGCGCAAAGGTACTATTTATTCGCAAAACGAACCGCTCTCCGCCGGATTTTCGGGCACGGACGACTATATTTCATAGCTTCCGTGCTTTTCGAGCGATGCCTCACCGTGAGTGTTTGTTCGTGGCGAAAAAATTTTCTACATTTGTAGTGCTTCGGGGAAAGTCCGAAGCGGACATATTTTTTCAGAAAAGTGTTTTCGCTTTTGTCCTTACGTGAAAATGTGGAAGTTTTCAATAACAACAGGACAACGAGCAGCACTCCTTTCTTGTATAGACTATGGAACCCGATACTCCATATCTATCCAAGGTGTGGGGTATCGCGTCGTTTATTGTTGTTACAGGTCTTTCCACAACCTTCACGTAGATGAACGAAATTCAGCTCCACACTTTTCCGTTTTTTATACATAACCCGCCGCATAGGAGTTGTACGGCAATAGAATTTGAAATTCAAACTCAAATTTATATTGCTATGAAGAAACTATTTCTTTTGGCCGCGCTGTTCGTCGCAGCAGCGTTCTCGTCGTGCAGCAAGCACGATGACGTCGATCCGATCGATCCGCCCGATTCACCCGATAAACCGACGCTTGAACTCGCCATTGTATTCGACGAGGGTAATTCGTTGCAGTTCAACGTCAACGAGACAAAGACCGTCCACTACACGATTACGGGCGGCGGAGCCAATCTCGCAGTGACAGCCGAGATGCAAAAATCCGACGGCGCCTATACAGTAGAAACGACACCGACTTCAGCAACCAAAGGGACGATTACAATCACGGCTAAAACGCCGGAGACCGATAATCGGGTAATCATCACCGTGTCGGACGGTTCGCAGACCGTTACGGCAGAAATCGCGGTGTCGACAAATGCAATTCCCCAAGAACTTGCCATTGCATTCGACGAGGGCGATTCGTTGGAGTTCGGCGTCGACGAGACCAAAACCGTCCACTACACGATTACGGGCGGCAGCGACAACACCGTCGTGAAAGCCGAAATGCAAACTCCCGACGGTGCCTATACAGTAGAAACGACACCGACTTCGGCGACAGAGGGAACGATTGCGATTACGGCAAAATTGCCGACCGAGAATTGCGTAATCGTCACCGTATCAGACAGCGACCGGTCGATTACGGCCGAAATCGCCGTTGCACTTAAAACATTCGATGGCAAAACAGCGGTAGTCGTAACTCCGGGCACGCTGTCGCAACTGCTGGCTGACTACGATACAACCAAAATTACCGAACTGACCGTTATCGGCAATCTGAACGACGAGGATATTGCGACGCTGAAAAATCTTTCCAAACTTGCAATCCTCGATATGGAGAGTGCGAATTTGGAGGCATTGCCATCCAATGCATTTTACTACAACAAATCGCTGACATCCGTCAAACTGCCGAAGACATTGAAAACTATCGGGGAACACACATTCTACTATTGCACCAACCTGACAAGCATAACGATTCCCGACAGCGTGACGTCAATCGAGAACGGCGCATTCTGGTTTTGCAGCGGACTGACAAGTATCACGATTCCCAACAGCGTGACGGAGATTGGGGAATACGCATTCAGGGGGTGCAGCAGCCTAACAAGCGTAACGATTCCCGATAGTGTGACGTCCATTGGGCACTCGGTATTTGGCGATTGCAGCAGCCTAACTGCTTTTTATGGGAAGTTCGCTTCATCGGACAATCGATGTTTGATAGATGGCACGCGGTTATTTGCTTTTGCTCCGGCAGGCTTGACTTCCTATACGGTTCCCGACGGCGTGACGTACATTGGAGAACATGTATTCTCCTCTTGCAGCGATCTGACAAACTTAACGATTCCCGACAGTGTGATAACTATCAAGATATATACATTCTCCAAATGCAATAGTCTGACAAATATCTATTGCAAGGCTCAAACGCCACCGAATATACCGATAATACCAGAAATGGAGAGTTACACTTTGGTTGCTGCATCGGTATCGCTGTATGTTCCGATTGGCTGTGCCGATGCCTATCGGGCGGCCAAAATCTGGAAAAATTTTAGCAATATCATCGAAATGGAATTCTAATCGACTTATATTTTTCAATCAACTAATCTAATTATTTATGAATGCAGTTTATGAGTTAGTGACAGGTATTGCCAAGTACCTGTTTGCAGAAGAAAAAACTTGTACTTTCGATGAATTGGCAGGAATGATTAATAGCGTATCCTCCATAGAATACTATTCGGGAGGACGAGGTGTCGCAAAGGTCGTGTCGCAAGCGTACAAATACGCAGCAGAGATGTACGGTCAGGAAACTGCCGATATAATTGCCGCAGCATTCACGAACAAAGACGGAGAAGCTGCCTATGATTAATCATTGAAAAGAGATGAAAACAAATAGGCTGCGAAATTCGCAGCCTATTTTTCGACCAAGTGGGCCCAGAGGGGCATGATCCCACGACCTTCGGATTATGAGTCCGCTGCTCT
>JAMPDE010000001.1:281616-305042 GCA_023665825.1 Alistipes senegalensis | reverse complement strand
GGGACGGTTTGCTTGCAAACCCGCGAAGTCGCCCGTTTTAGCTTTTACGGCGCAGATTTTAGCCTTTTTTGTCTGCGGGGGAGGTTTTTGCGGCGCTTTTTGACGGTACAAAAAGCGCCAGTCTATATTTTTTATTATCTTTGTCGTGTCGGGCAACCGGCAGACATATTTTTTTAAGAAAAGTGTTTTCGCACTGTCCTTATAAGAAAATCTGACAAATTTTTCGACGCAAAAAAGGACGAGCGGCACTCGCTTGTTCAGACCGGTACTTTATGTACCCCTCTGTTCAAGTGTGGGGTATCGTATCGTTTATTTTTTGCGGGGTTTTGTCAGAACCTTCTTGTAGATAGACGAATCCGGCTCCACACTTTCTTTTTAGGGGTAGGAATCCCCGCAACCTCTTAATAAAACGCATTCGCGGAGCCGGGAGTGCCCGAAAATATCGGAACGAATGAAACGTTTGTTTTTCGCGGCGTTGCTCGCGTTGTGTATCGGGAGTGTCGGTTGCACCGACCGCTCGGATTTGTTGGTCGGCGACTGGCAACTGTATTATGTCTACGGTGCCGATTCCAACCGCGCCGAGTTCGCTTACGAAATCGATTGGGATAAAAGTATTTACCGGCTCCGGCCCGACGGAACCGGTGTCCATACCGACGGCGGAGACGATGCCGACGGCGACCGGTTCGATTGGACGCTGTCGGGCCGCAAATTGGGTATACGCTACCCGGACACGGGCTGCGAGTATTACAGCATAGAAATGCTCACGGCTGACGAACTGGTGCTGAAATATGCGTTCCGGTCGTGCGACGTCGTGCGGTATCAGTGTTACCGGCGCGTGCGTGCGAGGTCGAATTCCACCTCGCGGAACAGATAGGCCCGCTGCGTGCCGTCGTCGTGGCGCAGAAGCAGTTCGCCCGACGGACGTACGCCCTCGATGACCGCCTCGAACGGTGTGCCGTCGGGCAGTCGGAACGGCGTGCGTTCGCCGATGCGGTACATCCGGTTGCGATATTCCTGCTGTATGGCCGATTTTTCGCCTTTCGCCAACCTCTCGTAGCGTTCCATGCAGCATGAATAAAAGGCGTCGAGCACTGCGCGGCGGTCGAACGTGCGGCCCGTCGCCAGCGTCATCGACACCGGATTGGGCAGCGACGGGTCGAATTCCGACTGGTTGACGTTGATGCCGATACCCGCGATCGTGCGGGACAAATGACCCTCCGCCAAGTTGTGTTCGATGAGCATGCCGACCAGCTTGCGGTCGCCGGCATAGATGTCGTTCGTCCACTTGATGCGCGTCGCGATGCCGAACTGCGCGAAGGTGTCGGTCAGCGCCAGCGCGACCGTTTCCGACAGCAGGAACTGTTCTTCGACCGGCAGGAATCGCGGTTCCAGCACCAGCGTGAACGTCAGGTTCTGGCCTTCGGGGCTCGTCCACGTGTGTCCGCGCTGGCCCCGTCCGGCCGTCTGCCGTTCGGCCCATACGATGTCGCCGTGCCGGTAGCGCGGGTCGCGGGCGTCGTCGTTGGTCGAGGTGGTCTCTTCGATGCGGTAAATCATGGTCGTCAGGCCGATACGCCGAAATCGCGCAGGGCGTCGTTGAGCGAAGTTTTCTTGTCGGTCGATTCCTTGCGGCGGCCGATAATCAGCGCGCACGACACGCTGTATTCGCCCGCCGGAAACTGTTTGCGGTAGCTGCCCGGCACGACCACCGAGCGGGGCGGCACGTAGCCCTTGTAGGTGATGGGTTCCGGCCCCGTCACGTCGATGATGTGCGTCGAGCCCGTGATGACGGTGTTCGAGCCCAGCACCGCTTCGCGGCAGACGTGCGCCCCCTCGACCACGATGCAGCGCGACCCGATGAAACAGTGGTCTTCGACGATGACCGGTGCCGCCTGCACGGGTTCGAGTACCCCGCCGATGCCCACGCCGCCCGACAGGTGGACGTGCTTGCCGATCTGGGCGCACGAACCGACCGTCGCCCACGTGTCGACCATCGTGCCCGTGTCGACGTAGGCCCCGATGTTGACGTACGACGGCATCAGAATGGCACCCGGCGCGATGTAGGCGCCGTAGCGGGCTATGGCATGGGGCACGACGCGCACGCCGAGCTCCTCGTAGCCGTGTTTGAGCTCCATTTTGTCGAACCATTCGAGTTCGCCCGCCTGCATCTTCCGCATCGGCTGGATCGGGAAGTAGAGGATGATGGCTTTCTTGACCCATTCGTTGACCTGCCATTCGCTTTTTTCGGCATCGACGGGTTCGGCCGTGCGGAGTTCGCCGCGGTCGACGAGTTCCACCACGCGGCGCACGGCCGCGCGGTACTCCTCCTGTTGCAGCAGGGCGCGGTCGTCCCACGCGCGGGCGACGAGTTGTTCGAGTTCGTTGTACATGGTTCGATAATTGATTTGCACGACCAAAGTTAGGCAAATTTTTCGTAACTTCGTCCCCAAACATTTGCGACATGAAGAATATGAACGTGCGGGGCATCGCGGCGATTGTTTCGGCGGCCCTCTTTATCGGATGCGACAGCATGAAGACCATCGAACACAAGCCTTATCCCGTTGCCGAGCGCGGCAGCGTGGTCGACAACTATTTCGGCACCGAAGTGCCCGACCCTTATCGTTGGTTGGAGGACGACAATTCGGCCGCTACGGCCGCGTGGGTCGAGGCCGAGAATGCCGTGACGTTCGACTACCTGTCGCAGATTCCGTTCCGCGACGCTATCCGCCAGCGGCTCACCGAGCTGTGGAACTACCCCAAAGAGGGGGCTCCCGTGAAACACGGCGACCGGTGGTACTACTTCTATAACGACGGTTTGCAGAACCAGTCGGTGTTGTACCGCACGACGGCTCCGGGCGTCGAGGGCGAGGTGTTCCTCGACCCCAACGCCTTGTCCGACGACGGTACGGTCGCGCTCTCCGCGCTTTCGTTCTCCGAAGACGGCCGTTACATGGCCTACGCCGCCGCCGCTTCGGGTTCCGACTGGGTGACGATCCGCGTCGTCGATACGGCCGACGGTTCGTTGACCGATGACAAAATCGAGTGGGTGAAATTCTCCGGCGCGACGTGGGCTCCCGACTCGAAAGGCTTCTATTACAGCGCCTACGATGCACCGAAAGCCGGTGTTTATTCGTCGCAGAACCAGTTCCAGAAAGTTTATTACCATGCGTTGGGGACTCCGCAGTCGGCCGACCGGTTGGTTTACCGCGACCCGAAACATCCGTTGCGCTATTTCAGCGCGTGGCCTTCCGACGACGGCCGGTGGCTGTTCGTCAGCGGGTCGGAGGGTACTTCGGGCTCCGAAATCCTCTTCCGCCGCACTGGCGAGCAGCAGTTCCGCACGTTGCTGCCCGGCTTCGCCCATGACTACGAAATCGTCGACTGCATCGACGACAAGCTCTACGTCCGCACCAATCGCGGCGCATCGAACTATGCCTTGATTGCCGTCGACCTGAACAACCCCCAGCGGTTGGCCGCGACGGTCATCGCCGAAGACGAAAAGAACCTCTTGGAATCGGTCGCAACAGCCGGCGGTTACCTGTTCGCCACCTATCTGGAAGATGCCCAGCACCGCGTCTATCAGTGTTCGCTCGACGGTAAGGTCGTCCGCAAGGTCGAATTGCCCGCTATCGGGTCGGTCGGGGGCTTCTCCGGCAAAAAGGAGGATACGGAGCTCTACTATTCGCTGACCAACTACACGTCGCCCGCGACGACCTACCGCTACGACATCGCTTCGGGCGAAACGACGCTCTACAAGGCTCCCGCAGTCGCGTTCGACCCCGAACGCTTCGTGACCGAACAGGTGTTCTATCCCTCGAAAGACGGCACGCTCGTCCCGATGTTCGTGTCGCATCGCAAGGACATGAAACTCAACGGCAAAAATCCGTGCTATCTCTATGCCTACGGCGGTTTCCAGATCAATCTGACGCCCGGATTCAACACGTCGGCGATTATGTTCATGGAGCAGGGCGGCGTCTACTGCGTGGCCAACCTGCGCGGCGGTTCGGAGTACGGCGAGGCTTGGCACAAGGCCGGCATGCTGGAAAACAAGCAGAACGTGTTCGACGACTTCATCGCAGCGGCCGAATACCTCATCGCTAACAAATACACCTCGTCCGACAAACTGGCCATCGCCGGCGGCTCGAACGGCGGACTGTTGGTCGGTGCCTGCGAGGTGCAGCGTCCCGACCTCTACGCCGTCTGCCTGCCTGCCGTCGGGGTGATGGACATGCTGCGCTACCACAAGTTCACCATCGGCTGGGGCTGGGCCGTCGAGTACGGTTCGAGCGACAACGAGGAGCAGTTCTCCTATATTTATAAGTATTCGCCGTTGCATAATATCAAAGAGGGCGTGGCCTATCCCGCGACGCTCGTGACGACCGCCGACCACGACGATCGCGTCGTTCCGGCCCATTCGTTCAAGTTCGCGGCGCAGATGCAGCATTGTCAGGCGGGCGACGCGCCGATTCTGATCCGCATCGAGTCGAAAGCGGGGCACGGTGCCGGAAAACCCACCTCGAAACGCATCGATGAAGCGGCCGATACCTATGCGTTCCTGTTCCAGAATATCGGCGTGCCGTATCGCCCGGTGAAGTAAGCGGAAGCCATGAAGGTCTACAAGTTCGGCGGGGCTTCGGTGCGGAATGCCGACGGCGTGCGCAACCTGCATAAAATCATCGGCGAGGAGCAGCATTTGTTCGTCGTCGTTTCGGCGATGGGCAAGACGACCAATGCCCTCGAACGGGTCTTTGCGGCCGTGCAGCAAGCCGACCGTGCCGCTGCGCAGGAGCATATCGACGCCCTGCGGAGCTATCATGCCGAAATCATCGACGACCTTTGGCACGGCCCGACCCGTCTCGCTCCGGTCGAGGCGTTTTTCGGCGAATTGGAGCGCATCGCCGCCCGAACGGTTTACCGGCCCGAAGAGGCCGAGCTGTGGTACGATACCATCGTCGCTTTCGGCGAGCTGATTTCCACGACCATTATTTCCGAGTACCTCCGCTTCGCCGGTACGCCCAACCGCTGGCTCGATATGCGCCGGTGCATCCGTACCGAACAGCGGCACAAGGATGCCGCCGTCGACCTCGACGCTTCGGGGACGTTGTTGCGGCAGGCGATGAAGGGTGCTGAAGAGACGGTTTTCATCGGGCAGGGCTTCATCGGCGGGGCTCCCGACGGGACGACTACGACGCTGGGCCGCGAGGGCTCCGACTACTCGGCGGCGGTCGTGGCCAACCTGCTCGACGCCGAATCCATGTCGGTCTGGAAGGATGTCGACGGCGTGCTGAACGCCGACCCGAAGATTTTTCCCGATGCCGTGCAGATCGCCGAACTGAACTATCTGGACACTATCGAATTGGCGTACAGCGGTGCGCAGATCATCCACCCGAAGACCATCAAACCGCTGCAAAACAAGAATATCCCGCTCTACGTGCGGCCGTTCGGCGACAAACGCAAGCCGGGCACGGTCATTCGCGGCATGTCGGCTCCGGTGCAGGTGCCCATTCTGATTCTGAAAAAGAATCAGGTGCTGCTCACTATCCGGTCGCGCGACTTCTCGTTCGTGCTCGAAGAGCGCTTTTCCGGGATTTTCTCGCTCTTGGAGCGGCACCGGCTGAAAGCCAATCTGATTCACAATTCGGCGGTCAATTTGAGCTTGTGCATCGACGAATCGTGGCATATCGACGAAGCCGTCGGCGCGTTGCGCGAGGCCGGTTTCGACGTCATGAAGGCCGAGCAGATGGAGTTGCTGACGATTCGCGGCTATACGCCCGTGCTGTGGGAGAAATATGCCTGCGGCCCGCAGGTCTTTATCCGCCAGTCCACGCAGTCGACCGTGCGCATCGTGCGCAAGAAGTGTTGAAGATTTCCGCATTTTTCTTTGGATTTTCCGAAAATCTGGCTATTTTTGTATTCCCCGTTGCGGAACGCGGCGGTCGCGGACAGGCGATCGCACGTTTTTTCTGCGGTCGCGGGTACCGGCATAGGCGCTGCGGAAGCCGTCGTGCAGCAATGCGGCTGCGGCCGGCGGGCGCAGCTCGGAACGAAAAGTGCAAACAATTAACAAACAAATATCACAGTGAATTATGGCAGATGTTAAACGGGTTTACACCTTCGGCAACAAGGAAGCCGAAGGTAACGGTAAAATGCGTGAACTGCTGGGCGGCAAGGGTGCCAACCTTGCGGAGATGAACCTCATCGGCATCCCCGTGCCTCCGGGCTTCACCATCACGACGGAGGTTTGCTCCGAGTATTACGCACACGGCAAGGAGGCCGTCATCGAGCTGCTGCGGCCGGAGGTCGAGGCTGCCATGAAGAATGTCGAGCGGCTGACCGGCATGAAGTTTGGCGACAAGGAGCTGCCGCTGCTCGTGTCGGTGCGTTCGGGTGCCCGCGCCTCGATGCCCGGCATGATGGATACCATTCTGAATCTCGGTATGAACGACGAGGCGGTCGAGGCGGTCGCCAAACGCACGGGCAACCCGCGTTTCGCGTGGGACTCCTACCGCCGTTTCGTACAGATGTACGGCGACGTGGTGCTGGGCATGAAACCCGTGTCGAAAGAGGACCACGACCCGTTCGAGGAGATCATCGACGAGCAGAAGCACAAGCGCGGCGTGAAGAACGACACCGACCTGACGACCGACGACCTCAAAGAGCTGGTTGCCAAGTTCAAGGCCGCCGTCAAGAAACAGACCGGCGAGAACTTCCCCGCCAGTCCTTGGGATCAGTTGTGGGGCGCTATCTGCGCCGTGTTCGGTTCGTGGATGAACGAACGCGCCATCCTCTACCGCAAGTTGAACGGCATCCCGCAGGAGTGGGGTACCGCCGTGTCGGTGCAGGCGATGGTATTCGGCAACATGGGGCAGAATTCGGCGACGGGCGTCGCTTTCTCGCGCGACGCCGCGACGGGCGAAAACATCTTTAACGGCGAGTACCTCATCAACGCGCAGGGCGAGGACGTCGTGGCCGGTATCCGCACGCCCCAGCAGATTACGGTCGAGGGCTCGCGCCGCTGGGCCAAAGCGCAGAATATCGGCGAGGAGGAGCGTAAGACCAAATATCCCTCGTTGGAGGAGGTTATGCCCGACGTCTACAAGGAGCTGAACGAAATCCAGCACCACTTGGAGCAGTACTTCACCGATATGCAGGACATCGAGTTCACCATTCAGGACGGCAAGCTGTGGATGTTGCAGTGCCGCAACGGCAAGCGCACCGGTGCCGCGATGGTGAAAATCGCGATGGACATGCTGCGCGAGGGGCTGATCGACGAGAAGACCGCCGTGCTGCGTTGCGAACCGGCGAAACTCGACGAGCTGTTGCACCCCGTGTTCGACAAGAAAGCCATCGCTTCGGCGAAGGTCATCACCAAAGGTCTGCCCGCTTCGCCGGGTGCCGCTACGGGTCCTGTCGTCTTCTTCGCCGAAGATGCCGAGAAAACGTTCGCCGCTACGGGACAGAAAGCCGTGCTGGTGCGTATCGAGACCTCGCCCGAAGACTTGAAAGGCATGCTCGATGCGGCCGGAATCCTCACCGCACGCGGCGGCATGACGTCCCACGCGGCGGTCGTCGCTCGCGGTATGGGCAAGTGTTGTGTGTCGGGTGCCGGTGAGCTGGAAATCGACTACAAGGCCCGCACGATCAAGGTCGGCGGCGTGACGGTCAAGGAGGGCGACTGGATTTCGCTCAACGGCTCGACCGGCGAGGTCTATCTGGGTCAGGTGGCTACGAAAGCGGCCGATTTGAGCGGCGATTTCGCCAAAGTCATGGAGCTGGCCGGCAAATACGCCGTGCTGAAAGTCCGCGCCAATGCCGACACACCGAAAGACGCCAAACAGGCGTTCGAGTTCGGCGCCGAAGGTATCGGTCTCTGCCGTACGGAGCACATGTTCTTCGAGGGCGACCGCATCAAGGCCATCCGCGAGATGATTCTCGCCGACGACGAGGCCGGCCGCCGCGTCGCGTTGAGCAAGCTGCTGCCCATTCAGCGCGGCGACTTCGAGGGGCTGTTCAAGGCGATGAACGGTTTTCCCGTGACGGTGCGCCTGCTCGACCCGCCCCTGCACGAGTTCGTGCCGCACGACGAAAAGGGCCAGCGCGAAATGGCCAAAGAGATGAACGTGCCGGTCGAAAAAATCATCGCCAAAGTCGAATCGCTCGCCGAGTTCAACCCGATGTTGGGTCATCGCGGCTGCCGTCTGGGCAACACCTATCCCGAAATCACCGAGATGCAGGCCCGCGCCATCATCGAGGCGGCCATGAACGTCAAGGCTTCGGGCCAGCCCGTGCATGTCGAAATCATGGTGCCGCTGGTCGGCAACCACAAGGAACTGCGCTATCAGAAGAAGATCATCGACGCTACGGCCGAGCAGGTCTTCACCGAACGCAACGACAAAATCGAATACATGGTCGGCACGATGATCGAGGTGCCGCGCGCGGCCGTCACGGCCAACCAGATCGCCGAAGTGGCTGAGTTCTTCTCGTTCGGCACCAACGACCTGACGCAGATGACGCTCGGTTTCTCGCGCGACGATATCGGCAAGTTCCTGCCCATTTACCTTGACAAGGGTATCTTGAAAAACGACCCGTTCCAGATTCTCGATCGCAACGGCGTCGGGCAGTTGATTCGCGAGGCGGTGCTCAAAGGTCGCGGCACGCGCATGAATCTCAAATGCGGTATCTGCGGCGAGCATGGCGGCGAACCCTCGTCGGTTGAGTTCTGCCACTACGCCGGTCTCAACTACGTGAGCTGCTCGCCGTTCCGCGTGCCTATCGCACGGCTGGCCGCCGCTCACGCCGCACTGAATCAGAAGTAGCCGTATCGAGGTTTCCGCCCCGCTTCGACAGCGGCTGCGGCGGACAGATAACGAAATTGTTTCCGAAAAACGGAATGCGTGGCACGAAAGTCGCGGGTTCCGTTTTTCGTTATGAAAACAGTCGGATTCGTCGATTTCTTTTTGCTTGGACGAATATGTTTCGTATATTTGGCTTGGCCTTATATACTTCCGCTCGGCAAAACGCAAGCGAGCTTGCTTTCGCCCTCGCTTATTCGTATATTTAGTCCGTGCAACGAATCGGTACCGCAGCATTTGTTCAACCAAAAATAACGGAAAATGAAAAAATTGTTTATTTCGGCTCTCGTCGCATTGTTTGCATTCGGCGGCGCATCGGCACAGGAACGGGGTGATTGGGCGGTCGGCCCGCGCATCGGCATCTACACCCATACGGGTGCGGACGGCGCTATCTTCGGCATCGGGGCCGTCGGCCGTTACAGCTTCACGAACCATTGGCGCATCGAGCCGGCGATCACGGCCTTGTGCAAAAGCGGTTGCTCGGTGGACATCAACGCCGACATGCACTATCAGTTCCGCGTGGCCCGCGTGTGGTCGGTCTATCCCGCTGTCGGTTTGAGTGCCAACGATATCGGCGGCTGGTCGCTCGGCGTCAACATCGGAGCCGGTACGGACTTTACGATTACCCGCCGCTGGGATGTTTCGGCCGGTTTCAAGTGGATGCTCCAAACCGCCGAACATCACAAGAATCCGATGGTCATCACGATCGGAACCACGTATAAGTTCTGATTTTTATAGCTGGGTGGTTACAGACAGCGGCCTTATGTCGGATGACATAAGGCCGCTGCATTTTTGAAAGATGTAACCGTTATTCTTCGTAATACAGTTTCAGCGTGGTTTGACTTTCATTGTCAGAATCATCTATGTGGATTTCAGACAGATAATCTCCATCGAATTTATAGTCGTATTTTATGGTGAAAGAACCCTCCTCGTCCTTTACCTTGATTTGTTGCGGCAGATAGGCCATACGTTTTCCGCCGATACCCAACAAATAAGCATAGCCGACAGCAAGTTCATCGATTATCATAAAATCATAATCCCACATAAAATCCAGATTCAGGTTGTTGCGCACGTTCTTATTCGGAGTGAAATCGATGGTGTAGGGGCCGTATTCTCCTTTTTCAACTTTTACTTGGTAAGTTTTCAAATGACCATCTTCGCCGATTGTCAAAGTTCCCTTGTAGGCATCCTCCTCTGGCCCAGTCGAGGTATAAACAAAGCCGCTCAAATAACCGTTGCTTCCATAGGAATAATTGGTTTCTTCTAAATTATCGTCCGTGTATTTTTCCACACATTTTGTGGCGCGGCCATTATCTAACTGTATTGTCATTTGACCATAATCGTCCGTTACAGTGATTTTATTTGCGGTGTATTCAATTTCGGACACTTCGTCTCCTCCGTCTCTATTGATTTTCGATAATCGACCGTCATTATCATAGGTGTATTCCAAAGAGCCACCATCCACATCAACTATTTTAACGAGTTTTTTCGGCAGGATAGCGATTTCTGACGTTTCGACAAAATACATCTTACCGAGATTCCATTCGCTGCCATCTTGTTTGAGAATAACGGCCTGCTCACCGGAAACCGCCGGAGCGATAAAAGTTATGGCCGTTGCCGTTACATCCGAAACCGTCGCCTGCGTATCGGTACGCGCCATGCCGCGCAGCCAGATTTCACTTGCAGAGGTGAATCCCTTGCCCTGAATCGTCACGGGCGAACCCGGTTGCACGGGATTCTCCGCGCTCGATGCCGGCATGTCGACCTCCGCGACGGGACACGGCGCATCGTCCTTGTTGCAGCCGCAGAACAGCGCGGCCGCAAGCATGAAAAACAAAAATTTCTTCATCATAATTTGATGTTTGGTTCTTCCCGATACCCCGAAGAAGAGGAATACATAATAAAGAAGTGTGGGTATCGTGACCTTGTTTTCAGTCGATGGGCTCTGGTAAACCGCGAAAATAAAAACAAGCAACAATCCCACACTATGCACCAAGACATAGCATAAGGGGGCTTTGGCTCGTTCTCTTTTCGCAATAAATTTACCAGATTCATCGACGAGAACAAACTCAAACACTTCTCATGTTTAAGCGAATATGTCCGTTCAATTCCGCAGAATCGAACGTTGCAAAGATAGCTTAAATTTCGGAAAAAGAAGTGCTCACCGCCGCTTTTCGGGATTGTTGCCGTTGCAAAATTACGGATTTTTTCCGATCTCCGAGCGCATCGGACGGGGCGGTTCGCTATCGGAACGCTTCGGGCTTGCCGTCCGGCACTGGCCGTTTGTTATTTTTCCGTCGCCGAAAACAGCCCCCGCGTGATCTCCCGCCGCATGCGCAGCAGCCAGCGGGCCTGCACGGGCCGCATCGTGCAGCACAGCAGCAGGGTAGCGCCCCATTTCAGTACTTCTGCTGCGCGGGCGCGTCCAAGCCGGTTTCCGTTGAGAGCCCGCATGCGCTGGCCGATGCCGATGTTGCGGCACAGCGTGCGAAAATAGGTTTCGGTGAGCTTCGCGGCGGGGATGATGTGGTGCATCACCGCTGCGGGGGCGTACCACAGCGTGTGACCTCGTGCGCGTATGCGCTCGAACAGGTCGGTCTCTTCGCCGCCTGCCAGCGTTTTGCCGTTGCGGCCGAATTGCGGGTCGAACGCTCCGCACTTCTCGAACACCGCTCGCCGGAGGGCCATGTTGCCGCCTCCCGGAATGCGCCCGGCCGGAAACGGCCGCACCTTCGGCCCGAAATCCATCGTGTTGGCGATGGGGATTTCGGTGTATTTCGAGAGCCACGCCGGTCGGCCGTCGGGGTATTCCGCCACGATGCGGCCGCCCGCCGCCTGTACCGTCGGATCGCCGTCGAACAGCGCGACATAGGCCCGCAGGAATTGCGGTTCGATGCGTTCGTCGTCGTCGATGAAGGCCAGCAGCGGCGCTTCCGCTTCGGCGATGCCCCGATTGCGGGCATGCGACAGCCCCTGCTGCGGTTCGTCGACCATACGCAGATGACATTCGGGGTGCGCCGCCGCGAAAGCGGCGAACCGTTCGGCCGTATCGTCGGTCGAGCGGTTGTTCACCACGACGCACTCCCACTCGGCGGCGGGCAGGTCTTGCCGGGCGACCGATTCGAGTGCCGCGACGAGCGGTGCGGCACGGTTGTAGGTGGCGATTACGAGCGAGATGCGAAACATCGTGCGAATGTACGAAAATCCGCGAAAAACTCCTATCTTTACACCGTTTAATCCATCGAAATTCCCGTATTATGGGCCGAATAATCCGTTTTTTGCTCTCTTTTGCGGCGATTTGGCCGCTCTGCGGCGTTTCCGCGCAGGAGGTTGCGTGGAGCAGTTCCGTCGAACCGCTCGGCGGCGACGCCTACCGCATCGTGCTCGAAGCCGCGATTCCCGCTTCTTATCATCTCTACGACATGGGTCCCTACGAAGCCGGCGGGCCCAACGCCACGTCCATCCGGTTTTTGCCGGCCGACGGGGTGCGGTACGACGGCGGCGTACAGCAATTGTCCGTGCCGACGCGTCATTTCGACGAGCTGTTCGGCATGGAAATCGGCACATTCTCGGGGCGTGCGCGGTTCGCGCAGAAAGTAGTCCTTTCCGTCCCCGAATCCGAAGTCCGCGCCGAAGCGGAGTGGATGATTTGCAACGACAACACCTGCATGCCGCCCGAAGACGCGGTGCTGACCGTGCGGCTTGGAGGCAAGGATGTGACGGCCGGCGGTAGCGCCGGAACCGATTCCGCTGCGGCCGCCGAACCGGTAACCGGGCCGACCGCTGAACCGACCTCCGAACCCGCTTTCGACACTGCGGCCGCACAGACGGACACGCAGGGCGGCGGGGCGTTGTGGGTATTCTTTGTCGAGGCTATTCTGTGGGGATTCGGTGCCATGTTGACCCCGTGCGTATTCCCGATGATTCCGATGACCGTTTCCTACTTCCTCAAAGGTGATGGCGGCGCGGCGCGCGGACGGATGCGGGCGGCGTTGTACGGGCTGTTCATCGTCGCGCTCTACACGGTACCTATCGCCGTCATCATTCTCGCTACGCGTCTGTTGGGCGGCGACGCCGTGACGGCCGACATCTTCAACTGGCTGGCGACGCACTGGCTGCCCAACGTGGTATTCTTCATCGTTTTCATGGTTTTCGCCGCTTCGTTCTTCGGGGCGTTCGAGATCACGATGCCCTCGTGGCTGGTCAACAAGAGCGACGCCAAAGCCGACACCAAAGGATTGGGCGGCATCTTCTTCTTGGCGTTGACGCTGGTGCTGGTGTCGTTCTCGTGTACGGGGCCCATCGTCGGGTCGGTGCTCATCAAATCCACCGCCGGCGAGTTCTGGACGCCCATTCTGACGATGCTCGCTTTTTCGGTGGCCTTCGCGCTGCCCTTCACGCTTTTCGCGTTCTTCCCCGAAGTGCTCAAGAAACTGCCCAAAAGCGGCGGCTGGCTCAATTCGGTGAAGGTCGTCATGGGTTTCGTCGAGGTGGCGTTGGGCTTCAAGTTCCTCTCCGTCGCCGACCAGACCTACCATTGGGGGCTGCTCGACCGCGAGGTCTATCTGGCAATCTGGATCGTTGTTTTTGCGCTGTTGGGGCTTTATCTGCTGGGTAAAATCAAATTCGCGCACGACAGCGACGTGCCGTATGTCAGCGTCACGCGGTTGGCTTTGGCAATCGCCGTCTTCTCGTTCGTGGTGTATCTGATTCCGGGCATGTGGGGCGCGCCTTTGAAGGGACTTTCGGGCTACCTGCCGCCTCTTACGACGCAAGATTTCGTAGTCGGGCAGAGTTCTGCGGACACTCCGACCGCTGCCGGACAAAGTGCCGCCGACCGTCCGAAATACAGCGATTTTCTCCATTTGCCGCATGGATTGGAGGGCTTTTTCGATTTGGAAGAGGGTGAGGCCTACGCCGCCGAAGTAAGAAAACCGCTGTTCATCGACTTCACGGGGCACGGATGCGTCAATTGCCGCGAAATGGAGGCCCGCGTGTGGTCGGCACCGGAGGTGTTGGAGATTCTGCGCAACGATTATGTCATCGTCGCGCTCTACTCCGACGACAAAAAGGTGCTGCCCGAAAGCGAATGGGTGACGACCGACACGGGCAAGGTGCTGAAAAGTCTGGGCAAGATCAATTCCTACTACGCCCGCACGCAGTACGGCATCAACGCACAGCCCTGCTACATCCTGCAAGGCCGCGACGGTCGGCTGCTCGCCCCGCCGCGCGGGTACGATTTGAGCATTGAGGGGTTCGTTAAGTTTTTGCGCGACGGGCTTGCGGCCTATAATCAATAAAAGGAAAGCGATTCGCAACAGCGAATCGCTTTCCTTTTATTTCCGCCCGAACCGCGCCGTCATATCCTCCATGCCGCCGTCCGGCCGGATGCGGTAGAGCCGTTGGTTGGTCGTCGGCGAAGCCAGCGGGCCCCGTGCCTCGACCCACGCCCCCAACTTGATGTAGTCGAACCGTTCCGGTCGGATTTCGGGCGGTAGTTCGTCGCGGCCCGAGTACCAGCCGATGCGCAGGTGCGGCCACCCGTCGCGGACGACTGCGGCCAGCCGTTCGACCTCTGCCGGTGCCGCGTCGCCTCCCATGAATCCCACGCAGGTGACGGCCGCGCCGTAGCGGTCGATCAGCCCCCGCAACTCTGCTTCGTCGAGCGGCTGCCCGCAGTCGGTTTGCAGGTGGGGGCTGTGGCAGCCCGCGCAGCGGTTCGGACACCCTGTGATGTTCAGTGCCAGCGTCGTTTCGTCGGGAAATTCGGCGAATACGATGTCGTAGTTCCAGTATTTCATCTATTCCGCTTTGGCGTAGTGGCGGCGTGCGGCCTCCTCCTGCCGCGCGGCCGAGAAGTTCGACACCCGTTTCATGTAGCCGATGACGCGCGTCAGGTAGTCCACGTTGCGGCTGTGACACTCGGGGCACTCTTTCAAGTAGCGTTTGTCGATGTGGCCGCAGTCGTTGCAGACCGTGTTCGGGATGTTGAACGTGAAGTAGTTGCAACCCTCGATGGCCGCCACCCGCAGCAGCTGCCGGTACTGTTCCTGCGACAGGTGTTCTTCGAGATTCATGTGCAGCGCCGAGCCGCCGGTCAGGTGCTCGATGTATTTGCGGCCGTGCAGCCGGAACTTGTCGATGATGTTCAGCGACGGATCTTCGACCACGTAGAAATAGGAGTTGTAGCAGTCGCGCGGCACCGCATAGCCGTCCTCGCGGTCCCATTTGGCATGCTTCACGCCCACGTTTTCGGCCGGAATCATCTCGCAGTTGAACATCAGCTCTTTCGAGCGGTATTTTTTGTTATAGCGTTCGATCAATCCGAGAACACCTTGTACGAACTCGACGTACTGCGGGTTGTCGTCGATGCGGATGCCCAAAAACTCGGCGGCTTCGACCAGCCCGTTGACGCCGATAGTCAGATACTGCCGCGACAGATTGATGTAGCCCGCATCGAACAGCGGCAGCATCCCTTTGGCTTGCAATTGTTTCAGATTCTCGTTGTAGGCCGTCTGCACCTTGTGTACCAAGTCGACGATCTCTTCGAGATAGGTCAGGTAGTGGATCGCGTTCTTCGCCGCATATTGGATGCAGCGGTTGAGGTTGACGGTCAGCACGCTTTTCGAGCCCGTCGAGACGCCGCCCGCGCCGAGCGTGTAGCTGAATCCGTTGTCCTGAATCTCGTTGCGCAGGCGGCAGCACGACGACAGCGAATCGGCGTTGTCGCTCAAATAGGTGAAGAACGAGTGGCCTTCGGAGTACATCTGCGCCGTGAAATCGCCCCACTCCTTGTCGATGACGTCGCCGTCCTTGCTCAACAGCGCCATCGTCTCGACCGGAAAGGTCAGCACGGTCTTGGTGCGTTCGCGGTTGAACCACGTCATGAAGCGTTTTTGCAGCCACGACAGCGACTCCCAGTGCGGGTGCGAGCCGTCGGGAAAGACGAATTCGCCGAAAAGGCTCTCGAAGTAGGGACGGTCGTAATAGGCGATGTTCCAGAACACGGCTTGGAAGTTGCGCGCCCCCGTCGGCTGGTTAATCGAGTAGACGATTTGCTCGAAACAGTCGGTGATGATTTTGTCGATCGTGCGGTGTTTGCGCGAGAGGTCGACCACCTCGTCGGCATGCAGGTAGTAGTCGGGGCCGTACTCCTGCTCGATGAAGTAGTTCATGTACATCAGGAATTCGGGCGTGGCGCAGGCTCCCGACAGCATCGACGAGACGATGAACACCATGTTGACGAATCCGCCGCAGAACGATTTGAGGTTGGTCGGCCGTGTCGAGTTGCCGCCGATCGAGAGCGTGCCGTTGAGCAGCCAAGGGTACATCGTGATCGAGGCGCAGTAGTTGGCCATCGACGTCTCGTCGTTCTTGTAGATGAAGTGGTTCGTCAGCAGATGCAGGTATTTGTCCGACAGCTCCTTGCCGTACATCTCCTTGATGCGGTCGGTCAGCAGGCGGCGGTTCAGCCGGATGAAATTCTGCTTGGGCAGCTCGCCGATGAGTGTCGCGATGTTCTTGTTCTCGACGTTGGCGTTCGCGTCGTATTTCGAGCCCGTCGCGGGGTTCGACGCATCGCAGTAGTTGATGAGGAAGTCGAGTTTTTCGCGGTCTTCGCGGTCTTCGGTGTGCTTCTGGCGGTAGAGCATGTAGCTCTTGGCGACGGCGAAGTAGCGTTCGGCCATCAGCGCGACCTCCACTTGGTTCTGGATTTCCTCGACGCTCATGCCGTTCGATACGCGCACGCGGCTCAATACGGCCATCAGATCGTCGTCCGTCGCGTAGGAGCCGACCGAGAGGAACGCCTTGCTGACGGCGTGCTTGATTTTGTCGAGCGAGAACGCTTCGCGTTTCCCGTCGCGCTTGATGATGTTCATTTCCGAAATGCCCATAGTCATTATCTGTTTTTCATGTTCGTATTTTCATAAAACGCTTTCCGTCGCGCGGGGTGCGGGCACGGCTTGCGGACGGTTCGCCCATAGGCGGGTCTCCGCCGCCGGAGGCTGCGTCCCGTACGGCTCGAAGAGCCGCATTCAAGCGCAACCATCCCGAAAGGAGTTTTATTTATGTACTTAATAAAAATTCGCCGACGGTTTCTTTCTTCCCGAGAAACGCGACCGGTATCGGACAGGGCAGGTCTTCTGGCTCGCTCCTGTTGCACGCCTTCCCGTCCGTTCGTACGGACAGTGGCCGAGAGTGCGCAACCGATGACGGAGCTTACAGCTACGGGAATAGCCCCTGATTCGCACAGGCGTTCCCTTTTGATCCCGTTGCCGGCGGAGAGGCCGGCTGGGGAACCTTGTCCGAAACAAAAGTAGCGATTGCCCGCATACCTGCAAACAATCGCCGCCGATTTTATTCAACAACTTATGAACATCCCGAAAAAAAGAGGCTCCGGTTCATTTCGGAGCCCTCTTTTTCGTTACCTTTGTCCGCGTCACCCCTTACTCGAAGAACCCATGAGCAGAAAAGCGACCCTTCATGTGAAGATCGACGCCCGCAAATGCAAGGCCTGTTGGAAATGCGTGGACGAATGCCCCCGACAGGTAATCGGCAAAATCGACTTTTGGTTCCATAAACACATCGTTTTCCGTAACAGCGATGCCTGCATCGGTTGCAAACGGTGTGTCAAGGCCTGTCCTCACGGGGCCTGCGTCGAACGCTGAAAATTATTCCCCTTTCACGTACTTGTCCAGCCAGCCGAAGAATTCGCGGTTCCAGACCAGCGAGTTCTGCGGCTTGAAAACTTGGTGCGCTTCGTTCTCGAACTCCACCAGCCGCGCCGGAATGCCTCGCACCCGTGCCGCCGTGAAGGCTTCGAGCGACTGCGTGTAGGGAATGCGGAAATCCTTTTCGCCCGTGATGATGAGGATCGGCGTATCCCATTTCGCCACGAACTTGTGCGGCGAGTTGGCATACGAACGCTGCGCTACGGCGTTCTTTTTGTCCCAGTAGGGGCCGCCGTAGTCGTTGTTCACGAACCACAGCTCCTCCGTGTGGCCGTACATCGAATCGAAGTCGAAGATGCCGCAGTGGGCGATGAATGCCTTGAACCGCTTCTCGTGGCATCCGGCCAAGAAATAGACCGAATAACCGCCGTACGACGCGCCTACGCAGCCCATGCGGGTCTCGTCGGCCCACTCCTCGCGCGCCACGTCGTCGATAGCCGACAGATAGTCGCGGATGTTCTGCCCCGAGTAGTCGCCCGAAATCTGGTCGAGCCACTCCTGCCCGAACGAGGGCAGGCCGCGCCGGTTGGGGGCCACGACGACGTAGCCCTGCGCCGCCATGAGCTGGAAATTCCACCGGTAGCTCCAGAATTGCGACACCACGCTCTGCGGGCCGCCCTGACAGTATAGCAGCACGGGGTATTTCTTCGTCGCGTCGAAATCGGGCGGCAGCACGACCCACGTCAGCATCTCCTTGCCGTCGGTGGTCTTCACCCAGCGTTTCTGCACCTCGCCCATGCGGATGTGGTCGTAGACCGGTTTGTTGACCTCCGAAATCTGCACCATCGTACCAGTCGCGGGGTCTATCTCGAAAAATTCCGTCGCCATCGAAATGGTCGTCACTTCGGCGACGATGTGTCCGTTGGCAAACGTGAAGGCGTTGATGTCGTGGTCGCCTGCGGTCAGCACTTCCACGTCCGATACGCCGCATTTCGCGTCGTCGGACGGCACCGTCACGCGGCAAATCTGATGCGTCGCCTGCATCGGCGCGATGAAAAGCAGGTGGTCTTTGTCCTCCCACACCACGTTCGCGGCGTTGTAGTCGAACGTCGGGGTGATGTCGCGGATAATGGCCGTCCGGCAGTCGTAGACCATCAGCCGCTCCTTGTCCGATTCGTTGCCTGCGCGCTGCATCGAGCGGAAAGCGATTCGCCGGTCGTCGGGCGACCAGACGGGGTACTTGTCGTAGCCCGGCAGGTCGTGCTGCTTTTCGGCGATGCCCACCGGTTTGCAGATGTTCTGGGTGCGGCCCGTCGCAACGTCATAAACAAAGATGTCGGAGTCGGTCGATACGGCGTATTCGGTGCCCGTCAGCGGCTTGCACGTGTAAGCCAGCATCGTGCCCGCGTGGTTCCATGCGATTTCGGTCGTATCGAAATAGGGTGCCAGCGGCGCGTCCCATGCGGCATCGGCGCCGATGATGTCCGTGCCGCCCGTCACGAGCCCCTTGCCCATCGGCGCGACGAAAATATGCCGGTAGTCGCCCTCGTCCCAATAGTCCCAGTGGCGGGCCATCAGGTCGTCGTAGATGCGGGCCTGCGACTTGTCCATGTCCTTGTAGACGTCCGACGATTTGCGGGCGGCGACGTGCACCTGCTGCACCCACCAGATATGCTTTTCGTCGGGGCTGACGCCGAAGCCCTCGACGTCGGCGCTCTCCTTGCCCTTGCCCAGTCCGGTTATTTGCGTGGGCTCCGCCCCTTGCGCGGTCATTCGCCACACCTGCATCGAACCGCTCCGGTCCGAAAGGAAGTAGATGCTCCGTCCGTCGGCCGACCATTGGGGCGCGAGGTTGTTCGACGACGTGTCGGTCAGCCGGACGGGCGTCTCCGTCACGGTATCTTCGACCCAAAGGGTCGTTACGCCGCGATTCTCGGTCATCGAATAATCGGTCTGCTGGTAGAGCAGCTTCGAGCCGTCGGGCGAGAGCGACGAACCGCCCGCGCGGCTCATCTTCCACATGACTTCGGGCGTAAGCCGTCCGGCGGCGATTTCGTCGGCCGTCAGGGCGTTGTCGATTTTCAGGGGCGCGGGAAGCAGGTCGCACGAGGCTGTTCCCAATGCTGCAAGAGCCATAAATAGAAAAAGTTTTTTCATTCGCATATCGGTTTTTTCATTTATCTTTGTTGCGTACAGACCGGCGCCCGGTCGACAAAAACGGATTGCATGGAGACGACCGTCTATTTCGCCGATAAATCGGTGCTGTTCACCGCCAAAGCACCCGCCGGATTTCCCGACGGGGCCGTCGTTCGCGACCTTGCGGAGACAACCCGCGACAAGATACTCAAAATTCTCGAAACCCGCAATTCCGCGTGCGTGGCGACGCCGCAGCCCGAAGCGGCATTCGCCCGATTCGCGGCCGGGTTCGTGCAGGTCGAAGCGGCCGGCGGCATCGTCGTCGACGGAGCGGGACGGTGGTTGATGATTCACCGCAACGGGCGGTGGGACCTACCCAAAGGGCACGTCGAGGAGGGCGAAAGTTGCGAAGATTGCGCCGCGCGCGAGATTGCCGAAGAAACGGGCGTCCGCGCCGAAGTCGTGCGGCCGTTATGCGCTACGTGGCACGCCTACTGGTTCCCGAAGACCGCACGCTGGGAGTTGAAGCGCACCCATTGGTACGAACTGCGCGCCGAACAGTGCGACGGTTTGCAGCCGCAGACCGAAGAGGGCATCGAGCGGGTCGCGTGGGTTTCCGCAAAAGAAAGGCCGGCCCTTTTGGAAAACGCTTTTCCGACCATCCGCGAAGTGGCCCGCAGCATGCGGGATTAAAAACGGGGCGTGCCGTTCATCGCGGCGGCAATGCCTTCGGCGATTTTGTCGAGCGCTTCTTGGAGTTTGCCGCCGATCATCATCTTCATCATCATGTTCAGTTCGGCGTGCAGCACCAGCCGCAGGCGCGTGTCGTTTTCGGCGACTTCCTGCAACTGAATCCAGAACGTGAAGTCGATCGGTACGCCTCCGTCGTCGCCGACGATTTTCACCTGCTTTCCCGCTATTCGTTCCTCCATCCGTAATTTTATGGAAAATCCTTTGGCTTTGAACGAGCAGCGGTCTTCCGTTGCCTGCCACTCCTCCACTTTGTCCGCCAGCGCGGGCGTCAGGTTGTCGAAACGGCTGATCGCGGCGTAAATCTGCTCCGCCGGACGGAGAATCTGTTGTTGTTTGGAGATGTATTCTTGCATGGTGTCTTCGTTTTATCGGGTTGAAAACGGCGTGGTTTCGGATTAGGAATCGTATTCGACGGTGAATGTCCGCGCCGTCTCGTCGTCGACGGCGATGCGCACCGTGACTACGTCGTCCGGCAGCAGCGGTTCGATTTTTTCGGGCCACTCCACCAGACAGAGGTCGCCCGAGTAGAAATACTCCTCGTAGCCCAAGTCGTAGGCTTCGCGCGGGTCGTCGATGCGGTAGAAATCGAAGTGATAGACCGTGCGGTCGTCTGCGCCCTTGTACTGGTTCACGATGGCGAACGTCGGGCTCGTTACCGTGTCCGTGCAGCCCAGCTGCGCGGCTATTTCGCGGATAAGCGTCGTCTTGCCGGCGCCCATTTCGCCGCGAAATACGACCACCGACCGGTCGGCCGCAACGTCGAGAATGGCCGAGGCGACCTGCGGCAGCTCCTCTTGGGAGGCGATATGGATGGTTTTCGTCATGGCGGGTTACTGTTTGGGTTTCAGCACGATGAACGGCACGAGCATCTCCTCCATCGAGATGCCGCCGTGCTGGAACGTGTTGCGGTAGTAGCGGATGTGGCGGTTCGCGTCGTTGTTGTAGACCAAGAAATCGGTGTTGTAGGCGAAAATGTAGCTCGACGAGAGGTTGCTCGACGGCAGCTGGATGTCTTCGGGCCGCGTCACCTCGTAGACTTCGCGCGCGTTGTAGGCCAAGTTGCGCCCCGTCTTGTAGCGCAGGTTGGCCGACGTTTCGCGGTCGCCCGTCACCTTCACCGGATTGTCCACCCGAATGGTGCCGTGATCCGACGTGATGACCACCGTGTGGCCGCGTTCGGCCAGCAGTTTCAGAATCGTATAAAGGTCCGAATGCTCGAACCACGACCGCGTGAGCGAGCGGAAAGCCGCTTCGTCTTCGGTCAGTTCGCGGATGATGTCGGTTTCGGTGCGGGCGTGCGACAGAATGTCCAAGAAGTTGTAGACGATGACCGAGAAATCGGCGTCGTACACCTTCTGGATATTGTCCACCAGCCGGCGGCCCTGCTCCGGCCGAACCAGCTTGTCGAACGAGAAACGCCACGATTTGCCGTTCTGCGTCAGCAGTCGTTTCAGAAACTCCTCTTCGTATTGGTTCTTGCCGCCGTCTTCGTTGTCGTTGAGCCACCGGTTGGGCATCAGCCGGTCGATGGAGAGCGGCATCAGTCCGGCGAATATGGCATTGCGGGCGTACTGGGTCGCCGTCGGCAGGATGGCGCAGTAGAAATCGTCGGCGGCCACGTCGTAGTAGCCGCGCAGCAGCGACGAAATCGCCCGCCACTGGTCGTAGCGGAAGTTGTCGATCAGCAGCAGGGTCGTCTTCGCGCAGTCGTCCGCCACCGGAAATATCTTCGTCCGCATCAGCGTGTGCGACATCACGGGCGTGTCGTCCGACCGGCGGTTGATCCAGTCGTAGTAGTTGCGCCGCACGAACTTGCAGAACTCCTGGTTGGCTTCGGTTTTCTGGTAGAGCAGCACCTCCTTGATGCTCCGGTCGGTCGAAGCGTCGAGCTCGATCTCCCACGAGGTCAGTTTGCGGTAGAGCGAGCACCAGTCTTGGAAGGTCTCGGCCATTTGCAGCGAGGTCGAGATGCGTCCGAACTCCGAGCGGTAGTCGGCCGTCGTCTGTTCGGTTACGAGCTGTTGCGAGTGGACGTTCTTCTTGATCGAGAGCAGCACCTGATTGGGGTTCACGGGCTTGATGAGGTAGTCGGCGATCTTCGACCCGACGGCCTTGTCCATGATGTTCTCCTCCTCGCTCTTGGTCACCATGATAACCGGCGTCGTCGGGCGTACCTCCTTGATTTTCGGCAGGGTTTCGAGTCCGGTCATGCCGGGCATCATTTCGTCGAGGATGATGAGGTCGTAGGCGTTTTCCGACGCCATGTCGATGGCGTCGTAGCCGTTGTTGCACGTGTCGACCCCGTAGCCTTTCTGTTGCAGAAAGAGCACGTGGGGTTTCAACAGTTCCACTTCGTCGTCGACCCAGAGAATTTTTACCATAGCGGGGATGCTGATTCCGGTTGCAAAGTTATCGCTTTTCCGGTCAAACGCAAAAATCGTGGATTTTATTGGACGCCGCGACGCTTTTTTGCCCGATATTTGCTATCGCATTGTCGGTGTGTACGGTGCCGCCGAAAGAAAAATCGGAAAAAAATCGACGGATTGTTGGCGGAACCACAAATTAAACGTATATTTGCACCTCGAAGCGCGTAGTATCGAAAACATTAAATAAATTCAGGATATGACTAAGGCAGACATCGTAAGCGAAATCGCCAAGGGCACCGGCATCGAAAAAGTGCAGGTACAAGCTGTCGTCGAGGCGTTCATGGAGAGCATCAAAACCTCGATGATCAAGAAGAACAACGTATATCTGCGCGGTTTCGGCAGCTTCATCGTGAAGAAGCGCGCCAAGAAGGTGGCCCGCAACATTTCCAAGAATACGACCATCACCATTCCCGCACACGACATTCCCGCTTTCAAGCCCGCCAAGAGCTTCGCGGCGAAAGTGAAATAATTTTAAGAAAACCTCTAAAAATCAAAACTATGCCAAACGGAAAGAAGCATAAGCGTCACAAGATGGCTACCCACAAGCGCAAGAAGCGTCTGCGCAAGAACCGTCATAAGAAGAAGTA
>JAMPDE010000001.1:210788-281516 GCA_023665825.1 Alistipes senegalensis | reverse complement strand
ACGGTAATTAGAATCACTTACAGACAAAGCCTCCGTAAGGCCGCCGGGGGTCTGAAGAATGGGTGAACCGGAGGTAGAACCAACGGCATTCGAGCTGTCGGCAGCGTGCGCGGGCCGAAGCCCCAGCAAGGCGCAGGCGAATACCGCTACCGGCATCATCCGACATAAGACGCTTTTGCAAGCATATACACGTACGTTCATACGCATAACGGTCTTAATGTCGCATCGACCCCTCGCGACGAAAATTCAAACTATATATAAAAGAGAAAGTGTGGAGTCGAATCTCGTTTATCCGTTAGAAGGTTCTGACAAAACCCAAGCAAAAATAAACGATGCAATACCCCACACCCCGTATCGGATATCCGACGGATACGCCGAGCGCACCCCATATCCATACAAGTGATGAAGCGTTGTCCGTCTGTCCTCTTGCTTGTGGAAAACTGTCAGATTTTCTAACAAGGACGTGCGAAAAACACTTTCTATATGTCTCGCGAACCCGCACTTCGACGGATTCACGACGCAAAGGTAGGAAATTTTTCCAACATTAGAACGGCAATATCCAAAAAATTGTTGCGTTTTTCGCAACATCGGAGTCATTCCGGCCGATTGGGGCCCGGTAATAATAAAAAAATCAAGAACGTGGAACGATGCGAAAAAATGTCGTATCTTTACGCGATTTTCCCTGCGGCGGCCAATAATCCGCCCGTCCTGCACGTTAGTTCGATGATGAAAGAGGATACGATCAAGATATTCGGCGCCCGCGTCCACAACCTGAAAAATGCGGATGTCGAGATTCCGCGCCGCAAGTTGGTAGTGATTACCGGATTGAGCGGCTCGGGCAAGTCGTCGCTGGCGTTCGATACCCTCTATGCCGAAGGGCAGCGCCGCTACATGGAAACGCTCTCGGCCTATGCCCGCCAGTTCGTCGGCACGATGGAACGGCCCGATGTCGACAAAATCACGGGCTTAAGCCCCGTCGTGGCCATCGAACAAAAGACGACCAACAAAAATCCCCGTTCGACCGTCGGCACGGTGACGGAAATCAACGATTTCCTGCGTCTGCTCTACGCGCGCGCGTCGCGGGCGTACTCTCCCATAACGGGCGAGGAGATGGTGCACTACTCCGACGACCGCATCGCCGAACTCATCATGGAGGGTTTCGCAGGCCGGCGCATCGCGCTGATGGCTCCGGTCGTCAAGGGACGCAAGGGACACTACCGCGAATTGTTCGAGACGTTCGCCCGCAAGGGGTATATCCATGCCCGCATCGACGGCGAAATCCGCGAAATCACCGCCGGCATGCGGCTCGACCGCTACAAAATCCACACGATCGACTTGGTGGTCGACCGGCTCGTCGCGGGCGAAGAATCGCGCGAACGGATCGTCACTTCGCTCAAAGAGGCCCTGCGGCAGGGCAAAGGCACGATGGCCGTCTATGACTACGGCACGGAACAACAACGCTTCTACTCGCGGCATCTGATGTGCCCGTCGACGGGCATCGCGTTCGAGGATCCCGCGCCGCACACCTTTTCGTTCAACTCGCCCAAAGGGGCCTGCCCCCACTGCAACGGGCTGGGCGTCGAAGCGGTGTGCGACATCGCGAAAATCATCCCCGACAAGAAACGCACGCTGCGCGAAGGAGCCGTAGAACCGCTGGGCAAGTACCGCGACAACCTGCTGTTCCTGCTGCTGGGCATGCTGGGCCGCCGCTACGACTTCACGCTCGACGACCCGCTGGAAACCTTTTCGGAAGAGGCCCTCAACGCAGTCATCTACGGCGACAGCGAACCGCTGACGGTGAACATGACCGAAATGGGCGCCGCCGGAGGCACCCAACTCCACACGTGGGAGGGCGTGGCGGAATACATCAACCGCACGGAGGACGAAGATTCGCCGCGCGGCCGCCGCTGGCGCGAACAGTTCCTCGCCTACCGCAAATGCACGGTCTGCGACGGCTCGCGGCTGAAAAAGGAGGCTCTGCAATTCCGCATCGGCGGGAAAAACATCGCCGAAGTGTCGGCCATGTCCATTGCGGAATTCGCGGAGTGGATGGAGCACGTCGAGGAACGCATGTCCGATAAGGAGCGCAAAATCGCGCAGGAAATTCTAAAAGAGATTCGCGAACGGCTCCATTTCCTGATGGATGTGGGGCTCGGCTACCTGTCGCTCGACCGGTCGTCGCGCTCGCTGTCGGGCGGCGAGAGCCAGCGCATCCGGCTGGCTACGCAGATCGGCTCGAAACTGGTCAACGTACTCTATATATTGGACGAACCCTCCATCGGACTGCACCAGCGCGACAACCGGCGGCTGATCCGCAGTCTGGAAGAGTTGCGCGATGCGGGCAACTCGGTCATCGTGGTCGAACACGACGAGGAGATGATGCGGGCGGCCGACTACATCGTCGATGTCGGGCCGCAGGCCGGACGCAAAGGGGGCCATATCGTGGCAGCGGGAACGTTCGACGAAATCGTGCGCTCGAGCTCCATCACGGCCGACTACCTGACGGGCCGCCGCCGCATTGAGATACCGGCCGAACTGCGCAAAGGCACGGGCGAGAACATCGTGATTCGCGGTGCGCGGGGCAACAACCTGAAAAACGTGACGGCCGAATTCCCGCTGGGCAAATTCATCTGCGTGACGGGCGTCAGCGGCTCGGGCAAATCGACCCTCGTCAACGAAACGCTGCGTCCGATTCTCTCGAAGACGCTCTACCGTTCATTCGAGCAACCGCTGGAATACGACGCAATCGAAGGCATCGAACACATCGACAAACTGGTCGTGGTCGACCAAGCCCCTATCGGCCGCACGCCGCGCAGCAATCCGGCGACCTACTCGGGCGTATTCACCGACCTGCGCAAACTTTTCGAGCTGACCCCCGACGCGCAGATACGCGGATTCAAGGCGGGGCGGTTCTCGTTCAACGTCAAGGGCGGCCGGTGCGAGACCTGTCGCGGCGCGGGCGTCGAAACCATCGAAATGAACTTCCTGCCGGACGTCTACGTCCGCTGCCGGGCCTGCGGCGGCCACCGCTACAACCGCGAAACGCTCGAAGTGCGCTACAAAGGCAAGAACATCGACGAAGTGTTGAACATGACCGTCAATGCGGCAGTCGAATTCTTCGAGAACATTCCGAACATCCACCAGAAACTGCGGGCCATTCAGGAGGTCGGGCTCGGCTATCTGACGCTCGGCCAACCCTGCACCACCCTTTCAGGCGGCGAAAGCCAGCGCATCAAGCTGGCGGCGGAGTTGGCGAAACGCGACACGGGCCGCACGCTCTACATCTTGGACGAACCGACGACGGGACTGCATTTCGAGGACATCCGGCTGTTGCTGCTGGTGCTGAACAAGCTGGCCGATCGCGGCAACACGGTCATCGTTATCGAGCACAATTTGGACGTCATCAAGGTGGCCGACCACCTGATCGATCTGGGTCCCGAAGGCGGAGCCGCCGGCGGCGAAATTCTGGCCGCCGGCACACCGCGCGAAGTAGCCGACTGCTCCAAGAGCTATACCGGCAAATTCCTAAAACCGCTTCTCGGCTGATTCGACCGGCCGCAAACCGACGCAGCCGATTCTTCCGCCCCTTTTTCGGTTCCGCTCGTGGCGGGGCCGAACTATTTCGTATCCGTCCCGACAGCGGGCTTTTTGGCAAACGTTTTGCATCGAATCGGACGATGGTTCCGCTCTTTTCGACCGCTCCGCACGACCATACGGCGCACGGAAACGCAAAAAACGGGACATCGGACGTTCAACCATTTTTAATACCGAAACGTATGTTCTACCATTCCAAAGAGCTCCAATTCAAGGCCCGCGTATCGAAGCCCGATCCGCGATTCGCACGGCTGATGCTCGAACAGTTCGGCGGCGGAAACGGCGAGCTGAAAGCGGCGATGCAGTATTTCGTGCAGGCGTTCGCCTGCCACAACCCCTACCCCGACAAGTACGACATGCTGATGGACATCGCGACCGAAGAACTCGGCCACCTCGAAATCGTCGGGGCCACCATCCAGATGCTGCTGGCCGGAGTGAACGGCAATCTCAAAGATGCGGTCGACCGAAGCGAAGTTTTCGGACAGAGCATCCAGAAAGACGATTTCATCCAATCGGTCTTTTCGGTCAATCCGCAGTTCGGCGTGCTGACCGGCGGCGGGCCGCGTCTGACCGACAGCAACGGCGTGCCTTGGCAAGGCTCCTACGTCAATGCCAACGGTGACCTGACCGTCGACCTGCGCTCGAACATCGCCGCCGAATCGCGCGCCAAGATCGTCTACGAATACCTCATGCAATTCACCGACGACAAGGACGTGCTGGCGACCCTCAACTTCCTTATGACCCGCGAAGTGGCCCACTTCCAGCAGTTCGAGGCGGCGCTGGACACCATTCAGCCGAATTTCCCTCCCGGAGTGCTGCAAAGCGACCCGCGTTACAGCAACCTCTACTCCAACCATTCGCAAGGCGGCGATGCACGCGGGGCGTGGAACGAGGGCGAAAGCACCGGTTTGGGCGAAGAGTGGCAATACGTCGACGACCCGCATCGTCAGGCGATCGAAACCGATGGTCTGACGAAATGCAATCCCGAAGGCACCGACCGCACGCTGGCTTCGGTACGTGCTGCCGACCGGGCCACCAGCAAAAAGCGGAGCGAAGAGATTCGCCGGGCGACGCCGAAAAGCAACCTGCAATGGTGCGAGTACGACGAAGAGGCGCTCCGGCAGGAGTACGAGCCCGTCGGACAGGAGTAATATCTCCACATGGTGTTGCGAAGCCGCAACGGAACCAATTCCGTTGCGGCTTCGGGCTATCCGGCCAAGAAGTCGGCGGCTGGGTTTCCGATTTGGGAAATCGGACGCAATATATTACTTTTGACCCGCGTCCGACACGATTCGCCGCACCGCACGAAACCCGCCCATGAAAATCATCTGCATCGGAAGAAACTACGCCGCCCATGCCGCAGAGCTGCATCGCTCGGTCGGCGGGCCTGCCGGCCTGCCGTCGGAACCGTTCTGGTTTCTGAAGCCCGACACGGCCATGCTGCGCAACAACGACCCGTTCTACATCCCGACGTTCAGCGACGAGGTGCATTACGAGTGCGAATTGATCGTCCGCATCAACCGCGTGGGCAAGTGCATCGAAGAACGCTTCGCGCACCGCTACTACGATGAGGTGGGGCTCGGCATCGACTTCACGGCCCGCGACCTGCAACGCGAAGCCATTGCGCAGGGGTTGCCTTGGGAACGGTGCAAGGCGTTCGACTATTCGGCGGCGATTTCGCCCGTGTTCGTACCGTTGCAGGAGCTGGGCGGCGATGTGCAGGCACTGCATTTCGCGCTGGACGTGAACGGCGAACGCCGCCAGACGGGCGACACGTCGCAGATGCTGTTCACGGTCGACCGGCTGATAGCGGCCGTATCGCGCTACATGACCCTGCGCATGGGCGACCTGCTCTACACGGGCACGCCTGCGGGCGTAGGGCCCGTGCGACGCGGCGACAATCTGTGCGCCACACTCGAAGGGCGGAAACTGCTGGATTTCGATATACGATAAAAAAAGAGCGGCAAGGTTTTTCCTCTTGCCGCTCTTTCGCTTTACCACACGACCGGTTCTTGCAACAGTTCGCCGTCGGCGGCATCTTCGGGCGTGAATGTCCCGACCCGATACTGGACGCAAAGCATGACGAGCGGCTCCGTACCGTTGTTGCGCACGGAGCGGCGACCGGCGGGAGCGACGCGCACGACCGTCCCCTCGCCGAACGGGAAGACCTGCCCGTCGACTTGGAACTCGCCGCGACCGCCCAAGCAGAAATAGAGCTCCTCGTGCGCGGTGTGGGTGTGGAGGAATCCCGTTTCCGTGCCGGGCGCAAACGACTGGAACGAAAATTCGCCGCCCGTAGCGCCGACGGCCGCACCGCCGAACACCTTTCCGGGAATTTTCACGGCACCCAAGTCGAGCAAGTAATCGCCCAATCCGTTCAGTTCGCCCACGCTCGCCGCCGTGAAGTTCGCGGCCGAAGCAACTTCCAACATCTGTTTCATGATCGCTGTTTTTTTGAGTTTGCAAATAAAAATGTTACTTTTACGACGACAAAGGTAACGCTGCGACAACTGACCTGCAAGTAGTTACGCAGACAAAACCCGCGCACGCCCGAGTAAGTAACGCTGACCCTCAACGGAATGCAACGATGACGAAACGCAATTACAGCGGGTTCTGCCCCGTTCGGAACATCCTCGCCCGCATCGGCGACAAATGGTCGATGCTGGTCTTGTGCGCCGTGCACGAAAACGACGGGATCCGTTTCGGCGATCTGTACCGCAGCATCCCCGACATTTCGCAGAAAATGCTGACCTCGACCCTCCGCACGTTGGAGAGCGAGGGGTACCTCTCCCGAAAGGTCTATCCCGAAGCACCGCCGCGCGTGGAGTACAGCCTGACGCCGCTGGGCCGTACGCTCATTCCGCACATCGACGCGCTGGTCGGCTGGGCGCTGTCGCACCGCGCAGAAATCGAAGCGGCACGACAAAGCGCCCCTGCGCAAGAGTCCCCGATAAAAGCAATATCTTTTCGCAAATAACCCGATGCTACTACAAGAAAAACTACATACCCGCCGCCTGCTGCTGGCCTCGCAGTCGCCGCGCCGCCGCGAACTGCTCACCGGCAGCGGACTGCCCTACGTGCCCGCACCGAAATACCCGTGCGACGAACGCTATCCGGCCGACCTGCCTGCCGAAGAGGTGCCGCTCTATCTGTCGCAGCTCAAAAGCGAAGCCTATCCCGAACCGCTCCTGCCGGAAGATATTCTGCTGACGGCTGACACCGTCGTCGTGGCCGGCGGGCAAGTGCTCGGCAAACCCCGCGATGCGGAAGATGCCGCGCGTATGCTTCGCACGCTGTCGGGATGCCGGCACACGGTCGTTACGGGCGTAACCCTGCGCGACACCGAGCGCACGCACACGTTCGGAGCCCGCAGCGACGTCTGGTTCCGCACGCTGACGGACGAGGAAATCGCCTACTATGTGGCCACCTACCGTCCGTTCGACAAGGCGGGCTCCTACGGCGTGCAGGAGTGGATCGGCTATGTCGCCATCGAACGCATCGACGGCTCGTTCTACAACGTCATGGGACTGCCCGTGCAGAAAGTATACACCGAACTCGATAAATTTCTCGACCGATGATGAAACGTACCTTTTTGACCTTATTTGTTTTGCTCTGCGCCGGAACCGCTTCCGCCGACGAGGGCATGTGGCTGCCGAGCCTGATCGCCGACCGCATCGACGACATGCGCAGCAAAGGATTCCGCCTGACCGCCGAAGATATCTATTCGGTCAACCGCGCTTCGATGAAAGATGCCGTCGTGCTGTTCGACGGCGGCTGCACGGGCGAAATCGTCTCGGCCGAAGGATTGCTGCTCACCAACCATCACTGCGGCTACGATGCCATCCAATCGCATTCGAGCGTCGAACACGACTATCTGACGCACGGATTCTGGGCACGCTCGCGGGCCGAAGAACTGCCCAACGAGCAGCTGAACGTGCGGATTCTGGTGCGGATGGAGGAGGTCACCGACCGCATCGCCGCAGGCGAAACGCCCGAAGCGATCGTCGAAGCGGCCTGCGCCGAAGGCACGGGCTACAAGGCGACGGTCGAACAAATGTACTACGGGAATCAACAATTTCTGTTCGTCTACGAGCAATTCGACGACGTGCGGTTAGTCGCCGCTCCACCTTCGTCCATCGGCAAGTTCGGCGGTGATACGGACAACTGGATCTGGCCCCGCCATACGGGCGATTTCTCGGTCTTCCGCATCTATGCCGACCGAGAGAACCGCCCGGCCGCCTACTCGCCCGACAACGTGCCCTATCGGCCGAAGCGCCATTTCGCGATTTCGACAAAGGGGATTCGGGAGGGAGATTTCACGATGATTTACGGATTTCCGGGCAACACGCAGGAGTATGTCCTTTCCGATGCGGTCGATTATGTCGTCGACCATGCCGACCCCGACAAAATCGCCGTGCGCACCGGACGGCTCGACCTGATTTCGGCCGCCCAAGCGACCGACCCCGCCCTGCGCATCCACTATGCTGCGAAACACGCCTCGATCGCCAACGCATGGAAGAAGTGGCAAGGCGAACAACTCGGGCTGACCCGCCGCAAAATGGCGGAAACCAAACGCGCCTACGAACGAGCGTTCCAAGCGTGGGCCGACGGCCGACCGGAATATGCCGGACTGCTGCCGGAGATGAAAGCCGAATACGCCCGCATGCTGCAACCCTACTACGCCTACGAAATCACGCGCGAAACGCTCGGAACGCTGCCGGTTACTTACTCGGCCGACGAACGCGCCTCCGCCATTTTTGAAAAATGCCGGCCGACCGAACTGGCGTTGTTCCGATACGCTTTTGCGGAATACGCGAAACGCTGCCCCGAACCATACCGCCTGCCCGAATTTCTCGACGGTGTGGCAGCGACCGGTTCGGCTGAAGCCTATGCGGACAAGGTATTCGAGGGGCTGTGGGAGCGCACCGACACGACGGCCATCGTCCGGCTGAACACCGAGATGCGGCGGATGCTCGGGCATGTCTCATGGTTGCTTGGCACGAAATCCCTGCGCAATCCGACGAGCAAACGGCTGAACGAACTCTACACGCGCTATATCAAGGCACTGCGCGAATGGGACACCGCCCGCGCGTTCTATCCCGATGCCAACCTGACCCTGCGTGTGGCCTATGGTTCGGTCGCAGGCTACGAATATGCCGACGGCGAGTACCACACGCCGCAAACCACGCTCGACGGCATCATCGCCAAAGACAACCCCGAAATCTACGACTATGACATCCCGCAATCGCTGCGCGACCTCTACGCCTCGCAGGATTACGGCCGCTGGGGCATCGTGCTCGACGGACGGCGCACCGTGCCGGTCTGCTTCTTGGCGACGAACCACACGACGGGCGGCAATTCCGGTTCGCCCGTCCTCAACGGACGCGGCGAGCTGGTCGGCATCAACTTCGACCGGACATGGCGTTCGACGATGAGCGACATCGCGTTCGACCCGACCATCTGCCGTAATATCGCTGTCGACATCCGCTACGTGCTGTTCGTCATGGAATGCATCGGCGGCGCCGGGTATCTGCTCGACGAAATGACGTTGAAGTAGAGCGGTTAGCCTCCCTGTGCGCCCTGACTTGCGGATCATTCGCCCATAGGGCCGCTCCGAATCGGGAATTTGCGATATTTGCCGCCAAAAATTTGGCGGATTAAAATAGAAATTTTATATTTGCACTCCCGAATCAGGAGAAATAGTTCGGGAGCGAGGCCCAGGTGGTGAAATTGGTAGACACGCTACTTTGAGGGGGTAGTGAACGTTTAGTTCGTGCAAGTTCGAGTCTTGTCCTGGGCACAGAAAAAGAAAATCGCAACTGAATATCAATCGGTTGCGATTTTTCATTTCTATTTTGCACCACATTTGCACCACTCGTGCGTCATTCCGGAGACTGCTTCAATCTTGATATGTGCAAAATATTTGCCGACAACTTCACCCGATTCATATATCAGAGGAGAAACGAAACGTATATATCCAAAGCGATAGAGAATGGGATAAGTATCCTATATGACAGCGAGATACGCGACAGGTACCGGGCGTGGTGCCAAAAACGAAATGTATAATTTGCTATGATTCCGGCATAATTAGCACGGCGAAATTCGACGGCCGTTATAATGTCGATATAATTACAGAGGGCGAAATCGAAAGATTTATGCCCTTTTCTATAATTATACGGCACAGATAGCTATAACAAAGATTCCGGCTTTAAAAACACCCTGAAACCATCCGATTTGACACCCCGTCAAAAGGTTGTTTTCCGTTATTGGGAAGCTCTCTTTGAGTGCTGCCGAACGACCCGGAAATTTGCATTGCGGTTACTGCTGGGGTTACAAAATGGGGTTACGCTTTTTCGATAATGGGGTTACAAAACCCGGTTTTCGCCCCCTGCACAGAGATAAGAAAACACCCGAAAATTCAAGGATAACTCCGAAAATCGGGCTTATAGAGGTAGGAAACTGCCCTGCCGAATCGGGATTATTTTACATTGAATGTATTGATTTACAGCAAAATAACGATATTTAATTCGTTGATTTAGATGTACCGCTCCATTCCGGGCTATAAAGAAGGTCTTTCAGGGACTTTTGTCAACCTAAATGATGCCGCCATCCTGTTCGATTGCGAACTCTTCAATTGCCTGCCGATTCCCTAATTCGGGAAGAGCATATCGGTCGTACAAGACGAGGAACACACAGCGTTGCACCTCGATGGCTTCGTATCGCTTGTATTGGACGGAAGGCTGGACGAGTTTCCCGATCTGTTCTTGCTGCAATTGGAGATAGCGGGTATAACATCGGGCGACGGATCATCAGCCCATCGTGTTGAATCGTACGCTGGCCTTGATAAGGGCGAGCGCACGGATCGAATCGACGGGAATGTCTTTCGGTGAATAGTGGGGATTGTAGCTGGCCAGACGCACGAAACGATCGTCTTCCGTCCGCTGAATATATTTGATCGTAATATAATCCTCGCCGTCGAGTGTAAACGAAAGCAAATACATTTCGCCCCACAGAATATCGCCCGCGAACTTGGCGATCTCTTTATATAATACGATGTCGCCGCTCTTCAACAACGGGTACATCGAATCGCCCCGCACGTAAACAGCACCGTCGCAGGGGGGCAAATCGGGAATTTGCAGAAAGTTGACAGGCCGGCAGGTAGTTTTATCGGCAAACAACGCAACCAATCCGGCCGTTGCATCGAGTTCGTATAGCGGTACGTTTTGCAATTCAACCGGATGGTCGGAACGTAACGGAAACCTCGCTTGTATGGAGGGGACCGCTTCGTCGGGCTGCCGGCGCAACATCGGGCCGCGTCCGATTAGGAGCCAATCCATATTGACGTGTTCACATTTTGAAAATATCAAATCATAGTCGATGCTTCCGCGTGCTTTCCAATTCGACAACGTGGCAGGAGCAATGCCTAAAAAGCGCGCCAATCCCGCATCCGATGAAGTTTCGGCTACCAATTTAACACGGTTCAGAATTTCCGATTTAGATATGGGTGATTTCAAAATGAAAATAAATTTACGATAAAACTTGTTTTGTTTTCAATTTGTGTATATATTTGCATCGTGTTACACAAATGTAACTCTCGGACAAATATAGCAAAAATATCGGAACGATGGCAAAGGTGCTGACAGAACACGGCGAACGCAAGTATCTCGGTCAACTCTTCGGCGTTAGCCAGTTGACGATTCGCCGGGCGTTGGACGGGCTGACAAATACCACCCTTGCGAAAAAAATTCGCAAAACAGCCATCGAACGGGGTGGCGTGGTCGTAATTTCCATAAAAAAATGATATGACACGCAAAATTTCAACAAGCGATTATTCTGCGGGAAACCGCACTCCCGTGCAGCTCGATTAGAGCGGCGGTGCACGGATACAACAGGTTCACGCTTCGAGCCCGACCGTAAGAGCAAGCAACATTCTGACAATGGAGTACCACAACAATACACTTTGCATATCGGCCCGCGAACTGATGGCGGTGATGACCGAATCCAACTACAAGCAACTGTCTGCTCGTGGTAAGGTAGAGGTCGCCCGCCGCGCTTGTCGCGGGCAGTATGCGCTGGTGGTCTTCGACAGCCTGCCGGACAAGTACAAGGCCGCCGCCAAAGAACTCTATCCGGAGGGCGGGGTCATGCAGCTGCAAAAGTGGTTCCGCGACAACTACGCGCTCGACGCCGAAGCCCGGACATTCTTCTCCCGGTTCCGGTTCGGGAACGGCGACCCGCTGCCGGCCGCAAAGGTTACCGAGTACACCGTCAACGCTTCGGTCATCCGGGCCATCCAGCGGCTTATGGCCAATACGAAAGCCCTGCGCCGGGCGCAGCCGGGCGGACGCGTGCAGTGGGACGATATGACGGCGGCCGTGACCTACTTCAAGCAGGAATACGGTCATACCTTGCCGGAGAGTACGCTGCGCTTCCGTAAAAAGGTCGCCCTTTTCAACCGCGAGGGGTACACCAGCCTTATTTCCGGAAAATTCCAGAATCAGAACTCCCGCAAGGTGAACTATAAGATCGAACGGCTGATCCTCTCGCTCGACAGCCTGCCGGAACGTCCGTTCAACACGACGGTGGCCGAGATGTACAATCAATTCGTTTGCGGCGAACTGGACGTCTACGATCCCGAAACCGGCGAACTGTTCGACCCGGAGGAGTTCACCGACAAGAACGGCGACCCGATAGCATTGAGCGAAACGACCGTCGCCAACTATCTGAACAACCCGAAAAACCGTGTCCTGCGCTCGAAGCTGCACGACAGCGCATGGGATTTCAACAACAAATACCGTCCGCACCACAACCGCAAGGCGCCGGTCTGGGCATTCTCGAAAATCTCGCTCGACGACCGCGACCTGCCGCGCAAGATGGCCGACGGTACGCGCGTCAAGGCCTACTACGCCTACGATGTGGCCTCCGGCTGCGTGATCGGCTACGCGTACAACCGGCTCAAGACGGCCGACCTGTTCATCGACTGCGTGCGCAACATGTTCCGGCTGATCGACCGTCAGGGCTGGAACTGCCCGGCCGAAGTGGAGGTCGAGCACCATTTGGTCAACAACTTCGCCGACGGACTGATTCGCGCGGGCGTAGTCTTCCCCTTCGTCCGGTGGTGCAATCCCGGCAACTCGCAGGAGAAGCGCGCCGAGCACTTCAACCGGGCCAAGAAGTACGGCGTGGAGAAACGCCTGCAAGTGGGTATCGGCCGCTGGTACGCCCGGCTGGAAGCCAATCGGCCGAAAAAGGAGAAGATCTACGACGAGTACAACAACACCTACAAGGAGGCGACCTATACCTACGACCAACTCGTAGCCGACGACGTCCGGGCCATCGCCGAATACAACCGGCAGCAGCACCCGAACCAAAAGCTTTATCCCGGACTGACGCGCTGGGAGGTGCTCTGCCGGAATCAGAATCCCGACCTTTCGCCCGTCGACAAGGCGCTGCTCTACCGGTTCATCGGAGAGAAGACCCGCACGTCGATCCGCCGCAGCATGTACTGCACTGTGCGCGGGGAGAAATACCGTCTGCCGTCGCCGGAGCTGCTCGAACGGCTGGCGCCCAACGACTACGAGGTGCAAGCCTACTATCTGCCGGACGAGGCAGGCGAAGTCTCCGAAGTGTACCTCTACCAAGACGAGGCCTTCATCGCCAGATGCGCACCCGTCGGAGCCTACAACGAGGCTGCGGCCGAGCAGACCGACGCAGACCGGCAGAACTACACCGAGCAGGCGAAATATGTGTCGGAGTTCGACGCGCTGATGAAGCGGGAGAAGATCCGAAAGGTGCGCATCCTGCCGCGCGACCTCCCGACCGACCCGGTGGAAACGGTCGGAACGGCGGCCGTGTCCAGCGCGGCAGAACCGCTCGACGGTTTCGGTTTCGACACGGACTACGCTGCATTGGCAAAACAAGACCTTTAGAACGATATCAAAACACTATTCGATATGATTGCAAACGACATGAAAACCAAGATCGTGCTGGCCATATCCGGCAACCGGCAGAACTATGCCACCGATTCCAAGCACGCGGTTGCACTGGGTATCTCCACTTCGGTTTACAGCGAAATCAAGAAGGGAAACACCGAGCAGAAATTGAGCGACGCGAAATGGGTGTCCATCGCCCGGCGGCTGGGCGTCAGCCTCGACGACGGTGCCGAATGGCAGATCGTCAAGACGCCGACATTCGAGTACCTGTCCGCCCAACTGGAACTTTGCCGGGCGAACAGCCTGTCGGGCATGTTCTGCGACATTCCGAACATCGGCAAGACGGTGGCGGCCCGGCATCACGCGAAAACCCGCAAGAACGTCGTGTACGTGGATTGCTCGCAGGTCAAGACCAAGCAGCGCCTGTTCCGGTTCATCGCCCGCGAATTCGGCCTCGCGTCGACCGTTCGCTACACGGATGTTTTCGACGATCTCGTGTTCTACCTGCGGACACTCGATCATCCGCAAATCATTCTCGACGAGGTCGGCGACTTGGTCTACGAGGCATTCTTGGAAATCAAGGCGGCGTGGAACGCCACCGAAGGATGCTGTTCGTGGTATCTGATGGGGGCCGACGGTTTCAAGGCCAAGCTGGAGCGCGGCGTAGGACTGAAGACGGTGGGCTTCGCCGAGATCCGAAGCCGTTGCGGCGACAAGTACAACAGCATCACGCCGCCCGAAGGGGACGAACGCAAGAAGTTCCTGCTCGGCCAAGCCATGATGATCGCCCGGGCGAATGCTGCGACGGGCATCGACTACCGGCAGATCGCCCGCAAGAGCGACGGCAGCCTGCGCCGGGTCCATACGCTGATTACGAAAGGAGAATAACGATGCGAGCCTATTCACCGACAGAAATAGAGAACCTGAAAATTCCCGAACTGCTCCTCGACGGGGAGTGGGAACGGGCTTTCGGCCGCCCGTCGCGGTTCGAGCGATGGTTCGTTTTCGGAGAATCGACCAGCGGCAAGAGCTCGTTCGTGATGGCACTGGCCAAAAAACTCTGCGACTTCGGAAAGGTCGACTATGTCAGCTTGGAGGAGAGGGCCAACCTCTCGTTCAAGAAACGGATAGAACGCTTGCGGATGAAAGAGGCGGCCGGGAAATTCAAGGTCGTTACCGACATCACGGTCGCCGAGCTGGTCGAGCGGCTGGCCAAGCCCAAGAGCGCCAACTTCGTGGTGGTCGATTCGGTGCAGTACCTCGATGTGCAGAGTTTCGCCCGGCTGAAGAAGCTGCTGCTCGACCGGTTCCCGCGAAAAGCGTTCATCCTCGTGTCGCAGATCTACAAGGGCCGTCCGAAAGGCAAGATGGCCGACGACATCCGCTTCGACTGCGGCGTGAAAATCTACACGCGGGGCTACCGGGCCTACTGTCAGGGGCGCTATGCCGACGATGCCGCAGCCTATTTTACCATCTGGGAGGAGGGAGCCGCGAAGTATTATCTGAACGAATAAAGCGATGACAATTGCAATGCAAATACGTACGACAATGGGCAAGCATCATAAAAACACACTCCGGCGCATCAAACTGGTCTGCGACATCGTACAGCAGCACTATGAGCCGGGCAACCACGCAAAAAGCTATTTTCAAGTATGGAAAAAGTTCGTAAATCCTGTGTATCCCATGACCTATGTCACCATGCTGAAATATATCAACACGCCGTTGAGGGAACTCAAAGAGGCGGAGTCGGAAGAAGACAAAAAAACGATTAAAACTATTCGATCATGAAACGAATTGAACCCGATCAAATGGACAGACACTACTCTTATTTTCGGATGATGGATCAGATTACAGCACTTTTATTGAGTGTCCGGACGCGGCTCGGAGAGAGCGTCTCGGAACTGGAGTATATCGACAAGGACTGGGGGCAGCTCTCTTGCGAAGTCCCTTCGGTAAAATGGCCGTGCGCGTTGTTGGATGTGGAGAACGTCGACTACACGCAGGAGGGCGGCGGCAGACAGTTGGCCGACACGCAAATCGTCATCACGGTCGCCGATTTGCGTCTTGCGTCGGCGTCGTCGCCTGACCCGAACGACGAGAGCGCCTATGGAATGCTCGAATTGCTGGAGAAAATCCATCGGTCGCTGCACCTCTTTACTGCGGGAGGCTATGCCCCCTTGTTCCGTACCAATCTGAAAAAGATCAAGGGCGACCATTCGTATGAGTGTTACCGGCTGACCTATCAAACAGCGTTCGAGGTCGGGTTCGATACGGAAACTGCTTCGGGCCGTGTCGACCGTATCGAGTTGGATATGAAATAACAAGACGATGCGACCGAAAAACGCACGGACAACACGCCGTTTGCGAACAGCTGCAAAAGGGAGTCTGTCCGCACATATGAAAAATTATATAAGTTTCTTATACAATTTTTGTTATGGCATTTCAAATCGTGCATTTTTGCATCGGGAACAGCGGCATAGGCCAGTGGCCGGCTCGTCAGATTCATTCCCTGAAAGTCGGGGGAGACTTCCTCTTGATAATCCGATACGACCATGAAAATCGAACTGAAACGCATCGCACGCAAAGAAACCTACACCATCGGGCGCCTGTCCGTCGACGGACGCTACATCTGCGATACGCTGGAAGACAAAGACCGGGACGAAAACCGGAACGGTCGCTTCGACGGCGGAGAGAAAAAGGTGTATGCGCAGACGGCCATCCCGAACGGCACCTACAAGGTAACGCTGGAGCACTCCCCGAAGTTCAGCCCCAAGTACGGCGGCCGCAAGGTGCCCTATCTGCACGACGTCCCCCGTTTCGAGGGCATTCTGATCCACACGGGCAACACGGCCGACGATTCGGCCGGCTGCATTCTGGTCGGAACGAACAGCGCGGCGGGCCGCGTAACGGACAGCCTCGTTGCGTTCAACAAGCTGCTTCCGATGTTGGAGCAGGCCGTAGACCGGAGAGAGGAGATTTCGATAACCGTACACTGACGACGAATGGGCGATTACATCTGGCAAATCATCGTGCTGGTGTTGACCAGCGCCTGCGGGTGGTTCTTCGGCAAACTGCAAACCAAGCGGGAACAGAAGCAGAGCGACCTCCAAATCATCGAGGAGGCGATCTCCCCGCTTCTGACCTCCATCAAGGACCTGACGGAACACAACAACCGCTTGGTGGAGCAGTACCTCGAAGAACAGAAACAACGACTGGCCGTGCAGGAGGAGAACAAGACGCTGAAAGCCGAACGCGCGGAACTGGCCGAACAGGTGTCGAAGCTGACGGCGAAAGTCGACAAACTCGAACGAACGATCAACCGACTGGCAAAAAATGAAAAAGATACTCTTTCTGACGATTAGCCTGCTGCTGGCCGGATGCGGTGCATCCCGGCAGGCGACAAAAACCTCCGAAACGCTCTTCCGCGACACGACGACGGCCGGAACGACCGCGACGACCACTGACCGGACGGGGCAGGGACAAACGGCCGCCGAGCAGGAGCGCGACGAAGAGGCGATCACCGTAACGACGGTCTACGACACCTCGCAGCCCGTCGACCCGACGACCGGGACACCTCCCGTCAAGGTGTACACCGAGCAGATCCGGCGTTCCTCTACGAAAGCCCGGCAGGAGGCCAAGATCGAAATCGAGGAAGCCGAAGCGCGGATTACCCACCAGACGACGGACGAACATTCGGAACAGGCGACAATCGTCGAGGCGACCAGCCGACGGGGTATGAACGCAGTGCAGCGCATCCTTTGCACGATCGGGCTGCTCGCTATCGCCGGGATTGCCGGATGGTTGCTGCGGCGATGGTTCGGGCGGTAATCGAACGACTTCGGAACGAAACCGGAAACACTTAACATACTACACAAATAAACAAAATGTTACCACGCGTAAAAATCACTTTCGCCAACGGCGCACTCGGCCAAGTCGAGGCGATGGCCGACGGCTGCTTGGGCTTCCTCGCATTGGGCGCCCATGAAGTCGAGGGCGACGACAACTTCAAGCTGGGCCGGGCCTACACGGTCAAGAAACTCTCGGCGCTCGAAACGCTGGGCGTTACGGCCGAGAACAACCCGAACCTCTATCGCAACGTCAAGGACTTCTATGCCGAAGCGGGTGACGGCGCGGAACTTTGGATCATGGGCTTCGCCGATACGGAAACGTTCGCTTCGATGCTGGACAAGGACAACGCCGCCGGAGCCAAAGCGCTGTTGCAGGCATCGAACGGCAAATTGCGCGGCCTGCTGGCATTCAAGACCCCCGCCGAAGGCTATACGATGACGGTCGAAAAAGGGTTCGACGCGGATGTTGCGGCCGCACTGGTCAAGGCTCAGGGGCTGGGCGAATGGGCGACCGACACCCTGCGTGCTCCCATCTTCACGCTCGTGGAGGGCTACGGCTTCACCGGCGACGCCATGCAGCTGGCATCCCTCACCACGATGGAGTACAACCGGGTGGGTGTCGTCATCGGCGATACCATGCCGAACAGCCTCAACGCCTGCATGGGCATCGTCGGCGGCCGCATCGCAACGGCACCCGTGCAGCGCAAGGTCAGCCGCGTGAAAGACGGTGCGCTGACGCCGCTGGCCGTCTATATCGGCGATCGACAGGTTGAACTGGCCGATGTGGAAACCATCCACGAGAAAGGGTACATCACTTTCACGACTTTCGTCGGCCGCACGGGCTACTTCATCGCCGACGACAACTTGGCGACCCGTATCGAGGACGACTACCGTTCGCTGACCAACCGCCGCGTCATCGACAAGGCCTATCGCGTAGCCTACAACACGCTGCTCGACGTGCTCAACGACGAAGTGCCCATCGCTTCGGACGGCAATCTGTCGCCCGCATGGTGCACGTCGGTCGCAAGTACGGTCGAACAGGCGATCGGCTCGAACATGACCGCCAACGGCAATCTGGGCAACGACCCCGGCGATCCGAACGACACGGGCGTGGAGTGCACCATCGACTACGCGCAGAAAATCCTTTCGACCTCGCAGCTGGTCGTCGGCCTGCGCGTGAAGCCGAACGGATATGCCAAATACATCGACGTCGAACTCGGCTTCAAGGCCGCATAAAACAATACTTCAATGGCATTCAACAGCAGACAATACGAGTTCGCGGATATTACCGTATTCATGGGAAACCGCGACGTGATAGGACTTCGTGCGATCAAATACACGTCGAAGCAGGAAAAGGAACCGCTCCACGGCAAAGGCAACAAGCCGCTTTCGATTCAGAAAGGCAACAAGACTTATGAAGGTGAAATCGGTCTGTTGCAGTCGGAACTCGAAGCGTTGGAGGTCGCCGGCGGCGGCTCGATCCTCGACTTGGAACTGACCATCGTCGTCAACTACGGCAACCCGTCGAAAGGCGACATGATCAAGACCGACGTGCTGACCGGCGTACAGTTCACCGAAGAACCGCGCGAACTGAAACAGGGCGACAAGTTCATGGAGGTTACGCTCCCGTTCATCTTCTTGGAAAAACAGCCCAAAATCTAACCGCCGGGCAACCGGATAACAACATCGAATATGGCAAACGAAAAAATGATCGGACAGGTTACTCCTGAACAGATCAAGGAGTGGAAAGAGAAGTACGGAGAGATCTTCTCCGTCAAGGTGGACGGACATGTCTGCTATCTGCACAAACCCAACCGCAAGACGATCTCCTATGCTTCGGTGGCGGGCAAGACCGACCCGTTGAAGTTCAACGAAACCATTCTGCGGCAATGCTGGCTGGGCGGCAGCGACGCCATCCGCACCGATGACGACAAGTTCTTGGCCGCCGGAGGCGTCCTCGATCGGCTCATCGAAGTCAAAGAGGCCGAACTGGAAAAGTTGTAGCGGCTACCGGGATCGGGGCGGACGAATGGATCCGGCAACTGGATGCCCAATTACGCTACTATATGCACACCGACCCCGATAGCCTGTCCGATGAGGAGTGGGCCATGCGCGTGAACGAGTTGAAATGGATTCGGGAGCGGGAGGCGGAAGCCGCCAAATCCAACCGATGAAACAGGTAACGAGTACCACCGCATAGAGCACGCCCCATAACCAACGAATGGATTTCGCCCGATTGGGATGTTCTGCCCTGTCGCGATAGGCTGCGATAAAAGGCAGCGCAGCCACACACAGATAGCAGATGCCCATGACGGCGAACCATATATTGTCATCAGCGTACCCATACGCATGAAACATAGCAATAATTTTTCCGAATGGCAAACATTCTCGAATATACGCTCTCGCTCAACGACCGGATTTCCGGGAAACTGACGAAGATCGGCATCGGCAGCCTCGAATCTGCGGTTCCGACGGTCGGAAGAGTTGTCAATCCGTTGCGTCGGTTAGGAACATCCATCTCCGAAGCCGGGAGTTATATCGAAGGGGCGCAGGACGCATGGAACATCCAGATGCAGGCCGAAGTCAAACTGGCGACGGTCATGCGCCAGCGCGTCAAAGCTACCGATGCCGAAATCGACAGCATCAAACGCTTGGCTTCGGCCCAACAGGCCGTCGGGGTTATCGGCGACGAAGTTCAGCTGTCGGGGGCGCAGCAACTGGCGGCTTTCATTACCCGCAAGGATAGCCTCGACGCGCTGATTCCGGCCATGAACGACCTGCTGGCCCGACAGAAAGGGTTGAATGCCACCGGCCAAGACGCTGTGCAGATCGGCAATCTGATGGGCAAGGTCATGCAGGGGCAAACTTCGGCTTTGGCCCACGCAGGCATTACGTTTACCGCAGCAGAGGAGAAGATACTCAAATACGGCGACGAAGAACAGCGTGCCGCGACGCTGGCCCAAGCAATCGCCGACAACGTCGGGCGGATGAACGAAGCTCTTGCGAATACTCCGGAAGGAAAACTCAAACAGCACGCCAATACGATGGGGGCTCTGCAAGAGCGTGTCGGCCGTCTTTATTCGCAGGTGCGGGCGTCGCTGCTCCCATTGTTCGATGCGATGGGCAACTCTTTGGAAAGCGTTATTTCTTGGTTCGAACGAAACAGGGCTGCCGTGCTGACTACGGTCAATATCATTGCAAAGGGATTTCATGCGGCATTTTCGCTTATCGGCCGAATCATCGGAGGCGTCGTTAGTGTTTTCGGCGGATGGGTCTCGAAGTTGCGGGAAGGGAATATCCCTGTGGCGATGCTCACGGTCGCGCTGGGTTCGTTGGCAGCTGCGATGGCCTTGATTTCACTTCAAGCCAAAGCCGTAGCGCTTTGGTCGGGTATCGTGACGGCGGCCAAATGGAACTGGGCGGCTGCACAGAATGCGCTCAACCTCTCGTTGCTGGCTTGCCCTGTTACTTGGATCGTCGCAGGCGTCATCGCGCTGATCGGCACGATCGCGTACCTGTGCTACAAGATCGACGGCTGGGGCTCGCTTTGGAACGGAGCCGTCGGCTTCATGAAATACTCGTTCATGGCATTCGTCGCAGGCGTGAAACTCTACTTCTCGACGCTGGTCGACGGCATTATGATCGGGCTGGACAAAATCAAACTCGGCTGGTACAAGTTCAAGGAGGCGTGCGGCATCGGTGACAGCGCCGGAAATCAGGCGGCCATTGCAAAAATCAACGCCGACATTGAATCACGGCAACAGGCCATCGTGGACGGCGCGAAGAAAGTGGCCGAGCATGCCAACAAGGCAAAAGCATCGTTGTCCGGAATCGATATGTCTTGGAACTCCGACAAATCTTTGGGCAACGTGGTCGGAGGCCTCAAGAACAAACTGGGTATCGAAACACCGGCTGTTCCCGGTATGGCTCCGGTGGGCGGAGACCTGAACGGTAATTCATATGGCGATAATGGGACGGCAGGTTCCGGCGCAGCTTCGGCTATTGCCACCGGCGGCGGCCGCTCGACATCGATCACGATCAACCTCAAATCGCTTATCGAGAATCTGGTATTCGAGGGCGGCTATGAAACCAGCCGTGACGAAATGCAGCGCGACCTCGAAAGTGCGCTTATCCGAGTGCTGCAAACCGCTAATTCCGCATTGTGATGGCAAAGGTAGAATATGAACTGAACCGGATCGCACCGCAAGCGAATGCCGGATATGGCGGCAATCCGTTCGACCCGGCGCAGGTTGCGACCGACAAGGCGCTGGGGCGTTACGGTGCCGTTCCCCCGTTCTTCATCCCTAAAAAGGAGGACATCGTCACCCAAGTGTACGATGCCGACGAAATCATGGCTGATTATAGCGCTGTGGGAATCATCCATTCGGTCATGCCGATGAAGTTCAAACGTCCCGATGACAAAGAGTGGTTCTGCCTGCCGCTGGAGCCGCTCGTGTCCGTCAGCGGAAAGAATATCATCGTCCGGCGCAAAGTCGCCAAGTCCAAGCTCAACGGCACCATCAAGGAGCGGTGGAGCCAAGACGACTACGAAGTGACGATACAGGGCGTCGTGTCGGGTTCCGATGAATCGAAATATCCCGACAACTACCTGCGCAAGTTGATCGAACTGTTCGACGAACGTCAGGCGGTCGAGGTCGAACAAGGAATTTTGCAGGTCTTCGGCATTCGTTATCTGGCTATCGAAAGCGCCTCGTTCCCGCACACCAAAGGAATGAACAACCAACACTACGAGATCAAAGCCTACAGCGACAACCCCGTAGAATTTCTGATTTCGATTTAACGCATTCGGACGATGTTTGCAATGAATTTCGACATAACGATCGGTTCTTTCCGGCTCACGACGCTGGAGAGCGTCGTCGTAACGTGCAGCGTCGAGAACTTGGCCGATACGGCCACGATCACGCTGCCCGGTGCGGCTTATAACCGGGCGCTGGAAATCGAGAGCAAAATCAAGGAGGGCGATCCCGTGTGCGTCCGCTTCGGTTACGACGCCCACCTGCATGAGCTGCCCGTAGAGTTCGAGGGATACGTCGAGAGCATCGCCGCGAACGACGGGTCGATCAAGATCAACTGCGAGGACGAAATCTACAAGTTCCGCAAGGATTTGAAGAATACGGTGCTGTCGACGGTTTCCGTCAAGGAACTGCTCCAGCACGTCATTCGGGAACTGGGCGGATTCGAGTTGTCCTGCGACTACGATTTCCAGTACGACAAGTTCGCCATCTACGAGGCGACGGGATTCGACGTGTTGAAGAAAGTGCAGGAAGAAACCCGCGCCAACATCTACTTCAAAGGCAAGACGCTGCACGTGCACCCGCCATATGCGGAAACGGGCAAGCATGTAATCTGCGACTTTGCCGTGAACGTGGAAAAGTCCGAACTCAAATACAAAGACGCCCGGAAACGCAAGTTCATCGCCGCTATCGAGGGAACGGATGCCAAAGGCAAAACGGTGAAGGTGGCCAAAGGCGTGCCCGGCGGCGACAAGTTCACGCTCAAACTGCCCGGTGTGTCGGATAAAGCGACGCTGGAACGCCGTGCGGAAGAGGAATTGAAACTCCGCGCCTATTCGGGGTACGAGGGGAGCTTCACGGGGTGGCTCCTACCGCATATCGCACCGACGGACATCGTGGAACTGCGGGATGCAGACTACGAGTACAAAACGGGAAAATACTACGTGGTTTCGGTCGTGTCGTCCTTCGCCGCAAGCGGCGGCAGCCGGAAAGTAACCATCGGGAAAAAGATCGGATAGAATGGACAAATCGACACAAATACGGAGCCTGTTGCGCTCCATCGCGGGCACGGACAAGCCCTCGTTCAGTTTCCGGCTGATGGAGGTCGTCGGGGTCGACGGCGACCTGTGCCGGGCGAAGATCGACGACTTCGAGATTCCCGACATCCGGCTGTCGTCCATCGACGGCGGCTCGGAGAATGGGCTGCTGATCGTTCCGGCCGAAGGGAGCATCATCCTCGTGGCGGACATCTCGTGCGGCAACCTCCGGGAGTTGTGCGCAATCGGTTACTCCGAAATCGCATCGATCCGCTTCCATCAGGGCGACACGACGTTGTCGGCCGATGGCCGGCAAGTCGAAATCACGGTCGGCAACAGCAAAATAACCCTTGAAAACAACAAGATACAATTCAACGAGGGCGCCCATGCCGGGCTGGTCAAGGTCAGAGAGCTGGAACAATCGCTCGAAAGCATCAAAAGCTATTGCGAAACGCTGACGCAAGCCGTATCCTCCGGGCTTAAAGCGGTGGGAGCCGGTGCTGCGGCCAATGGACCAACAGGAGCGGCCGCTTTCGACTCGGGAATGACAACCGCATCGATTCGGCTCGAAAAACTTGAAAACGACAAAATAACGCATTGATGGCAAAGAGTACAGGCATATTGCTCGACCCGACGACGGGCGATCTTGCGGTGTCCGCCGGGCGGGATGCTGCGGGCGTGATCGAACAGGGGCTGGAAGTCGGAAGCACGACCTTCCAGAATCAGGCGCTGATTCTCCAAGCCCGCAAGGGAGAGTTCAAGGAGTACCCGACGCTCGGCGTCGGCATTTCGGACATCTTGGGCGATGACGAAACAACGGGGTGGAAACGCGAAATAGCCCTGCAATTAGAAGCCGACGGAATGAAAGTGAAGGGCGTCGAGCTCGATTTGAAAACCAACAAACTGACGATCGATGCGGAGTACGATTCATAACAAACAGTCGCTGCTGGACATGGCCGTCCAAGAGTGCGGCTCGTTCGAGGCGGCGTTCGCTCTTTCCGAGCGCAACGGCATCGCTTTGACGGATGACCTTTCGGCCGGGCAGGAGCTGGAGATCGTCCCGGAAGATGTCGGCAACAAGCGGATCGTCGCAGCGCTGGCAGCCCAAGACGTGCAGCCCGCCACGGCGATTTCGGCGGAGGACTTGGCATGCGTGCCCTATGGCGGCATCGGTTTTATGGGTATTGAAATAGATTTTATTGTGAGCTGATGAGAACTATCGACGAAATCAAAGAGAGCATCGCCGTCGACTTCATGAAGAACGAAACGGTGGCCGATTTGTTCGGCTTTCCGGTCGGCGACAACTTTACGGCACACTTCAGCAAGGTGTCGATCATCAACATACTATTCTACATCTTCGCCTGTGCGGCGTGGGTGCAGGAGCATCTGCTCGAAGCGCATCGGCAAGAGGTCGAAGCCCGCATCGAGCAGATCATCCCGCACCGGGCCAAGTGGTACAAGACGAAAGTGCTGGAATTTATGAAAGACCGGGTGCTGGTTGCCGACACCGACCGCTACGACACCTCCGAAATGACGGACGATGCCATTGCGGCGGCCCGTGTCGTGAAATATGCTACGGCCGACGAGAGCCGGGACGCATCGATTCTGACTATCAAAGTAGCGGGCGATGCCGGAGGAACGCGATGCCGCCTCTCCGACGAAGAGGAGGTGCAGTTGGCCGCCTACCTTGCAGAAATCAAAGATGCCGGTGTACGCATCAACTTAGTGAACAAGGATCCGGACACGTTCAACTGTTCGGTCGATATTTACTATAACGCCATGTTGCTGCCGGAGAACGTACGGAACGAATGCGAGGCAGCCATCCGCAGCTACATCGAAAACCTGCCGTTCAACGGCGAATATACCAATATGGCGCTGATCGATGCGTTGCAGTCCGTCGAGGGCGTGCGGATCGCCGAGTTCAAGCAGGCCACGACTTCCGCCGGCGATGAAGCGGCCGTCACAGCCGTCGATGCGCGTTGCACCCCTTCGGCCGGCTATTTCAAGGCCGGAGAAATCACCCTTACGATGAAAGCCTATGCGCAAGTATGACATCAACTTCAAACAGCTGGCGCTGTTGCTTCTTCCGACATTCCTGCGTCGGCCGATGATGGCATCCTTGACGTATGCGGTCATTACGCCTCTGAACTGCATCCATGCGAAATTCTTGCGGTTCCGCAACGATGCGGCCTACCGGCTGAACCACAACGGGCAGGTGTGTTACCTGCGGGCGGCGCTGAACGATACGTTCGACCCGGAACTGCGCCGGATCACGGTAACGGATACCGCGCAGAACGTAGGCGTGATGCTCGTATTCCGACGCGATGAAGATCGTCCGATCCTCGTCCCGTTGCGTGGTTCGGACACGGTCTTGCCGGTCAACCGGCGGGGATTCGGGGGCGTAAGCGGCTACGATTTCGTCGTCAATATCCCCCTTGCATTACGAGGTATCGACGAAGCGCGGCTGACGGCAGTGGCCGACACCTACAAATTGGCATCCAAACGATTCGCAATAAGCTATTACTGATGAAAAGTACATTAGGAAACTATCTGATCCAGTCGAACAAGGATTTCCCCGTCGATGCGGAAACTTTCGACTACATCCAGCGCAATCAGGCTCTGCTGGCCGTGCTGGGCAACCTTGCCGGCGACAAGGCCATTCTTTTGGGCTGTGAACCGGAGCAGAACGATACCCGCCGTCGGGAGGGATATGTTTTTATCCGCACGAAAGAGTTCCCGGAAGGCGAAATTCTCTACTGGGAGGGCGGCTCGGTCGCGGCGGGAATGTATCTGAAAAAGGAACCGGTGGCGGTTACGGCACAAGGATACGAATTCCCGCAAGCCTACGTTGTCCGCTCGCTGGCACCGGGCATCGGCGAAGAGAATTACAAGTGGGAGGAGTTCACGCAGGTCGATACCTTGCCGACACTGCGCGAAAGAATCAGAAAACAAGACGAAACCCTCGTCGCCTTGCAAAGGTCGCCGCTGGGCATCGTCCAAATGTGGGCGGGGGCTGCGGTTCCGGCGGGTTACGAACTTTGCGACGGCCGGGAACTGAAAATCGACGAATACAAGGAACTCTACGCAGCGCTGGGCACGACGTTCAATCGGGCCTGCGACTGCAACGGCAATGTTTACAATACGACACAGGGCTACTTTCGTCTGCCCGACCTGCGCGGCCGCTTCATCGTGGGCTATCATCCGAGCGATGCGGACTACGACAGTTACGGTGAGGCCGGCGGCGAGAAACAGCACCAACTTACGGTCGATGAAATGCCGGCCCATGCCCACCCGACGAAGGATTATTATTTCGCAGAAAGCTACGGTAACGGTGCAACGCTCACGGGGGTAGACCATGTAGGAAAATCCGTTCGTGGAAGCGGCAAATCCGATGGCGATAACGATTACTTATACTATTACACCCATGCCACAGAATCGCAGGGCGGAGACGCGCAACATGAGAACCGACCTCCGTACTACGTACTGGCTTACATCATGCGAATGAAATAATAACACTTTACGAAATGGCACAAAGAGAACGCGCCTTGTTGCGCAAATGGTTCGGCAAAGGCTGTTATCCTACGGCCGCACAGTTTGCCGATTGGCTGGATAGCTTCTGGCATAAAGCCGAGCGAATCGCCATCTCCTCCATCGAGGGGCTGGCAGAACGGCTCAACGAGAAGTTCGAGGCTTCGTCCGGCGAAGAACTCGAGCGACAGCACGAGCAATTGAAAAAAGACTTCGACGCCCACGAACGCGATGCGAAAAATGATTTCAGACAGCTGTTCGACAATGTAAATGAGCTGGAAGACGAGGACGAACGGCTGGCCGATGTCATTGCGGCCGAAACGACCCGTGCCGCCGAGCAGGAGGCCGCTATCCGGCAGGAGTTCGCAGCCGCCGATGCGCAGGAAGCGACGACACGGGAACAAAAGGACGCCGAAACGCTTCAATCGGCAAAGGAGTACACCGATGTCAATTTGGCTGCCGAAAGCGCCAACCGCAAAGCTGCGGACGCGGACGTGCTCGAACACGCGAAACAGTACACTGAAACGAGCATCGCAACGGAACGGGTTATCCGTGAAGCTGCCGAACGGGCAATCCGAGAGGCCGTAAGCAACTATGTCGACCAAAAGGTCGCCGAGCTGGTGAACGGTTCGCCGGAAGCACTCGATACGTTGTTGGAAATCTCGGAAGCACTCGGAAACAATCCGAACTTCGCCGCCGACATCCTTGCGCAGCTCGGCGGAAAGGTCGACAAAGTTGCAGGCAAACAGCTTTCGACCGAAGACTTCACGACGGACGAAAAATCGAAATTGGCCGGTATCGCGGACAACGCCAATAACTACGTTCACCCGTCCAATCATCCGGCGTCGATGATTGCCGAAGATGCTACGCGCCGCTTCGTAACCGACGCAGAAAAGATGACTTGGAGCAACAAAGCCCCGAATACCAATGCGACGCAGTCGGCCGCCGGACTGATGTCGCCGGAGGACAAAGAAAAGCTCGACAACCTCGATACTTCTTTTGTAACTCTGAATACTGAGCAACCGGTTGCTGCAAAAAAAGATTTCCGAAAAGGAATTAGAGCGCGCTCGCAGGCAACTCAAGATGATCCCGGAGTATTAGTAGAAATAGGAGATGGTGGGTATGCTGTAATGACGCTCGGAGACGCAAGTGATACGGAATACGCCGGATTCTACAAAAGTCACACAACCCCATCCTTTTGGAGGGATTCGATAGGTGGAGCAGACGAAGCAGGGCGCTATTGGGATATTCGGCATCCTCGCAAAGCTGGCACAATCGCTCTAACATCCGACCTTGCATCGAAAGTCTCATCTTCACAAGTGAAGAACATCGCCGGCCCGATGACGCAAGCCGAGTACGCCGCGCTGACACCCGACGCAAATACGCTATACATCATTACCGACTGACACACGATCGATATGGCTATCTATAACGGAGACAAGCTCGTCAAGAAACTGTACGTCGGAGGGAAGCGCGTGCGGGCGGTTTATGCAGGTGCCGAAAAAGTCTGGTTGGACATCGTTCGCATGGAACATGGCGAAGAATACGGCGAATGGACGTACGACGACCCCGTACGTCGCCGCACCGTGACGTCATGGGAGCAGGACGTCTATGAAGACGGTTCGCTCGGCGAACGACGCATCGGAACACCCTACACCCAAGAGGAGACAGCGGCGGCGACCGACGAATGGGACGGCGTGACTTATTGGAACGGCTCTTGTGGTATAGACTATTGCTATGTAGATTACAAGAAAGTTCGTACCTGCTACACCTATCCCGATATTGTTAGGTATTCTGGCTGGTGGAATGGGGAAGTTCGTAAGCGTCGCATCGAGGGTCAGTGCGGATGGGAACGCAACGAGCAAACTACCGACTGGGTAGATACCGGAGTTCTTTGTGATAAAGATGGAACATGGGATAAATACAATTGCAATGGGACATATTCTGTATATTACCATTTAATGAGACGAGAAGTTTATAAGGTATTCCCTGACGGATCAGACTATGAACTTATTCGTTATGAACATAAAGCAGGTGAAGAAGCTAAATGCGAACAAATAAACGGTCAATGTGGATTTACACAAAGTTCTTATATAAACATTTATATTGATGACCCAAGACTTTCAGTAAGTTGTTATCTGAGTAAGGTATACATCGAATTACTTGATACTACTTCAAATCAAACAAATAATTTTAATCTCGATTTGGGCGTTGGTAATACGTCTGGCTATAGTTGGAGATTTGAAATACCAAATGGACATAAAATTGTTAGTGCAAGAGTTGAATTGACTAATTCTAAAACTTATCAGAATAATGTTCAAGTTTCAGTATTTTTCAAAGGAAATCAAATCAGTATTCCAGTACAGCATGCTTTGGCAGCTGGTGCATCTTTGCCATTTTGGTTTAGTCTTAATATCTCTGCAAACGATGGTTATGAAGAGTCGCTCATATTCCGAGCCAGCAATTATTAATGATTTTCCGAATAGTTTGCAGAACGTATAACCTCGAAATATATCAAACCTAATAACGAATACGGTGGAATACATCACGACCGTCGCGGCAGGTCATTCGTAATGTTGGTTTGATTTTTCGGGGACGAACATAGCCATCAATTAGTAGTCATCTTACAAGTTACTAACACATCCTGTCGCTCGTACCGAAGTCGAACTACCGGAGGCTTTCTGTGGTGGAACGGCCGTCTGGGCACTTTGCAAGATGTCGTTTGCGTCAATAACGGACGGGAGCTTCGGCTATGACTTCTCCGGGACGATGGCCAAGAAGCTGTGCAATGTGAAAGACGAGTTCACGGCGCAGCTTTGCGGGCGGCTGGAACGTGTAACCATCGAGAACAGCAATGCCCTCAATGTGATTGCCGCCTACGACGCACCGGATGCGTTCCACTTCGTCGATCTGCCCCGCGTGAACTCCGACTGCGACCACTACAAGGGCATCTTCTCCGAGCAGAATATGGAGCAGTTTCTGCAATTGCTCGAAACCGTCAAGGGGAAGTTCATGCTGACGATGTTTCCGTTCAATATGATCGACCGATACACGAATAGATCATCCACTGGGTCGAACGCACGATCAGCACTTCCAAAACCGGCAGATGCCAGCAAGAGGAGTGGATGGTTTGCAACAAGGAGAACAGTCACAAGAAACCTTATTCTAAATGCCGTTCAAACGGTATTTATATAGCAAACGAAGCGTACCTAAAAGTACGCTTCGTTTTTTTCCGCAATCGCATCGTTTCAGAAATCGACGAACATTTGGTTTTGCGGATTATAGTAGTAACTTTGTAAAACAAAGATACGAAAAAGGGCGCAAAATCCATGTTTTTTGCAAAAAAAGAAAACCACCGGAAAGGTGGCTTTTCTTAAATATCGCCCTCGTGTGCGTGTGAGGCCGATTTTTGAGTGGTGGAGAATACGAGATTCGAACTCGTGACCTCTTGCATGCCATGCAATTATTATTTCCCGTCTTAATTCTCTGTTTCTAAACAAATTAAAATAAATATCCAGTAATCATTGAGCAACATCGAAATAATGAATACGCTTATTCGTCTGTAGAATTAACAGACGATTTTTTTTGTAATTCCCCGATTGAGGGGGGGGGATTTTTAACTGACACACAGCTATTTAGCTGTTTTTGCTGAAGTAATATCGTTTCATTGGCATCCGCTAATGCCTGAACCAAAAATTCGTTTATCTCAATGCCTTGTTTAGTATCTTTTGATTTTTGTTTAAGCATATCGCCATTGCCGGTCACGAACCATTCCACGTTGATATCTTCGTAAAATAGCAAGATTTTACGAACTATATCCTCTCCCATCGACCCGGAATTTTTGAGCATTTTGCTGAAATAGCTATTACTTACTCCGATTTCAACCGCAATCTGATTTAAGCTAATACCCTTGCTATCAACATATTTTTTTAGTCGATGAATTATTTTTTCACTTTCCTCTTGCATATTTCGTAAAATAGTTAGATATTTGCATAAAATACTACGATAGACAAGGGTTGAAAACCCTTATAAAATGGTGAAAGATAATGAAAACCAGCGACATTATCAAAATTAGAGTTCAGAAAAAAGAGAAAACCGATCCTGCACCAGCATCCAACTGGCGCAATCACTTGCTGAAAATGTCGCTCTACGAGGAATGGACATTGAAATTCGACCCTCGCGTTGCAAGAGCTGCTCGAATGGCCGTTTACAGAATGCGAAAAGATACAAGATTTTCGCATTTAAGATTCAAAATATCACAAAAACAGTCTAAAAATCGCTTAACAATAACGCGTTTGAGAGATGCAGATTAACGACATAAATATCATTAAAAATCTGGTGAGCGAAGCTATTGCCATCGGAGCAGCAGCCGTATTGAAAGAGCTAAAACCGAAATCGGATTATCTAACATTTTCTCGAGCTTGTGCGCTCTATACCACGCCTCGCATCACTGACCTAATAAAATACGGACAGATTCAAGCTGTTAAAATAGGGGCCCGAACTTATTACAGCAGAATGGAAATCAATAAAGCGATATGCGAATCTTCTGTTCAGCTATTATTCATCCGCTCCGAACAACAAAGACAAGAAGACCGATATGGGCAGCAACAGACCACTCACAAAAGAGGAATGGAAATTATACTGGGAAACGGTAGAAAAACAAGAAAAGCGTGAATATCTCCGCACGAGAACTTACACAGTCCTATTCAAAGTCCTTTGTAATTCCTGCTCATTCAATGCGGAACGCGGAAAACGCATTACTTACAACTGTCCGAATTGCAAAATTATCAAATGGCATAATTGCTCGATTCGGCAGGTAGAAAACGGAGAGATACAACGGAAACTCATGGAAAAATATCCGACCGTTGAATGGATAAAAGCCTATGGGCCCGACAGAGCCCTGAAAAAACAGTGGAAACGCCATGAAGCAAGGTACGAACAAGACACGACAGGGAGATGGGTTCCCAAGCAATAGCATATGCGTAGAAATGCGCATATATACGTTCTTTATTTTCAATGATCCATTTTTGAAGCAAGAATGGAGACTACGCAGGGGAGATGGGGCGTCCCGTCTCCCCTCTTTTTGACGCCAATGACGAAACGCATCAAAATACACGACAAACAAGGATATAGCTATACGGTTCCGGTCGATGGAGCCGGAGTTTACGATATTTCGTCCTATACGAAAATCAAACATCCGAATTTATTCATCGACATGAGAACTGCTTATTCGCATATCCAGTTCAATGCCCTTTTTCGGATCATCGTATCGTTGCAACCGATTATCCGCAATAACTTTCAACAAAAGAGCGATGTGCTCTTGGTACAAATGCAGAATGTTTCTTGGAATCGTGAAACCCACGAAGTGGAAATAACACTGCCTTTATGTGATTTCGGCGTCGACCCGAACCATTATTCCGAGTTGACTCAAGCCCTCGTGGATATGAGCCGTATCGCTGTAACATTCCCGCAATGGTCGTCGCTCTCCCAAAAAGAACTCATGACGACAGGCGGCCTTTGCCGGGTCGCCATCGACCGACGGAACCGTCGCCAATATCTGGCGCATTTCTTCTTTTGCGAACAAGTCGTCCGAACGATTCTGGATCCGCTTCACGGATTTTCTCAAATCTTGAAAGAAACGGTCGATAAAATTCACTCGGTATATACGGCCAAACTCTATTTTCTTATTTGCCGATGGGCCGATAAGGGCCGGTTGATCATCTCGTACAAAGAGCTACGACAAATCTTGAATATCAGTAAAAACAAGTATTGCATGTATCGGGATTTTCGGAAACGAATACTGGAAAGCAGCATGCAAGAATTGATGTTCTCCACCAATTACTGGTTCACATTTCACGAACGATTTCCGCAAAAATCCAGTATACCCGATTTAATCTATTTTACGATACATTCCGGGAATTACAGCCTTCAAGAGAAGAAAAATCACCAGAATCGTATCGCAAGAATTACGGACATATGCACACATATGGGTGTTTCGGCACAATCCACTAAAATGTTGGTAACGAAAATCACCCCTGCTAACAGCAAATACATCTATAATAAACACAATGAATTGGTGGCCTTCATGGAGGATCACCGATCGGAAATAAACGATCAAGCGGCATATTATCGGCAGTCTTTACAAAATATAATCTATAAAGAAGTCTTCGGCACATCCGATACACAGCAAGAATTGCAATTCTCATAACCTTCAAATCAAATAGCAATGAAAATCTTAACTATTCTCAACTTAAAAGGAGGCGTCGGTAAAACCACGACCGCAATCAATCTGGCGGAATACATCGCGACGATCGAAAAAAAGCGAGTATTACTGATCGATGCAGACGCGCAAGCAAACCTTACCGGTTTTTATGGGACGACAGTACCGAAACAAGACAATTTTTTCGGAATCTTCGTCACGCAAGAACCGGTCGAACCTATCATCATCAAAAAAAACTTGCATATCATTCCCTCCAATGCCCGGACATCAAAAATCAATTCTTTGATCGAAGGCGAAAAAAATTCGCTTTACATTTTAACAGACATCCTGCACAATCGTCGCTATACAGAAGTCTATGACTACTGCATCATCGACTGCCCTCCGAGTTTGAGCAAAACAGTCGTAAATACGGTCGTGGCCGCCGACTATATCATAATACCGGTTACGACCGGCGAATTCGCCATTCAAGGGCTCGATGCCGTAATCGCTTCGCTACAAACGATTCAGCGTGAATTCAACAAAAACGTATCGCTATTGGGTATTCTGCCAACGTTATTCAGTACAGGGAGAAAAGCGTCCGAAAATCTAATTGCGCAATTAGGGAATTCCCGATTACCGGTTTTTCAAAGCAAAATACGCTTTTGCGAAAGTTTCAGAAGAGCAGAACTCGCCCATAAAAGCGTCTACGATTTCGATAAAAAGAGTAACGCTGCAACAGACATGGCCAGATTCTCCGAAGAGGTCGTAAATCGCATTAAACGTGCATGATTATGAACAGCGAACTTGACGAAATCATCATGGGCATGGGTGAAGGTTCCCGACACCGTGCTCGCAAAAAAGGACGAAAAAAAGAGCGTCCGCCGATTATCAGAAGGATGACATTGGAACTGACACAAGAAAAAAACGAAATAATTAAGCAGCACTTATTCACCCAGCATAAAAAATTCGCATGGGAAGCGATATACGATGCCCTCGCATTGTTAGCAGAAAAAGAAGGATACTCGCTTACTGAAAAACAAGACACATAAATGAAATTACTATTTACTACACTTTGCATGACGTGCTCTCTTTTGACAAAAGGGAGCACACTCGATACATTGTTGAATATGGCCCAAAATTATCATCAAATAGAAAAGGCTGTCATGCTGCTTAAAAGGCCGGATCCAACGGTGGATCGAATACCTTGCATTCCGCCCTTACGCGCTACGGATATTCAGCATATTCGGGTAAGTTCCACTTACGGTATCCGCTTGCACCCAATCCTGAATGAGTATAAACATCATTCTGGAATAGATCTGCCCGGTTATTATGGCGAGCGGGTTTATGCTACGGCAAACGGAATCGTCGAAAGCACAGGAGAAACCGCCTTAATCGGCAAATTCATTCGGTTACGACATGCCTATGGTTTTTCGACTCTATACGGGCATTTGAGTGCCATAGCGGTAGTAATCCATGACAATGTCCGAATCGGACAGATTATCGGATATATCGGCAACACAGGGCGCAGTACGGGCCCGCACCTACATTATGGCATTTCAAAAAACGGTCGAGAACAAGACCCCCTGCCCTACTGCTACTTGTATTTTCAGTGGCAAAAAATGTTGAAATGTGAAGGCAAGAGATGAGCATATGAAACCTGAACAGTTCTTTCGGCTCGTGGAAAAAATGAGGGAATGCCAAAAAAAGTATTTCCGCACTCGTTCCGCATCCGTACTGCGTGAATGTCGAAGTTATGAAAACCAAATCGACGCGGAAATCGAACGAGTAAACAAGGTTCTTTCCGCCAAGCAAAATCCGACACTGGAATTTGAAACAATCAGTTAAAACATGAAACATCTTTTTCTCATTTTCGCATTTCTCGCCGTGTCGTCTGCGGCGCATGCACAATTCTCCACCGTGTCGACGAACATCGCCGGATGGGCCGTCGGCAACATCAACGCCGCCATAGACGTCAGCATCGACAAACGCAACACCGTGAATATCCCGGTCTCGGGCAATCCATTCGCATTCGGCGATACGCGCTGGCGGCATATCGTCCTGCAACCGGGCTGGCGGCACTGGATGGTCGAACGCTACGTCGGACACTTCGTGTCGCCCTGTCTGCTTTATGCCAACTACGAGTTCGGCCGCGACTGTCGGCAGTACACCGGCAATGCCTACGGCGCGGGCTGTTCGTGGGGCTACTCCAAGCTGCTGAACACGCGCTGGAACTTCGTGGTGGAATTCGGCATAGGCATTCTTTATACGCCCTACGACGAACGGCTCTACCCGAAATACGTCGGCGAGTTCGACGACGAATACACCTACCATCACCGGCGGGTGCTGGTGCTGCCGACCAAAATCAATTTCTCCTTCTCCTACCTATTCTAACCGCTACCTATGAAAACCGCATTGCTTAAAACGACCGTCTATTCGCTGCTCGGCATCGTTCTTATCTCCTGCACCATGACCCACCGGCTGGAACGCCGCCTGCCGACGGCCGACATCCGGCTTCCGAAAGGCCAAACGGCCGAAACGCCGGAAATCGAAGACGTCGAACGGGCCATCCAGCGCATCGCTTTCGGCCCCGAACGCGATTCTGCCTACATGCTCGAAACCGAGCGCGACGACGACGGCGAAATGACCGTGAACGGCGGCGGGATCGGCACGGTCTACGTCGTGGCGAAGTCGAAGAACGTCGCCGAACGCAACGGTGAAATCTCCATCGACTTCATCGTCTCGATTCCGGCCGATTTGCAAGATAACAACTACGGACTGCAACTCACCCCGATTATCGAAAACAACGATCGAATCGAGGCTCTGCAACCGCTCTCGATTCGGGGTGAGTTGTTTTCCGCTTTGCAAAAACGCCAGTACTGGCAGATGAACCGCTATCTGAACCGACTGTCGGGAGACACGACCGAACTCTCCTCGACCACGACGCTGGCCGCGAAGTACTATTCGGTCTACAACCGATACACCGCTTCCGGCGACCGACGCAAGGCCGAAAAGCTCGAACACACCTATCGCCAGACGGTAGCCTTTCCCTACCTGAACGATCCGCGTCTGGATTCGGTCGTCCTCCGCAAGGGCGAAATCCGCTATTACTATACGCAGAAATACCGGCCGACGAAAGACACGCGGCGGCTGAAACTCTTTTTTCGCGGGCAGGTCTCGGCCATCGACCGCAGTGTCTACGATTTTCGCAATACCGATACGCTGACCTTCTCGGTCACCTCGATGCTCTCGCTCATCGACCCCGAACCGCGCTATATGATTCAGGTCATCGACAAATATGTCGAGGTGCGCGACCGGAACTACATCACCTTCCATGTAGGCCGTGCGGACATCCTCGACACGCTGGGCGACAATCGGGCCCAGCTGGGAAAAATCGAACGGCTGATGGACACGCTCATCAACCAGTACGAGTTCTTCGTCGATTCGATTACCATCACGGCCTCCTCGTCGCCGGACGGTTCGCGCATCCTGAACGACCGCATCGCATCCGCACGGGCCAACTCCATCAAACGCCATTTAATAAAAAAGTTCGGGCGGGAGGTCGACACGCTCATCCGCACGCGCTCCATCGGCGAAGACTGGGCCCTGCTCAAACGGTTGATCCGCCGCAACAGCGACGTACCCCATTGGGAAGCGATTACCGCCATGATCGACAAAAGCGCGAACCTCGATATTACGGAGCAGGAAATCAGGCAACGGTATCCGAAAGAGTACGCCTATCTGCGCGAAGTGGTATATCCGCAGCTGCGGGCCGTCGACTTCCGCTACAATCTGCGCCGGGTCGACATGGTGAAGGACACGATCCAGCTGACCGTACTCGATACGACCTACATGCGGGGCGTGCAGGAGCTGCGCGACCGCGAATACGTGAAAGCCCTGCGGACGCTCTACGACTACAAATGCCGGAATCTGGCTATCGTGATGATGTCGTTATGCTACGACGATGCGGCATTGGAGATACTCGAACAACTGCCGCCTGCGGAAAAGAACGCGAAGACGGACTATCTGACCGCCATCGTGCTGTCGCGCCTGAACAAACCGCGCGAAGGGCTGGAATACTACCTGAAAGCTATCAAAGCCGACCCCGTACTGAAATTTCGCGGCAATCTCGACCCCGAAATCCAACTGCTCTACAAGCAGAACGACGTGAAATCTTCGCTGTGATATGAGCACGAAATTTTTATTAATAGTCGCCCTTTGCTCCATCCTTACGACGGGATGCGACGATGCGGAACCGATGGCGGTTCCGACGGCGGAATCGAGCATCGCGCTGACCGTCTCGACAGCGGATACGGTCGCCGAAACCGGTCGTCCGGTTCGGCTGGAACTGGCCGTCGAAGAACGATTCGCCCGCCGGGACAGCTGCCTGCTGCGCGTCCGCGTAGCGTCGGGCTATGCCGCCGTTTCGCTCGACGGCACGCCGCTGACGGCCGAAACCGCATTGCCGGTTCCTTATGCCGTTGCAAACAAGGTTGCTTCGTCCTGCGTCATCGCGCTGGACGTGGTGCCCGAAGCGGCACCGGTCGCCGAACATACGATCCGGCTGGTCTGCGAGGCAACCTCCTACGACGAATCGACGACGGCCGTCGATACGGTCGAAATCCGCACGGTCAATCCGGCCCCCGTCGAAGTGCGGGCAGATTATGCCCGGATGCCCCTGCTCCTATTGGAATCGCTGCCGATCGACTTCGCCGTCGCGAAAGCCGACTACACGGGCAACTATACCGTCGTGTTCACCCACACCGCAGGACAAGGTTATTGTCAGGGAGACTATGCGGTACACGACGGCGAGCAGTTCGCCGTAGGAGGAGAACGAACCGAATTCCGGCTGGACTATCGGCCGACGGTACCGGGCGAACATCGGCTGCGGTTCGAGGTCTCCGACGGAACATTCGTTCAGGAGGCCGAAGTTTATTGCGAGGTCTTTTCACAGGAAAGCACGGAACCGCCTACCGCAAACGGGGTGTATATCCATGTCAAGACCTACGAAGGAACTTCGTTCTACACCGCAAAGCAGTGGGCGGCACTGGAAGATACCGACCTGTCGGCCGTCGACGGCATCGCGGTCATCGACGGCGACCTCCGCATCCTGCTGCCGCTGCACGCCTGCGAACCGCTGCCGTTCTGCGGCGAAAAGGACGATCTGACGCAGGTGCTCGAAAGGGGAACGACCGAGCACTACAACGGAAAGGCGGTAACCCAGAAACTCCACGAAGCACTGGTGGCGGGGAAACTCACGTCGGCCCCCGTCGCCGAAGCCTGCTACTATTACGACCCCGCCTATCCGGGACGTTGGTATCTTCCCGATCTGCACCTGCTGATATGGCTCGGATTCTACTCCCGCATGGAACCGATCCGCAGCTGCATGGAACTCGTCGGCGGAACGCTTTTCACGACCGACGATTCGATGTACAGCTGCTCGCTGCAATATGCGTATGTACTGCACACCTACACCTATTATTCATCCATCGTATCCTCGCTCAACTACGGCAGGCAGAATGTACTGACGCAAAAGTATCCCGGCCACTTCTTCCCCGTGCGCGACCTATGACATTCATTCAAGTTGTAGTAATTCTATGAAACGCATCATCTTCTTGCTCTCCGCGCTGCTGGCCATCGCCTGCCAAGAGAAAACCTATGAAATCGCGGAGCCCGAACCGACGCTGACGGTCGAAGCCCTGCAAAACACCTGCACGCTCGATGAAACGGCCTACATTCAGGTCGCCGTATCGCAACGCGGATACGACGGCCGGTTCCTGCTCTCCGTGCTGGTCGACGAAGGCCGCTGCGAGCTGCGGATGAACGGCACGTCCATCGCTACGGACGGCTCTTGGATCCAACTGTCGCAGCCGACCGAGATGCTGGCCCTGACGCCCCGCGAAACGGGACGTCTCCGGCTGACGCTCGAAGCATGCACGGCCGAAGGAACCCGAACCGCACGCAGCCGGCTGAATCTGCCGGTGAGCGGAAGTCCCGAACTCGGATTCACGGCCGAAGCCCCGACGACGGCTTCTATCGCGAATCCGATCGCCATAACGATGACCGTCGAGAAAGCGGGGTTCGCAGGCCAGCTGCCGGTGAAGTTCGTGCAGGAAACCGGAACGGGCAGCCTGCAATTCGGAGCCTTTCCGGTCGCCTCTGACGAGACATTCTCGTGCCCGGCGAACGCAGAACAGACACTCTACTACACGGCGGCCGAACGCGGCCAACACCGGCTTCAATTTTCAGTCAACGACGGCTATGCCACCCGCTTCGCCTCCGTCGAAATCATCGTAACGAAATAAGCCCATGCCGAATCTTTTACGATACGCTCTTTTTCTGCTGCCGGTGACGGTCGCATCAGGATGCGGCCCGTCGGAATATCGGCTCGTCGAACCGGCACCGGTACTTGCCGTATCGCTCGCTGCGACGACGTGCGAGGCAGGCGGCTCCATCACGGGACGATTGCGCGTCACCCAAGAGGGTACAGACGGAAGCTACTCGCTCTCGGCGATTCTGCGGGAAGGAGCCCTTATGATTACGGCCGACGACGCGGAACTCCCGCTTACCGGCCAGTGGCATCCGCTGAACGGAAACGACGCCCGGCTGCACATCACCCCCGAAACAGCGGGCCGCCATGTATTGGTCTTGCAGGCAATGTCGTCCGACGGCACCCGGAGCAACGAATGCGAAGTGTCCCTGACAGTGCAGCCGACCGGCGAACTTCGAGCGAAAGCCCTCTGCGAAACGGAGCTATGCAACATCCCGCCCGAAACGATGATTCCGATAACCCTGACGATGGAAAAAGCAGGGCATGTCGGCCGCTATCGGGTCGTCGCGACGCTCTTGCAGGGAAGCGGCCGGATTTTTCATAAGGGCAATGCCGTTACCGGCGTCGAAACGGAACTCGAAGCCTGCGACACGCTCTATTTCCGGCCGGAAGCGTTGGGCGAACAGGTATTCGAGTTCTCCGTAACGGCGGGGACAGACAATACCGTAATCCGTGCCTATACGAACATCGTCGAGGAACTGACGGTACGCCATGCCGACCTCGAAGGTTTCTCCGTAACCGGCGCAGGACGCTACGATACCGAAGGAGCGACCGCCATGCTGACGCTGGAAAATACTGAAGGCTACAACTTCGAGGCGGCGGGCTGGTACGACGCTTCTGGAAAACTGCTCTCGACGGAGAACGACTGTCCGGTTCGCCTGACGCTCGGTGGCGTTTCGGAAATCGTCCTCGAACTGAAAAAGCGCGAAGTGCGGCTCGAAACCAAAGCCTACGAACGGGTCGTAACGCAGTACTACGTGCCGAGCACGACCGGCAGCAACCTCGAAAGTCGGCAGGCGTACGACTACCGGCTCCGGCTGACGGCGGACTACCGCCTTTCGGACGATCTCGTATTCGTCTACGAGCTCTGCAAACACGACGTCTACCAGAACCAAACCTTCCTCGAAGGCCAACCGTCACTCATACGCGGCGAAGCGCATCCGAAATTTCCTGCGGGAGCGATCGCGAGCGAATGGTTCTGGGACTATTATCACCGCTTCGCCATCACACTGCGGCAGTCGGACAATCCGACACTGAAATTCGACCGCTCGGCCCATACGGTGGAATCGGCGACAGCCCGCTATCTGATTCCCGAAAACATAAACCTGTAAAAACAATGCGTACTTTTTTACTATTCCTGCTGGCATCCGCGCTCTGTTTCGGATGCTCGCCCGCTGCGGTCGAGGACGTCGACCCGAATGCCCCCGAAAATCCGCAACGCCCCGACCCGAAGCCGGACGACCCGTCGGAAGCCGATCCGACGAAACCGGAACCGCTACTGACACTGACAGCCGCATTCGACCGCACGGAGTGCGTGCCCGATGAAACCGTCACGGGAATGCTGACTGTCACAGGAACGGGTACGACCGACGGCTATGCGCTTGCGACGACGCTGCTTTCGGGAACGGCCCGCATCGTCGTCGACGGGCTGATCGTTCCGACAGGCGGCGAATGGATTACCTTTTCCGCCGAAAGTCTGACGGTGACCATCACACCCGACCGGGAAGAAGAACTGCTCGTCGAGTTCCGCATCAAGAACCTTGCGGGCGGGGTCAGCGAACCTTGCAGGGTCGCACTCACCGCTGCGTTTCCGCCGGAACTCACGGTCGAAGCCTCCTGCGCACCGCGCATCGAGAATCCGACGCCGGAAACGGTGCAGCCGATAACACTGGCTATCGACTATCCGAAATACACGGGAACCTATACGGTCGTACCGGCCGTCGCACAAGGTGCGGGCGAATTCCGCTATGCCGGGCAACCGGTCGGGCCGTCGGGAATCGTCGTACCGGCCGGAACGACGACGATAGACTATCGGCCGACCGTATTAGGAAAACATCTGCTCGATTTCGAGGTGCGGGCCGGAGATGCTGCGAAGCAAGCCCGAACCGATTTCGAGGTCGTGAAAATTTTCACCATCGCCTGCGATGTTCCGCGCGGCATTCGGATTTCGGGAGCCGGAGAGTACCGGGTCGAAGGAGAGCCTGTCGTTTTCGCAATGACAAACGAGCCGAATTACAACTTCGAGGTGGCGGGCTGGTACGACGCTTCGGGGAGGCTGCTCTCAACGGAATCCGCCTGCACGATTACAGCCGACTACACCGTCCCGACGGACTATCGGCTGAAACTCGAAAAACGGGAGGTAAAGTTCACGATGGGCGAACCCTACCATAAATCTTACCGCTATCCGGTACCCGGCAGCAACGGCCAGATCGCGAGCTGGAAAACCGTCTACGACTACCGGCTGAATCTGCAATACGACTATCTGCCGACGGACGACATCCTGCTCTATTACGAGAAATACCGCTGGCAGACCACCGTCCCGCCTGTCGAACAAAAGGAGTGGACGGTCGAATCGGCGACCGGCTATTTCTGGCGCATCGACAATAAATTCCAACTCCGAATCCGGCAGTCGGACAACCCCGAATTGGTATTCGACCGGGCACGCCATGCGGTGGAAGCCGAATCGACCCGTTATCTGCTGCCGGCTGAAATCGAAATGCAATAATTTTCCACGAAAAAATGAAACGTCTATTTCTCTATGCCCTGACGGGGGCACTATTCGTCGGCTGCGAGGTCAGCGACGACGTAACCGTCCGCGTAAAACACAAGGCGGCAGTCTACCTGAAATATCGCTACGACAACGGCGAAACGGCCACGCTGGACGACATCCACTCGATGCGGCTGTTCATCTACGACGAAGCGGGCCGACTGTACCGCGATACGCTGCTGCCGCTGCACGGAGTGCTGGGTGAAGAACCCGTACTGCAAACCTACCTGACGCGCGGCCGCTACACGTTCGTAAGCTGGGCGAATGTCGGCGACCGAACGGCCGTCGAAGAAGAACGGCTGAACGATGCGCTTTTGGGCATGTCGGCCAACGGTGCCGACCGCCTGCTCTACGGACGATTCGAGACACCCATCGTCAAAGGCGATTCGCTACGGTTCGATATCGACCTGTTCAAATCGGTATTCAAGGTGAATGTCCGGGTGGAAGGCTTGCAGAAAGTCCGCTACCCGGAAAACCACTACTTCGCCATCGAGAACCGCGAAGCACTCGATTTTTACAACCGGCCATCGGGCGAAATGAAGCGTTATCGGCCTGCTTTGACCTATGACGGCAGTCGGCTGGCCGGCTCGTTCTACACGCCCTATTTCACCGATCGCGACAATCTGGTACTGGGCGTCTGGTGCGACCATCCCGATTCGCCCTATGAACGCCTGTGCGAAATGACGATCCGCGACTTCGCGTCGATTCTGGACGAACAGGTCGGCCGAGATGTCGAAATCGACGTACTGATCGAGATCGGCGACGCCGGAACGGCTATCGTCGTATCGGACTGGAACGGCGTCATCGCCCAACAAGAAGTTTTGGGCAACCGATAAACAAGAACTCACTTTTCAAACATCTATTCTATGAAAAACTTTCTTTATCTGTGCACCGCTCTCGTTTGCGCGGCAGCCATGCCCTCGTGCAACGAGGCGAAACCGAGTGCGGATGTCGCGCCCGAATCCGAACGGCCGGGCATCCGGCTGTTCTTCGAGAATGCGGCAGCCGGAGCGAAAAGCCGCGCATTCGGCACGGGGACGACCGAAGCGTGGGAAAAAGCCGTGAACACGGCGACGGTCTTGGTATTCGATGCGTCGGGCGAAATCAAATTCCGACGCGACCTCTCGGCAGAAGAGATTGCCGAAGCCCCGACCACCCCCGTGTCGCTGGTCGTACCGGACGTACAGGAAGGCGAAGCATGCGAAATCGCAGTGGTCGCCAACCGGACGGTACCGGCAAACGTCGTGTCGATGAACCTGCTGCTGTCCGAAATGGACGAAGCGGTCGCCGACTACAACGGAACTTTCGACGAAACGACAGCGAAGTCCCTGCGGCCGGAAGGATTCGTCATGACCGGCCGAACGCAATGCGTCGTCGGCAAGGGTACGACGAATGTCGGCGTGACGCTTCGGCGCACCGTAGCGAAGGTCGAAGTAACGATGTCGACGACCGAAGCCTTCCGCGCGAAGTACGGAGACCAGAGCATTACCGTCGACCGGATCGTCCTCTCCCGCGCGGCCGAAGCCTCCTATCTGCTGGATCGCTCGGCGACGGACTATGCCGATCGCGGGCAGGAGTTCACCGCAACGCAGGCGACCTCCGACGGCCGGAATCTGTTCTACGTCTTCGAGAAAGCGAGCGACGCGGAAGGCAGCCGCGTACTGCTGACCATCGAAGCGACCTACGACGTCGACGGCGAAGCGACAACGACGGGCGACCGCATACCGATCGTCTATGAAGTGGAACTGCAAGGAGCTGGCGAAGGTAAAATCCTGCGCAACGGAGCCTACCATGTGGAGGCCGCCATCGACGGACTGATGGGAAACGACGTCGCACTCGACCTGACCGTCGCCGACTGGGAAACGCTCGAAACGCAGAAAGTCAATCTCGGAAGATAACCGGGCATGACCGATGTAGAACCGTGAAGGGAAGAGGTGAAAGCACCTCTTCCTTTTCACACAAAAAACCGCAAACGCATGAAACGATTCCTATATCTGCTCATACCGATGATACTGTCGGCCTGTTCGGTCGACCGGACGGAAGATATTATCCCATCGACACAACAGGGGCACGCGCTCGTTACGCTGCATGCCCGCAACGACAACGAGATTTTCGATGCCGCCGCCCCGACGCGCAGCGACGGTTCCGTTACCGAAGCCGCAGGCGAAGACACGGAAATCCACGACCTGAACATCTATATCTGGCACAAGGGGACATCGGCCGTCCGCCATGTATACGTTACCGATACATCCAGCACGCTGTTCCTGACCTACGGAACCCATGAAATCCGGGTCGTGGCCAATCTCGGACAAAGCTACCATGTCGAGGGCATCACCGATTCTCCCGAATCGCTCGATGATCCGAACCTGTTCCGAATCGGCCTTTTCAACGACCGCCGCACGCTCAATGTCATGACCTACGCAGGCGAAATGAAGGTCGACGCCAATACGACCGACTTTTCCATCCGACTGACGCGCATCGTGTCGAAAATCTACTACGGCATCAATTCCGAGTTCAGCAACTACGTCATCCTCTCGGCGCAGGTATGCAATCTTACGACGGACACCTCCATCTTTCCGCAAGAGGGGGACGACCTGCCCGGTGAAAACTGCTATACGGACGGCGACGCCGTGCTCCCCGACACCCAGAACGCTGGCAACTCACTACACGATACGTTCTACATGTACGAGAACATCAAGCCGAAAGTCCCGTCGGTTACGACCGAAAAAGAACGCATCCCGGCCAACGCTCCCGAACGGGCGACCCACCTGCTGATTCGATTCTATCATCCGAACACTCCGAACAAAATCTACACGTCGGTAGTTTACATGGGAGACGACGACGTATCCGACTTTTCCGTGCGGCGAAACTGCTACAAGGCCTACCATATCCGAATTTACGGGCCGAACGACGTGCGGATCAGCTCGACGACGCTGGCATCCACCATACAGAGCGACGACCTTATCTATACGGGGCAGGCCGAACATTTCGCCCTCGCCGATATCACGCTCCGCTGCGACCGCTTCCCCGAACTCGAAACGGGAAGATGGTGGCTGAAAATAAAACAGCACTCGTCCTACTTCACGCAGAACGACGACCTGCATCTGGCATACAGTCGCAACGGCGGCGCGACTTGGCAACGGCATGTATCCGAAGACCTTTTCGATATTTCGCCCTCGCCGACCGAACCGACCGTAACCTACCGGCTGGCACTCTATCTGTCGGAGAAGTTCCAGAACTTCAATTTCGGCGCAATTCAGCCGAAGTTCGACTGCGAAATCTACTACGGCGACGCGACCGACCCGAACAAACTGCCGGTGCGTCGATTCACCGTCGGCCGCGAGGTCTACTATCCGATCTATTTCGACGTCCGCATGGCCAATGAAGAGGACTGGACGCTCGAAAAAATCACGATCGGCGGCAAAGAACCAGACGACTGGGATTCCTGCGCCGGATACACGTACTACATGCCGATCGTCGGGCAGGACGTCGATGTCGAATTCTCGTTCCCGACCTACTACACCTATCTGGGGGCTTACTACGACGACGGAACGAAAATGCCGCTCTACCCCGTCGATGAGGAGCTGGTCAAGAACGGACGCGTGGTCTATTCGGGAGACAGTTCGGGAATCTACTGCGCCAAAGGGCCGGGTACGATCTGGTTCACCTTCGAGGACATCGATGTTTCGGACAGGGAACTTTGGGTACCGAACACGACGAGCCTGCATATCGACATTTCGTTCGACAACTCCTACTCCAAACGCGTCGAAGACGAATTCGATGTCTATACCGTACCTTTCGGCACCGTCGCGACAATCGCCTCCGATGCCGACGACGAGTTCGAGGGCTGGTTCCGCAAGGTGGTCGGCACGAACACGGAAGTGCAAATATCCTCCGGCGGAAACTGCCGGGTCGAGATGCACGCGAATTACGTGCTCGCACCCCGCTGGTACACCGCCCAAGCACTCGATGCCGGAGCCACCTATGCCAACTGCTACGTCGTCAAGAAAGGCGGCTACTACACCTTCCGGGCCACGCGCGGCGGCAGCGCGGACAACATCATCGTCCCGAGCAGCATCGAGGTGCTGTGGCAGGACGATCTCGGCGGCGGTGCCCCGCAAATCATCCGCAATCTGACCTACGACGGCTCGACCGGCGAAGTGCGCTTCCGCTGCGACGACGAAACCGAAGGCAGCGCGCTGATTGTAGCAAAAAATGCTCGTAAAGAGATATTATGGTCGTGGCATATTTGGCGCACGAACTACACCCCGACGGCCGACCTGTACGGCCTGATGACGCGAAACTTGGGTGCCCTGCGAAACGCCTCGTCGGTGATAACAGATGCCACGCAGGAGGGTCTGCGGGGAGGCTACATCTATCAACCCGGCCGACACGAACCTTTCCCGTTCATTTCGCACGAAACGCAGGACGAAGCCCATACGTTCGGGAAACTCAAGTTCGCTTCGACACCTTCGGGGCCGGAAGAGACCTATGGCGGATACTGGAACACGCAATGGAACACGGGTACCAAGAGCGTCCAAGACCCCTGCCCATACGGCTGGCGAGTACCGAAACGGAACGACCTGAACGGGACGAAGCTCAACATCTTCGAGAACTCGTCGACCTCCTACTCGACCTCCTACAACTACGTGCTGAACAAATCGGTCGCATTCCCGCTCTATGGCGTGTATTACCTCGATAACAACCGGGTGCGATGCAAGTACAACGCATGGAGCGACAATATCCGAAAAACCGTCTATGCCTACACGGGCGGATATTTCGAGGTCAGCGTACAACACGACCGCGATATTTACAAACCGCTCGTATTGCAGGGCAGCCCCGCAGGCTACGACGCCTCCATTCTGGGCGGCATGGTGCGCTGCATCCGCGACGAATAAACCCGCCATGAACAAACGAACGAGGGCGACGGAAATACCGTCGCCCTTGTCGTTTCAAGCTATCGAACCCTATTCTTGTTCGGGAACGAGCGAAAGATTGTCTACGCTCCAAGCACCGTTCGTCCGGCTCATGGTGATACGCCAAGTCTTCGTGCGGAAAGAACGGGTGAGCTTGACTGTGGTATTTTGCTCGGAAGCGGGAAGTTCGATAACGAAATCGAATGTGCCTTCCTTTGCAAGCACCGGAACATAGAAAGACCAACTATTATCCTCATTCAAATCACTCGTAACTTTTGCCATTGTCGTATATTCATCGCTCGACTCATCAGCAGACAAATAAAGCATTGTTCCTGATTTAGTTACTAAACGAACTACACTATAATTGTTCAGTATATAGCCCTTAATCCGAATATCCAACAGAACTATCGTTCTATTGAATGCAATTTCATCAAACAGGTTGTCTACGGAAATATCTCCCGTTTCGACCCAGACTTCTTCGTCCTCATCTTTCGGAAGCAGGTTCGGATTCAGTTTGCTGTCCTCTTCGCAGCCGCACAGCACAGCCGCTGCCAGCAACATAAACAAATACTTTTTCATGATTCTGATTGTTTTCTTATTTTTAATATCAAAATTAGTAATTTTTTCGCATTCTACAAGTTCCAATCGAACTGCATCACCTTGTTCCGCAACTTTTCCGGCAACAAACCGAGCAGGTCGTCCTTGCGTTTCTTCGGCAATATCCACCCTGCCATCCGCTCACCCTGCCACGTCAGATAAGGGTTGAACCGGGCACCGATAGACTTCAATAATCTACAATCGCTCTTATCGTTATTGTAAATTATCAATGCACGCTCGGAGTAAACGCCGACGCAAGTGTTATCCGACAGGAACTTCGATGGCGTTCGTTTCGGTGCCATATCGACCGGTGCATTGCAGGAACTCTGTTCCCGCTCGATTTCGAGCTGACGCAAGCGTGCAGCCATCGCAGCTTGATTCCGAGACAATGCCAGCAGCTGCTTCCGAAGGAAGTCCGTCGATTCGGGCAGAGCGGACTGCCGGGACAAATAATTGCGCATCGACACGAAGGCGCGCATGATAACGATATTCGCTTGGATGGCAACATCGCTATTCAACAAACCGGAAAGCATTGCTACGCCTTGCTCGGTGAAAGCATAGGGATTTTGACGCAGACCCATTTTCACGGAATTGGTTATCACAATTTGTGATTTCCAATTTTCTGTTTCCGCATCGGTCAGCCGGAACATGAAATCGGTTGGGAATCGTTTTGCATTACGTTTTACGACTTGGTTCAAGGCACTGGTCGTAACCTGATACAATTCGGCCAAATCTCGGTCGAGCATGACCCGTTGTCCGCGAATCTCGTAAATCTTATCCTGAATGACTTGCCCATCCCCACGAACCGGTTCCGACGTTCCCTGCGATACAGGAAACATCTTGCTGGCGTCAGCAAAATGATCGGCAACCGTATCCTCCGGCTGCAACCGTTCCGATTGTGCATTTCGCAACCCGATGAATGCCTCCATAATCGCCCGGCCGACTTGCACAGCATTCGGATTGCGCACAACCGAAGGAATCGAACAAGCACCTTCTTCGGCAAAGACGAAAGGCAACGCACGACGGCGATTCCAATTCGAGGTTCCAATTTGGGACTTCAAAACGTCGAGTTCCTTTTCTGTCAGTTGGAACCGGAGACTTGCTGAAAACCGCTTTTCATTCCGCGTGACTGCCTTATTGAAATGAGCCATGTCGAGGCCGTACAATGCGGCCAAGTCGGAATCAAGCATTACCCACTGTCCCCGAACCTCGTGAATCTTGCTTCGGATAACATGCAACTCTTCCATGACGACAGCGAACTAATTATCGGACAAAACGGGAACTGGTTCGGCCGACATATCCGCAGTTGTCGGTTCTATCGCCCGAATGGCATGATACAGATTTTCGAGCAGACAAAGACGGCTATTCAACTCGGAACTGCTGCAACCGAAGTCGTCCGGTTTGAGAGCGACGAGCTGCGAGAACTCGAAGTAATGGGACAACAATGTTTCGGCAATCTCTTTCGGAGAATACAGCACATCGCCGAACAACTCGAGCAACGGCCCGAAATCATAATTGTGCTTCTGGATTCGCTCGGCAATCTCGGCCGGAAGCTGGATGGTGACGGGTACGGAACCCGTCAAGGACTGGTTGTTTTTCATAACTTGTAAGCAATTAAAAGTAAATTAGGCACAGGAAAAAGCGGCTGCCGTTTTGCGCTGCTTACAAGTTGGTATCACTCCGAAGAGCAACAATACTTACGCAAAGGCAACCGCCTGTCGTACGGGCACAAAAAAGCCCGACATGATTGGGCAATCTACCGTATGCCCGACGGAGTAGTTAAGCTACCAACTTATAAGCACTACAAAGATAGGAAAAAGTTTCGGATATTATTATAATATCCACGTTTTTTTGTGATAAATCACAAAAATATAAGCCAGACATATTATTGTTATCTTGCTTTGACGACCAATAATTCTTTCCAGTCGGTGGTGTAACGCGGGCTCAAATGTTCACGATTCATACGAAAAGGTCGGGTTCCCTGTGCGGCGACGATCAGCTTGCCTTTGCCGTGTTCTTGATTTACAATATCGAACGCTTTCATCAACCGCTGCTGTCTGGCATGGCCGACGGGTGGAAACAGGGTTCCCTGAATTTGTGAAGCGGAACGAATCTCCGAAAGCATGACGCCTGCCCTTTTGTAACCATAACCCGGTCGGAATATCCGATGCAAGACAGCGCGTGCGACCTTGACGATTTCGAGCGTGCTTTCGGTCGGCTCGGCTATCATCTCGATACCGGTTTCGTAATGCTGGGGCCGGTCGTCGCGAAAACGATTGGTGAAGATGAAAACCTGCACTTCACGGCATACGGAATGCTGTTTGCGCAATTTCTCGGCACACATCGAGGCGAATTCCGACACGATACGGTCGAGGTCGTCCAGCAAATAAACCTCTTTCGGAAACGAACGTGAAACCGTAATCCGCTGCTTCGGAGGCTGTAACTGCTCGAACGCGATGCACGCGACACCCTGCAACTCGCGCCATGTCCGTAAACCTGTAACACCCATCCTGCGTCGAATCCATGTTTCGGGGAGCTGCACGAACTGCCGTGCAGTTTGAATACCCAATCCGTCGAACAACTTGCCGTACTGTCGGCCTATACCCCAAACGTCTTGTAATGGAAACTTCGCCAACACTTTCTCGATGTCCTGCGGCCGGTGCATGTAACAGCAGCCGTCGAGTTTCGGATAACGTTTGGCCAGCTTGCTGGCGATTTTGGCGAGTGTCTTGGTCGGAGCGATGCCGATACTGACCGGTATGCCCGTATTGCGACGAATCGTGTGACCGACCGTGCGGCCGAAAACATCGAGCGGTTCTTCGATGCCTTGCAGGTCGAAAAAGGCTTCGTCGATGGAATAGATTTCGATGCGCGGAACCGAATCGCGAAGCGTCGTCATCACGCGGCGCGACATATCGCCGTAAAGCGCGAAGTTGGCCGAAAAGATTTCGACCTTGTGCCGTGCGATGAGCGGCTGCACCTGATAGAGCGGCTGCCCCATCCCGATGCCGAGTGCTTTGGCTTCGTTCGAGCGGGCGATAACGCAGCCGTCGTTGTTCGATAACACGACGACCGGTTTTCCGACAAGATCGGGCCGGAAAACTCGCTCGCAGGAGGCGTAGAAGTTGTTACAATCGCAAAGGCCGTACATAGGGAGCTATCGAAAAGTCTTGATGACATGCCGGACGACACCCCAAACCATGAAATCGTTATCGCGGTCAACTCGAATCGGCCGATACTTCGGATTCGAGGGCTGAAGCCAAGCCCCTTCCGCATCGAGTTGGATTCGTTTGACCGTAAATTCCCCATCCACATAGCAAATGGCGATACACCCGTCGTAAAGTTCAAGGGATTTGTCTACGATAAGCAGATCGCCGTCGTCGATGCCGTCGCCGGTCATACTGTCGCCCGACACACGCACGAAAAAAGTCGAAGCTGGATTGCGTATCAATTCTTTGTTCAGGTCGAGCGGCGTATCGAGAAAATCATCCGCTGGCGATGGGAAACCGGCCTTGACCGAACTCTCGGCGACAGGAAGCTCCTGATGAATCGTCGAATCGGGACGGTGAACCGTTAGATAAGTTTTATGGTTCTCCTTTATCACACCTTAATACGCTCGAATCTTTATTCCTTTCGTTGAAATACATCGATACAAGAAAAATACCGTGATTTCGTGATAAATCGCAAAAACAGCTCAAGCCATACCACGACCGGCATAAAAATCGTTATATTTGCAAAGGGATAAAATCATATAGGACATGACACATATAATGATAGCGGATAACACTCCCGAAGGAAAATGGTTATTGGAGCTCATCAAAAACCACAAGAGCGTTACCGTAATACATGAAGACCAGCAGAGTTTCAAACAAGCTGCAAAAGCATGCAATGCTGTCCCAGTCAGCACTTTTACGGCGGAGTTAAGTAAACAAATAAGCGAGGATTTCAGAAAAGATGCGTGAGGTCGTAGTTTCCGAAACAGTTCTAAACAGGGTTTCGGAACTGAAAAATTATCTGTTGTACGATCTGAATTTATCCGAAGAAACCGCACAAAATTACGTCGGTCGCATCGAACGGTTCCTCCTGCATTTAGGCAGTTTGGTCGATTATCCACCCTGCCGTTTCAAGAGATGGCATGAAAAAGGGTACCATTGTGCTGTATTCGAGAAAAATTGGGTATTCGCCTATGAGATATTCGTTGACGGTATCATTATCCGAGATATGTCCAATACCGCACTTCTGAATGATCTTATTACTGAATAGACCAGCGATGAATATCCGAATGATGGCTAACGGCCTTACACCAGCATATCCTACACATCCGAACGAACTTTTGAAAGATGAAATCGAGTATCGAGGAATACTCAACGCACACTGGCCAAACAAATGGGCCTGACTTATTCCGTACTCAATGAAATACTGAATGTGCATTGTCCCATCACCGAAAAGACGGCACTATTGTTTGAAGCCGCATTGGGAGTAGATGCAGAACCGTTGATGCGACTTCAATTGAAATATAATATGCAAACCACACAGAAAGATGCTTCTTTCATGGAACGACTTGCACAAATACGGAAAGTCGCAGCAATGTTTTAATTGTACCGAAATCAACCTAACAACCCCGACAGATTAACCTATCGGGGTATTTTGTTGAATCGTGAAGGGAAGACGTTTGAGTTGAAATAATATAATAATATCATATTATTTTTGTGATAAATCACAATTTTTCCGTCTCTTTCTGCGTTTTATTATATATTTATACAATAATATCTTCTTTTGAAGACGACTGAAGGCACGTATATTGACTTGTAAAACTATTATGATTCAATTTTACCGTTTTACCACAATCACGTTTTCGAAAAAATACTACGAATTATAACAATAAATCATTATCTTTGGGTCATAAAACTCCTATCAGTTATGGATGAAAACATTAAAATTGCGCAAATGCGAGGAACGATATTCCTCCCTGTAAATATCGAATATAACCCAGAGCTTGCTAATATATTTAAGAATCTATTACCCGAAAGTACGGCTCATAGTGCTATTATGGGAAATGGTATTCCAATTTTTATGCCCACCAATACACCCCCTCAATGGGGAAAGCCATGGACATTACAATTATCTGATACAAATATCATGTTTCTTCCAGGGAAAATCGACATAATCAAAAATTCAGAATTCCCTTATAATGATGTAAAAGTAAAAGAGTTTGCGAATTTATGTGTAACTTGGATTAATACAATTACAACAGAATTACAAAAGATCTATTCCATTCCAATCAAACCTTCCCGAATTGCTTATGCTCCTTTATTTGTTTTGAAACTTGATGAATGCCCCGAACTCATAACAAATGTATGGAATAAAGTATTCAATATAACCACACAAGATCATGCTATTACAGATAGAAACGTGTCTTTTTTAAGAAAAAAAGAAATACAACTCAACGAGAAAAGGGTGCAACTCAATCTGCTTCACACTATTTCAGAGGGTAAACAAACCATTAATTCTAATGGTTCTCTTATAAATAAAAATGTAAGCATCATACAACTTGACATAAACACCATACCAGAAGTCTCTTATCAATTAGAATCTCTTGATGTTCAAGCTTTCTTTAATGAAGTTCTGCCATTAGGAAAAAACTTGATTGAAAACTTAATAAAATAAGCGATATGGATTTAGCGTTTATTTCATTAGCACTTTTAGGAGGAGCATCGGGAAATGATTTATCAACCTTTACAAACAAAGGTTTTAATTCTTCATTTATACCGTCCGTTTATACTACTATCAATTCTTCGGGGGATCCATATATTTTTATTTTACCGTATCAAAAAAGCGATGATCAATTACTTGATTTACAAAAATTTCGCACTCAAAGTCGCTATAAAGCCCTTGAAATGTCTTTGGGAAAATATGGACAAGATATACCCCAAAAAGGGAAAGAACAATTTTATTCCATTGCCAACCTATTGAGTTCGATTCCATTCTCGGACAATATAGCATCATTCAATAAAGAAGATCAAAGTATTGATATTCGTTTAATGCTTCCATTCGAGCTATACCTTACTATCTCACGATTTATCGATGAAGAAGATTCTAAAAATGTATTATTCACAATTCACAGGAATGGTAATTTACTTATTTCAAATGAATTACCAATAGACAAACTTGTTTCCGAATTTAAGAATCTCTTAAATGATTTAGACAAACGTAATGCGTAGAATCTACCCAAAACAGATATTACCATCATCTAAATACTTACCCAAACTTGAAATTAGCGATTTACAAAAAAAATACCCTTATCTGGCTGTTGTTCGACAGATAAAAGGCACATTAGAAGAATTCTTGGTTCAAACGGAAAAAGGGAAGTATAGATTTTCAGATAGCATATTTAATTGTAATGTGGCAAATCTTTCAATGAATTTATTAGGTGGAAAATTTTTAGCCCATAAACATATTATGTTTTTACCTAAAAATGAAGGTTGCAGAGAGTGGGATAATACTGATAATTATCCAATAGCCAATGAGACAAATTTTTCCATCACAGAACCGTGCTTTGGTATATATTTTTTTATAAAAGACATACACAACATTACGTTTCCCTTTAAAAAAACTTTTCAATCGCAACAAGAACGAGATGAATACGCATCAGCAGCAGCAGAAACATCTGAAGAATCAAACATAGAACAGATAGTGGTAGGCCACTTCACTAATTCTACTACTCCTGTAGAAATACAATCTCATACAAAAATAAAACATGCCCCTACTCAACTTAATTATTGGCATATAGTGCTTGATACATATTCTCCAATATCATCTGATCCTATCCCAAACGATCGTTGTTCCAATAGCGATAGAAAAATACTCAAAGCCTTAAAAATTGATTTACTTGAAAAAGCGAAACAATCCCTTTCTGTAAATTATACCATAAAACGATGCTATTACAAACGAAAATTAACACTATTGGATAAATTATGTGATGCACTTATAAGTTAATATCCTATCAATATAAAAAAGGGAAGCGGTTTTGCTTCCCTTTTATTTTGTTTTGTTGATTAGAAATACACCCTCACCCCTGCACTTCCGATTAGTCTTACTTCATCGAAGTTCGTCTTCATCAGGTAATTCATTTTCGGAGCGATGTAGATCGACAAGTGGCGGCCGAGAATGTATTCCAAACTGCACCCGATGAACAGACCGTAAACGAATCGATTCTTGTACGGGATGATATTACCCTGTTCAGAGAACCGGTCGCACTGCTCGCTGCCGAGCAAGATGCCGCCAGCGGGCGAAAGAATGAACCGGTTCAACGGAATAGCGTACCGGTAATGCAGGTTCCCGACCCACTGGGCCGCATGGAACGAATCGCCGCCGGATGCCCGGTACTTGGTACGGCCATACGACCCGCCGATGCCGATGATCGAATGGGCCGAAAGATACCGGCCGAACCCGACCTCGATGACCGCACCGCCGAGATGGTCGATGCCGACGCCGACCTCCGAGAACGTCTGCCCCTTATATCCGATTTGTGCTTCGGCCGTCGCGATGACGCACAACAGGACGGCCGTCAATAAGAATTTCGTTTTCATTTCTTTTTCTTTTCCGTAATTTGTAGCGAACGATTCGCTGTTTGCAATAAATGCGTAATTCGCGAACGAGGCTTTTTATCAAGCAGGCCGTGCTGCCGACAACAGCAGTGCAAAGCCGCGCTTCGGCGCAGATCATGCCGCGAACACCCCGTTCTTTCATAACTTGCGAGCCTCGATGATGAAGTGTTCGGGGATGGATAAGGCGATGTTCCGGTCGCCGCCCGATTCGAGCACTTCGGCCAACAACACCTTGTCCTTGCCGATGGTGAATTTGTCGAACGCGTAAATCACCTCGCATCGGCTTTTAGCATCGATGCGATGCACCTCCTTATCGGATTCCGACGGAAAGACCTGCATACGTTCCTGCGTCGATGTTTTCTTGGTTCGGCGGGCTACGACCGAAAAGGCGATGTAATCGACGTCGAAAGGAATGTTGGCGTTATTCTCGATGCGGAACTTGAAGTAGAGGCGGTCGGCATCCGCATACACCCCGCGCAAGACGAAAGCGAGCTTCTGCAAGCGGGCCACGTTGTTCGACTGAATGTAATCGGGCATACCCTGTACTGCTCCGATGCGGGCGGTCGATGCCGATGCCGGGACACCGGATGCTTCTTCGACGACGGGAGCGGACGAAGCCGGTTCGGGCATGGGTGCAGCCGGTTCCGGCGTTTCCCGATAGAATGCCGTCGACGGCTCAATGATGTAATTGACCGTAGTCGCCGCATCATCGTAAACGACATCGAACATGTAGTACCGGCCGTCGGCCGTAATAACGTTCAGGTTGCTTTCGGGCAGGGCGTCGACGGGCTGGATGTAAAGCACTCTGCCGTCGCTCTGCGATACGGCGTCGACCGACGTGTATCCCGTGCGGAACTTGGCGATCTCGGCCGGGAAGATGAGCTGCGTCACTTTGTCGCGACGCCAATAGACACGCTGCTGGGCGACCGTCGTAAGGGTCGTACACAGGACGACCGCCGTTAATAAAAATCTCGGTTTCATTATTTTCTTTCTGCGATTTTAAGGATGACTGTCTGATTGTCGATGAGTTTTACTTCCAGATTCTTCGTATTGCGCACTTGGTTGCCGACGCCCGTAATCAAGGCACCGGCCACGCGGCCCACCGTACCGCCGTAACGCAACACGGCCGCGCCGGTTTCCTGAATGGCCGTAGACGAGGTTTGCTCTCCGGCGACCTTGTTCACGGCATCGTAGTTGAGCGGTAGCCCCTGCATGCCGTCCGAACCGTAAACCTCCAACGGAAGGTAGAATACCTGCTGGCCGAGCCGCACCGAGCCGATGTCCACCGTCAGACGGTTTTCGGAAATAGCCGTAACGCCCGACAACAACGTATTGGCCGGAACGACCAGACTGCCGTAACGGATGGGCTCTTTGGTGCGGAACAGGGCGGGCTGCCCCGCTTTCAGCAGCTGCGTGCCATGTATGACGGCCCGGAACATCCCGGCCGCAGCGGAACCGTCGGAATCGTCGGAACCGGTCGATTCGGCGGAGGTCATGCCCCAGTCGCGCAGGATGGCTTCACGACGACGGTCGGCACTGCTTTTCACGGGTTCCGGCTTTGAAGCGGCCGGCTGCCGGGACGCGGGTGTCGATGAAGCTGCGGGTGCAGCTCCATTCTGTTCGTACATTTCGTCCATGTTCCGTTTGATTTCCCGGTACGCCTCGTCGAACCGCGAATCTTCCGAAGCCGCTGCCGCCGGACGTCTTTCGGGTTCCGGCTCGTGGACGGCGGAAGTTTCCTGCGGGGACGCTTGCTCGAATGCGCTCGTCGAACGGTGATAGAAACGCTCCTTTTCGTTGGCGAACGCTTCGTAAGCCTGCCGTTTCGACCGAAAGGTCTTTTCGGAAATGACGTCTTCGATCGATTCGATGCTGTTCGTCTGCTCGGTGCGCTCCTCGCTTTTGTACAGGTACAAAGCGGTCAGGAGCAACAGAACGGCGGCACCGACCGCCACTGCGATTTTCAACTGCCTATTCATCGTTTTTCACCTCCATGATTTTCGTTTCCAAGTACGGCTCGATCCACAGCCCGTGCGGGTTGTGCGGCCAGCTGCGGTCGATGACGCGGACACGGCCTTCGGACAACACCCGCCATGTACGGGCATAGGCATCCGACTGCTCCTGCATCCCGATGACCAACTCGAACGAAAAGGTTCCGTCCGATTCGGGCCGAATGCGCATCTCCTCGATGCGGGCCCTCTGCACGATATTGTTTTGGATGAACCGGTTGTAATAACCGGCTTTCTGACGCCCGACGAACAGGTCGCGGATGCTGTTGCCGCCGAGCCATCCGGCCGCTTCGGCTTTCTGCTGCCAGTCGTACTGCGTCAGACTGTACCACGCATCGACGAACATCGTCAGGTGGTGGCGGATTTCGATTTCGAGGTTGTCGCGCCGCTGGGCGTAACGGGCGGGGATGACCTCGCCGTCCGCAGCGACGTAATAGGCGTACTCCATGCGCTCGCGCTGCGCCTCGCGCCGCTCCAGCGAATTGAGGACGAAGCAGACGACGACGGCGAGCAGGCAAAAGACGGTCACGATGTGGTTGCGCTGCAACCGCTCGCGGAACGAACGTATCGTTTCTGGAATCATAAGCGGATATTATTATATTACGATATTATTCGACTTAAACCCGGAATATCCGGTAGCTCAAATCCATGACGGACTGGAATATCTTGAAGCGGGCCAATGCCACCATGATGAATCCGAGCACCGGCGAATCCGTGCATTCGATGTAGAGCGCGAAAGCCTCCTCGCAGAAGCGGTTCGCCAGAATCAGTGCCGGGCCGGAAACGAGCAAGGCGATATAAACCATGAACCAGTGTTTCCACAATAGGCGGAAGGGTGCGAAAGCTCCGAGCATCAGCACCAGCGGCGCAATCAGATAACATACGCGCAAACCCGCGCTGCGGATGAACAGGTAGGTGGGGAAACACAACGTATTGACCAGATCGGCCAACGGCTTCAAAAGGCAATGGGCGATCAGGTAGGTCGCCGTCCGGCCTTGCAACAAGGAGAACGGATTCAGGGCATTCAGCGTCGCCGACGTTACGGTATCGGCCAAACTGTCGTCCTGCGCCTCGTCGGACAAGCCGTCGAACGCACTCCGCATATACTCGGCAATACTGTCGACGTGCGGGGTGCCGTCGTTCAAAGGCATGGCCGCAGCGACCGCAAGTTCGACGAATCGAACCAATTCGGGAAACAGAAAGACGACCAACCCGGCCAGCAGGACGCCGGATAGATCCTCCCAAACCGATTTCTGCGGGTCGTTCTTCTTTTGCAGGAAAATCAGCACGCCCTGCATCAGGAGGAAAAACCCGGCAATCCGCATCGCCGCCGCCGGAATCTCCGTCTGCGCTGCGGAGAGTTTTTCGATAAAGGTCATTGCATCCATGTCAATGCAGATAAGCGTTCATCATTTCGTGGTTGAACCGGATGGCGTTGGCCTGCGTGTCGATGTAATTGACCCGTGCGGCCAGCTTGTCCAGATCGTCGAGCACCCGACGAGTTTCATTCAGACGCTCGGCGTCGCTCATCCGCAGGAAGCCGGGCGAAAATACCTTCGCGCCGTAGGCCGTCACGTTGATGCAGTCGCGCGCTACCTGATTGCACTGCGTCATCAGGTCGGTGATGCCGCGCAAACCGGGCTCCATGTCGCCGAGTTTCTTATACACCCGTTCGATCCGGCGGATGCAGCGAGCCGAACGGTCGGCGACCTCCTGCACCTCGCGGATGGTCGTCAGTTTGCTGTTTACTTTCTCGACGGCATCGATCCCCTTGTCGATGCCCGCCTTGACGCCGACCATCGTTTCATAGGTCTGCACGGCCTGCTGAATCTGCTCGACGTGATTCAGGGCCACCTGCGTTTCGAGGCTCGGGGCGACGACCGCCATCTGGCCCCGCACTGTTCCGGCAACGAGTACCGCCACCATTAAAAGAACTGTCCGTTTCATGATTCGATTGTTTTTAGGATGATTGTTCATGCTGCTGTTCGTAGAGCTCGATGGCGCGTTCCATCGAACCGGTTTCGGCATAGCGTTTTCCGAGCTCGTCGCAAATTTCCCCTTCGGTCTGATAGGCGAGGAACGTTCGCGGACTGACGCACAAAGTCAGCAACGCCGATTTCTTGCTGCGGAAAAGATAAAACGACGAGTAACGCGGCTCGGTCGTATAATTGTTCTTCAATGCCAAGACGCACTGCCGGTCGTGCGGCGTGAAGGCGGGAGCGTACCGCTCGAAACCGGCAGGGTCGGCACCGGCGAGGAAGATCGTCGTCTCGATATTCTTCATCAAGGCACCGGCAGCCCCGCCGTCGTTGCGGTAGCGGTCGCCCGCATTCAAGGCCAGCTGGTCGAGGTTCTGCAAGACGATGCACGCCGAACCGCCCTTCTTGCGGATAGCCTGCATCTGGTACAACACGGCCGAAAAGATGATGTCGATCTTCATCAGCTCGGCGAACTCCTCGTAGATGATGAATCCGCGCCGTCCGGGCTGCTCCCAGACCAACGTGCGGATGGCGATGCCGATCATATGGACGACGATGGAGAGCAACTGCGGATTCTGCCGGATGTTTTCCAACTCGAAAATGAGCAACTTTTTCCCTTGCAGCCGCGTCGTCGGGTCTTCGCTGCGGGCCAGCACGTTACCGTAAATGCCGCCCTCGAACCACTCGCTGCCGTTGTGCACGAACTGCCCGATGTCGAAGTAGGATTCGCGGATTTCGTTCTCCTTGAAAATCTGCTCGCAGTTGTCGCGCACCCAACGGTAAAAGTCCGGCCACGACTGCTCTTTCGAGTTTTCCAGATAGGACAGGACGATTCGCCGCAGCGAAACCCGTTCTTCGGCCGAAGGCTCCCGGTCGGGCTTGATCATCAACCACAACGTTTCGCAGATGTCGTCCACGCGGTCGCTGTCCGCCGTCGTACCGACCGCGAAGGGGTCGAGCCCCAACGATTCGTCCGGGCTGTACCGGAAGATGAAGACCTCTTCGGGGTCGTACAGCCGCGCCGCCTTGTCGTACGACCCGCCGCAGTCGACGACGATATTCACGTAATCGTGGTCGGGATCGTTGTGGTACCCCTCGATGACCGATTCGAGGCAGACCGTCTTGCCGCCGCCCGTCCGACCGATGACGGCGATGTTCCGCGAATCGACGTACCGCTTATTCGCATCGTACAAGTCGTACCGCAACGGCAGGTGGTCGATCGGGTCGCTGTAATAGATGCCGCTATCGTCGGAACGATAACCGCCCGTCTGCTGGAACAGGGCGACGGCCTGTTTGAGGTCGACCAGATAGAACGAATCCCTGTCCATGCAGGCGACCGTCGCAGGATGCGAACAATAGAAGACGCTGCGCAACTGGCCGCCGATGGGAACGACGGGCTCGAAGTCGCGCTCCTGTTTCATTAAGTTAGTTATCGTGCTACGATACGTCTTTAATAAATCTTCGCTCTCGGCCCAGAAAATCACATTGGTATGCCCGCGCACCAGCAACGCGTCGAGATCGTCGCTCAACGCCTCGCGCGTCTTATCGAGCCGGCGCATCTGGTCTTCGATTTCTTCGGAAAAGCCTCGATTCTTGCGGAACGTGTCGAGCGTGCGTTTGACCTGCTCGAACTCCCGCTCGTGGCCGGTCAGGACGATCATCTGGTTGTAGAGGTGCGGAATGGGCAACGCGACGCCCAAGTCCTCCGTAATGCCGACGGGAATCCGCACCGAACGGCCCGGCTGCGGCGAACGCAGCACTTCGGGGAACTGCCGCTCGTGCTCGATGCTCACGGCCCCGACGAAGCGGTCGCCGATGCGGACGAACGATTCCGCCGCTTCGGCATCGGTCAGGAAATCGGACTGGAAGCCGTTGAAGTAATAACGCGTGTAATCCCGGATTTCGTCGGCGTCCATCGGCTCGACGGAGAAGCCTCCCGCACCGGAAAGCTGCTGGTACATCGAATCTACGGCCGCGACGAACTGCCGGTAAGCCGCATCCTCCGCTTTCGCCTGCCGGTGGGACAAGGCGATGAACGGATTCGTGCGGCGAACGTCGCGCACCGAGCGGAACCCTGTGAATACGACGAACAGATACGACGCATCGCACGTCTGCATGCGCTGCGCGGCATACCGTTTCTCCTCGCGCCGGATGTAGGAGTTTTCGGGCATCGCCGAAGCATCGAACGGCTGCCGGTCGTACCGGTCGGAACGCAGGACGATCGTACCCTGCGGAAACTCTTTCAGGGCGATGCGCCAGATTTCATTCAGGCGGTCGTACTGCTCTTCGGCGAGCGAATAACATTCGGGCAGGTGCAACCGGTAACAAAAGACGACATCGCCCTGTGCGGTAATCATCCGGTTGTTCTCCGTCTGCTCGACGAGGTTCATCGCATTCGCCTTCTGCGATGCGCGGGCCGGAACGCTCCGCCGGAGCAACAGCACGACGGCACCGACCAGAAAGCAAAACAAAACACAATAAGTCTCGAACATGGTCAACGATTTTTAAGGCAGGCGGGGAAGCGTTTGTCCGCGCGCATCGAACGCACGAACCGCTCCTGACGCCGGAAAAACTTATAGACGAAAATCATCCACGCGATCCACAAGACGACGGCGACCGGCACGAACAAGACGACCAGTACCGGTGCGCACATCACGGCCAAGCAGACCATGAAGCGGTCGGCCGGAAGCCCGAAGACCATAGCCTTGTCGCGGATGCGACGATTCACGGGCGTTTCCATCGGCTACAAAAAGACGGTGATGCCGATGCGGACGATGCCGTAAGCGATCGTGATTCCCAGCAGTGTCCACAGGAAATTGGTCATGATCTCCTGCCGGTTGTCCCAGTTCTTGAAGAGGTTGAACGCCGTCCAACCGACCAGCGCGACGACGCAGATGACGGCCAGAATGTTGGGGATAAGCGTTCGCAGCATCGTGGTGATGGGCGACAAGTCCCAGTTGATGGTTTGGGCACTCACGACCTCCGCCATAAGAACCCCGACAACTAACAAAAATTTTTTCATAGGTTTGGTATTTAACGATTGAATCTATTCATGAAATCGGCGGCGGCCTGCCGGATGTCGGCGGCGACCTTGTGCATCCCGGCAGCGTCCATCGGCCGGACGACGGGCGGAAGTTCGCAGGCGGGCGATTCGTACTTGAAGCGGAACCGTTCGACCCTGCCGTGAAAGTAGACGAACTCCCCCTGCCGGAGGTTGTAGAACTCCGTGCGTTCGTAACGCGGTTTCTTGACCGTGCGGCGAGTGGTGGTGGTTCCGCCCGGCGAACTGCTGTAACTGCGTTCCGTCTTTTCGACCTGCGGCATGAGGCCTTCGTAATACTTGGCCGTCTGTTCGAGGCTCGTGCGGCCGAGAAACTGGTGCGCCATGTTCGACAAGACGGTGCGCTGGTTGTACTCCTTGCCGCCCTGCGTCCGCTGAATCTGCGACAAATCCTGCGTCGTGTAGACGATCCAGATGCCGAGACTGCGCAACGTGGCCATGAAGTTCTGCATCCGCAGAACCGGCAATTCGGGGGCTTCGTCGAGCAAAGCTCCGGCCGGCATGCCGCCGCGCTCGCTCATCATCGTGAGCGCAGCGTCGGCGATCATGGCGAGAATCGGCGCATAAGCCGTCGAATTCTTCGGGTCGTTGACCAGCGCGAACGCCACACGGTTGCCGGGCGCGTTGATGCGCAAGTCGATTTCGTTGTCGCTCAAAAGGTAGAAACCGGCATCGGTGTTGACGGTATTGAGTGCCAGAATCGACGTTTGCAAGATGTTGCCGGTCGTATCGACATTGCCTGCTCCCTGAAAGAATGCGGCGGCCATCGAATAGACCTGCGGGTCGGATTTGAGCATGTTTTCCAGTTTGCCGAAGAGTTTCCGACGGCCGTTCACGGTTCCGTGCAGGTTGTCGGGACTGTTGAGTATCGACATCACAAACGGCAGGTGGCAATAGTCCGGCGCATACTTCTTCAAATACCAGATCAGCGATTCCAACAACGAGGAAGCCGCATTATTGAAAAAGTCCGCCGTCGAACCGTCCGATTCGCGCCCCTGCACGGCGAGGAGGAACGACCGGACGCGAGCGCGTAACGACGCCTCGTCGGGCAAGTATCGGGGTGCGATGGGATTGACCCGCACGGAACGTTCGGGGTCGAACAAGGCGAAGACGCGATACGGAATACCGGCATCGCGAAAGACGGGATACAACGTTTCCGATAATTCGTACCGCTTCAAGTCGTGGATGAGCACCGGCATGCCGAAGCGGGCCGCATGCACGGCATAGGCCCGGTTGCAGCTGGCCGTTTTGCCGGAACCCGAACCGCCGTTGATGTAGGTGCCCTGATTGATGCCTTTGACGTAATGCAGGTGTCCGTCGCTGTCCTCGATTTCCAAAGTCAGATCGGAATATCCGTTGGCCGACCGGCTGAACCGCACGTAGGCGAATCGGAACAACGGAATCAGAAGGCACTCTCCGGCAGCCAAAGGCAGAACCCACGACCAACAGAACGTCCGCAACGGCACACCGACCCACAGGTAAAGCATGCCGGGCAAGACGAGTGCGAGAAGCATCGCCACGACACCGACGGGACGCTTCCAAAGGTAAAGCAACGCCCCGACCGCAGCGACGGCCGAAAGATAACCGAACAAAGTCATAACGTCGAAGCGTTGCCCCACAACAGGACGATGACCAAAAACGCCAATGCGACGCAGACCATCGCGAGGCTCGACCGCGAAACGATCCGGCGTTCGCCTTTCTCCCGGCCGCTGCGCTCCGCTTCGGCCTCTTTGCGGGCCAACAGCCACGCGCCGAAAAGCAACAAGGCCGCGAACAGTTTCAAAGCGGTTCGCACGCTGAAATGCAATTCTTCCATATCAATATCCTTTGGTTAAAACTCCGAACAATTTGATTGCGGTTTTGACCGCCAGCGACTGCGGCGAAACGGGCAACTTCACGGGCCCGACTTTTGCGAGGGCTTGCGAGGCGACTTCGTTTCGAGCGGCGATGTCGAAAACCTTGTATTCGACCGGCTGCAAGACGGGCCGCCGGCACGCTTTCGCGACGGTCTGCTGCAACTCTTCCTTCAACTCTTTCGCCCGTCGTGCCGGATACTTCCGGTCGATGTAACGGTTGATATGGCCCTGCTGCAATCGCACGGCCTGAACACGCCACTGCTCGGCACCCTCCATGACCGCGTTCGCGTACTGCTGGACGACGGCACGCCGCTGCTCCTCGATGCGGGCGAAAATCTCCGGCAAGGCGGCCTTGTACTGCCCGATTTGCTCCGGCGAGAATCGCCCCTCCACGAATTTGACAAAATCGTGTTCGTTTTTCACTACCGCGTCGGGCCCGAAAAGCCGCCGGCTCTCCTGCATGAAGATTCGCTCGGCACGCGGCGAAAGCGCATTCGCAACCTCCCGCCGGGCAGTAAGAATCGCATCGGAGCACGCTTTCGGGTCGGGCGTCAGCTCGCGAATCAGATTTTCCAACCGGCTCTGCTGCTCGATGACGGGATAATAACCGGGAAGCTCCCGCCGCAAAAAACTTTCGATTGTCTTGTCGAATCCTTTTCGGTATTCGTCTCGGATTTCTTTGCATTGTCCGAGCAATTCGGACAACGACTTCTGCAACGAATCGAGTTTCATGTCGGGCTGCTGCCGTTCGAGCGTTTTCAGAATGCCTCCCTTCAAGTCCCGAAGCTGGCGGAACAATGCGGGATCGTCGAATGCCGAGCGCAGGACGGCCTGCTCCTTGTCGGAGACGGAGACGGCGGAATCGGACAGGATGTTTTTCAAGGACGACAACGTCCGCCCCTCGTCGATCGACTGTTTTTCGAGCAGCGCAGTCAGCTCCGTCGCCCGTTCGGGAGGAAGCTCGGCGATACGGTTTCGGAGCGTGTCGATGCTTTCGATGCGGCACCGCACGGCGAGCTCGTCGATGCGCTGCCGGGCATCGACAGGCAACAACCGCTCGCGGGCCATGCGCCCGAAGGCTTCGGGGGTTCGGACGTCGGCGGCATCCGGCCCGAAACAATCCCGTGCGAAACGGCTGACCGTATCCCCCTTCCAATCGCCCCAATAGGTTTTCAGGAACCCGTCGACGAACGACTTTTCGAGGGTCGCCGCATACTCGCGTGCATTGGCGAGCAACACGGATGCCCCCAATCGTTCGTTCAAATGCTCGGCCTGCATGCGGAGCGTATCGGCCTGCTGCATCCGGCCGATGCTCTCGAACCGGTAATTCTCGCGGTACCACTTGTCGGAAAACAGCGTCGTCCAACGGTCGATGGCCTCGCGACGGCGATCCGTCGCCCGACGCATCGCAATGCCGCGCCGCAACAGTCGGTAGGAGACGGTGACGGGGCGATAACCGCCCTGCAAACCGGCGGTTTCGACGGTCTTGTCGCCCAGCCGGGCCGCCATGCTTTCGGTAAAGTAGGAACCGTCGAAGTGCGGTTCCGCATCGAACTGCGCAAAAGCCCGCTGCAACTCCTCCAAGTCGCAATCCATCCACTCGTCGACCGACCGGCCCGGATCGAGCGCGTGCAACTGGCGGGCGAGGAAGCCTTTCAATTGCAGCAACTGCCGCCCGTCGAGCGATTCGCACTGCAACAGGTCGTTGAAGTAATCGCGATACCCGGCCAGACCGGCACGGCGGAAAGCCGCCCGCTCCTCCCGCCGAACGGCGCGGTCGCTGGCGAGCTGCTTGGCGTAAGCGAAAGCACCCTGCCGCCGCAACGCTTTCGTTTTTTCGTAACTCTCGGTCGCGAGGCGGCTGTGGACGAACGTGCGGTCGAACAACTGCTCGCATCCGATTTTATACGCCTCACGGTCGAAGCCGACGCGAACGGACTTGCCGTTCAAAACGTGTTTCTTGCTGCCGCGCCCGTTGGCATTGGGGCTCAAACTGAACGTGTCGGTGATGTCCCGACGGCTGACGCAAACATGGATGTGCCAGTTGTCGCCCGATTTGGGCATCATGGCGGTCAACACCTCCCGGCTGCCGCCCGGCCGGACGTCGCATTCGCGAATCAACCGTTTTTCCAACTCGGCGATTTTTTTCGAGGTGTCGGGACTACCGGAACCCCGCTGCCGGAGCTTGTCGATCCGTTTCAGGATTTGCCGGTTGAAACCGACCTCGCGGTCGCCGTTCTTCCAATACCGGTCTTTCTCGACCATCCCGAACCACAGCAGGTCGCGGTTGCTCCGAATCTGCGGGTGATTGAAATTCCGGGCGTAAGCATCCATACACCGAACGGCGTAATCTTTCAGATAACCGCGCATCAAGTCGTCGTCGAAGCTGTCGGGGATGACCTCGCCGGAATCCGACAAGGCCTGCCGCGTGTCGGCGATCGTACGGCGCAAGTGCTCGATTTCTTCGCGCGATGGAGAGATGGCGAAGGTATAGTAACGCGCTTCGGACTTTTTCAAACCCTTGACATTGCCGTCGATGGCGCGGGTCACTTGCTCGCTGTCGAAAGTATTCCCTTCACCGTTGAAGAAATACTCCTGCCCCTCGACGCGAACGGTGTCGTTCTGTTTGTCGAGGTAGGCGGACAACCGGCGGGAAGAAGGGTCGTCCAACCGCTCCTGAATCAACCGCTCCTTTTCGAGATACGAAGCGTAATTCATGACCGACCCGCCTTTGTAATGCGTATTGTCTACGAATTTCGTGATGTACATAAGTCGTCGTATTGCTGCCGGATGCGGGCGAACTCGTCGATCGGAAGGCGTATCTGCATGACGGGCGTCCCGTCGAAACTCTTGGCGGAAGTGGCGTTGGAAAGCAAGCGTTCGAGAAGCGCGGACAAAGCGGAGAACTGCGGGCTGTCGGCGGGAACGGAATGCGAAGCGTCATCGAACGTACCATCGTGTCCGGCAGAAGCCGGTGCCCCATCCTGATGCAACAAGGTCTTGATGAACGATTCGGTACGCTCGGCCGAACCGCTGTTCTTGGTAACGCAAACATGGATGCTGCGCAGCATGTCCATCAAAACCTTACTGTCGGGAGCTGTCTCGTCGTAGTCGATGCGATGCTTGGCATGGTACAGGATGATGCGCGAAGCGGCATCCCCCAACGAAGTCCGCTTGCGCTCGGCGATGGCGGATAACTGCTCTTTCGCCGAAACGGTAATACGAATAGCAGCATCGAAAGTTCTTTTCATAAGCTCACTGTTTTATAAAATCCGGTTACCGAATAAAACCGTGTTTTATCCCTCTTCGGAAGCAAAGGAATGAAAAGTCGATGCCCTTTCAAAACCTGTTATTTTTGTGATTTATCACAAAAAAATGGATATCGACATTATAGCTATATAATTCTTGGAAAAAATAATTTTTCACAAAATAAGGCACCTCGATAGGCAACCGATAATCTACTCTTAAAAAGCATATGAATAACGTTAGGCAACCATCAGGGAACCTGACATGTTATTTCGTTTCCTTTGAAAATCACTTCACCGCACTATATTTCAAACAATTACGAATAAGAATCGAAACCAGAATCACGCGGTCAGCGTGATTCCCGCTTGTTACAAAAGAAAAATGCAACAGGGGAGCGATTTTTCGGCGGGGCTGGAAGCATCCGTAAAATCCGCAGGAAGTCATGCGGATTTTGCGGATAGATTGCGCTTGCGCAATCGTGAGGGATGCCGCCGAAAAATCGGGACACGATCGCCGATCGGCGGGCGCCGGATGGTAGAGAAAAGCATCCGCTTTTCTCGCATTCGTCGACCGCAAAATGCGCTTCGGCAAACCGCAGTTTGCCGAAGCATCGAGGGCAGGAACTGCCCGGCATTTTAGACGGCGAGTAGCATTTTTCTACCGCTCTCTTGCAGCTCCGCTGCAAGGCGGTCGAGTTCGGAAGTCGTCGAGCGACTTCCGAACTCGACCCATGCTTTGCTCCTTTCCAGAAAGGAGGAGCCCCTATCGAGGGGCGAAGGGGGTGTGATTCGTCCGCTGCCGAAGCGAGGCTCCGGCGGAGCGCACGGCAGCGAATAGGCGAATCTCCGCTGGATTTGCCGCGAGCCAGTCGAACGGCAAATCGACCGCGACCCGCCCAGACCGTTTGCGGTCTGGGCGGGACTGCCCCTGCCGGGGCGAGATGTTGACAAGTGAAGGGAAGAGAGCGAAAGCATGTGCGAAAGGCGGGCCGGCAAGACATCCGCACCGGTCTTGGGCCGAAAGGTCGCGACGTATCGAAACGACGTTTGCAATGGAAGTGAATGCGTTTTCTTTGGTTCCGGTTTCTTTGGGGCCCCGAGCCAAAGAAAGCGGATGCGTTTTTGCTTCTTTTGTCGCAATCGGAGAACAAAAGAAGGTCTCCCCTCTGGGGGACGGAAGGGGGTAGCGAGGAGTGCGGCGAATTTTTTGAGCCCTTCAACGGAGCTCGAAAAATTCCTAACGACGAGCGTTAAGCCGATAGCCGAACACAATGTCGCAGGCTTGTGTTCGGACGCCGAAGGCTACCGCTCTCGGTACTCTCCGAGTACCGGTAGGCTCGGTTCCGTCGTCACCGGCTGCCGCAGAGGTGGCAGCTGGTGACAGGAGCGAGCCGGAGGTTTCTTTGCCGAGCTTTCTTTGGCTCTCGGATGCAAAGAAAGCGATGCCGCGTGTTGGGAAAAGTCGCCCATGCCTCGATTTTCGAGGCATGGGCGACTGCGAAAGGCCGAACACGAAACACCGCCGCCACGAGCAATACCCGACGGCGAAGTCGTAGGGTGTGCGAAGTCAGGCGGTACCGCTTTTGATGCCAGACGACCAAAAAGAAGAAGCGCGGCTCCCGAAAACGATCCGACATCCCCACTGACCGCCGGATGAGCCGCGCGACGCCCATGCCGCAAAACGAACGCAGCCCGCGACTTTCTGTCGCGAGCTGCGGAATGTTGACCCGTGAAGGGAAGAAGACCAGCAGGGCCGCCAAGGCGGCTATAAAGAGGTGCGGCACGAAGTGCACTGCACCGGATAGCCGCCTCGAAGCGGCCCGAAAGAGTTTCTTTGCCGCCGGTTTCTTTTCAAAAGAAAGAGGCATGCAGCCGGACAGGTGTCCGGCGACCCGTCCTATGGGGCGGTTCCGCTGATGATGCCAGACGACCAGAAAAGAAGAAGCGCGGCTCCCGAAAACGACCCGACATCCCCACAACCATCGGATGAGCCGCGCGACGCCCATGCCGCAAAACGAACGCAGCCCGCGACTTTCTGTCGCGAGCTGCGGAATGTTGAAGCGTGAAGGGAAGAAGAACGAACTACTTAAAGCGGGACATCAGGGTCGATTCGTCGAAATCGGGGGTAATCTGTCGATACGCTGCTATGATGTTCTTTTGCGAATCTTCATGATACGCATCGAACGATATACCCGCCTCCTCGAACTGTTCGATAATCCGGTCGGCTAACAGCTCCTCCATCATCAGAAATCGACCCGCATCACGTTCCACACAAGACCGGCTTGCGGCTCGTTGTTCTTATTGAGCCATGCTTCCGCCTGCGGATAAGCTGCGACCGCCACGAAACGGCCTTTTGTGAGATGTTCAGCGATGGCGTTCTGCTTGTCCGGCGCGACATAGATCTGGCAGCGGCACCATTCCGGTTCCGTCTTGGGATACCCGTTCTCCATAATGGTATTCCCTGCGGAATCTTTCACCGGCCGTTCATCGACAGCAACGGAGAATTTAATCATCCGGCCGCCGTTCTTGAACGTTACCACTTCGGCGTCGCCACCCAGATTGCCCGAAAAAATCATCGGCTGTTTCATAATGTCAAAGCGATTGACCTGTACTTCGCGAGGTTCTGCGAGGCTCTGCACCTCAAAGTTAATGTTTTACAGATTTATTTCGTCGTTTTTTCCGCGAAAATTTCCAATCCGCTCCGATATATCGTTTGATCGCCTTTACATTGACGATATTCTGCGGGGGAGGCTTCCCGCTTGTCGATGAAATATCGAACATATGCGTGACCTGTTTTCGCTTTCAACTCCTTTCGAGCCTCCGAGATCGTTTCGTACGTTTTCATAAATTTTCATATTCTTTATTCAGTTCGACCTCCACGACGAAGCCGGTAGTCATACAAGTGTCATAAGACCGGGCAATCGCTTCGGCCTGTTCGCGCGAGGTATAGACCCCGCGCGTTCGATAAATGGAATCGTATGCCACGCCGTGACGATACTTGTAGGTTTGGCTCTCGACCAAATAAACCATCTTCGGTTCGGTTTTCATAGCATTCCGGTTTTTATTCAAAGCGTTCGAGTTTGACGGGCTGCCAACCCTCCGCATTGGCCTGACGATGAAAATCGTCGTACATGGCTTTCAATTTATCGAAACGATTCGCTACCTCTCCTTTCAATCGGGCCAGTGCATAAAAGTAGTTGAACTTCGCACCCATGTAGGCCGCAGAAAAGGGGCTGCCGTTGTTGTCGATAATCCGTTGCATCTGTAATTTGCAGTCCTGCATTACTTCGCATAACATCGTTTTCATGATTGTAGAATTTAGAGGTTAAACAATGCGCTCCGTCGGGGTGTCGCTCCCCGCCATCCGCCGGTCGTCGAACGGAGCAATATCAATAAGTCAAAGAACCTGTTTAGGCCGAACCCTGAAACTCATATCCTCGTCACGCCCATCACCCTTTCCGTTAAACTCAA
>JAMPDE010000001.1:162573-210688 GCA_023665825.1 Alistipes senegalensis | reverse complement strand
CTCGGCGCAGACGCTCGCGAACTAGACCGGCAGCAATCAGTTGGCGGAGGACTTCCGTGCGCGGCTGTCTGGCGGCACGGGCCAATGCTTGCAAGCGTAGTTTATGTTCCGTATTGAGCCGGAGGGTTATGCGGTATTCCTGTTTTCGGGCTTTGCTCAGCGGCGGACGTCCGCTTGTATGCTTGGAGTGTTTCATAGATTCGATAAATCGGTAGTTAGACCAACGGGATGAGAGCCGTATGGCGAGTTTTTGGCTGACAAAAACACAAACTTGCCTTACTGCATTGATTGAAAATCCGACCCGCTCCGAAGAGCCGGAGCAGGCCGGATGAAATACTACCTCGGTCGTCGTTTGCGGACGACGTAATCGATGGCTTCCCGCTCTTTCTGTTCGGCGGTCTTGACGGGATTTTGCAACAGCCACCGTTCCAGTTCCTCGCGGTTGAAATAGATATTCTTGCCGTGGGGTTTGAAATGGGGTATTCGCCCGCTGTGGGTGAGTTTGTACATGTAGGTCTTCGACAGCCCCGTGAACTCGCGCGCTTCGGTGAAGTTCAAGACGGTCTTTTGTCCTCGAAGTAGGCGTTCGATGCGATCGAGCCGTTGCTCGAAGGTTGTGTTTTCACTCATAATCGTTTTGTTTTAGCGTTCATTTCATGCACTTTTTCTCGCCTCGGCAGAGCCTGTGCAAGTACGTTTCTGCGCTCGGCTTATCGAAAAAGTTCAATAAAAGGCGTTGCGCAACGCTCGTGATGTAATTACGAGTGCAAAGAAAGTTCAACGAAAAGCTGTCCGCATTGGCTGCCCATGTTTCGACATTTTTGGACAACGTTTCCAATGTGTAGGCATGAAAAAACAGGATTCCGTCATGCGAAATCCTGTGCTCTGAATAAAGGGTGTGCTACTATTTTTCTGCTTTCAGCGCCTCGATGCAGTCGAGAATCATCCGTTCCTTGCGGCGGTCGATGATTTCGGCCATCTGCTTGGCTGCCGAAAGGTCTTTCGCCGTCAGCGGTTTGCCCAGCTTCGAGGTGAAACAGCCGTTGTTTCCGGCGACCCGCTGCCATTTCGGAGTAATCAATCGGGACACGCTCAACGATTCGAGCAGCAGGGCCAGTAGCTTGTTGTGCGTTGTCTGCAACGGTTCGGCGAGCTGGCAGGCTAGCAGTCGGGTAAGTTCCTCTTCGGTCGTGTCGCGTTTGAAGATGCCGATTCGGTTGACGTGCTCGGCGAGCACGGTGATTTGCCGGTCGGTCAGGCGCGGGCAGAAGTCGGTGGGTGCAGGGTCGAAGCCGGTGCGGCTGCGCTGGGCTGCTCGGCGTTTCTCGGCTTGGGCCAGCAGCTCGGCTTCGCGCTCCTTTTGCTGTGCCGTCTCCGCCTGCCGATGACGGGTGTAGTCGGCGATTTCGCTAACGGTCGTGTGGACTTCGGCCAAGCGGGGCAGTACTTCGTCAGAGGGTTGCGGGGCCGGGTAGCGGGCGAAAAGATACTCGAACGTTTTGTCGATGCGGCGCTGTTCCTTGACCGAGACCGGACCGTAGGCGAGCCAGCGGTCGTACTCCTGCTTTTTGTCGGCGAGGTATCGGTGCGCTTCGGCAGCCGACAGCCCCTGATGCTCGATTTCGCACTCCATGTACGGAAGCGAAAAGCGGTTGTCCTTGAACCATTCGGCCACGAATGCCAGCCAACTCACGACGCTGACCATCCCATACGAACCCATGCCGCAGCCTGTCCTGCTCCGCCGAGCAGCCGGTTGCGAGTGTTTAATCGGGCTTGCATCTCCTGCAACCGCTCGCGGATTTTGCGGTTGGTGCGCCGGTGCGATAGGCGTATGTATTCGGTGCGGGTCATGATTTGTGCTTGGCAGCGGCTTGTAGGTCGGCTTCGAGTTCGGCGAGGCTCGCGCGGTGTTCCTCTTCGCGCAGACGTCCCTTGTAGGCATCGAGTTGTTGTGCCGCGATGCTCTCGGCGACTTGGCGGCTGATGCGTCCGGCGTGTTCGAGCAATTCGCGCCCGTTGATGACCAGAATGTCGTTCAGCTTCTTGATCCAGTCGGCCATATACATGGGCACCTGCCGCCGCGCCTGACTCTCGGCGAATGCGAGGTACTGCTCGACCAGCAGGCCGAGGTCTTTCATCTCCTCTTCGGTCAGGTAGTTTTTGGCGGTCGCGGCGTCGGCTTTGGTGATGCGGCGCGGATCGCTCTTGTCGCAGGAGGTCATGCCCATCATCGGCAGCCGGGCATCGGCGCGGTGGGCGACCAATTCGGCTGCCGTCTGGCTGCTGATGGCCCACAGCAGTTTGTTCTGCACGATTTTGAAGAACTCGATCGTCTTTTCGGCTTTCGGGTCGTAGTCGATGCTCGTCGTGTAGATGTCTTTGACCTTTTGGTAGAACACCCGCTCCGAGAGGCGGATTTCGCGGATGCGCTCCTGCAACTCGTCGAAGTAGTTCATCGACTTGCCCGACTTCATCCGCTCGTCGTTGAGCGCGAAGCCCTTGACGAGGTAGTCGCGCAGCACCTGCGTCGCCCAGATGCGGAACTGCGTGCCCTGATGCGATTTCACGCGGTAGCCGACCGAGATAATGACGTCGAGGTTGTAGTAGTTCGTGTCGTAGCTTTTGCCGTCGGCGGCAGTTGTTGCAAATTTTGCAACAACTGAATTTTCGGCCAGTTCTCTTTCCTCGAAGATGTTCTTCAAATGACGCGAAATCACCGACTTGTCCCGGTCGAACAGCGTCGCCATCTGGTCTTGCGTCAGCCAAACGGTCTCCTCGCCCATGCGGACGTCGATTTTGATGCTCCCGTCGGTCGAGCGGTATATCAACAGTTCGTTCTCCATAGCATAAAGATAGTTATAATTCCGGAATCCGGTTCACTGCTTCGCGTTTCTTCTCGTCCATGATTTGCGCGTAGACCTGCGTCGTTTTCAGTTCGCGGTGGCCGAGTAGCTTCGACACAGTATAGATTTCGGTGCCGAGCGAAAGTTGCAGTACGGCGAACGTATGACGGCCGCAGTGGAACGTGATGTGTTTCGTAATGCCCGCGTTCAGGCACCATTCGCGCAGGGCGAGATTGTGCCATGCGGAGTATTTCAGTCCGGCGAAAACCCGCTCGTCGGCTTTACCGCGCTGCCCCATGTAACGTACGGCCTGGTCTGTGATGTCCAAGTATTCCAGCCCTTTGGTCTTCTTTTGCCGGAAGACGATGCGCGTACCGCCGTCGAACTCCTGTACCTCGGCCCACGTCAGTTTGTTGATGTCGCTCCAACGCATGCCGGTCAGGCACGAAAAGAGGAACGCATCTTTCAGCACGGGGTATTGGCACTCCGTTTTGGCGAGGCGTTGCAGCTCGTCGAATGTGAGGTATTCGCGGTGTACGTCTTCGACGTGTGCGGGTTTGACCGACATAGCGGGCGAGTGTGGGATGATGCCGTCCTCGACCGCTTGGTTCAGCGCGGCTTTGAGTTTGAGGAAATAGCTGCTTTGGCTGTTGGTCGAAAGGGCCGTGCCGCTCTTGGTCTTGGCCTGCTTGGCCAGATAGGTTTTGAAGCCCTCGACGAATTTTTTGTCGACCATCTCGAACGTCGTATTCGTCCCGGTATAGGCGACGAGGTGTTTCAACGCGCTGTCCCAGTTGCCCCAGTTTCCCGGCGAATCTTTGCGCTGCTCGATCAGCCCCTTGATGTATTCGACGAGGTTGGTGCGGATTTTATACTTCACCGCGAAGCCGTATTGCTCGTTCTGCTCGGCGAGTAGCCGTTTGGCCTTGACCTTCTCGGCCATTTCGAGGTTGACCTTGTTGTGGTCGCGCTCCAGTTTGTTCTTCGGCGCGGTGTAGAGGTAGTATTCGAGGGTCTCGAATTTGCGCTGAGGGCGTGTCGTTCCATTCGCGGCAACCGAATATCCCATGTAATATTCGAGTACCAATGATGTTCGCCCGGTTTTCAGCTTTCGTTTGATTAGTTTGATTTCCATAGCCGCACACGTTAATTGTCGTGCGGCAAAAATAAGTATAAAATTTGCAACACGCAAACTGCGAAGTTGCAAATATGTTGCAAAAATGCGGCGGATATGAAGAATGAAAAATCCGAATAATAACATCGATTTATGTTGTAATTACCTGTTAATCAATTATATTATTGGTCATTTCTCATCTTTTGTTTTCTTGGATTACTTTCCGATACAAAATCTGTTGTCTCTTTCTAAAATAGGTTGTAACTCGTTATGATATATTGATTTATTTATGACAAATGAACGCCACTTCGGAGGCTGGGTAACAAGCGGGTAACAGAATCGAATGAAAAACCCTCTCAACGTCCGATTCATCGGATTGCTGAGAGGGGTATTCAACGCAACTGATACGGGAGTTATCAGTGTCGCAAAGATAGCGATTTATTCGGAAATTTCAGAATAATCCTCCTCTTCAAATATTTCGGTTGAATAGATTGCTACCGGCATTTCTCTACCGCCCGCATTCATGTAGTCGAAAAACATAATCCGGCTCCCCTCCAATTTCAGAGGAATAACTTGAATAATTTTATGTTTAATCATACCATTACCCTCCGAACAGAGAAATCCGAATCGTTTTAGGCTATCGCGTATGATGGGTTCATATATCTTGTCTATCATCAATTGTTTTTTTATCCCGATTTCTGTTTCGATGGTGATCGTTTTGCTTTTGGCATTTAGCGACCACTTGAATGTCTGTTTTTCCGGTGCCCCATCGCCGATAGTGAGATATTTGGTTTCTATCGTTTGAGCAGAGAGCAGGCAAGTTGATAATAGAAATAATGTAGTAAAAAGGATATATCTCATAATTTATGATTTCAAAAAATACACGGGAATAATCGGAAGCAAGGATTTGTCCTCCTCGCTCATCTTATCATAGAACTTGATCCATAACTCCACGAACTCGTCAATGTCAATCAGTCGCAGCCGCCGATGGTAGTTGCGGGCTTCTTTCTTCGATTCGCTGGTGAACGTGCCGGACGTAATGAGCAATCCGACCTCCCCATCTTTGAAGAGAACGCCGCCTAAACTTCGCACGACATCGACGGGTATTGCGGTCGTCGGATAATGCTTGACTTGCACTTTCAACTGCGGGGAGGTCGTACCGAGCGGGTCTTGATAGGCGATTATATCGACGCCTCCATCCTTGCCTTTCGGGGCGATAAACGGCGTATAATATCCCATAGCGCGGAGCAATGCCGCCGCCAAATCTTGAAACTCGTAGGGATTCTTTTTGATGATGTATTCCCGTATGCCTTTCGATGCTTGGCCCTGCAACATATCCAAATCATCGGGTTGCTCAGCATTTTCTTCGATGACAGATACTTCATGCGCTTTCTGTATTTCGGAATACTTCCCGTGAAAGTCGGTAAAGAAACCTCCGGCCCCGGCGGCAAGGGCTTTTGCACCCTCTTTCGTTAGATGCCAAATACCGCTCTTCTTGATGAGATACCCGACCTTGCTGACCTCTATCGAATAGAAATTGAGATACGCTTTCCAGCGGATGACGCCGCTTTTGGTCTGCTCCTTTTCGTGATCGGTCAGCGGGAAAGATTGGGAGAGGGTTTCGTAGATGTCGGAAATCCTCATCTCCCCTCCGCTGGCCTCTATCGCTTTCATGGCAGCAAATACGATTTCCGCCTGCCTTGTCGCTTTTGTTTCATTCATGTCCTTATCCGTATCAACGGTTTATTCACGCGCCGTTGCTTCGGATATGCACACAAAAAGACGTGGGCTTTCCCGTCGATTCAGAGGCATCGCCAAACGCCCGTACTCTCAACAAAGGAAAAAACGCCCACGTCAATACGCAGGCGTTCACCATTGCTTTTGAGAGTACGTTGAAAGTTGGCGATTTTCTGAATCTCAAACAATAGCAAACGCTAAAATACCAAATATTATGCAAATATAGCAAAAAATCTGATATGCCGCGCTTATTATCATAATCGGCAAGAAATTCGCCTCAGACGAGGTTAAATGAATCGCCGGATCAGCGGAAGAACCTTTTTCCGAAGTAAGATACAGATAATGATAATTGCCACCCAAAAACCGCGTATTTGTGTTTGCTGCCACCACGTCAATTCACGTTCAACGGGCACGATTTTCTCAATCTCGACCTCCCGATCTCGGTAAACAATACTGTCTCTGTATTCTATCGGTCGTTTGATTGGAATCTTCTGATCGTCCTGTTTGTTTTCGAGCGAATGCGTCAGCGACCCGTCGGGGTTGATCCTTGCATCCGATACCGCTGCCGATGTTTCGAGATGACTTGAATCTTGACGAACAGTTTGCTCGGTTCGTTCGGCCTGTAATCGCATAAGAATAGTGTCGTCAATGAATATTGTGTGATACCTTACCTTGACGAGCAGGCTATCCCGAATGCCCGTTGAAGTTGTCAGAGGCTTACAAGGAACGCAAGCCGTCAGCACCAGCAGGCAGAGGAGGTAGAGGATGTGTTTCATAACTTTTTATGCTTTGAACTCGTACACTTTTTCCGTGATGCCAGTCTGCGGCAAAACGTCGAAATGAAGCCATGTTACGCCACCCTCCACGCGAATGTTGCAGGGCAGCAGTCCAGCGTTATTCTTGATTGATTGGCGTGCCTGCTCGGCGGTCATGCCTTGAATGGTAAAATCTCCCGCTTTGCCGAGGATATGGGAGGAGAGATAGACCGCCGTCTTGCCTTTCACCATCGGACACATATTGCACCGTATTCCGCGCTGATATGTCCCGACCGAATGATTGTTGCAGAACATTGGTTTTTTGAGAATATCACGCCGGATGACGAGCAGGCAATGGAGGTAGTCGGTATCGAGAAATTGCCATGCGTTTTCGCCCCACTTTTTAAGGACGTGGTTGCAAACCAGCTCGTCGATGTCGAAATACTTTTTGATTTCGATGAGGATTTCGTTTCGTGTCATAGCCATGCGAAAATTTGAATAATGAAACCTCCACCTACAGTGTAGGCGAGATCGGCCCAATCCCAGCCGTTATAGCGGTATTGATCGATGCTTTCCTTTACTACACCTACGAAGATGGCGAATACGACGCACCATCCTGCCGAGCAAGGCATGACGAGCGCGAAGAATGCCGCAATCAAGGCTCCGGCGATAAAATGCAGGAGTTTGTCGCGGGCAATTCCGCCCAGCCATGCCATCGCGGAATCGTAAATTTTGGTGATTGTTTCCATAATTATTTGCATTCGGGTAAAATGTATTGGATATGATCTGCTGCTTCCTGCAACTGTTGTCGAAGCGTTGCGGGCTGCAATTCCTGTTCGTGAGTAAAGCCGCAGAAGATAGACCCTATCCAATCGTGTTCGTCATCGGCCAATCGTTTCACGACGACCGAGCAGCAGCCGTTCGTCGTCATGATCGCCCGCGCTCGTTTGTCTTTGACCTCGCTCTCAATGTTTCGGTAAAAGAGAAAATCTCGACAAGCCAGTTCCGCCGAGAATGCCGCGACATCTGCCATCGGTAACCGCTGGATGCACGGTTTGATGGCAGACACGCCGTTGCGTTTGACTTCCAGCGATACCGATAGAAACAGGTTGTTCGTGAGCGGATGCGGTTGCAGGATATAGACGCGATCCGCTCCGAGTTCATGAAGTAACTGCCAAAGTACGCCGTAAATTTTTGCGATGTCGTCGCTGCGCTTGGCTGATTTCACCTCTTCCTCGGCTTTCCAGCGTTCGATTTTTAGGTCGGTCAGTTTGTTCTTGGCGTATTGGTTATAAGAGAACCATGCCGACAAAATGACGGCTATCGAACTGATGATTGCGGGGATATTTTCCATAAATTCGTGATATAGTAGCACAAAGGTAATAAATAGTACTTAATAGGTACTATTTGAGGACAAAAATTAGAGTAAAGAATCTTCTAACGCATTGATTTGATCCCGTATATTTTGGCGTTGAGAGTGTAATTCATCAACATCATATGGTAAAGTCGCTCGTATTAAGGAGGCTTCATAGCACTTGATGATCTTGTAGTCGCTATTCGATAATTCGGCTTTCAATGCTTCGATTTCTCTCCGCACTTTTTGAGTATCGAATACCGGTTCGTAATGATAAGCAATCCTGTCGCCCGCATCATAGGGCATGATGCGCACTACATATCCATCCTCGCATTGTAATCGAGATTCATCAAGTCGCTCGACTGGTTTCCAGCCGTTGGCCGACAGTTTCTCGATTTGCTCTTCGACGGTGAGCGTCCGGCTTTTGATTTTACCGTCGGTATCTCGATAACGCTCCTGTTGTTCTTCGATATTCCGAGATACGAGGTAGCCCGCATCGTTTATATATCCGTATTCTATCATAATTTCAATGTATTAGAATTTCCAGCGACTTACAAGCCAAGCCTCTTTCTTTACACTATTCAGGTAGAAAGTCGCAAAGGTGAACTTTGCTTCCCATCCCTCAGGTACATCGTAATAATCATTGGCACTGATGTCGTCGAAGATGAATTGTCCAGACCGAGCGCGGAACCGCATACCTCCTTGACCTATCGACTTGGCAAAAATGACCTTTCCCTCCATTTCGCCCGTAGGTAGATAAACAGTAGCTGTTTTACCTGAATTTGATAGACCGAGGCATTGAGTATATCCATCACTCAAATAGTATGTTCCTGCATCACCGATGTATTTGGGGCGAAGAATAAGGCCTGCGGCCATCAAGTCCCAAAAGTAGCCGCCATAGGCAGGGGCATTGCCGGAATTGGACGCTCGTCCATAGACACCTGCGATAATGGTGCTCTCTTTATCAAATTCCCAATCATTATTTACGTTGCCAAAGCCCAAACCGACAACTGCTCCATAGTGGGTGTACCCCGTCGATACAGGGAGGGCGTTCGTCTTGGCGTTGTTGCAAAATACTCCGCTGGCAGAGAGATAGGCGACACCGTTGCGGTTTCTCGCGGACACCTCGCCGGCCGAAGCGTCGATGTCGATTTCCGAACCATCGTTGTCGAGCGAATAATCTCCGCCGGTAGATGTTGATTTCAGGTGAATCTTACCAGTTTTACCATTCAAATACATGGCGGGGTCGTTCCCTGATTTCATCGTAGACTTGATAACCTCATCAGAGAAATAGAATCCCGCAATCAAGGCTTCGCCAATGACTTTAAGCCGCTCTTTGATTGTGGCGTTGCTCATTATCAATGTGGCGAGTTCTTCATTGTTCCAGTCTATGTAGATGCCGTCTTTCCCGATGCGAACGGCATTTTTCAATAGGTCGATGAAACTCTTACCATCGGCCGATACGATCTTATCGGTCGTAATTCTACCCGGAAGAATTTCCGTGAACCCATAGAGCGAAACATAGCTCCGCTCGCCGTCATATTCGCTATTCAAAATGCCGATAAGGAGGTGATAATAACCTGCGACATCGGTCATCTTGATCGCTCTGTCCGAGAGCAGAAAATCGCCTTTTGCCGCAGTGTTCGAGCGGCTGACTTTGGCATAGAGATAATACTTCTTTTCGCCCTTGTCGAGGTACGGAGAGAGGTATTCGTTCATTTCCCAAATCTTATATTCCGTGTCGGCATGAGACGAGGAAATTGTATTTATGCCGAGCGTCATATGTTGGATGAATCCGTGCGGGATGTGCAATTGCTTCGCTTCACTATCGTAGGTGATGCCATCGCTTACGACCGAAAGATCGGTCTTGCTTGCCACGAACCTGAATTGCAAACTTTCATCTCCGACGAGCATCATCATAGTTTGCACCGTGAGTGGACTGATGGATTCTCCAAAGCCGTCCAGCATAGAACTTTCAAGCATCGCCATCGTTTCTTTCACATCGCGGAATCGACGTTTGGTAAAACTTAGCGCATTACGGATGCTGTTGTCCGTCGCAATCTCGTTTTGGTCGATTTCTCGAAGTTTTGACGATAGGCTTTTCCCCGATACCGAATTGGAAATTTCGAGCGTCGGGGAATACGGCGAAGTGAGAAATTCTTTGATGCCCGTAATGCGAATGGCGATGCCGTCGGGTGCGAACTGCTCATCGGAGAACAACACATATCCTCCGACTTTCAACCGCCCGCCTACACGGAGCCAATTTTTCTTCGCCCAAAGTTTCTGTAACGAACCGGTGAAAGTGAATTTCTGATCTTCGTTTTCGTAGAGTTTGCGGGCGGCCTCGCGGAACATATCCCATGACGCACCGGTCTTATCTGCATTGTTGCAGATATAAGCATCCGGCAACATGATCCCGAAGATTGCATAGGTGTCGCCGACGGCAGGCTTGAATGTTTCGTTCGGCATAGTAATTCCGTCAATCTCCTGCGGCACGAGTTCAAATCGACGTTCCGAATGGTTGTATTTGAACTCAAAAGTTCGGTCGTTACCTGCGAGCATACCCTTTTGAAAGATAATCGTTGCCGTTTCACCCTCGATGATGTAATCGTTGAAATTCAGATCGGCAGGGATGGATTTGTCGATGATGTCGTAGAAGTTTTTTTCGGCATCAATGCACTCGACCGCAGAAACTGTACCCTCGCGGGATGGGTATATTTCTGAGCAATCGAGGCTATCCTCCTTGACGGCATCGGATACCTTATCGATCCGCTCGATAGAATAGCCCTCTGCATCGGAGCCGTAGGTGCGCCCCTCATAGACGAGCGTCTGCGACTTCGGCAATAAAAGTTCGGCCGACCCGTATTTGGAGCGGTCGATATTGCGGTCGCCGCCCTGAACATACAACCGTTTGATAGGCTGTTCGTCGCTCTGAGTAGTACGTCCTACGCCGGGTTCGAATCCATTCCCTTTACCATATGCGAGAGGTAGGGGATCATCCTTGAAATACTCGACCTTATGCAAGGAGATAGTATAGCCGTCGATCTCCCATTCTGTTTCGAACTTGTTGGCGATGTCCTGCAATGCAGCATCGACGTAGGTGTGATTAAATTCGACCGTCTGTTCCGCTGCATCAAGGCATACACCGACTTTCCAAACTCCGGCTCCATCTCGCTGGTTGAGATTCCATACGATAGCCTCTATAAACTCGTGAGGTTTGGCACACATCGACCATTTGAGCCGCTTATCAACGGGATTACGCATCTTATACAGACTCATGTTATCCTCCAATGTTCCGAGGGTGAGCGTGTATTCGATATTGCGCGTACCGTTTTTCTTGATATTCTCCGGCGAGCCGAGAGTGTATTTCACACCCATATATTCGCACCATGCCCCGACAGGTATCTCCACGAATTGGTCTAAGGAGAATTTCAGGACGAGTTGCGGTTTGGACATGAGGGAGCGATAGCGGTAGCTGCTATCGCTCTCCTGTACATCCAGCGTCGTATTATTGAAATGCAGGGTCAGCATGGCGGATTACTCGATGTTCAACTCTGCGCAATCTGCGTCGATTTGGGTTTTCAGCGTGGCTCTTGCCGCGAGAAATTCCTTGTACGCGGCGATCTTCGCTTTGGCTTCGTTGCTCGTTTTGGAGCCTCCATATACGCCAAGATTGGCCGCATTGTACTCGTTGATGAGTTTCTGCTCATAGTTGGCCTCCCACATCTGGCCGATGACGGCCTCCGTGATCTTGTTGCTCGTTACGGTTGCCCATACGATTACCTCGTAACAAGAGTACTGCGTGTGCGAAGCCTCCGCGATAGGCTGTTCATCGCCCTCCGCCATGAGCCGCATCGGGGTAACTTCTTCCTGAATATCCCAACGGTAGATATAACTGCCGTTTCCTACTGCCTCGAATTTAGGCGGCAGCGCGTCGTAATATGCACGTTTCATAGAACTGTGGTTTAATGATGGTTTTTAACAAATGTTTTGAATTGCTGACTTTCGCCCAGCCGAACCAACTGCATAGCCTCTGCTTGTAATCCATTGCGCGGATATTCGGCTTTTTATTCAATCGCGCGGCGGCACGGCAGAAACTTTGCTTGATGGTCTTGCGCAAAAGAGTTTGGTTGAGATAGAATACGAACCCGACGAAATCGAGGCCACGTCCGTGTCTATCGGCACGATTCTTTGCGATGGGGAATATCTGTTCGTTCCCTTTTAATGAAAGTTTCAGATCAGCGAGGTATTCCTTGATGTCGGCAAGGAGCGCATGTAACTCGGCTTTTGTAGAAGCGAAAAATACCATATCATCCGCATATCGGAAATAATGCTTTATGCGTTTTACTTCCTTGATCCAGTGGTCGAAGTAGGCAAGCATCAGATTCGCGAAATATTGGCTCAGATAGTTACCGATAGGCACGCCATCGGTGCTGTCGATGATCGTATCCAGTAGGTCAAGAGTGTCCTTGCATTTGATCTTGCGACGGATGATGGATTTTAGTGTGTTGTGATCTATCGACGGATAAAATCTCCGAATATCGATTTTAAGGCAATATCGGGAGTTTTCTCGGTCTTTGATCGCTCGTTTGACATTCCGCATTGCTCCATGAATACCGCGACCTTTGATGCAACTGTAAGTGTCTTTCGTGAAGATAGACATCCATATCGGTTCGAGGATGTTCATGATCGCATGGTGCAGAATGCGGTCAGGGTAGTACGGCAATCGAAATATGAGCCTTTCTTTTGGCTCGAAAATCGTGAACGTGCTGTATTCGGAGTTCTTGAATGTGTGATTTTTCAAAGATTCATGCAGCGCAAGAAGATTAGCCTCACGGTTCTTGTCATGAACCCTGACGCCATACGAGCGGCGTTTTCTGCGCCTTGCCTTTTCGTCGGCGAGGCGGAGATTATCCAGCGATATAATTTTCTCGTATAAGTTTCCTACGCGCTTCATTTACGCTTTGCTTTTCATAGTCGGGGCGTTCAGTAGTTCGGAAAAACCGAACTACTTACTAACTCCTTTTTGAGGTGATATTTTTTGCCGAGAGGCAGGGCCGTTGCTCTCAAAAGTTATGTTTTACCTTTCTGAAAATCATTGGCGAGACCTGATGTTCGCATTCGTATTCGAGGGCGTGTTATTCGTATTCGCATACGCAAACCCGGCATTCGCGCTGTTATTCGCATTACCGCCGAACAGGACACCGCAAGAGCAACCAACCTTTTTACATTCTACTCCAAATAGTACCGCGTTCCCGAAGCACGCATCGTTACTCTGCGCGGGAATGCGTTGCGTTCTCGAATCTTTCCGAGTACATATTTGATCTCTCGCGAATTGGTGAAGAATTTCTTTGCATCACCATCGCGGTCATCTCGATTCATTTTAATCTTGACAAGCGTCCGATTTTCGCCGAACTTCGTTTTCACTCCCTCGATGTAGTCGCAGACCCAAAAGGTGAGGTTAATCAACTTCTGCTGCGTCGTTTCGGGGCAGTTGAAATGTTTGTTGGTTTCATCGGCGGGAATTTGCAGGAAATCCAGCGAGCCGTCATCCTCCATCGGATTTTGATTGTTATTCATTGTTATGTCGTTAATTATTGGCCGAACGTGTTTTCTGTGGCGTTATGCGGGGATAAAGCAAAGGCGAGACCCGACGGACGCATACGTAAGCGAGGGCGCGTCAGCCGTATTCGCATACGCAAACCCGGCATACGCGCCGTTATTCGCATCACCGCCGAACAGGACACCGCGCAGGGCCTCGGTCGTCGGAGTGTTGGTATAGTGGTAATCGCAGAAATAGGTCGTAGTGCCTCCACCCACAGCAGCGGGCATGATCTCGCCATACTCACCAAAGATAACCTCTTTGACATATCCGTTTTCGCGAACCTCATTGCCTACATGGGCGTAGCCGTCGTACCCGTTATCCTTGAAATTCGACGGATCGGAGCAAACGAATACTTTGCTCAAACCGTCGCCGCCGTTTGCCTCGATGGGGGAAATTCGCACGTTGATTCCATCCGTCCACTGCCAAACATGGCCAAACGGATTCTCGACCCCGCGGTAGCGAGGAACCTTGACCGTCCCGTGTATCGTTCCGTCTTCTTTCAGCATGGTATAGGCTAACTCGCCCGAAGCATTGCCGAGTTCGTCCGTATATCCGCAGGGGATGAACGGATAAGTCCCGTTGAAGTTACTCCAGTCAGGAGTATTGGTAACTCCATTTCCGAGGCCGCCTTGCTTGAAGCCCTCCGCAGTCGGTTCGGCATTGAATGCAGCCTGCGAGTTGAGCGTGGCGTATTCGATGGCGAAAAGCCAATACAGTTCTTTGTGGATGTCATACGTCATGCAGTTCCATTCCGTCGAACCGGCCTTACGCTTGCGGGCATAATTACGGAAATTCGTGCGAGAGATAACCGTTGCCGGACGACCGAGGAATGAGCGATAGGTTCCGTCGTAACTTGCATTGTTGTTGCCTCCCCGATAATCGGCATCCATGTTTGCGACAGAGCAAAGGGTTGTCGTGCTACGTTTTACCGTAGCCTGATACGCCGAAACATATCTTTTTCCGACAAGGTGATAGCCGGGAATAGGGTATTCGCTGATGCGTACCCGTCGCTTCGTGCCGTAGGTTTCGAATTTCCGGTAGTGCATGGGAAGTTCGACCATGACCTGTCCTCGCGAGCCATCGCGTGTCTGTCCCGTCCAGTTCGTCGGATTGAGGTATTCCACGACTTTGCCGTTGTCGTTGAGTAGGCAGCCTTTCATCCGATTGTGGATCGGCAGACTTTTATGTAAGGCGAGGTTGCCGATACGGGTGCAGGTAGGCGATGATACGGCGGTATCGAACTCGATACCGTAACTACACTCATCCTCCATGTAAGGCAGGAGTGTCGCGAGAGCGGCTTTTTTGCTCTCGCCATCCTCCAATACCTCGCAGGTGAGATTGAACGGGTTGGTTCCCGTTACGTCGGGCAAGTCGCTAAGCCGCTTGCCGTTCTGAAAAGCCTCGATGATCTGTTCGAGGATTGCTTCTTGATCTGCCGTCATAACTATTTGTTGTTTAGAAATTTGAAATGTATTTTCCCTTTTGATGCGATGAACATCACCGAAGATTGTGTATTCAGCCGCATTTTCTTTTGCTTACGGGATGCCGCCCATTGGCGCACTCGTCGCGATAGAGTGATGAATATCGAGACGATCATACGCTTTCGACATAAGTCCCAGCACCCCAATAGATGTCATGGGTAGTGAGAAGTTCCGTATTCGGTGCGATTGCTTTGATAGCCATCGGCGACCAATCGTTCAGAACTATCGGGGCATCGGAAAATTCATCGTCCTGATAGCATTTCACGCTCAATACGGTGTCCATGTCGGAGTTGCCGTATTTGGGGCGAATGTAGATCGAAAAAGGTGTGTCGTTCGGCAGATGAAACCCGTCTGCGAGGCTTTCGATCTTACCGTGTGCGAGGATGCGCCCGCCATTCATAAATTCGCTGATGTAACCTTGTCTTGGCATAGTGTATGATGTTTTAGTTGAATCTGAATTTGCCGCTTGCCGTGAGGCGAATCGACGAAAGAGTTACCAATCTGACCGTAGGCTTCGAGACCTTGATCCGAATTGTCTTGTAGAGGGCTACATTACAGGTCGGGATTACATGGATCGTACTAATACCCGTTGCAAGGATGGTGATCCGTCCGTCAGGAGTAACCGATACTGCTTTGTCGTCGCCGAGAAACAAAACATTCGGCTTGACATGGGCTGGAATGAGTATCGCCCGAATGAAATTTTCCGTCACGTCGCCAATAAGCAATCGCGATGGATACTCCACAGACATGGCTGTTGGCACGAGATTCAGTGGCTCCAACTCTGAGGCAGCAGCAATAATTTCTTCGCAATCTTCTTTCGCCTTGATAGCCGCGTCTGTGGCTGCATTCGTTTTTGCGATTGCAGTATTGGCCGCAGTTATGATATTACGGGTCTTATCTACTGAATCAAGGGCGAGTAATGCGCTCTTTGAGGCCGCATCGGTGGCATTGGCCACATCTTTTGCCGCGGCTTGCATATTCTCGACTACCGACTGAATGTATTCGAGCGACACCTTGACGCTTCTATTAAGTATATCGACACCGATAGTCCATAACCCTTTGAACGAGGTGCATTCGGGAAGTTCAGATATTTTTTTCTTTTTCATATTCTATCGTGTTAGATTCTGAAAACTATGAGGCCATCCTCTGGCTCGGTTGTTACCACCTCGCTGTTCTCGGTCGCCAATACGCAGTAATTTCCATCCGGTCGTGAATCGGGAAAGGTCAGGGTTACGGTGAACTCGCACCACACCCGTCCATTTCGGCGAATATCGAATCGCGTTACTGAATTGCTTTTGTAATAGCAATTATACTCCTCCAAAGTATTGTCGTTGTATAATATGCGTAATTCGGGCTTCAATAAAGCGGTGAAGAATGAATACCAGCGTTCCCAAAATTGCGCGATGGTTTCCGCATAGATGAAAAGTTTCATCGCGACGTCTTTCGTTTTGTAGAAAACCAATGCGTCGTCGTAGATGACGCCGGGGCGATTGGCTACGTTTATTTTCAAGTTCTCGCGGACATTCGGAGCTTTCTGAATATTCTGATCCGTGCCATCGAGGATGTAAACCCCGAATCGGGCGAAATCAATATTATCCAGTTCATACCCGTTTTGCTTGAACCCAACCGGAATATCGTCGTATGGAGCTTGATTCAATAGGGTATTATATTCGTTAAAGGATTCAATGTCTGTTTCTTCCGTTGGATATACGGGCGGGAAATCATCGGCAAAATTGAGCGTGATTTTACCGAGTTGGATTTTGGACGACAACGATGGATTCGTCATCAGTCGCAGTTTGTAAGTCTTGCCGAGTTCATTGAACTCGAAAACATGGTAGGCCGCGTCGGACAATTGTTCGAATAGGTCGCTTGCACCTGCAATATCGGTAATGCAAAACGGGATCGAAAACGTTTTGCTATCGAGAACAGGGTCGGTGAGGTCAGTTTCTTCACCGTCATATTCGAGCCATTCGGTGCTGTTCAGTTTCTTGAATGACGGCATCTGTACGAGTGCTTTATACCCGTACTGCTCGACGAAAATGCCGTATTCGCTGAACGCATCCAGCCCGTCTATGAACAGCTTTCCTATCATAGGATTTTTGCATTGTCCTGAACGATGTAACTTACATTCGATAGCCCGTCTTTTTCGACCTTGACAACCGAATACCCCGAAGCGATGACGGATGCTTTCGCTCCGTGCATCAGAAACGCGCGATTTCCGGCTGTTTCGCGGTATTTCAGTTCGGCGGTGGTATCTCCTATCAAAAACACCTTTCGAGCTTCTGAGAGCGAAATTTCGCCGCAATCGATGAATACGCCGAATCGCTCCGGGTGATACTTCTTGAAAAGCCGGAAAGTGTCGAGACTGGGGAAATTATTGGTCGTGAGAAATTCAACGCCCTGCGACGTGAACATGAGGGCGATAAGTTCTTCCAAAGATTCATCGCCTCGAAACATCTTACATGCGCCGAGTTTCTGTGCTATGTCATATTGTCCGCGCTCCATGCAACGAGCCTGAGCGGCATCTTTGGCCGCTCTCCACTCGTTTTGGATTCGTCTTACCAGTCCTTTCATCAGTTGCGAAGTTTTAATCCTCTCCGGTCAATATCATCGACCGTACTTTTAATCTCTTTGATGTTTTTATCAACTCTGTCGAGTTTGTCGTTGGCGTCGGAGGTGTTTTTCTCGATGCCCGTCAATTTATCGAGTACGGCATTTCCCGTGCGGTTCAAGTCGTTCATGCCCTGAACGAGGGAATAGGTATGTCCCTGAATGGTCGTCAGTCGGGCGTTATTTTCATCAACGCTATCCTGCGATGCCGTGGCGATACCTTTGCTTGTGCCCTCGCGTTCGGTTTCCCCCGTAAAGTAGTCTTTGAGGCTTTCAGACAGACCCTGATAGATCGCATTAAATTCTTCGCCTACTTGATTGAGGTCGTTGGCAAATCCATTCATTGATCCGATGACGGTATCGATGCCTTTGAACTCGCCATTATCTCCGAACCATTGCTTCTTATATTTGTCGAAGAGTGTTCCGATACGCTCCTCCAAATACTTTTGCACGAGCATCCTTTGGAGAACATCGGCAACGATTTCATTCACCTTTTTGTGCCATGCTTCCATTGCATCTTCGCCTTGTTTGGCGGCTTCAAAGAACGCATCACCGAGTTCGGAGGCAAGGTCGGTCGCAGTGTAGCCGATGATGTCTTCCAACATCTCGTTGATGATGGTCGCCATCTCCTGAGCGATCTCCCGAATTTGATTCTCCCACTCTGCAATCTTGCCATGGTCGGTCTTTTTCTTACTCTGCTCCTCTTGGATTTGCTTCTGAATGAGGATTTGCTGTTCGGCAAGATTTTCGAGTTGCTTGCGCCCCTCGTCGTATTTCTTCCCTCCGAGGGCCTTATCGGCGGTATAGGCTACTTTTGCGTAGGCGTCTGCAATCTTTTCGACTGTCTTTTCGTAGACCTCGTTGTCATATCGCATCCGAGCGAACATACGCGTCCATGCGTTGCCATATTGCTGCGACGTAAGATGAAGCCGTAGTACCTCCTGCGTGGTTTCGGCATAGATGTCCCGCAATTTCGATACGGCATCGCCGACCTGATTTTGCAGGCGGACGGTATCGGCGTTGTCGAGTTCCCATTGCAGTTGGTCGATACGGCGTTGCAGGTTCTCAATCTCTTTTTGTTTGGCATCGTCGTTATTGAAAAGGTTGGCGATAGCCGTAGCAACTTGCAAAGCTGCCGAAATGACCGCGAGAATTACCGATGCTTTCTCAATGGTCGATATGGATGCGGCACCAGCGGCAGCGGCGGCCGTCGCGCCTTGTGCCGTTGCATCTACGGTGGCTCCGACACCCTCCGCTACGCCTTTGCCTACATCCCCGATGGCATCCATAACAGTAGAGGCTGCGCCCAGCACGGCGTCGATAGTGTCGAGAGCCTTGCTGATACTATCGGCGACATCATCGGAGAATATCGCTGCAAGGTTCTCCGCTTGGCCTCCAATGCCAGAAATAACGCCTCCGACAGATCGGAGTTGAGCCGCGAAATTCTTATAGGCTACGGTGATATTATTCCGTGCGGATAAGGCTCGTTGTTCGGCTTGTGTGCTTTTCTCGGTAGCTTCGGCAACACGAAATTTTGCCAATCTCAAATTCTCTTCGGCTTGGCGATATTCTTCGCTTTCCTCTGTGAGATTTCCTAATTCAATCTGTTCGCGGAGGGCCTGTTCGGCGGCAAGAGCATCGTTGTATTCTTGCTGAGCAGCCGTAATACCGTCTTGTGCATCATGCCATGCTTGTAATGCCGCGACAAACTCCGCTTTGGTTGCGCTTATGTCTTTGATCGACTTATGTAGAGCTACAAAGGGGTTTCGGGAGGCAATTTCTTCCTCCATTTTGATAATAGCCTCCTGATAATCCTTGATTTCGGTAGCCCCCATCGAATCCTTGTTGGATTCGAAATATGCTTTGATCTTATCGAGGTTGTATTGCAACGTCGATAACGATTGCTTTCCGAGATCTCCGAATACGCTTTCCCAGTTTATGGACTTCTTGAAGTCGGCGGATTCCAATGCGGCAAATTCCGCGTTCATCTGTTTGAGCGCATTGTGTAGATACTCGGTCGGCATGGTGCCCAACTTTTTCGTCCACTCGCGATTGAGTTTTTCGATCTTCTGCTCGACTGTGCCGTATTCGTCGATCAGTGCATCGGTATATTTACGGCGAATTTCAGCCTTTTCTCGTTCGCCTTGCTCGACGATTGCGGTATCTACGCGATTGAACTCCTCGGCAATCTGTTTGTTTTTGAGTAGTTCTTTGGCGTAATCCTCAATCGACATTTTGCCGCGCTTGGTATTGGCCCACTTTACCTCCGTCGCGCCTTTTTGCGACATGTAATATTGCTTCTCGGCATCCTGACGTACTTTGGCAAGTTGGAGCAACTGCTTCCGCCACGCATTACGCTTGCGTGCGGTATTGAGTTCTATTTGGTTGAGTTCTTTGGCCTGACCCTCCGCCATTGCCTCAATCGTATAGTCGGCTATTTCGCTGTTGGCATCCTTGATGTACTGCTTGACTGCTTTTTTCCACTCGTCGAGGGATTTCTTTTGAGTGAGAGCCGCCTTTTTCGGATCGAACTTGTCTTTGGATGGATCGATATGGAAATTCAGATCATTGTCATCCTTGATCTGCTGAACCTGCTGTTGCAAGTCCTTGTATTGTTTTTCCCATTTATCGACCTCCCCCTGCGCCTCTTTGATCGCTTTCTGACGAGCGCGTGCATCTCCGGCCTTTGTCCGATACCATTTGTCGAAATCGCCTTTTTTCGCCTTATCCTGAATCTCTAAAAGGTTGATGTAGGATTCGGTGTATTTGTTGAGGACTGCTTGTGCCTGCGCTTCGAGCAATAGCATTTGACAGTACTTTTGCCCTTTTTTATTCAGTGCGGATTTCCATTCGGCGAGGGTTTTGTAATACCCCATATGTTCGCCGTATTTGGAGTTCAATTCCTTGACGAGTTGCTTTTCCTGCGTCTTGGTTCCGTTGAATTTTTCGAGTTTGGTTTTATAGTTCTCGATCTCCATCGAAGCCTTTGCATAGGCTTCACGACCTGCTTTGAGAACTTCTTGTTGCTTCTCGAACTCCTTATCGGCTTTCGAGGATGCCTCGAATGCTTTCATCAGCCAGTTCACCAGCATACCCAGCAAAACAACCAACGCACCGATACCCGTTGAAACAAGAGCGGCACGCAGGCCTTTCATCGCAACGGACATTGCTTTCGTTGCGACGGTTCCGGCAGTTGTCGCGGCGGTCTGCGCCGTTGTCGCGGCGGCGTTGGCTGTTTGCGCGGCAGTGCCTCCCGCGGTAGCTGTATTGTTGGCGGTCTGAGCTGCGGTATCGGCTGCCGTTGCTGTGGCGTTGGCTATCTGTGCCGAGGTATTGATCTCGGTAGCGGCGGTTTCTGCGGCCTGTTCAACCGCGCTTTGCCCCGTGAGTTTATTCCACCACTCTTTAAGAGCGTTTAAGGTTACAAGGGAGAATGCCGAATCCTTATTGATGGTCTGCTGGACTTGTTGCAATCCTATTGTGATCGCCATGAGGGATTGCACCTTGACCATTATCTTTTGCAAATCCTCGTTTTCTCCGGCAAAAAGCGATATGGTGCCTTGCGCTACGGAAAATGCTCCCGCAACGCCGGAAATGCCTGAAATAAGGCCCTGCATACCGCGCTGATCGTGGGCGAGGATTGTTGCCTGTGCCGTTGCGTCGGCCCACGCATCGGTGAGCTTTCCCGCCTCCTCTTGCAGAACCCGATACTGCGGCGCTTCACGTTGTCCCGCTGCCTCCATCTTCACGAGTTCTTCGCGCAGTTTGCGTAGGCGTGTGCGGAGCGATTCTTGGCTGTTGGAACTCTTTTCGGCCGCGGCGGCTTCTTTTTTCAACCGCTGTTCAGTCTGAGAAAGTTTGTCGCCCACCTTTTCGGCCTCGGCGATGACTTTCTTGCGCAGGGCGATATTCTCTTTGATGGCCGTGCGCTGTTGTTTGAGGGCGTCGTATTCGGCCTGAATAGCTGGGGTTGCAGCCTTTTGTCCGAGGGTCGAAATTTCTGTACTGAGTTGTCGGTATTGCTCCTCCAACTCCAATACAGCCGAACGATTGGTGTCGATTACTCGATCAAGTTCTGCATACGCGGTGTCGATTGTGGAAAGGGATTCCGAGGCATTTGTAACGACGTCGATATTTAAGGTAGGGACGTTCGACAGCAGTTGAGAGATTTTTGAAGTCTCAACTTCGACATTGGAGGTCAATTCTGAAACCTTACCCTCTATCTGCTCGATGCCAGCATCGAAGCCGGACATGTCTATCGCCGTGCCAAAACTTAATGCGCCGTCGTCGTTTTTCATTGTCTTACAATCTCCTCGTCATCTATAAAATCCTTGAAATTTTCGGGGTCGTTCGCATCTTTACTGCTGTCGTAAAGCGGCGGATTGTCATTCTCGGCTACGTCGCCCGGCATCGGCATTGCCCGACTATACATAATCGCATTTACATAGCTGATGTCGTATAAGGCATATTTTTCTGTTACTCCGAGCGTCCTTGCGATTCCGAGAACGGTAGCCCAAATGCTGTCGTTCAGTTTCTCACCACTTCCTTTGTCGGTTTGAGAATGTTCGCCTCGCTTAGGGAAGTGGTAATGGCGAAAAAACTGCCGATCTCCATATCTTGAAGCCGCTGCACGACAACATTGAACAGCACCGTCGGTCGAACATTCTCTAAGATGGCTTTTGCGAGTTCGGCCCGCTTGTCGATTTTGATTTTCTTCTCGGATTTACGTTTGAACAAGCCGAATAAATAGCGTTTCTCCTGCACGACAATCCGCTCCTCCGTCAGATTCTTTGCTCCGAGAATGAGTACCGCCGCGATGTCGCCCAGCGGTCGGAAATATCGTGCGTAGTGCAGCACGGAGTTCAGTATTTCGGCCTTATCCGTTACTTTCTCCACGTTGGGGAGAGAAGCGATGATCTCCGAAATCGTGATAAGCGTTGCGATGGTCGGCGACGCTATATCGTAGGTAATGCCCTCGATCTCGATATTATCTACTTCCCGTTCGAGTATAGCCGATGCGACACGGCTTTCGATTGTTGTCTGTTTCATATCCTGAATAAAATTGCGGAGGGTGGAGGATTCGAACCCCCGAAGCCTGACGGCTTGCCTCGTTAGCGGTGAGGTGCATTCAGCCACTCTGCCAACCCTCCTGTTTGCGGTTTCTCCTCCAACCGCAAAGGGCGTCTATTCCGCTTGTCAGCGTCTTACGATGCTATGATCCTGCGGGCGTAGCCCAGTCTGCGGCCTTGACACGGAACTTCTTGTAGAGTTCGCCGTCAGAGCAGGCAAGCACTTTGAACGTGAGATCGACGAACGATCCCTCCTCTTCGGAGCTGCCCGGTCGGAACGAGACATGAGCGCGACGAATTTTGATGCCGATTGCCCCGATGTTCTTGGGGGTGAGTTTGACGGAAAAGTCGTCCGATACGACGTTGGTCTTGACCGTCAGTTCGTCGCCGTCGGTCGAGACTTCCGCGCCGGTGAACATCTTTTCCTTGTCGAAGTCCATTTCCTTGACGCGGGTCGTCAGGGTAACGACCGGCTCGCCCTCCTCTTCGGCCACGACGATGCCTCCTGTCGCAGTTGCGGTCAGGGTTTCTCCGTCTTCGGTGGCAAGCGTCGTCGATTTGTCGTTGATGGTTCCCACGCTGGCGAGTTCAGCGGCCATTGCTTCATCGTCGCCGGTCTTGCCGACTTCGATCTTGCATTTCGACCACGACATGATGATTTTTGTCTTCTTTGCCATAATCCTATTCTGTTATGCGGTTAAACTTAATTCGAGCGTAAATGAAATGCTGTTCTATTTCCTCATTGCGCATTGTGGTCGGCGTCGTGTCGGTTTCAAGCCAATATTCCGTACCTCCTGCGGTTTCTACGAATGTGAGAATCAACTCCTCCAACTCGCCGATGCGATTCTTGTCGGGAACCATTCGGCCGTCGGTGTAGGGTATATCGGGGACATAAAGATTAAAGATCACCACACCTGTCTGTACCTGTTCGTCAAGTCCTGCGAGGAATTTGACGATCAAATCTTCCGTCGTGGCATTGGCAGGGCGCATTTCGGGCCGGTAAACCGCCCCTCTGATGGCCTTTCCGAGGTCGCTATTCTTGACGAAAGAATAGAAATCCCGCTCGATCTGCATCTCCGTTTTTATCATCTCGCTATTCGATTAGACCGTTAAGTAATTTCTTGGCAAGCGATTCGGCTTTCAACTCGGCAGATGTAAGAACATCCTTGTGGTGGACTGCTTCGACATATGCGGCGTATTTCATGCCTGCACAAACGATCAGAACCACACCCCACGGGAATTTTGCTTGTAGGCTTTGGAGCAATGCTTCGGCAGCGGGCGGCCCGGCTTCGCCGTTGCCATCCTTGCCGTTATATTGCTTAGCCGATCCCCATTTTACGGGCTTCCCATCTACGAGTATTACATAGCCGATTGATGACCTCAGATTGCCTGTTATGTCATTGTAACTGCCACTTTCACGGGCTATTCTTATGCACTCCTCTCCGATAAAGGTGAGTTGTTGCACGAGTAGGGCGATGATTTCTTTCATCTTAGCCTGCAATCCGGCTTTCAGCTTGCGCATATCCGTTTTGCTGACTATGACACCTTTATATTTCCCGTGTGTCGTAACAATTTTTGGCATATCAGACTGTGATCTGAGTTCGGCCTACGGTGGTAAGAGGTTCGGCATTCATTACCCTATATTCTCCCAATTCTTCGCCCATTCTTTCGAGTTTTACCCGATTGTAGGGAAAGGGGATGCACTCAACAAGGATCGTAAACGAAGCCTGCCGAAATTCGCCGTCTTCGTAATGACCTTTGCGGTTATCGCTGTTGGTCTTGATGGAACAAGGGATCGCCTCACTCCATGTCGATCGTGCCGCTATCGGCTCGCCAAATTCATCGATACCGCCCTCGGTGAGTATTTCGTAGCGTAATGTGCCGTTGTACCTCATATCACCATAGATGCGTGCCGTCCTCAATCACGCGCATATAGTCGGGAATCACCTCGTCCGCATCGAGACCATAATAGCCGCACCAAATCGAAAGGCTCTGTTTAAGGGCTTCTTCGCTCATCACCGATGTCGATACGCCGTTCTCGGAGCGGCTACTTTCAACATATCCGATGACAAGGCGGGCGGCAACCCGAAAGATCATAGGGTCTTTCGGGGTCGCCTCGGCCTTTGCTTCGATGCCCTCGTTGAAGAGTGCAAATTCGATGGTCGCGTTATCAGGATAGAATGTGTTTGCTATCGCATTGCACAAACTCCTCGTTGCGGTAAGGTTATCCACGGCTACTGTTGCGTTTTGAGGGTGTAGATGCCGTTCATTTCCGTAATCACGGGCAGCGAGAGCGATTCGGCCTTGGTGAACTCCACGCCGTTGCTGCCCTGCGTTTCACCAACGCCCCACTGCGAAACGCGGATGCGTCCGTAGTTGGAGTACGCTACTCCGGTCTCCTGTTTCAGCTCGTTGTTCGCCCATGCGTTCTTCACGATACCGAGTTTGCCGTCGGGGATGAAAACCATGTTTTTCTCATTCCACGGCGTGTAGGGGATGCGGAGCGGGCCTTTCTGAATGCGCACTTGACGACGGATCGGCTCGAAGATCGGGAAGCTGTTCTCCTGCATGTAGGCATTCAGGTCTTTCAGCTGGACGATCTTCGAGGACTTGTCGGTTCCCCAGATCATCTGCTTGATCTTCTTGCTGCGGCACATGTAGGAAATGCGCGACGGAGCGCAGAGGATTCGTCCGAAAACGGTTTTATCCTGCGCTGCGTCGATGATGCTCTGCACATCCTCGAAGCAGTCCACCGTGTCGATGTTCGCATCCGTCCACGCGATACGAGAGGTTGCGATATTCTCGGCAGGCTGATTGAAGTTGATCGTGCCCCGCACACCACCTTCGGGATTGATATTGTCGTCGAGTTCGACGATACCCTCGTTCGAGAGGGGGCGCAGGAACAGAATGTCGAGTTTTGCGAGAACGGAGTTTACTACCGTGGTCGTGCTGCCCCACATCAGCTTGATGAGCTGTTCCGTCTTTGCCTTGTCGGGGAGCGACTTGCTGTCGAGGATTTGCAGAACCTTACGATAGTCCTGAATCGTCATCGGCAGCGTTACGGCGTGGTTGAGGATGCGCTCTTTCACGGTTTCCAGCCCCTCCGTGCCGAGGATTGCTTCTTTCGACTGGTCGCCGATGGTCGGCGCGGCTACCGTGATGTTGTACTGACCGATGATCTCCTCGAAGTCGAGGCCGATGGTCGGAGTGTCCCAGTCAAGGAAACGCTCGAAGATGACGTTGTCGAAAAGCTGCTTGTGCAGCGCAGAGGCGGCATCGAAGCGAGCTTGCACATGCTGCGTCAATGCGCCAAAGATTGAGCTATAAATAAATTCGGGCATGATCGTTACTGTTTAATGAACAGAATGTTCGGGTTTGCTTTGAGGCAGACCTTACCGGGATTGATGAGCCAGTCTTCCAGCAGAGGGAAGTTCAGGCTCGGATAGAGGACGACCGCCTCGTATGCGGCATCAATCGTCGGGAGGCCCTTTCCGGTGAACTCCTTGACCGCGCCGACAACCATGTTCGGCGTGTAGAGAGGTGCTGCGGGGACGGCTTCAACGCCCTCTGCGGCGGCCACCGCCTCCGATGCTTCAACGATCACATCGTCCTTTGCCAGCCCTGCGATGGCCGACTGAAACGTGATGACGTCGTATTCGCTGTTGGTAGTGTCGATGGATTTGATGATCGGCGACTTGTCAGTTACCCCGATCTTCATCACTACATCGCCGACGGCGAAGTAATGACCTTTGGCGACGCGGGGCGCGGTCGTTGTGCCTCCGGCAAGAACCTTGGCGGTTTTGCATACAGCGGCACTCATCGCCTCGAAATCGACGTAGATGGGAGTTCCCCGATGCAGCACCGTTCCAACGGGAAAGGTCTGTACCGGCTTGAAACCACCCGGCAGAATCTTGCACTCGCCGCGCCAAATTTCCGGCATGTGCCCCTGCACCTGCGTTCTCTTGAAATCAATAGGCATTGTTGCAATCAATTTTAAGGGTGAATAATTGGGAGCTGTTACTTGTTGGGAAGACTTTCGGCCCATGCCTTGGCGTCGGCTTTCAAGGCCTCTTCGGTGTTACCCATCTCATGTGCCTGCTCCTTAGACATGAGGTTGTTATTGACTAATTCCTGCTTGTAGTCCGCCAATTCCTTGTCGAGGTCTGCGTCATCGGCGAATGACACTCGCTTCATCAGGTAATCGGGGATTCCGAGCTTCTTAGCCTTTGCGGCGATGTCGGCCTGTCGGGTGGTTTTTGCCTTTTCCGCTTTGAGGGTCGCATTCTCGGTTTCGAGAGCGGTTAATTTCTCTTGGAAAGGCTTGAACCATTCGGGAGCTTCATCGTCGTTTCCGCCCTCATCATCGCCCTCGCTATCGGATTGCGGTTTCTTTGATTGCGGTTTCGGACTGCGTGTCTTCCTCGTGATTTCCCCCTGCATTGCCTTTGCGTAGGGCATGAGTGAATCCACTTTCGCGGCGATGTCTTCGTCCGAGGCATCGTCGTCAAGACCCTCCGCCCCGATCTCTACGAGGTCGTCGAGTGCCTTGCCTGTTAATCCCATATCCTTGCATTTCTCGGATAAGAGCTTGCGAAATTTCTTTTTCATAGAAGCATTTTTTGATTCGATATGCGCAAAGGTAGTCGAAAAAACGATATAGTACCTATAAAGTACTAAAAAAATCTGCATTATTTATCGTTGTGTAAATAACGTGGTTATCCGATTGGTGGTAAAATTCATTGATTTTTAGCGCACTTTTCTTGCGATAAAAGTTGTCTACTATAATAGTTGTCCATATATTTGCATCATCAAACAGATACTTAATAGGTGTTAAATAACGCACGAAATTTATAATAGGCTATGACACGAGAAGAATTTACCGAAAGGGTTGGCTTGAATGTATCGGATAAAATTTTCGAGGTATGGAATGGTGTGTATATGTCCTCGGATAAAGACAAGGACGAGTTCTGCAAGCCATTCGCCACCAAAAAAGGGCATCTCGATCTTTCCCGATCTATGGTGATCGAGATTGCCGAGTTGAAGAATACGATCAGAGTGCAAAAAGAGAGCTATGATCGGCAGGTGGAACTCGCAACGTCCTATCAGGATAAGTATTACACGGAAAAGGCCAAGCACGACGAGTTCTTCAAGAAGTATTCAGAGGAATGCGAAAAACGGTATGCCCTTGAAAGAAAACTCGAACAGATAATGAATTTAATTAACGCATAATCATGGATAAGGCAAAACACTCCAAGGCGGAAAGCCTGCATGAATGGAAGTCCCGAATGGCGGACTTCCTCCTCGAAAAAGCGCAAAAATTCGGCGATATAACGCTTCATATCCAAGCCTCCGAGTTGGTCGGTATGAGGGAGGTAATACGCCGAAAAATCGACAAAGGCCTGCCTTTGTGGGAGGTCGATAAAGTATGGTTGAAAAATAATCTCAAATAATCGCAGATATGGAAAAGATCAAAATCAAGCAGGTAGGATTCGATTCGTGGGATCGAGAGGTGTTCCAAACGCAGAAAGGAACGTATGTCGTAGATGTGAATCTGGACTATTCGCATCGGGCTATGAGGCTCTGTACGAAATGCAACAACGAGTTTGACGGGGAGCCGGACACAGCCCTCAAAACCGACGCATTCGAGATCGTCGAGGATTTCGATCAACAATAACATCAATTTCAAAATTCAACGCATTATGGAAACGACACTGAACAACAAATTTTTCGACTTCGAGAAAGCAAAGGTGCAGACCCTTTCTCTCGATCAACTGGCACGAACCCACAAGGAGAACGACATCTACGGAAAGCCGCTGCGGGGCATTTACCACTATGACCTGCTGAATCAAATCATCGGTATGTGCAACGCGCAGAATTACGATGTCGAGGTTTACGACCTCTTCGCAGCGCAGAATAAAGATCGCAACACTCCGGGTGTTGTCCTCTTGCCGCAGGTAGAGGAGCAATACGGTGAACGGGCGGTAGAAGCCCATATCCTCCGCCGCGTGTTCGCCAACATCCGCATCACGAATTTCGACGATGCCGACAATACGACCAATCTTGCCGTCGCATTCCATCAGAAAGGAATACAGGTCGGGTTTGGCAATATGGTGATGATCTGTCATAATCAATGTATGCTCTGCGCAGATCAGTACATTTCGACTTACTCGGAGAAAGGATCGGGGCGAGGCAATGGCGTCTCAATTCCCGAAGTCCTTGACATCGTGAAATCGTGGATCATCGATGCCCGCAGGATCGTCGTTACCGAGCGCGAGAAGATCGAGCGAATGAAGCAAATCCCCATCGATGCACAGCAGATGTTTACGTTGATCGGGATGCTGACGGCTCTCCGTGTGAAATGCGACACCCATATCTCCGAGATCAGAGAGAACAGGACGTACCCACTCAATCAGGCCCAAATTTCGCGGCTTACCGAGGATATGATGTATCGCTACTATCAAAACGGCAAGGTTACCGTTTGGGATTTGTATAATGGGGCGACCGAGCTGTATAAGGCCGATGCGATGGATATTCCGGCTCTTCTGCCGCAGAACCGCGCGATGTGTGCATTCCTGAACGAACAATTCGGCATTTAACCAGCTTTGATGCCACTCCGCGAGGGTCTTTCATTTTGAGATGGAAGACCCTTATGAACGGAGACGGGAAATCATAAAAAACTTGTAACGAATTATGGAATCAATATTCAATAGAGATTTTTATCCTACTCCGGTAGATGTTATCGAAAAGATGCTTATCGGCGTGGATGTTGGCGGCAAGATAATTCTCGAACCGTCGGCCGGTAGCGGCAATATTGTGGATTATCTGAATAGCCACGGAGCGAAGAAAGTGATTGCTTGTGAAACGGTCGAGAAATTACGCCGTACATTGGGTGGTAAATGCGACATCATCGCGGATGATTTTCTGACCGTAACATCGGATCAGGTCAGTCATATCGACCTGATCGTGATGAATCCTCCATTTTCGGCGGATGAAAAACATATCTTACATGCCTATGACATTGCCCCCGGTGGCTGTGAGATTATTGCCTTATGCAATAGTCAGACCCTCAATGACAGATACTCGACCAGCCGAAAGCAGTTGCATGAAATCGTCAAAATGCACGGTTTCGATGAATATTTCGGAGAATGCTTTGCATCAGCAGAGCGTTCGACCGGGGTGCATGTATCATGCGTCCATCTGTTCAAACCGGGTACAGGAGAAAAGGAATTTGAGGGATATTTTTCCCTTGCTCCTGACGATGAGCCGCAGGGAGAGGGATTGCAACACTATAATTTCGTTCGAGATTTGGTGAATCGCTATGTTGAAGCGGTCAAACGCTTCGATAATGTGATGGGCGCGGCGAAAGAGATCAACCAACTTACGGAACCGTTCAAGAGTAATGACATCCGATTTGGTGCATATCGAGAGCATGGAAATAACTATACTGCAATTACCCGTGATTGTTTCAAAAAGGAGTTGCAGAAAGCCGCATGGCGGTTGATCTTCGATAAGATGAATATGCAGAAGTATGTTACGACCAAAGTCATGGAAGACATGAATCGTATGGTTGAACGGCAGTCGCATATCCCGTTCACGATGCACAATGTTTTTCGAGTTCTCGAAGCCATCGTATTTACTCATCGAGATCGGATGAATCAGGTACTCGTAGAGGCATTCGATCACATCTGCTCGTTTAGTGCCGAAAATTCGACCGCAGGGGAGAAATGGAAGACAAATTCGGATTACATGGTCAATCGCCGCTTTATTGTTCCTCGTATCTGCGATTACGACACACGATGGCCGTCGGCTTATGTCAAAATCGCATTTTACGGGAGCGGATATGCCCGATACATTGATGATGTTGTAAAGGCTATGTGCTATCTTCGAGGATGCAATTATGATGATTTTTCATCATTGGATGGTTTTGTTAGCAAGTTGAATATGGATTGGGGACGGTGGTATGAATGGGGATTCTTCCGTATTCGAGGCTACAAGAAAGGTACGATGCACTTTGAGTTCGTTCGCGAAGAAGATTGGATGCAATTCAATATCGAAGTCGCACGAATCAAGGGGTGGCAGTTGCCGAAGCAACGGACGAGTAAGAAATAATCATTCAAACACCCTGCTACCCGTGCAACGATGATTGTAATAGTTAATTACGATGACTATCAGCAGAATAGCACAACAGGGTGCAACGAGGGTAGCAACGACCCCTGCAACGGTGGGTGCAACGATCCCTGCACTGAATATAAGAATATATAGATATATTAAGACTATATAGAGGGGGCATTTCCAAAGTCTAAAATCATTCGATGAGAAAAGAAAAAAGTTGCGAGAAAAAAGAAAGAGGAAAATCGGCGATTTACTGCAATATCTTCGGCTGGGATGATAGGATGGCCGATTCTTGCGCGAAAGCGTGGTAGATCGCCGAAAATGCGGTAATTTTGCACAAGTATGGAAGCAAAGAAGATAGTGCATTTGCAGTTCAAGGAGCCGCGCGATGGTGAAACCGATCTTTATTTCGGTTCCTTGAAAGCAATCTACGATACGGTGCCGGTGGAAGTCATCGGCATCACGTATAAGTCCCTCACAAATGCGATGAGGGGCAAGAATGATTACGAGAACAAGAGGGTCATTATCCGCCTCGGACAAATCCAACGGAAAGCCCGTGGTCGGTCTCTAAAATCTGAATGTGATGGATAGCGGAGTATATCGATTGACCTATGTAGCGGATTCATACGATCTCGTTACGCATCTGTATTTCGTCGATAGGGCGAAAGCAGAGGCTATGTATCGTGAAAAGCTGGAAAAGGTTTCATTTTACCGGAATGGCTATATCTACCTGCATTCAATGAAAGAGAATGCCGACGGAGTGCTGGATATAGACCACGTGATAGATTCTAAAAATTTTTGATATGATAGGTGCGATAATTGGCGATATAGTAGGCTCTCGATTCGAGTTCAATAACGCGAAAAGCGGAAATTTTGCATTGTTTACTAAACAATGCGATTTCACCGACGACACGATTTGCACGGTAGCGGTTGCCGATGCGATTCTGCGCGGAGAGGACTATCGGACGAGCATTCTGCGCTGGTGCAGGAAGTACCCCAATCCGATGGGGGCATACGGGGCGTCTTTTTCGCGCTGGCTCAACTCGCCCGATCCGCAACCGTACAACAGTTCCGGCAATGGTGCGGCGATGCGGGTCAGCCCTGTTGCGTGGGCTTGCCGCTCGATGGCGGAAGTTATTCGAGAAGCGACGGAAACGGCAAAAATATCGCATGACCACACAGAGGGGATAATCGGTGCTGTTTCTGTTGCTGAATTGATATATTGGCTAAAAGAGGCCCGTGATATTGATTCTAAGATGCTTAATATTGAGTATGTCGCCACTCGATATTATGGCGAAGATTGGGAGCAGCACCTCATACCGAGGGGTCAGTTCGACGAGACGTGTCAGGGGTGCGTGCCGCTGGCTTTTCATATCATCAAAGAGAGCACGTCTTTCGAGGATGCGATCCGAAAGGCGATCCTCTACGGAGGAGATAGTGATACGCTCGGAGCTATCGTCGGCTCGCTTGCAGAAGCCCAATTCGGCATTGATATTCCAATGATGCAAAAAGCGATTATGTATTTGCCTTATGAGATGCAAATCGTCGTTCAACAATTTAGAACAGCGTACCGATGAAACAAGAGGATTATACACGATTTTGCCGCTACTACAAGGGCGAGCAGGAGAACCCATACAAAGGCAAAGACCAAAACAAAACGATGCTTTGGCTTTATGAACGAACATGGGTTCACGATACTATGATGGTCATCGCAAGAGGCGGTGTGAATGCCTCAGAAAGTCGAAATCTCGACGAATATACTGCGGTCGGATTGGCGGAGTTCGAGAATGCAGACGGCGTGCCGATTACCTTGAAATCCCTGCTGTTTAATCGCTATGCACAGGGCAATATGTCGTCGATGATGGATTGCGTCGAGCCGTTCAAGAAATTCTACAAGCAATACTACAAGTAAGGGAGCGCGATTGCACTCCCTTTTGCCTATTTGAGCTGTCCGATCATTTGCAGGTAGATCGTTTTGCCTTGCTTTTTGAGAACCCGGAATTGGCTGCCTCGCTGTCCGATCCACTCCATTTCCGATCTTGCCGATTCGACCGATTCACCGTCCCATACCATGCCGTCATACTCGAACTTATGATAGTCTGTATAGTGAGAAAACGGCTCGGCGTAAACACCCTTTGCGCCTTTGGGAACCACGATTACCAAATTGTATGTATCGCTGAATCCTCCCGACCTGTGGATAGCCGTCGAAAGGAAGCCCTTTTCAACGAATACATCACCGACTTTCAGCTCTCCGAGGCCATATCCGAGTTCGTTGATCTCGAAACTGCCGACACCGCGCCGGACGACGGTATTTTGAGGCATGGAGAACTTTTCAAGTGCCCTCGTTAGGATAGGTAGGTCGTGTTCAAATTCATTGCGGCCTCGTGCTCCGTAATAGGTCTGTCCTCGCAGTGGCTCATTCAGATAGCTGTAAGTTTGCGTGTACTTCGTTAGGATGATCCGCTCCTCTTTCGTCAAGCTTTTCCATATACTCCCGGTCATTGACCGCAATCGGGCATCTGCATCCTCAAAATCCTCGGATTCATATTGATCGAGAAGTCGCTTTATCTCTACCTTGCTGATATTTGGTAAGGTGAGAGATTTGATGCCCTTTTTCGCGTCGCGCCGTGCCTGCTCCATCTCGCGTTTTTGCTTCTCGGCTACCGCGAGTAAAACCTTTTGCTTGATGACCGCAATATCCTCGTTGTTGGCGATGGCGTGCTTTGCATCGGCGAGGAGTTTTGCGACATTGAGGCTCTTCGGATGCGCTTCGGCCCATTGCTCGACAAGCGCGACATCTGCCATCGCTTGTTTGAGCGAAATCTTGTAATTGACGGCGTTAAGCTCTTTGATGTACGCCTCCTGCGATACTTTCCATGTCGGGTACTTCTCCTGAACGCCTTTCATGTTGCCGCCGAGGAAGTCGAAAGCCTCGAAATGCAGCTTTTTCGCCTGCTGTTCGAGGGATAGGCCCGCCCAACTCTCGATCTTCGATTTGACGGCATCGTATACCCCTTGCAGTTGATCCATCGTGAACTGCTTATGCCACGAGTGAGCATTGGGGATAATATCGGCAAGAGCCTGTTCCGCTTTCTTGGTGGCGAGGATAGCCTGCGCCACTTTCTTGGTCTCGGCTGGCATGGCCGACAGATCGCCCGCGTCGATATATTTTTGCAGGGTGGAGTAATCGACCTCGCCGTAGTCTCCGGCGACTTTGGCGATGTTGCTTGCGGCCGTCTTAATCTGTTGGTGCTTCTTCTGCCGTTCGGCCCATGCGCTACGGATCGCCGCCTCCTGTTCGGGAGTTCTGGCCTCATGGCGTAACGCCGCTTTTTCTGCGATTGTAAGCTCTTTCGGCTTCGGGTTGAGTATCTCATCAATCGCCGATGCGTTATTGCGAATAAAGTAGGGTTCTGTGCCTCTATCTCGGGATGCAAGGATATTCTCCTTGTTGTCCTGCACCCAATCTTTGAAATTGGTCGGATATTCAGTGATCTGCTTGCCTCGTGGGGTGTATTTCTCGCCTTTGAGGAATGCTTCCGTAACTTTCGCCATTTCGTCCTCGTCGATCAGGATAGGCGTCGCAAAGCAGAAACATTGCACATGCCATCCATCGAATACGAAATCCTTAGGATAATCGCCCGCGAGTTTGTCGCAGATGTCTTTTTTCGGGTGGTTCTTCGATAGCTGGATGCGCTGGCCGAGGACGAAATCCATCTGCTGCCATCGCTCATTGTCAGCCCGGCGGTAGGCGATGTTCGTTTCCGACCTCGCAACGCGCATGGCGTTCTTGGCTGAGGATTTGTAAACGCCCGATCCGGTTTTGTAGTCCTTACGGTCGTAGTCGATCCATCGATATTTGCCTGTTTTCTCGTCTTTGATGCGCTTTTTCCATTTCCGCCCGTAGATAGGCTTGCCCTGCTCATCTTCGCCTTTTTTGAAGCGGAAACGGCGGAACATCAGGTCGGGGTCGTTTAGGTATTGCCGAACTTTGCGGGATATGGACTGCGCCGAATCACCCTCGCCGATAGCAACGGTCATGGCGATCTCCATTTCATCGCGGAGTTGCTGAACCGATTGCCATATTCGTCCCGATAGATTGAGGCCGTCTTCCGTCCGGTTGGCAAAGGCATTCATCGCCGCCATATTGCGGTTATTCCATGCGTTGAACTCAGGACTGGATAATATCTCCTTGCCGAAACATGACGATATGAGTTTGTCGCATTCGATATTCGCTTGTTCCCATTCGAGTGTAATCCCCTTGCGGATTGCCGTCGTAACGACTGAATGCAGTTGTCGGAGCAATGCCTCGACTTTCTTTTGGATTCGCATATTGTCCCCGTCGAAAGAGTACATGACCCCATCATCCAACGTCGGCACGGACTTATTGAGAGAGAGGATTTCATTCACCGTCGCGGCGAATAATTGCCTTACTTTCTCGGCGTAAGCCTCCGTGCGCTGGATGCGCTTGATCGTTTCCGCTTTCGGATCGGGGGAATATGCTTTTTTTGCCATTGATTACCTACTTCTTCTGTTGCTTTTTCTTCGTACCGTCTTCGGCTCCGTCATCATCGGGATCGTCGTCGCCGTCCGATGCGGATTGAGGCCCGACGCCATCGATGTCGCCGAATATCTGTTGCTGTTTCTGCGCTCGCTCCTCCTCTTCGGCTTTCAGACGTTCCATTTCGAGCTTCTTATCCTTGACGAGAGGATTCAGTTCGACACCGCTTTCGGTTGAGATGATGCCGCCGTCGATGCTCTTGATGATATTGTCGAGGGCATCTGCGATGTCATCCCCGAACGGCTCTTGGAACTCATGCCCGATTTTCAGGTTCTCGCATTCTCCTTTGAGATGCACGTCGAGGACATTGCCGATAATTGATGTAATGAGGGAGGAGGTACGGGATAACAACTCATCGTGAACCTCTTTGTGTTTGGATGCCTTGATGTCGGCCAGTAGCATCACCGTTCGCAATGCCTTTCCCGATAGATTGCTCAATGATTTCAAGGTGTCGAGCGAAATGTTCGGGGTGAACGACTTAGAGAGGATATGGTTTTGCAACCACTCGATCTCCTGCTTCTTGCTTTCCGGTGCGCTGTCCCATGTCAGGTATTTTGCAGCCTTATCGACCCCCTCTGCATCGTTCGTAACGAGAAGTTTCGCCGCCTCTTTCTTTTCCGGCAGGTTCTTGATAAGGTCGGCGGCCATGATGGCGATAGGATCGGCGAAATAGTCGTTGGTGTCAGCGGAGCGCGAGGCGATCAACTCCTCGCGGTGGATGAGAGGTTCAACGCCTTTCCACTCCTTTTCCTGCTGAAAAAGGATGATCGGAATTTTGCCGATGAAGTTTGTTTCTTGAATGACCTCCCAGCCGATCGATTTCTTGGCGCATCGGTAGATGGTATTCGGGGTATAGATGTCGAAGTGGTAGACGGTCGCATTCTCGGCCTCCTTGACGTAATAACCCCATGCAACGGATATGAGGTTTTCATACTGATCCCAACGAACATAAATCTCGTCGCCTTTGCTTTGTGCAAGCACCCGAATCTGCACGTCCGGCTGTCCGTCATGGTCTTTGAATACACGAAACAGCATTGCACTTTCTGTTTCCGATCCGGCGATGCGCTTGCATTGACGGAGTTTGCTATCGAAGTGCGTGTGTTCGAGAACTTCTTGGAACTTCTGAAACGCCTTGTCCGTCCCTTGCGACTGCTGCGACCACTTCACAGGACGGCCGTAGAGGAATACGAGCGCGATTTCATTGATATAGACCTGATAGGGGATCGGGAGCTTCCATACCGGGTCAAGACGCAGAAAATTGCCTTTTTTGTCGGTGATGATCTTGTCCTCGCGTTTCATGATCTTGTGCGTGGACACGTCGTACTCGCCGAGTGCTTCGATTGCCATGTCGGCGCGGCTCCGCATTTTGTCTTTGACCGCCGAAATGTCTTTGGCGGCCAGCAATTTCTCGAACTCTTGGTTGTGGCCTACAAGAGCATTGAGATAATTGCGAAATAAATCAAATAGCATCATATCGTTAAAATTTTGGTTTACATACCTAAACTCGACTTGCTGAGCAGGTCGTAGTCTATATCGTCATCTTCCTCGAAAAGATCATTTATCGCATAGCCGAGAATATCGACGCATTCATCATGCGGCATACTCGGAAATCCGCATATTTCATCGAGGAAATCATCGTTCCATGACCCCTCGACGATGAACACCCGTCCGCACTCTACGCGCGGCGAAACAGCCCGTAATCGCACCTCTTTGTCGTCGGTCGGCGTGGGCGTCCGCTTAACATTGAGCGTTGAAATCTCTTGTAGCATCTGCACTACGCTCTCGCCATTGGCCTTTGGCTCGACGTGCAATTTGCTTTCGGCATTGCCTCCATGCGCCGCGATGTATTGAGGTAGGAACCGCAATAGGTCGGGCATCTCCTTATACACCTTTTGAGCATCGATCAGGTAGATATAATTCCTTATCCTACAAGCCGCCAATATGCCGCTGGGGTCGTTGTCTTGACCTCGTTTTTTCTTATTGTAGGCGGTGTCGAGGTAGAAATGTATCGGTTCATTGAACCGTAGCGACCGGAACTCGGCAAGCGAAATCGTGCGAAACCAATCCCTTTTCACGATATTACCGCCCTCGATAGTCGGGTGTTGCTGATATAGGGCATTGAACTCACGCGGGGCGCGGGCTTTTTGCTTCTGCAATTTCTCGATGGAATGACGCGACGGCCATAGTGCGTCGCCGATATGCCTCTTACTCAGGCCTCCGTCGTATTCCTGTTCGCAGATTGCCGGTATTGCCAATATCGTCCAATCTTGCGGTTCGGCTTTCAGGATGCGTCCGGCAAGGTCATCCTCGTGCCATCGCGTCATGATGAAAAGTTGCCTCGAATTATTGTGTAGGCGGGTCGATAGTACGGTGTTGTACCAATCCCAGTTTCTGTCGCGGTAGGTGATGGAGTTTGCCTCGTTTGCATCCTTTACCGGGTCGTCGATGATTGCAATATCGACGGGTGTACCTGTCAAAGAACCTCCTACGCCGACCGCCTTGTAAAATCCCCGATGACCGACCATTTCGAAGAGATCGACGTTCCTCAGGTAGCCGCGTGAATCCGTGCGGATATTCGAGCCGTTGAGATAGGTTTCGGGAAATATCGCCTGATATTCCTTGCTATCTATCGTCCTCTGAATCGAGCGCGAAAATTGCTGCGCAAGGTCGGAGGAATAGGAACAACCGACGATCTTCAAATCGGGATCACGCCCGAAAGCCCATGCAGGAAAATTGCGAGATATGATTTCCGATTTGCCGTGTTGCGGAGGCATGAAAACCATGAGGTTTTTAATCTTGCCCTCTAATAGCATTTGGCAGTGATCCGCGATGATCTTATGAAACCATTCTAACTCGTATTTGGGGTTGCTATAACCGAGAAAACGCGAAAAGGAGGTCGGAGCTTCGAGTTTTAACTTCTCGCGCTTCAACCTCATCAACTGTTCGCGTACCTCGATTGTAGATGATCCCATTATTTTTCCAACTTTTCAAGTCGTGCGATTTCTGCGTTGATCTCATCGAGTGTCATCGGTTTTTCATCCTCCTTTTTCAACATCACGTCGTTGCGTTGCCTGTTCTGATAGTGTTCCGGGTCGAGATTCGTCAGCAGAAAGATGGCCGCCCCGATATTCGGCTGCACATGGACTTTCTTCCGCTTCATCTTGAACGGGGTCGGATTTCCGTCTGCACCGACGCGAAATTCCTGCTCGGTTTCTTCATGCTCATATCCTTTCGCGGCTTTGGATAGAGAGATGGCGAGGTCATGGGTCAGATTCTGCTTGAAAACAGTCTTTGCTCGCTCGATAGCCTCTTTGAACTGAGGTTTATCCCTCATCCATAAGCGGTAGGTCTTTTCGTCGATCCCCATTTCGCGGACGAACTCTTTCAACTTCGCTCCGCCGTAGTCGATCAGGCCGTGATTAGTTACCCATGCCTCGCATTCATCGATTTTTGCCGCATTGAACTTAGCCATTGCTATTCAGGTCTATGAGTTTGTAAAATTCTCTGCGGGTTTCGGGGTTGCTGTTGAATAACCCCGTGAAGTGAGCGACGCTCATATTCCCGCTGTTCTTGACGCCTCGCATCGTCTTGCACAGGTGTTGCCCTTTCATCACGATAGCGAAGCCGAGAGCCTCGTTATGCAGGGCCTCGGACAACATCTGCACGATGTCCCGCGCCAGCCGCTCCTGCAACTGCAAGCGGGCGGCGCAGTAACCGACCACGCGGGCAACTTTGCTGATGCCGAGGATGCGCCCTTTCGGGCTGGGGATATAGGCGAAGTAATACCGGCCGAAGAACGGCAGGATGTGATGCTCGCACATCGAATAGTAGTCGCCGCAATCGAACACAATATCCGATATGCCCTCCTCATTGGCGAACGTGGTGATCTTCGGCTTTTGGCTCGGATCGTAGCCTCGGAATATCTCTTTCCACATCCGCATGATGCGGTCGGGCGTGCCGATCAGGCCCTCGCGGTCGGGGTCTTCGCCGATGGCGCGGATGAGCGTTTTCAGCGCACCGATAATATCTTCTGCGTTTGGAGTGATAGCTTCCATTTCGGGTGTGATTTGATGTAGTTGATGGTTGCCGCGAGGTTTTCCGCGTTTCGCGCCTCGTCCCTGAAATCGCAGGGCTGCAAGTAGTACTCTTTGGCCTTGATGCTGTCGTATGCCGACATATCCTGACCCTGATATACGACTTTCAGCTCGTCGATGCGCTGTATTTTCAACTCGGCATGAGGGCAAAAGTCGAATTTCGGCGAGCAGGTGATCCAGTCGATAGGGAGGTTATCCTTGATCGGGATTGTGCCGTTGGTTTCGACCTGAATGAACTTGCCTTTTCGATGCAAGCGGTCGATGAGCGATAAAGTGAGCCGAAGCATCGGCTCGCCGCCCGTAATGACCACGTGCGAGGCGGGAAAATTGGCGATCTGACGCACAATCTCCGCTTCGGTAAGGTCTTGATAGGGCTGATGCTCCGTATCGCAGAAATCGCAACGGAGATTGCATCCTGCAAGGCGAATGAAGATTGCCGGAGTGCCGGTAAAGCGGCCCTCGCCCTGAATCGAATAGAAAATCTCGTTTACCCTCATAATGCGTCCTCCTCGTTTTTGCTGATGTCTGCGATATAGATTGCGACGTTACCCTCGCTTTCCTGTACCGTCGCCTTGTAGCATTCGGGAATTTGCTCGACGATCCAGCGAGCGATGTTTTCGGCCGTCGGATTGAACGGCAGCAACTTGTTGAAGTTGCCGTGATCGAGGTAGCCGTGAATCTTCTTTTTAATCTGCTGAAAGTCGCAGATCATTCCGTCTTTGTTCAGCTTTTTCGCTTTGCAGAACACCGTTACGACCCAGTTATGGCCGTGGAGGTTCTGACATGGGCTTTTGTAGGAGAGGGAAAGTCGATGGCTTCCTGCGATCTCCATTCGTTTGGAAACGTAATACATTGCTATTCTTCTTTTTGTTTGCGAGTTAAGAGATAGAAAAACGGCGTATCGCATAGAGCCAACCCCGCTTTGAGTAAGTATTGCCCGGCGACCATGCAGGCAACGAGCATCACGCCGCCCTCCTGCATGAACCACCCGAAGCCGAACCCGAATGCGATGGAGATGTAAATCGCCGTGTCGATGATCTGCGAGGTCAGGGTCGATGCGTTGTTCCATATCCACCGCCGTTTCGGATTGCCGCAGAATCGGCCCCGTATCTTGTGGAATATCCACACGTCCCAACTTTGGGAGCAGAGATATGCGACCAGCGACCCGAATACGAATATCGGCGTCTGTCCGAGCAGCATCCGATAGGCCTGTTGCATCTCCTCGTTATAGGCTGGCAGATACATCGTCAGGATAATCAGGGCAAGGGCAATGAGTTGTGCGATAAAGCCCCTGATGACGGCCTTATTCGCCTCTTTCTTGCCCCATATCTCGCCGATGACGTCCGTACAGAGGAATGTCAGGGCATATGTCAAGGCCGCGCCCGGAATGAGGACGGGAACCCCGCCGATATGGATGCCGGTATCGAGTACCTTGCTCGTAACGACGTTCGCCACGATCAGGCATACGACGAACACCACATTCAGCGTGATGAGATTGGCGTTACTCTTTTTCATACTCCGTCGTATCTTCGATTTCTGCATCTCGGAGGGCTTCCATGCGCTCGACGCACGTTCCGCATTTGCCGCAATGCTTTTCGCCGCCTTTGTAGCAGGAGTAAGTCGTGGAGTAGTCGATGCCGATCCGCTTTCCGATGCGGGCGATGTCGGCCTTGCTGATGCCCGTATAAGGTGCGTCGATTTGTACCCCGATGTAAGTGCCGTGCCGCATGGCCTCCGACATGGAATGCACGAATCCTGCTCGACAGTCGGGATAGATCGCATGGTCGCCGTGATGGTTGGCGATGAGTACCTTGCTCAACTTTCGACTTTCGGCGAGGCCGCAGGCCACAGCGAGCATGATGCCGTTTCGGAACGGAACGACGGTCGATTTCATGTTCTCGTCCTCATAGTGGCCCTCCGGCACGGCGTCCGCCCCCTCCAAAAGCGAGGATTTGAAATACTGACCGATGAATGCGAGCGGGATGATGACGTGCTCAATGTCGAGTTGCTGGCAATGCTGCGCGGCACACTCGATCTCCCGTTTGTTGTGATTGCTGCCGTAATCGAAAGTTACGGCCAAAGCGATCTCTTCGGCTTTCTCATGCAGGAGGGTGATACTGTCCATGCCTCCCGAAACGATGATTACAGAATCTTTCATGATGATATATTTTGAGTTCTCTGTCTTTTATATTGCAAGCGGAATTACAGGAATTTATCGGCGTATTTGCTAAACTTCACCCACTCGTTGAAGTTATTTACCGCACCCTCTCTTGATTTGAGCCTGCATCCCTCTTTGCTCATCTGCTCCATCAATCCGGTGCGTGGGTTGAACTTGCAGATGTATCCGCCGCGATTGCCGTAGAGCCATGCGGTACTATCGACCGAATCGAAATGATACTTTTGGAGATTGGCGACGGTGGTATATCCCAGCCCGTGAATCTTCGCCTTGTGCTTGTGGGCGGTATTGATGAACCACGGAAATGCCGTCTCATAGACTTTGCGGGGGATTTCTTTCGTGACGATGCCTCCGATGGCGACATAGGGGTATTCTTCGCACATCTTAATGAAATACTCCTTGCCTCGGTTCTTGTGCCATACGGGGATCGGCTTCTTGCCCGTCATCCGTTCGAGCTTGTGCCGCAGCCGTTCTACCTCGGCCAGCCCGACGACGCTGTCAATATCCAGTTCGAAAAAGAGTTTTACATCGAAACGGTTGATGAAGTCGGCGTACTCCGATACATAAGCATCCCAATCGCAGCCGCCTTTGTGGGAACCGGCCATGAATGTATATGCCCCGCTATCGAGCAGGAATGACCCGAAATGCTTGACGAGAGGCATGAAATCCTCGTTTTTCCGCAGATAATAGTAGCTTTCGAGAACATTGATACCTGATAGGGTGCTATTCCCGCCCCCGACGAAGAAGTCCGTCCCGTAGATGGATTCCCGCATTATTTTGTCCTTGTCGCCCGCGAGAAAGCTGTTCATTGCTTCGATGACTTCTTTGCGGCTATTGGGCGACGCGCAGTAAACTTTCATAACCTTTTGCCAAAATTCGCGGAGGTTGCCCGAAACACCTCCGGCCAAAAATATCCTCATAGCATCCTTGTTAATCTCTTTTAGCGGTATTCTATTCAAATACTCTGAAATACAGGTTGTTAAATCCCCCCCCCGAATTTACCGAGGCGCTTGCTGATCCAGCTCTCGTACAAGCGGATCAAGATTACGCCCGGATAGGGATTATTGCCTGCGAGATGGATTTTCATCGCTACTTGATTTTGATGCCCTCAAACTTGCCCATGAGTGTTGCCTCGATTCGTGATTTGATCTCCTCTTTTTGGTCGGCGTATTCATCGGGAATCGAGACGGTGATCTTTTCGCCTTTGTCTTTTTCGGCTTCTTTGTCGAGTTTATCGAAGAAGCTATCCACGTCGATCTCACTTTCGTCCATCGGCAGGTCAAGACCCCACGCAGCCAAAGCGTCGGCTTCCCATTCGTTGGCGAGCATCGACCACTCCCATTTGCCGAAGCCGGAGTTATCGAGGATGGTGTAGGCTTTCAGTTTCTCAATCGGGGTTTCTTTCGGGATGATGACACACGGAGCGGTCTTGAAGCCAAGCTCGCGCATGGCCCGCAGGCGCATGTTCCCGCCGATGACGATGTATTTGCCGCTGGGGAGGGGATAGACCATCAGCATCCGATATTTCGTCAGTTCGGGGTAGGCCTGAATGTCTTTTTTCAGGAGGTCGAGTTTGGTCTCCAATATCTCGCGAGGATTCGCGGGGAGGCCGTCAAGCTGACCCTCGTTCGGTTCCAGCCGATCAAGTTCTACCGATACAAATTCGGCCTCGATGGCTTTACGGGAATCGTTGTTTTTACTCATTGCACTATATGTTAGGATATATAGCGCAAAGGTATAAAAAAAGAGTACCTAATAAGTACTCTTTTGGGTGAAAAAATAGGATTTACTTCAAATAAGTATTGATTTCTGCCATAAAATCGTCGAAAGACCGACAAATGATGTATTTGTAGCCAGCCCATTCCGCTCGCTCCTGCCATGCCTTTTGCGATGGTTGCTGCTTGCCTTGCGGGGTTTTCATCTCAATACACAATCCATGGTATTTTTTCGCGGGGAATAGGAGTAGGAGATCGGCAACGCCTTTCATCGTTCCCTCGGCTTTCATGATTGCTGCCTCCGACCGAAGTCTTGCGCCTCCATTCGGGACGGCGAAGAGGAGCATGGCGAGTTGCGGGTACTGCATTCGAAACCATCGGACGCAGGTTTGCTGGATGACACTCTCTTGATGGCGCATATCAATACCGAAAATTCGTAAAGTGAATGATGGCGCCGCGAAAGACCTTGTCTCCTTTTGGATGCCGTCCGAAGAACCACTCTTTGAAGTCGGTCGTATTCAGACCGTCGTTTTTGGCGATTTCATAGCAGTCGGCATCGAGCCATTCCCGACCGTCGATGCGGGCGGAAATCGTGTCGTTCTCGCTATGGTAATGCAGTTCGATCCGCTGGATGCCGATAGGCTGGTCGAGACGGGCAATCTCTACCTGCGGCGAATTGTAGGGGCGGCCCGACCATTGGCGGATTGAGAGGCAATATCCGCCCCTCTGCATCTTCTCCGCGATGGCATTCCATTGATCGTAGTTGCCTCGGATGGTGTGCTTCTTACGCCCGCCGTCGAGCGATTCCTTGAAGCCGGTCGGCTGACCTTTCCGGCTATGCGTCGTCGGGAAGACCCGCGACAGCGTAATGACGATTTGCTTTTTTGCCATTATTTCGTGTTTTTATGTTTTATATCCGGCATCGGGAGGAAGCATGGACAGGTTTTCGTTTCAAGGTCGTAGCAAGCTCCCGTGAAAGGGGCGGGCGGCAATTTGCGCCGCTCCCATTCAAGGAAGAGGTGATACCTCCGGCATTTATCACTTAATAGGCAGAGGTAGCCGCTGCAATGAGCTATATCTCGATTGTAACTCATAGTTGATTCTATCTATATTCAAATTCGCGCAGAAACGCGGTTATTTCGCATTTTCTTTATTCGTCCTTAGTGGTAATTGCGTCGTATGGGATTTGAGCGTATTCGCCGCCAAAAGGGCCTCCTCGGATAGCCTTTGCAAGGGCGGCGGGTTTCGACGAATCCCCATCCGCATTGTGCGTGTCGATATTCCCATGAAAGTAGGGAGTTCATGACCCGCGCTAAATCCATGAATACCTCTGCCACTCCTACCATGATGCGTCCTCCTCGAAGATGTTTTTTTGTTCGGGTTGTTTGGTGGTCGGAGTGCCGAGTGCGTCATGTACCCGCGCGATTTCGGCATCTACTTCCCGCTCGATTGCCTTGCTTTGATTGAGCGAGGCTTTCGACCGAGTGCGGAAATACTCCTTTTGCAGTTTCCGCATGAGGACTACCTTATCGAAGAATTGCCGCGCATTCATTTGTCTGCGATTTTGTAGGCGTCCACAATCGGGGTCTTGATGATGGAGGCAACCTCGTAATCCGACATAGTGCCTTTCATACCCTCGGCGAGATTTTTCGCGGCTTGATTCAGGTCGGATGCCTGCACGAGGATATAGATCGCTTTCTTACGTTCTGTACCCGTCTCTTCGTCGAGCGTGATGAGGTTGATCTTGGCCTTGTAGAAGTGATCGCCGTTCTCATCCCAAAAGATTTCCGAGATGTTGCTGCGCTTTACGTCCGACACCGAGAATGCCCCCGATGTGTAGGGCATCATCTCGTTGGTGATACGGGCCTCTGCCTCCGTGAATGAGAGGGCATTGACCAAATACGGCTCCGAGATGGTTCTCAGAGAACCGTTTTCCCTTGCCTTTTCGTAACGAACTTTTGTTGTAAACCACATGATAATAAATGTTTGGAGTTAGAATTTGGGTGCGTCTTTGGTTATGCGGCGAAAGGTGCGGATTGCGCTGTCTATCGCCTTGCCGATGACAAAGGGGTGCGGTTGCTTTCCATTGCCGCCGCGCCGCCACTTTTGGTAGTGATGCAGGACACGGAGCGTTTCCACCTCCGACATATTGCATTCGTTGAACTCGCAGAGGCCATTACATTGATATTGATTCAAGGTGATGATGCAATGTCTGTAGCCGTTCACATCTTCACTCTTGAAAAAGGCGCATTCGCCACATTTGCATGGTTTTATCATATCTCAACGTTTTATTGATTATTGGGCGTTATCCATTGTTTGATGGAATTGATGTATTCAGGAGGGACATAATAGTTGAACTCACCTCGTTCAAGGGCTTCTATCTCACCTTGCACAGCCTGTATTTTCTCATTTTGCGCCTGCCATCCAAAGGCGAATAAATCGTCATTGATGGGTGTATTTTGTAGTTGCGTCATCTTCGATTTTTTGGCCCTAAGCAGCGTTACACGCCGAGCGTCGATATATTCTTGTCCTTGCAAAAGGGTTTGAGAGCCAATGAATAACTCGACTTTTCGCCTCGGATTGCTCACCTTGACAAGCGCGGCGATATACTCGAAATACCACCTCCACTGGCTCACTATCCGCATCGGCAATTTATTTCGATAGTATATCACCTCGTCGGCAAGGCAACCTTTGTAGATCGTGATTTTAACGCAGATCGCATCCTCTATTTTCTTCATATTCTGATAAGGATTGAAGTCTTGATATGACGACCGTCCGTTGTACTAAGGACTTGTGGATAGACGGTCATGTTATCTATTCTTACTTTGTTCTCCCTCTCGAACTTCATCAGCAAGGAGGAGATTTGATCTTCGAGCCGTTCTCTTGCGGCTTTGATCTCAGATATTGTTTTGCTCATACGAATAGTGATTTTTGAACTCTTGTCAGCACCTTTGCGCGAGCATCGGCGCAGAAATCTTTCTTGATCTCGAATCCATAGGCTTTGCGCCCCATATTGGCTGCGGCGAGTAAAGTTGTCCCGCTCCCGGCGCATGGATCGATGATGACATCTCCCTTGTCGCTAAAAATCTCGATCAGCCGTTCCAGTAGCGGCACCGGTTTCTGCGTCGGGTGGATCTTCGGCGTATCGATGTCGCGCACCCAATCGAAGCAGTTGAAGATCATCCGGCCCTCGTTGTTGAATTTCGGTAGACGATCCCGATAGAGGATCAACCCGTATTCGCAGTTGCCGACGACTTTCATGTTGGCTTTCAGAACTTGGGCGGAAAAATCCTTGCGGAATACCAGCGGGATATATTTTTTAAGCCCATATCGTTGTCCGAGTTCGATGTAATAGTGCATCTGCTCGAACGGGCAGAAGAGGATCATGCAGGCCGCGCCTCCTTTGCGCTTTCCCCCCCCCTCGGAATTGTCATCCTTTACCGGCTTATCCTTACGGAGCATCTGCGAGCAGAAGTGCATGAACTCCGCAGGCCGGAAGTCCTTGTCGGTGTCAAAAAATTGCTTGCCTGCCAGTTCGCTCTCGCCGTTCTTATTGTCGCCATCGACATACCATGCCGGATTGCTGGCATAGGCATTCGCTCCGAGATTGTACGGCACGTCGGCAATGATGAGTTGCGCCTTGGGGATGCCGTATGCCTTGAAGTTCTGAAAATGGTCGTTGAATAATTCTATGTCTTTCATTCGTTGTCGGAATCAGTTACTGTTAAATTTGCTACCTCTCGGTATTTTTCTATCTCAATGATTCGATAATACCCCGGTATGTTATGGTATTCGTAGGTTGCCGACATTGATTGCTCGGCTTCTTCAAGGGTGTCGAAAACGAAGCCCGTCTCGGCCCTCCACTCTTTGAGGCTTTCATCATAACTTTGTATCAAATAAAACTTTCTCATGATGATTACTCGTTGATCGGTCGCCATTGATACCGGCTTGGTTTGCGTTCCAAATCGCCTCTCCATTCGGCGGCATTATCGTAGTCGATGAGTTCGACGCTCTCGTCTTGTTTGTCCCGAACAAGGCGCGGCAGTTTTCGGAAAATGTTGTCGAGAGCGTTATCTGTGGCGAATCCCGATGCGTCGGACTGAATGTCGCGCCATTGCGTCAGGGTGGAAATCCGATATTTAAGGTCGGTAATTTCCTCAGCTTGCTTATCCAATGCCCGCTCGTATGCGGCGGCGGTCTGCGGGGCAATATCTTTCGCCTTACCGATATTGCGCCAATAGCGGCGAATCCAATTCCACATCGCATAGTAGAACTTATCCCGCATATCCCGTCGGAGCAAATCGGCCTGCACTTCATATTTGGTCTTGTGGAGGCATGGCGCGGCTTTGATGCAGCGGAAAGCCCCCGAATCGGTGATATACACCAATCCTGCGAACTTCGGGCATTCGGCCTCGGAGATAATCCCGGTCGGGCAGACATAGTAAAAGTAATTTGGCCGCTCGCCGTTTGCATCTTCGCCATTGGACAGGACGCGCATCTTCTCCTGCTTGTGGGCTGCCTCATTCAGAAAATCCGAATGACTGATCTTTATCTCGCATTCATACACGTATCCGGCTTTGGAGATCGCCAAATAATCGGATTCCCACTCGTAGAATATGAAACCGATCATTTCGAGGACGGGTTTTGTTAGGATCGGATGATCCCAGTACAACGCCTGCTGGATGCTCTCCTCGGTGTGTTTCAGTTTAATCGGGGCCTCGCCCCGTTTGCCTATTGTTCCCATATTGCTATAAGATTTCGCGCCAGCCGACGACCATATCATCCGATATTTCCCATTCATCATCGTAAGGTTGCCACCAACCTGTTTCCTCGCGTTCGGCCAGCGTCCGGCTGTCGGCATCGCGGGGCTGTCCGCCTTTGGCTTTGCT
>JAMPDE010000001.1:126336-162473 GCA_023665825.1 Alistipes senegalensis | reverse complement strand
GGTGCGGATTTTATACTTCACCGCGAAGCCGTATTGCTCGTTCTGCTCGGCGAGCAGCCGTTTGGCTTTGACCTTCTCGGCCATTTCGAGGTTGACCTTGTTGTGGTCGCGCTCCAACTTGTTTTTCGGCGCGGTGTAGAGGTAGTATTCGAGGGTTTCGAATTTGCGGCGATGCTTGATGCGGCCTTCGTCGTCGCGGGTGTATCCGTAATAGTATTCCAGCACCAACGAGGTCTTGCCTGTCGTGCGCTGCGGCTTCTGCCGAATTTTGATCTCCATGCGGTCGAGATTTTAGGTTCCGGTGCAAAGATAGAAAAATTTCTTTACACTTTTTTACACCTCGATTACCGTGTGTTGTAAATGCGCGGCAAATTTTACACCTCGAACGAGAAAATAAGACTAAAACAAAATCCATGAAATAACAGATAAATTATTGTTATTCAGTGATATTTTGTGGATATTTCTTGTCTGTTATTCTCTTGTGTTACTTTCCGATGCAGAACTTCGAGAAGATGTTTCCTAAAATTTCGTCGGATAGGATGACGCCGCGACCGGTAATGGCGCCGATGTGATGGATAACCTGCCGGATGTCTTCGCTCAACAGGTCGGAGGGCAACCCCTCGCGTAATGCGGACAAGGCGCGGGTGAGGGCGTTGTGGGCATCGGACAAGGCCTCGAAGTGGCGGCTGTTGGAGACGATAATTTCATCTTGGTGGAGTCCGTCGAACGGGTCGGATGCACCGAACCCGTCGGAGTGGCGGGACGTGCGGGGTGTATCGGATAAGTGAGATGTGCAGGGAGCGTCGGACGGGCAGGAAGAACTGTTCGAGGCGTGGCGGATGCCCCCGACTGCCTGCAATAACGCTTGGCGCAGGGCGTCGAGCCCGTCGCCGTTGCGGGCTGACAGACCGATGACATCGTGCGGGATGACGAGTTCCGGTCGCAAATCGGTTTTGTTCAGAACGGTCAACAAGGTGCATCCTTCCGGCAGGTCGAAATCGGGCGGCGGGACGGTTCCGGTGAACGCTGCGGCGTCGAGCAGGCGGATGACGATGCGGGCTCGTGCGATGCGTTCGAGGGTGCGCTCGATGCCCATGCGTTCCAGTCGGTCGTCGGTCGAGCGGATGCCGGCCGTATCGACGAACCGGAAGCGGATGCCGTCGAGATTGACCGTCTCTTCGATGACGTCGCGGGTCGTGCCGGCGATCTCCGACACAATGGCCCGTTCTTCGTTCAGCAGGCGGTTGAGCAGGGTCGATTTTCCGGCGTTCGGGGCACCGACAATGGCGACCGGAACCCCCTCTTTGATTGCGTTGCCGAGTGCGAAAGAGCTGCGTAGGCGTTCGATTTCAGTGTCGATGCGCTCCATTGTTTCGCGCAATTCGCTTCGGTCGGCGAATTCCACGTCTTCCTCCGAAAAGTCGAGTTCGAGTTCGAGCAGCGACGTGAGATGCAGCAGCCGGTCGCGCAGGGCGTCCAGCGCCGCAGAGTATCCGCCGCGCATTTGGTTGCTGGCCAGTGCATGGGCTGCCCGTGAGGATGACGCGATAAGGTCGGCGACCGCTTCGGCCTGCGACAGATCGAGTTTTCCGGCAAAATAGGCGCGGAGCGTGAATTCGCCCGGCGTCGCCATGCGGGCACCTGCGGCGAGCAACAGCCGGATGATTTCCGAAACGATGTAAGCGGAGCCGTGACACGATAGTTCGACCGAATTTTCGCCCGTATAGGAGTGCGGGGCGCGGAAAACCGTTGCAAGCACATCGTCGACCGTGCGTTCGTCGGCCGGAACTTCGTCGGCAGCAGTGTGGGGGAGTGTGCTGGCCGGTTTGACGATGCGTCCGTAGTGCACTGTGTAACCGGCGGCTTCGGCGAGCGGCGTCCGCCCGCGAAAAATCCGGTCGCAAACCGTCAGGGCGTCGTCGCCGCTGATGCGGACGACAGCAATGGCCCCGCCTGCGGCCGTAGCGGGTGCGACGATGGTATCGTGGTCGGGCTGCATGGGCTATCCGACGCGCAAGCGTTGCCCGATGCGCAGGGCCTTTGCGTTGCGGATGTTGTTCCAGCGCATCAGCTGCGCCACCGTCACGTGGTACCGCCGCGCGATGCCGCCAAGCGTGTCGCCTTTTCGGACGGTATAGGTCGTGCCGTGCAATCCCTCTTTGAGCTTTTTGTTCAGATTCACGGGATTCATGTACTCTTTGAGGTAGGTCGAATCTTTGGCGTGGATCTCTTGCTCGTGGGCGATGTATTGGGCGATGTTGCGTTGCGGCAGGACGAGCGTGTAGGTCTTCGTCGTGCCCGGAATGATGTCCAGTTTGTATTGCGGATTGAGCTGCCGCAGCGTTTCGATGGGTAGGTCGATGGTCGAGGCGATCTGTCCGAAGTGCAGCAGCCGGTTGACCCGGATCGTGTCGACGGCGATGGGAATCGGCGTTTCGTGCAGGTCGATGTTGTGCTGCCGGTGGTAGGCGTAGGCGTAGGTCGCTCCGATGAAGGCTGGCACGTATCCGCGCGTTTCGCGGGGCAGGTAGTAGTAGATGTCCCAGAAGCTGTGGCTCTTGTCAGCCGTGCCCGAGCGGGCGATGGCCTTGTTCACGTTGCCCGGCCCGCAGTTGTAGGCGGCGATGGCCAGCGTCCAGTCGCCGTAGAGGTTGTAGAGGTCGCGCAGATAGCGCACGGCGGCCTGCGTCGAGCGGTGCGGGTCGCGGCGTTCGTCGACCAGCGAGTTGACTTCGAGCCCGTAGCTCTTGGCGGTGGTGGGCATGAACTGCCACAGTCCGACGGCTCCTGCGCGCGAGGTAGCGGTGGAAATCAGCGCCGATTCGATGATCGGCATGGCCCGCAGCTCGATGGGCAGTTCGGCCTTGATGAGCTCCTCCTCGATGAACGGGAAATAGTATTGCGACTTGCCCAGAATGCGCGAAGTCAGTTCGCGCTGCTTGCCGACGTAGAGTTGGATTCGGTCTTTGACGATCTCGTTGTAGGCCAGCGGGATGGGGGATACCAGCGCACGCAGCCGTCCGACGTAGAGCGAATCGGGCACCGTGTTGTCGGTGAGGTCGAGGAGGCTGTCTATCCCGATGTAGCGGTCGAAGAAGTCGGTGAACGAATCGTTGCGCAGACGTTCGTTCCACACGGCCAGCAGCGAATCGGCCTGTTCCGCCGTCAGCCCCAGCGTGATGTCGTTCACGACCGGTTCGGAATCGGTTTCCGGCGCGGCGGCGGCCGGCTGGTCCGGTTCGACGGCGATCGCAGCGGCGACTGCGGCGGCTACGGCAGCCGCCTGTTCCGCTTCGTAGGCGGCGCGATAGGCTTCGAGTTGTGCGGTCTTATCCTTTTTGCGGGGGCTTCGCCCGGCCGCGAACGAGGTCGAACCGGCCAGAACCAGCGAAGCCAACAGAAGAACGGTGTATTTCATCGAATCAGAAGTTGAGGCTTAAATTGAATCCGAATACGGGGCGGTTGCCTCGCAGGGTCGGTACGTAGGTATAGTCGACCAACGGCTCCAAGTTCATCGAGAGGTCGTCGGAGATGTCGTAGTCTTTCAAGTGGGCGTCGACGTGGGCATCGACGATTTGCAGGATGTAGAGCGCGCCCGTCACGATGATGCAGAGGTCGCGGTTGCGGCGGTAGTTGTTCCGCAGGTTGCGGAGGAAATCGGCGGAATAGCGGCCGTGGAACTCGTCGGTCGGGCCGTCGGGGTAGTTTTCGGGGTGGGCGTTGTAGTCGGCCAGCAGCGAGTAGGCTTTTTTGAAACGCTGGTAGCCGCGATTGTTCCAGTCGATGCAGTAGATCATCGCCGAGAATCCGCCCACGACGAACGGCACCTTCCAGTAGCTGCGGTTGTAGATTTGCCCCGCACCCGGAAAGATGCAGGCCAGCGTCGTGGCTTTCTTGACGTTCGATACGTCGTTGGTCCGGTAGCTCACGGCCGCGTCGCCAATGAAGTAGACGTACGAAGCCACCGTCAGCCCCAAGTAGAGCTGCCGCCGCGTGTTGCTCCGAATCATGCGGGCTTGCAGGGCGTTGAGTTCGGGCGTGCGGACGGTGCTCTGGTCGGTAATCGCTTCGTATTGGCGTTTGAGCGGTTTGTAGGTCTTGTTTTCGTGGATGAACAGCCCCAGCCCCGTGCCCAGTGCACCGTAGAGGATGGGCAGCTTCCAGTATTGTTTATTGTAGATTTGTCCGTAGCCGGGCATCACGGTCGAGAGCCAGCACACCTTCGAGAGCGACATCGAATCGCTCATGAACCACCCCTTTTTCAGCAGGCGGCGTTTCGTGGAATCCGCCGGACTCCGCTCGACCGTCAGCCGCGCCAGCGTCGCCGAATCGAGCGTGCGGATGTCGTCCGTGCGCAGGGCGGCCAGTTCGACCGAGTCGGCCGCGAAGTCGGTGCGTTGCAGCGAATCCAACGCTTGCAGGAACGCGGTTATCTGCAACGAATCGCGTTTTTCGGTCGTCAGCGTGTCCGGTTTTTCGAGCATGCCGCCGCGTACCACCGTGCGGCCGCCCCTGCGCAGTTGCACGGGAGGGACGGATTGCTGCGCTTCGGCCGCGAATGCGCCGAAGAGCAGGACGGAAAGCAGGATGATTCGCAACGACCGCATGCTTGCCGTGTCGCTATTTGGAAAAACGTTCGATGAAGCGCTCGATGTCCGTGTCGTCCGCGAATTCGATGACGATGCGGCCGCCGCCGTTTTTCGCCCGTTTGATCGAGATGTTCTGCGAGAAATAGGGTTCCAGCCGTTCGACCAGCCGCGAGTAGCTTTCGGGATACTCTTCCTCTTCGACCGTCTGCTGCGCCGGTTGCTCGGTCAGCGTGCGGGCCAGTTCCTCGATCTGACGCACCGACAACGCTTTCTTGATGCACTTTTTCAGCAGGCGCACCTGCTGTTCGGCGGGCGCACCGGCAATGGCTTTGGCGTGCCCCATCGAGATAAGCCCCTCTTTCAGCGCGAGCTGCACTTCGTCGGGCAGTTTCAGCAGGCGCAGGTAGTTCGAGATCGACGAGCGTTTCTTGCCCACCTTTTCCGACAGCGCGTCCTGCGTTAGGTGGCATTCGTCGATGAGCCGCTGCATGCCCAACGCGATTTCGATGGCGTTCAAGTCCTGCCGTTGGATGTTTTCCACCAGCGCCATTGCGTGCAGGTTCTCGTCGTCGACTTCGCGGATGTAGGCCGGCAGGGTTTTCAGGTCGGCCCGCTGCGCGGCCCGCCAGCGGCGTTCGCCGCTGATGATGATATACTTGCCGTTGTTGCTTTTGCGCACGGTCACGGGCTGGATGACGCCCAGCTGGCGGATCGAATCGGCCAGCTCGTCCAGCGCCTCTTCGTCGAACTGCGTGCGCGGCTGCGTCGGGTTGGGCACGATGTCGGCGATGGCGATTTCGGCCATCCGGCTCATGGGTTTGAGTTTGGCGTCGAGGTCGGCGGCATCGGCGCCGAAAATGGCATCCAATCCGCGACCGAGCCCTTTCGGTTGTTTCATATCTCGGTTACTTGTTTTTCTTCAGAAATTCGCGAGCCAAGTTCAGGTAGTTCTCCGAACCGATGGCCGTTGCGTCGTAGAGCATCACGGGTTTGCCGTGCGAGGGGGCCTCGCCCAGCCGGATGTTGCGTTGGATGACCGTTTCGTAGGCCAGTTCGCCGAAGTGTTCGCGCACCTCCGTCACGACTTGGTTGTTCAGCCGGTTGCGCATGTACATCGTCAGCAGGAACCCTTCGATTTCGAGCGACGGGTTGAGCGCGCCCTTCACCTTGCGGATCGTGCTCAACAGCTTCGACAGCCCTTCCAGCGCCAAGTATTCGCACTGCACCGGAATCAGCACCGAATCGGCCGCCGTCAGGATGTTGACCGTCGTGTAGCCCAGCGAGGGCGAGCAGTCGATGAACAGGTAGTCGTAGTCGCCGCGCACCGCGTCGACGATGCGTTTCATCACATGGTGGCCGTCTTCGAGCTTGGGCAGCTCCGTGTCGGCGGCCACCAAGTCGATGGACGAGGGCAGAAGCCACAGATTCTTGACGTCCGGGCTCGCGAGAATCACCTCGCGCGGATCTTTTTCGCTGGTCAGGCATTCGTAGATGCCCGGCAGGTCGATGTCGAAACCGAGCCCCGACGTGGCGTTGGCCTGCGGGTCGGCGTCGAGCAGCAGCACCTTTTTGCCCAGCAGGGCGAGCGATGCCGCGAGGTTGATGGCGGTGGTGGTTTTGCCCACGCCGCCTTTCTGATTGGCTAATGCGATTACCTTTGCCATGATGGTTTCCGAAAACGGGTTTATAACGGGCAAATTTACGAAATTATTTCGGCAATCCCAAAAACGAACGGGGCTCCGTGTTTCGGAACCCCGCTTCGGTGCTGTCGGTCGCTGCCGGCGGTTTATTCGGCGTAATGGATCGTGTACACCTCGTCGTCGCTCGTGATTTTGACGATCCGGCCCTCGCTGTCGAACTGGTATTCGTTCGTATAGGAGTGGTTGTCTTCGGCACCTGTTCCGGTTACGGTTTCGGCCATGTACTTCGAGCGTTTGCCCATGTAACCCATTGCTGCCAAGAACGGGTTTTCGCCTACCGAGTAATGCCACCCTTCCATCTGCAAAGCAATGAACCAATTTAGGTCGAGGTTCGCCTTGTTCTCGACGGTGCCGTAAGTCGCCCGATCGATAGTAGTCCGGTCTGCGTAGGTCCAAATCACCTGCGTCGGATTGCCGTTCGTCCAAGTTATCCGATACGAATCGGCCTCGTTCGAGTCTTCGTCTACATCTTCGGTTTTGACGAGATACCCGTCCGCATCGTAGGTGAAACGATAACTTGCTTCAAACGGGTGTCGCTCTCCTTCGTATTCTTCGACACCCGAGAAATTCTCCGAAACGGCCCGTCCGTGTTCGTCCAAAACGGCCGTATCGGTAATCGTCCAGTTCTCCTTTCCCGTTTTCTCTTTGCCTGCAATTTCGTAGACGATCGTTTTGTTGCCGTAGGTAACGGTCGTATTTTCTTCCGTTTCATACTCGCTGTTGCCGCACCGGACTCGCTTGATTCCTGCGACCCGGCCGGTTTTGTCGTAAGCGAACTCGTAGTATTCGTCGATAGGATTGTCCGTTTCGTAGTATAAGTACTTTTCGTCGATGCGCACGATGCGGTTTTTCGGATCGGTCGTCGGCTGGTCGGGGGCTGGCTTGGTGCCGTCCTGCTTCGTGCCCTTTTGTTCGACCGTGATTTTGAGGGTCGTGCCCGCGCACTCGATGCGGATTTCGGCCTTGCGGTCTGTGCCTGTGTAGTTGGGGTCGAGGCGCATGTTTAATGAAACTTCGCCTGCACCGCCACTGTATGCGCTCAACGTCAGCCAGTCGACCTCGCTGCCGCCTGCGGCTTTGGTCTGCACTTCGGCAACGGTCGCCGTCCACGCGGCCGCCGCCGTGAATTTGATAGGCGCAGGTGCCTGTTCGTCATCGGCATAGACCGTTTGCTGGGTTTTGGTTCCGCCGGTCAGTTCGACCGGTTTCGGCCCGTCGTCGTTCGATTCGCCGCATCCCGCAACGAACATCATCGCCAGCACCGAAAGTGCCGACATCCGATGAAAAATGGATTTCATCATAATAAAAGATGTTTGGGGCATCTACGGCTCCGCTCGATGCGGTTATTTTCAAGAAAAAAGTGTGGAGCCGAATTTCGTTTATCCGTATAGAGGTTCTGGAATACCTTTGCGCAAATAAACAATACCCCACACCCGTAACGGATATGGGGCAGGCACAGAACGTGCCGGACACCGAATCATACCGATACAAGGTGACGAGTGAGTTGCCTTCCCTGCGCAATGAAATTTTCCAGATTCCTATACAAGGATAAAAGCGAAAACACTTTCATCAAAAATATGTCAGCCGGTTGCCCGACGCAACAAAGATAATAATAAAAACTATAAAAGCGACGCATTGCGTCGTGCGGGCCGCAGCCTTCGCCCGCGAAGGCCCGACGTTGGCGTCCTTCGCAGTCTGCGTCCGCAAATCAGGGTGATAGCGCAGATGACTCTCGGATGCCCGATGACGGTCTGTCGCGCTAATAAAAATTATTCGTATCTTTACCGTCGAAAACCGTTCTGTATCATGGAAGAAAATAATTTTTCCGGTCCCGTTCCCGTGCGCCGCGCCTTTCCGACCGTCGGCGATTTGTGCGCCATGCTGGGTATTCTGCTCGGTATGCAGGTGTTGGTCGCGTTCGTGGTGTCACTCGTCGGCGGATTCGTGCAGGGAGGCGGTGCGGAGATGACGCCCGATGCACAGGGCCGCTACCTCTGTCTGGTTTATCTGACCGCCATGAGTCTGGGGCTCGTCGGCATCGTGCTCTACCGTCGCAAACGGGGCGGAACGGAGCGGGTCGTGTCGTTCTCGACCGCCCGCCTGAATCCTGCGTTGTTGCTGTGGGCGTGCGTCTTGCTGTTCGCCGTCGATGTCGTCGCTGAGCCGCTGCTGGCGCTGCTGCCCGATACGCAGCCCGAAGTGGGGCGCGGCATTTGGACGGTCGTCATGCTCGTCGGCTTCGCGCCGTTGTTCGAGGAGGTCGTTTGTCGGGGCGTGGTGCTCGGTTCGCTGCGGGCGAAGTACGGCGTGTGGGTCGCTTGGATCGGTTCGTCGCTCTTTTTCGCCGTGTTGCACGTCGTGCCGGTGATGGTGGTCAACGCCCTGCTTATCGGGTTGATTCTGGGGTGGTTGTGTCTGGCGACCGGTTCGCTTTGGGCGTCGATGTTGCTTCACGCAATCAACAATGCGGCTGCTTATCTGCTGCTGATTACGGTCGGCGACGACGTGCGGTTGGCGGAGTTGGTCGGCAACCGGACGCTCTATGCCGTGCTGTATGCCGTTGCGCTCGTCGTGGCGGTTTTCTCGGCCTACAAGATTCACGGCACGCTCCGGCAGCTGAAAGAAGCGGAGAAAAACCGGGACGCCGAACCGACCGCACAATAATCCGGTTGTCTGCGACGTTTTTAATAAAATCGGTCGCGAGCGAATCGGCCTATTTAATAAATATGTGTATCTTTGCCCTCTCATAAAGCATGAATCGGAATCGAAAAATAGCCGTCGTCGCGGCCGTGTTGTTGCTGGCAGGTTGCCGGGAGTTGCCCCGTTACTTCGCCAGCGACTCGATCGTGGCGGAAGTCGGCAACAGCAAACTCCGCGTGACCGACGTGCAGTCGGCCGTGCCGGCGGGGGTGAAAGGGGCCGACAGCGCGGCGTACGTGCGGGTGTTCGTCGACCGATGGGTGCGTAAACAGCTCAAATTGCAGGAGGCCGAAGTGCTCTTTTCGGCTTCGGAGGCCGACCTCGACCGGCAGGTCGAGGAGTACCGGCAGACGCTGTTGATCCGCAAGCTGGAACAGCAGTACGTCGACCGCAGCATCGACACGGTCTTCACCGACGCCGAAATAGCGGCCTATTACGAGGCGCACAAGGGCGATTTCAAACTCGACCGGCCGATCGTGAAGGGTGTCATCGTCCGTTTCCGCGACGGTTACCGGCAGGCCGCCAAACTGAAAAAACTGATGAAATCGGCCAATGCCGAAGAACAGCAGGAATTTTGGGACTTGTGCGAAAAGAACGATCTGGCGACGACCGATTTACGGGAACACTGGGTCGATTTCGCCGAATTTTTGAGTTATCTGCCCGCCGTGCAGTCGCAGAGCCATCGTTCGATGCTGGCGGCCGGTGCTGCGGTGCAGGAGATGCGCGACAACCGGTCGCAGTATTGTTTCCGAATCGACGCCGTGCGGCGCGAGGGCGAGACCATTCCGTTGGAGCGGCTGCGGACGATCATCCGCCGGATTCTCTTCAACCAGCGGCAGGGCGAGGTGATCCGCCGCCACGAAGAGGAGCTGATGACGCGCGGTTTGGAGGAGAACAAGGTGCGTATCTTCGTCGGCGGGCCGAATGAAGCCGGTGGAACGCATGAAAAAAACTGACAGGCAAATGAAAAAGACCTTTTTGGCACTGCTGGCCGCGTCGCTCTGTTGCGCGGGGCTTTTCGCCCAGAAACAGCCGGTGATGCTCGACCGGATCGTCGCCGTCGTGGGCGGGTCGTCGATTCTCCACTCGGAGGTGAGCGATTACGCGCGGATGCTGGTGACCCAGCGGCGCATGGAGGGGTACACCTCCGACCGCGACCCGATGAACGAGGCGCTCGAAGCCCTGATGACGCAGAAACTGCTTTTCAATCAGGCGCAGATCGACTCGGTGCAGATCAATTCGGGCGACATCGCGGCGCGGGTCGAGGAGCAGATCCAGCAGATGATTTCGGAGGAGGGTTCGATCCGCGAACTCGAAGCCAAACACCACATGCCCGTCTTCAACATCCGCAGCAATCTGCGCCAGCGTTACGAGGAGCAGGCCTATGCCGCGTCGATGCGCAACGAGGTGATCGGCAAAATCACGGTCACGCCCGGCGAGGTCGAACGTTTCTACAAGTCGATTCCGCGCGACAGCCTGCCGCTGGTTGCCGACCAGTACGTCTACGCGCAGATCACCCGTTTCCCGAAGTCGATGACCGAAGCGAAACAGCGTACGCGCGAGCAGCTGCTCGACATGCGCGAACGCATCATCACGGGCAAGGCGCGCTTCGAGACCCTCGCCCGCATGTATTCGCAGGACGGTGCGGCCCTGCGCGGCGGCGAAATGGAGCCTACGACGCTCAATTCGCTCGACCAATCCTTCGCCAATGCGCTCGAAGGGATGAAGCCCGGCCAGATTTCGGAGGTCGTCGAGTCGCAGTTCGGCTTCCACATCATCCAGCTTATCGACAAGCGGGGCGACTTGTACCATTTCCGCCACATCCTGCTGCTGCCTATCTATACGACCGACGAACTGGCCTCCGTCGCCCGCGAACTGGACAGCATCGGCGGGTTGATCCGCGCCGATTCGATGACGTTCGAGCAGGCGGCCGCGAAGTTCTCGGACGACGCCGCGTCGAAGATGAACGGCGGCATCGTCTCGAACCACGACTTTTTGGAACGTTACGCGGCCGACGCCAAGATGACCGTCACGAAGTTCCTGCGCGAAGATTTCGCCCAGTTTCAGGCGTTGGACGATTACAACGCGTTGCTGCCGTTGAAAGCCGGCGAAATTTCCGCCTCGTTCCTGACCAAAGACCTGATCGGCAACCAGCTGGGGAAAATCGTCAAGCTGGTCGAAATCATCCCCACGCACACCGCGTTGCTCGATGCCGACTACCTGCACATCGAGGAGATGGCCTTGCAGGATAAGCAGATGCGCTCGTTCACCGACTGGCTCTCGAAGAAAATCGACGGCATGTACGTCTACATCGACCCCGAGTTCCGCAACGGCGAGTTCGAGAACCGACGTTGGGTCAAATAGTCCGTTCCGGTGCGCAGGGTCGTTTCCATAGTCGTCGTGCTGTTCGCTGCCGGTGCCGTGCTCGGCAGCGCGTCGCTGCAGGTTCCGTCCGAACCGCAGGCTGTCGCTCCGGCGGCGGAAACGGCGGGAGCGGCCGAAACGCCCCGTACCGAACGCCGCCGCATCAACTGGAAAGCCGACAATGCGGGTCCCGTTTCACCGGGCGATTCGGTGATTTTCCTCGTCGGTAACTTCGCCGCCCAGCACAACGGCGCGCTGATCGCCTGCGACAGCGCGGTGCAGTACTCCGAGCGCCACTGGGAGTTCTTCGGCAACGTGCTCATCAATAAGAATACGACCTTCGTCTACGGCGACCGGGCCGATTACGACGGCGACCGCAACGAGGCGCGCGTCTACTCCGACCTCATCAAGGTGGTCGACGGCGACGCCACGCTCTATACCTATACGTTCGTCTACAACACCCGCACCAACGTCGGCGAGTTCGCGGGCGGCGGCATCCTGACCAACGGCGAGAACCGGCTCGAATCGCAGCGCGGCTACTACTTCGGCGACGACAAGCTGCTTGCCAGTGTCGACGACGTGCAGATGCGCAACGAGGAGTACGCGCTCAAAGGCGATTCGGTGGTCTACGATTTGGCGACCGACAACGCGTTGTTCTTCGACCGCACCAACATCTGGAACCGCGACGGGGAGTACCTTTACGCCGATCGCGGTTCGTACAGCAAGGCCGACACGGCCTATTTCGTCACCCGCAACGGCTACCTGCTGACCGAACGGCAGGAGTTGTGGAGCGACAGCCTCGATTACTTCCGGCCGCAGGGCCATGCCGTGCTGCGCTGCGACCTGCAAATCGACGACACCGAGCACAAGATACTGGCTTTCGGCGATTTCGGCGAGTATTGGCGGGAGCCCGGCGATGCTTTTCTGACCCGACGGCCGGCGGTCATCAGTTACGACACGTCGCAGGGCGATTCGATCTACATGCGTTCCGATTCGATGTTTCTCTACACCGTCAACCGGTTGGCGGAGGCTCGCAGGGTGCGTGCGGCGGCGGTCGCCGATTCGCTTGCTCGGGTGCAGGCGTTGGCCGATTCGCTGGCAGGTGTGCAGGCGGCACCGGAGGGGCGTTCCGGCGATGCCGACGAAGACCCGGCGGATGAGCGTGCTTCCGAGCGGGAAACCGTGCTGCCCGATTCGCTGGCGACCGACGATTTCCGGTCTGCGCCCGATTCATTGGCTGGTGCTGCTGTTGCGGCCGACACGATGCGTGTCATCGACCCGCTCGACACCTTGACCGGCGAGGCCCGCAAGGCCTATCTCAAAGCGCAGAAACTGCGGGAGCGGGCTGCCCGCAAAGCGGCGGCCGATGCCGTGAAGAAAGCCAAACTGGACACGGCGGTGGCTCGCTGCAAGGCGAAAACCGCGCTGAAATTGGATGCGGAGAAAGCCCGCGAAGCGCGCAAGGCCGAAGTCCGGCGCGAAAAAGCGCGGTTGAAACTGGATGCCGCCCGTGCCCGTGCCGCGCGCAAAGGCAAGGCGTTCGGCAAGGTCGATTCGGCAGTACTGGCGCGGCTCGATTCGCTGGCTGAACGGGTGGCGTTCGAAACGGATTCGCTTTCGGGCCGGATGCTCGATTCGCTGCTGGCGGCACAGCGTGCGGCAGTGCAACAGCTGGCCGATACAACCGCTCAACTGCCGTTGGACAGCATCTACCGTTTAATAAAGGGGTATCGCGACGTGCGGATTTATCGCTCGGATTTTCAGGCGGTCTGCGATTCGATCGTGGGGTTCAGCACCGACTCGACCCTGCACTTGTACATCGACCCCGTGTTCTGGAACCAGAACAACCAGATTACGTCGGACAGCGTGACGGTCTTCACCGAACGCCAGCAGATCGCACGGGCGGAGTTCTTCGGCAATCCCGTGATGTCCAGCGAGCTCGACACGACCTATTACAACCAGATTACGGGCAAGACGATGACGGCCTACTTCCGCGACAATCAGATTTATCGCAACGACGTGGTCGGCAACGCCCAGACGATCTACTACATGACCGACGGCGAACCGCCCGTCGTCGTGACGATGGGCGTCATCGTGAGCGGCGACATCTCGTTCTACTTCGAGGAGCGGGAGTTGGTGCAGATGACGTGGCGGGCGAATCCCGATTACCAGTTCTATCCCATTTTCCCCGATTACCAAGTGCCCGACGACCAGCCGCTCTACCTCAAAGGATTCCATTGGGAGGGTGCGCGCCGTCCGAGCCGCCGCGACGTCTTCGACCGCATCGTCCGGCCGTCGGAACGGGCGGCCCGCCTGCGGCTCGCACAGCCCGATTTCCCCATTATGCAGCGCATCGAGGCCTATAAGGAGGAGTTGACCGCTTCGGGCCGTTGGATCGACCGCAACGATCCGGTCGACCAGCAGACGGTCGAGTGGATGCACGATTTGGGATACGAAGTCGGCCAGCCGTATCCCCGTCCGCAGGCAGAACAAACAGAGCCGTCGGCACCGGAACTTTAAGAAAATCCGCGTTTATTCTTTCAGCGCGCCGTACTGTGCGTCATCGACCGCTTCGAGCCATTCGTTCGAGGTGTTTTCGCCGTCGATTTCGACCGCCAAATGGGCGAACCAGCTGTCCGCCGCCGCGCCGTGCCAGTGCTTCACTCCGGCCGGAATGTTCACTACGTCGCCTGCACGCAGGGCACGGGCGGGTTTTCCCCACTCCTGATACCAGCCGCGACCGGCCACGCAAACCAGCGTCTGGCCACCGCCTTTCGTCGCGTGATGAATGTGCCAGTTGTTGCGGCAGCCCGGCTCGAACGTCACGTTGACGATTTTCACCTGTTCGGTCGAAACCGGTGCGAGGTAGGACTGCCCGATGAAATAGCGGGCATAGGCATCGTTCGGCTGGCCGACGGGGAAAATCATTTCGCGCTCGAACGCCGCGCGGGCTGCGGCCTTTTCGTCGATTGTGCCGGTCGCCGTACTGTCCTCTGCCGCCGTCTCGTCCTGCCAGACCTCTTTCGCCAAACGGAACGCCGCCCATGCTTTCGGCCAGCCGGTATAGAACGCCGCATGGGTCAGGATTTCAGCGATTTCCGGGCGGGTGATGCCGTTCTTGCGGGCCGATTCCAAATGGTATTTGAACGACGAATCGGTCAGCCCCTGCGCCATCAGTGCCACGACCGTCACGAGCGAACGGTCGCGCAGCGAGAGCTCGGAGGTGCGGCTCCATACTTCGCCGAACAGCACGTCGTCGTTCAGTCGGGCGAATTCGGGTGCGAATGCGCCGAGTTGGTCCCGGCCTGCGGTCTGCTTGATTTTTTCCTGTGCTTCAGTCATGGTCGTGAGTGTTGAAAAAAGGAGTATTAGAAGAATCCGTTTCATAGGAACCCATTTTTGTCCGGCGCAAAATACGAAAAGCCGCGAAAAATTCAAAATCATACGAATGCGAAAGGGAGCATACGTGTGTACGTATGCTCCCCGTTCGTGTGGCTCGCCGCGAGTTACTGCACCTCGATCTGGCGCGATGCGGCGGCGACGTCGGCTTTCGATTTTTTCGGAATGTCGATCGTCATCACGCCGTTCTCCATGCGCGCCGAAATTTTGTCGCGCTCGATGTTGTCGGGCAGCAGCAGCGTCTGCCGGAACTGCGTGTAGGAGAATTCGCGCCGCAGATAGGTGCCCCGTTTCGATTCGGACTCCTTGTTCTCCTCTTTCGGCTCGTTCTTTTTCTCCAGCGAGATGAGCAGTTCGTTGTCCTCGTTGAGGTGCACCTTGAAATCTTCGCGGGTCATGCCCGGCGCGGCCACTTCGACCTTGTAGCAATCCTCGCTCTCGATGATGTTCACGGCCGGCGAGGTCGTATTGCGGCGGTCGGGCCACGTGCCGTCCAGCAGGTCGTTGAAGATGCTCGGCAGCCAGTTGTTCTGATTACGTCTTACAGGTACCATATTTTTTCGGTTTTTGGTTTCCCTGCAAGCGGTCAAAACCCGTGCCACGAGCCGGCGGTTCAGCGCGGCGACGTTCTCCGCTGGAAAGCCCGCAACGCTTCGCCGCCCAACGCTAAGAGCGAGGTCAGCCCGACGACTGCCGCCCAGTCGCTTGCCGACAGGGGCTCCGTGCGGAACACTTCGCCGCCCGTTTCGACGATCAGCCACTGGCCGGCGGCAATGGCGGCCAAGACGAGGAAGAACTCGCGGCAGCCGCGAAAAGTGCGGTAAACGGGGCGGTGCAGCTCGAAACTGCGGGCGTTGAACATGTTCCAGAATTGCAGGAAGACGAAGGTCGTGAAAAAGAGGGTCAGGCGGTGCACGGTCAGGTCGCCCGTGCGCGACGTCCAAGCGAAGAGCATCCCCAGCAGCACGGCCGTCATCGCGCCCGCGCAGGCGAAAATCGTGCGCGCCATAGCCGGTGTGATGATGAATTCGGCGCGGCGGCGCGGCGGGTCGCGCATCACTTCGGGATTGGGGGGCAGCGACGCCATCGCCATTGCGGCGAAGGTGTCCATGATGATGTTCACCCACAGAATCTGCACCACCGTGAGCGGCATGTCGGTGCCGACGACGGCTCCGACGAAGCAGACGACGATAGCCACGACGTTGATCGTGAGCTGGAAAAGCACGAACCGCTGGATGTTGCGGTAAAGCGAACGGCCCCACAGCACAGCCGTCGCGATCGACGAAAACGAATCGTCGAGCAGCGTGATGTCCGACGCATCTTTGGCCACCGATGTGCCCGAACCCATCGACAGCCCCACGTCGGCGAAGTTCAGGGCGGGTGCGTCGTTCGTGCCGTCGCCCGTCACGGCGACCACCTCGCCGCGCTGTTGCAGCAGGCGCACCAGCCGTTGTTTGTCGAGCGGTCGGGCGCGCGCGAGTATCTTTATCAAGTGGATTTGCGGCAGCAGTTCCTCATCGGTCATCGCCGCGAACTCGGCACCCGTCAGGCGGTTGCGGTCGGTGTCCGTCCGGTCGTCCCACAGTCCGATGCGGCGGGCGATTTCGGTGGCGGTGGCCGTCGTGTCGCCCGTCACGATTTTTATCGAGAGGCCGGCCTCGATGCACCGGTGGACGGCTTCCGGCACTTCGTCGCGGATAGGGTCGGCAATGGCGGCAATGGCCGCGAAGTGCAGCCCGCCCGCTGCGAGCGCGCCGGCGCAATCGGCGGCGGACGTTTCGCACCAAGCGAACCCCAGCGTACGCATGGCGCGGTGTTGGGCTTCGTCCAGTCGGGCGGCGATTTCCGCTTCGTGTCCGTCTGGCGTGCAGAAACTCCGCACGATTTCGGGCGCACCCTTGACGCAGAGCATCCGCCGCCCCGAAAATCCGCTCTCGATGAGCGTCGCCATGTATTTGCGTTCGGTCGAAAAGGTCTGCCGGTCGATGATGCGGGCCCGACGGCGCAGGGATTCGTAATCCGCGCCGTTGTCGCGCAGCCATGCCAGCAGCGCCCCTTCGGTCGGGTTGCCGAGTGCCGCACCCGAAGCATCCAGAAAAGCAGTCGTGTTGGCGGCGACCGTTTCGGCGAAATCGAGCGCCGAGAGGTCGTCGTAGCGCACCAGCTCCTGCACGGCCATGCGGTTGCGGGTCAGCGTGCCGGTCTTGTCGGTGCAGATGACCGTCACGGCACCCATCGTCTCGCAGGCGTGCATCTTGCGCACCAAGTTGTTGGTGCGGAGCATCTTGCGCATCGAAATCGCCAGCGACAGCGTGATGCTCATCGGCAGCCCTTCGGGCACGGCCATGACGATGAGGGCGACCGAGACCATGAAGACGTGCAGCACGTATTCGGCGATTTCGATGCCGGGTCGCTGCAACAGTCCGCCGAACGCGGCGGCTTTGGCCAGCATCCCGCAGAAAATGACGACGGCGATGACGATGCCGACCCGTCCGATGAGGCGTGAAAGCCGTTCCAGCTGGCGGTCGAGCGGCGTCGGCGCGTCGTTGCGCACGGTCGATTGCTCTGTGACGCGGCCTGCTTCGGTGCAGTCGCCGACGACCGTGACGACCATGCGTCCGTAGCCGTCGATGACCGACGTGCCGCGCAGCAGCCGGTTCGACGGATAGGTCGCTTCGGGGTCGAAACGGCTTTCGTCGGCCGTCTTGTCGCAGACCGGTTCGCCCGTGAGGGTCGATTCGTCGATTTTCAGCGAGACCGCTTCGACCAGTTCGCCGTCGGCGGGCACCGTCTCGCCGCACTCGACGACCACGACGTCGCCGACCACGACATCGCGTCGCGGAATGCTGCACATCGCGCCCCCGCGCAATACTTTGACGGGTACGTCGTCGTTTACCTTGTTCAGCCGGCGGAACCGCCGCCGCGCGTCCCACTCGAACCAGAATCCGACGCAGGTAGCCAGCACGATGGCGCAGACGATGCCCACCGATTCGGTGAAATCGCCGTGAAACGCGCCGATGCCGATGGAGAGCACGGCTGCGACGAGCAGAATGCGGATGATCGGGTCGCGGAACTTCTCGGCGAGGAGTTCCCATGCCGAGTTGTCGCGTGCCGGTGTGATGAGATTGACCCCGTATCGGCGCCGGCTGGCGGCGACCTCTTCGGGCGCGAGCCCTTGCGGGGTGTAACGGATCATGGCCGGAACTTGTTGGGAGAGAATTGTTTGGTCGCGGCGTCGAGCCTGATAGCGATGAATATCAGAATCGTGAAAGCGATGAGCGACGACCCGCCGTAGCTCATCAGCGGCAGCGGAATGCCCATCACGGGAACCAGCCCGATGGTCATGCCGACGTTCACCAGCACGTGGAACAGCAAAATCGAGGCCACGCAGTAACAATAGATGCGGCCGAAGGGTTCCTCCTGCCGTTCGCCCATGCGCATCAGCCTGAAAATCAGCAGGCAGAACAGCGCGAGCACGAACAGCGTGCCGAGAAATCCCCACTCCTCGCCGACGGTGCAGAAGATGAAGTCGGTGTGGTGTTCGGGCACGAATCCGTAGCGGATCTGCGTCCCCTCCATGAATCCCTTGCCCGTGAATCCGCCCGACCCGATGGCGATTTTCGACTGGTTGACGTTGTAGTCGATGCCGCGCGGGTCGCTGATGATGCCCAAGAAACTCTTGATACGGTTCTGCTGGTGCTCTTTCAGAATCGAGTTGAAGATGTAGTCGGTCGTCGGAAAGAAAACCAGCATGCCGACGAACAGCCCGATAATCAGGTAGACGTTGTTCAGGTTGGCGCGGTAGGCATAGATGGCCACGCCGATGAGCGAAACGATCGTTACGACGAGCAGCGTGTGGTAGAAATCGGCCGTACCGGGTGCGAAGACGACCAGCCCCGCGTAGCACACGATGCTGGCCAGCGCGAGCGACGCCAAATAGATGATGTTCGCGCGCCAGCGGTGGTTGATCATCGCTTCGCAGAGCGTGCAGACGATGATCGAGAGCACGAGGAGCGTCATGGGCGTCAGCAGGAACGAGATGATGAAGAGCGTTGCGATCAACAGCACCGGCACGCAAAGCCACTTGTTCAGCCCCTCGCGGTAGAGCACGAACAGAAACGATCCCAGCACGATGCCCGAACCGGTGTCGTTTTGCAGGATGATGATGCCCAGCGGCAGGCAGATGACCATCGCGACTTTGAACAGGTCGCTTACACGGTCGATGGAGAACGTATAGGCACTCATCACGCGGGCAAGGGCGAGGGCCGTCGCGATTTTGGCGAATTCGACCGGCTGCATACGGAACGAGCCGAACTCGAACCACGCTTTGGCACCGTTGACCTCGCGGCCGAACAGCAGGGCCGCGACGAGCATCACCAGACCGCCGACGTAGGCCGGATAGGCCAGCATGTGGTAGAATCGTTCGTCTAAAAGTAGTACGACGATGGCTGTCGTGCAGGCAATGCTGACCCAGACCGCCTGCTTCATGTAGAAGTGCGAGAGCGAGAAAAATCCGCTGCCGGCCGCCTCGTCGTACGAGGCCGACGTAATCGAGACGCACCCCACGATGACGATAGCGGCGTAGAGCAGTACGGCGACGAGGTCGACTCCCTTGAAAAGTCGGGTATTCCGGTCAATGCTGTGGCGCATAGTTGGGCAGTTGGATGTTTTTGACGTATTCCAGCATTGCCGGCCGGCGGATGGTGTCCGTCAGGTAATACTCTTCCAGAAGGCTGGCGATGGGCAGGGCGGTCGATGCGCCGAATCCGCCGTGCTCGACGTAGACCGAAATGGCGATGCGCGGATTGTCTTTCGGCGCGAACGACAGGAACGTCGAGTGGTCGCGTCCGTTGGGGTTCTGGGCCGTACCCGTCTTGCCGCAGACGTCGAGGTCGGGCAGGTAGGCCCCTTTCGACGTACCGTCCACGTGGACGCTGCGCCACATGCCCTCGACGATGGGCTCGAAATGCTTGGCGTCGACCATCGTGTAGTGGCGCTCGTAGAAACGGCGGTCGAGCGAGTCGCACCCTTCGATTTTGCGGACGATGTGGGGGATGTAGTAATAGCCGCGATTGGCGATGATGCACGCCAAGTTGGCCAGCTGCAGCGGCGTACACCCCAATTCGCCCTGCCCGATGGAGAGCGACAGCACCGTCAGCGCGTTCCACGAGCCGTGATAGCGTTTGTCGTAGTAGGTGCGTTCGGGGACTTGGCCCGTGCCTTCGTCGAGGAAGTCCGACCCCAGCCGCTGGCCGAAACCGAAGCTCTCGATGTACCGGCGCCACATCTCGAATCCCTCCTTGATGCTGCCGTACTTGGGATTTTCGAGGATGTCGCGGAAGACGTAGCAGAAATAGGCATTGCACGACGTCGCGACGGCGAACCGCAGGTCGAGCGGCGAGGCGTGGGCATGGCAGGCCATTTTCAGCTTGCCCGCTTGGTAGCCCATGTTGCAGACATGGCGGTCTGTCGGCCGGAGGACGCCCTCCTGCAACCCGATGAGCCCCTGCACCAGCTTGAAGGTCGAGCCCGGCGGATATTTCGACGTGACGGCGCGGTTGAACAGCGGGTGGCGTTCGTCGCGCAGCAGCCGCATGTAGTTGTTGCCGCGTTCGCGTCCGAGCAGTTCGTCGGGGTCGTAGGTCGGCGACGAAACCATCATCAGGATTTCGCCCGTCGCGGGGTCGATGGCCACCGCCGCGCCTACCTTGCCGCGCATCAGCTCCTCGCCTAACAGCTGCAGCTTGGCGTCGATGGTGCTTACCAAATAGGAGCCCGGTTCGGGCAGCGAATCGAACCGCCCGTTCATGTACGAACCCTGAATGACGTTGTGCTTGTCCGCCTCCTGCACCTTGACGCCCTTGCGTCCTTTGAGCAGTTGCTCGTAGGAGCGTTCCACGCCGCTCATGCCGATGTAGTCGCCCGCACGGTATTCGGGGTTGCGTTTCATGATGTTCTCGTTCACCTCGCCCACGTAGCCCAAGACGTTGCCGCCGATTTTGCGCGGGTATTCGCGGATGGTGCGGTAGACGGTGTAGAATCCCGAGAAATTGCACTCGTCGAAGCGCAGTTTATCCTCTTTCGAGAGATATTTCGCCACGACGTAGGGTTTGCGCGGAGACATGCGGGCGTTCGCCAGTTCGCGTTTGAGCTTGGTCGGGCTGATGCCCGTGATGGTGCAGAAGCGGGCCGTGTCGAATCCCGCACGGCTGAGTTCGCGATAGGTGACCATCAGGTCGTAGCACCCGCGACTCTGCACTAAATACTCGCCGTTTCGGTCGAACACCTCGCCGCGCGGCGGATACTGTACGACGCGGCGCAGGGTGTTGGTGCGGGCCAGTTCTTCGTAGCGGTCGTCGACTATCTGGATGTAGAACAGCCGTCCGATCAGCACCGCGAAGATGCAGACCACCACGAACTGCAACGTCCGCATCCGGGCGAATCCTTCCATTCCGTTCATCCGATGCGCGTGGTGAGTTTAAGGGTGAATAATCGGGCGGTAATCCAGAGGAAGCAGACCGACGACGCACTGCTGATGACGATGCGCAGCAGCGTGCGGTCGAGATGCACCCACGAAAGCGCCTCGAACGAAAAGAAAATCAGGTGGTGCAGCAGCACGCACACGACGAGATAACGGAAGAATTTGCCCCGACCGAACCGTGCTGCCGAAGGGATACCCCCTTCGTGCGGGTCTTCGCGGCTGTAGACGGCTTCGATGATCCAAGGCCGCAGGAACGCTACGGGCAGCGTCGAGATGACGTTCAGCCCGTCGGTGCCCATCGTATAGTCCATCAGCCAGCCCGTGCACAGTCCGGCGGCGAGCAGGCCGATGTGCGAGGTGTCGATCGGCAGCAGCAGCAGGTACGCCAAGTAGATCATCGGCGCGAAATAGATGCTGATCGAGAGGTTGTCGAACAGAAACACCTGCACGAGAACCGTCGCTGCGAAAAGCGTTATGTAGGGGAATGTGCGGTACATGGGCGTGTCAGTGTCGGATATAGCGGTTGATACTGTCGCTTTGCATCAGGCTGTGGATTTCGTCCAGATCGCGGTTTTCGACCAGAATCACGTGCGAAAGCCCCGACAGGCAGGCGTCCAGTTCGACCCGTGCGGTGTAGGTCGTGCCCGTTTCGTCGAGCTCTGCGTCGAGGATACGGCCGATTTTCACGCCGTCGGGGAAGAAGAGCGAGCCGTTGGTTTCGATTTCGCGTCCGGGTTGCGGGTCGGCGTATTTCGACAGGTCGCCCATCAGCACCGTATGGGGGTCGGCCCCGTCCCAGTAGATCGAGCCGCGATAGGTCGAGCCGCTCAACATGCCGCTCGTGCGGAACGAACTGCTCAACACCGAGAGTGCGATGGCGTACCCTTTCGTGCAGTGGACGACGTATCCGACGATGGCGCCGTTGGACGAAATCACGGCCATTTCGCGTTTCACGCCGTCGCGCGTGCCGCGATTGAGCACGAGGAAGTTTTCGGGTTTGTTGATCGTGCTCGAAACGATGGAGGCCGTCAGTGTACGGTATTGCGGATCTTGCAGAACGCGTCGGATCGCTTCGGGGATTTCGGATGCGACGGGTGCGAGCGAATCGGACGTCGGGGGCACTGCGGCTGTCGGCAGCGGCAGGTCGGCTTTGGCGGCGGTTTCGTAGGCGGAGAGGCGTTCTTGCAGACGGGCGGTGTATTCGAGCAGGTCGCGGTTTTCGCGCTCCAACCGGAAGTAACTGCGGATACCGGCCAGCGCATCGTGGCCCGCACCGACGACCTGCGTCGCTTTGGCCAGCAGCCGGGCGCGGGCGTAATGCGTCGAACGGGCGTAATGCCCGATAGCGATCGCCTCTATCGCGACGAAGAGCACCACGACGTAGATGCTCCGTATGAACTCGATCAGCTTGTACACCTCTTTTTTACACCTTTTGCCGAGCGGGATTATTCATGCGACGCATGGCGTCGCTTCATTTTTAATCTCGGTAGTAGCGACCGTTACCAGCGGAAACCGACCGACATTCGGTCGCGCCTAAAACCCGTTTCTTAAACGGGGTTATTTCATCAGGAACGAGAAACGGTTGATGTTTTTCAGCGCGATGCCCGTACCGCGTGCGACGGCGCGCAGCGGATCTTCGGCGATGTGGAACGGCAGGCCCGTTTTCTCGTTCAGCCGGCGGTCGAGCCCTTTGAGCAGCGCGCCGCCGCCCGCCAAGTAGATGCCGTTCTTCACGATATCGGTGTAGAGCTCGGGCGGCATGGATTCCAGCACCTTCATCAGCGCCATGTCGATTTTGGCCAGCGACTTTTCGAGCGCATAGGCGATTTCGCTGTACGACAGCGATACGGTCTGCGGCAGGGCGGTCAGCATGTTGGGGCCCGTCACGACGAAATCTTCGGGTTCCTCCTCCAAATCGTTGGTCGCCGCGCCGATGGCGCACTTGATGGCTTCGGCCGTGCGTTCGCCGATGCGGATGTTGTGCTGCTGGCGCACGTAGGTCTGGATGTCGTTCGTGAAGACGTCGCCCGCCACGTTGATACTCTCCGAGCAGACGATGCCGCCCAGCGAGATGCAGGCGATTTCCGACGTACCGCCGCCGATGTCGATGACCATGTTGCCTTCGGGCGCTTCGACGTCGAGCCCCGCACCCAGCGCGGCCGCCATCGGTTCGTAGATCATGCAGACCTCGCGGCCGCCGGCGTGTTCGGCCGAGTCGCGCACGGCGCGGATTTCGACGTTGGTCGAACCCGACGGGATGCAGATGACCATGCGCAGCGACGGCGCGAAGAGCTTGCCCGAAACCTTGACCTTCTGAATCATGCCGCGCAGCATCATTTCGGTCGCCGTGAAGTCGGCGATCACGCCGTCTTTGAGCGGGCGGATGGTCTTGATGTTCGGATTGGTTTTTTCGTGCATCTGGCGGGCCACCTGACCGATGGCTTTCAGTTTGCCCGAGTGGACGTCGAGCGCGACGATCGAAGGTTCGTCGACGACGACCTTCCCGTTATAGATGATCAGCGTGTTGGCCGTTCCCAAGTCGATGGCCAGCTCTTCGGTCAGAGAAAAAAGTCCCATAGTGCGTTTTCGGCAGCAAAAATGACGGTAAGTAAAAAACGGATACGACCTATCCAACGCGCTTGCTGTCAGGAATTTGACTTTCGGACGCGGGATACGTGCGATATTCCCGAACAAAGGTAGGAAAAACTCGCGAATAATTCGGAAAAAACGAGCGGATTTTTTTCGTATTTTTGCAGACCATGAAAAATTCGGCCTCCATGTTTTTTCACGATATCGATGTGCGTCGTCCGGTGATTATCGCCGGGCCGTGCAGTGCCGAAACCGAAGCGCAGACGCTCGAAACGGCCCGTCGGCTGGCTGCCGCCGGGTTCCGCGTGTTCCGCGCCGGATTGTGGAAACCCCGCACCAAACCGGGCGGTTTCGAGGGGGTCGGGGCCGAAGGGCTCGCGTGGCTGCGGCGCGTGAAGCGCGAAACGGGCATGTACGTCGCGACCGAAGTCGCCACGCGCGAGCATGTCGCGGCGGCTGTGCAGGGTGGTATCGACCTGCTGTGGATCGGGGCCCGCACGTCGGCCAATCCGTTCGCCGTGCAGGAAATCGCCGACGCATTGCGGGAATTCATAGCACGGTCGGGAGTGGACATTCCCGTCTTGGTGAAAAATCCGGTGAGCCCCGACCTCGAATTGTGGATCGGCGCCATTGAACGGCTCCGCAATGCCGGTGTACGCCGCTTGGGAGCCGTGCATCGCGGCTTCACGTCGGCCGAGAAGAGTCTCTACCGCAACGTGCCGATGTGGAGCGTGCCTATCGAATTGCACCGCCGGATGCCGGAGCTGCCGCTCTTTTGCGACCCGAGCCATCTCGGCGGCCGTCGCGACGTGGTAGCGACGCTGGCCCAGCAGGCGATGGATTTGGGGTTCGACGGCCTGCTGGTCGAGGCGCATTGCTCCCCCGACGAGGCGTGGAGCGACGGCGCGCAACAACTAACGCCCGAATCGCTGGCCGAAATCTGCGGCCGGCTGGTCATTCGCAAAGCGTCTGCGACCACCGACGGGCTGGCGGCTTTGCGTGCGGAAATCGACCGGCTCGACGACGAGCTGCTGGACTTGCTGGCTCGGCGCATGGCCGTTTCGCGCGACATCGGGCGTTATAAAAAGGAGCACGCCATAGCGGTGTTGCAGACGGCCCGTTACGAGGAACTGCTGGCACGCCGCATCCGGCAGGCCGAAGCGGCGGGTATGGACGGCGATTTCATGCGCCGGCTGTTGCAGGCCATTCACGAAGAGTCCGTCCGGCAACAGCTTTATTAAGTGGCATATACAAGCAATATCCCATGTGCGGTGCGGGTGCGACGAGAAACCGCCCGACGCAAAAGGGGCCCTCGATGCGCCGTTCGGCGGCGAAAGAGGGCCTTCTCGCGTGTTATTTGCGTCCTCCGCCTATCGCGATGCCGAGCGTGAGGCTGAAATGGCGGTTGGCCTGTTCCTCGATGACGTATGCGCACGTCAGGCGCAGCCGGTGGAACAGTTCGACCCCGACGCGCGGCATGACGCAGAACGACCCGCTCGAACCGTTGTCCGTATACCCGCCGTCGCCGACGTATTCCAGCTCGGCAGAGTTTCCGAATGTCGCCATTCCTATGCCTAATCCGGCGAATAGCGAGCAGTTGGAATCCCGGCGGTAGTTGTAATCGGACGTCAGCATGAAATTGCCCGACGAAAAGTTCAGTTTTTCACCCGATTCCCGCATCTCGCGGCCGAAAATCGTGCCGCCTATATGAAATCCGACATCTATCGGCAGCCGCTTCCAGTTATACCGGATTTCGATGAATCCCGTTTCGCCGGTTCGGTTTTTGTCGAATCCGACATCCTGTAACCGGGCGGCACCGGAAGTCAAGCCGACGCCCAATTCCACCTCGATGGCCCGAACCTCGCGTTGCTGGGCCGAAACGGTCGTCAGCACACACAATAAGACGAAAAGCAAGGATAATTTTTTCATGGAAAAAGGTCTTTATTAAAGCAGCCGTATTTTCAGCGTCCGTTCGGTCGCCGACGAGCCGCCGTAATAGATCGTGTAGTCGCCCGCAAGGGTGCGTATCGTCGCAGTCGCGGGATCGAAGGTCTCGAATGCCGCCGCGTCGAGCTCGAACGTTACTTTCGTCCGTTCGCCCGCTCCGACCGCCACGCGGCGGAACGCCCGCAGGCTTTTCGTGGGGCCGTCGGTGTCGTCATCGCGGCGGATATAAATCTGTACGACCTCCTCGCCGTCGCGCGGCCCGATGTTCCGCAGGTCGACGGTCAGCCGCACGCTTTCGCTCGCCCCGATACGGCGCGACGAGAGTTTCGCCTTGCCGTAGGCGAACGTCGTGTAGCTCAACCCGTAACCGAACGGAAAGAGCGGTTCGTCGCGGAAATAGCGGTAGGTGCGCCCGCGCATGCTGTAATTCTCGAAGTCGGGCAGCTGCGCCAGATTCTTATAAAAGGTCACGGGCAGGCGTCCTGCGGGGTTGTAGTCGCCGAACAGCACGTCGGCCACCGCCGTGCCGCCCGCCTGTCCCGGATACCATGCTTGCAGAATCGCTTCGCAGGTCTGCGTTTCGGGTTCCAGCGCCACCGCCGAGCCCGAACAATTGACGTAGACGATGCGTTTGCCCGCGCGGTGCAGGGCAGTCAGCAGGTCGCGCTGCACGGCCGGAAGTTCGATGTCCGTGCGGTCGCCGCGCCGGAAGCCCGGATAGTCCACTTTCATCTCCTCGCCCTCGATGGCCGGCGAAACGCCGCCCACGAAGATGACATATTCCGCATCGCCCGCCGCCTCGACCGCTTCGACGACGGTCATCGCGTGGTGGCGGACTTTTTTGCCCCGCAGCAGACGCGTCTGCTCGGACGGCACGTCGGGAATCCGGTCGTCGATCAGCCCGCAACCGGCCACGTAGCGCATCTCGTCGCCCAACTTGGCGCGGATGGCTTCGAGCACCGTCGCGGTGTGCGACGGAAAACCGTTGTAGTTGCCCCATTGCATCACCGAATCGGCCGCATTGGGCCCCATGACGACGATGCGGGCGGCATCTTCGCGGCGGAGCGGCAGGATGCCGTTGCGGTTCTGTAGCAGCACCATCGTTTCGCGCGCCATGCGCAAGGCCAGCGCACGGTGTTCGGGGCAGTCGATGACTTCGGGCGTCAGGCGGCTCCATGCCACCGCGCTGTCGTCGTCCAGTTCGCCCAGCGCGAAACGGGCCCGTAGCAGCCGGCGCACGCTGACGTCGATTTGTTCTTCGGTGATGAGCCCCTGCTCGACCGCAAGGCCCAGATTCACGTAGTTCTTGCCACACTCGACGTCGGTGCCGGTCAGCACGGCATCGGCCGACGCATGCGCCGCGTCGCGGTGCGTTTCGTGATGACCTTCTTTATAAAAATCGTCTATCGCGCCGCAGTCGCTCACCACGATGCCCCGATAGCCCCACAATTCGCGCAGGATCGTGTGCAGCAGGCGGTTGCTGCCGCAGCAGGGTTCGCCCTCGTAGCGGTTGTAGGCGCACATTACTTCTTGTACATTGCCCTCCTGCACCAGCGCCTTGAATGCGGGCAGGTAGGTCTCCCACAAATCGCGGGCGTCGACCTCTCGGGCGTCGAACGAATGCCGGTTCCATTCCGGCCCCGAATGCACGGCGAAGTGCTTGGCACAGGCGTGGAGCTTGCCGAACCGCGCCGTGTCGGGCCCCTGCAATCCGCGTACGACGGCCAGCCCCATGCGGGTCGTCAGGTAGGGGTCTTCGCCGTAGGTCTCCTGCCCGCGTCCCCAGCGCGGGTCGCGGAAGATGTTGATGTTGGGCGTCCAGAAAGTCAGTCCCCAGTAGCGTTTGTGGGCGTCGTTGCGCCGTGCCTCGTGGAATTTCGCGCGGGCTTCGTCGCTCACGGCGTCGAATGCGCGGCGCACCAGCTCGTCGTCGAACGAGGCGGCCATGCCGATGGACTGCGGGAAGACGGTCGCCAGTCCTGCGCGCCCCACGCCGTGCAGGGCCTCGCTCCACCAGTTGTAGGCGGGGATGCCCAAGCGTTCGACGGGCAGCGAGACGTCTTTCATCAGCCCGATTTTCTCGTCGAGCGTCAGGCGGTTCAGCAGGTCTTCGGCCCGCACTTCGGGGGCCAGCGCCGGATTCTTGTAGGGTTCGGACTGGGCGGCAGCGGCGGTCGCCAGCAGCCCCAGCACGGCGGTCAGCAAGATTCGTTTCATGGTCGGATTCGGTTTTGGAGCTACAAGATAGCACTTTTTTCGATTTCGGTAAAATTTCGTATCTTTGCCCTCCGGCTCCGGCTTGAATAAATGAATGAAAAAACCATAAGATTATGAAAATTACGAGAGAACAACGCGACGGCGGCAGCTCGCTGGTCCGGGTGACCGTCGGGGAGGCCGATTACGGCGAAGCGGTCGAAAAGGAACTCCGCACTTACCGCCGCAAGGCCAACATTCCGGGATTCCGTCCCGGCATGGTGCCGATGGGCGTCGTCAAGAAGATGTACGGCAAGGGCGTATTGGCCGAACAGTCGTACCGCACCGCATCGAACGCCGTATTCGACTATTTGCAGAAGGAGAAGATCGACTACTTGGGCGACGTCATCCCGTCGGAGGAGCAGGGCGATTTCGATTTCGACAACAACACCGAGTTCGAGTTCGTTTTCGAGTTCGGCGAGGCTCCCGAAATCAAGCTGGAGCTGTCGGAGAAGGACAAAATCACCTACCACAGCATCAAAATCGACAAGAAGATGCACGCCGACTACCGCTCGAACTTCCTGCGCGGCTACGGCCGGCTGGTCGATGCCGACAAGGTGACGTCGGACGAAGCGTTGAGCGTGACGCTCGACAACGGCGATATGAATGTGGCCGATGCCTATGTCGGGCTGATTTCGATGTCCGAAGAGGAGCGCAAGCCTTTCATCGGCAAGCAGGTGGGCTACAAGACTACGGTGAACATCAACGAACTCTATAAGAATCCGTCGCAGCGCGCCGCGATTCTGCAAGTCAAGGAGAACGAGTTGGCGGGCATCAACCCCGAATTCTCGCTCGAAATCACCAAAATCCGCAAGTTCGCCGAACCCGAGCTGAACGAGGAGTTTTTCAAGATGGCTTTCCCGCAGGGCAATGTCACGGATGAAAAAGCGTTCGACAAGTTGCTGGACGAGCGCATCGGCATGGAGCTCGGCCGCGAGAGCGATTACCTCTTTACGTTGCAGCTGCGCGACTACCTGCTGAAAAAGGCCGGACTGAAGATGCCCGAAGCCTTCCTCAAACGCTGGCTCTACACCATCAACGAGGGCAAGTTCACGATGGATGACATCGAAAAAGACTTCGACCAATTCTTGAAAATGTTCTCTTGGAACTACTTGCAGAAGCACTTCATTCAGGAGGACAAGCTGGCTGTGACGAAAGAGGAGGCGACGGCCGAAGCCAAAGCACTGGCGGCGGCGCAGTTCGCGCAGTACGGCATGCCGTCGGCACCCGACAACATGCTGGAAGAGTACGCCAAACGGATTCTCGACGACCAGAACCAGTCGCAGAAAATCTACGAGAAACTCTTCGAGGTGAAAGTGGTCGAGGATGTGAAGTCCAAAATCACCGTAACGGAAAAAGCCGTATCGTCGGACGATTTCGCCAAAATGGCGCAGGGCGTGCGATAATTCGCACGAAAACGACCGCGCGGGACTTTGGCAGGCGTGAAGTTTGCAAAGTCCCGTTTTTATTAAATGGTACGGATACTACCGCCGTGCGGCGCATGGTAAGGTCGGCACGCTCTGCACGGAGAGGAGCCCCCGCCCTCGATTGGCACAGCGGATTATCCCTAAAACGTAGATTAGCACAGAAACAAAATTTAATAAAAATGGCAAACAATTCGGAATTCGAGAAGTACGCACGCCTGCAATGCGGCATCAGCTCGTTGAAACTGCACGACTTCCGGTCGGTGAGCGATTCGTACGTTTCGCCGACCATCATCGAGGAACGGCAGTTGAACGTCGCCACGATGGACGTTTTTTCGCGCCTGATGATGGACCGCATCATCTTTCTCGGGGCACCGATTTACGACGACGCGGCCAACATCATTCAGGCCCAGCTGCTTTTCCTCGAATCGGTCGACCCCGAAAAGGACATCCAGATTTATATCAATTCGCCCGGCGGGTCGGTGTCGGCCGGTCTGGGCATCTACGACACCATGCAGCTCGTGGCGCCCGATGTGGCGACTATCTGTACGGGCTTGGCCGCTTCGATGGGTGCCGTGCTGCTGACGGCGGGTGCCGCCGGCAAGCGTTCCGCGCTGCCGCACTCGCGGGTGATGATCCACCAGCCGCTGGGCGGTGCGCAGGGGCAGGCGTCGGACATCGAAATCACGGCCCGCGAAATCGCCAAGACCAAGCGCGAGTTGTACGAAATCCTGTCGGAGCATTCGGGCGTGCCGGTGAAGAAAATCGAAAAGGACGCCGACCGCGACTACTGGCTCACGGCCAAAGAGGCGCAGGAGTACGGACTGATCGACGAAGTGCTCGCCAAACGAACGAAAAATTAGGAGAACATGGCGCAAAACAGAAACAATCATAAAGGCGGAAATACGGGCGACGACCGCTGTTCGTTCTGCGGGGCCCGGCGCGACGACGTCGAGGTGCTGTTTCAGGGGCCGGACGGCGTCAACATCTGCAACCAGTGCATCGAAAAGGGGTACAAAATCATCGTCGAGAACGACTTCGCGACGGGTTCGCAGGCCAAAGGCGGCGATCCGCTGCGCAAGGAGGAGCTGCTCAAGCCCTTGCAGATCAAGGAGTTTCTCGACCAGTACGTCATCGGGCAGGACGACGCCAAACGTTACCTTTCGGTGGCGGTCTACAACCATTATAAGCGGTTGCTCTATGCGCCGAAAGAGGACGACGTCGAAATCGACAAGTCGAACATCGTGCTCGTCGGCCCGACCGGTACGGGTAAGACTTTGTTGGCTCGAACCATCGCCAAATTACTGAAAGTTCCTTTCACTATCGTCGACGCTACGGTGTTGACCGAAGCCGGTTACGTGGGCGAGGATGTCGAGAGCATCCTCTCGCGGTTGTTGCAGGTCGCCGACTACAACGTCGAGCAGGCCCAGCGCGGCATCGTCTTCATCGACGAAATCGACAAAATCGCCCGCAAGGGGGACAACCCCTCCATCACGCGCGACGTGTCGGGCGAGGGCGTCCAGCAGGCACTGCTGAAAATCCTCGAAGGCACGGTGGTCAACGTGCCGCCGCAGGGCGGCCGCAAGCATCCCGAACAGAAGTTTATTCAAGTCGATACGCGCAATATCTTATTTATTTGCGGGGGAGCTTTCGACGGTATCGAGAAAAAAATCGCCCAGCGGCTCAATACGCGGGCGTTGGGCTTCGGACGCATCAATGCCGACCCCGTCGACCGCAACAACCTGATGAAATACCTCTCGCCGCAGGATTTGAGGTCGTTCGGGCTGATTCCCGAACTGGTCGGACGGCTGCCGGTGCTGACCTCCATGCAGCCTTTGGGCCGCGAGGCACTGCGGTCGATTCTCACCGAGCCGCGCAACGCCATTGTCAAGCAGTACATTCGGTTGTTCGAGCTCGACGGCGTGGCGCTCTCGTTCGACGACGAGGTGCTCGATTACATCGTCGACAAGGCGGTCGAGTGCAAATTAGGCGCACGCGGTCTGCGTTCGATCTGCGAGGCGGTGATGATGGATACCATGTTCGACGTGCCGTCGTCGGGCGTCGACCGCTTCGTCGTGACGCTCCCCTACGCGAAAGAAAAAGTCGAAAAAACGCATCTTTCGGTTTTGAAGAAGGTGGGATGACGAAAAAATCGTTATCTTTATACCCCGAATCGCTCGGACGGGCCGCCCGGCCCGGGTTCCCCTGCGTTCGGATTTGAACTTTGTCGAATGAAGAAAATGTCTACGAAAAATGCCGAACTTTCGCGGGTGGCCGATAACATCCGCATTTTGTCGGCGGCCATGGTCGAACGGGCCCGTTCGGGCCATCCGGGCGGTGCCATGGGCGGTGCGGATTTCATGACGGTGCTCTACACCGAGTTCCTGCACTACGACCCCGACCGCATGGATTATCCTTTCCGCGACCGGTTTTTCCTCGATCCCGGCCACATGGCCCCGATGCTCTATTCGACGCTCGCGCTGGCCGGCCATTTCTCGCCGGAGGACTTGCAGTCCCTGCGGCAGTGGGGGAGCGTGACGCCCGGCCATCCCGAAACGGATGTCCTGCGCGGCATCGAAAACACCTCCGGCCCGCTCGGTCAGGGCCACGCTATGGCTCTGGGGGCCGCTATCGCCGAGCGTTTCATCGCCCAGCGGTTCGGCGAGTGGACGGCCCACAAGACCTACGCCTACATTTCCGACGGCGCGGTCGAGGAGGAGATTTCGCAGGGCGTGGGGCGTATCGCGGGCCATCTGGGCCTCGCGAACCTCATCATGTACTACGACTCGAACAACATCCAGCTCTCGACGCAGGTCGACGAGGTGGACAGCGAGGACGTCGCCATGAAATACAAGGCGTGGGGGTGGAACGTGCTCGACGTCGACGGCCACGACCTCGACGCGCTCCGCAAGGCCCTCGCGGCGGCCAACGCCGAGACCGAGCGTCCGACGCTGATTATCGGCCATACGGTCATGGGGCGCGGGGCGGTCGGGCCCGACGGCAAGAGTTTCGAGAATCGGGTTTCGACACACGGGCAGCCTTTGACGGCGGCCGGCGCCGACTTCGCCGCGACGGTCAAGCATCTGGGCGGCGACCCCGAAAATCCGTTCGCATTCGGCGAGGAGAGCGTCGGCGTGTTCGCCGCACGGCGCGAAGCCTTGCGCAAATGGGCGAAAGAACGGGCGGCGGTCGAGAAAAAATGGCGTTCGGCGCACCTCGATGCGGCGCACAAACTCGACGGGTTCTTCGCGGGCGAGGTGCCCGAAATCGACTGGAAGAGCATCGACCTGAAACCCGACAGCGCGACCCGTGCGGCTTCGGCTTCGGTGTTGGGCGTGCTGGCCGACAAGGTGGATAACCTGATCGTCGCTTCGGCCGACCTCTCCAACTCGGACAAGACGGACGGCTACCTTAAAAAGACGAAAGCCTTTGCAAAGGGCGATTTTTCGGGAAAATTCTTCCAAGCGGGCGTGTCGGAACTGACGATGGCCTGCGTGATGAATGGCATGGCCCTGCATGGCGGCGTGATTCCGGCGTGCGGCACCTTCTTCGTCTTCTCGGATTACATGAAACCGGCTGTGCGGTTGGCCGCGCTGATGCGCCTGCACGTCATCTATATCTGGACGCACGATTCGTTCCGCGTGGGCGAGGACGGCCCGACGCATCAGCCCGTCGAGCAGGAGGCCCAAATCCGCCTGATGGAGCATCTGCGCAATCACAAAGGCGAACGCTCGATGGTCGTAGTGCGTCCGGCCGACGGCGACGAAACCGTCGGGGCGTGGAAACTCGCGCTCGGCGAGCACCGTCCGGTGGCGTTGGTGCTGTCGCGGCAGAATATCAAGACGCTGCCCGTTTTGAGCCAGAGCCGCCGCGTCGAGGCGATGCAGATTTCCAAAGGCGGCTACGTCGTCATGGATGCCGCCAAACCTGCCGCTGTGCTCGTGGCCAACGGCTCGGAGGTCTCGACGTTGGTCGAAGGCGCCCAGCAGCTGGCTGCCGAAGGCATCGCGGTGCGCGTGGTGAACGTGCCGAGCGAGGGACTGTTCCGCGACCAGCCGCGTTCGTACCAGACGACGGTGCTGCCTGCGGGGATTCCGCGCTACGGCATGACTTCGGGGCTGCCCGTGAACCTCGCGGGGCTCGTCGGCGAGAACGGCACGATTCACGGATTGGAGCATTTCGGTTATTCGGCACCCTACAAGGTGCTCGACGAACAGTTCGGCTACAACGGTGCGACCGTCGCCGCCGAAGTGAAAAAGATGCTCGGGAAGTAGTTTTTATATTAGTATAGTCGCAGACCGCCATGATGATGTTTATGGCGGTCTGCTGCTTTATTTCTGAATGTAACGGGAATAAATTTGCTTTTTTGCTTGGCTTTTCGTATCTTTGACTTCGTCGAAGATACTCCCGCTCGGCAAAATGCAAATAAATTTGCTTTTGCCCTCGCTTATTCGTATCTTTGTCGCAGACATATTGAAAGCGCATCGGCTTTTCTTCTCGATTCAAAATTTGGACACTTTTGACGAAAGGAAGAATTTGAGTTGATGCTCGCGCCGTTTTTAGGCGTGGGCATTTCTTCAATCTTCCTTACGGGCAGTCCAAAGCCTTGAATCGGGGTTGAGTGATTTGCCCGCTTTTTTATTTTAGGGTCGAACCTGCCGGAGAACCTCGTCTTACGTTTCGGTCATTCTGTCCAAAACGTCTCTATAACTTCGCCTGAATGATCGTCTCGGTTCCCGGCCGGGTTCGCCCCTTTTTTATTAGCGCGATAGACCGTTACTGTGTTTCCGATGGTTTCTGTGCTGTTAAACGCTGCGGACGGCCAAAGGGTTTCGGTTGGTTAGGGCGTTCTGGCCGAATAATAGCGGCTATCGGGCGTTGTAGGCTTCGAGGGCTTTTCCGAGCACGACCAGTGCCCGTTGCAAGTCCTCTTTGCAGAGGATGTAGGCGATGCGGACTTCGTTGCGGCCCCGCTGGGGGTCGGTGTAGAATCCCGATGCCGGAGCCAGCATCACCGTTTCGCCCTCGTAGTCGAAATCCGAAAGGCACCACGCGCAGAACTTATCGCAGTCGTCGACCGGCAGCCGCGCGACGGTGTAGAACGCCCCCATCGGAATGGGCGAGTAGACGCCCGGAATGCGGTTCAGCCCGTCGATCAGGTACTTGCGCCGTTCGATATACTCCTCGTAGACTTCGGCGCTGTACGAACGCGGCGCATCGACGGAGGCTTCGGCCACGATTTGTCCCAGCAGCGGCGGCGAAAGGCGTGCTTGGCAGAATTTCATCACGGCGTCGTGCACCTGCCGGTTCTTCGTAATAAGGGCGCCGATGCGGATGCCGCACTCCGAGTAGCGTTTCGACACCGAATCGATCAGCACCACGTGGTCTTCGATGCCTTCGAGGTGGCAGGCCGAGATGTAGGGCGATCCCGTGTAAATGAATTCGCGGTAGACCTCGTCCGAGAAGAGGAACAAATCGTACTTGCGCACCAAATCGCGGATGCTGTTCATCTCGCGGCGTGTATAGAGGTAGCCCGTCGGGTTGTTGGGGTTGCAAATCAAGATGCCGCGCGTGCGTTCGTTGATGAGTTTCTCGAATTCGGCGATGTCGGGCAGCGCGAATCCTTGTTCGATGGTCGACACGACCGGTCGGATGACCGCGCCGGCCGAAATGGCGAAGGCCATGTAGTTGGCGTAGGCTGGTTCGGGCACGATGATTTCGTCGCCCGGGTTCAGACACGACATGAACGCGAACAGCACCGCCTCCGAACCGCCCGCCGTGACGATGATTTCGTCGGGGGAGAGGTTGATTTGGTATTGCGCGTAGTATTCCGCCAGTTTTTCGCGCAGCGACCGGTAGCCGTCGCTCGGGCTGTATTCCAGTATCGTGCGGTCGATGCGTTTCAGCGCGTCGAGGCCCACTTGGGGCGTCGGCAGGTCGGGTTGGCCGATGTTCAGTTGGTAGATTTTCGTGCCGCGTGCACGGGCCGCTTCGGCCAGCGGCATCAGCTTGCGGATAGGCGAAGCCGGCATCAGTTCGGCGCGTTGGGAAATTTCGGGCATGGCATGCGGATTTGGCACGAAGATACGAATTTTTTTTATTAGCGCGGTAGATCGCTTTGCGGTTCGGTGCGTCGTCTTCGCTTCCGACCCTTTGTTTGCGTTTGGCCGGGACACAACCGGCGAGAGGCTGCCCCGACAGCTTGCATCGGGATTATTTGGCGGAATCGAAAATCGGTGTTACTTTTGTCGACGGAAAGATGGCAGAGTGGTCGATTGCGGCGGTCTTGAAAACCGTTGAGCTGCAAGGCTCCGGGGGTTCGAATCCCTCTCTTTCCGCTGTCGGGCGAAATCCGCAGGCTGAAATCGGTTCGGTCTGCGGATTTTTTCGTGGGTTCCGGCGCGAGGCTTTGCGCCGCTCGGACCGCTGCTATTGCCCCTCTCTCCGGCCTCGCCCGGCAATGTGTACGAAAACGGTAAAAATTCGACGGATAACGGAAGAAAAACCGCCTGCACGGCTTCCGTATTCGGGAGAAAAATTCTAACTTTACCTCGTATAAAATCCGTATTTCGCAAACGTTTTTAGAAAATAAACGCATGACACTGATCAAAAGTATTTCGGGCATTCGCGGCACTATCGGGGGAGCGCAGGGCGAGAACCTCACGCCGCCCGACGTCGTGAAATTCACTAC
>JAMPDE010000001.1:64543-126236 GCA_023665825.1 Alistipes senegalensis | reverse complement strand
GGGTACTTGTACTTCCTCTCCGGCGGAGTGAACCCGGTCAACAACGGCAACCGGGCGCACGGCTTCTCGGTGCGCTGTGTCCGAGAATAAGAGAGAGTGAAGCGAACCCGCTCGCGGGGGCCTTTCGGCCCCTGCGAAGGGATTTCGCGGAACGAACGCATCCGATTGTTTTTTCCGGCGGGCATTGAAAGCCCGCCGGAGGGAACACCGGCGTTAGCCGGTCGAAAAATTTTTTCAATTCTGCAAACGACGTTTTCGACGTCTGTCCGCGAGCGACTTACTCACGAGTCCGGCCGCTTCTCGCAGGCTTCTTCCGTCGGGGTGACGGCACTCCGTTTCAACGCCGCCTGTCATCCGAAAGGGTTTTATTAAATTACTTATTACAGCTCTGTATGTAGTAATTATAATAACTATTACAGAGCAAGTAAGTAATTAACACCGACACCAAACCGAAGAAACCTGCGTCCCATGACGAGCCGTCAACTCATAGCCGCCGAAGCCGACAACTTCGATCGCGTCGTTTTGTACCGCGAAGGACTTTTCTGGAAAGCCTACGAGCGTTCCGCCTACGTTTTGTGCACCCAAGTCCGTGCATTCAAACCCACCCGCAAAATCCTGAAAACGCTCGCTGGTGGCGACATCGTATCGGTAGGTTTCCCGGCCATTGCGGCCGACCGTATCCTCGCGGGCCTCGAACGTCTCGACATTTCCGACGCCGCTGGCACTGCCGCCGCCGCTTCATCGGATTCCTGCATTTCCGATGCGCAGGCCGTTTCGTTGTCGGCCGTCGACGAGGGCGTCGCGTCCGCTGACCCCGCCGCTTCCGCAGCGGGAGCATCGGCCGTGCCGCACGCGTCATCGGCCACGCGCATGGTTTTCGCCGCGCCGCGTCCGATCGTCGAAAGCGATTTCCGCGCTTGGAAATCCGCACTTCCCATCAGCATCACCATCCCGCGCCCGGCGGCCGCCGGAACTTCCTGCGAAACATCCGCCGAAATTTCCGCCGGATCTTTCGCCGAAGACCCGGCACCCGCCGACCGTGCGGTTTCTGTCGTCGAAGTATCGCGTCCGCATTGGTGGACGCGTTTGGGTCGCTGGTTCACCCGTTCCGTTCGGGAAACTGCCGACGCGAATGTCGATTCCGGTGGCCCCGTTGCGGGTTCGGCCGAGCAGTGCCTCGATGCCCTGCGCAAATTCGAGGTGGCGGACAAAACCCCGATGGAGTGCATGATGTTCATCGCCGAATTGAAAAAACAACTCCTTAAAATCTGACGTCTATGGCCGAATACGATCACTTGCCCGTCTACAAGGCCACTTACGACCTCTTGCAGCACATCTACCGCGACAAGAGCATCGGCAGTGTCCCGCGCGACATCAAGTTCACGCTGGTCGAGACGTTGAAAAAGGACATTCTGGAGATTCTCGTCTTGATTTACAAGGCGCATTACATCTCCGACGAGCGCAAGGTGACCCCCTTGCGGCAGGCGCGCGAATTGCTGCCGGGAATCAAGGCGCGGTTTCGGATCCTGTTCGATCTGCACCACATCAACCCCGAACTCTTCCAGACGCTGGCCGTCGAGGTCGAGTCCGTTTCCAAGCAGCTCTCCGCTTGGCATGCCAAAACGCTCAAACGGGTGCGCGACGTAGCTTCTTCCACCCTCCCGCCGGACGACGATCCGACGGAAGGCGTATGATCTCACGAATGAAAAAAGGTTCTTTGTTTCCGAGCGATTCGGAAGATCGGAGTTCCGCACGGTCACGACACCGTCGGAAGCGTATCTTCGCAAATTCAGTAACCCTCCGGCGGCCGTAAATCGGTTGCGGCGCCCGTCGTCCGACGGCGTTGTCCGCCGCTCCGCCGGTACTCAAATCGGTTCGCGTCGAGGTTCGGCGTCCGGCATTTTCCGCCGGCGTGTCGTCCTTCGGCCGATTCAGCAAGCGGTTACTTCTTTTCTTTGCGTTACCTGCCGGCTGCGGGCTACCTGCACCGTGAGACGGGGGCTGTCTCGAACGTCGGGACAGAGGGCAACTACTGGAGTAGTTCGCCGTACTCGACGGAGGTCAACGCGGGGAACTTGAACTTCAACTCCGGTGGAGTGAACCCGGTCAACGCAACGAACCGGGCGAATGGCTTATCGGTGCGCTGTGTCCGAGTATTTGCGCGAGCGGCCGGAAACAAGACTTATTTTTTCGATTTCATTGCGACTGAATGCAAGACCTTCTCTATTCAGGCAGAGCAGGATCGGAGTTCCGCACGGTCACAGACCTGCGGGAGCGTATCTTGTAAATTCAGTAACCCACCGGCGGCGTAACGGGTCGCTATCGTCTCCTGCGGGCGGCGGTCGCGCGGTCGTCGGTATTGAAAAACCAATTTGCGGAAAGGTTTTCCCGATTCGTTACTTTCGGAAATCCCTTTCGCCAATTTAGCAAGCGGTTACATTTCTCATGCGTTACCTGCCGGCTGCGGGATACCTCAATAGTTCGACGGGGGCTGTCTCGAACGTCGGGGAGAATGGCAACTACTGGAGTAGCTCGCCGTACTCGTCGGAGGTCAACGCGGGGAACTTGAACTTCAACTCCGGCGGAGTGAACCCGGTCAACAACAACAACCGGGCGAACGGCTTCTCGGTGCGCTGTGTCCGAGTATTTACGGCTGCTTGTTGAATAGAGAATCTGCATTTATGAAAAAAAGCTATTCCGAACTGCTGGACGATCTGTTTCGGGCCTATTTCGACACGCGCAAACACAAACGCAACACGCGCAGCCAGTTGAAATTCGAGTTCGATTTCGAGCACAATCTGGTCGAGCTTTGCAATCGCATCGTCGCCCGGACGTACCGTCCCAATCCGGCCATCTGTTTCATCACGGACGTGCCGGTCAAACGCGAAATTTTCGCTTCGCCTTTCGCACACCGCGTCGTGTGCCGTCTGCTGTACAATTACATCGCCCCGCTGTTCGAGGCGCGCATGATCTACGACAGCTACTCCTGCCGCGAGGGCAAGGGCGTGCTCGTCGGCATCGAGCGCCTGCAACACAACCTGCGCAGCTGCACCCGCAACTACACCCGCATGGCCTATGTACTGAAACTCGACCTGCGCGGCTATTTCATGAGCATCGACAAACGCATCCTGCACCGCGTGCTGATGCAGAGCCTCGACCGCTGCTGGAAAAAAACTGCGGCCGACGGCCAGCGCTGGTGCGACAAGCTCGACCGCGAATTGATTGACTACCTTATCAGCTTGATTCTGTTCCGCAATCCGACGGACGGCTGCTACGTACTGGGCCACGCCTCCGACTGGGACGGCCTGCCCGCCTCGAAAAGCCTCTTCAACACCCCCGAAGGTGTCGGGCTGGCCATCGGCGACATCACATCGCAGCTGTTCAGCAACATCTTTCTCGACCGCTTCGACCAGTTCGTCAAGCGCGAGCTGCATTGCCGCTATTACGGCCGCTACGTCGACGATTTCTACATCATCCATCCCGACCGGCGCTATCTCGAAGAGCTGATCGTGCGTTTGAAGGAGTTTTTGCAGTCGGAGCTGCACCTCACGCTGCATCCCAAGAAAATCGTCCTCCAACCCTACAATTACGGGGTGGCCTTTCTCGGTGCTTACGTCAAACCCTACCGGCGCTACGCCACCAAATCGTCGGTCAAACGCTTCCACGTGCGCATGAGCCAGCTGGAAGCCGAATGCCGGCACGGAGCGGTCGCCTACACGCGGCTGACCGAGATTCGCGCCGTGCTGAACTCCTATTGCGGCCATTTCATCCACTTCAAGGCGTTCCGCCTGTTGCAGGCGCAATTCAAGAAATCGCCGCTGAAAAAATACTTCGACTTTTCCGGCAATTACCGCAAGGCCGTCATCAAGGAGCATTTCCTGCCCCGTTGGACGATGCCTTTCGAGGACGACAAGGACGAGCGATAGCACTCCGCGCATCGCGGCTCGGGCCGATACGGACGGGTGCACGGGGTCGACTTCGGGTCGAATGTATGCGCTGTGGCTTGTCGGTGCATCTTCCCTGCATTTTTTGCCGTCCGACTGTCAGATTCATCGGCCCGAGACCGCGCGCGGCGGGATAGGCTTACCGTTCCGCCGGTAGTGCTGCCGCTGCCGTTCCGGTCGGTTGCGTTTACCGGAAATCGAACACCAGATTCAGGTGCAGCCCTTCGTCGCCGCGCTTGATGCGGATATTTCCCGGTTGGCTGTTCGGGCCCTGCTGCTCGATGGGTTTGAACGAGTGGATGGCCGGAATGTCCAGCAGAAACGAGAGGTCGCCCGCCGGAAATTCGGGCATCGACCGCTGTTCCGCACCGGCCGGTTCGCGCGGGGTGAATAGCCGTAGATAGATTCCGTCGCTTTGCGCATAGACCGTCAGCGGGGCGGTCGGATTTTCGAGGGTCGCCCAGTAGAGATTTCCATGATAACCCTTGAATTCAGGATAGACTAAATTTTGAAAACTTTCGCCCGTTACGGTGTCGTTGTACGCCTTGTGCCATATGCCGTAGCGGGCTCCCGCCAGCCGGTTTTTCCACACGCGATACGGCCCGCGCCCCAGCCAGCGCATGCCCGTGCAGGCCGTTTCGGGGTAGGTGAATGTCAGCCCCAGATTGTACACCTCCGTATCCGAAACCGCATCGTCGAATCCCTTTCCGCCCGACGCACGGTTCAGCAGCAGCGCATTCATGTACAGCAATCCGTCGTTCGTCAGCTTCCACACGATCGAGTCCGCGCCTCCCTGATAACGGGCGCAGTAGACGGCTCCTTCCGGCGTGTTGCGGAGCGTGCTCCGCTCCGGTGCGTAGCGCATTTTCATGCCGACCGCCACCGGCCCGTTTGTGAGCGGAATCTCCGTGCCGTCGGCTCGGCGGACGGTGCGCAGCAACCCCGTCGTCGCATCGAACGTGATGCTGACAGCGTCGCTTTTCAGCTCGATTTCGTCGTCTTTTTGCGTCGCACGGGCCGCTCCGGCCGTCGTATCCGTCGTGTATTCACGTGCGAAATAGGAGCCTGCCAATCGCACGGGATAGCTCCATGTACAGATGCTCCGGCCTGCGGGGTCGAATGCTTCCAGCTCCAGCAGGTCGCCCTCGAAAAACCGCTTCGGCAGCGCGAATCGGGCTGTGCGGTTTTCGCCCGGCATTGCATCGGGCAGCGACACTTCGCCGCGAGCGAGTATGACCGTCGTTGTATCAGCCTGCATGGGCGACGGAGCGCGCAGTATGCGGTATTCCATGCGGCAGTCGGCCAAATTCGTATAGAGGTATTCGTTCGTTACGCGGAACGACCCGTCGAAATGCGGCGTCACGGCGAACGGTCGGATTTGCAGTGGCGACCATTGTTCGCGGATAGCGTAGTAGCTGCCCTCTTTTTCGCGTCGGGGCCCCAGCACACCGTCCGGTGCATTCGAGCCGTCGGAATCGAGTTCGCCGTTGCGGTCGGTACGTATCGGGGCTTCGTCGCAGAACGCCCAGACGAATCCGCCCGCGAAATAGGGCGATGTGCTCCACCGGTCCCAGAAATCGCGCAGTCCGGCCCCGCCGCCTTCGTCGTACAGCGAGTGCATGAACTCCGTCGGCAGAAAAACCTTGTAGCCGTTCGTCAGCCGTCCCACACCGGTCAGATAGGCGGGGTAGTGGTGGGTGTCCAACCCGTCGAAGTCGGCCCAAGCGTGGATGACATGACGCTGCTGCAACGGGTCGTAACGGGCGAACAGCGGGTCGAGTTTCGTGTTCCAGCCTCCCTCGTTGCCGTTGCTCCACAGCACGATGCAGGGGTGGTTGACGTCGCGTTCGACCATTTCGCGCAGCAGTTTGCGGCCCGTTTCGGTGCCGTAGGCATCGTGCCAGCCTGCCAATTCGTCGATGTAGAGCAGCCCCAGCGAGTCGCACATATCCAGAAAATGTTCGTCGGGCGGGTAGTGCGAACGCACGGCGTTCATGTTCATGGCGCGGATAAGCTCCGCATCGGCACGGCTCATTGCCGTACTGGTCGTGCGGCCTCCCTCGACCGAAAACGAGTGGCGGTTGATGCCTTTCATCACCAGCTTCGTCCCGTTCAGATAGATTCCGTCGTGCGGGCGGAATTCCACCGTGCGGAATCCCGTGCGGACTTCACGCGTCTGCACCGTCCGTCCCGCAGGGTCGAGCAGTTCGAGTTTCGCCGTGTAGAGATGCGGTGTTTCGGGCGTCCATTGCCGCACGTCGGCCCAGCGGCTTTCCGCCAGCGTGACGGTGTCGGTCAGCGGAACCGTGACGGCGGTCGTGCCGTTCTCGTTGCGCAAGGCCGTGCCGTCGGCCAAATGCGTCAGCGACACGCGGAGCGAGTGGCCTTTCGCCTCGCCTGCCGTTTTGATTTGCAGGCGCAGGGTGCCGTCCTGCTGCGCATCGAGTACCCAGTGGCGCAGGTGCGTTTCGGGCACCACCTCCAACCACACCGGACGGTAGATGCCTCCGAACAGCCACCAGTCGGCCTTGCGCTCGGCCGCATTGACCGACTTGTCGGCCGAATGTTTGGCGACCTCGACTTGCAGCAGATTGCGGCCGCCGAACCGCACGAGCGGCGTGATGTCGTACCCGAAACGGTAGAACCCGCCCCGATGCGTTTCGCCTGCCGACTGGCCGTTGACGAATACTTCGGTGTCGGTCATCACGCCGTCGAACCACAGCCGCACCCTCTGTCCGGCCCAGCTTTTGGGCACCTCGAACCGATAGCGGTAGGTTCCCCGTTCGTCGCTCGGCGTTGCGCCCTTGTGCACGTACCAGCGCCCGTAGGTGTAGTCGCCGAAGCCCTGCAACTCCCAGTTGCAGGGCACTTGGATTTTGCGCCATGCGCCGCTGTTCTGCCCGCCCGTGCAGCGGAACTCCCACGTTTTCGCGTCGTCGAGCCCCGTGCCCGACAGATAGATGCGTTCGGGGTGGGGTGCCTGCGCAAGAACCGCGTCGCCGAGCACGGCCGACAGCAGGAGGGTGAGGCCGAGCCGAAATGCGGGACGGAACATCGCTATTGCAGTTTATAGATTTCCGAGCCGGCCAGCAGGAAGCACCCCGTGCCGTAGTCCTCGAAATCGGGTACCGAATCGTACGCCACCGGTTGGCCGTCTTTCGGTTCCTTGCCCGTGCCCTGCACGTAGCCCAAGAATCCGTTCGGATGCACCGCTTCGGTCACGATGGCGTTCCACGCCTTGACCGTCGCCGGCAGATACTCCTTGCGGTCGAGCACGCCGTTGTTGATGCCCCACGCCATGCCGTAGACGAACAGCGCGGTGCCCGTCGTCTCCTTGCCGCCGTAGTTCGATTCGTCGTGCATGCTGACGTTCCAGAATCCGTCCTCGCGCTGGCAGGCTTTGGCCGCCTTGCACATCGCCTGCAAATCGGCGACGTAGGCCGCCCGATGCGGCGCGTCGGCGGGCAGTTCTTGCAGTACGCGCACCAGTGCCGCCACGACCCAGCCGTTGCCGCGCGACCAGTAGCAGTTCCGGCCGTTGGGTTCCTTGTAGGGCGGTACGAAATCCTTGTCGCGCCACCACAGCCCCTCTTTCGGGTTGTAGAGCCCTCCGGCCAGCGTGTTGCGCGTCCATGCGTACATCTCCCACGCTTTTTCGGCGTAGCGCGGGTCGTTTTTCAGTTTGCCCAGTTTCACCAATACGGGCATGCCCATCTGGATGGCGTCGATCCACGTCCAGTCGTCGACCTGCGGCGTGTTGACCAGCATGTTCATGCAGGCGAGGGTCTTCGTCAGGCGGTGCGGTTCGGGTTCCAGTTCGTAGAGGTCGATATAGGTCTGCCCGCAGCAGTAGTTGTCGGCATTGCGCGTCGCGGTGTTGTCCTTGCGCATGCCCCAGCGGTGGAAATCGGCCCACGCGCAGGCATAGTCGTAGTAGCGGTTTTCGGGGTAGACCGAGTAGAGGGCCATCAGCCCTTCGTAGTAGACGGCGCGCGTCCAGATGTTCGATTCGTACGATTTCTTGCGCGACCAGTAGGGCATTTCGGCCGTCGGGTCGGCGTACTTCTTCATGAAGTAATCGTTCACCCGGCGCATCGCGGCGAGCGTTTCGTCCTGCGACGGGATCGGTTGCGCCTGCACGCTCGTCGTCGCAACGGATGCCAGTGCAAGCAGGGATACAAGCAGTTTTTTCATTTCGTTATCTGTTTTCGGTTTCGTCGGAGTTGTTATTTGTCGGCCGGTTCTGTTGTCGGTTTTGTTGCTGGTTCCGCCGGTTTGCTTGCCGGTTCGAGCTTGCGCATCGGACGCAGCACCACCGGCCCTTCCAGTCCGGCCGGTTCTAATTGCCAGTCGTCGGTTTTCAGCAGCCGGCCGTCCTTGCTGCTGACCACGTTGGCATCCTTGAAGATGCGCCACTCCACGCCGCGACGGTCGAAGTCGGCGATGAGGTTGGCGGGCAGGTTCGTTACCTCGATTTCGATGCGGTTGTCGCCCGCCACGAGCAGCGGGGTTACGTCCAGCTCGAACGGTACCGACCACGCCGTGCCCGCGTTGCGGCCGTTGACCCGCACGCGGGCCGATTCGTAGACCGTGCCCAATTGCAGCCGCCATGCGTCGGCTGTTGCGGGCGATTCGACCCGGAACACACCCGTGTAGCGGCCCGTGCCGCACAGCCGCATCAAATCGGCGAGGGCTCGTTCCTCTTCGGGCGTGCGGCCGGTGCGGTTCGCCGGTTGCAGCAGTTTTTCGTCATCTGCGATGCGCACCGTTTTGTCCGGCATTTCGGCTATCGGTTGGAGCGTCGTCCACGAATGCGGTTCGCCGATGGCGAATTGTTGCTCGACCGTCGGCAGCGATTGCGGGAAATCGAGGTGCCAGTCCGTTCCCTCGACGACCGTGCCTTGCGGTGCGTAGCAGCCCCATTCAGGCAGTGCGGCGTCCGCCTGCCCCGTCGTTTCGATGAGCAGCGATTGGCCGGGTTGCAGTTGCAGATAGACCTGCGTTCCGGCGGCATTCCGGCGGCTGCGAGCTTTCGCGCGGCGGCCGGTCAGCGGATCGGTGAAAACGACGTTTGAGGCTGTCGTGCCCAATTCGACCCAGCCGTCGATGGCCGAGCCGTTCAGCAGCGACACGAAATAGCGTTTGCCCGTCGCATCCGCACGGCGCACCAGCTGGCAACCCTTGTCTTTCAGCGGTTCGCGAACGGCTCCCGTTTCGGCGAGCAGTTCTTCCAATCGGCTGCCCGTCAGCAGCTGTCCCTTGCCGAAGCGGTGGGCCGTCGTCGCGGCGAAATCGGTCGCGGGCAATCGGCGCGTCAGCCGACGCAGGGATTTGCGACGTTTTTCGAGTTTTCCGTAGCCCGGCACGTCGTCGGGGTAGGAGCCGAGAAAGACGACCGTCGCCCCCTCGCGGGCCAGCGACAGCACTTTGGCGAGCGTTTCGGCCGGAATCAACCGGCAATGGGGCAGGACGAGCGCCTTGTAGCGTGCGCCGCCTTCGGTGACGATGGCCCCGTTTTCCGTGTGGGCACCGGCCAGATAGCGGTCCGATATATAGTCGGCATCGTAGCCGCTGCGCACCAGCGTGTTCATCGTGCGTTTCAGTCCGGGCATCGTCCGCTCCATTTTGTGGATGTCGAACAGCAACAGATTGCGGCCCCGTTGCGCATTGCTTATATCCTCCATCGGGATGTAGAGCAGCACGTCGTTGTCGGATTCGCCCGCTTGCAGGAACTCCTGACAGCGGCTCACGTAGCCGAGCATGGCTCCCGCGTCGTGCCACAGCGGAGCCGTAGGCGACAGGTTGATCGAGGCATAGAACAGCCAGCCGGGAAACGCGACCCCTTTGGGCGAGTAGGGTGCGCCGTGAAAATAGACGTGGTTGACGCCCGACGCCAGTATCTGGTCGATTTCGGGTTTGCAGGCGGCCAGCGAGGTGCGGAAGTGTTCGGTGAGCCACGTCAGCGTTTCGCACGATGTGAGCCGTTTGCCCGTGACATGGGCCGCCGACGAGGCGAATTTCAGCACCGCCGGATCGGCGTCGCTGTGCTTGGCGTCGGGGTCGCGGCGCAGGCCCGGCAGGGCGAACTCCGTGCGTCCGAACGATTCGCATTCGGGAATGTCGACCGCCGCATAGAAGTCGAAGATGTTTCCGGGCGAGCCGTGCGCCTGATTGCGGACGCGGCTGCCGTGTCCGTGCGCCCAGTCGGCCCATACGGTCGTGAAGTTGCGCAGGAGCAGATCGGCCAGCGTCTGCCGGTAGTCGCGCACGATGCGTGCCGAGCGGTCGTCGGCTCCTTCGGCCGCGAATTCGGGCAGATAGTCCTGCAACCGGTAGCCGTGTGCGCGCTCGAATTCGGCGAGCAGGGTCGTGTCCCAGCTCGCGCCGTAGACCTCGAACGAATCGTTGAAAAAGGTATCGGGCCATACGGCGTCCGTCGCGGCGAACGCTTCGTCGAAATGCGCCAGATAGCGTTCGACGGCCGCGCGGTTGTAGTGGTTCAGCACATAGCCCTCGCCGCCCGGTGCAGCCCGTTTGACTTTTTGGAACGTGCGGCCCGCATAGAGCGCATAGAGCGTCCACTCGCCGGCAGGGGCTTGCCAGTCGAGTATCCCGTCGGCATCGACCCGCGCCGTCAGGTCGAGCCGCCGCCCCTTGTCGCTCACCGCCTGCAACGCTTCGAGCGTCGCTACCGCGCGTTGCTTTTCGTCGGACGGACGCAGCGGTTCTTCCAGCCGTTCGCTCCCGTGCAGCGTATGCTGCTCCAAGATGTATTTCTGCGCGCTGTCGTCGGTCGTGACCCAAGCCCCGCCGAACGGCCAGCCCGTACAGTTGCTCATGTCGACCTGCACGCCCAGTTCCGCTCCGCGTTCGACAGTGTAGCGGTAGGCTTCCATCCACGCGGGCGAGAGGTAGGCCAAATCGTTTGCTTCGTTGCCCTTGACCCCGTAGATCGGCGTGATTTCGACCCCGCCGATTCCCTTGCGCGCGAACTCCGTGAGGTTGTAGTCCAGCCCCTCGCGGTCGACCGCACTGCCCAGCCACCACCAGCGGACGTAGGGCTTGTGTTCGGGGCGCGGGTCGCATTCGGCCCGTTGCAGCGTCACGGCCATCACTCCGATTACCACATCGTTCGACAGGGTTTCCAGCTCCAGACGGTCGAGTTCGCGGGTCGGGTCGAGCGGAACATCCAGCAGCATGCCCGCTCCGCCGTCGATCAGACGGCCGTAAACGCCTTCGATGCCCAGTTCGTCGCCCAGCCGGCGGCTGATGCGCCCCGTGCTGAAGTGGATACGATAAGGCGGTACGGTGCCCGCTTCGGGTCGGAACGCCCCCTCGTCATAGTAAATATCCTGTTCGACGGGCACCCACGTCGTTGGGTTGATCAGTTCGACCGCCTGCTCCGTGCCGTCGGCATAACGGATGCGTACGACGCCGTTCGCCATGCCGTACTGCATGTGGTTTGTCGAACCTGCCAGCATCAGATAGGCGTGCGTCGCCCGGCCGTGCAGCGGGATTTCGGCCTTGTCGGGATAATTGTCCCACAGCGAGGTGTAGCGGATGTTCTCGCCCGTGCGCGGCGTGCGGAACGGGATGCCGAGCGACGTGTGCAGCAGGCTGTCCGCTCCGACGAGTGCCCGCAGGCCGCTGTCGTCGATTTCGGCCGTCTGCGTCGGGTGGCACCATTCGCCGATGCCCTGCGCGGGCAGTTGCAGCGTCGTGTAGGGCGGGCGCGGCGAGAGGTAGCGGTTCTTGAAAATATCGCTCACCGATGCGTTGTAGTCCATCGCGACGGGTTCGCATTTTTCGGAACGGATGTCGTCGAATCCTGCCGGCGGCACCGGTTTTTCGGGGCGGGGCAACTCTTCGGGATGCCACCAGCGCAGGCCGTCCGCCGCCACTTCGCGGAACAGCGTATATCCTGTGCGCCGTTCGGCTCCCGTCGGCCGTGCTTTGGCGAAGGTTCCCCACACGATTTCGACGGTCGCCTGCGGTTCGGTGCCCGTTTCGACAGCGATGACCGCCCGTTCGACGGAGGGTTCGACCGTACTCCAGCGGGCCGGTTTGCCGTTGACCGTCACGCGCTCGACCGCTCCGCGTGCCGGTACTTCCAGCTGGATGGCGAGCGGTGCAGCGAACCGCTGTTCGATGCGGTATTCGTCGCGTTTTCCGTCGCGGCGGAACGTGTAGGCGATGTCGCGCATCGAGATTTCGGCTTCGTTCCACGCGGCGGGGAATCCAGGTCGGAGCGTCAGCCGCCCGTGCAGCGCGTCGGGACGGATGCCGTACAGCCCCTCGACCAGCGCACGGCTCCAAACGCCGATCGGGTCGCCGAAGTCGCGGTAGCACTCGCCCCGTGCGGCGTCGTAGTGGCTGATTTGTCCGAAGTTGAGCGGCGAAGCGCCCATGTACATGTTGTCCAGCGCGGTGCTTTTCATCAGCCGGAACGCCTCCTCCGGCCGTCCCGCCTGCCAGTAGGCCAGTGCGGTGTGCATCGTTTCGGCAACGGCCACGTTGTTGATGCTCCACGAATAGGGTTTCCAGTCGGTGGTCGAGACGACGGCGTAGTCGCCCTGCAACCCTTCGGCCGTGACGGCGATGTGCGGGATTTCGGTGTCGACATAGCGTGTCGCCGCGTAGGCTTGGAACGGGTCGGCCGTTTCCGAGTCGATGGCGTGGTAGATCGTCCACACCGCCGCATCGGGGTGTAGCCGCTTGTGCCCCATGAAGTCGCGGTATTCGGCCCAATGGCCGCGCTCGTTCATCCACAGCACCTCGTTCATTGCCGCAAGAATGGCATCCGCTTCCGCGCGGTAAGGCGTCGGGTCGAGCCCTATCAGTTCGGCGATTTCGGCCGCCTTGCAGTTGGCATAATAGTTATAGGCCGACGAGTGTGTCACGGCTCCGGCCGTGTAGTAGAGCGCGTCGCTCGCCCAAATGCAGCAATAGGCGTCGTAGAGGTGGTCGCCGTCGGGGTCGTAGTTGCGTTTTTCCCACGCCAAGTGCCGCTCGATGACCGGAAATATCCGGCGGGCGTACTCCTTGTCGCCCGTCCATGCCAAATGGCGCAGCAGTTCGTCGATGTAGCACAGATTCATGTCGTAATGCGACATTTCGTCCGTCTTGCCTGGACGGCGCGTGAGGTAGCCCGTGCTGTACATCGGCGTGCCCCAGCGTTTTTCGGCCCGCGCCAAGTTGAGCGTCGTATCCTGACGCGGATGGGCGTATACGGGCGGCGTGTCCGTAATCTGGTTGGCCGCGTAGGTGTCGAAATGTTTGCGCGCACGGTCGTGCCAGCCCAGCGCATCGCCCGCGTAGGCCCCACGCCAGCCGCTGTACGGCGTGCGCCAGCCTACGGCTCCGTGCAGCCATGCTTCGCCGCTCCAGATGCCGTCTGCAGCCAGTGCCAACGCTTCGCCGACAGGCGTGATGTAGGGGTCGGGCGTGCGGATGCGGAGCGACTGCGCCAGTTCGGCGCGTTGCGCTTCGGCTTCCGCAAAGCGGTCGGCCAAAGCATGGTCGCTGGAACAGTCCGCCTGCGTCGCATCGGGATAAACGGCCATGTAGCGCACTTCGCCCGGCTCGAGCGTCAGCGTCGCCCGCAAAGCCGGATGTTCCGTGATGCGGATTTCGTCGGTCGGCAGGGTCAGCCGGAGTACCGCCCGCTGTTTGACGCCGTACTCCACCGAGACGTTGCATCCGTCGACCCGATAAATGTTGCCCTTGCAGTATTCGGGTTTGAAATCGAAGCAGTCGGGTTTGTCCACGCCCAAATCGCCCTCGCGGTAGAACTTCTTGTCCGCCACGCCGCCGAACGCGATGCCGATGCGTTCGGGCCGGCTGCCGGTGTTCTCGATGCGCCACAGCGCGGCATCTTCCGACCGCAGCACCTGCGCCTCGATGACGATCCGGTCATCCAGACGGTAAAGCATCCGCCCCGCTTCGTAACGGGCCGTGCAGTGGCTGCACTCGACGTCGAACCGCAGGTTGCCGCCCATGCGGGGCAGGTAGAGCCCGAATTCGGGCCGGTCGCTGCACTCCATGCGGAATCCCGTGTGGGCCCCGTAGAGCGCACGGTTGAATTTGCGTGTGCCGTCGACGATTTCGACGCTGTTGCCGGCCGGCCGGTAGCGCAGCGTGCGCGGTTCGGTGCTCGGCAGGTTCCACGAATAGTCTTCGTTGACGGCCGCCGGTTTGACGCTCTGGGCGACGGCCGGCGCACTTGCGGCTGCCAGACCCGCCCACAAAAGAAGCATGCGTTTCATCGTCGGAGCGTCACGGCATCGGTTTCAGACCTTCCCAGCGGACTTCCCACGTGCCGTCTTTCGGGAATCCCGGATTGGCGACTTCGCACCCGTCCCAGCCGGCGCACATCAGCGCGACGGTCGTGAGCAGTCCGCCGTTGCCGGGCAGGTAGCAGCGCAGACGGGCGTCTTGGTAGTTGTGGCCGTTGGGCAGATAGGTGTTCGTGCGTTTCTCCATCAGCAGGGCATCCACCGCTTTCTGCGGTTCGCCCATGCGCACGGCGTTCATGGCCGTCATCGGGTAGTCCCAGCCCCATGTCTTGTCCCAGTTCCAGTGGGCATAGATCCAGTCGAACGTTTCGTGCATGGTCGCTTCCTGCACGAGAGGCGATGCGGGGAGAATCCCGACGGCCCCCAGCACGGCCATGTGGTCCGAAGTGAAGCGGATGTCCGTGTAGGTTTCCGGTGCGGTTTCGGCCGCGAGATAGAGCCCGTCCTTTTCGGCCAGCGGCGAGAGTTTGGCGATGATCGCATCCCATTCCGCCTCGCGCGGTCTGCCCGTCCGCTCGCGCCACTGCTGGGCGACGGAGAGCGCGAAGTGCCAGTACGACAACTCGAACGGCGGATTGACCGTTTCGGCGGCCCGCAGGGTCTCCTGCGCCGGAATGATGCCTTTCAGCACATAGCGGTCGTTCAGTTCGTCGTAGGTCGCGAACGATGCCATGAATTTTGCCGTTTCCTGCACGAGTTCGTAGTATTTCCGCAAAAACGCGTCGGAGGGATTCGCACGGTAAACGAGTTCGGCCAAGTAAATCAGGTGCGGCTGCTGCCAGATGAGGAACGAGCCCACTTTCGACGGTGCTTCCGTACCCGACGGGTCGGTCATCTTCATCCAGCGGATGCCGTCGAATCCCTGCCGCTCGGCGATTTCGCGGGCTACGGGTTCGACCGTCGCGTACCATTCGAGCGCACGGGCGAGGAGTTTTTCGCGTCCCCACAGGGCGAATTGCGCTTCGTGCCACCAAATCATCTCCAAATGGAACTTGCCGAACCACGAGTTGTAGGTCAGCCCCGTTTCCTGCGGCGGGTAGCTTCCGGCGCATTGCACGCCCAACAGGTATTGCGACAGCACGACACGGCGTTCCAGTTCTTGTGCGCGCGGGTCGGTGCATCCGCTGAAATCGACTGCCGCGCCCTCTTGCCAGTAGCCCTGCCAATAGGCGCTCGCCGCCGCAAGCGTGGCATCGAACGTCGGCAGGGTCTCTGCGGGTGCTTCGGGCAGGAATTCCGCCCGGAGGGTGTAGTGGTCGGCCGTCGGGGTCAGTACGAAACGGTTGCGGCCGGCCTTGCGAAGCTCTGCTCCCGTGAAATCCAGTGCGACGTAATAGGTCGTTTCGTCGAGCGTGCGACGGATCACGGCGTGTGTCTTGTTCTGTTCCACGATGTCCGAACGGTGCCACCAATCTTTCGTCCAGTCGCAGGCGTCGTCGCAGTGTCCGCCCGTCGGGTAGGGGAAGCGGATGACGACGGGCAGTCCTGCTGCCGTGCGGATGTCGGCGGCCACCATGTCCTCGTCGGGATGGCAGACGGTCGTCACGGCGACCTCTTCGCCGCGCGCCGTGAAACGCGATTCGATTCGGCCGTTCCACAGGTCGAGCCGTTGGTGGATGTCGTCGATGTCGTCCGGCGTTACTCCGTCGAACCCGATGACACCGAGATGCAGCCGGTGCGGATTGACCCGATACCAGTCCGCCGCATCGTGTTTGCGGCCCGGTTCGTTGAATTGTACGGAGTAGGGTTCCATGCGGCCGCGTCCGAAATCGTAGTCGCGCAGGGTTTCGCGGTGAACGAAGTAGCGGAAATTCGGAAAACAGTGCCAGCCCCATTGGCTTTGCGTGCCGAGCGGCACGCCGTTGCGGTATCGTTCGGGAAAGGTCTGCAATCCCGTCGCATCGACCGTAAAAGCGAATTCGCCGTTGCCTACCGTGAGCGAGGCCAGCGTATCGAGGCGTTCGATTACCGGATTGTTTCGCCCGACGAGCGATTTGCGGTCGATGGGTGCCTGCACTTGCGTGCATGCTGCCAGCAGCAGCCCTGCACTTATGCAAATCAGCGATTTGTTCATGACGGATCGTGTGTTTGTTTTGGTGATATTTGGAATTTGGTAAATATAGCTTTTTTTTCGCAGAAACCGGCAAAATCGGACGTAAAAACGGTTGCGATAAAAAGGAAGACCCGCATCCTTGCGGGTCTTCCACCGGTTTAACGGATTGCTCCGCAGCGCATTTCGGTGCTATTTGGCCGTTTCCTTGACACAGCGTACCGAGTAGCAGTTGGCCAGACGGTTGCCCTTGCCGGTTACGGTCGGATTCACGCTCTTGATGATGGCATAAGCTGCTTGCCCTTTGGCTGCGAGCGGACAGCTTTTCAGGGTCGAACCGTCTTTGCCTTGATCCGCGTAAGAGCCGCTTCCGTTGTAAAGGCCCGAATAGGGATAATAGACGTCGTGCCCGTTGATAACGGTTTGCAACCCTTTGCCCGATGTGCCTTCGCCGGAGAAAACGGAATTCGTTTTGTCGGATTTCAGCCAAGCGTCGTTCGGGGCTACCATGTAGCCTTCGGGACACGGGTCGTATACGGACTTGCGGAGCGTTTTCGGGTCGGGGTTGGCGTATCCTTCGGGATTGCCCCATAGCGCATCGTTCGCAGCCGCTAACCAAAGTCCCGGCGATTTTTTGCTGAAATTGATTTGTTGCATCGGGTGAGCGACGGCATATTCGATCGTGCCCGTGCTCGAGCTCGATTTTACGGGACTGTCGAGTTTGGTGGCGCCGCTCTCATTGTAGAGGCTCCAATTGTTGTACATGAACGGATCCTTGCGTCCCCATTGATAGATGAAGCCGTATGCCTTGTTTCCATCGGCGGGATCGAGCGAAACCGCTCCCAGATGACGATCCATGAACGTATAGCCGTTTCCGTAGTCGTGGTCGGCATGTTCCGTCACCCAGATGTGGAACGACCAGAGCACGGTGCCGCTGTTGTCGTAGATAGCCACTACGGCATTGCCCGGTTGTCCGTCGAGCGTCGCGGTGAACGATTTGCGGTTCGCTGCCAGTTGTACGCCGGTGATGAACGTGGGCGAAACATCGTTCCAGAGCACGCCTGCCGAAGCGGCCTCTTCGGAACCGTCGAGGAATTCGTAGGCGTAGGTCAGACTGGTGGTCATGTGCGGCGTACAGTCGACGGTGACCGAAGTCGTGCCGGGAGCGACGAGCACGCAGTTCGTCTTGCCGTAGAACGGTTTAGCCGAAACCCATTTGATGCTTTCGGCCGACGGTACGACGGACAGCACTTTGCCTTGTTCGATTACTTTGTTCTTCGTGTCGATGTTGAACGTGGAGCTACCTTTGGACGAAATCATGGTCACTTCGAGATTGTCGTGGATTTTCATCGGCGGCAGGGCGAAATAGACCTCCGTGTAGTGCACGGCCGGTTCTTCGGGCGTTTCGCCGCCTTCCGTACTTTCGGTGCTTTTTGCGGACTTGGGAGCGGAAATGTCGATGTTGCCCGACAAGGTTACGGCCTGCGAGGCCGCACCGACCCAGTCGACCGCTCCGGTGGTGTAGTCGAGTGCGATGTCGCCGGCCAGCACGTAGTCATACGTGCGCAGTTTGATCGACGTAACGGCTGCGAATCCGTCGTCCTCCGGTGCCGGAATGGAGAGTTTCAAGGCACCGCAGGCCGGACGTACTTCGATTTTGTCGTTCATGGCGTCGTTGTCCGTGATGCCGAAGATCGGGCAGGCCTTTACGTCGACGCCGTTCGCCACGTAGGTTTGTTTGGCCGGCAGCGTATAGATCAGCCGGGTGTCTTCTTCGCTGTTGGGTACCGGAGCGTAGAGCAGGTACTCCAATGCCGGTGCCGCGTCGTGCAGGTTGATTTGGTTTCCGGTGTAGATGGAGAAAGGTACCCGGTTGATGTAGAGCTCGTCTCCCGTACCGAATTTCACCGGAAGTTCGCAGTCCGCAGCCACTTCGACGACGGTCGAGTAGGGCTTGTAGACCGTTTCGGTCTTGTCGTCCGAGCAACCGGCCGCTGCCAGCAGCGCGACAGACAGGACGGTGATGTATTTTCCTGTTTTCATGATTGGAATCGTCGTTTAGGGTTAGTTTTCAAGCGAGAATACGTAGTTCTCGATGTTCGAGTAGCCGTTGTTGGAGAACTTCGCGGCATCCGACGGGTCGTTGGGATTCAGTCCGTGTGCCGTTTCCCACGCGTCGGGCATGCCGTCCTTGTCCGTATCGTCCGAGTAGTCGGGCGTTTCCTGTGCTACGAAACCATCTTTCCACGTTCCTGCCAGCGCATACTGGATCGGTTTGCGTTCGTCGCGCAGGATGACGCCTGCTGCACCGAGCGATTTGAGTTCGTCGATCAGGAATTGTTCCACCTTGTCGCGCTTGGGCAGCGTGGCTCCGCCGTTTTCGAGAATCCATGCGTAAGCCTCTGCGGCCGACATCACGTTCGGAATGGCCGGCATCTCTTCCGGGCAGGCGGCGAGGAACGTCGGAACGCCGTCGGGAGCCGAAGAATCGGGGGCGTAATTGTCGGTGAAGTTGTCCTGCGTGATTTCCGTGCCGTTCAGCGCGCCGTCCTTGTCCTTGTCGACGTAGTTGCCCACGCAATAGGTCGCGAAATCGGCATTCGCACGGGTGAAAGCCGGCTTGATGCTCTCTTGGCTCAATACTTCGCAGTATTTTCCGTTGGTGCCTACGGGCGAACAGATTTCGGGGTTGTTTTTCACCTCGTCGGGAATCTTCGTCGCATCGGTATTGCGCCAAACCCATCCGGGACCGTAGATGAAGTAGTTGTTTTCGATTTGCGTCTTCGATTTGCCCGACGAGTCGCCGCCCATGATGTAGGCACCGTCCGTCCAGTTGTAAACCACGTTGTTGACATACTGGTTCAACCCCTTGATTTTGTTGTTGCGGGTCGCATTGTCGATGTAGAGGTTGCGGTAGAGCGTAACGCCTTCGTCGTCGTTGGTTTGGACCAGACCGCCGGCCGAGTGGTTCATCTGTCCCTGCCCGAAGATGCAGTTTTGGAGCGTGATGTTCTGCGGACGGGTGCCTTTGTTGTCGGCATTGATCGAGAAGCATTCGTCTTCGCCCCAGATGAACGAGCAATGGTCGTAAATCACATCTTTGCCGCTCGCCAGTCCGCCTGCGTCGAGCGAACCGTCGGAGTCGCCCGTCCGGCCGACGCGGATGCGCATGTAGCGGACGATGAGGTTCGAGGCGCCCGACGACGATACGCGGCCTCCGGTCAGCACGATGCCGTCGCCCGGTGCCGTTTGGAACAGCAGGGTCTGATTGCTTTTGAGTACCAACGTGCGGCCGCTGGCTTTGCTGAGGTCGATGAATCCGGCGACATCGAACACGATGATGCGTCCCGATTGGCTGACGGCATCGACGATCGAGCCTTCGCCTTCGGTGTTCAGATTGGTTACGTGGTAGATTTCTCCGCCGCGGCCGCCCGAAGCGTGGCGTCCGAATCCGACGGCACTGGGGAAAGCCAGCACTTCGTCGTACTCCTCGAAAGGACCGGGCTGGTTGGCGGCGACATAGGTGGTGTCGTCCGTGCATCCGACGGCTGCGGAGAGCGCAAATACCGGAAGCAGCAGGATATATGTTTTGAGTTTCATGTTTTTATCGTTTATCGGTTTTTGTTTCGGCCGGTGAATCCGTTTTGCAGGACGGATTCACCGGTTCCGTCTGAAAATCAGTTCGCGTATCCGGGATGTTGGCTCAAATTGGGGTTGTCCACACGCGGATGGCCGGCCGTCGCATCGGCGAGCGGCAGCAATTCCACCTTGTTTTTCTGATAGGCGAAGTAGATGCCGTCCGAATTGTCGTCGGTGTGGATCCACGCCGGATATTTGTTGCCGTTCTCGGCGCTTCCCGTCGGGCTGTTGGCGATGTTGGTACCTACGTGGATGGCATCCGTCGTGAACCCGATATTTTTGCGGTTCGCCGTATTGAAATCGGATTTGTAGCCCATGAACATGTCGATCGCATACCATTGGTCGCTGTCGCCGACCGTAACGCCGTGTGCTTCCAATACGGGCTTCAGCTGTGCTTGGTAAGCGGCTTGGGCTTCTTTTACCCGTGCTGCGTAGGCTTCGTTGCTTTCGCCGTTCCCTTTTGTCGGGAGCGCAGCGGCCTTTTTCGATACGATGGCGATTTCGGCCGGATCGGTGATGTCGATATGTTCGACCGTCAGCGGAGCAGAGGCATCGGCCCATTTCTTGTTGTCCATCGTGAGCTTGTAAAGGCGGTATTTGGCCACATCGCCGTATTTTCCCGTCTTGTCCGAGAAATCCATCATCTCCTGCTGCGTGGTGCGTACCATGCCGTCCAGCCGGTTCATACGGATCAGGTCGGTGCGGAGCCACATTTCGCCTGCGAACTCCCATTTGCGTTCTTGGGCAAGGGCGTCGATGAATCCTTCGAGGTCGGTCGGTACGGCCATGTCGGTGACACCGGCCCGTGTGCGAACCCGTTGCAGCGCGGCGATCGCCTCGCCCGTAGGAGCTCCGTTGAGGTAGGTTTGTGCTTCGGCATAGCCCAGCAGCACGTCGGCGAAACGCAGCAGCGGAATGTCGAGGTTCATCTTTTCTGCCGCTTTTTTCGACTGTACGCGCCATTGCTGGCGGAATTTGCCGAGCAGGATGCACGAATAGGTCGTACCGGTCAGCACCATTTTGGCGTCGGCTTCCGTACCGTCGCCGGTCATCGGATAGCAGCTCCACGGGGCGCACGTGACGTCGCGACGTTCGTCTTTCGCATCGAACGACAGATAGTAGGTCGGCAGCACGTTTTGCATCGCTTTTTCCGTGCCGTAGCAGCCGCGATAGCTGCCCGGATGGGCATAGCGGTTGAAGTCGGAGTTGGTGTTGTCGCCGTAGCAGGCCTGCTGCCAGAGGAATTCGAGATTCGACGTGGCGAAATTGCGGCTGTCGTAGCTGTACCACAGATTCTGGAATGCGGTCATGGTGCCTGTTCCCCGTACGAGGTCGTTGCCGGGCATCTGCATCACCTTTTCGCAGGCGTTGCTGGCGATTCGATAGAGTTCGTTCACCCGTTCGGCATCGTCGCGGCGTTTCATCTCCATCGTGGCGGGGTCGAGCGTCTTCAGATCCCAGCGCAGCGAGTATCCGGCCGCATAGAGCGCGATGCGGGCCAGCAGGGCGTAGGCTCCGTCTTGGGTCAACCGTTCGACCGAACCGCCGTAGGCACCGCTGGCTTTGGTCGGCAGGCAGTCGATCCATTGCTGCATGTCGGCGATGATATGGTCGTAAATTTCATCGCGTGATGCACGATAGGGGTAGAAGGTCGATTCTGCGGTAGGGTCGAGCGACTCCATCGGCTCCCAGATTGCCGGCATATCCCCGTAAACGCGAATCAGGTTGTAGTAGGCGAATGCTCGGATGGAGTAAAGCTCCGCCAGCATCGCATTGCGGTTGTCGGTTTCGGGCATTTCGAGCAGGTTCTTGATGCCGAGATTCGTGGCTTCTATCGTGCCGTAGGCTTCGCGGTAACCCGTCGTCAGCGTATAGGGGGCTTTCGGGTCGTAGTTGTAGTTGCAAATGTAGTATTTCGAGCCGCCTACACCGTCTTCGGACGAGTGGACGACACCGTCGCCGGCTCCCAACTGGTAGTACAGTTCTTTGACGATCAGCCCGCGATAGCAGCCTTTGACATAGGCTTCGGCGTTCTGTTCGTTGGCGAAAATCGTTTTCGAGTCCGTCGAAGCGTAGGGATCCATTTCCAGCCAATCCTCGCAGGAGGTCGCTCCCAATGCGAGCGCGACGACGGATAATACGGATAATATCTTTTTCATGATGATGAGTCTCTGTGTGTTTAGAATGTCAGATTAAGCCCTACGACATAGCTGCGCGAACGCGGATAGACCGAACTGTCGTATCCGGGTTTGATGACGACGTTGTCGTTGGATTCGACGGCCGGAATTTCGGGGTCGAGACCCGAATAGCCGGTGATCGTCGCGAGGTTGTTGACCGTGAAATAGAGACGGGCCTTGCTGATATGTACTTTCTGCATCCATCTTTGGGGGAAGGTGTACCCCAGCGTCAGCTGGGCGATGCGCAGATAGGAGCCGTCCTCCACGAAATACGACGAGGCATAGGTGATCTTGTCGCGGTTGTAAGGCGAGAAGCTCCACGTGCGGCCGCTTTCGTTGGGGTTCAGCCGGCGCAGGGAGGCCAGCGAAGCGGCTTCGTTGCCGGTCGCCGGGTCGATGCGGCGATAGAAGTTCAGACCGAACTCCTTGCTCGGTGTCTCGAACGAGGCGTAGGGCGACATGCTGTGCTTGGTCGCGTTGTAGATGTCGTTGCCGATCGAGAACTTCATGAAGACGTTGACGTCGAACCCGTAGAAAGTGAACGTATTGTTGAAACCGCCCACGCAATCGGGCGCGCCGTTGCCGATTTTGACCATTTTGCCTTTCGAGAATACGGGATTGCCGTTTTCGTCCTCCGAATCGGCGGCGAATTTCATGTCGCCGGGTTGGATCGAACCGGTCGACGGGCGTACCACGCCGTCGCGGACGATCAGTTTGCCGTCAGCGAGTTCGATGAAATCGTCGGTCGTATAGATGCCTTCGTACTTGTAGCCGTACATGTCGCCGAGCCGTTGTCCTACCGTCGCGTAGTAGGTAACCGTACCCGAACGGTTGCTGCCCTGATTGAATACCAGTTCGGTCTGGTCATCGTTCAGTGCGATGACTTTCGATTTGTTGAACGTGAGGTTCAGGTCGGAGGTCCAGCGGAAATTCTTTTTGCTGATGTTGACGGTGTTCAGCGTGATTTCCCAGCCGCGATTGCGCATCTTGCCGACGTTGCGGAACTGTTTGGTGTAGCCCGTCGCATCGGGAATTTTGCACGACAGCAGCAGGTCGTTCGACTGGTTGTTGTACCATTCGGCCGTGAGGTTGATGCGGTTGTTGAACATCGACAGCTCCAGACCGACGTTGGATGTCACGACGGTTTCCCATTGCAGGTCGGGATTGCCCAGCGTGTCGCCCAGCACGAATGCCGGAGTGCCTTGTACGCCGTTCATCGGGTAGTCGGTTTGGGTCAGGCTCGTGGCGTAGCTGTAATTGTCGATGTTGTTGTTACCGGTTTCGCCGTAGCCGACGCGCAGTTTCAGTCCGTTGATGACGTCGGAGATGCCGCGCTCTTTCCAGAAGCGCTCTTCCGAGATGCGCCATGCGCCCGATACGGCCTTGAATACGCCCCATTGGTTGCCGCGTTTGAACTTCGACGAGCCGTCGGCGCGAACCGTGCCGGTCAGCAGATAACGGTCGTCGTAGGTGTAGTTGACACGGGCGAAGAACGATACCATGCCGCTGTGCGAGTGGCTGGTTTTCTTCTCGCTGACGGTCGCATTGGTGATGTTGTCCAGTCCGAAATTGAATTCGGGGAACTGTTTCATCGAAAGTTCGAGGCCTTCCGATTCGTTGTAGCGCGTTTCCTGACCCAGCAGGACGCCTACCTTGTGTTTATCGGCGAAGGTCTGATTGTAGGTCAGCGTGTTGGAAATCTGATAGGAGTAGCTCTCTTTGGGTTTGATGGCGCCGGTGATGCCCGTATTGACGGGGTCGGTCAGATATTCCGTCGAGTTTTCGTTGTTGAAGGATTTGCTTTTGGAGCTGCTGAACGAGTAGCTGCCGGCCGTGCGCCACGTGAAGTGTTTCAGAAAATCGAATTCCACACCGGCGTTGATGTTCCAAGAGCGGTTCAGACTGACGGCATCTTTGGAAATCGACTGCACCAGCGGGTTGTAGGCTCCGAAGTTGCTGTCGTAGCTGCGGTAGTCGAGCATGTATTGCTCGGCGAGCAGTTCGTCTTCGGTTTTGAACGTACCTCCGTGCAGGGGGGCCATCAGTACGTTCCGCAGCGACACGCCGCTGCCGACGGTTTTCTTGTTGTTGAAGCTGGTATTCAGGTCGAATCGGACGCCTTTGTAGAGTTCCGTCTGGATTTTTGCGCGGAACGTATTCTTGTAGGCGCCGTAGTTGGACGAAAGGCCTTCCTGCCCGTTGTAGTTGTAGCTCAACATCAGCTGGGTTTTCTCGTTGCCGGTCTGGATGTTGACGTTGTGGCTCTGGGTCAGTGCGGAGCCGCCGAATACCTCGTTCTGCCAGTCGATGCCTTTGGCATTGCGATAGCGTTCGGCGATGCGTGCGTATGCTCCCGATGCGAAAGCCGGGTCGTCGGCGGCCATTCCGTTGTCGAATACGGCGCCAAAGCCCGATTTCATGTTGTTCAGCGCCATCAGCTCGTACTGGTATTTCACATAGTCTTCCACGTTGTCCACCATGTCGATGGAGTTGATCAGCGTGTCGAATGCGAAATGCGTGTTGTAGCTGACTTGCGTTTTGCCTTTGGAGGCCGATTTGGTGGTGATGAGAATGATACCGTTGGAGCCGCGCGAACCGTAGATGGCCGTTGCGGAGGCATCTTTGAGGACGTCGATGGATTCGATGTCGTTGATGTCGACGTTTTCGAGGGCGTCGCTCATCTCGAATCCGTCGACGATGTAGAGCGGTTTGGTCGAGCCCGTGATCGAAGAGCCGCCTCGAATCGTGATTTGCGATTCGGCACCCGGTGCGCCGCTGGTCGAGACGATGTTCACGCCGGCGGCCTTGCCTTGCAGGGCCTGTGCGGCGGTCATGACCGGAACTTGTGCAAGATCGGTGCCCGAAACCGATACGGTCGAACCCGTTACATCCTTGCGTTTTACTTTGGCGTAGCCGATCGCTACGACCTCCTCCATCTGAATGGAGGAGTCTTTCAGCGTAAAGTCATAAGCGGAAATCCCCCCCCCGATTTTGGCTGTTTCTGCCTCATAGCCAATGAATTCCACCGTAATTTCGGCGGCATTGGCGGGGATGGTCAACTGATACTGTCCGTTGAAATCGGTGGTCGTGCCAGCCAGAATCGCTTGGACGTTTTTGCCGTCCGTCGCGAATACGGTGGCACCCGCTACCGGCGCGTTGTCGGGTCCCGTGACCGTTCCTTTCACGGTGCGGTTTTGAGCCCAAGCAGTCGTCGCCGCTACACAGAGCAATACGGTCAGCATCCGCATTGCCGCATGTCGTAGAAATGCTCTCATAAGTTAGTTTGTTAGGTTAATAATTCAGGTAATCGAGTTCTGCTCGATGATTTTTACGAAATTAGGTTTTTTCGACGACTCCGAATTAGCGTTTGTGGCATATCGAATGCGAAAAATGACTTTTTTCGTTTCAGTCCCGTCCGTAATTGCGATAGGACAGCGGGGTATGGCCGGTGGATTTTTTGAAGATCGAGAAGAAGTGTTCCGTTGATTTGTACCCCAGCGAATAGGCGATCTCCTTGACGGAAAGCTGCGTGTCCGAGAGCATTCGCTGCGCCCGGCGCAGTTTCAGCTGCTGGAAGTATTTCGCGGGAGAGAGCCCCGTGTACTCCTTGAAAGTCTTGCGGAACCATGAATAGCTCATGTTCAGCTCCGAAGAGAGCTCGGCGAGGTCGATTTCTTCCGTGACCTTGCTGTCCATGATGATTTTCGCCTTTTCGACCGCCTGTTCCAGCAGATCCGTCGCCGCATTGTTCGTGCGGTTGCGGATCAGGAAGTTCAGCAGGCCGAGCATGTGGCAGACGATGCCCGAAAGCAGCGGCTGCGGGGCGATTTTCTGGTCCGATGCAATCTCGAACGCCCGTTCGTAGAGTTGGGTGAGCTCGTTGTTGAGGCCGATTTCCCATAGTTGCTCCTTGCCGTCGAGTTTGAGCAGTTGCAGCATCCGGTCGAACGTGCGCCCCTCGAAGCCGATATAATACTCGGTCCACCCGGTCGATGCCTGCGGTTGGTAGGAATGCAGTTCGCCCGGACGCAGCAGAATCATCGTTCCGCGATTGACGGGAACGGCGGATGTCCGTGCCGAACGGAACGTGCCTTTGCCCTGCGTGATGTAGAGCAGCTGCCATTCGTGCAGCACGCGGCCTTTCGACGGATCGAAAAAGTAGTCGGCCGGATGGACATGGAGCGGGTATTCGCTGTGAGGGACGATGCGTTGCGAACCCACAGCGTTGACGACGGCGTTGAATTTCAGGTCTTGGTCGTTCGCTATCAGGTATTTGAATGCCGCACTCGATCGGCGGGGCTCGGATTCGTCGTTCATGGCGATGGTTCCGGTTTTCGGGTCAGAGGTTGAATGCTTCTTTGAGTTCGTTCATCTGGGCGGCGGACATGCCCTCCGGTACGAACCCCATGTTGCGGGCGGCGATGTAGATGAGGGCGGATTTCGACAGGACGTCCACTTGGTCGAACGCCTCGATGATATCGGGTCCGACGGCGCACACGCCGTGTTTCTCCCACATCACCACGTCGTATTCCTTCAATTGTTCGATAGTCGCTTCGGCCAGTTCGACCGACGACGGCATCTTGTAGGGGACGATGCCCAACCCTTTCGGGCAGAACGCCCGCGTTTCGGGAATCATGCTCCACAGCAGGTTCGTCAGCACGTCCTTTTTCAGGAACTCGGCGTGGTGGGTCATGGCGACCAGTTCGATGGGGTGCGTGTGGATGGCGGCTTTGTAGCCGTTGCTCGACGCGATCATCTGATTGTGCATCGAGAGGTGCGAGGCCAGTTCCGACGTGGGTTTCACCGCTCGGTCGGCGATGATTTCGTAGTGGGCGCAGTCGTCGCAGATGCGGATGACCGAGCCGTTCTCCATCGGCCGCCGCGCCAAGTCGCGCATGCGGCGGTTCGTGCCCTTGCAGAAAAAGTACGTGCCTTTCAGCGCGGGCAGCGTCGTCCCGATGGGGTAGCGTTCGCTGATAGGGGTCATCGAGCGGATTTCGTCGTCGGCATATTCCGTGACGTTGATCGTGATGTTGCCGCCGTTGCGTTCGGCCCAGCCGCGCTGCCAGAGGTATCCGGCCACTTCGGCCACCTTGTCGATTTCGGCTTTCAGCGCCGGTCTGTTTTCGAGTATCGAGCTCATATTTTTTCTATTTTTTCAATTTAACCGATAAGCTGGGGCAGGAACGACGACACGACCAGCACCGCGATGCCCGCCACGAGCACCGCAATGGTCTTGCGCGAGCAGCCTTTCCACTCTTTCAGGATGATGCCCCAAACGTTCGAGAAGACGACGTTCAGTGCCATGAGGATGCAGAACGCGAAAGTCATCAGCACGGGCGATTCGGTCAGGAATCCCTTGCCCAATGCCAGTCCGAAGAATTGCGAGTACCACAGCGCACCGGCTATCAGACAGAACATCAGGTTGTTGCCCCATACCGTGCGTTGCGTGTAGTCGCCCCACGTGCGGTTGCGGCTGTTTTGTGCGAAGCAGTAGACGGCGTTGGTGAGGAATCCGCCCAGCGTCACGAGCAGCGTCGCGGGCAGCGATTGGAACATCGGGTCGACCCCCTCGAAAAAGAGGTTTTCGCCTTTGGCCAGCCCGATGTTGAAGCAGGCGCTCATGAAGCCCGCCAGCAGTGCCACGAGGATGCCTTTCGGGAAATTGAAGTCCTTGACGGCGGCGCGTTTTTCCTCCTCGCTCAGCGACGAGGCTTTCATGCTGCCCGCGACGCCGATGATTGCGATGCCCACGAGCGTCACGGCCACGCCGATGACGACCGAAGTCGTCAGGTCGGCCGCACGACCCGTGAAGACCGGTGCCAGAATGGTTCCCAGTCCGGCGCAGGTACCCAGCGCGATGGACTGCCCGAGCGCGACGCCCAAGTAGCGCATCGACAGCCCGAACGTCAGTCCGCCGACGCCCCACAGCGCGCCGTAAAATACGGTCATGCCCGTCGCGGCCCAGTCTGCCGAAAAGAGCTCCCACAGCGAGTGCCCTTCGGGTACGGCCAGCATCGCCCCGACGAGGGGCAGCACCAGCCATGCGAAAACGCCCTGTACGATCCAGTACGATTCCCAGCTCCATTGCCGGATTCGGTTGATCGGCACGTAGCAGCTCGACTGGCAGAATGCGCCGACGGCGATAATCAGTAGTCCGATAACGATTTCCATCGGTTAGCAGCGTTTCGAGGTTACTTCGGCTTCGTATTTCTGCACTTCGGCGATGTACTCCTCGCCGACGGGCACGTCGTTGCGCAGGCAGAACATGTCCCACACGGCACCGAACGGCAGCGACTTGCTCTCTTCGAGCAGGGCCAGCCGCTCGAATCCCTTGCCGGCGGCTTCGTATTCGCGCAGGGTTTTCAGCGGTTCGAGCAGGGCCAGCAGCATGCACTTTTGCGTGGCGCGCGAACCGATGACATAGGCGCCGATGCGGTTGATCGAAGCATCGAAATAGTCCAGTCCGATGTGCACCTTATTCAATGCGTCGCAGCGGACGATCTCCTTGCACAATTCGAGCGTTTCGTCGTTCATGATCGTCACGTGGTCGGAGTCCCAGCGTACGGGGCGCGATACGTGCAGCATCACTTCGGGGGTGTAGAGCAGCAGCGACGAAATTTTGTCGGCCACGATTTCCGTCGGGTGGAAGTGTCCCGTGTCGAGCGTCACCATTTTGCCGCGACTTGCGCCGTAGCCGATGTAGAAGTCGTTCGAGCCTACGGTGTAGCTTTCGAGCCCGATGCCGAAGACCTTCGATTCGATGCAGTCCTTCATGTGGTCGTACTTCGTGGCGAAAATTTCGTCGAGCGAACGCATCAGCAGTTCGCGGTAGTGCATGCGGTTGACCGTCAGGTCTTTCGAGCCGTCGTGCACCCACACGTTCATGATGCACGGATCGCCCTGCGCCTTGCCCATCGCTTCGGCTACGGCGCGGCAGCGTTTCGTATGCTCAATCCAGAAGTTGCGGATTTCGGGATCGGGGTTCGAGAGGGTCAGGTTGCCCGATTTCGGGTGCGAGAACGACGTGGAGTTGAAGTCGAGCTTCATGCCGTGTTCTTTGGCCCAGTCGATCCAGCCCGCGAAATGACGCGGCTCCACTTGGTCGCGGTCGACGGTCTCGTGGCCGAATTCGCCGTAGATTTCGTGCAGGTTGAGCCGGTGCGAGCCCGGAATGTAGCTCTTGGCTTTCAGGATGTCGGCCCGCAGTTCGTCGATGTTGCGCGCCTTGCCCGGATGGTTGCCGGTGGTCTGGATGCCGCCCGACAGAGCACCACCGAGATTCTCGAATCCCGTTACGTCGTCCGCCTGCCAGCAGTGGAGCGAGAGTTGGATTTTTTGCAGGGTTTCGAGCACTTTATCCGTGTCAACGCCGATAGCGGCGTAGCGTTCTCGGGCGATTTCATACGCCTTTTCGATCAGGGTCTGTTTCATCGGTAATCGGTTTTAGTCGTTATTGTCGGTTGGTTATGGTTCGGAATTTTCGATAGGCCGCTTCCCAGCGGGCGGGGTCTTCCGGTTCGTAGCGGCGCGTTTCGACGGAGACCGCCGTCATGCGGCGCATCTCCGCCAGCGTGTCCGCCAGTCCCAGTGCTTTGGCCTGCACCATGATGTTGCCGATCGCTGTCGCTTCCGACGGCCCCGCCACCACCGGCAGCCCCGTCGCCGAAGCGGTCATGCGGTTCAGCAGGTCGTTCTGCGCGCCGCCGCCGATGACGTGCAGCACCCGCAGCTCGAACGGAGCCAGCCGGCGCAGGTTGTCCAGCACTTCGCGGTATTTCAGGGCCAGACTTTCGAAAATGCAGCGCATCACCGCCGCATCGTCGGCCGGTTCAGGCTGGTTCGTGTCGCGGCAGTACGAGCGGATGGTCGCTACCATGTCGGTCGGTGCGGCGAATCGGGCGTTGTCGGGGTCGATGAACGTGGTGAACGGTTCGGCCTGCGAGGTCATTTCGACGATTTGCGGATAGGTATACTCTTTTCCGGCGGCTTTCCATGCGGCGCGACACTGTTCCAGCAGCCACATGCCCGTGATGTTTTTCAGCACGCGGGTCGTGCCCTCGACGCCCCCTTCGTTCGTGAAGTTCATCGCGAAACTTTCGTCCGTGATGATCGGTTCGCGGGTCTCGATGCCCATGAGCGACCACGTGCCCGACGAGAGATAGGCGAAATGTTCGTCTTCGGCCGGTACCGCCGCTACGGCCGACGCCGTGTCGTGGCCCGCTACGGCGATGACGGGTACTTCGCCGAGCCCCGTCGCAGCGCGGATTTCGTCGCTCAACGTGCCGACCGTGTGTCCCGGCAGGACGATTTTGGCGAACTGTTCCGGCCGCACGCCCGCGATTTCCAGCAAGGCGGGGTCGATGCGTTTCGTGCGCGGGTTCATCAGTTGCGAAGTCGAAAGAATCGTGTATTCGCACACCATGCTGCCCGTCAGCAGATACGAAAGCGCATCGGGGATAAAGAGGATTTTATCGGCCGCTTCGAGGACGGAGTTTCCCTCCCTGCGGGCGGCGAAAAGCTGGTAGAGCGAGTTGAAATTCAGAATCTGGATGCCCGTGCGTTCGTAAACCTCCCGACGCGGCATCTCCTTGAAAAAGGCTTCGGGAGCTCCGTCTGTATAGGGGTCGCGGTAGGCGCGGGGCTGACCCAGTAGTTGTCCGTCGCGGCCGACGCAGACCATGTCCACGCCCCACGTGTCGATGCCGATCGAGTCGATGCGCACGCCTCGTGCTGCCGCTCGGCGCAGGCCTTCGCATATATCCTCGAATAGCGTGTGGATATTCCAGTAGTAGTGTCCGAAGATGCGGGTCAGCCGGTTCGGGAAGCGGTTGAGTTCTTCGGTTCGGATTTGTCGTCCGTCGAGCGTCGCCAAGATGACGCGGCCGCTCGTGGCGCCCAAGTCGATGGCGATGATGTGTTTCGGTTGCATGAGGCAGTCGCGCGTTTCGGTTGGTTCGGTCGGTCGTAATCGATTCTTCCGCAACCGGCAAACTTCCTGCTTTTCAGAAAGCAGGCGGTTCCGTCGTTTGCGGATTTTCAAAATTAGCGATTTTCTCTCCGCGCGGCATGACTGAAATGATTTTCCGACTGTCCGTTTTGGTTTTATCGTCCCTCCGGGCTGTGCGGCGGTGCGGGCGATTGCCGATAGCTTCGGCTGCGTTCGACGGGGTAGCTGCGACGTACGGTTATTTTTCCAGTTCGAGGCATCCCATGATGAAGGGCCCCGTAGCTTTGGCGTCGTTGTCGCGGATGCGTTCGCCGATGTAGTACTCGAAACTGCCGTCGCGATAGGGGTTTCCGCCCAGTCCGCCGACGGCGCAGCAGCGGGTGAGCGTCAGCGTGCCGTCGGGATTCTCGACCAGCAGCGTCTTGCGCAGTCCGTCGAACGCCCGTTCGGCATAGCGGCGGTAGCGGGCGGCGAGATAGCCTTTGTGGACCGCTTTGGCATAGGCATACATCAGTTGCGCCGTCACCGACGCTTCGGGATAGTTGCCTTCGCGTTCGGGGCAGTCGATGACCTGATACCACAGCCCGTCGCGCTGGTATTTGGGCAGTGCATCGGCCAGCCCCTGCACCAACGAAACGACGAATGCCCGGTCGGGGTGGTCGGCCGGAATGAAATCCAGATCGTCGACCAGCGCCATGAACCACCAGCCGATGCTGCGGCCCCAGAAATTGGGCGAATGGCCCGTCTCGGGGTCGGCCCAGCGTTGCGAGCGGCTCTCGTCCCATGCGTGGTGATAGAGCCCTGTCGCGGGGTCGTAGGTATGCTTATGGCAGAGCTTGATTTGCTTCACGGCTTCGTCGATCCACTCGGGTTTGTCGAATTCGGCTCCGTATTGCGCCATGAACGGCGAGGCCATGTACAACCCGTCGAGCCACATCTGGTGCTGGTAGATGAGTTTGTGCCAGTAACCGCCGTCGCAGGTGCGCGGATGTTGTTTCAATTGGCCGATAAGCACCTCCATCGCCTTGCGGTATTTCTCCTTGCCCGTTTCTCGATAACAGTCGAATAAAATTTTGCCTGAATTAATAAAATCGAGGTTGTAGGATGCACGGTCGTACAAGTGGATGCTTCCGTCGTCGTGGATCAGGCTGTCGGCCCATTGCTCCACATAGTCGAAATAGGAGCGGTCGCCCGTCGCCTGCCACATCCGCAGCATCGCGCAGCAGCCTACGCCTTGCGCGTAGCCGAAAAAGAGCCGTTTGCCGTGATCGAGCTGCCACGCTTCGGGGAAGCGTGCCCGCTCCGAGTCGGCGAACTGGCGGGCGTAGGATTTTTCGGATTTCGGGGTCGCGGCACCGGCCGTAGCCGGACAGGTCGCGAGGAGCAGCAGCGCGACGATATGGAAGATAGCGCGTTTCATGGTTCGGTTTAGGTTAGTTCTTACAAATGTAGAAATTTTTTCGGAATGAACGAGCATTTTGCTACCTTTGCCCCCGAATTCAACAGAAAAAGTTATGGCTTGCAACTTATTGAAAGGAAAGAAAGGATTGATTTTCGGTGCGCTCAACGAGCAGTCCATCGCATGGAAAGTGGCCGAACGGGCCGTCGAGGAGGGTGCCGAAATCGTGTTGACCAATACGGCCGTATCCATCCGCATGGGTACCATCTCCCAGCTGGCCGAGAAGTGCCATACGATCGTCGTGCCGGCCGATGCGACCAGCGTCGAGGACCTCGAAAACCTCATCGACCGTACGATGGAGCATTTCGGCGGCAAGTTCGACTTCATGCTCCACTCCATCGGCATGTCGCCCAACGTCCGCAAGGGCCGCACCTACGACGACCTCGATTACGACTATTTGCAGAAAACGCTCGATATTTCGGCCATTTCGTTCCACAAGGCCATTCAGGTGGCGCGCCGCAAGGATGCCATCAACGATTGGGGCTCGATCGTCGCATTGTCCTACATCGCCGCACAGCGTACGTTGTACGGGTACAACGACATGGCCGACGCCAAAGCCCTGTTGGAATCCATCGCCCGCAGCTTCGGATACATCTACGGCCGTGAGAAACACGTGCGTATCAACACCGTATCGCAGTCGCCCACGCCTACGACGGCCGGCAGCGGCGTGATGGGGCTCGGCGACCTGATGACTTTCGCCGATAGCATGTCGCCGCTCGGCAATGCTACGGCCGAAGATTGCGCGAACTACGTGCTGACGCTCTTCTCCGACCTGACGCGCAAGGTGACGATGCAGAACCTCTACCACGACGGCGGTTTCTCGTCGATGGGTATGTCGCGCCGCGCGATGAAGACCTACGAGAAAGGCATGCGCTTCGACGACGTGCACGAGAACCAGTATCCGTTCGGCCAGAAGTAGCCGTTTTGCGATAGCGTTGCGTCCGAACGGGCGAGGGTGGATTTCTTGATGTTTCATTTCCGAATCTTAATTCTTATTTCTACCTTTGCCGCGCAATCGTTTCAATGCAGAGATGAAAGTACTGACAAGCGTCGAGGCGCTTCGCCGCGAGTTGAGCCTCGTGGAGCCGCAGGGCGTCGGTTTCGTGCCGACGATGGGTGCGCTCCATGCGGGCCACCGCTCGTTGGTCGAGCGCGCTCGCAAGGAGAATGCCACTGTCGTGGTGAGCGTCTTCGTCAATCCGACCCAGTTCAACGACAAGAACGACCTCAAACATTATCCCCGCACGCCGGAAGCCGATGCCCAGTTGCTCGAAGCGGCCGGCGCTGATTTCGTGCTGATGCCTTCGGTCGGGGAGATTTATCCCGAAGAGGACACGCGCGTGTTCGACTTCGGACAGATCGACAAGGTGATGGAGGGGGCCACGCGGCCCGGCCATTTCAACGGCGTCGCGCAGGTCGTCAGCCGGTTGTTCGACATCGTGCGGCCCGCCCGCGCTTATTTCGGCGAGAAGGATTTCCAGCAGATCGCCGTCATCAAGGCGATGGTCGGTCAGTTGAACTTGCCCGTCGAAATCGTCGAGTGTCCGATCGTGCGCGGCGAGGACGGGTTGGCGCTTTCGTCGCGAAATGCGCTGCTCGATGCGCCGCACCGCACGGCAGCACCGCATATCTATGCCGTGCTGCAGGCGGCCGTCGAAAAATCGCAAGAACTGACGCCCGCCGAACTCGAAAAGTGGGTCGTCGCCGAAGTGGAACGCAACGAACTGCTGAAAGTCATCTATTACCGGTCGGTCGATGCGCTGACGATGCAGCCGGTGGCGGCATGGAGCGATGCCGGGCGCATTCAAGGTTGCATCGCCGTGCAGGCGGGCGACATTCGTTTAATCGACAACATCCGTATCCGATAATGAAATTTCAGATCGAAGTCATCAAATCGAAAATCCACCGCGTGACGGTCACCGAAGCGAATCTCAATTACGTGGGGAGCATCACCATCGACGAGGCGCTCATGGAGGCTGCCAACATGATCGAGGGCGAGAAGGTGCAGATCATGGACATCGACAACGGCGAGCGTTTCGAGACCTATATTATCAAGGGGCCTCGCAACAGCGGGTGCATCTGTCTCAACGGTGCCGCCGCCCGCAAGGTGCAGGTCGGCGACGTGGTCATCATCGCGTCGTACGCCTCGATGGATTTCGAGGATGCCAAGCAGTTCCGGCCTTGGGTCATCTTCCCCGATACGGCGACCAACCGGTTGATTCGATAGACCGTTAAGGCGGTTGCGCCATATCAGCGCAGGAAAATAGAAAACGAAGCGACGCCTTGTGCGCCGCTTTTTTTGTCGCCGCGCCGGACTGACCCGTCGGAGTTGCCGCCGTCCGCCCCATGTCCCGTGAAAAAGCAACTGATGAAAAATCGTGCGTCCCGAATCGAAAAAATCTCCGTAAAAGGAGATTTTTTTATTGAAAATCGTTATATTTGCCGCAGGTAAGAAATTTTTAGAAGAAGAAAATGGACGTTTTTCTGTCGGTCGTCGCATGCTTGTTGGCCGTGCTCGGCATCATCGGGGCCGTCGTGCCTGCGTTGCCCGGCCCGTTGCTCGGCTACGGCGGATTGCTCTGCATCGCGGCCGCTTCCTATACGCAGGTCGGGGCTGAAACGCTTTGGATTTGGGGCGTCGTCACCGCCATTGTCACCGCTGCCGACTATTTCCTGCCCGGCTGGATGGCCAAACGTTTCGGCGGTTCGCGTGCCGGCGTCATCGGGGCTACGGTGGGGGCCGTTGCGGGGATTTTCATCTTCCCGCCCATCGGCATTCTGTTGGGCCCGTTCTTCGGGGCCGTCATCGGCGAACTGCTCCACGACAGCAGCGACACGGCCCGCGCCCTGCAAGTGGGCATCGGTTCGTTCCTCGCTTTTCTCGTCGGCACGGGCTTGAAATTGTGCGTCACCATCGGACTGGCTATCGTCATCGTCCGTCAGTTGTTCGTTTAGTTTGCGAAAAAGATTCATTAACCATAAAAAACGCATGAAGAAACTCCTATTTTGGGCGGTAGTCGTCGTAGCGATGCTTACCGCAGCTTGTAGCAAGTACAAGTACGAGCGCGTTTCGGGCGATCCGCTCAAAACCCGTATCTACACGCTGGACAACGGGTTGAAGGTTTACATGAGCGTCAGCAAGGAGAAGCCGCGCATCCAGACCTATATCGCCGTGAAGGTGGGCGGCAAGAACGACCCGCACGAGACGACCGGTCTGGCCCACTACTTCGAGCACCTGATGTTCAAGGGCACCGAGCAGTTCGGCACGTCGGATTACGCTGCCGAAAAACCGTTGCTCGACGAAATCGAAATGCTGTTCGAGACCTACCGCCTGACGACCGACGAGGCCGAGCGTGCGGCCATCTACCACCGCATCGACTCGATCAGTTACGAGGCCTCGAAAATCGCCATTCCGAACGAGTACGACAAGCTGATGGCCGCAATCGGCGCCAACGGCACGAACGCCTACACGTCGCAGGACATGACGGTCTACGTCGAGGACATTCCCTCGAACCAGATCGACAATTGGGCCCGCATTCAGGCCGACCGCTTCCGGCATCCGGTCATTCGCGGCTTCCACACCGAGTTGGAGACCATCTACGAGGAGAAGAACATGTCCCTCACCCGCGACAGCCGCAAGGTGTGGGAGACGCTCGACGCCGCGCTGTTCCCGCATCACCCCTACGGCACGCAGACCGTGCTGGGTACGCAGGAGCATCTGAAAAATCCGTCGATTACCAACGTCAAGAACTACCACAAGACCTACTACGTGCCCAATAACATCGCTATCTGCGTGGCGGGCGACTTCGACCCCGACGAGATGATCGCCACCATCGACAAGTATTTCGGTGCGATGGAGCCCAACCCGAATCTCCCGAAATTGGAGTTCGAGCCCGAGCAGCCTATCACGACGCCGGTCGTCAAGGAGGTCTACGGCCTCGAAGCCGCCAACGTTACGTTGGGCTGGCGTCTGCCGGGCGAAACGGCCGGCAAAGAGGCGTTGGCCGGCAAGGTGGCCGGTCAGATCCTCTACAACGGACAGGCCGGTCTGATCGACCTCGACCTGAACCAGTTGCAGAAAACGCTGGGCAGCTACGGCTATTATTCGGGCCAGCCCGATTACAGCACGTTCTTCGTCGCCGGTCGTCCGAAGCAGGGCCAGAGCCTCGAAGCCGTGCGTGACCTGCTGTTGGGCGAGGTGGCCAAACTGCGCAGCGGCGATTTCGACGAGGCGCTGCTCGAAGCCGTCATCAACGACTTCAAGATGTCCGAAATGCAGTCGATGGAGAACGACCCCGCCGACCTCTATGTCAATGCGTTCATCTACGGCATCGACTGGGCCGACCAAGTGCACTTCGTCGAGGATATTGCCAAAGTGACCAAGCAGGATGTCATCGACTGGGCCAACGAGTATCTCGGCCCTGAAAGCTACGCTGTCGTTTATAAGCGCGAGGGCGAGGACAAGAGCGTGCAGAAGATCTCCGCACCCAAAATCACGCCTATCGTGACCAACCGCGACCAAGAGAGCGCATTCCTCGCCGAAATCAAGGCGACCGAAGTGAAGCCCATCGAGCCCGTTTACGTCGATTACGACAAGGACATGTCGAAATTCTCGGTGAAACCGGGTGTCGACGTACTCTACAAGCAGAACGAAACCAACGACATTTTCACGCTCTCCTATGTGTTCAATACCGGTACGGAGAACGACCCGGCCCTGAATCTGGCATTCAACTACGTGGGTTATCTCGGCACCGACGCCCAGACCGCCGAAGAGATCGCCAAAGAACTCTATCGCATCGGCTGCTCGTTCGGTATGAGCGCAGGAGCCACCCAGTCGTCGATTACCCTTTCGGGTCTCTCCGAGAACATGGGCAAGGCGATGGAGATCGTCGATGCGCTGCTGCTCAACGCCGTGCCCGACGAAGCCATCCTCGCCAATCTGAAAAGCGACATGATGAAAAGCCGTGCCGATGCGAAACTGAATCAGGCCCGCTGCTTCAACGCGCTGCGCAACTATCTCTTCTTCGGCGGCGATTACATGAAGAAAATCACGCTGTCCAACAAAGAGTTGGCCGCATTGACTTCCGGTGAGTTGCTCGGCAAGGTGAAGGAGCTCTACGGCAAGGCCCACGAGGTGCTCTACTACGGCCCGCAATCCGAATCCGAATTGAAAACGACGCTCGCCGAGCATCACAAGACCGCCGACGTGCTCGAACCGCTGAACAAGCAGTTCGTGGATTTGCGCCGCACGGACAAGAGCGAGGTGATTCTTGCGCAGTACGATGCCAAACAGCTCTACTACGTGCAGTACTCCAATCGCGGCGAGAAGTTCGACGAGACCAATACGCCGGCTCTGACGCTCTATAACGAGTATTTCGGCGGCGGCATGAACTCCATCGTGTTCCAAGAGATGCGTGAGGCGCGCGGTCTGGCCTATTCGGCATGGGCGGCGTTGTTCGCTCCGGGCCATGCCGACGGTTTCTACGGTTACCAAGCCTTCATCGCCACGCAGAACGACAAGATGCGGCAGGCTATCGAGGCATTCGACGAGATCATCGAAAAGATGCCCGAATCCGAAGCGGCGTTCGTCATCGCCAAAGAGGGTATTCTGGCCCGTCTGCGCACCGAACGCACGACTAAATCGGACGTGCTGTGGAGCTACATCAACTTGCGCGACATGGGCTTGACCGAAGACCGCAACAAGCTGTTGTTCGACGAAATCCAGCACCTGACGCTCGACGACGTCAAAGCCACGCAGGAGAAGTGGGTCAAGAACCGCCACTACATTTACGGCATCTTGGGCGATATCAAGGACCTCGACACGAAGTACTTGAAGACGCTCGGCCCCGTGAAGACCGTTTCGTCCGAAGAGATTTTCGGGTATTGATCTTTCGACGGGCGTCGGAGTTATCCGCCCGCATGAATAAAAGTTCCTGGCCGTATTTCGGTCGGGAATTTTTATTCAAAGCGAGTGCGGCTCCTCTTGCAGTGCGGGCCGTAATCGCTATTGCAGGGTGCGTTTATTCGGGGTGGCAGGTCAGTTTCTCCGGCAGCGATACTTCCGCATTGCGCCGCCAGACCATCGCGAGGTCTTGCTCCGGCACGCCCGTGCCGAAATCGAATCCGTCGGCCGAGCGGAACGTTACGGGCGCCTCGCCCGCAAATCCGAACCGCCCGTAAAAGTCGCGCAGCCACTCTTTTTCCGGTGAGGGTATCAATATCGCCGCATCGTCGCCCCGTTCGTCGATGCGCTGCATCGCTTCGCGCATCAGCTTTCCCGCCAGCCCTCGATTGCGGCAGGCGGCTGCCGTCGCTACGCCGTAGATGTAGGTCGTGCGGCCCAGTTCGCTCCGAAACGGCAGCAGGTGGAGCATGGCCGCCATGCGGCCGTCGCATTCGGCCGTGAGCATCCGCTCCCGCCGGTAATGGTGCAGCAGAAACGAATCGACGAACGTTTCCTCGTCCCCGAACGCCTCCGTCCACAGCTCCTTGCAGGCTGTTTCGGCGGTATCCAGCAGTACAGCCCGATGTTTTTGCGCGATTTCCACCGGATGATAGGAGCGTTTCGCCCGCCGCAGCCCCTCCAATCCGAGATCTTCCTCGCGGTTGATGCGCGTGAATCGCTCCGGCAGGTGTTCGGCGAATAGCTTGTTGATGACGGCGAACGCTCCGTCGCAGGTCGCGTCCGCTTTCTCGAAATGGGTGTCGAACGTGTGCTCGTTGACCGCCGAACCGTAGGTGAACGCCACCAGCCGGTCGCCGACGTAGATGCAGCCGCCCTGCAATCCCAATTCGTCGAAGTGGGCGAATCCGCGTTGCATGGCCTGCTGTTCGGCACAGAGTTCCGACGTGTGGCCTTCGTGCGTCTGCCGCCATGCCCGTTCGAGCCGCAGGCACTCGTCGAACCGGTCGGGGGTCAGCGGCTCATAGCGGTAGTCGGGGTGTTCGGCCGTGAAACGGTTGATGTGATTGCGCTTGGGCTGGTAGCGGCGTCCCGGCAGGTGCCGCAGGTCGTCCGCCGCATAGAGATAATCGGCCCACGCCGGGTCGCTCTCGAACGCGAAACGGACGGTCGGCATATTGCGGAGCATTTCGCACCCGCGTTCGGTCAGCCCCAAGATGCGCAGCCGTTGGCCGTGTTCTTCCGCATCGGCCTGCAACAGCGGTATCAGGGGCGTGAAATCGCCTTTGCCGACGGGTTGCATGTAACCGATCCGCTCGCTCCCGCCGATGTGGAACCGGATGACCAGAAAACCGTCGACTTCGGCCCATGCGCTGCGGTAGACCGGCAGCCAGCAGAACATGTTGGCGAACGCAAGGTCGCAGTCCGTCGTTTCGGCGGACATCGTGTAGCGTTCGATGGCCGCCTTGTCGTGCAGCGTGACGGGCCGGAACCGGATCATGGTATTCGTACCTATTCGCAGGCTTTGAGCGACAGGTCGAGCGATTTGATCTGATGCGTCAGCGCGCCGACCGAAATGAAATCGACGCCGCAGGCCGCATATTCGCGCAGGGTTTCCAGCGTGATGCCGCCGCTCGATTCGGTTTCGGCGCGTCCGGCGACTTTGGCCACCGCACGGCGCGTCATTTCGGGCGTGAAGTTGTCGAACATGATGCGGTCGACCCCTCCGGCCGCGAATACTTCGTCGATATCTTCCAGCGAACGTACTTCGCACTCGATGGGGATGTTCTTGCCCTTTTCGCGCAGGTATTTGCGCGCGCCTTCGATGGCCGCGCGGATGCCCCCTGCGAAGTCGATGTGGTTGTCTTTCAGCAGAATCATGTCGAACAGTCCCATGCGGTGGTTTTCGCCGCCGCCGATTTTCACCGCCATTTTGTCCAGCACGCGCATGCCGGGCGTGGTCTTGCGCGTGTCGAGTACGCGGGTGTGGAGGCCGTCGAGCCGTTGTACGTAGACGGCCGTCTGCGTCGCCACGCCGCTCATGCGCTGCATGATGTTCAGCACGATGCGTTCAGCCTGCAACAGCGAGTGCAGGCGTCCCGTCACGTAGAACGCCACGTCGCCGCGCTTCACGCGGTCGCCGTCGCGGAGTTTCTGCTCGAACTGCATTTCGGGGTCGAGACGCTGGAAAACGAGCTGCGCGATTTCGATGCCGGCGATGACGCCCTCCTGCTTGCACAGCAGGCGCATCCGGCCGCGTTCTTCGGTCGGAATGCAGCAGAGCGACGTGTGGTCGCCGTCGCCGATGTCCTCCTTGATGCAGAGTTCGATCAGTTCGTCTACGAAAGGTTTGTATTCGGGCTTCATTTTATTTTAGATTTTCAATGGTTGGGCAACTTGGCGAATTTCAGCGTTTTGTGCCAGATGACCCGCTTGTTTGCAAATATAATATGTTTTTCTCAAAGTGCCGTGCTTCCCGCAGGTGCGTTTCGGGCTCCCAATCGGTCAGAACGAGAAAGTGCCCTCGTTCTTCCGACGGAGGACTTCTCCATAGATGCCGCAGCGGCAAATGCGGATTGCACAGAAGTATGAATTCTTTTTGAAGTCGGAAACTTTCAGCTTGCCGGAAACACTTGATTTTGAGTCGGGGGCTGCCCCGACATAGTACTCGTCTCTGAGGAGGAATTGAACGTTATGGAGGTGAGGCGTTTCGACAATGAACAGCTTCTCTTCATCGGCACGCCGGATGCTGAACTCTGGATAGGTTGCGGCGAATTCCGCTATCGACGAAATTGCGCCGATGCCTTTGTCGGTCAGGAAGAGCTCGGAATAGACGAAGATTTCGCCTATCCTGTCGTTCACCCGGCCGGTTTCCGCATCATACTGCGGCGAGACTTTAACCCAACCTTCGTTGCCGATTTCGTAAATATATACGGGAATTTCGAGGCTTTTTCCCGAAACGGTCGCCTCCTCCTTCGATCGGGACACGTCGAAACCCTTCAACTCGTTCGGAATGATTGCGCCGAGATGGAAAGGGCCGGCAGCGTCGTCGGCCAGCAAATAAACCGTGTGGCCGTCGGTATTGTACCGTGCGATTGCGTCGACGGGGGGCGATGCGATATTGCCGTTTGCGGCGTTGCCGTTGTTGCCGGCATGGCAAACCGAGCAAACCGCAATGGCGACGGCCGCAAACAAACAGGATGGGCTACGTCTGTTTTTCATGGGATCCGGTGGGTTCTTATTGGTTGTCGGACGGATAAGAGGGTCAGTCGTCGAGCATCCGACCCTCGAATACTACTCGGAAAGTACCCATGCAAGTGAATGCGATGCGGCAGTTCACGTTCACGATCGAGCCGTCGAGCGCCGTGATCGGATATTTTGCGTAGTCGTTCCAGCCGCTTCCGGCGATGTTGGCTTGGGGCGTGAGCGGCCCCTCGTTCTTGAAAGTCAGGTTCGGACCGGCTCCGGGAACATAGGCGAGGTCGACGATGCGCATTTCGAGTCCCGGCATCGCTTCGGCGAAACGCACGCCGTGCATGTAGAGCGACAGCGAGGTTGCGGTCGGAGTGATGAGCGTCGGAAAATCGCCGACGATGCTGAATCGGGCGTTCTCTTCGACGAAAGTCGTTCCGTCGGGAGCCGTTACGGTCGAGGTTCCGAGAAAAACCATCGGATCGCGGTCGACGATCATGCCGTTGAGTATGTTGTCGTTGTCGTCTTCGTAGTCGGGGCCGTTGTGGTCATCGTCGCAGGCGACGCAGGTCGCCAGTGCCAAAGCGAACATAAAGAATTTCTTGATCATGGTTTATGAATGTTAATGGTTAAAGTCATGCCGAATGTGCGGGGGCGTCCGCGCTGGACGAACTCGTGGCCGATGGACTTGAAATAGAACACATCGTAGCCTTTGTCTGCGAGGTTGCGGCCCCATAGGTCGAGCGTATAGTGCGGGTGCTCGAAACGTATCGAGGCGTCGAGCAACGTGTAGAAGGGTTGTGCGAGGGTGTTTTCCTCGTTCCAGCGGATGCCGCCCGTGCCGCGCATGCCGACACGCAGCACGAGGTCGCCCAGCCAGCCGACGCCCGTCGGAACGGTTTTCACCGCCGAAAGCGACAGCGTATGCTGCGGCGCATAGGGGACGTAGTTGCCGCTGAAATCCTGCCGGCCGTTGTCGTAGCGCACGAATCGGGCGTCCGTATAGCCGTAGGCGGCGTTCACTTCGAGTGAGTGCCAAAAAGTGCATTGCAAGGCCGCTTCGCCGCCCCACGAACGCGTGCGGCCGGCATTGGTCATCATGCGGCCCGTCGAGGTGCCCGACGGAAAGACCGTCAGCTGCTGGTCGCGGCAGTCGATGCAGAACAGCGCGAAATCGCCCCGCACGGCTCCGTCCATGCACGAGAAATGGCCGCCGAACTCGTAATTCCAGCTGTATTCGGGTTTGTAGGACATGATGTCCTTTTCTTGGTAGCCGCTGCCCGAAACCATTGCCCATTTCAGTTTTTCTTGCAGGATATCCGAGAATATCTGCGTGTTGAATCCGCCCGCCTTGTAGCCTTTGGATACCGTGACGTAGAGGTTGCGCCGTTCGTCGAACGCATAGAGCGCCGTGAACTTGGGCAGCAGTTCGGTGTAGACGTGCGCGATGCGGTTGCGGTCGTCGACGGAAGCCGTTCGCCGGACGGGGTCGTTATCGCCGATGAGCAAGAGGTAGTCGAGGTCGCTCCGGCTGCGGTAGCGGAGCGTCGTACGCTCGATATCGAACCGAAGTCCCGCCGTGAAGCTCCATTTGCCCGCCGTGAAGCGCGATTCGTGGTAAAGGGCCCCGCCGTAGGAGGGCATCCGAAAATCGGACGAGAGCAACAGTTCGTCGGCGACTTTCTCGAAACGGATATTGTCCAGATGTCCGTTCGCATGGGCAAAAATCAGTTCGTCGATGCCCGTCCGCTTGAATTGCACCGGCGCGTGCATCGTGCCGTGCCGGTAGAATCCGAATGCGCCGAAGAGCCAGCCGTAGCGCCGGCCGCTGTCGTCGCGCGACCGGAAGACGAGGTCTTCCGTCACGCTGTGTTCGCGCAGGGCCTGACGGAGCGTGAAGTAGGAGAGCGGCAGGAAATCTTGGTCGAGCGTCATTTCGTCGTCGGAGTATCGGTATCCCGTAATGGACGATACGGAAAACCGTGCCATATCGTATCGGACGGTCAGTCCGTCGCTCAATTCCGTGCGCCGGTAGCCGCACGGGTCGTCGTAGGCGATTGCGCCGTGTCGGGCGACGACTTCGCCGTCGCGCACGATGTCCGGGCCCACGTAGGCATAGGGATAGCCGCCCTGATCGAGCACCGAAACCGAAAAGGTGTTGTCCACGCGCAGGTCGTCGCGGCGGTGTTGCAGTTTCAGCCGGCCGCCTCCCATGCGCTCCCAGTCGCAGCGGTCGCCGGTCGCTTCGTTGCGGAAAAATCCGTCGCTCCGGTTGTAGAACGCCGTCGCGGAGATGCCCCAGTCGGGGCGCAGGCGCTGGTAGGCCGATGCGCGGAACTTATACGTGTCGCCGCTGGCATACTCCATGCCGATGCGTACGCCCTCGTATTGCAGCGGTGAGAGGGTGTAGACGTTGATGACGCCGCCCATCGTGTTGCGGCCGTAGAGGGTCGACTGCGGGCCGCGCAGCACTTCGATGCGTTCGGCGTCGGCCAGTTCGACGTCGAAAGCGTTTTTCTGCATCACCGGTACGTTGTCGATGTTCAGCCCGATGACCGGCTGGTCGATGCGGGCGCCCAGTCCGCGCACGTAAATCGACGAGGTCATGCGCGAACCGTAGTCCGGCAGGTGGAGGTTGGGCACCGTTTCCGAAAGAGATTTCAGCGCGTCGACATGGCCCCGTTCGATGGCACGGCTGCCCACGATGCTCGATGCGACAGGCAGCGAACGCAGGGCCATGCCCTGCTTGATGGCCGTCACCTGCACGCGGTCGACGACGATGGTCGTATCGGCCGGCGTGCTTTCCGTTTCGTTTGCTTCGCTCGTCAGACCGTCGGCGGTCGCGGCGGTGATTCGGGCCGTCGCAGGGATTTCCTCCGCCCGAGCGGGCAGGGTTCCTGCGGTGACGGCTCCAAACGGCAGCAGAAGCAGCGACACGAAGCGGAGGAGGCTATTCATGGTGATAGGGCTCGTTGTTCAGAATGGCGAAAGCACGATAGATCTGTTCGGCGAAAATCGCCCGCACGATTTGGTGCGAGAACGTCATGCGCGAGAGCGATAGCTGCGCGTCAGCCCGTGCATAGACCGCATCGCTGAATCCGTAAGGCCCGCCGATGACCATCGCGAGCCGTTTCCGGCCGCTGTTGAGGCGCTTTTGCAGCCATGCGGCGAACTCTACCGAACGCATCTCCTCGCCCCGTTCGTCCAACAGTACGACGTAGTCGTCCTCGCCGAACTGACGCAGCAACGCTTCGCCTTCGGCCGTGCATTGCTGACGGGCGGTGAGGTGGCGTGTGTTGCGGACATCGGGCAAGGTCGTCACGGCGAACCGGCAGTAGCGGTTCACCCGTTTGGCATAGAGTTCGACCAGCGCGGCGACCTCCTGCGAGTCGGTTTTTCCGATGACGATCAGTTCGATTTGCATCGGTCTGTATTCCACTCGCCGTCGGCATCCTCATAGAGAATCGGGCGCGACGGTTCGACCGATTTCAGCCATTCGTAGGCTTTGTACATGTTGTAGCCGTTGCCCGACGGGCTGCCCAGCGCATAGGCGATGACGCACGTGAAGTTGCGCGAGCGGTAGTACATCGCCTGCACCCGTTCCAAGTACTCCTGCGCCAGCGTCGGGTCGTTCGACGGGGTGCCGCCTATGCTCCGGTCGGCGCGGTGCTCCGGTGCGTCGATAGCCGCCTTGTCGATGACATACATCCCCTCCGCATCGCACAGTTCGTAGAACCATGCCGGTTGCGGGTAGTCCGGTTCCAGTGTGTTGTAGCCTTGCTTGCGCAGGGTTGCCAGTTGCGTCGCCGTCGTCTTCGCGTCGGCCGCCGCGTTGTAGCGCACGCATTTCAGCGCGAGTTCCTTGCCGAAACGGAGCAGTTTGCCGTCGACGAGCTCCGTCTTTCCGAAACCGACTTTCAGCGGCATGTACTCTTTGTAGGCTTCGTCGCGTCGGGTGAATAGCATCACCTTGTAGAGCGACGGTCGTTTCGCGCCCGCCTCCCAGCAGTGATTGTAGGCTCCGTAGATGAACGGCTGGAAGTGCAGCGTGTCGACCGAATTGCCCGGCACGGTCGTTTCGACGATGTTGTAGTCGAGCAGTTTTCCTTCGGGCGAATAGATGTCGTAACCTACGGCGACCTGTTCGTCGTAGTTGAATCCGTTTTGCACGACGATTTGCAGGTCGAGCATGCCGAATTTGCGTCCCAGCGAATCGGGCACCAGCTCGACGCGGAAATCGCGGATCGAGCGTTTGTTCTGATAGTAAAGGTAGCTGCCGTCGAACTCCGCCCGTTTCGTCGCTGCTTGCGGGTCGATTTTGCGCATCGGGCTGTCGTCGTGCAGCAACACTTTGAAGTCATTGACGCCCTGACGGACGTAGGGCGTGATGTCGAATTCGGCCGGCGTCAGCGGGTCGTGCACCGTCGCGACCTCGCGGCCGTTGATTCGCAGCGAGCCGGCCGTCGGCAGGTTTTCCAGATGCAGATAGACCAGTCCGTCGGTCCAAACATAAGGGATTTTGATCGTTTGTCCGACGATAGCCCACAGCGGCCCTTCGGTCGTGAGGCGTGTTTCGGGTCGGAAATCGATGGCGTGGCTCGAACGGGCGCGGATGCGGGCTTCGGCGTCGTGGCGCGTATCGTAGGGAACGACCTCCGTGCGGTGGATGCGGGCGGTCGTCTGGGCTGCCGCTCCGGTTGCGAAGCACAGCGCGGCGAGCAGGATCGTTGCGTGTTTCATGGCGAATGATTAGGAACCACAAAGGTACCTTATTTTTTGCCGAATCGCAAATTATCGCTAACTTTGGCATTCCGAAAAACGATAAACGAAACATCAATGAAAACGCAACGGATTGTCGAGATTCTCAAATCGGGCGTCGTGGACAGCGACCTGACCGTACAGGGCTGGGTGCGCACCAAACGCGGAAATAAAAACGTGGCTTTCATCGCACTGAACGACGGTTCGTGTGCGGCCAATATCCAGATCGTCGTCGATCTGGCGAAAATCGCCGAAGAGACGTTGAAACCCGTTACGACGGGGGCTTGCATCCGCGTCGACGGGCGGCTCGTGGCATCGCCCGCTTCGGGACAGCGCGTCGAGGTGCAGGCTGCGTCGATCGAGGTCTACGGCACGGCCGACCCCGAAACTTATCCCTTGCAGAAAAAGGGCCATTCGTTGGAGTTCCTGCGCGACATCGCCTACCTGCGTCCGCGAACCAATACGTTCGGGGCCGTGCTGCGCATCCGCCACGCGATGGCTTATGCCATTCATGAGTATTTCAACAAGAACGGTTTTTATTATTTTCACACACCGATAATTACCGCTTCTGACTGCGAGGGAGCCGGTGCGATGTTCCAAGTGACGACGCTCGACATGAACGAACCGCCCCGTACCGAAGAAGGAGCCATCGATTATACGCAAGACTTCTTTGGAAAACCTTGCAACCTGACCGTTTCGGGGCAGTTGGAGGGCGAGCTCGGGGCGTTGGCTTTGGGACGTATCTATACGTTCGGCCCGACGTTCCGCGCCGAGAATTCCAACACGCCGCGCCATGCGTCGGAGTTCTGGATGATCGAGCCCGAAGCCGCTTTCTTCGACTTGGAGGACAACATGGAACTGGCCGAAGATTTTCTGAAATACCTGATTCGGTATGCGTTGGATAACTGCGCGGAAGACCTCGAATTCATGAACAAGATGTGGGACCCCGAGTTGCTCGAACGCCTGCGCTTCGTCGTGGAGCACGACTTCAAGCGCCTCGACTACACGGAGGGTATCGAGATTCTCAAAGCGTCGGGCCGCAAGTTCGAGTTCCCGTGCGACTGGGGATGCGACCTGCAATCGGAGCACGAACGCTACTTGGTCGAGGAGCATTTCAAGCGTCCGGTCATCCTCATCAACTACCCGAAGGATATCAAGGCTTTCTACATGAAACAGAACGACGACGGCAAGACCGTGCGCGGAATGGACGTCCTTTTCCCGAAAATCGGCGAAATTATCGGCGGTTCGGAGCGCGAGGCCGATTATGGCAAACTTCATGCAAGGGTGCAGGAGCTCGGCATGAACGAGCGCGAATTGTGGTGGTATCTGGATACCCGTCGCTGGGGTTCGGCGCCGCATTCGGGCTTCGGTTTGGGATTCGACCGCCTGCTGATATTCGTTACCGGACTGACGAATATCCGCGATGTGCAGCCTTTCCCGCGTACGCCGCAGCACGCCGATTTCTGATCGGACGGACGAAAAACGACCATCGGGAACCGGCTGGACGGCGGCGCGCAGGCCGGCGGATGCGTCGGTTCCCGATGTCGATTTTTTATTAGGAAGAACATGGCTATCAATCAGAAGCAGATACTGTCGCTTCAACAGAAGCTCTCTCCGCAGCAGATTCAGATGATCAAGTTGTTGGAGTTGCCGACCGTGCAGTTGGAGCAGCGTATCAAACAGGAGATCGAGGAGAACATCGTGTTGGAGGAAGAGGAGCGTTCGTCCGAAGAGGAGGAGCAGCCCCAGCAGATTTCCGTCGACGAATACCTGCGCGAGGACGACACGCCGTCGTACAAAAGCCGTATCAACAATTTCTCGAAAGACGACAAACAGCGGCCCGTCTACCTGACCGAAGGGCGTTCGTTGCAGGAGTATCTGGTCGAGCAGTTAGGTTACCGCAGCCTTTCCGAACGGGACATGAAGCTGGCCGTCTACTTGGTGGGCAGCATCGACGAGGACGGCTACCTGCGCCGCGACTTGGAGTCCGTCGCCGACGACATCGCTTTCACGGTAGGCATCGAGACGACCGGCGAGGAGCTGGAACGCCTGCTGAAAATCCTGCACGAGCTGGAACCGGCCGGTATCGGTGCGCGCAACTTGCAGGAGTGCCTGCTGCTGCAGATGGCGCAGAAGAAACTGAACACCCGCGCCCGCCGGTTGGCCCGCAAGATACTGACCTCGTATTTCGACGAGTTCGTCAAGAAGCATTACGAGAAACTCATGTCGCGTTTGCAGGTCGGCGAGGAGGATTTCCGCGAGGCGATCGCCGAAATCCGCCGGCTGTCGCCCAAACCCGGCAACCTCTACGTCGAGGGCGGGACGGATACGACGCCCTACATCATCCCTGATTTCATTCTGGATTATCAGGACGGCCGTTTTTCGTTGTCGCTCAACTCCTACAACGTGCCTGAAGTGCGCATCAACCACCGTTACATGGAGATGATCCGCGACATGGTGTCGTCGGACGGCACCGTCAAGGAGAAGGACAAGGAGGCCATCCAGTTCGTGAAGAACAAGATCGACTCGGCGAAGTGGTTCATTTCGGCCATCAAGCAGCGGCACGACACGCTGATGCGCACGATGCAGACTATTTTGGATTACCAGACCGAGTACTTCAAGGACGGTGACCAGTCGAAACTGCGCCCGATGATTCTGAAAGACATCGCCGACCGCACGGGGCTCGACGTTTCGACCATTTCGCGCGTCGTCAACAGCAAGTACGTGCAGACGCAGTTCGGCATCATTCTGTTGAAATCGCTCTTTTCCGAAGCGATGCAGACCGAGAGCGGCGAGGAGGTTTCGAGCTACGAAATCAAGAACATCCTGCAACGCTGCATCGACGAGGAGGAAAAACGGCACCCCTTGACGGACGAGACGCTGATGGATATTCTCAATGCCAAAGGTTACCGCATCGCCCGCCGTACGGTGGCCAAGTACCGCGAGATGCTCGGTATCCCCGTCGCCCGCTTGCGCAAACAGATCTGACCCTGCCGGCGAATGCTCCCCGTTGCGGGGCGCGCATGCGCCGGCGGTCGAAAATAAATGAAGAAAATGAATCCGACCCGTTCGGCCCGCCTCCTTTCGTGGGTCTTGCATCCTTTCCTGCAACCGCTTTATCTGGTGGCGTTGCTCCTGACCTGCACCGTGTTCGCCGGTTATTCCGTGCGCATGCGGCTCTACTTGACGGGCGTGGTGCTGCTCTACACCTTGATTATTCCCGCCCTTGCGCTCGGCATGCTGCGATTGTCGGGCCGCCTTTCAGACTTTCGCATCGACAACCGCGACGAACGGATCGTCCCGCTGCTTATCGGTGCCGCCTGCTACTTTTTGTGCGCACTGACTTTGGGCAAAATCGAGTCGGCCGCGTTCCTGCGCAAATTGATGCTGGCGGCGGCCTGCTGCGAATTGTTGTGCTTGTTCGTGTCGCTGCGTTGGAAAATCAGCCTGCACCTCACCGGTATGGGGGCTTTGACTGCCATGCTCGTCGTCATGAATTTCATCGGCGTCGGCAATTTGTTCGCGCCGATGTGCGCGGTAGTCGCAGCGTCCGGTCTATTGGCTTCCGCCCGCCTTTATCTCGGGTGCCACAACGCGATGCAGATACTCGCCGGTTATTGCGGCGGGTTCGCGGTTTCCACGTTGGCTATGCTGTTCTTGTAAATGTCTTTCATTGTCTGCCTGTCAACACTTTCAATAGTCGGGGAGTATAGCGTTTCAGCAGATAGAATGCACTTAAAAGCAAACCGATCGTTAAGATAACGGCCAGCGTATATACTCCCGAAATGCTTATGTCCGATTCGGGTTGTATCAGTACGAACAGAATCCGACACAGACGGTTGCAAATGAGGCCGTGTGTGATGTAAACGAAAAAGCTTGATGCGGCAAAAAATGCATTTGGTTTGCAGATATTCCAGTCGAGTAGCCGAACTGCCGCATTGTAGGCGAAAAGCAATCCTGCCAAAATGTTCAGTCGTTTGATAGTGAATGCTGCTTCCGGCCAGTAGTGCATGGCGAGAACGTAGGACAGAGCCAAGAGCGGATAGGCCCATAGGGAGAGTTTGAAATAACGTCCGAAGACATCCAGCATGTCTTTGCGGTGGATGCTCAAATAGGCACCCCACGAGAAGAAGAAAAAGGCATCCATCAATTGATTGGTATGTCCCAGCTCCCAATATCCTGTCGTAAACCACAAGAAACCCAATCCGACGACTGCACGGCTTCCGGCCCATTTCAACAGTCGGTAGAGTAGGGGCGTGCACAAAACGACGATCATCAGGTCGCGCAAAAACCAAAGCGGAGCATTGATTGGGGTGTTCGCTACTGAAGACGATTGTAAGTCAAGCAATGTCGGGAAGAAGTCATTTGTGTACGTCCAGAAACAGGACAGCAAGGCTTGGATATTGAATTGAAAATCGGTGTCGGCTGCCCGAAATTCGCTGAAAAAAGGCAGGAATTTGATAAACGATAGCGCAATGGCGATCGTGTTCCAGATGAGATAGGGAATCAAGAGTGTTTTGACTCGATTTTTCAGTTTCCGCCGATAGGTCGCGCGGTTCCATTCGATGCCGAGAAAGAAAACGAACCCGGAGATGAAGAAGTAAATCGGGACGCTTTGTCCCCGAAGAAATCCGTCTATCCAAAAGTTTACTTCCTGAAAAAACGGATAGTGTTGCAGGTCGATGAGTTCTCCTTGCAGATAGAATCCGTTTGAAGACCATGTGTGAATCGTCAGTACGACGAGTGCCAACGGAAAGCGGAGCAAGTCAAGCGCTTGTTGCCGGCGGGAGGGTTGCAGCGGTGCAGCCATGACAATAGTGAGTTGAGCCGTAGCAAAACTCCTCCTGCGGCAGGGTTAGTAAATCGGATGAATAAAAGAAAAAGTGTGGAGTTGTTCGTCTACCTGATACGAGGTTCTGGAATACCTATGCGCAAATAGACAATACCCCACACCGGATAGTATATATCGCATGATATATGCCTATACACGGTGATCGGTGCTGCTCTGTCCTTGCGCATGTGAAATTTTCCAGATTTCGTATCAAGGATCAGCGAAACACTTTCACTGAAAAACAAACTGTTGCAATCCGTTCGGATTTGCAAGGCAAAATTAATAAAAATGTTTTGCCGAAAGTAACGTTTCGGCGGTGTTCCTGCGAAAAAGCGCCCGAACCTATATGGTTCGGGCGCTTTCGCCGTCGGGTTGCGAGGAATTATTTCTGGAATGCGAATCCGACGTAGACGTTTTTGTACTTGTCGAGCAGTGCCGTGACGGTCGAGAGCGACGAAATTTTGCTGCCGAGCGTCGAAACCATGTTTACGAGTTTCGTCACGGGGAAAACCAGCTGCAATGCCCGTCCGTCGATGTAGGCGTGCCCCTCCATCGTGCCGAGATCGATCTTTCCTTTGGCGAATCGGAGCGTCACGACGTGCGTCGACGCATCGAACGCGTAGGTGCCCGATAGTTCGTATTTTCCGACCGTCGCACGGAACGTTTCGTCGTCGTTGAACGTGAAGATGCAGCTTCCCGCACGGATTCCCGCAAGGTTGTAGGCTGTTTCCAGCCGTTTGGCGACCGTGCTTTCGAGTGCCGTTCCGGTTACGCCCGAGAGCATGTCTTCGCCCTCGAACCGCACGCCCGGCTGCGTGTAGTTCCACGTGCCGACGAGGGCTTTTTCGGTCAGTTTGCCGTCGGTGAGCCGGTCGGCCGCCTCCGTCGCGATTTTGGTCAGCAGCTCTTTCCAGTCCTGCGCTGCGGCGTTTCCGGCCGTGTATGCCGTAACCAGCAAAAGCAAGAGGTATTTCTTCATGGCGATCTTTTTTCGTGATTATTCTTCCATGTCTTCGAGCCACGCCGCTGCCGAAGCATCCGACGGCATGCGCCAGTCGCCGCGCGGCGAGAGTGCCACCGAGCCGACTTTCGGGCCGTCGGGCATCGCCGAACGTTTGAACTGCTGGGCGAAGAACCGGCGGAAAAATACGGCCAGCCATTTGCGGACGGTCGTCCGGTCGTAGGTGTCGCGGAACGCCTGCTCGGCCAGCAGCTGGATTTTGGCCGGTCGGTACCCCGCCCGTACGAAGTGGTAGAGGAAAAAGTCGTGCAGTTCGTAGGGGCCGACCAGATCTTCGGTCTTTTGGGCTATTTTGCCCTCCGCGTCTGCCGGCAGCAGTTCGGGACTTACCGGCGTGTCGACGATGTCGAGCAGCGTCGCGCGGATTGCGGCGTTCGCTTCGGTTTCGGCCGCCCACCGGACCAAGTGGCGCACCAGCGTCTTGGGAACCGACGCATTGACGCCGTACATCGACATCTGGTCGCCGTTGTAGGTCGCCCAGCCGAGCGCCAGTTCGCTCAAATCGCCCGTGCCGACGACCAGTCCGCCCTCCATGTTGGCTACGTCCATCAGGATTTGCGTGCGTTCGCGGGCCTGCGCATTTTCGTAGGTCGCCGAGCGGTCGGAAGCATCCAAACCGATATCGGCGAAATGTTGTTCGCAGGCTTTGGCAATGGGGATTTCGCGTGCCGTGACGCCCAAGCCGCGCATCAGTTCCAGCGCATTGGCGTGGGTGCGGCCCGTCGTGCCGAAGCCCGGCATCGTGATGCCGATGATGCCCTTGCGGTCGAGCCCGAGCAGGTCGAACGTGCGTACCGTCACGAGCAGCGCCAGCGTCGAATCGAGCCCGCCCGATATGCCGATGACGGCTTTCGTGCAGTGCGTGTGCTCCAAACGGCGGGCTAATCCGTGCGCTTGGATATGGAATAGCTCTTCGCAACGTTCGGCGCGTTGCGCTTCGTCCTGCGGAACGAACGGTAGCGGGTCGATGTCGCGGTCGAGCGCGGCGGCGCGCAACCCTTCGGGCACCTCCATTTCGATGACCGTGTTTTCGGTCGTCGATTCGTGCATGCGGAACGAGGTGTCGCGCCGTCGCTCGAACTCCAATCGTTCTACGTCCACGTCGGCCACTGTGAGGCGTTCCGCCAGCGAGAACCGTTCGGATTCGCGCAGGATAGCTCCGTTCTCGGCAATCAGTGCGTTGCCCGCGAATACGAGGTCGGTCGACGATTCGCCGTATCCGGCCGAACAATAGACGTAGGCCGTGTGCGTGCGTGCCGAGTGTTGGGCCACCAGCCGGCGCAGGTAGGCGTGTTTCCCGACCGCTTCGGGCGAAGCCGAGAGGTTGAAGACGACTTTGGCGCCGTTCAACGCCAGCTGCGACGACGGCGGTATGGCCGTCCATAAATCCTCGCAGATTTCCACGCCGAACTCCGTGCCGTTGACCTCGAAAGTCAGGTCGGTTCCGAAATCGGCCGTTTGTCCGGCCGCCCGCATCGTTTCGCCGGCGATGCCCGCACCCGACGCGAACCAGCGTTGCTCGTAGAATTCGCCGTAGTTCGGAATATAGGTCTTGGGGACGACGCCCAGTATGCGGCCTTGCGCGATGACGGCCGCGCAGTTGTAGAGCGTCGAGCCGTGTCGCAACGGAGCCCCGACGATGAGCGTCAGCGGCAGCTTGCGCGAGGCTTTGGCGATTTCGGCCAGCGCGTTTTCCGCCGCATCGAGCAGCGTGGCCTGCAAAAAGAGGTCGCCGCACGTGTAGGCCGTGACGGCCAGTTCGGGAAAGACCACGATTTCGACCCCGCGCTGGGCGGCTTGTTCGGCCATCGCGACGATGCGTTCGGCGTTGGCCGTGCAGTCGGCGACCCGCACTTGCGGAATGGCCGCCGCGACTTTCAGAAATCCGAAATTATCCATAACGTTATTCGCTCCAAAGCGTCGCGAGGTTCAGCAGTACCTGCTGCGCCTTGCGCATGGTCGTCAGCGAGCAGTACTCGAATTTGCCGTGAAAGTTCATCCCGCCCGTGAACAGGTTGGGGCAGGGCAGTCCCATGAACGACAGGCGTGCGCCGTCCGTGCCGCCGCGAATCGGACGTACGAGCGGTTTCACGCCCGCCATTTCCATTGCCTGCAAAGCCTTGTCGATGACTTGCGGATGCGGTTCGACCATTTTGCGCATGTTGAAATACTGGTCTTTCAGCACGAGGTTCAGCACGTCGTCGCCGTACTTCTTTTTCAGCAGGTCGACGCACGACCACATGTACACTTTGCGCGCCTCGAACCGGTCGGCGTCGTGGTCGCGGATGATGTAGCTCACCGTCGCCCGCTCGACCGTGCCGTTCAGTCCGACGCAGTGATAGAATCCTTCGTAGCCCTCCGTATGCTCCGGCCGTTCCGCCGCAGGGAGCAACTGTTGCAGGTCGCAGGCCACCTCTATGGCGTTTATCATCTTGTTCTTGGCGTAGCCCGGATGGACGTTGCGCCCCTGAATCTCGATTTTCGCACTCGCGGCGTTGAAGTTCTCGTATTCCAGTTCGCCCTCCATGCCTCCGTCGACCGTGTAGGCGAAGTCGGCCCCGAATGCCGCCACGTCGAAGTAGTCGACACCGCGCCCGACTTCCTCGTCGGGGGTGAAGCCGATGCGGATTTTGCCGTGTTTCACTTCGGGGTGGGTCAGCAGGTATTCGGCCGCCGTCATGATTTCGGCTACGCCCGCCTTGTCGTCGGCACCTAACAGCGTCGTGCCGTCGGTGTGAATCAAGGTGTGGCCCTTGAAGAACGCCAGCTCGGGGAACTCCGCGACGCGCATCGTCAGCTGACCGTTCAGCACGATGTCGCCGCCGTCGTACTCCTCGATGATGCGCGGCTTGACCTCCGCGCCGCTCATGTCGGGCGAGGTGTCGACGTGGGCGATGAACCCGATGACCGGTGCCGTTTCGCATCCGGGCGTCGCCGGAATCGTCCCCATGACATAACCGTATCGGTCCATCGTGACTTCGGTCATGCCGAGCATCTGCATCTCGTCGCGCAAGGCTTCGAGCAGCACTTTCTGCTTCTCGGTCGAGGGAAATGTCGCGCTCTCCTCCGACGATTGGGTGTCGTAGGAAACGTATTTCAGAAAACGTTCTTTCAGTTCCATAACGTTATGCTTTTTTACGATAATAGTTGTGCCAGTTCACCAATCCCAACGAACCGTTGAACAGATTCAGCCATGCGATGAACTGCGTGAACCCGTCGGCCGGAGCGTCGGCAAAAAGATAGATGTAAATCAAGCCGCCGATGCCCGATACGACCAGCAGGATGCTGGCTGCCAGCAGCAGATAGCCGAGCGTTTTCATATTATTCTTCTTTTTTCGCTTGCAGCGTGTGCCACGTCATATAGATGGCCAGCGCGAGGTACATCGCGAGGCCCGTCCATTCGGCGGCGTTCGACGATGCCCAGCCCGAGAGGAACCAGTCGACCTCCAAGAACTTGAGCAGCGCGCTCACGACGCCCATCAGCGCACCTCCGGCGATGAATCCCGACGCAATCAGCGTACCGCGATCGAAACGGGCCTTGTTCAGCTCCTTATCCTGCGAGCGGTTCGATACGAACCACGCGATCAGACCGCCCACGACGAGCGGGGCGTTCAGTTCCATCGGGATGAACATGCCCAGCGCGAAAGCCAGTGCCGGAACGCCTATCGAGGTGAGTACCAGAGCCAATGCCGCGCCGCAGAAGTAGAGCATCCAAGGGGTTTGTCCGCCCGTCATCAGCGGTTGGATGACCGCCGCCATCGCATTGGCTTGCGGTGCGACCAGCGCACCCTCGCCGACGAAGCCGAACGTTTTGTTGAGGATGATCATCACGCCTGCGACGGTGGCAGCGGCGACGAACGTGCCCAAGAATTTCCATGCTTCCTGCTTGCGCGGCGTCGTGCCGAGCCAGTAGCCGATTTTGAGGTCGGTGATGAATCCGCCGGCCATCGAAAGGGCCGTGCAGACCACGCCGCCGATAATCAGGGCAGCGGTCATGCCGGTCGTGCCGTTCAGTCCGACGCTCGCCAGTACGAGCGACGCCAGAATCAGCGTCATCAGCGTCATGCCCGACACGGGATTCGTGCCGACGATAGCGATAGCATTGGCTGCGACGGTGGTGAAGAGGAACGCGATGACGAAGACGATGAGAATCGCGGTGACGGACTGCACCCAGCCGTCCAGCAATCCGAAGTGGAAGAAAACGAAGACGCAGACCAGCGTGGCGATGAGGAACGAGAGCACGCGCTTCATCGAGAGGTCGCGCTGCGTGCGTTCGGTCGCAGCGGCTACACCCCCCCCCTTGCCGCCGAACTCCGATACGGCGAGCCCTACGGCCTGCCGGATGATGCTCGACTGGCGGACGATGCCGATGATGCCGGCCATCGCGATGCCGCCGATGCCGATCGGTTTGCCGATGAATGCGAAAAGATTTTCGGGCGTGAACAATGCCTGCGGGTCGGCCAGCAGGTCGGCGCGCGTCACGCCCAAAAGCGAAGCCATTGCGGCAGGGTCGATGCTCTCGGCGAGCGAACCGACGAGCGGCACGATGAGGAACCACACTAAACACGAACCGGCCGTGATAATCATGGCGTATTTCAGTCCGATGATGTAGCCCAGACCGAGCACGGCGGCGGAGGTGTTCAGGCCGAATACGACCTTGAACTTATCGGCTGCCACTTGTCCCCATGTGCAGATGCGGGTCGAAACCGATTCGGTCCACAGCCCGAACGTGCCGACCGCGAAGTCGTAGAGCCCGCCCACGAGTCCCGCGACGGCCAGCAGTTTGGCTTGGTTGCCGCCCTTTTCGCCCGATACGAGCACTTCGGTCGTGGCCGTAGCTTCGGGGAACGGGTATTTGCCGTGCATCTCCTTGACGAAGTATTTGCGGAACGGAATCAACAGCAGAATACCCAGCAGTCCGCCGAACAGCGACGAGAGGAACACCTGCCAGAATGCGGCGTCCAGCCCGAGAATGTAGAGGGCCGGCAGCGTGAAAATGGCTCCGGCGACGATGACGCCCGACGAAGCGCCGATCGACTGGATAATGACATTCTGTCCGAGCATGTTCTTCTTGCCCAGCACGTTGCCCATGCCTACGGCGATGATGGCGATCGGAATCGCGGCCTCGAAAACCTGTCCGACTTTCAGTCCGAGAAATGCGGCGGCGGCCGAGAATACGATGGCCATCACCACACCCATGATAACCGAGTAGGGCGTTACCTCGCGCGGCGAGGTCGAAGCGGGCATCAGCGGCGTGTAGGTTTCGCCCGCACGGAGTTCCCGATAGGCGTTTTCGGGCAGCGAGATATTGGGTTTCTGTTCTTCCATAGTTTGCTTTTTTTACGATTGCGGAGTGTTTCGATTCGGCAGGACGGGGATTCTTTCCGGTCATTTGGGAAACTCGCACGAGCGGGAATGAATCCGGCCGTTGCCGTTTGGCTTCGGTCGTGGGGCGGGTCAGCGGTTGTCGCCGCTGCCCGAGATATGGTGCCGTTCCATGCGCGAACGCAGTTTGTCGACATTCATCTGCGCCACTTCGTCCAGTTCGTAGCCCAAGTCGTGCGACAGCGTCGCGCAGTACCACAGCACGTCGCCGATTTCCTTCACGATTTCGCGGCGTTTCTCGTCCGTGAATTCTTCGTGGCCGTCGCGGATGACTTTCTTCACCTTGTCGGCTACTTCGCCCGCTTCGCCCGTCAGTCCGAGCGTGGGGTAGATGATGCGGCGTGTTTCGGGATAGATGGCTGTTTCCAGCGCATGCTTCTGGTATTCGTTGAGTGTCATAGCTGATGGATTTTTCGGACAAATTTAGCGATTTTTCGGATTAGTTCTTGTCCGAATGAAAAATTCGTCTTATTTTTGTCAGCACATAAAGGCGGTTTCGGTTCACACGCCGATCCGTTGTTCGGGGGGATTAGCTCAGCTGGTTAGAGCGCTTGCATGGCATGCAAGAGGTCACGAGTTCGAATCTCGTATTCTCCACAAAGAAAAGCGGTCGCTATTCTTGCTTCATTTACAACACGTTACACATGTGTTGTGAATGTCTTTTTTATATATTTCCGCATCGAGTTCGCGGTATTCTCTGTAAAATGGGGCAAAAAATGGCTTGTTGTTAGGCGAAATGTTGTCCAAAATGTAACCGAATTTTAAGAGAGTATGGCGACTTTCAAGACTTGCGTATTCAAGAACCATCTTCGACAGGATGGAACATACAATATCAAATTGCGCGTGATTCATCATCGTGAATCCCGTAAGATCAGCACGCCTTTTTATGTCGAGAAAAGATTCGTGACCCCTAAACTCGAAATAACCGATTCCGAGTTGGCGAATCTTTGCGAAGATTTGTGTTATGAATGTCGTAAAATTTGTCGAGGGTTGGGGTTTGCCATCGAACGGATGACGGTCGATGATGTAGTTCGTTTTCTGGAAATGAAACTCAAAGGCGAGGACGGGTTCCGGTTGGACTTCTGCCGATATTGGTTCGAGCAGGCGAAAAGTATGTCGTCCGGGACAGGCGGTCTTTATATTGCTGCGTTGCATGCTTTTCAACGATTTATCGGGAAGGATACTTGCGATATTATGCAGATCACGTCGCGTTTGGTCGATGAGTTCAAGACTTTTTTGGAACGAGAACCTTCCCAGTGCGGTTCCAACCGTAAGAGGATGCCAAAAAGCCCGGTTAGGGCAAAAACGCGGGCCGTATCTTCCTACCTCCATTGCATGCGGGCTATTTATAATCGGGCCAAACTCCAATTCAACGATGAAGATACCGGAGTTATTCCGTTGTCGAGGTCGCCTTTCTCGAAAGTGAAACTAATCGAATCGATTCCGCAAAAACGTGCGGTTCCTCCGGCCGTTATCCAAAGTATCATCGACTTGCCCGACCGTCCGGCCGACCAGTCCGGAGCGCGTCGCTACAACTTGGCCAAAGATTGTTTCCTGCTCTCTTTCGGATTGATCGGTATCAATTCGGCCGATTTGTACAGTTGTGGTAAAATCGATAGGGGCGTATTGACCTACAATCGACAAAAAACATGTACCCGTCGAGCAGACCGAGCCGAAATGAAAGTACGAATCGAGCCTGTATTGAATACGCTGATTGAAAAATATCGGGATGTCGGCAAGGAACGCCAGTTCCGCTTTTATCGGGATTATGCCACGAAAGAATCGTTCAATCGTGCCATCAATCGAGGGTTGATAATGGTCGCGGAGGAACTCGGACTATCTTCTTTGCAATACTATGCTGCCCGCCACTCATGGGCGACCATCGCCCGCTCTCGACAATGCAATATCGAAAAAGCGACCGTACACGAAGCCTTGAATCACACCGATTCAATGATGCAGATAACCGACCGATATATCGACAAAGATTGGTCTGTAATATGGGAAGCGAATCGGACGGTGCTTTCACTTTTTAAGTGGCGGGAATTTTGAGTTCCGTTTTTGTCGCAAAGTGTAAAAACAAGAATTATTATCATGATTTTGACTTCCGAATCAGTCTCAAATAAACTTCCCGATTTGTCCCCGACCGATTTTCCTGACTTCCTTTTTTGTCCCGCCATACCTTATATCTATATTTATCAAAGAATTTATCTTTGATAAATTCACTATACAACCCTGATAAATAATTAACAACTGATAAGTATATCAACGTGTTGTACTCGCGTGCGCGAGGGACAAAAGGAAAATAGTTCGTAAAAATGTTAAATTCGACATTTGGAAATCGAAAATCCCGAAAATTGTTGAAAAGTGAAGGCAAGAGAATCCAAATCATTGAAATTTAACATAATTTTGAGTTCCGTTTTTGTCGCAAAAATTGGCATAGAGAAGTTGGCCCCCAAAAAGTCGAAGGGCTTGAGTTCCTTTTTTGTCACAAAATTTCGAGCGATGCGCGAAATTGTGATTTATCACAAAAATGGGAAACAGTTGTAAATCAGAGTTTTTATGTTCCATTGTAAAATTGTGATAAATCACAAAAAGGGGATACGCGATCAGAGAGGAAATTTTTCGTGCATTTTGGTACAGACATCAGGAGTAGTGGAAAGTCGCTTTGAAAAATTGTTACTGACGCGTATTCAGAATGGGGCGAATCAGGCTCATTGGGTGTATCCGATTTGGGTTGCCAGTTCGATCGAATGCAAATAAAAAAACCGGAGCGGTAGCTCCGGTCGCAATGAAGAATCCTTGCATTGAGCAATTCTCTTCCCTTCATTGCAAATATAGCAACACTTTGCACATCTGCCAAATCGTTATTTTTGTGATAAATCACAAAAAGGGAAAAATCGCGTGCTGTCTGTCTGGAACGCGGATTTTACATTCTGAATAATTTATTTGGATATACCTTTATTCCGTAGGCGGCCGGTTTGTATTTTATTTTGTGATAAATCACAAAAATGGGTATTCCGGCCTCTGTGTCGTGTATTTCTACATTTTCAGCATGCAGCATCATCAGCGGAACCGCCCATAGGCGGGTGCCGGTTCCCGGCCGTGTCGTCGGGCAGGCTCCGCCTTATGCCCGACCTTTGCGCCTCTGAACTTGCATGCTCTCCGACTTCGCCGTCGGGTCATGTTCGCGGGTACTTTCGCTTCGTCATCGTGCGGTACCCGGAGAGAAAGGTATGTTTCTTCTCCACTCACAACAGAGATGCGAAGTTAGCCGACATCCCGAAGACAGCGGCAAGGATCAGCCAGCCGTCGGCTGGCTGCCCGGAGGTTCGATTCGGAAAAATCAGTCCGCGCGTTGCGCCGGCCTTCGGCCGCAAATTTTTCTTCTCGCCTCCTTGCCTTCGGGCAGTCTTCGGGATCGGCTGATTCAGCATCGCTGTTCTGAATGGTTCAGGCAGTTTAGAACTCCGGCGCAGGAGGGTAAAGTCTGCAAACAAGTTATGAATCGGAATTATTTGATTCGGACACTGGTCAAGAAGTTCAATCCATTCGTCGGTATGTCGGCATGGCAGCTCGAAGCTGCCGTGACGGATGCCGTGAATGAAGCGACGGCCGAATGCGACGAATTGGAAGGTCTTATCGACCAGTTGCATTCGCGTATCGTTCGTTTCAGTTATCGGAAAGCCGACGGGTCGATTCGCGAAGCTATCGGAACGCTCAAGCCGAGCATCCTCGATAAGCTGGTGGCTGAAACGAAATCCGGCCGACGCAAATCGAGCAGATCGAATCAGGTCACGTATTACGATCTCGATTGCGAAGATTGGAGGTGCTTCAATCCCGAGAATTTCATTTCGATGGATTGACGCTTTCTTCCTTTCACGAATCAACATTTCGAGCCTACGGTACCATCCGTGGGCTCTTTCGTTGTGTCATTCGGAAGCGAATATTATAATAATATTCGCTTCGAGTGCGCAACGTCGCGCAGTTTATCCGGTCGTCAGCGTCGGATGTTTTGCGGAATCCGCGTTGTTCTTCCGGGTTCCGGGCCGGTTCGAGGCGGCTATCCGGTGCAGTGCACTTCGTGCCGCAC
>JAMPDE010000001.1:46123-64443 GCA_023665825.1 Alistipes senegalensis | reverse complement strand
GTCCATCTCGGTAAGCAACTGGTTGAGCGTGTTTTCGCGCTCGTCGTTGCCCGAAAATCCGGCATTCTTGCCGCGCGCACGGCCGATAGCGTCGATTTCGTCGATGAAGACGATGCAGGGAGCCTTCTGTTTGGCCTGCTCGAAAAGGTCGCGCACACGCGAAGCCCCGACGCCGACGAACATCTCGACGAAATCGGAACCCGAAATCGAGAGGAACGGCACGTTGGCTTCACCGGCGACCGCTTTGGCCAACAACGTTTTACCGGTTCCCGGAGGACCCACGAGCAGGGCGCCTTTGGGAATTTTGGCTCCCAGTTCGCGGTATTTGTCGGCCTTTTTCAGAAAGTCGACGATCTCCATGACCTCGACTTTGGCCTCTTCGAGACCGGCGACGTCCTTGAACGTCACGCGTTTGGAATTGTCCTTGTCGAAGACCTGCGCACGGGCCTTGCCCACGTTCATGATGCCCCCGCCGCCGGCACCCCCGCCGCGCGACATCGACCGCATGATGAAAAACCACACGCCGATAATCAGAATCCAAGGCAGAAAATTGACCAGCAGATTCGTCCAATCGTTGGACTTGTTTTTGTAGACGACCGGCACGTCGTAACCGGACCGTTCTTTGGCAGCCCGCAAATCCTCGCGGAAAGCATCGACCGACCCGATGTTGAACACCAACTGCACGCCCGATTCGGGCATCCGGCGGAATTCCTTATGTTCGGCATCGTTGCGATAACGGTCGTCGACGCCCTCTTTCAGAAAAACTTGGGCTTGGTCGCGGTTGACGACTTCGATGCGCTCGACCTCGCCCTGCGCGACCATCTTTTCGACCGTACCCCAATCGCTCTGGACGGGCGAACCGGCGGTATCGTCCATCAGGTACCACCCGATAATGAAGGCTCCGATCAACCCGTAGATCCACAACATCGACGGACGCGGGAAACCGTTCAATTTCGGCCCTCCGGCGGGCTGTTTCTTCGTATTTCTATTGGCTGGCTTTCTGTTCTGTTTTGCCATAATTCCGCTTACTCTTCGTATTCGTAACGGGTCATGGGCGCATCGCTCCACAACTCCTCCAATTTGTAAAATCCGCGCAACTCGGTCTGGAAAATGTGCACCACCACGTCCACGTAGTCCATCGCGATCCACACGGAGTTCTGCTGGCCCTCGATGCGCCACACCTTTTCGCCCAACGTCTCGAATACCTTCTCGTCGATGCCGTCAGCGATGGCCGCGACCTGCGTCGTGGAGTCGGCGTTGCAGACCACGAAATGCGAGCAGATGGCCCCGTCGATGCCCGAAAGGTCCAACGATACAATATCCTTACCCTTTTTATCCTCGATCGCCGCGACGATCGTGTCGATCAACTGATTCGTTTTATCCATAAAATTTCGATTCGGGCATCCGCAATCGGGATTACCCAATTTGCAAAGATACGAATAAGCGAGAGCAATGCAAAATAAATTTTGCATTGCCGAGCGAGAGTATCTTCGGCGAAGCCAAAGATACGAAATTTTTTATTAGCGCGATGTACGGGCATGCAGATTCAGCAAGTTTCTGCGACGTTCAGCGCGATAGACCGCATTGCAATTCCGAACGACATCGCGCTCCCGACCGCCCGTTCGCACACAAGCCCCGTTCCTTACCGGACAGGCTACCGCGACAAGCTCGTCATTCAGACCGCCACCGGTTTGGGCGCATGGGAGAGAATCGTGCCGGTCAGGGCGCGGATAATGGAACTTTTCACGTAAGTGCGGCGCACGGCGACGGCGATTTTGCGCGAAGTAGCCCCTTTGGCCAGCGTTTTCAGCCGGTCGCGCCGCTCGGCGGGGAGGTACTCCACCGCCATTTCGGGAATAACGGTCAGACACTGCGTGCAATCGACGATGCGCATCAGCGTTTCGAGCGACCCCGACTCGAACGTGTAGTGCGACGGCATGCTGCGGCGCGCCTGACACAACTCGATGATCTGGTCGCGCATGCAGTTGCCCGGACTCAAAATCACCAAATCTTTGAGGTCGATGTCCTCGATGCGGATGTTCTGCCGTTCGTAGAGCGGGTTTTCGGGCGACACGTAGGCGAAAAACCGATCGCTGAAAAGTTCCTGTTCGACGATACCCTCGCCGCACGTCCCGCTGGCGACCAACGCCGCATCGAGCCGGTCGCGTTTGAGCGCATCGACGATGTCGGCCGTCACCATCTCCGAAATCTCCAGCTCGACCTTCGGAAAATCGTGCACGAACGCCGGAATGAACTTGTGCAGCAGATAGGGCGCAATGGTCGGAATGACCCCCAGCCGCAGTTTTCCGGCCGTTTCGCCTTTGAGTTCGGCGACGGACTCCTTGATGCAGTTATAGGCGCGGAGCGTTTCGCGGGCCCGTTCGAGCACCACCTCGCCCGCTGCGGTCGGGATGACGGGTTTCTTCGAGCGGTCGAGCAGCACCACGTCCAACTCCTCCTCCAACGACTTGACCTGCATGCTCAACGAGGGCTGCGTCACGAAACAATGCTCGGCCGCGACCGAAAAACTGCCGCAATTGGCTACGGCAAGCAAGTATTCGAGCTGGATGATGGTCATACGAAATTATAGTATCGGGTTATTCAGTCGGACAAAAATATCAAAAATACCGATATGCGGCAACTTTTTTTAGGCACCCCGCACAGATTTTCGTAAGTTTGTCGCAAAATCGTATCATCATGAAAAAAATCATATTGACGGGCGACCGTCCGACGGGACGGTTGCATCTGGGACATTTCGTCGGCTCGCTGCGCCGGCGGGTCGAACTGCAAAACTCGGGCGAATACGACCGCATCTACATCATGATTGCCGATGCGCAAGCCCTGACGGACAATGCGGACAACCCCGAGAAAGTGCGGCAGAACATCATCGAAGTGGCGTTGGACTATCTGTCGGTCGGGCTCGACCCCGCAAAATCGACGCTGTTCATCCAGTCGCAGGTACCGGAACTGTGCGAACTGGCATTTTATTATATGAACTTGGTGACCGTCCAACGGTTACAGCGAAACCCGACCGTCAAAGCGGAAATCCAACTGCGCGGATTCTCGGAAAACGCGGTCGAGGGCGACACGCAACAAAAACAAGGCATCCCGGTGGGATTCTTCACCTACCCGATCAGTCAGGCGTCGGACATCACGGCGTTCAAGGCGACGACCGTACCGGCAGGCGAAGACCAAGAACCGATGGTCGAACAAACGCGCGAAATCGTGCATAAATTCAACGCGACCTACGGCGAAACGCTCGTCGAACCGGCGATCCTGCTGCCGGACAACGCCGCCTGCCTGCGGCTGCCGGGCACGGACGGCAAGGCGAAAATGTCCAAATCGCTGGGCAACTGCATCTACCTGTCGGACACGGCCGACGAGGTGAAGAAAAAGGTGATGGGCATGTACACCGACCCCGACCACCTGCGGGTGGAAGACCCGGGCAAGGTCGAGGGCAACACGGTATTCACCTACCTCGATGCGTTCTGCCGTACGGAACACTTTTTGCGGTATCTGCCCGAGTATGCCTCGCTCGATGAACTGAAAGCGCACTACCGGCGCGGCGGGCTGGGCGACGTGAAGGTGAAAAAGCTGCTGATAGCCATCCTCAACGAGGTGCTCGACCCCATTCGCGAACGGCGCAAGTATTTCGAGGGACGCATCCACGAAGTGTACGACATCCTGCGTCGCGGTTCCGAAGAGGCCCGCAAAGCCGCATCGGAAACGTTGGACGAAGTGCGGACGGCAATGAAAATCAACTATTTCTCCGACGCGGCGCTCATCGAGGAACAGGCGAAACAATACGAAACCAAGAATCGGGAATAACCACTGAAAATCCGTTCGGAAAAGATGAATAGCAAAAACCTGTTTCGGGCAGCATCCGGCATGATCGCCATCGGGCTGCTGGCCGCCTGCGGCGAAGCGGAACATCCCCGAATCGAAGGTTCGTGGGTGGAACCGGTACCGGGCATGGAGCACACGATGCAGGGCATCCGGTTGGAGAAGGAGGGCAAAGCCTCCTCCATCAACATGGCGACGCTGCAATACGAACGGTGGGAACGGACGGGAGACCGACTGATTCTGACCGGAAAAAGCATCGGCAACCACCAGACCCTGCCGTTCACGGATACGCTGGAGATTCGGACGCTGACGGCGGACGAACTGGTGCTGGAACGCAACGACGGCTGCACCGCCCGATACGAAAGAAAAAAATAGACCGACATGCTCCGCACCGACCGCATATACCGGCTCTTTTTCCGGCTGACCAGACGGCTCAACGAGAACCAGACCATGATGATTCTGGCCGTCGTAATCGGTGTGCTCGCCGGTCTGGCGACCTACATCTTCGAGATGCTGCTCTATGCCATCAAGAACGGGCTGACGAACTGGTTTCCGGTCGACAGCGCCCATTTTCTGTTCCTGATCTATCCCATTGTGGGCGTAATTCTGGCCACGCTGTTCGTGAAATACATCGTCCGCGACAACATCTCCGAAGGGGTCACGCGCGTGCTCTACGCCATGTCGCAGCGCGATTCGCACATCGCCGCGCACAACTGCTGGACGTCGGTCGTGGGCGGAGGCGTGACTATCGGATTCGGCGGTTCGGTCGGCCCGGAGGCCCCCATCGTACTGACGGGCGCAGCCATCGGCTCGAATGTCGGCAAACTGGCACGGCTCAATTACAAAAATCTGACGCTGCTGCTGTGCTGCGGAGCAGGCGCGGCGTTGGCGGCCATCTTCAAAGCCCCTATCACGGGCGTGGTCTTCGTGCTGGAAATCCTGATGCTCGATATCACGGCCAGCTCGGTCATTCCGCTGCTGATCGCCTCTATCACGGCAACGACGATGGCTTTCATGCTGCGCGGATTCGCCCCGATACTGGCGGTGACGCTGGCACCGGCGGATGCGTTCGAGCTGTGGCAGATTCCGCTCTACATCCTGCTGGGCGTATTGTGCGGTCTGATGTCGTGGTACTTCACCTCGATGAACACACGCATCGGCAACATTTTCAAGCGATTCGACAAGCAGTACAAGAAATGGCTGTTGGGCGGCGCGATTCTCGGCATCCTGATTTTCATCTTCCCGCCCCTCTACGGCGAAGGCTACGAGGGACTGACGACCTTGATGCACGGACAGGCCGAACATCTGTTCAACAACTCGCTGTTCTACCGTTTCAGCCACATCGACTGGGTGGTCATCCTCTTCCTAATCGCCACGATGTTCTTCAAAACCGTAGCGATGGCGGCCACGACGGCGGCCGGCGGTGTGGGAGGAACGTTCGCCCCGTCGCTGTTCGTCGGCGGATTCACGGGGGCGACGCTCGCGCTGGTCTGCAACACGCTGTTCCACTGGGACGTATCCATCGTATCGTTCACGCTCGTGGGCATGGCGGGCGTCATGTCGGGCGTGATGAACGCCCCGCTGACCTCGATTTTCCTGATCGCCGAACTGTCGAGCGGCTACGGGCTCTTCATCCCGCTGATGATTACGGCCTGCATCTCGTTCACGGTGGATTACTACCTCAACCCCGACTCCATCTACACCAAGCAACTCCGCCAGAAAGGCGAACTGCTGACGCACAACAAAGACCAGTCGGTATTCGTGTTTCTGAAACTGGACGAACTGATGGAGACCGATTTTCTGCGCATCAAGGAGGGATTCACGCTGGGCGACATCGTGCACATCATCGCCACGGCGCACCGCAACATCTTTCCGGTCATCGACAACTTCGGAGTGCTGCTGGGCGTCGTGCAATTGGACGACCTGCGCCGCGACATGTTCAATCGGGAAAAATACGGCAATCCCATTTCGCACTACATGATTCAACCGCCCGACCGGATTCTGCAACACGAATCGATTCAAAGCGTGATGGCGAAATTCGACGACAAACGCACGTGGATGCTGCCGGTCGTGGACAAGCAAGGCCGCTATTTGGGATTCATCTCCAAGTCGCGCATCCTCAACGCCTATCGCCAACAGCTGGTCAAAATCCAACAATAACCCCGCTGTCCGGGTCGACGTAGTCGTAAATCAATTCGAGGTCGTCGAGCCACATTTCGCTGCGGGTGCTGCCCGTGAAATAGTCGCCCCAACGCGAAGCGGCGCAGACGATCATCAGGTTGGTGGGCACGACGCCCTTGTCGGTATAGCGTATCGGAATCGTCACCTGCGTCCAATCGTCGATGTCGTCCACGATCATGAACTCGCCGTAACCGACGACATCGGGGCCGGTGGGTTTGAACAGCGTGCTGATTTCGCGCGTGGCGATGCAGACCGGCGAATCGTCCGTACCGACCAGCTGGCCGCCCAAGTCGTTGACCGTAGCCGGTGCCCAGCCGTAATCCTCCTTCTTCCACGTACCCAACGCGATGAAAATGCTGCCGTTGTCGGGCGTACCGACGCCGACGCCCGCCGGCGTGTCCTTGCCGGCATAGTCGATCGTTCCGCCCTTGAATTTCACCCAAAGACGCAGCGCCGCAGGCCGTGCCGTAAATGCCCGGCCGAAACGCAGCAATCCGTTCGTGCCGTCGGTCTTGACATACTCGCCCAAGAAAATGTTTCCGGCCGCGAACTTGCCGATGCCCATCAGGTTGGCGAATTTCGATTTCAAGTGGGCACTGTAACGCCCCTGCGAACCCGGACGCGGATCCCACCACTCGGTCAGCGTTTCGTTCGCCATCGCCGCACCCGGATTACCCGTGCTCCAATAGGGTTCGGCATCGGCCAGATAGGGATAAATCGTATTTTTACTGCCCGACGTGCTCCACTCCTCGAAACCGCCATTGCGCAACGCAGGCGGGGCAGGCTCGGCCGGCACTTCGTAAGGGTCGGTTTCATCCGCGCCGCAATAGGCCTTGATTTCGTAGGCCGTGTCGGGCTCGCGGTTGAGATACCCCTCGAAACTTCCGCCCGAAACGGTAACCTGCTCGGCCGGCACTTCGAGCCATTCGCTGTCGGCCGTAACATCATCGGCTCGCGAGGAGGCATGCGACGCGGCTCCGTCCTCGATTTTACGATAACGGAAACCCACCTTTTCACCTTCGATGCCCGAGCCCGTAAGCCAGATTATGCCCGGCCAAGCCCATTTTTCGGGCTCCTCGACCGGTATCTGGACATTCTTGTCGGTCGGCTTCACGCAAATCGTCCACTCCTGTTTCCGTCCGTGGCAGAAGACATCCATCCGCCTCGAAGACGACGCGAAATCCTTGTTCAGCTTGTCCAGCGTCGGCAGGTAGGTTGTCAGCTCGTCGGGGCCCAGCCGCAACTCCTCGATAGCGACACTCGACAAATCGGCATCCTTGCGGACATAGGCCGTCGCCACGCAGTTGCCGACGTCGAAAACCGGTTTCCCGACCTGACCGGCGACCCGGAAACGGCGGTCGATCGTCTGCTCGGCGCGAATCGTCCACTCGAAATCCTCGAAAAGCGAAAGCGTCATGTGCAACGGCCCGTCCATCGGGAAAACGCCGGGAAAGCGCTCCGAAGCCGCGATCGAAGCACGGGCCGCATCGAGGTCGAGGTTGACGCTGACATTGTGCGGCACGATCTGGAACCCGACGCTGTCGATAGGCACGTTCTGAATATCGGTCGTTTCATCGAGCGAGAGCACGACCGTACGGTTCACGACGTCGATTTCCTTGACCTCGAACCCTTTGCCCTTGATTGCGGCGATATTGACCGTCACCGACGGCTTGGGAAGGTCATTGTCGACGCATCCCGACGCCGCGAACACGAGCAGCGAAGCGATGAAAGAGCGAAAAATTCGATAACACGGATTCATGACATCCTCACTTTTTCTTGTTCCACAAATGCACGGTCATACCGATGTTGATCTCCGCCAGATTGAGCCGGAAGCGCATTTTCGAGGCCGTGCGCGACCCGATTTTGTTTCCGTCGGCGTCTTTCTGGCTGACGTGCGTGTACTGAATGCCGCCCAATCCGAACGAAAGCGTCGCGCAGACATTCGGAAAGATATAAACGGCCGCTCCGGGATTGAACGAAAACTTCGCTTGGAAGTTCTCGCTGTTCGTCGTTTTGGTCGTCCCGTTGTTTTCGTAGGAAAATTCCGATTCGCCCGACGAAACCGAAAGTTCCACTTCGGCGAAAAGGCCGAAACGCCCTTTCGGGTCGAGCCCCGCATAGGAGCGGTGGAAGATACCGAACGAATAGTTGTTGCTGCTGACGCCGACGTACGGCAAATCGAACGAAACGTCGTTCCCGTCGCCCAAGTCGAAGCGGGTGCCCGAATCGAGTTTGGCGTCGATATAAGTATAACCGAACCGGACGCCGAGACAACGGTTGTCGCGATAGAAATAACCGAAGTAGGGCTTCACGGAGGCGATGGTACCGTCGGCGTCGATGTTTTCGAGAATGACCAGAAAATCGGTATCCTCGCTGGTCAGCGTGCCGTAGGAGGCGGTGAGCCCCATCATCATCTCGCCCTTGTAGACGTATTTCACCTTGTCGATTTCGCGGTCCATGCGTCGGCGGGCCGGCAGAAAATGGCGTTTGGACGATTTCGCCGCAACCGAAGAGACCGTCGGGGTCTCGGCAGTCGCTTCCGCAAGCGATTCGGGCGCGGGTTCAGCCGCAAACGCCGGAAGCGAATCGGCCGCAAGGAACGCATCCGGTTCGGGAACGGCCGCGAAACTCCCCGTCCCGCAGACGAAAAGAAAAATCGAAAACGCCGATATCAAAATCCGTTTCATGCCGCTGCGGTTTAGAGGTAAAAGGCCATGCCCAGCCCTATGGAAAAGATATTCACCTTGAAATTCATCATGCTGGACGAACGATGCCCCACCGTCACTTGGTTGTGCACCTGCTTGGTACGATTGTAGGTGATACCCATCACGCCGACATTGACCTCGATCGCCATGTTGTTCGTGGCGAATGCCACGATGCCGGGCGAAACGCCGAGCGCAAAGGTGAATCCGCGTTCGTAAGTACCTTTCACGGGCGAATCGTTGGCGAATTTGGCCTGCACGCCGCCGCCCGTGAACGACATTTCGTTGAACAGCGCGAAACGCTTGCTTTGACCCAGCGGAATATACTGCCGCCAGATGACCGCCGCCTGATAACTGCTGCGCAAGGCGTAGAAATCCTGAACGCGGATGTTCGTACCGGTCTCCTCGTCGCCGAATTTCAGGTTGGCGCTGTTCAGTTTGAGCAGCGTGCGCGAATAGATGAAACGGCCGCCGACCGCCATGTTCGTCCGCAGCGCATAGGCGATCAACGGACTGATGCGGAAATTGTAGCCTTCGGAACCGATGCCGTCGATAATCAGAAACTGGTACGATTCGTTCGTGTGGGTCGAATAGGAGGCCGTGCCGCCGAAAATCCACTGGCCTTTGGGCACGAACTCGGTGCGGATGTCGGTCAGGCCGCGCTGGCTGCGGCGTTCCTCGTCGGAGAGCGATATTTCGTCGGCCGATGCGGGGCGCAGCGTCTCATCGGCCGGATGCTGACCAGACAGTGCCTGCGTAGCATGCAGACACAACACGAGCAAAGATAACAGACGTTTCATCGAGTACATGAGGTTCCTCCGGTTCGGTTTAGTACACCCAGCTGAAATCGGTCAGCCAGAGTTCGTTCGAGTCGCAACCGCACATGTAGTCGCCGTAGATATTCGTCGCGCTCGAAATCACGATTTTGTAATTGCCCGACGGTTTGGTCACCTTGTCGTAGTAATAAATCGGTATTTCGTAGTCGACGAGTTCCGAACCCTCCGTGCTCTTGTCGATGATGAAAATGCCGTAACCGATGACGGGGCCTTCGGGCTGCGAAACGGCCTCGTCGGGCAGCCACATGCCGGAAGGAGCCGACGTTCCCGATTTCACCTCGTGCCGGCCGGCCCAATCGACAATCGCCACATAAAGGATCGCTTCGTCCTGCTCGCCGATATTGGCCGGATGCGAACCGTCCGTTTTCTTGTGTTTCTGCTGATTGACCGTCCCGATCGTCGCATGGTATTTCAAATGAAGTGCGGTCGGACGAGCTTTCCAATCGTAATCCTGCCCGAAACTGACCGTACCGGTCGTACTCGGACGGACGAACGTACCCGAAAAGAGGTTGCCGGAAGCCAACATGTTGATGCCCAACGCCCCCGCCATGACCGATTTCAAATGAGCGCAATAAAGTCCGCTCTTGGTATCCCGCACGCAAAGCGCCGAAGCGAAACTGTTGTTGCCGCTGCCCCAGAATACGGTATTTTCGTTGCTCGTCGAGAAGCACGAACACGAAGCGTCGGCCATATCGCCGTTGGGAATCGGCTGATTGCAGACCGGACGGAAAGTCGTGCGATATTCGTGTCCGTTGATTTCGGCCGCGATTTCGTAGGTGTTGTTCGCGTAAACGCTGTGCTCCTTGCGGGGCCGGTAAACGGGTACGCCCGCTTGGGCATTGTCCGAAGCTGTCCAGTCACTGTCGTCGGAGGTGAAAGCAGCCGTATATTGGTTCCCGCCGGCCGATACGCCCGCGACGGTTTTCCAAGTGTCCGTACCCTGCAAACGCAATTTGAACGTGGGCGCGCCTTTGGTCGAAACGGCACGCAACGTCACGCTGTTGGCCCACAGATCGCAGGCGTCGACTTCGGACAGGATTCCCTCGTTCACACGGATTACGGCCGTTTTTTCGGCGAGCGCATCCTTGCTGTCGATAATCTCGAAACGCAGTTTCGTTTCGCCGACAGGGAACGTGAAAAATGCCGGATTCAAGGTAACGTCCAATGACTTCCAATCGTCCGAAAGCGTGGCGGTTACGTTCGTCTTGTCCGTCACCGTCGGTTCGGCCCCTGCGGAAGCGGGACACTGCCAATGCCACAGCAGGAGGTCGGAATCGGCAGCCGCACGGGTTGCGGCGGCAGCTCCGACCTGATAGATTTTCGCCTCGCGGACGGTCGCTTCGCCGACCGTTTTCATGGCCAAAGCCATTTCAGTGTCGGCGAAATCCTGCACCGCATCGAAAATCGAGCCCTCCACCACCGGAGCAGGGCTGAAAACAAGCAGATCGTTGTAATTGTCGGTCTTATTATCGATTTCGAGTTCAAGGCCGATGTATCCGGGCAGGTCGTCCGAATAACGGAAATTCAACGCGTATTTCTTGCCGTTGACCACGTTTTTGACGGTACCCGTTTTGTCGACATCCCCCTTTTCGGGATGCACGGCATGGAACGACCAAGCCAACTCGGCACCGGCTTCGGGCATGGTGAAGTAACCCGTATCGGACGACGTGAAAAGCAACGATTTCTTGGCGGCAGCAGACGTGGGCAACGAGACCTCCACGCGGACATCGGAAAGCTCCTTGTCGGCGATGCTTGCATCGAAACCGACGGCCACGACGGCGCACTGCGGTTTGCAAACCACGACGACCGGCTGCGTAGCACCTGCCGTGACGGTGAAATCCGCACTACCCTTGTAAAAACATTTGTCGGGTGCTGCGTCGGCGGGCCGTTCGCCCCACTCCACAGACACGGAGTAATCGCCCGCCAGCAATTTGACGGTTTCGGGGCACTTGCCCGGTGCATAATGGCGAATCCACGTCGGTTCATCGGAGGCATCCTCCGCCGTCCGTTGGTAGATATCCACCGTGCAGTTCGCCAGCGTCAGCTCGGCATCGTTTATCGCACGCGTGGACGGAGCCACCGACATGACGATGCCGCCTTCGCCGAAGCCGTAACGCACCGCATCGGAATCCTCCTTGTCGCAAGCGACCGGCAGGAGGGCGACGCACCACGCCACGATATATAGCAACTCTTTTTTCATGACTATTTATCTACGTGCAGGAGAATGGCTTTGGTGATTTCGCCGTTCGCATCGACCACCTGCAGCTCGAAGCGGTGATCGCCGCCGAACTCTTTCAAGAGGCCCATCAAGGTCGCAGAAATCCGAAAATCAAGATCCTTCTTTCCTTCCACCTCGTCGTTGCACGGGAATCCGAAATTGCCCATATTCGTTACCATATCCCCTTTCAACTTACAGAGATTGAATTTTTCGGGAATGTTGACTTCGCCCAACACCGGCGTCAACTGGGCCGAAATGATGGACACCCAAAGTTCGACGATACCTGCGTCGGAATGCACCTTGACATTCACCTCCGGCGACTTCGTCCCGTCATCCAACTCGACCGTGCCGTCCTCCGGCGAGACTTCCAGCACGGTGTCGATGTCGAATCCGACCCCTTCGACAGTCGGGCCGACATTGCCCGCGACGAACGTAAGTGTCTGCGTGTACGAAAGCCCCTTGCGGTCGGTCACGGTAAACGTAAACGCATATTCGCCGTCGTAAGGCCCGATTTGCTCCGCGAGTTTGTTCAACTCGAACGCAGCCTCCTGCCGGCCGGCCAAATCCGTCCCGTAAGGGATGCCGAAACTTTTCAACGTCGGATTTCCCTTGCTGGCGCACAAGTCGTCGATGTTCAACCCGCCGGCATAATAAGCCAAGTCGGGGTTGGTCGTCCGGTACGCCAACGCCACTTTTTCGATTCCGTTCGGCGCACGAAGCACGACATTCTGCAACGCCGCACCGGCCAGCATGATTTTGGATTCGGGCAGGTCGCTGCCGTCGGCCCACCGAATCGACGGCCCGGCCACCGACGGGTCTTCATAGGGCAGTTCGCACCACATGGTTCCCGCCACACCATTGTCGCCGATGTCGATCGTCTCGTCCTGCACGAACGAATTGACCACCGCGTCGAACGTCAGATTGCCGTCCGTGTCGTAGGTCTGCACCACGTGAATCCGCCGCCACTGTCCTTTGAGAATATCCGTAATATCCTTGTTCATCGGAATCTCCGACCCGTTCAACTTCGCGTAAAAACTGATATGCAACGTGTTGTATCCGTCTGCGTTCAAGGCCGGGAAATAGACCGCCGGAGGTTCGGGCAGCGTCCAGTCCCAACCGGCCGGAACGTCCCAGCGCACCGTCGCGGTCTCCTTGTTGTCGCCGTAGTAAATCGACGCTTCGATCTTTTCGCCCGAATCAAGCACGTCCAACCGTTCGTAAAGGTCGGCCGCGACGCTCAACGTGATTTTGATATTCTGCAACTTGCAGACGATCGTACCGGCCGAAGTCTGTTCCTCCTTGCCCACTGATACGCCGCCTTTTTCGCCCCCGTAGGATGGCTCGGCCTGCACTTCGGCAGGGAAACCGGTTTCGGAAGCGTTCGAGGTCGCCGTAATGGTGTAGGTGTCCACCGGAACTTCCAGCCCCGTGTCGCCCATCTCGGTTTTCAACGCGCCGTAAGTCCCCTTAAACACCGGCTCGGCGCTTTTCCGTCCCTGAATGGTAATTTTATACTCGTCCAGCGAGGCGACCTCCTCACCGCGCGTAACACCCGTCGGATTCGACGCATCGGCAGCACGCGAAAGCATCGCTTCGGCAGGCGATTCTTCGACATTTTGGTCGGTTTCAGAATCGGCCACCACGTGCACGTCGGCCAAAGTCAGAAAACCCGTACCGGTCGCTCCGGCGGGATTTCCCGGTTCACCGTAACCCGGGTCTTCGTTCACGCAACCGACGACCGCAAATGCAAGCGTCAGCAAGGCACCGAATCGAACGGAGTATTTTTTCATATCGCGATTCATTTTCATGCTTCAATAGATTATTCGACGGATTCGCCGCCGGTTTTGTCCGACACCGCATCGTCGTTGATTTCCACGTCGTCCGAACCGCCCGCTTCGGGCTCCATGAACACGACCTCCAATCCGGCACTGCCCGCTTGGGCCGTGAACCGGAACGTGTGGAGCGTACCGGCGACCGTCGCACGGGCCGGCAACTCGTCGATAGAGAGCAATTCGCCCGCCCCGTCGGAAGTCTGCGAAGGGCGGCGCACCGAACCCTTCACGGTGACGGTCGTTCCCGCAGGCACGAAAATCGGCCGGTCGGTGTCCGACAACGTGAAAACAAACGGTTCGCCCGTTTCATCCGCCAGCGGTTCGTCGCTGCCGTCAAGGTAGAGCCGGAATTCCGGCTCGTAGAAGTAGTTCTTGAACTCGTCGGTCGCCACGACGCGCACGACCGAATTGCGGACTTTCACGTCCACGCGGCACACGGTTTCCTTGCCGATTCTGACCGCAGCCTTATTCTCGCCCCGATAATAGGGTGCATCGGGGCCGACGGCATCGGGCGTGCCGTATTCGAGCACGGCGCGATACTCGCCCGGAAACAGATCGGGCATCTCCTTGCCATACTGGGCCAGCGTCTCCCACTCTTTCGCATAGTCGAAGCGTCCCACCTCGACGGGGCCGGTGTCGCCCGATTCGAGTTCGGCGATGTCCGAACCCGTAAGTATCAGCCGCAATTCCTCTTTGGCAGGGACTTTCAGTCCGGGACACACGTCGGGAAGGTTCGTTTCCGCACGCGTAACGACCGCAGCGGAAGCCGTCCCGCCGATGTCGAGCCGCCCACGACAGCGCGCATCGCCGCCGAACCCGTCGTCATCCGAACAAGCGGCCGCCGATACAACCGCCACCAGCGACAACAAGCTATATTTCAGAAGTATGCGATTCATCGTCGTTTCATTCATCAATGGGCAATCGAGACCCGGATATTTCGGATATACAACCAACTATTGGCATTGCTGTTCTTCACTTCTTCAGTAGAACCGACTTCCCAAGATAACCGATGAGCAGAGCCACAATCTGCTATCGTATATTCCAACGGAAGAAAACCGCTCTCGAATGTACCGTTCAAAGGGATGTTTTGAATCTGCGTTGCATTAGAAATAACCCAACCTGTATCCTTATTATCGGAGTTTATCTTTACATTCGTATCCGTCGTATATCCGTAGGCTGCAAGCGGAGTAACATTCGCCGAATGACTCGGATCGTTCGCGCAAGTATACTCCATGCTGACCTTGATATTTTTCGTCGAAGTCAAATTTTTCAAAGGTGCGGAATCGATACGGCCATGATAACGATTTTTACTCCAAAAAAACACATATACGAACTCCGAACGGCAATTCACACGAATCGCACCCGACTGCACCCCGACATTCACAGCACTCCAATCCATCAGGCTGGCAGCGAAATCGCCCAAATGCGTAGCTTTAGTATTCGTATCGGAATGCGTACCGTAACCCGGATTATCATGCCCGTCCGAAGCGGAAATATATTCCCCGTCTTCATTTTTCAAATCTTCGTTCAACAAAGAGAGCAACCAAGGGACTTCGAGTGCGGGCACCATGTTTTCGACCTCCGCTTCGAGCGCGGGCACCGTGAACGGATACTCGACTTCGGCACTTTGGGAGGTCAGTTTGGCGATGCACTCTTTGCCGGCATACCGATTGATGAACGCCGTATGCGCCCCCTCGTCCGTGCAGGTGATTTCATATCGGTTCGCGACATGGTTGCAGACGAATGCAGACGCGGGCAACTCCTCGCCGGTCGACGCATCGACAATGCGGAACGATTCGATCGGTTCGCCCAACGTACCCCACCCGTACCCGTTGGCATTGGTAATCGCACGGTCGGGAGCCTCACCGCCCGCCTTTTCGGCCAGCGAGAAGAGAATTTTGGTACACCGGTACCGTTCGGGGATGTTATAATTCAACGTCGTAACGCGGCCGCGCGTAAACTCGCGGGTCTTGGTGAACGTCCGGTCGACCGAAACGCACGGTTTGTCGCCGCCCGAAGCACCGGTCGCCCGGATAATGACCTTTCCGTCGCCCGACAGGGGTTCCTGCCGTGCGATGAACGCATAGACGACGTCACCAGCCTGCTTGGGCCGATCGAAGCGCAGGGTCAGCACGTTGCCCCCCTCCGCCGGAGTGAACACGGGCTCGGCCGCGCCGGTGGCGTCGACCGTCAAGCGGCCGGTAACGGGGTCGGGGAACGTAAGCTCGATGGAGCGGATGGCCTCCTCCATGCCCGGAAATTTGGGAGCCTCCAAACGGTTGCTCGGAATGGTGATTTTGAACACGTGCACGTGGTGCTTGAACAGCAGGAGTTCTTCTTGTTTCCACCAGTTGGTATCGCCCTCCTCCAAAGCCGGTGCGTTAGTCTGCGCGGTCATGATGTCGTACCCGCTGTTGAATTCGCCCGACTGCACAGCGGGGATGTCGAACGTCGCCAGTGTACCCGTAACGGATGCGGGCGTGGGCGAAACGGCGAAATAATCGTACCGGCGGCCCGAATCGAAACCGGCCATATCGACCTCGTGCCCCGTGAAAGCGGCCTGCTTGAACTGGGGCGAATAATAATCGAACACGAACGGGATGTTTTCCAAAGCGAAAGCGGCCCCGTCGGAGGACTGGCGCGCCCAAAGGCGGATGCTGTCGCCCGAAACCCAACGCACGCCCAAGCGGTCGTCGATTTCGGTACGGGTATTTATGTCAATGCCCGCACACCCGATCACCACCGTACGGAACTGCTGCCCGGGAACGGCAGGCTCGAAGTCGAGGCCGCTCTCGCTGCAAGCAACCGAACCGCACAAGGCGGCGAAGGCGAACAAGCGATGCAAAACATTCATGACAAATCGGTAACTCATTCTATCAGAGGTACCGCAAAAGTACACCCAATATCCGAAGAAAGAAAATAAATTCAACGAACCGGCGGATTTTCATCACGAACGGGCCTTTTATTCGCACGTCCTGCCGGCAAAAAAGGAGGATTTTTCGGAAATACCGGCGACCGCGAGGAACGCGAAGCGGCGCACCAAGACGAACAAGCGGCGCAAACGTCCGCCGAAAAAGCTACAACGGCATCACGTCGTCGATGCCCATGTCCCGATACAAGGCGGCGAGCTCCTCGCTGCGGTCGGAGATGACCAGCAGTTTGTCGCCCAACTGGAGTTCGGTCTTGCCCTTCGGCACGAAATAGGCCCCGTTGCGGAAGACCATCATCACCAGCGTGTTTTCGGGCATGGCGAGTCCCTGCAACGTGTTGCTGCGCTGCATCATCGCCTCGTTGACCTCGATTTCGGTGAGGGCCGATTTCACGTCGTCGGAAAGATTGACGTCGAACGAGGCCTCGCGGTGCACGCACGCCAGTCCGAGAAAATTGGCCATGCTGCTGACCGTCGTACCCTGCACGGCGAGCGAAACGATGGTCGAAATGAAGACGACGTTGAAAAGCAGTCCGGCGTGCTCGACGCCCGCGATCATCGGATAAATGGCGAACAGAATCGGCACGGCCCCGCGCAAACCGACCCACGAAACGTACAAACGCGCTTTGGTCGAAAAGCGTCGGAAAGGCAGGAGGCACGCGAAAACCGAAACGGGACGCGCGAAAACGATCATGAAGACGCCGACGGCGAGGCCGAGCACAAGGGTTTCGGGCGCGAACAATTCTTCGGTATTGACGAACAGCCCCAGCGTGAGGAACATGATGATCTGCATCAGCCACGTGAACCCGTCGAAAAAGACGGTCAGCGAGCGTTTGCGCGTCAACTTGTAGTTGCCGACGACCAGCCCCGAGATGTAGACGGCCAGATAGCCGTTGCCGTGCATCAGGTCAGTAAAGGCGAACGAGAAGAAGATGAACGCCAGCAGCAACACCGAGTAGAGCGACGAATTGGCGAGGTTGATGCGGTTGATCGTCAGAACGGCCAACCGTCCGATGAGGTAACCCGACACGGCGCCGACGGCCATCTGGACGACGAACATCAAGACGTCGAACCACAAACCGCCCGTACCGCCGCCGTGCGACACGACGCCGATCAACAGCACGGTGAGCATGTAGGCCATCGGGTCGTTGGAACCGCTCTCCAACTCCAACAACGGCCGCAGATGCTGGCGCAAACCCTGTTTTTTGCTTCGGAGAATGGAGAAAACCGAAGCCGAGTCGGTCGAGGACATCGTTGCAGCCAACAGCAGCGCCAGCGCAAAAGGTATTTCGACCCCCACCGACGGCGCGACGAGCCACACGAACAGGGCCATGATGAGCGCAGTAGCCAACACGCCGACGGTCGCCAATACGATACCGGGCGCAAGGACGGGCTTGATTTCAAAGAATTTGGTATCCATGCCGCCGGTGAACAGGATGATGCACAAGGCGATCATGCCGATGAACTGCGTCATGTCCATCGACCGGTAGTCGATGAGGTTCCACCCGAAAAGCATACCGACGCCCAAGAACAGCAGCAACGCAGGAGCCCCGAACCGGTAAGCCAACTTACCGGCCAGCACGGCCACGAAGAGCAACATGGCCCCCACGAGCACGAAATTCTCGCTGCTGATGCTCAATTCCATCGTCTATTGCGGTATAAATACATAGGTAATCGTACCGGTCTGTCGGGCCGGTGCCGATTCGTCGATGTTGAATTTCGAGGCGCGGGCGGCCCGCAGTGCCGCGTCGCGCATGCAGGCGTCGCCGCCCGAAGTCA
>JAMPDE010000001.1:0-46023 GCA_023665825.1 Alistipes senegalensis | reverse complement strand
ATCGCCGCTATCGAGGGGGTCGATCTGGTGTTGAGCAACAACGACAAAGGCGAGCTGTACCGCCGTGTGTGCGAACTTCCGGGCAAGGGACGGGCGCAGGTGTACAGCTGCGAGACGGACGACCTGACGTCGTTTTTCGCCGCTTTTTCGAGCGGCGACCGAACGCGCGCCTTTCTGAAAGTGCAGGACGGGTGCGACTATTGCTGTTCCTACTGCACCATCCACTATGCACGCGGGTCGAGCCGCAACATGCCGATTGCCGATTTGGTGGAGGAAGCCCGTAAAATCGCGGCCGCCGGACAGAAAGAAATCGTACTCACGGGGGTGAATACGGGCGATTTCGGCCGCACGACGGGCGAACGCTTCGTCGACCTGCTGCGGGCGCTCGATGCGGTGGACGGAATCGAACGCTACCGCATTTCGTCCATCGAACCGAATCTGCTGACCGACGAAATCATCGAGTTCTGCGCCGCTTCGCCGAAGTTCCAGCACCACTTCCATATTCCGATACAGAGCGGTTCCGACCGGATACTGGGGCTGATGCGCAGGCGTTATACGACCGCCCGTTTCGCCGACCGCATCGCCGCCGTGCGCCGTGCGATGCCCGATGCCTTTATCGGAATCGACGTGATTGTCGGCTTTCCGGGCGAAACGGAGGAGGATTTCCGGCGGACGTACGATTTTCTGGCGGAGCTGCATCCGGCGTTTCTGCATATCTTTCCTTTCTCGGAGCGGCCGGGTACGCCGGCGGTCGATTTGCCCGACAAAGTGCAGGCATCGGTCGCGACGCGGCGCGTGGAGGAATTGGAGAGCCTTTGCCGCCGGTTGCACGGCGAATTTTGCGCGGCAGCAGTCGGTACGGAGGATACGGTGCTCTTCGAGAGCACGCGCCGCAACGGGATGATGTTCGGTTATACGGGCAATTACCGGCGGGTGAAGGCTCCCTACGACCGGACGCGGGTCAACACGCTTTGTCGGGTGAAATTGGGTGCGATGGACGAATTTCATGATTTGGCGGGAGAAATCCTCGCCGAAAATAATTATCTTTGCAAAGATGCGCTCACGGAAGCGGAGCGCGAAAATGAGAGAAAATTATGACGGGATTGCGTAAACGGGTGACGGTCGGTTTTTTGAGCATCGTATGCCTGCTCTTTTTTTCGGGTATGGTGTCGCTCTTGGAGTTGAGTCATTTGAGCCGCGATACGGGCGACATATTGGAGGCCAACCGGCGGAACATCACGCTGGCGAAAACGATGCTCGATGCCGCGCACGAACAGAATGCGGCGTTCATTCATCTTTCGGTGCTCGGCGACCGGTCGTACGACAGCATTTGCCGGACTAGTTTGGAACGTTTGGAAAACACGCTGGCTATCGCACGGAGCGAGGCGGTCGATAAGTCGTTTCTTGATTCGCTGGCGTTCGCCACGACGGAGCTGCGGCTGTTGACGGATGCCTATTTGGCGTTCGGCGAATCGGAACTCGATTCGTCGGCGACGTTGCGGGGAAACCCGAAGGCCGGACTATGGTATGGTAATGAATACCAACCTATTTACGGCCGGGTAACGGCTGCAATCAAGGCGTATATGACCTCGACCCAGAGTTCGCTGGCTCCGCGTGCGGAGCAGATGCGGAAGAATGCCTATCGGGCCGTGACGCCGGTGCTCATTTCGTTGGCCGTGATGATCGCTATCGTGCTGATGCTCTATTATTTCATGTCGATTTATTGCGTCAATCCCATTTTGCGGATGAACAAGGGGCTGGGCGATTTTCTGACGTTCCGCATCCCGTTCGTCGTGAAAGGCGATCTGAAAGACGAGGTGCTGACGCTGAAAGAACGGATCGACACGTTGATTTCGATGACCAAACAGAAGTAAGCTGAACGAAGATGCGGGCGGACGTCGTTTTACGCTATATCGGAGTGGTGATGCTGTTCATCGCAGCATTCATGTTGTTGTCGGCCGGAATTTCTTGGTACAATAACATAGATTCGGCCTTTTATCCGCTCTTGCTTTCGGCTTTGCTGACCACGCTGCTGGGCGTATTTCCCTTGATTTTCGTCGAACGGCAGGAGCAGCTGACTACCAAAGAGGGTTTCTGCATCGTCGTCGGCGCATGGTTGGTGGCTTGTGTCGTCGGGACGTTCCCCTATTTGATTTGGGGCGGCGAATTCTCGTTGATCAATGCTTGGTTCGAGAGTGTTTCGGGTTTCACGACTACCGGTGCGACCGTGCTGAACGACATCGAATCGCTGCCGCGCGGCCTGCTTTTCTGGCGCATGTCCACGACGTGGATCGGGGGTATCGGGGTCGTGATGTTCGCGCTGGTCATTCTGCCGTCGATGGGCCGCAACAAACTGACCCTGACCAATGTCGAGCTCTCCACGCTGGCCAAAGACAATTTCCGCTACCGCACGCAGGTAATCGTCATGATTCTGCTGGTGGTCTATCTGGGTTTGACCGTCGTTTCGATGTTGCTGCTCAAATTGGCGGGCATGAACTGGTTCGATGCGCTGTGTCATGCCATGTCGGTCAGTGCAACGAGCGGATTTTCGACGAAAAACGCTTCGATCGCCTATTTCAACAGTCCGGTTATCGACTGGGTGCTTACCTGTGCGATGGCGATGGCGGGCGTGCACTTCGGGCTGATATTCGCAACGGTGACCGGCAAACGCAACAATATGTTCCGTTCCGAAGTGACCCGCTGGTATCTGGGCATGCTGCTCGTAGGCGGTTTTTTGATTGCCGTCAGCATTTTCGCCGCAGGGTTCTATCCTACTTTCTTCTCGGCGTTGCGCAGCGGCATGTTTCAGTTCGTGTCGTTGGTTACGACGACCGGTTTCGCTACGGCCGATACCAACCAATGGCCTTCGTTCGCTATCGTGTTGCTGCTGTTCGGTTCGTTCGTCTGCGCGTGCGCCGGTTCCACTTCGGGCGGGTTGAAAATCAATCGGCTCGTTCTCTCGTTGAAAATGATTCGGGCGCGGTTGAGCCAGCAGCAGCACCCCAATGCGATCATTCGGATTCGACTTGACGGTGCGATTCAGGACAACGAGGCATTGCATTCGGTAACGGTCTTCATCGTTACCTATCTGATGCTGATTTTGATCGGTACCCTTTTCGGAACGATGTTCGGCATCGACCTGATGACCAGTTTTTCGGGTGCGATCGCCTCGATCGGCAACGTCGGGCCCGGATTCGGTGCGGTCGGCTCGATGGACAACTTTTCCCAGCTGCCCGCGTTGTTCAAATTATCCAATTCGTTGTTGATGTTGTTCGGCCGTTTGGAAATTTTCGGTTTGATACAGTTGTTTTTCATAAAATGGTGGAGATGACCCGCATATTGCCTAAAATCGTATCGGCGGCCGTCGCGGTGTTTTTCGTGTCGGGGTGGATGTATGCGCGGCAGTCGGTCGCGAATCCCGAGCCGGCGGGATTGGAATCCGACCGGCAGTACGCCGCGCTGATGGAGGAGGACAAGCTGTTGCAGCTGCGCGAAGATTCGATTGCTATGGCGATGGAATTCCTGCGTGCGCGGCTGCGTACCGAACCCGAAGCGCGCAGCCGGATTTCGGAAGAGATTTTGCAGTTGGAAAACCGGATGTTCGCCGTTCGGAATGCCAAAGGGCGGTTGGTCGATCGAATCAACGCCCTCGAACAGGAATGGGTGCTGGCTCGGTTGGAAGGGGCCGATTCTTCGATCGAAACGGAAGTCGCCGATACGGGATCCGATGCGGTTCTCCCGGCGGTCGGGCCGAAGGTGCGGAATTTGGTTTACAACGGATATTTCCGTGAAAATCTGCCCGAATCGGAATATGCGGTGTTGTTGCGGGCCCAAAGTCTGGAATTTCGGGCGATGGAATTGGTGAACCGCTATTTCGCCAATTACGATTCGTTGGCTCTCTTGGCCCGTTCTTACGAGGCTGCAACGGTCGAGGACGAGGCGGTGGCGATTTACAAACGCTTCCATGTGTTGACCGATACGAATCGGCTGTTGGCGGATTCATTGGCGAAGGTTTGGAACTATGTTTTCGACAATAAGAGCTATGCCTACGGCTATTTGCTGGACAAAATTGACCACGACCGTCTGCTTGCCGAGCAAGAAAGCCGTCTGACCGAAGCGATGCAACGGCTGGCAGGTCTGCGTGACCGGACGATTTCGGACAAGGTGGCCGATTATTGCGTGCGTAAGGGCGTGGCGCTCGATTACGAGATGGACATGGCCCGATTACTGGGACTCGATGCGGCCCGCGATTCGCTTTCGGTGGTCAGGAAGCAAGTGGAAGCGGTCGATTTTTGCGTGCCGGAAATCGAAATCGTCGAGCGGTTTTTCGTCGATTACGATTCGCTCGCTTTCTCGAAGACGCCGCACTATGACGCACGGCATCCGATTCCCGAATGCCGGATATACGCACGAGGTACGATTTATCGGATTCTGCTCGGTACGTTCAATGCCAAACGGCCGGTGTCGATTTTCAAAGGGGCTTACCCGCTTTCGTACCTGATCGACAACGACGGGAAATGGAATTATTATGCCGGAGGATTCGCTACGCTTGCGGAAGCGGAAGCCGCGCAGCAGCTGCTGAAAAAGAAAGGATTCATCCGTCCTGAAATCGTCGTGTGGAAGCACGGCGCAGTCCGCAATCTTTCGCAACAGCCTGATACGGACGGGCCGATGTTCCGTGTGGAGGTGCTCGGTGCGGCGGAGCTTTCCCAACCGATTCGGGCGGCTATCGTTGCGGTTGCGGCAGATGCCGAAGTCTCGAAAGTTGGCCGGAATCTTTTCGTCGTGGGATTGTTCCCCGACAAGGAAACGGCCGAAGCGGTGGCCGAAGCGATCCGCCGAAAGGATGCCGAACTCGAAATAAAAGTGGCGGAAGCGGCACGATGATCGAAAAAAATAATTATCTTTAAGGCGTATTAATCCGTCGCCCATTATGGTTTTGATTATTCTGCTCATCTTCTTCGGCCTGCTTTTTCTGGTTGCGGAATTGGTTCTTTTGCCCGGTATTTCCATCGGCGCATTGCTGTCGTTGGTGTGCTACGGCAGTTCGATCTATTTGGCGTTTCGAGACCATGATCCGTTGACTGGGTGTGTTGTTGTCGGCGCGATTTTGGTGCTGTCGCTCGTGGCGGTCATCGTTTCGTTGCGGGCCAAGACGTGGCAGCGTTTTTCGTTGGAACAGAAAATCCCCGCCTCGTCGATGCCCGAACCGGAAAAAGAGTTGCAACTCGGCGTTCGCGGAAAGAGCGTTTCCCGCTTGTCGCCGATGGGCAAGGTGGAAATCGAAGGCCGCGTTTACGAAGCCAAGTCGCAGGATGTCTATATCGACCCGCGCAGTGAGGTGGAGGTGGTCGGATTCGAGAATTTTAGCGTGATTGTCCGAAAAATAGAAAATTAAGGTAATAATATGGAAGGAATTATGGATCAGGGAATGCTTGCATTGGTGATTTTCGTGGCGCTCGTCGCGGTATGGCTCGTATTTTACTTCATACCGGTGGGGCTGTGGTTTTCGGCGCTGGTTTCCGGCGTGCGGATCAGCCTGTTGCAATTGATTCTGATGCGCTGGCGCAAGGTGCCGCCATCGACGATCGTTTCGTCGATGATCGAGAGCACGAAAGCCGGTTTGTCGCTCAATCCCAACGAATTGGAAGCGCACTATCTGGCGGGCGGCAACGTGACGAATGTCGTTCATGCGCTGGTATCGGCCCAAAAAGCGGGCATCGTGCTCGATTTCCGCATGGCGACGGCTATCGACTTGGCCGGTCGCGACGTGTTCGAGGCGGTGCAGATGTCGGTCAATCCGAAAGTCATCAATACGCCGCCGGTCGCCGCCGTTGCGAAAGACGGTATCCAGTTGATTGCCAAAGCCCGTGTGACGGTGCGTGCCAATATCAAGCAGTTGGTCGGCGGTGCCGGTGAAGAAACCGTGCTGGCACGTGTCGGCGAAGGAATAGTTTCGTCTATCGGTTCGGCCGCTTCGCACAAAATCGTGTTGGAAAATCCCGATTCGATTTCGCGGGTCGTGCTCGAAAAGGGGCTCGATGCCGGGACGGCTTTCGAGATTCTGTCGATCGACATTGCGGACATCGACGTCGGCAAGAACATCGGCGCGCAGTTGCAGATGGATCAGGCGCAGGCCGATAAGAATATCGCGCAGGCGAAAGCCGAAGAACGTCGCGCTATGGCGGTCGCTTTGGAGCAGGAGAACAAGGCCAAAGCGCAGGATGCCCGTGCGAAAGTGATTCTGGCGGAGGCCGAAGTGCCGCTGGCGATGGCCGAAGCATTCCGCAACGGCAATCTCGGGGTGATGGATTACTACAAGATGAAGAACATCATGGCCGATACGTCGATGCGTGAGACGATCGCCAAACCGGAGAAAAAATAGAAGTCGCCGATTGCTCGGAAACGAAGCATCCTTGCAGACAAACCTGCAAGGATGCTTCGTTTAATAGACCTCTTCGGGCTGGGTCTCGCCTACCGGTTCGCTTTCGATGCCGTCGCGCCATTTGACGGCCGCATGGGTGCCGTCGCAATAGGGTTTGTTGCTCGATTGTCCGCAGCGACACAGCACTACCCTGTTGCGGATTTCGTCGGTTTCGCCGCTGGGGCGTCGGATGGGGATGCCGCCGCGCACCCACAGCCCGCCGCTGGAACCGATGGCGTCGTCTTCTAAAAGCCCGAGTTCGGGTTCGAACCGGAATTCGAACGGCTGCGACGTTCGTCTGTCCCGCGCGGTCAATCGCCCGCTGGGGCACATCGAGGCTTCCCGGATGGCCAGCCGCCGGGCTTCCGGCGTCGCGGAACGCTCGACCAAGTCCCATGTGTCTCCGGCCGGATGGCAAAACCGTGCGAATACGCAGAATTTGTTGATGTCCAACAAATCGACCGTCGCACCTTCGATGGTTTCGATTTCATCTGGCTGGGTCGTCGTGGCGGCTGTAAGGCGAGGATTCCATCGGGCTTGCGCATGGCTACCGTCGCAGTAGGGATGATGTTTTGATGATCCGCAGCGACAGAGTGCGGTGGGTTCCGTTTCCGTAGAAAAATGGCGGCCCTCCTGAAAGTACCAGCTTTCGTTGTTCTCGTCGGGCATGATGTATTGGGCGGACAGCGGCGGCCGACCGTAAACCAGATAAGGCCCCCGCTCGGTGATCGTAATCCGAATCGGCTCGTCGGAATGGTCGTTTTCCGCATCTTTTTTCGGCTGACGCATACTGTTTCGAGATTTTTTCCGTTCGTCCAGCGAGGGCAAAAATTGTTCCACCCGCAGCGTGGTCGATGTCGCGGGCGGAAATAAGCGGTGAATAAATTTGTTTCTGCGCGTGGCTTGTGCTATCTTTGCCAAGAGTATTTCGGATGATTATGAAAAGAAATCTTATAAATTTTTTCAGAAAGGTTCTCCTGCTGTTTGCGGGCGTATCGGCCGTGGCGTGCAGCAAGGACGATGACGGGGATGCCGTGCTTTCGTTCGGAGTGTCGGCCGTTTATTTTTCTGGCGCGGAACAATCGCAGACTATCGAGTTCACGGCGCGCGGGGTCGAGCGGCTTTCCGTCGCCAGCAGGCCTGCTGGTTGGGGCGACGACAATACGGTGCTCGATGCGACGAATCGGACTTTGACCGTCGTTGTGCCCGCATCGGCCGGCGACGGTACCGTCGCTTCGTCGGGTACGATTACGATCAATGGTTATACCTCTGGCAATAAACTGAAAAGCGCTTCGCTTTTCGTGGGAATTGCAAGCGAAAAAACGTTGTCCGGGCCGGCGAACTGCTTTATCGCCAGTGAAAAGGATACGCACTATTCGTTTGCGCCCGTTCGGGGCGACGGCTCCGAAGTGCAGCCGGCCAGTGTCGGCTTGATTTGGCAAAGTTCCACACGGTTGATTCAGAATCTCTGTTTGGAGGAGGGCCGCATCTCGTTTTATGTCGGTGCGGATGCCACCCACACGGACGAAGTCATGCGCGGCAATGCCGTGATCGGAGCCTATGATGCGGTCGGTATGCTGCTGTGGAGCTGGCACGTCTGGACGGTGGCTTATACCCCCGAAGAAGATGCGGTCGCGTGGAACGGGTACGAATTGATGGGTCGGAATCTCGGTGCGCTCGACAACTCTACGGAAACGGGCGAGGAGCGGCTCGCATCCTATGGCTTGTTCTATCAGTGGGGGCGGAAAGATCCTTTCATCGGGTCCTCTTCCTATCGGGCGAACAACGGAACATCGGCCACTATCTACGACGGTGATAATAAAAGTACGGCCATAAAGTTCGTCGAGGCGTCGGCAGAGACGGGTACGGAAGAATATGCACGGTTGAATCCGCTGAGTTTCGTTACCGGCGTAAAAGAGAACGGTTACGACTGGTTGTGGGAAGCGGCATCCGAAAACTGGAACAAAACGAACGACCCCTGCCCGTATGGGTGGCGCGTCGCTCCGGCTGATGTGTTTGCCGGTGTGGTTCCCGAAGGAACGCCGACGGCCGATGCTGACGACGTGTTCGGGTGGCCGTTGACCGACGGAACGACGAGTTCGCTGTTTATGGCAGCCGGTCGTCGGGTCTATCTGAACGGCAAAATTCAGAATGTCTATCAACCTGCTGCTACACCCGAATCGGTTGCCGTCCGTAGTAACTTGGCCGAAGAAGCGCAGCCTTGGGTCGGTCTGTATTGGACGGCGGATGTTGCGCCGAATCGAGAATCGGCAGCATTCTATTTCTGGTTCGACAAGAAAAATACGACCGTCGGCACCGAACCCTCGACGGCTTACGCACGGGCGAACGGCATGTCGGTGCGTTGCGTGAAGGAGTGACGGTGCCGTGATGCGGAAGAATTAACGATTCGCACGATAATTTTGAAAAATAATTTTGTGAATTCGGAAATTCGGCGTATCTTTGTGCGCCTTTGAAAGAGAAGGCCGATCGTTCGGGGTGTAGCGCAGTCCGGTTAGCGCGCCAGCTTCGGGAGTTGGAGGTCGCTGGTTCGAATCCAGTCTCCCCGACGAATTTTCGGAAAGATTTTCGCACTGCATGTGCGGAAATCTTTTTTTGTTGAATCGGATTTACGATGAAAAAATTGGTCGTTTTTACGGGGGCCGGTGTGAGTGCCGACAGCGGATTGGCCACATTCCGCGATGCGGAGGGGCTGTGGGCGAATTATCGCATCGAAGATGTCTGTACGCCCGAAGCGTTGGCGCGGAATCGTGCTACGGTGGTGCGGTTTTACAACGAACGGCGCCGCGAAATGCTGGCGGCCGAACCCAATGCCGGACATCGGGCGATTGCGGAGTTGGAGCGCGATTTTGCGGTCGAAGTTGTCACGCAGAATGTCGATAATCTGCACGAGCGGGCCGGTTCGATCCGCGTAACTCACCTGCATGGAGAGTTGACAAAACTGCGCTCCGAACGCGACCCGGAATTGATTGTGGCGCTTGATGGCTGGGAGCAATCGTTGGATGCGACGGCTTCCGACGGGGCGTTGTTGCGGCCGCATATCGTCTTTTTCGGCGAGGCGGTGCCTGCGTTCGAGCGGGCGGCCGAAATCGCGGCTCGTGCGGATTTGATGGTGGTCGTCGGGACTTCGTTGGCGGTCTACCCTGCCGCTTCGTTGGTGCGTTACGTGCTGCCCGAGATACCGATTTTCGTGGTCGATCCCGGTACACCCGATGTGTCGGGTATTCGGAACCCGCTGACTGTCATTCGCAAACGTGCTGCCGACGGAATGCCCGAACTGGCGACGCTGTTGCGCGAAAAATACCGCTGAAAAAATAAAAGCCCCGCCATTCGACGGGGCTTTTACTTGCGGGCGTGGCGTTATCTTTTGTCGGGTTGCGTCGGTACTTCTCGCTTGGGGGTGCGCCCTGCCCGTCGCAGGGCTTCGGCAATGATCCATTGGAGCTGGCCGTTGATCGAGCGGAACTCGTCGTCGGCCCATTGCTCCAATGCTTCCATCGTCGCAGCATCCACGCGCAGTACGAAATTTTTTGTATTTCCCTCTTTGGCCATTCTGCGCGAATCAATGATACATCGTTCCGGCATTCACGACGGGCTGGGCCGATTCGTCGGCGCACAAAACGACCAGCAGATTGGTGACCATGGCGGCTTTGCGCTCTTCGTCCAGTTCGACGATTTTGTTTTCGCTCAACCGGTCGAGGGCCATGTGCACCATTGAAACGGCACCTTCGACGATTTTTTCGCGGGCGGCGATGATTGCATCAGCCTGCTGGCGACGCAGCATCACGGCGGCGATTTCCGGCGCATAGGCCAAGTAGTTGATGCGCGCTTCGACAACTTCGATACCGGCTATCGACAGCCGTTCGCCGAGCGTCTGTTCCAACTGTTCGTTGATTTTTTCGGAGTTCGAGCGCAGGGTGACTTCGTCTGCCGCAACTCCGTTATTGTCATAGGCATACAGACCGGCCACCTGTCGCAGGGCGGCATCGCTTTGCACACGGACGAAATTTTCCAGATTTTTCATGACCGTCGTCGCTGCCGCGACGTCGACGGATGAGCCCGACGCGGAGTCGATCTCGAAAATGGCCTTGTATATGTTTTCGCGGTTGATGCGCCAAACCAATACCAGCCCGATCATAATCGGATTGCCCGTTTTGTCGTTGACCTTGATGGGGTCGATATTGAGGTTGCGGGCCCGGACGGAGACCTTTTTCGCCGAAGTGAACGGATTGATCCACCAGTAGCCCGTTTCGTAGAATGTGCCCCGATAGTTGCCGAAAAAGACGATGACGCGTGCCTCGTTGGGCTCCAGCAGCATGAAGCCGCCCAGCCCGATGCACGTGATGATGAAACCGACGATGCCGAGAACCAACAGCCAACCGCCGAGTGCGATGCGAACCTCTTCGGCGAGCAGAATTCCGCCCTGCACGATTAGAAAAATGCTTGCTGCCAATGCCGTTAAAAGGAGGAGCAGCATCGGAATGCCTTTCGCTTTCCAGCCCGTGTACGTGAAGTTTTTGTTCTCCATAGTCGTTTGAGATTTTGAAATGATATTATTTTGATATTACAAAGGAACGAAAAATCGCCGGAAGAACAAAATTTTCTTGGAGAAAACTATAATTTCCGGTAATGGCAATAGAGCAGGTCGCCGTTGTCATCGTGCAGGTGCATGCCGCCGCCCATGCAGTAGCGGAACATCCGGCAGTCGGCGCACTCCCCTTTTCGGGCCCATTCGCGGTTGCGGAACGGCTCGAAACGGTGTTCCCACACATCCCAGAAATCGTCGCGGTAGATGTTGCCTTGATGAAAATTCGCGCGGATGGAGGTGCAGCCCGAAATCGAACCGTCCACCCGAATCGATGCGACCGAAATTCCGGCGGCACATTGGTAGAAATGGTCGCGCACTTCGGCTTCGTAGTTGCCCAAAAAACCTTCGCAGGCATAGCTGACGTCGATGCGTCCTTCGCGGCGGGTGCGGCGGATGAATTCCAGCAGCGTGCGGAACTCCTCGTCGCTCATGCGCAGGGAGGCATCGTCGCGGGCCCGTCCCATCGGGAAAATCGAAAAAAGCCGCCAATGTTTCACGCCTTCGGCGATCAGCATGTCGCGAAACTCTTGCAGATGCGGTATCAGGGCGCTTGTGGCGCAGGTAATTACGTCGTAAGCCAACGCAGGTTCCCGGACTACGAGCCGTACGGCTTGCAAGGCCCGTTCGTAGCTCAAAGGATTGCCGCGCAGGTAGTTGTGTGCTTGCTCGAATCCGTCCAGACTGATGGAGATGCTCCGCAATCCGGCTTGCATCAGCCGCTCGAAACGTTGCGGCGTCAGGGCCATGCCGTTGGTCACCATGCCCCATGCGTAGCCGCGCCGCGTTACTTCTGCGCCGACTTCCTCCAAATCATCGCGCACCAAGACTTCGCCGCCCGAAAAGATGACGAGCACTTCAGCCGGATCGACGTGGGGCGTGATTTGTTCGTCGAGCACTTTCAGAAAATCGGACGCGGGCATGTCCGGCACGTCGGGAGCGACACGGCAGTCGCTTCCGCAATGACGGCAGGCGAGGTTGCACCGCAGCGTACACTCCCAAAAAAGCGTATTCAGCCGATGTTCGGCGACGGTTTGGGAATAGAGGTCGGAAAAAAGGTCGAGGGCCCATCGTTTCCGAAGACCCGGTTTGCGTCGGGAAAACATGGAGAAAGACGCCGGATCAGTTTTCGGGCGAAGTTTCGGGTTGTTGCGCAGCCGATGCGTCCTGCGCTTCCGTTGCGGTGTCGTTCTCTTGCAGGACGGAACTCAACGACCGGTGCCCGGTCGATTGAACCGGCGGACGGACGCCGTACATGACGACGACACGAGGAGCGACCTCGACCGTATCGGCCGGAACGGCCGCATCGTCCGTCTTTTTCGACGAAGCGTTTTTTACGGTGGAACAAGCCGTCGAGAAGCCCAATAAGGCCGCCAATGCGAGTTTCAGTTTCCTGTTCATGGTCGTAAGTCGCAAAATTCAACGGGTTAAAGATACGATTTTTATTGCGCCGGACGAAAAAATCGGTCGAAAAGTTTTGACGCTGTCGGTTTTTTGCGTTACTTTGCCGATGCTTTAACATTTTAATTATTTTCAGTTTTATGACAGGTACGGTAAAATGGTTCGATGGCAAGAAAGGCTACGGATTCATTACGGAAGAAAGCGGCAAGGAGATTTTCGTGCATTACTCGGGAATCGCGGCAGAAGGTTTCAAGTCGCTTAACGAAGGTCAGGCGGTAGAGTTCGAGGTTGCCGAAGGCGCCAAAGGCGAGCAGGCCGTGAATGTGACCATCGTTAAGTAAACGATAGCACACGCTACACATTCGGATGGGGCGATTTCCTTGCGGAGATTGCCCCGCTTTTTTTCGATGGTTGCGGAATAAATGCGGATTCGGAGACCGTGCATCTCGAAAAAAAGCGTATCTTTGGACGCGCATTTTTCAAAAATAACAGAAGACATTTCAGAACGTTATCACTCAAATTTTAATAACAACATGAAAGAAGCAATCGCTATTCTGACCGGCGGCGGACCGGCTCCCGGCATGAACACGGTGGTCGGCAGTGTCGCCAAAACATTTCTGCGCAAGGGTTACCGCGTGATCGGACTGCACGAGGGATATACGGGATTGTTCATTCCCGATCCCCGCACGGTAGACATCGACTATCGGATGGCCGACGGGATTTTCAATCAGGGCGGCTCGTTCCTGCAAATGAGCCGTTTCAAACCGAAAGATTCCGATTTCGAGAACAATTTCAACCTGAAATTCTTCACCGAGAACAACGTGAAGCTGCTCGTGACCGTAGGCGGCGACGATACTGCGTCGACGGCAAACCGCATCGCCAAGTTCCTCGAAGCGAAGAAGTACCCCATCGCTAATATCCATGTGCCGAAGACCATCGACAACGACCTGCCGCTTCCGAACGGCACGCCGACGTTCGGTTACGAATCGGCGAAGGACAAGGGTGCAGTTATCGCACGCGCCGTGTATGTCGATGCACGTACGAGCGGCAACTGGTTCGTGCTGGCGGCTATGGGCCGCAGTGCCGGACACTTGGCGTTCGGTATCGGCGAGGCGTGCCACTACCCGATGATTATCATTCCCGAAATGTTCGACAAAACCGAAATCACGGTCGATAAGATCGTGCGGCTGGTCGTTTCGTCGATCGTGAAACGCAAAATCATGGGAATGGATTACGGTGCCGCCGTCATTTCGGAGGGCGTGTTCCATGCACTGTCCGACGAGGAGATTCGCAAGAGCGGCGTACACTTCACCTACGACGAGCATGGGCATCCCGAACTTGGCAAGGTGTCGAAAGCCCATATTTTCAACGAACTGATCGAAAAACGGGTCAAGGAGTTGGGCATCAAGGTCAAGAGCCGTCCGGTGGAACTCGGTTATGAAATTCGTTGCCAGACCCCGATCGCCTACGACCTGACCTATTGCTCGGAACTCGGTATCGGCGTTTACAAATTGTTCTCGGACGGCAAGACGGGCTGCATGGTCTATGTCGATACGGAGGGGAATGTCGCTCCGCTTTACCTGAAAGATTTGCAGGACCCGATGACGGGCAAAATTCCGCCGCGTCTGGTCGACATTCATTCGGACAAGTTCCATTCCGTTATCGAGAACATTCTCAATGCCATCGAGCCTGCGGACTACGAAGCGGCTAAAGCCTATCTGCCTAATCCCGAAGAGTTCGATTTCCACAAGATTCTGAACTGGAAATAGCCGGAACGGCAAATTCGTTATCAAGAGGATTCGGCCGCATTAGCAGCCGAATCCTTTTTCAAAAACAGCATTAAAATCCGAACAGATGAAAGAGACCGAAGAACGGGCGTTCGACGCTGAAACACCCGAAAACAATGCGGAAGAAATCGTGCGGGACGATACGTTGAACAAGGCCCGTAAGAACATGGTTTACGGTGCGCTGTGGTGCTTGGGCGGCTTGCTGGTGAGCGAACTCTCCTACCGCTTCACCGAATCGGGCGGGCGGTATGTCATCACTACGGGTGCCATAATCTGGGGCGCTGTTCAGATGTTGCAGGGTGCGGTCGGTTGGATTCGCACCAAATGGGCGACGAAAGAGTATGCTTCGGCCGTTTGGACAGGTGCGGCTGCGGCCATCGTGTTGGCCGGCGTGGGTTATTTCGGCTTTCAGTTGACCCATCCCGATGATGTTCCGCTGATCGATCACCAACAGCATTACGATTGCGCCGAAATCGGACTGCGCTATACCCTGCCGGCCGGATTCACGGAAATCGAGGAGCGGCAGATTCCAGAAACCGACGAAACCTATGCGCGGACGGAGGTGATCGCCTACAATGCCGACGAGGAGGTCGCAATCATCAGCTATGTCGGGGCTCTGGGCGAGGACACGGCGGAAAACCGGATCGAGCACTTGAAAGAGGCCAACGCGCAGTTTTTCGACGACGGAATGATCGCCGAACCGGAAATCGTGGAAATCAACGGAATCCGTATGCTGAAAACCAGCGGACGCAACAGCAACTATCCCGATTGCATCATCGTTTCCTACGATTTCTTCAAAGACAACCATTGTTTGTCTTTTTATTATACGTGTCCTTCCGAAACTCCGGCCGCCGACTACGACCGGCGAGCCGATGAACTGGTTGCGAAAATCGAACTCTATTGACTCCTGCCGAATTCATGAAAAAACTGCTTTCTTTGCTGATTGCCTTGCTGTCGCTGTCGACGTTGTGCGCACAGCCTGCGACGGTTTATTTCGATGCCGGAGACCCGATTCGTTTCGGTAAGACCGATTTTCGGTTCGGCTGGAGTTCCCACCCGACCGAAGTCTACTATTTTCAGGAGTATTTCCCGAAGGGCGAAGTGCCGGAGCACTACAACGAGATGTTCACGGTCAGTCTGATTTTTCACGACCGCCTTTCGGCGAAAATGGCGGTGGAGTCGAAAATCGCCGAACTCGAAGAACGCAAAAAGACGGATGCGTGCTGCAATTACCAACTTTACGACAACGAAAGCGAATATATGCTCGAATTCTTGGTAAGTGCCGGTGAGGGCGGCGAGGTGTCGGTCGTCGAGTTCGATCTGCACCACTATCGCGTGGTCGAAATCGAGGGCTGCAAAGCGTTGCAGCTCAATTTTTATTCGCGCCGGGCCTATGGCGACGACATCGCGCCGTTCCTCAAAGGATTGAAAAAACAACGCATCAAGTATCTCGAAACGATGATCGGTTTGCGTCTGCCGGAGATAAAGATGCTCCGAAACGAATAAGCAAGAACCCTTAACTTCATCTCTATGAAAAAATTTCTTCTTTGTAGTCTTGTGCTCCTGTTCGGCACTGCTTTCGTTTATGCCGGAGGCCGTGAAGTCGACCCGCTTGCACGGCGTCCGTTCAGCAACTTCGCGGTCGGTGTGAGTGCCGGTACGACCGGAATCGGCGCATCGGTCGCTACCCCGCTGTGCCGCCATGTCTATTTGCGGGCCGGTTTCACGACTGCGCCGGTCAGCGCGAAATTCACCTATGACGATTTCGATTTCAACGACCTCGTTTCGGGTTTGCCCGAAGTGTCGCCGTCGGTTGCCGACCGCCTGAACAGCGTGGAGTTGCAATTGAAAGGCAAACTGCAAATGAATTCGGGGCACGTGTTGTTCGACATTGTGCCGTTCCGGCGAGGTACTTCTTCGTTTTTCATTTCGGCCGGTCTCTATTTCGGTTCGGGCAAACTGGTTACGGTGAGCGGCAGGTTCGACGATGCGACGATGAAGACCCTGAAAGATTGCGGTATCGACATCACGCAGGTGCCGGTCGAGATTGCCGATGTCGAGGTCATGACGAATGCCGACGGTTCGGTCAGTGCCGATTTGAAGGTCAAGTCCGTGAAACCGTACGTCGGTTTGGGATTCGGCCGTCCGATCCCGCGTGGGCGGGTCGGGTTCCGCTTTGAATTGGGCGCGTTGTTTCACGGTAATCCCGAAGTCGTGTCTAAAAACATCATGACCGAGAATAATAAGGAACTGAACGACGTGAACAAATTTCTGAAAGATTTCAAAGTCTATCCGCAGCTCAATTTCCAAGTTACGGTGCGCTTGCTGAAAGACAAGGTTCGGCGATAGGTTTTCTTCCGTCGAACTTTTTCGATTGGGCCTCGACTGGTAAAAACCGGTTGGGGCCCAATCGTTATCGGAACAATTCCGGCATCGGACGAACGTCTGGCGGTGTGGCCGGGTTCAGATGAATCAGCCGCCGGCCGCGCGACAGGGCTTGCTCGACGGTATAGCGGGTTCCGCCCGCCGAGCCGTCGTACCATGTTATCAGCGTAGCGGCATGGGCGACTAAATAATCGTTTCGCACGGCATACACCCCGCTGTGGTAGCTTTCGGACAATACGACCGTTTCGTCGGCTTCGGCGCCGATTCGGTCGAAACGAGCCCGGTCGGTCGCCGAAAAACGTTGCTGCTGCCCGCGAAACGGAATCACGGCAACTAACCGGATATCGGGCAGCGATTCCCGACAATTCAGAACTGCTTCCGCTGCGGCCAAGTCGAATCCTATGGCCATGCCGCTCAAAAAAGAGCGTATGCCGGAGTCGTGCAACGCACGGATGGTGCGGAGCAGCGATTCGTCGGCTTCGTGACGATAGGTGCGGTGGCCGGTGAAAGCGGCGCAAGTTGTCGGCCGTGAAGTCATGGTTGCAAAGATAGGAATTTCTGGCGCGGACTTTGCACTTTTCGGAACGGATTTCAAAAAACACATAGCCATTATGAAACACACAGGTATTGTCGTTGCATCGCTTCTCGGCGGTGCGTTGATCGGTTCGGCGATCGCCGTGCTCTTTACGCCCCATTCGGGCCCGGAACTGCGTCGTCGCATTCGCGATTTTGTCGATGACGAAATGGACAAGGTGAAAGAGGAGTTCGAGCGTTTGCGTTGCAAATGCGACGAACACGGCCACTGCGATTGCGAGAACTAAACGATTTGTTTTCTGTCGCTTATGTCCATGCGTAACTCGTCTGTCGGTAGACTGGTTTTATCGTTGTCGTTATTCTTCGTTACGATCGGAACCGCTTTTCTGTTGCTGGTTGCATCGGCTGTCGCGGGGTTGACGATTTGGATGGATTCGTTCGTATTCGCGACCTTGACGCTCGGCGCGTTGCTTGCCGTCGTCGCTGCGGCGATTTATTTCGTATTCATACGGAAACCTATGGCTGTCCTCTCCGGGCGGGTCAAGAGTGTTTTCCGGGTGGTACGCATCGCGAAAAACGCTTGCGAATGGATCGTGGACAAATTGCTTTGGATATGGGCGATCGGAAATTCGTTCCGCTCGGAACGGAATTCGGAATCCGAATAATCGTAGCGGATTCCCAGTGAAAAAAGAAGCAGCCGTATCGGTTTTCCCGGTACGGCTGCTTGCTTTTTGGTGTTTTGGCAAAATGCCGAAACCATTTCAAAATTGAGCGGAAAACGAGGCTCGAACTCGCGACCCTCAGCTTGGGAAGCTGATGCTCTACCAACTGAGCTATTTCCGCATAACGATGCACAAAGGTACATCGCTTTTTTGAATTTTCAAGTTTTCGGACTGAATTTTACCGCTCGCCGATGATTTTTTCGAGCGAAGCGAGATTGCGGGGATTGTCGAACCGTCGGCCTTCGGGCGTATAAAGGTATTCCAACCGGTCGGCGAAATGCTTTTCGACTTTGCCGCGCACGACTTTCATGGTGCTGTTGATCAATCCGTTTTGCTCGGTGAACGCTTCGTCGACGATCGCCAATCCGGCCGGCAGCCACCGTTCGGGAAATTCGCCGGCGAAACTTCCGCCGGCACGGTAACGGCCGATTTCGGCATCGAGGATTTCGGCTGCCGTGCGGGCTCGGTCTGCGGCGGGAACGCCTCGTGCATCCAGTTCGCGCTGCAATGCCTCTTTGTCGGGCACGACGATAGCACCGGTGAATGGCGACTGATTGTTGTAAATCAGAATCTGGGCGATATGGGGCGATTTGTCGACGATCGCCTCTTCCATTCCTTCGGGGCTGTATTTTTCGCCGTCGGCCGAAATCAGCAGACTTTTGAACCGTCCCAGCACATAGAGAAATTCATCTTCGGAGACGTACCCCATATCCCCTGTGTGAAGCCAGCCGTCGCGCACGGTTTCGGCCGTCGCTTCGGGATTTTTCCAGTAGCCCGCCATGACGTTTTCGCCGCGAATGATGATTTCGCCTTTTTGGCCGTGCGGCACTTCTTGCCCCGTTTCGTCGACGATTTTCAACTCCAATGGTATCAGTATCTTACCCGAAGAACCGAACCGGTGCCAATGGTATTTGGGCGAATTGGTCGAAATGACCGGCGTCGCTTCGGAAAGGCCGTATCCTTGAAACATTGGAATACCGATCGCGTAGAAAAATCGTTGCAGTTCGGCGTCGAGCAGGGCTCCCCCGCCGACGAAAAAGCGCATTTCTCCGCCGAATGCCTGCCGCACTTTTCGGAACAGCACGAGGTCGAACATCGCGACGAGCGGTTTCAACAGACAACGGAATCCCTTTCCTTTGCTGTAACCGTCTGCGTTGTAGGCGTATGCGGTGCGGAGGGCGAGCCGGAACAACCGTTCGGCCGTGCGGCCTTTCGCTTGGATGGATTTTTCGATGGATTTGCGGAAGTTCTTGGCCAGTGCCGGAACCGAAAGCAGGAAATGGGGCCGCACTTCGCGGATGTTCTCTGGAATGTGTTTCAGGGTTTCCATCGGAGTGGCTCCGATTTGCACGGTGGCGACCGTCGCACCGCAGGCAATCATGATATAGAATCCGACGACATGGGCGAAACAATGGTCGAGCGGCAGAATGATCAATGTTCGGAACCACGACGGAATATCGACCCGCGAAAGCGATTGTTCGACATTCGCCGTGTAGTTGCGGTGGGTCAGAATCACGCCTTTCGGGTCGGCAGTCGTTCCCGACGTGTAGGTAATCGTGGCGTAGGTGTCGTTCGTGAGGGCCCGACCGATTTCCAGAAATTCCGTGCGATGGTCTCGCAGGTATTCCCGCCCCAATCGTTTGAGCGTTCCGTAGGCCGTTTCGCCTGCTTCGAGAGGAATGGAACCGAATACGATGATCTGTTGTACATCGGGCAATTCGGCTCGAATGCGGCGTATTTTGGTCAGTTGTTGTTTCGATACGAAAATAGCCTTGACTTCGGCATGGCGCAGGCGGAACAGCAGGTCATTCGACTCTTCGAGTTTGACGGACAACGGCACGCTGACGGCTCCGGCGTAGAACAATCCCAGTTCGGAGATAATCCATGCGTTGCAACCTTCGGAAAGAATCGCGACCTTGTCGTCCGGTCGAATACCCGATGCTGCCAGTCCGGCACCTACTTCGAGTGCCTGCTCGCGGGTTTCGGCGTAGGTCGTGGGCTCGAACCGGCCGTGCCGCTTTTCCAGCAGGAACGTTTTGTCGCCGTATTTCGCGACCGAATTCTCAAAAAGGTCGATGAGCGTCTTTTTCATAGCGAGGTCAATCCATTTTCAGTACGGCGAGGAATGCCGATTGGGGTACTTGGACGTTACCGATCTGGCGCATGCGTTTTTTGCCTTTCTTCTGCTTTTCGAGCAGTTTGCGTTTGCGCGAGATGTCGCCGCCGTAGCACTTGGCCGTTACATCCTTGCGTACGGCTTTTACGGTTTCGCGGGCAATGATTTTCGCGCCGATGGCCGCTTGGATGGCGATGTCGAATTGTTGACGCGGAATCAGTTCTTTGAGTTTCTCGCACATCTTGCGTCCGAAATCGTAGGCGTGGTCGGCGTAGATGAGCGACGAGAGTGCATCGACCGGCTCGCCGTTGAGCAGCACATCCAATTTGACCAGCTTCGAGGGTTGGAACCCCGTGCGGTGGTAATCGAACGAGGCGTAGCCTTTCGAGATGCTTTTCAACTTGTCGTAAAAATCGAAAACGATTTCGGACAGCGGCATGTCGAAATTGACCTCTACGCGGTCTTGCGTGATGAACGTCTGGTTTTTCAACGTGCCGCGCTTGTCGATGCACAATTTGATGACGTTGCCCAGAAAATCGGTCTTGGTGATGATTTGCGCCAGAATGTAGGGTTCTTCGATTTTGGCGATTTTCGTTACTTCGGGCAAGCCGGATGGGTTGTGTACTTCCAACTCCTCGCCCTGCGTCGTGGTGATGCGATACGATACGTTCGGCACCGTCGTGATGACGTCCATGTCGAACTCGCGGTAGAGCCGTTCTTGGATAATTTCCATGTGCAGCAGTCCGAGAAACCCGCATCGGAACCCGAATCCCAATGCCAGCGAACTTTCGGGCTCGAATGTGAGCGATGCGTCGTTCAGTTGCAGTTTTTCGAGCGAGGCGCGCAGGTCTTCGTATTGGTCGGCCTCGACCGGATAGACGCCCGCGAAGACCATCGGTTTGACGTCCTCGAATCCGGCGATGGCTTCCGACGCGGGTCGCGCGACCGAAGTGATCGTGTCGCCGACCTTGACGTCGGACGACGTTTTGATGCCCGAACAGATATACCCGACGTCTCCGGCACGGATTTCGTCGCGGGGTTGCAGTTTGAGTTTCAGTACGCCCACTTCGTCGGCGTCGTATTCGCTGCCGGTGTTGAAAAATTTGACGTGTTCGCCCTTGCGGAGCGTTCCGTTGAAGACGCGGAAATAGGCGATGATGCCCCGAAACGGATTGAATACGGAATCGAAAATCAATGCCTGCAACGGTGCGTTTTCATCGCCCTGCGGTGCGGGGATGCGTCGTACGATCGCTTCCAGAATCTCCTCCACACCGATGCCGGTTTTGCCCGAAGCGAGTAGAATATCCTCGTCCTTGCAGCCGATCAGGTCGATGACCTGGTCTTTCACCTCGTCGATCATCGCCGATTCCATGTCCACTTTATTCAGCACGGGGATGATGGTCAGGTCGTGTTCGACGGCTAAATAGAGGTTCGAGATGGTTTGGGCCTGAATGCCCTGCGTGGCATCGACGACCAACAGGGCCCCTTCGCACGATGCGATGGCTCGCGAAACCTCGTAGGAGAAGTCGACGTGTCCCGGCGTGTCGATCAGATTGAGCGTGTATCGTTGGCCGTCTCGGGCCGTGTACTCCATCTGGATGGCGTGGCTCTTGATGGTGATGCCCTTTTCGCGTTCGAGTTCCATATCATCGAGCACCTGCGCCTGCATTTCGCGCTGGTTGAGCGTATTGGTCTTTTCGAGCAGCCGGTCGGCAAGGGTCGATTTGCCGTGATCGATATGGGCTATGATGCAGAAATTACGGATGTTTTTCATAGAGTACATGAAAATAGTGGCTCAAAGATACGAAAAGTCGAGTGCAGAAGCAAGCGATAGCTTGATTATGCCGAGACGGAGTATCTAAGGCGAAGCCAAAGATACGATATTTTTTCGATTTGCCGTTTCGCGCCGGATCGCTTACCTTTGCCGCCGTGCTCCGCATTACTGCGTCGGACGAATGAATTGAATTGAATAAAATCGTTTAATAAATTATGTGGTTGTCGTTGGCTTTCGCTTCGGCCGCCTTGCTCGGCTTTTACGATGCGGCTAAAAAACAATCGCTCACGGCCAATGCCGTGTTGCCGGTGCTGTGGCTCAATACGCTTTTCTCGACGTTGATTTTTCTGCCGGCGCTGCTTTCGGCAGAGTTGCATCTCGGATGGTTCGACGAAACGGTGCTGGCTATCGGGACGAACGGTTTGCAAGCTCATGCTCTGGTTTTAATAAAATCTTCCATTGTGCTGGTTTCTTGGATATTCGGCTATTACGGCATGAAGCATCTGCCGATTACAATCGTCGGTCCGATCAATGCGACACGGCCGGTGTTGGTGCTTGTCGGTGCGATGCTGGTATTCGGCGAACGGTTGAACGCTTATCAGTGGACGGGCGTGGTGCTGGCGATGGTTTCGCTCGTGTTGTTGAGCCGTTCGAGCCGGCGCGAAGGGGTCGATTTCGTGCACAACCGGTGGATTTGGTTCGTGGCGTTGTCGGCTTTGACGGGAGCCGTGAGCGGGTTGTACGATAAATTCATCATGTCGCGGCTCGATGCGGTTTTCGTACAGAGCTGGTATAATCTTTACCAGCTTCTGATGATGTCGGTCGTCGTCGCGGTGGCATGGTGGCCGAAACGAGAGGAAACGACCCCGTTCCGCTGGAAATGGGCCATCCCGTTGATTTCGATTTTTCTGTCGTTGGCTGATTTCGCCTATCTGTATGCCCTGCGCGATCCCGACGCCATGATTTCGGTGGTTTCGATGATTCGGCGCGGGTCGGTCGTCGTGTCGTTCTTGTGCGGGGCGGTGCTTTTCCACGAGCACAACCTGCGCTCGAAAGCGATCGATTTGGCGTTTATCCTCGTCGGGATGCTCTTTTTGTGGGTCGGGTCGCGATAGCCGTCTTTGCGCATCGCACTAAAAAAGCAAACATAATTCCGTAAAAATCGTTACCTTTGCCTGAATTGATGACGAATCGAAAAACACTTTAACGATTATGAATATCTCGTATAACTGGCTCAAACGTTACATCGACCTCGACCTGCCCGCTGAAGAGGTGGCGAAGATTCTGACCGACATCGGTCTGGAAGTCGAGGGATTTTCCAAAATAGAGACCGTGAAAGGCGGTTTGCAGGGAGTGGTCGTCGGCGAGGTGAAGACCTGCGTCGAGCATCCCGATTCCGACCACCTGCACGTTACGACGGTCGATGTCGGGGCGGGCGAACCGTTGCAAATCGTTTGCGGGGCTCCGAATTGCCGGGCCGGACTGAAAGTGCTTTGTGCTACGGTAGGCGCGGTGCTCTACCCCAACGGCGGCGACGAGGAGTTCAAAATCAAGCGGAGCAAGATTCGCGGCGTGGAATCGCTCGGCATGCTCTGTGCCGAAGACGAACTGGGCATCGGAGCCGCTCATGACGGAATCATGGAACTTCCGGCCGATGCTTCCGTAGGGATGCCGGCCAAAGAATACCTGCATGTCGAGGACGATTATTTGATTGCTATCGGTCTGACCCCAAACCGTGTGGATGCCGCTTCGCATATTGGTGTCGCGCGCGACTTGGCGGCCTATTTTCGTGCGCATGGCAAAGATGTGCGCGTGAAATGGCCCGATGTTTCGGCTTTCGCGGTCGATAACCATGCGCTGGAAATGAAAATTCGGGCCGAGAACAGCGAGGCGGTTCCCCGTTATGCCGGTGTGAGTGTTACGGGCTGCAAAATCGGCCCTTCGCCCGAGTGGATGCAGAATTGTCTGCGCGCGGCGGGAATCAATCCGAAAAACAATCTGGTCGATATTACGAATTTCGTGTTGTTCGAGCTCGGACAACCGTTGCACGCTTTTGACGCCTCGAAAATCGAGGGCCGCGAAATTGTCGTCCGCACTTGCGCCGAAGGAACGCCTTTCGTGACGCTGGACGGAGTGGAACGGAAACTGACCGACCACGACCTGATGATTTGCTCGGCCGAGCGTCCGATGGCCATTGCCGGTGTTTTCGGCGGATTGGATTCGGGTATCGGCGACACGACGACCGACGTTTTCATCGAGAGTGCCTATTTCAATCCCGTGTGGGTGCGCAAGACGGCCAAACGATTCGGCCTGAATACCGACGCTTCGTTCCGTTTCGAGCGCGGCATCGACCCCAATTTGCAGGTGTATGCCGCCAAGCGTGCCGCGTTGCTGCTGAAAGAGCTGGCAGGCGGTACGATTTCGAGCGATATCGAGGATGTTTGCGCTGCGCCGGCGCAGGATTTCGTGTTCGATATTTCGTTCGCCCGTATCGACGCGTTGGTGGGTAAGCATATTCCCGAAGCGACCGTCCGAACGATTATCGACGCGCTGGAAGTGAAGGTGCTCGCCGAAAAAGAGGGCGTGCTGACGGTCGCCGTACCGCCCTATCGGGTCGATGTGCAGCGCGAAGCCGACCTTATCGAAGATATTCTGCGGATTTACGGCTATAATAATGTCGAGATTCCCCAGCAGGTGCGTTCTACCCTCTCCTATGCGCCGAAACCCGATCGCAATGCGCTGATGAATGCGACGGCCGATTTCCTGACGGCGAACGGCTTTTCGGAAATCATGTCCAACTCGCTGACCAAAGGGGCTTACTACGAGGGGTTGCAGTCCTACCCTGCCGAACGCTGTGTGCGCATTTTGAATCCGTTGAGTGCCGATTTGAACGTCATGCGGCAAACGCTGCTGTTCAACATGCTGGAAGCGGTTGCGCTCAATGCGAACCACCGCAACGGCGATTTGAAACTCTACGAATTCGGCAACTGTTACTATTACGATGCGTCGAAACGCACGGACGAGCAGCCGCTGAATGCCTATTCGGAGCAGTATCGGTTGGCTGTTGCCATGACGGGGACGGCAACTCCGGCTTCGTGGGATGCGAAACCGGTGGCGGCGTCATTCTTTACGCTGCGGGCCGTTGCCGAGAAATTGTTGCGCCGATTCGGTATCGACATCTATTCATTGCAGACCGACGAATTGCGCAATGATCTGTTCAGCGAGGGGCTCTCTCTGTCGCTGAATGGCAAAGAACTGTTGCAAATCGGCGTCGTGAGTGCGAAAATTTGCCGGCAGTCGGATATCAAGCAGCCCGTCTATTTCTTGGAGGCGAATTTCGACGCGCTGGTCAAGTCGACGAAGAAACTGAAAATCACCGTCGAAGAACTCTCGAAATTCCCCGAAGTGAAACGCGATCTGGCACTGCTCGTCGATAGTCAGGTGACGTTCGCCGCCTTGCGCGAGGTCGCATTCGCAACGGAGCGCAAGCTGCTGAAAAGCGTTTCGTTGTTCGATGTCTACGAGGGCGACAAACTGCCTGCCGGAAAGAAATCCTATGCATTGAGTTTCGTTTTGGAGGACAAGAGCCGCACGCTCGACGACAAGACCATCGAACGGGTCATGGCCAATCTCGCGAAGCAGTTCGAGCAACGATGCGGTGCGACAGTGCGGGCATAATTCCTGATAGGGGGCGGAGCTATTCCGCCTCTTTTTATTTTATAATAGTTATGAAGAAAACTTTGCTGGGTATAGCGGTCTTTGTGTTGTCCGCCGTTGCATGTACGGATGCACGTTTGCAGCCGGAACCGGATACCGTAACCCTTATTTTCGAGGATTGTCCCGACCACACATCGACGGACCGCTTTTTCGGCAATACGTCTTGCCAGCCGGAAACGATCGTTGATTATGTGGACAGCACGTGTGTCCTGCGTCATTATCTTCCGCCGCAAACGGGGCGGGATACGCTGACGATTCCGACCTATCGGGGCTATGCCGAAATCATGCACCGGAATCAGGCGGTCGAGGATAATTACTACCTGCTCGAAGCGGGCGATACGGTGTTGTTTACCTATGGCGAGAATCTGCGTCCGCATATCCGCAGCCTGCGCTCGGAACGGAATACATGGATGTACAACCTGCCCGAATCGGATGTGCGCAGCGTGCACGCCGCTACAGGTTTCAGCCTGCGAACCGTCTGCACCGACCATAGCTATCGGCTTATGTGGCGGGGGCTGCACGAACCGAAATATCGGAAGAATCCGAAATATAAAGAGATGTTGGATAATTTTCGCGTTCGATGTCCGAATCTCGATTCTTTGTGCGAGGTGTATCGGGTCTATCGGGCGGATTATGCCGCTCTGTTGGATTCGTTGGAACGAACCGGTGTGCTGACGAAACGCTATGCGGATTACCTGCGCGGACGCCATTTGCCGAATGAAGGGACGTCGGACGAACTCGATGCGTCGTGGTTGAATAAGCAAAAGCGGGTGCCGGAAGAGGCATTACGCCGGATATTGGCTTCGGATTCGCTGATGCACTATGCTTTCCCGCACCGATTCGCTGTGCGGTTGTTACCGAATCGGTTTACGGTGGCCGATTGCGAACGGATAGCCGGTGATACTGCCCTCTCGCGTTATGCGCGTATCGCGGCCTTGCGGTGGATGATGGAACGTGTTTCGTCCGACGACTTTGGCTGGGCGAACTATCCGACGGAGTTCGTGCGACAATGCAATGCGGTTTATGCGGGGCTGTCCGGCGATTCGACCTTTACGCCGAAACCGATTGTCGGAAAAATTCGGATAAAGGACGGCTATTCGAACGACTTGGTGCTGGAAGATTCGGCGGGCAGCCGGATGGATTATGCCGATCTGCTCGACACGTTGCGTGGAAAAGTCGTGCTGGTGGATTTCTGGGCTTCGTGGTGCGGCCCTTGCTGTGCCGGAATGTCGGCTGCGTTGGAACTGCGCAAGGCATACGCCGCACGGGATGTCGCATTCGTTTATCTGGCAATCAACGACACGCCGGACCAATGGAAACGTGCGGTTGCCAAGCACCGTGTCGCGGAAGCAGGCGCTTTTTGTTTCCGTGTGTTGAATGCGAAAGATTGCCGATTCCTGAAAGAAATCGACAACCGTCGTATTCCGCATCTGATTCTTTACGACCGCAACGGTCGGTTGGTCGACCTCGATGCGCCGCGTCCCGAATCGCCGGAAATACGCACGAAACTCGACCGACTGCTGGCGGAGTAGCCTATAAAACCGGTTTGATTTTCGGTGGCTGAATGGTGACGTAAGGGGTGCCGTTATTGTCGCACGTCGATATGATTCGCACGGCCTTGATCGGTCGGTTGGGATGCAGGGTGATGCTGCCCTTTTCCAACTCGCCCGCCCGCTCGAACGTTTCTCCGTCGTAGGAGACCTCCGCATAGCCGGTCGTAACGATGGTTTTCGGCAATTGGCGGTTGCCCGTTTGCAGGTACATTTCGCGGCACGTAACGGGCTCCGCGAAATCGTAGCGAATCCAGTCCTGCTGACGGCAGGCGCGGCGTGTGCGCGATAACCCTTTGTAGTTTTCAGCGTTGGAGTACGGCAGCCCCGAACTTTCGCCCATCGAGGTCGTGATAGTCAGTGCGGGCTTGACGGTGCGGTAATAGGATTTGTCCGCCACGTAGGGACTGCGTGCCGTGCGGTAACGGGTGAAGAACCGGTACAGATGCGGCCGGTCGGTGTGAATCGGTCGTTTGTAGCGATGTTCTTCCGTGTCCCCCTCTTTGATGTAAAAAATCTGCGAGTTGTCGTCCGTCGCAGCGGTCAATTTTCCTTCGTGATAAGTCAGTTTCGGCGGAAAGAGCCGGAAGCGGATGCCCATAGCCGCCATGCGGTCGTAATGTTCTGCGACGAGTTCGCGGTAGAATGCGTCCCACCCCTCGTCGTTGCTGCGCCAAGCGATGCGGGCCAGTGCACAGATGCGCGGATAACACATGTAATCGAGGTAGTCGGGTGTCTCGGGGGTGTGCGAAACGTAAGCCTCGCTGAAAAAGGTGCCTTCGAGCCCGATGACGTGCCGCATTTGCTCCTCGCCGAATCCGAGTTTCGCGAAATCGAAGCCGTAAACCTTGCGGGCATCGAAAATCGCGGCCCAGTCGTGGCCGTCCTCTTCGGGAGTTTGGCGCATATCGAAATAGAAGTATTCGCCCGGCATGACGACGGTTTCGTACCCTTTGGCCGTTACGTTGAGGCAGCCTTTGAGATGCTCCCAGCCGTAAACGCGGCAGTCGTGGGTGAAGCGTCCCGAAGCGGCCGCTTCGTTCCAGACGCCCGGTCGTTTTCCGTGAGCGGCGAGTATCTCCGTAAGCCGGTTCATGAAGTGTTCTTCGAGCATCATCGGCTCGGTCATCCCCTTGTGCTGCATCAATGCGCGGCAGTCGGGACAACGCTTCCACTGCGAAAAGTCGACCTCGTCGCCACCGATATGGATGTATTCCGACGGAAACAACTCGCAGATTTCGCCCAGAATGTCGGCAAGCAGCGCGTAGTTCTCCTCGCGGGCTACGCACCATGCCGAACGGTAGTCGTAACCGTTGGTCGAAACGGTGTCGGGCGGATAATTGCATCGGATTTCGGGATGCACGGACGCGATGTTGCGGCTATGGCCCGGCAGGTCGATTTCGGGGATGATTTCGATGTTGCGCACGGCCGCATAGTCGATGAGGTCGCGCATCTCCTGCTGGGTGAAATAGCCGCCGTATTTCTCGTCCCATTTGCCGTAGACGGCCCGTACGGGTGAATCGCCGCCGCGAAATCCGCCGATTTCGGTCAGCTCGGGATGCGATTTGATTTCGATGCGCCAGCCTTCGTCGTCGGCCAGATGAAGGTGCAGTTTGTTGATGCGGTGGTAGGCCAGCAGGTCGATGAACCGCCGGACGGCATCGAGACCCTGCCATGTGCGGGCTACATCGAGCATCATGCCGCGATAGGCGAAACGCGGTGCATCCGCCAACACCGTATCGGGCAGTTCGATCCGTGCAGGCCGCTGTTTGGCATAGATTTCGGGCGGCATCAACCGGAACAACGCCTGCACGCCGTTGAATACGCCGCCGTAACCGCCGCCCGTGACGGAAACGTCGGTCGGCTGGATTTCGAGCCGGAACGCTTCGTTCGCGAGTGCCGTGTCGATAGCCAATCGGATGACGGCATTCGTATCGGGGACTTTCGTCGCGGACGGAGCAGGGAGGTATTGTGCGAGATATTCGGAAACCGGTTTGAGTTCCGATGTGCAGATTATGCGGGACGACGGGCCGATGACGCATCGCTCGGGCAAAGTCCGCGAGCAGGCCGGAAAGAGGTTGCTTCCTAAAACGAGGAGAATGAACGCAGGTCGAAAAAGATTCATGAATACGGATTGTTTTCGACAAAAAAAGCGTTTTTTTATGAATTTTCCTAACTTTGCGAGAAGTAAATCGAAGTTAGAGAATGGAAGACAAACGTTTGGAGGCTACGGCCCGTCTGTTGGAAGTGATGAACCGTTTGCGTCGCGAATGCCCTTGGGACCGCGAGCAGACTTTCGAGTCGCTGCGCAATAACACCATCGAAGAAACGTTCGAACTGGTCGATGCCATTTCCGACCGAAACATGGAGGGTATCAAGGAGGAGTTGGGCGATTTGCTGTTGCATGTGGTTTTCTACTCCAAGTTGGGCGAAGAAGAGGGCGCGTTTGATTTCGGCGATGTGGCCAATGCCTTGTGCGACAAATTGATATACCGTCATCCGCACGTTTACGGCGAGCTTCACGCCAATACGCCCGACGAAGTGAAGGTCAAATGGGAGGAGCTGAAACTCCGCAAGAAAAACCGCAAGAGCGGTACGTTGGGCGGTGTTCCGCGTTCGCTTCCGGCTATGGTCAAGGCCTACCGCGTAGGCGAAAAGGCGGCTGCGACGGGGTTCGACTGGCAGCACAAGGAGGATGTCTGGGACAAGGTGCGGGAGGAAATCGGTGAGGTGGAAACCGAAATGAAAGCGGGACGCAAAGAGGAATTGGAGGGCGAATTCGGTGATTTGTTCTTTGCGCTGATCAATGCCTGCCGGCTCTATGGGGTCGATCCCGAAGCCGCATTGGAGCGCACGAACAAGAAGTTCATCCGGCGCTTCAATTATATGGAACAACAAGCCGAAGCCAAAGGCCATACGCTGCACGAGCTTCCGCTCGAACGTATGGAGGAATTGTGGCAGGAGGCGAAAAAAGAGGAATAAGACTATGGCTTATATCAAAAAAGTACGCGGGCACGAACCCGTCATCGGTGAAAATACCTTTGTGGCCGATACCGCTGTCATCGTGGGCGATGTTACGGTCGGGCGCGACTGCTCGATTTGGTTCAATGCCGTGTTGCGCGGCGACGTGAACAAAATCGTCATCGGCGACCGCACGAACATTCAGGACGGCGTGGTGCTCCACACGATTTACGACGGAGCGAAACACCCGTCGCAAACCATTATCGGCAACGATGTTTCGGTCGGACACAATGCCATCATTCACGGGGCGCGCATCGGCGACAACTGTCTGATCGGTATGGGCGCTACCCTGCTCGACAACGCGGTCGTACCGTCGGGGTGCATCATCGCCGCCAATGCGCTGGTGCTCTCGAACTCCCAATTGGAACCCGATTCGGTCTACGCCGGAGTGCCGGCCCGCAAGGTCAAGTCCGTGACGCCCGAACAGCGCGAGGAAATCATCCGGCGCACGGCCCACGACTATATGCTGTACGCTTCGTGGTTCAAGGACGAAGAATAATCTCGGACGATGAAACTGCAACTGCGCTATTCGGACTGGATACTGAACCTGCTGGTCGCGGCGGCCATCAGTACGGTGGTCAATTTCTCTTACGTGCTGTTGCTGATCGTCGAGCAGCGGGGCGATACGCAACAGCCGGCTCCTACCCGACGGCAGATCGTCGAACGCCCCGATGAGGGTATCTTGTCCGTGACACCCGACGGACACGGCTACATCGTTTATGAAAACGGAGATAGCATTTATGCTCCGATGAATCGTATTCATAGGCTCGGACTGGCCGATAGCGACCGTTTGGTGGTCGATTTGATGCCGTTGAATCCGATGAATCGAAAACATGGCGCACATCCGACGCTGCACAAGATTCGGATGCGCAACGGTGCCGATTTCGATTACAGGACGGTTTTCAACCGTCCTTCGGCGACAACGGATGTTTCGGTGCAGCTGCTCTACTATCTCTTGCTTTCGTTCGTGCTGTTGTCGGTGATGACCGCTGCGCGGCGAAACGGAGGCCATGCCGTTCGGGCTTCCGTTGCGGGGATGGTCGTTGCCGTCGCGCTCTATTTCGTGGCGCCGGTCATCGACTGGCGTTCGGGCCATATCGTTCCGAATTTTTCGGCCGGGCGCATGTTCGATTACATGCTGCTGCTGAAATGGACGTTCGCCGTCGTGGCATCGTTGCTCTATGCGCGCATCTATACGTTGATTTCCCAGCGGCAGGCCGTCGTGTTGGAAAACGAACAACTGAAAAACGAAAACCTTACGACGCGCTACAACATGCTGGTGGGACAGATCAATCCGCATTTCTTTTTCAATTCGCTCAATTCGCTGGCGATGCTCGTGCGCGAAAAAGAGGACGAAAAGGCGCTGACCTATATCGACCAGCTCTCCTACACGTTCCGATACATTATCCAGAACGGTCAAAGCACTTTGATGACGCTCGACGAGGAGCTGAAATTCGTCGAGGCGTACGGGTACCTCTTCAAAATCCGCTATGCCGACAAGCTGTTCATCGACATGGACGTCGCACCGGAATATCGGGACTGGCGGCTGCCTGCGCTGTCGTTGCAGCCGCTCATCGGCAATGCCGTGAAACACAACACGATTACCCGTGCCAATCCGTTCCACATCTCGATTCGTACCGAAGGGGCGTGGCTCGTGGTTTCCAATTCCAAAGTTCCCAAACTCACGCCCGAACCCTCGACCGGCATCGGCCTGAACAACCTGTGCAACCGCTGGCGGCTGATTACGGGCAGCGAGGTCGAAATCGTCGATACGGAGCGTGAATTCGCGGTGCGCATGCCGTTGCAATCCCCTGTTCAGTCATGAAAGCGTTGATTATCGAAGACGAAACTGCCGCAGCGGTCAATTTGCAGGCGATTCTGAAATCGGTCGCTCCGGCCGTCGAGGTGGTCGCGACACTCGAAAGTGTGGTCGATAGTGTCGATTGGCTGCGCAACAATCCGCAGCCCGACCTGCTTTTCGCAGACATCCACTTGGCCGACGGCGATTCGTTTCGCATCTTCCGCGAGGTGGAAGTGACGGCACCGGTCGTTTTCACGACGGCCTATGACCAGTATGCGCTGGAAGCGTTCAAGGTCAACAGCATCGACTACCTGCTGAAACCCATCAATGCCGATGCTGTGCGGCATGCGCTCGAAAAGTTGCGTCGTTTGTCCGGCACAGAGCGGAGCGATTACGGTTCGCGCGTGCGTTCGATGGCCGCAGGAGCCCGTGCGGCGGAAACCTTTTTGGTGCATGTGCGCGACAAAATCATTCCGCTGCGGCGCGAGCAGATCGCATTCTGCTATACCTGCAACGAGAAAGTGACTGCCTACGATTACGACGGGGCGGTTTATCCGCTGGACAAAACGCTCGAAGCATTGCAGGGACTGTTGCCGGAGGGCGATTTCTTTCGGGCCAACCGGCAGTTCATCATCGCGCGTCGGGCGGTGAAAGAGATCGCCGTGTGGTTCGGCAGCCGGCTGACGCTTCAACTGGCGGTCGAAACGCCCGAACGGATCGTCATTTCCAAAGCCCGCGTTCCCGAATTCAAGGTTTGGTTGACGGCAGTTCACCCTGCCGAATAGTCGTTTCACCTTGCATTTCAGTCGTTTGCCCCGAACTTCGGCTCGGGGCGTTTCGTTTGGCGTTACCTTTGCATCGGAGCTCCGAACGAACCGGAAAGGCCGGATTCGGGAAAACAACCAAAAACAAAAAAGCGTTATGAAAATGAACATTTTTGCAGTCGCAGCGACCTTGTGCCTGTTGATCGGGACGGGCGCATCGGCCCAGAATCGGAACGGACAGCAAAGCCGGATGATGAAAGAACGTCCGACGGCCGAACAGATGGCCCAGCGCAAAGCCGACCGTCTGAAAGAGAAACTCACCCTTACGGATGCGCAGGCCAAACAAGTTTACGATCTGAACTTGCAGCAGATTAAGGAGATGCAAGCGCAGCGCGAGCAGATGCGCGCCGCACGGCAGGCCGAAACGGACAAAATGAAAAACATTCTGACGCCCGAACAGTTCGCGAAGTGGCAGGAGCTGCAAGGCGAACGCAAAGGGCACAATCCTGCGAAGATGCACAAGGACGGTAAGTGCTGCAAAGAGGCCGGATGCTGCAAGGATACACAGAAAAACGGCAAGGGCATATGCCGCGATGCCAAGAAGAAATAATAATACGAGGAGAAAAAGGCGGGCCGGTCACCGGATCGAGAAAATAAGTCGGCGGCTGGCCCCCTTTTTTGGACGATTCGCCCCTCCGAAGCGAAGAAACTCGGAGGAATGGATTATCTTCGCGCGAAAATTTATTGAATAATGAAAAAGATACTACTGACCGTTTTGCTCGCGCTTCTTTCGGCGGCGGCTTTCGCCCAGCAGGGCAAAGTTACGGCTGCGATCGTCGATGGCGATACGGGCGAAGGGATTGCCGGTGCTGTCGTTGCTGTGGCTTCGACCGCCGCACCGGAGAAGAAGCACTATTTTACGTCGGGATTCAAGGGGGCGCTGACTATTCCCTCGTTGGCATACGGAGAGTATGTGCTCTCGGTGGAGTTTCTGGGTTACGAGAACCTCGAAACGAAATTCCGCGTATCGGCGGCCAAGCAGGAACTCGGTAAACTGACGTTGCAGCCCGGCATGCGCATCGAAACCGTCGTAAAGGAGGTCAAGGCGTTGCGCACCTCGCAGAAAGGCGATACGGTGAGCTACAATGCCAACGCTTTCAAGGTAGCCAACGATTCGGATGTCGAAGGGCTGTTGAAGAAGATGCCCGGCATCACTGTTTCCGACGGTGCGGTCGAGGCACAGGGCGAGGAGGTCAAGAAAATTTACGTCGACGGCAAGGAGTTCTTCGGCGAGGACGTGACGACTGCCATCAAATCCTTGCCTGCCGAAGCGGTCGACCGCATCGAAGTTTATAATAAATTGAGCGATGCTGCCGAGTTTTCGGGTATGGACGACGGCGAGGGCTACAAGGCGTTGAACATCGTGACGCGTCCGGGCATGCGTCAGGGCCAATTCGGACGGCTTTATGCTGGATTCGGATACGATGCCGACACGAAAACCGAAGACAAGTTCAAATACGTGGCCGGCGGTAATGCCAACATTTTCAGCGGTGACAGCCGTATTTCGCTTATCGGACTTTTCAACAACATCAATCAGCAGAATTTTTCGTTCGAGGATATTCTCGGCGTATCGGGCAGCAGCGGTGGCGGCGGCCGTCGCGGCGGTGTCGGACAATACATGGTGCGTCCGCAGAGCGGGGTCGCTTCGGTAAACGCACTCGGCGTGAATTACTCCGATACGTGGGGCAAGCGCGACCAAGTGTCGTTCCAAGGGAGCTACTTCTTCAATAATACCGATACGGAGAATCGTTCGACGGCCGAAAAATGGTACGAAACGCCCTATGCCGATACGTTGTCGACGGTAGGATATTCCGATACGAAATCGTACAACCACCGTTTCAACGGCCGGTTGGAGTGGAAAATCTCGCAGAATCAGAATCTGATGATTCGTCCGAGTTTCAGCTACCAGTCGAACGACCCGTTGAGCTGGACGAACGGCTGGCAATGGGGCGAGAAAGGTTACAGCCGCATCGAGAACGGCAGCAACTCCACCCGTTCGGGCTATCGTGTAGGTACCAATGCCGTGTATCGTGCGAAGCTGGGCAAGGATGGCCGCACGATTACCGTGAATGGCAGTTTTTCCTATTCGGATAACAAGAATAATTCGACTTCGACTTCCAACCTGCTGGGGTATCAGTCGGTCGTTCCGTCGGAGGGCGGTTACGGCGCATGGACTTCGACGACCTATGTCGACCCCGAAACCGGCGAGGTAAAACCTTATGTTGACCCGCGTTATCTCTACAATGCGGCGCCGTCGAGCAGCTACAACCTGCGCGGAGAGTTCACCTATACGGAACCGGTAGCGAAAAATGCGCAGGTCAGCTTGCAGTATCGTGCGCAATACGAACACCAAGAGCGCGACAAGAAGAGCTACGAAACAGGCCCGGATTACTCCATTGTCGGACTGTTGCCTTCGCCGTCGCTTTCCAGCTCCTACGAGAGCAACTACCTGACCCAGCGCGTGGGTCCCGGATTCCGCTACTCGAAAGATCGGAACACTTTCGTGGCGAATGTCTTCTATCAGCGTTCGTCGCTCGACGGACAGGTGATGCAGACCGACAACGCCAAAATCCGCCACAACTACAACGATGTGACCTATTTCATGATGGGCCAGCTGAACATCAACCGCGAAAATTCGCTGCGGCTCTTCGTCTCGTCCTATACGAACAATCCGTCGGTCACGCAGTTGCAGGGCATCTACGACCTCTCGAATGCGCAGAACATTTCGAGCGGTAACCCTGAATTGAACCCCTCGTACAACCATTCGGTCAATTTCCACTACGTCAACTCGAATGTCGAGAAAGGCCGGACGTTCATGTGGATGTTCTCGATGAATGCCGCGACGGACTACATTACCTCGAACGTGCAGTACAACGGAACGACGACGATCGACGGTGAAGCGTATTCCTACCTGCAATACACCCGACCGATCAATATGGACGGTTATTGGGGGCTGCGGACGCATTTGAGCTACGGTTTGCCTGTCGGCTTCCTCAAATGCAACTTCAATGTGATGGCGGGTATCAACTACACGAAGATGCCGAGCCAGATCGACGGCCAGCGCAACGATGCCGAAAACATGGGGTACGATTTCCGGGCCGTGTTGGGCAGCAATATCTCGGAGAATGTCGACTTCACTTTGTCGTGGAACGGCACCTACAACGAGGCGACCAACTCCATTCTTACGGGCAGCAATGCGAAAAACCGTTATTTCAACCATTCGGCGCAAGGAAACCTGAAAGTGGTATTCCCGCTCGGGTTTACGCTCACGGCGAGTGCGGCCTATACGCAGTATCTCGGTTTTACGAACGATTACAATGACAGCTACCTGCTGTGCAACGCCTATATCGGCAAGAAGGTATTCCGCAACAAGCGGGGCGAAATCATGTTCGGCGTGAACGACATTTTCAACCAGAACAAGGCGTTCGTCCGTTCGACCGGTTCGGGCTGGACGCAGAATGCCACGAACAGCGTCATCGGCCGTTACTACATGGTGCAGTTCTCCTACAACCTGCGGCGGTTCGGCAAGAAGGGCTCGCGCAACATCAAGGATTACGATGGTGTGGAACAGTCGTCGTCCGGCGGTCAGCGTCGGATGATGGGACCCGGTGGACCGGGCGGGCCTCCTCCGGGCGGATTCCGGTAACGTTTTTCCGAAAAATTATCGAAACGGCCTTTGTCGCAAGCGGTGCGGCAAAGGCCGTTTTTCGGTCGAGGGAAAATATCCGTTCGGTCGCTTACGTTATACGTTAATAAAATCGTATTTTTGTACCATGCGAATCGGGCGGATTATCTTGTTTCTACTGTTGTCGGCGTCATTCGCCGAGACGCGGGCGCAACAGCAGCACGGTTTTTGGCATCAGGAGCGGGCGGTCGAAAACGGCGATACCATTCCGATGATCCATGTCCTGCCGGTCTATGTCTTCAGCCGTCCGGTCGATTTGCGGCGTTACCGGCGGTTGGTCGATGCGGTGAAGAAGGTCTACCCCATCGCCCAAATTGCCAAAAAGCGCATGGCCGCAATGGAGGAGGATCTATGCCGGCTTCCGACCAAAAAGGCGCAGAAAGAGTACATCAAGCAGGTCTATCACGAAATCAAGGAGGAATATACGCCGGTATTGAAGCACATGACCCGCACGCAGGGGCGCGTGTTGCTGAAACTCATCGACCGCGAAACGGAATACACGGCCTACGAGGTGCTGAAAGAGTTTCGCGGCGGGTTCGTTGCGGGGTTCTGGCAAGGCGTGTCGCGTGTCTTTGGACAGAATCTGAAATCGGAATACGACAAGGAGGGCGAAGACCGCATGATCGAACAGATCGTTGTCTACTACGAAGCGGGCTGGCTGTAACGAATTGCAGGAACGCGGAATAATTCGTATCTTCGCATCGGAAAATTGCGAAAATCATGTTTGAAAACCTAACCGATAAGCTCGAACGGTCGTTCAAAATCCTGAAAGGCGAAGGCCGCATCACGGAAATCAATGTCGCCGAAACGCTGAAAGAGATTCGGCGTGCGCTGATCGACGCCGATGTCAACTACAAGGTGGCCAAGACTTTTACCGACGAGGTGAAGCAAAAAGCGCTGGGTCAGCATGTGCTGACGGCGGTCAAGCCGGGCCAGATGATGACCAAAATCGTGCGCGATTCGCTGGCGGAGCTGATGGGCGGCACGGCGACCGACATCGCGCTGAACGGCACGCCTGCCGTCGTGCTGATTGCCGGTCTGCAAGGTTCTGGTAAAACGACTTTTTCCGGCAAATTGGCGTCGTTCGTCAAGAGCAAGAAGGGCCGCCAAGTGCTGCTCGTTGCGGGAGACGTTTATCGTCCGGCGGCTATCGACCAGCTGAAAGTGCTCGGCGAGCAAATCGGTGTGGAAGTCTATACGGAGGAAGGTAACCGCAATCCGGTGCAAATCGCCGAAAACGCCATCAAATACGCGCGGCAGAAATCCTACAACGTGGTGATTGTCGATACGGCGGGCCGTTTGGCGGTCGACGAGGCGATGATGCAGGAGATTGCGGCGATCAAGGCGGCCGTCAAACCGTCGGAAACGTTGTTCGTGGTCGATGCGATGACCGGACAGGATGCGGTCAATACGGCGAAAGAGTTCAACGACCGGCTCGACTTCGACGGCGTGGTGCTGACCAAGCTGGACGGCGATACGCGCGGCGGTGCGGCGATTTCGATTCGGTCGGTGGTCGACAAACCATTGAAATTCCTTTCGACCGGCGAGAAAATGGATGCCTTGCAGGTATTCCACCCCGAACGCATGGCCGACCGTATCTTGGGCATGGGCGACGTCGTTTCGCTGGTCGAGCGAGCGCAGGAGCAGTTCGACGAGGAGGAAGCCCGGCGACTGAAAAAGAAACTGGTGAAAAACCAGTTCAATTTCAATGATTTTCTCGCCCAGATACAGCAGGTCAAGAAAATGGGCAATCTGAAAGACTTGGCTTCGATGCTGCCGGGTATGGGCAAGATGTTGAAAGACGTTGATATCCCTGACGATGCGTTCAAACCGACCGAAGCGATTATCTCGTCCATGACGCCTGCCGAGCGCGAGCATCCCGAAATCATCAACGGCAAGCGTCGCGAACGCATCGCCAAAGGCAGCGGCCGCACGATGGCCGAAGTCAATCGGCTGATGAAACAGTTCGAGGATACGCGCAAGATGATGAAAGCCGTTGCGGGCGGCAATTTGCGGATGCCCAAGATGCCGGGCGGCATGATGCGGAGATAGATTTTATTCATTTGAAAACAATCGGCACGAAGTAACAATACTTTCGTGCCGATTATTATTTTGAGAATCGGAAATCATTGCCCGATTTTACGTCCTTTTGCAGTTCGCTTTGTTGTGATTGTTTTTTGGCTCTTTTTCAGTTTTATCAATAGTATCGGTGTTTCTCCGTAAGGATTTTTTGTCTTTTTTATTCCTACTTTTTTCAAAATGGAGGAATTTTCGGGAAAAGAGTAACTATATTCGGTATCTCCATACATAATCCGTTGTTGTGATTGAAGGTGGATGCTATTCATCAAGCTATAGTACGCATTTGGGTTCGCATTTTTAACATGGGCGAATTGTAAAAATTGACTATCGTCGTCCTCGAATGCGACGTAAAGGACGTGAGATTTCAGATTGTCGTAATACCAAGAGTTGAGAACAACACCCGGAGTCGATTTTTTGATGTTGACCTTATCTTTTTTGATCGTTTCGTTGATTTTAGCTTCTCCCGCCGTAACATTTCCGTCTTTCTCGTGCTCAACTCGCGTCAGCACGATGTCGCGAGAAATATAGTATTGGAAATTGGTCAACTGCTCGCTTCCTCCGACTTGCTGGATGATATTGTCCGTTACGGGATGAATGGATGCGCAACTGCTGCAAATGACGGCGATTAGACCGGTAATGAATAAATAAGATGTTTTCATTTTTTGTTTTTTACATTTCGGGTTAATGAATGAACATAAAAAACGCGGACAAATTCTTTTATCCGCGTGTGAGGTATTGGACAACCTTGCAAATAAGATAGAAGAAATGCCCGCGTCGTAAAACAACGCGAGCATCAACTTTAATTCCTCATTTGCAATGAAAGTGTCCAATTTTCACACGCAAGAAGAAAAGCCGATGCGCTTTTATATGTTTGTGCCGGTGCTTTTAGTGCAGTGGCGGCACGGAGAATCGAATACGATTGAAAATTGCGGTTTCGTTATTTCTTCATGGGCAAAGGTTTTAGCGTTATACTAACATGCGCAAAGATAGGAAATTTCTCGAAATAGTTGTATCTTTGAACGCATTAAATATGCGATTATGCACAAGTCGGGTTTTGTAAATATCATCGGCAATCCGAACGTCGGTAAATCGACGCTGATGAACGCGCTGGTCGGCGAACGGTTGTCGATTATCACGGCCAAAGCGCAGACCACGCGACACCGCATCATGGGCGTCGTGTCGGGCGAGGATTTCCAAATTGTCTATTCGGATACGCCCGGCATCTTGAAACCGGCCTACAAGCTGCAGGAGTCGATGATGAAATTCGTGCACGGCGCATTGTCCGATGCCGATGTGATTCTGTATGTTACGGATACCGTCGAGCAGACCGACCGTTCGGCGGTCGTGCTTGAAAATATCCGCAGGAGCGGCATCCCGACAATCGTCGTGGTGAACAAAATCGACTTGACGACGCCCGAAGCCCTCGAAACGTTGACCGAAAAATGGCACGCGGAGCTGCCCGATGCGCGTATCGTGCCGGTGTCGGCCAAAGAGAAATTCAATGTCGAGGGTGTATTCCGCACGATTCTCGATCTGCTTCCCGAAGGACCCTCGTATTATGCCGACGATACGCTGACCGACAAACCGATGCGTTTTTTTGCATCGGAAATCATCCGTGAAAAAATTCTCCGTTTTTACGACAAGGAGATACCCTACTGCTGCGAAATCGCAATCGAAAGCTACAAGGAGGAGCCGACCATCGACCGCATCGTGGCGATTATCCACGTGGCGCGCGATTCGCAGAAAGGCATCCTTATCGGACGCGGTGGGTCGATGCTCAAAAAGGTGGGGCAGGCGGCTCGCGAAGACCTCGAAAAATTCGTCGGCAAGAAAGTTTTTCTTCAATTGCTGGTCAAGGTGAGCGACGATTGGCGTAACAATGCGCGCAAGTTGCGGGAGTTCGGCTACGAGCAGGAATAATAAATGCGGGCGCAAATACGTTATTCAGTCGATGCGGAAGTTTTTTTATAGGGGGCTGTTGTTGTTTTCGATGCTGGCAGGCATCGTGCAGGCACGGGCGCAGTACAATCGGGAGTATTTCTTCTGGATGGGGCGCACGTGCATGATGAACAACCACTACCAAGAGGCTATCCGCACGCTCAATACCCTGCTTCGGGTCGAGGAAGATGCCTACGAGGGCTATTTCCTGCGCGGCATCGCCAAATACAACCTCGACGACCTAATCGGTGCGGAAGCCGATTTTACGACCGCCATCCGCTACAATCCGGTTTATACGCAGGCTTACACCTATCGTGCTATTACCCGCTCGCGGTTGGGTAATTACGACGATGCCTTGCAGGATTTCAAAGAGGCTATCGAACTGCGGCCCGACCTGCCCGGCCCTTATTACAGTCGCGGCGTTACACGGCTGCTGAATCAACAGTTCGAGTTGGCTATCAAGGATTTCGACCAGTTCATCCGGCAGGAGAACAAAGTAGCCGATGCGTTCATCTGTCGCGGATTGAGTTATCTCCACCTGAAAGACACGGTGCGGGCCTACGACAATTTCAACAGGGCTATCCGCACGAATCGCGAAGACCCCAACGGGTACAACCGTCGCGGCGGGCTCTACATGCAGCAGAAGCGGTACACCGATGCCGAAGCCGATTTCGACATGGCTATCCGTTGCGATTCGACCTATCTGCTCTCCTATTTCAATCGGGCACTGGTCTATTCCGATACGAACCGGCCGATGCAGGCGCTGGCCGACTTCGACAAGGTAATCCGGCTCGATTCGACCAACTCGCTGACGTACTTCAATCGGGCGATGCTCCGGGCGCAAATCGGCGACTACAACCGTGCGTTGGACGATTACGACAAGGTGGCGTTCTATTCGCCGAACAACGTGCTGGTCTATTACAACCGGGCGGGCGTCCATGCGCAGTTGGGTGACCTCGAAAAGGCGGTCAAGGACTACACGTCGGCCATCGAACTATACCCCGATTTCGCCAATGCCTATATTTATCGCGGCCGGTTGCGCGAATTTCTGCGCGACCCCAAAGGTGCGAAGCAAGACCGCGACACGGCGCAACGGAAAATCGCCGAATATCGCAAACGGCTGAATGACAGCACCTACTCCATTTACGCCGATACGACCCAACATTTCGACCGGCTGTTGTCGTTCGACAGCAAGTTGGCAGGCGGCGGTTTCGAGCGCATCGCAGGCCGCAATACCGGACGGGAGGAAATACGGTTGTTGCCGCTATTCAAATTCACGTTGATGCGTCCCGATACGGTGCCGACCGTTGTCCATTATCATCTGCAACGGGTCGAGGATTTCAAACGCCGCATCGGAAACGGCCGGATGGTGCTTTCTTCGCGGGAGTGCGACATCGACGCCGATTCGTTGCTGCTGCTTGACCGTGAGTATGCGGAAACGATGAAAACGGACGATTCGTGGACGATTCTTTTCCTGCGTGGCATCACGCAGTCGCTCATCAAGCAATACACCAATTCGGTGAATACGCTGACGGCGGCTATCGAACGGAATCCGTCGAATCCGTTCCTCTATATGAACCGTTCGACGACGCGGGCAGAGATGATCGACTTCATCTCGTCGATCGACAACTCCTATCAGCGAATCACGATCGATTCCGACCCTGCCAATCGCTTGCAGAACAACTCGAAACGTTCGTACAGCTACGACGAAGCGATTGCCGACCTGAACAAGGCTGCGAAACTGTTCCCCGATTTTGCACATCTGTATTACAATCGCGCCAATTTGCAGGCTTTGTCGGGGAATCTGCCCGAAGCGTTCGAGGATTACACGAAAGCCATCGAACTCGATCCTGCGTTCGCCGAAGCGTTCTACAATCGCGGCGTCGTGCAGATTTTCATGAAAGATACACGCAAGGGATGCCTCGACCTCTCGAAAGCGGGCGAACTGGGCATTACGGCTGCCTACGACCTGCTGAAACAGTATGCACCTGCCGATAACTAATTCCAAACAAAACGATAATTATGGTAGAAACAATCCAACGCAAAATCAACGATTCGATCTTCGTCCGGTGGTCGGCACTTATCCTGATTGCCTTGATGATGTTTTTCGGATACATGTTCGTGGACGTCATGGCTCCGATTAAAAGCCTGTTGGAACCCGCACTCGGTTGGAGTTCGACGGCTTACGGTACCTATCGGGCTGCTGAATACAGTCTGAATGTCTGTGGTTTTCTGATTGTCGCAGGCATCATTCTCGACAAAATGGGCATCCGGTTTACGGGTACCCTTTCGGCGTCGTTGATGTTGGCCGGTGCCTGCATCAAACTTTACGGCATCAGCGAAGCCTTCGCCGGAACGGCATTCGCCGCATGGCTCGATTCGTGGTGGGTGGCTTTGCCTGCCAGCGCGAAAATGGCGTCGTTGGGCTTCATGATTTTCGGTTGCGGCTGCGAAATGGCCGGCACGACCGTTTCCAAGACGATAGCCAAGTGGTTCAAAGGCAAGGAAATGGCATTGGCTATGGGCATCGAAATGGCGATTGCGCGGGTGGGCGTATTCGCGATTTTCTCGCTTTCGCCGTTGATCGCCGCGAAAATGGGGTCGGTCACGGCTCCCGTCGCTTTCTGTACGGTGTTGCTGTTCATAGGTCTTATTTTCTTCGTGGTTTTCTGCGTCATGGACAAGAAACTGGACGGGCAAAATCGAACGGAAAAAGGTGAGGCAGATGCCGACGAACAATTCAAAATCAAGGATATCGGATTGATTTTTTCCAGCCATATTTTCTGGGTGGTCGCTCTGTTGTGCGTACTTTATTATTCGGCGATTTTCCCTTTCCAAGCCTATGGCGCGGAGATGTTACAGTGCAACCTGCATGGCATTTCGGCCAAAGTCGCATCGGATATTTTTCGCTGGTTCCCTATCGGGGCCGCGGTTATTACTCCCTTTCTCGGCTCTTATCTCGACCGCAAAGGCAAAGGTGCTTCGATGTTGATTTGGGGAGCATTACTGTTGATCGCCTGCCATCTCGTCTTTGCATTCGTCGTACCGGCGACGGGCAGCAAATTGATTGCTTATGTAACGATTGTCGTATTGGGGATTTCGTTCGCGTTAGTTCCGGCGGCCTTATGGCCCAGTGTGCCGAAAATCATCGAAGAACGAGTGCTCGGAAGTGCCTATTGCTTAATTTTCTGGGTGCAGAACATCGGCCTTTGCTTGGTGCCGCTGTTGATAGGTAGCGTGCTCGATTCGTCGAACGCGGCTAATCCAGCAGTCGTTGCGGCGAAAGCGATTGTCGAGGAAGCGAAATCGACTGGTGGCGAATTGCCTGAAACGTTCTTTATTCCGTACAATTATACTGTGCCGTTGGTTATTTTCGCCGGTTTCGGTGTTGCGGCATTCCTGCTCGCGATTTATCTGAAAGCATTCGACCGCAAAAAAGGTTACGGACTGGAACTTCCGAATATCGAGAAGTAGCCCGAACTACGAACGGATAAATGAGGAAACGGGTCGTCGTGCATCATACACGACGGCCCGTTGTTATGTTTTTCGTATCCCAATTATATACTTTAATGTACCAAAGTCAATGTAAAAACATTCAGAACAACGCAAAGATATTATAAGCTGTCTTATTCTTCATTTTTGATACTCATCAGCAAATCTATTGTTCCCCGAAAACCAGAAAAATCGGTATTATCACTGACGCTATTCGCAAAGTTTACCTTATTGCCTGCCTTAAAACTATATTTAGATGGAGTTGTATCAGGAATATAATCTCTATTAATTTCTGGAATATAATTATCTTGTAATAATAGTTCAACCGATAAATAGCAATATTTTGCCTGCTCATGAATCCAACGGCTTCTAAAATTAGGGGCTATTAATTTTGTAACATATACGTTGTATTTTTTGTGCTTCAAAATTGAAATGCCATCTATTTCAATCAGTTGATATGATTTTTCATAATCTTTTGCTATTTTGTTGTATTGCTCTACACCTTCTTTATCATTATCGAAAATAGCTATAATCTTTTTACCATTTAGCGCATCCCCAATTTTAGGAATATGGGAATAAAGAAATCCAGCCAATGCGTTAGCTCCTTCTCCTACTACTGCACCACCTTTCTTTTGTTCTGCTGGTTCTGAATAAATAAAGTTGTGTCGCTCATTAGGATATAATTTTCCAAATGCTTTTTGAAATAATATCCGATCCGATTCGCCTTCAAATAAAAGTAATGGTTTTTCCGCATGCTTGATGATATCTATGTTTGCGGAAATAAGTTCTCTTTCCCTTTGATAGTTATCATATACTTCTTGCAGTCCATGCAGTAACGATAATATACCCAGTTCGGATTTTAGCTCTTCCTGCTCAAACAATTCAGTATTGATAAGACGAATATGAGATTTATTATCTTTCCTAAACACTCGATATCTACTTACATTATCGCCCGTCAATGAAATAAAATGAAAAGAATGAGATGCGATGAATATTTGATTGTTCATAGCATATTTCCCGACAAAATCATTAGCTAATACCGCTGACTTGGAATATTCACACGAAGTCTCAGGTTCATCAATAGCCCATATATGCCATTTATTATTTTCTAAATCAGAAATAAAATTAAGAATAGCTGGAATGTAATGCATTCTTATACCGTCACCTCGATTAAACAATGGGATTTTATCTTCTCCATTTGCATCTGCATAGGTGGAAACAGCCAATCTTTTAGCCAAATCTCCAGCTGTTGTAGGAATTGCAACAGTAGAACGAATTCCTGCTGTTTTTAAGAAAAAATCTGATAGTTCCTGCGATAACTCAGCTAGTTTGCTATTAAAGTCTGACAATGTTCCTTCAAATTCTGCAGCAGTTCCTGCTTTATTGTCTACAATAGCATTATATAATTCAACCAAAAGAGTATTAAAGCATGAATTTTCTTTAATGGCAGGAATATATTTGAATCGAAATTTATTAAGATACATTGAAAGTGCGGTTCTGACCTGAGTCGAAGATACCCCGTTCTGCTTTTTTCTCCATGTTTCTGTATCATCAGATTGAGAAGACATTTCACCGCTTTTATCCCAAGTCCTCTTTACGAAAAAATTTGCTGGCAAATTCCTATAAGTGTCATTGATAAAATACACTTTTATGCTTATAATTTGTTGTTGGTGTAATTGTTTTATTTCTGCCTTTCGTTCAATATTAAATTCTTCGTAGAAATCAATGTTTTTCTTGTTGAAGAACATATCCAATGCACGCAGAACATTGGATTTTCCAACATCGTTACAGCCAGAAAATACGTTCAATTCAGATAAATTACCTATGACTTCAGTTTTAATAGATCGAAAGTTTTTGATTTCTACTTTTGAGATTCTCTTCATGTTATTAAACTTGACTTCCAAAGATAAAAAATCTATGATAACTCTGCAATTATTTAAAGCTTTCTTTGCAAAAATTGAGATTGATATTTCATTGTCAACTCTTTTGGCATTTCGTAGTAATGGTAGCTATTCTCTAATTTTTCTACGAAAACAAAAAGCCACATTGCAGAAATTGCAATGTGGCTTCATATAAATTTACTCTAATTTTTATTGTGTAACTATCATCGCATATGCCCTATTTTGCAATGTTTGACCGTTTTCGTCCTTTACAGGGACAAATTCAGTCC
>JAMPDE010000019.1 GCA_023665825.1 Alistipes senegalensis | reverse complement strand
AATGGGGAACATTAAAGATTTCAGCGCTACATAGTATTTGTGCTGGTTACCGAAAAACGCTGAATTGCAGTCATTCTCTGAATTTGTTGTTATCATTGAGCCTCGTATAACATAAATTCAAACGACATGAAAAACTACAAAACTTTCGAAGAAATCGCCAAATTGTGGCAGGCAGACAAAAAGCAGTATGTCAAGAAATCGACGTTTGCGGCTTATTCGCTTTTGATCGTAAACCATTTGCTTCCCGCTTTCGGCAACATAGACGATATCGTGGAGGAGAGCGTACAGCAATTCGTATTCACCAAATTAGAAGAGGGCCTGAGCCACAAGACCATCAAAGACATACTGATCGTTCTGAAGATGATTTTGAAATTCGGCGTAAAGAACGGAATGTGCGAATATCGGCAAATCGACATCAAGTTTCCGACCGAACGGGAACGGCAGACGATCGAAGTATTGAGCAAAAGCAACCAGCGCAAAATCATGGATTACATTACTACACATTTTACATTCCGCAACTTGGGTATTTATATCTGTCTTTGTGCGGGTATGCGTATTGGGGAGGTCTGTGCGCTGACTTGGGACGATATGGACGTGGAAAACGGCGTAATCAAAATCAGCAAGACGATTCAACGAATCTATCTCGTAGAGGAGCGGGCAAAACATACCGAGTTGATCATCGACACGCCGAAATCAAAGAACTCGATTCGGGAGATTCCCATGTCGAAGGATTTACTGAAAATGGTCAAGCCTTTGAAACGGATCGTTAATGCTGATTATTTCGTACTGACCAATGATTCGACACCGACAGAACCTCGTACCTATCGCAACTATTATAGTCGCCTGATGCGTGAGCTAAATATCCCGAAGTTGAAATTTCACGGCCTGCGCCACAGCTTCGCCACCCGGTGCATCGAAAGCCGTTGCGATTACAAAACCGTCAGCGTATTATTGGGACACTCGAATATCAGCACGACGCTAAACCTGTACGTTCACCCGAATATGGAACAGAAACGACACTGTATAGACCGGATGCACAAAATGCTTAAATAGATTTGTGAGCATGAAAATAATCGTCCTACGACGCTTGCCGTACAAATACCGTACAAAATAAAAATAAAACAGCCTTGCAGGCATCTGCAAGGCTGTTTCGTCGAGGTCTGAAGCGGAATCGAACCGCTGTACAAGGTTTTGCAGACCTTTGCCTAACCGCTCGGCCATCAGACCCTGAATTTTTACGTTTTTATCACCTCTATCTGACTAAAACGGCAAAAAAACGCACGTAATAAGCAGAGAGAAGCGGAAAACGCTCCGTCGGAGGTTGCAAATATACGCATAATTCCGAAAAAAACAAAATAATCGAACCTTTTCGATAAGCCGAGGGCAGAGCCGAACTTGTTCTGGCTATGCCGAGGCGAGAAAAGGTGCATATAAATGAACGTTTTCGATAAGGCGAGCACAGAGCCGTGCTTGCACGGGCTATGCCGAGACGAGAAACGACGCATGAAAATGAACATAAAACGAACTCGATTCGTTGCGGCTGTCATGTGCCGGATTTACTCGAACAAGGAGACGACCGCGAATCCCTCGTGTTCGTAAAAGTGCAAAACAACGGGTTCTTGGTTCCGAATGCGGGCGGAAAGCGTGCCGCAAGGAGTGCCGTCGGGGAACTGCACGCTATCGATGTGCAAATCGCGTAGCAAGTCGAGCGTCCGGCCGTCGGCGGGGGCAGCATCGTTTCGGCTTGTTGCAAGACCGTCGGCTGCACTTCCGGCGTATTTGAACAGGGTTTCTTTGGCGCACCAAGCGATGGCGGGGAAAAGCGGATGGACGGAGAGCTGATGTTCGGAGGGGGAAAGGTAACGGGGCATTGCGCGCTGAAAATCGCGGGTGACAGGCTCGATGTCGACCGCGCAGGGAGCGTCCGAAATAGCGACGGCAATCCGCCCCAGACTGCTGATTCGTTCTGAACCGTCGGCCTGCTGCCGGCAATCGTCGGCCCGTCCCGACCGACCGGCCCGTCCCCGACAATGCGAGACCGAAAGGTGCAACGGATAATTCGTCAGCATGGGGGCTCCGGCGGAGTTGTAGGCGATGACGGCGTCGCGGCCGATTTCACGCCGGACGATGGCCCGCCAAGCCAGATATTCGCGTCCGCGTGCGGGAGCGAACCCGCGAGCGGCGGCCAATTCGGCGTCAGTCGCCCACTCGGCGGCCTCCTCGAACGCGAGCGGCGGCTCGACGATCAGCCGTTTCATGGCAGATTGATGCGGATTTTGTCGATGCGGTGCCCCTCCATCTCCTCGACCGTGAACCGGATGCCGTGCGAGGAGAAGGTGTCGCCCTTGCGCGGAAAATCGCGTTTCAGTTCGAGCATCATGCCCGCGAGCGTTTCGGCTTCGCCGCGCACGTCCGAAAACGTATCTTCGTCGAGCGTCAGAATCCGCTCGAAGTCGCCGATGTGGGTTTTGCCCTCGAACAGATAGCATTTGGCGTTGAGCCGCGTGTAGAGTTTTTCGTCGTTGTCGCTCTCGTCCGAAATTTCACCCACGATCTCCTCGATGATGTCTTCGAGCGAAACCAATCCCAGCGTCGAACCGTACTCGTCGACTACGATGGCCATGTGCACCTTGTTCGATTGGAAATCGGCCAGCAGGTCGTTGATTTTCTTGTGTTCCGGCACGAAATAGGGCTTGCGGACGAGTTTCTGCCAGCCGAATTCGTCGCCGTGCGTGATGTAGGGCATCAGGTCTTTGACGTAGAGCGTGCCGCGAATGTTGTCGATGTCCTCCTCGTAGACCGGGATGCGCGAGAAGCCCGATTCGATGATCGTGCGCTTGACGGTTTCGTACCCGTCGGTCAGTTCGAGGGCCGTGATGTCGACGCGCGGTTTCATGATCTCCTGCACTTCGGTGTTCACGAAGTTGACGATTCCCGAGAGCATCACCCGTTCTTCGGGCGAGGCGTTGCGCGTCATGTCGACCGCATCGGCCAGTTCGTCGAGCGAAATTTCGCTTTTGTGCACCGCCTTTTCGCTGATGCGGCTGCTGGTGCGCACCAAGATGTAGGAGAGCGGATAGCAGATGCTGCGGAACAGCAGCAGCGGGCGTGCGACGAACGAGGCGAAGCGGAGCGGAGCGGTCTGGGCGAAGACTTTGGGCAGGATTTCGCCGAAAAGCAGCAGCAAAAAGGTGACGAGCACCGTCTTGAACAGGAACTCGAAGCGCGCGAAAGTGAACAGCGTGTCGATGATGCTTGCCGTGAGGATGACGATGCAGATGTTTACTAAATTGTTGATAACGAGTATCGTGGCTAACAGCAAATCGACGTCGCCCAACAGCCGCAATACGGCGTCGGCGGCTTTGGTCTGCATCTGTTTCAGCCGGTGTACGTCGTTGTGCGTGAGGGAGAAAAACGAGGTTTCGGCACCCGAAACCAAAGCCGAAACGCAAAGCAAGACGAACGATACTACGCACAATACGACCAAGTGGGTCGTAAAATCGTGGCAGGTAATCCAATGGGTCGTATCTTCCAACACTGCGGCGGATTAGTTCGACGTAAAGGGAAGCCGCGATTCGTCGGCCGACTTCTTCGGGGCTTCGTCAGGGGCTTCCTGCATGCTTTCCTTCTGGGTACCCGGCACTTGGACGACGAATTTCGAGTTGCGCGTCTGGTAGGCGGGCGTGGATTTCACGCGGTTGATGTCCTTGTAGCGGGTCGATTTTTCGCCCAGCACGATGGGCTCCGTCTGGAACGGGACGATGGGCCGTTGTTTCTTGGGTTCCAGCGGATTGGGTACGTCGACGATAGGTGCCGCCTCCGATTCGGCCGGTGCGATGATTTTGCGGTTCGTCGGCACGATGGACTGGGTCGGGTCGTCGTCGAAACCCGTCGCCACGATCATCAGCTGGATGGCGTCGCCCAGTTGCGGGTTCTGGCTCGTACCCCAGATGATGTTGGCGTTGTGTATCACGCCGTTGCCGTCTTTCACGGTGGCGTGCGACTGGATGTATTCGAGAATCGAGGTTACCTCCGATGCTTTCAGCTCGTTGGGTTTTGCGACGGAGATGTGCAGCAGGATGTTTTTCGCGCCTGCGATCTGGTTGTGGTCGAGCAACGGCGAATGCAGCGACGCTTCGGCCGCCTTTTTCGCGCGGTTTTCGCCGTCGGCCGTCGCGACGGCCATGTGGATGCGGCCCTGATTGTGCATGACGTTCGACACATCGGCGAAGTCGACGTTCACCAAGTCGCTCTTGACCGTGATGATTTCGGAGATGCCTTTGGCCGCCGACGCCAAGATGTCGTCGGCCTTGCGGAACGCATCGCCCAGCGAGAGGTCGCCGTAGATTTCCAGAATGCTGTCGTTGTTGATGATGAGGACGGCATCGACGTGTTTGCGCAGTTCCTCGATGCCGCGCAGGGCTTGGTCGTAACGAATCAATCCCTCGACGGCCAGCGGCGACGTGACGATAGCGACGGTCAGCAGCCCCATTTCGCGGGCCAGTTTCGCGATGACCGGCGAGGCTCCCGTACCTGTGCCGCCGCCCATTCCGGCCGTGATGAAGATCATCTTCGTGCCGGTCTCTTCCAGCCGGTCCCGGATTTCGGGCAGCGTTTCGACGGCGGCCGCGCGTCCGTTTTCGGGGACGTTGCCTGCGCCGAGCCCCTTTTTGCCCAGACAGATTTTCGTGGGCACGGGGCTTTGGTCGAGTGCCTGCTGGTCGGTGTTGCAGACCATGAAGTTTACGCCGTGAATCCCCAGCTCCCACATGTGGTTCACGGCATTGCCTCCGGCTCCGCCGACGCCCATGACGGTAATGTAGGAACCCGTGTTGGGCGTCACTTTCACCTCCGACATCAATTCGTCTGTCATAGTTTATCGTTTCTTAAATCAAATCTCGGTATCGTCGGGCAGGTCGGCCGACGAACCTTTGTCCCACTGGTTGTTGATCTTGCCGAAGAATTTCGAGATGCGGCTTTTCATCCGTTTGGCTTGGGCGTCGACCCGTTCGTCCGCTTCCGGGTCGGGGGTCGGCTCCGTGCGCGGGCGGGGCGGATAGATGCGCGATTCTGCTGCTTCCGCTTCCGGCATCGGCGGCATCATCGTCTCCGGTTCCCCTGCGGGCGTCTGCGGACGGACGAAACGGGGCGTATCGTCGGGTTGTGCCTGCGGATAGGCGGGTTCGGCGGGCTGCGCCGGTTGCGCAGGCTGTTCCTGTTCCAGCCGTTCGCGGTAGAGGTCGGCGATCGTTCGGGGACGGGGCATGCGCGTCGCCGTGTTGATCGTGCGGGGCGGTTTTGTGCGGCGGAACGTGGCGGAACGATTGCGGATGCGGCAGCGGTGCATCCTCTTCGTCGTCGGAGGGCTGCATGCGGCTTGCGGCGGGCCGAACGGGCTGTGCGGCCGGACGTGTGGGGCGGGCAGGCGGAACGGGGCTCG
>JAMPDE010000018.1 GCA_023665825.1 Alistipes senegalensis | reverse complement strand
TTTTTGGCGGCTACGGTCGCCCTGGGACTTCTCGTCTCGTGCAACAAGGAAGAAAACGAAATTCGCGCGACCTCGAAAGGCGCGGTAGTAACCGTGTCGTTCACCGACGAAGAACCGACGACCCGCGCATTCTTCGATGCGACGGCCTCGGCCGAGGCGTGGGAGAAAACCCTCTCGTCGCTTGCGGTCTTCACATTCGACGAGGCCGGCACGCTGATCCTCCGCCGCGGCTTCACCGCGGAGGAACTTACCGCCAAGTCAGCGACGTTCGCACTCCCGAAGTCGGCATCCGGCACCGCCTGCGCATTCTATGCTGTTGCCAACTACGACGTCCCGGCTGTGCAGACACGGGCGGAGCTGCTCGCTCTGGTCGAACGAGCCATCGCCGACTACAACGGGACGTTCGCCGAAATATCGACTTCAGCCAAGCGCACCGGCGGCTTCGTGATGACCGGCATGAATACCCTTCCTATCGGAGCCGTCAACACTACAACGGATGTTCCTATCCGTCTGTCACGCACTGTCGCGAAAGTCGCGGTTCGGACGACCGTCGACCCGACCTTCGCACAGAAATACGGCGGCACCATTACCGTCAACTCCGTAATGCTTTCCCGTGTCGCTTCGCAAACGCGGCTGTTCTACAATGCGAACCTTTCGACCGGAGCGATGGACTTCACCCATACGCAGGTGCCCGCAATGCAATCGTGCGAATACCGCTCGCTTTTCTATTGTTATGAAAACGGCGTGTTACCCGAAGGCGACCGTGTGCTGCTGGAAATCCATGCCACCTACGACCTCGACGGAAACGATGCGACGACGGACGACCGTTCGGAAGTGATCTATCCCATTGAACTGGCAGGCAAGGATGCCGGACAACTGCTTCGCAACGGTTATTACCGTATTGCGGCCACTATCACCGGTCTGATAGGGTTGGATTGTTCGATTTCGGTAACAGCCGCCGACTGGGAATCGCCCATCACGCAGACCGTCGAACTGGGGGCCTAAACGCTTGTCATCCGGCTGCCGTTCGTTCATCCGGCGGCAGTCGGATTATTATTCATTCAGCAATCACGATTATGAAACATTTCCTCATCCTTTTACTGGCCGCCCTCGCTTTCGGGCTTTGTTCCTGTACGAAAGTCCAGTTGGAAGAGCGGCCTCCTGCGCCCGATTCGGTGCGAGTCGAATTGCAGGTTTTGCCCGAAGTTGCGGAAAGCATTACCCGTGCGACAGATGAAAACCGTATCGCGGACGTCAACCTCTTTCTTTTCGGGAAAAGCCATCCGACGTGCGTCCATCTCTACGGCACGGCTTCCCGTCTGTGTTTCCAGTGTCCGGCGGGCGAATACGCACTCTATGCCGTAGCGAATGTCCATGCCGATATGGGCGACCTCTCGGAATCGTCGTTACTCGCTTATGAAGTCCCGTTCGCAGAGAATCGTTCCGACCTGCCGATGGCGGCTGCGACGACCGTCCGCATCGAACCGTCGGCCGGCACGGTTACGCTTCCGGCCATCGAAGTAACGCGACAAGTCGCCAAAGTCGTGTGCCGCATCTCCGTTGGTTCGGCAGCGGGCGACATCCGTCTGCAATCGGTCTGCTGTTACAACGTGCCGCGCCGAACGGCACTTTTCGATGAAAGCTCTCCGTCATCGGCTTCGGCCGATTATTGCTCGGCCTGCTACACGAATATTCCGATTACTGACGCTTCGGGTTATGAAGCCACGTTCTACCTCCCCGAAAACCGGCAGGGCACGGTGCCGTCGATTACCGACCAGCGGCAGAAAGACAGTGCCCATGCACCCCGATACGCCACCTACCTGTTGATTCGGGCCACGCGCGGCGACCGCATCCTCGACTACAAGGTTTATCTCGGCGAGAACAACACGTCGGATTTCAACTTGCGCCGCAATACGTTCCACACGATGAATATCATCGTCTGTAACGATACGGAGGTCGATACCCGTGTGAACAGCTATACGCTCGCCATCGCGGACACGTTCGAGCAACATGCCCTGAACGGCTGGTGCCTGCCGGGCGAGTACGACGTAACGGTCGATGTCGCGGGCAACGGCGCAGGGCTCGGCTTCGAGTACGAAATTGAGGCTACATCGGGCGACGGCAACTGCATTACGTTCGACCGGTGGCATGCCGATACCTATTTCTGTTCGCAGCTCTTCGACAATCGGGGTAAGAATCACATCGCATTCGAGTATGCTCCCGTCGTCGTAACGGCGGACAATTCGTCGTTGGAGTACGAGTTTCGGATTCGGGACGATTACGGTTTCGAGCAGTCCCGCCGGTTCTCGCACCGCTTCGCCAACGAGATTCAGGCCTGCTGCGCGAGCGGCAAAGGAACGATACGAGCGACCGGAGCGCTGGCCTCCGAACCGCTCTCCGACAAGGGCGGAGTGCGGGCGTTCTGCTACGATACGGGGTGCACCCTGATGGCTGTACCCGATGACGGATACCGATTTGCCGGATGGTATGCCGACAGTAGCCTTACGCAGCTGCTGTCCGGTGATGCCGACTATTCGTTTCGCCCGTCGGCTGCCTCGTCGGAGGTTTACGCCGCATTCGAGCAGGCCCGCGAATCCGTCGTTATCGAAGCCGATCCGTTCAGCACCAAACTCGTTTGCGACAAGGGTTGCGAAGAGGTCGATATGGGTGTTTTCGTCGTTCCGTACGGCAGCGAATGCGAACTCACCGAAATCGAAAATCCCTACCTGTTCGAGGGGTGGTACGACAGCCGCGATACGGCATTGCGCAAACTCATTTCGCACGACAATCCCTATACGTTTACGGCGACGGAGGACAGGACATTTATTCCGGTCTACCGTCCCTCGACCAATCTGTCGACCGGCGGCACAGCGAACTGCTACATCGTCTCCGAATCGGGCGCGAACTATCATTTCGCCGCCACTGTGATGGGCAACGGTCGGGGAACGACGGGCATAATCCCGAAACCGCTGAAAGGCGTACGGGCCGAAGTCATCTGGGAAAGCAGCTTCGAGCAGGAGTTCCGGCGCGGCGCGGTCATCCGCGAGGTCGCCGCATCCGGCGGGTGGATCTGTTTCAAAACCGGTACGGACGAAGGCAATGCGCTGATCGGATTGTTCGATGCCCAAGACAACTGCATCTGGTCGTGGCATATCTGGGTAACGAGCTATGACCCTGCGAAAAGCCGGCAGACCTATTCCAACGGCAACATATTTATGGATCGCAATCTGGGCGCGGCCGCCGAGGGCGACCCCGGCATGTACTATCAATGGGGCCGCAAAGACCCGTTCTCTGCGGCGCCGTCTTCGCTGCGCTATCATCCCGACTACGGCTACGACCTGACCGACCCGACGATGGGATACGGCGAAATGACCGTCGACTATGCCGTCGCACATCCGTGGGCATACATGAATCATGTCCTCTTGGAAGACGATCGGGAAGACGATACGAACGATTGGCTGGCGACGCAGAATCCGAATTTGTGGGGTAATCAAAGCTCGGCGACACGCTGGTCGGGCGAGAGTTCCAAATCCATCTACGACCCCTGTCCGGTGGGCTGGAAAGTGCCCGACCACATGGGATTCGACCGAGCACCGTACGGCATATCCAGCACGTACGACGGCTATTACATGGTGTGGGTAAGTGCGGCAGGGAAAGCCTGTTATCCGCGCGGCGGGTACCTGATGAGCGGAATGCACAGCAATTCCGACCGGGCATCGCTGCTTTGGACGAACGCACCGGCTTATTACAACGGGCTGACCTACTACAAGCATAACGCGGCAGCACTGAAAATCTCCGCTTCGGGTATCGAATCGCAGGCGCGATACACCCGCGACAAGGCCCTGCCCGTGCGATGCGTGAAAGAGTAAAACAATTCAAATACAGTCTTATGAAAAGAATCTTATTGTTTATTTTACCGTTGCTCGCAATGATGAGCAGCTGCATCAAGGACGAGGCGGTGGACTGCCCATCCTGCAAGGACAAGGTTCGCTTTACCTTGCAGGTGCAGGAGGAGGGCGTGCAGTACGTTACCCGCGCTACGGACGAGCAGACCGTGCGCGATGTCAACCTCTTCCTCTACGACCCGCGCGGGGTGCTGCCTACGCGGCACTTCTACGTCGAGAGCGGCGCGGTGGAGTGCTCTGTGCTGCCGGGTCAGTACGAAGCCTATGCCGTGGCGAACGTCCATCGGGATATGGGCGAGATGACCCGCGAACAGCTGCTTGCCGTTCAGCTTCCTTTGGTAAGTCAATATACCCTGTTGCCGATGTCGGGGCATACGACGCTCACGGTCGAAGACAGGATGCAAGCTCCTGTCATTACCGTGCGGCGTACCGTTGCGAAAATCGTCTGCAACATTTCTTTCGGGAAATACGTCGTTACGACATTAGCATTGCAATCCGTGCAAATCATGAATGCCGCCGCCACGACAAAGCTATTCGAGGAGAAACAGACAGCCGACCGATTCATCAATATCGCTTCCACGGAAATCGAAGCGTCGGAAAGCCGCACGGCGACTCGCGCGTTCTACCTGCTGGAGAACTGTCAGGGCGACGTCCCGTCCATTACGACCCAGCAGCAGAAATATGCGGAGAACGCTCCGAAAGGTGCGACTTTCGTGCGCATCAAGGCGCTGCGCGACGGAAAGCAACTGACGTTCGACGTCTACTTGGGCGAGAACAACACCTCGAACTTCGACGTGCGACGCAACACGGTGCAGACGCTCGACATCCGTATCGTCGGCGAAAACGAAGTCGATACGCGCGTGCATTCTTTTGAGGTGAAGATCTCCGACGACCTGCCCGATGCCGACTTCGGTACGATCCAGAAAGAGTACTGCCGATACAGAGGATCCGCCAATAGTTTGACCATAAAGGTCGACAAACCGGAGATAGCCGGAAACATGACGGGCGACATACGGTTCATACAGGGCCAGCAGTACGCTTTCCGTGTCGATGAAAAGACACTCGATCCCGAACTTTCGCTCTCGCTGACCAAACCCGAAGGCATTTATACATCCAATGTATGTTATGACCCGCAAGTGTTTACCGCCGCCAATAGTCGACTGATCTACGACGTATCGCTCTCCAACGGAAACGGCTACTCTTATACCAAACGATTCACGCATGATTTCTACAACCATCTGACGGTCTATACCTATTGGAACGGCCGGGAACAAAAAGGCGGTCATCTTGAAGATATTTCGGCCGTAAAACACGTATCGCATACAGACGCATCGAACGGTTACGAACGGATGCTTTCGCTTGATGACGGGCCGCAGATGAAAGCCGTACCCGACGACGGCTTCGCATTCAAAGGCTGGTATGCCGACAAAGCACTGACGAAAAAAGTATCGGATGCCAACCCTTATCGCCATCCGATGACATTCAGAACAGATACGCTCTATACGCGTTTCGACCGTGAATGGGTGTACATCTATACCGAACTCGACGAGGTGCTTCTCGTCAGCGACAAGCCGTACGACACCGATTACGCTAAACAGGCTTTCATTGTGACTCCCGGAAGCCGATGTTCCATATCGGGAAAGATGGGATTGCCGGTTATAACATGGTGGAACAATCCCGAAAACGTTTCGCCGCGCCGTATTGTGGCCACGGGAAACACCTACGCTTTTACCGCCACAACCAACCGGACACTCATACCGGACTGCCGTATGTCATCGAAAGAGGAACCGACGAGCACACACACCTCAATATCCACTAATCAAACGCCGCGACGATGA
>JAMPDE010000017.1 GCA_023665825.1 Alistipes senegalensis | reverse complement strand
GGTTGAGGAGCTGCGGCGGGAGTGCGGGCGCTCTGCGGAGCCGTCGTTCGGGGACGAGGTGCGGCCGGTGCAGGCGCAGCGGGTCGTTTCGGTTCCGCGACGGGCGGTTCTTCGGCCGGAATTTCCGGTTCGGGAACCCTCCGCACGGGCGGATTCTCGATAATCAGGCTCGATGTGCCCTGTTCGGCCCCGAGCAACAGCAGACCCGTAATCGTCGCATAGGCCGGATGGTCGACCAGTTCCAGCGAAGCCTCCGTAAGCCCCGTGTCGGGTGCCGCAATGCGCACCTCCATCTTCGAGATGCGGTTGAACAGCGTGTCGAGGTCTTTCAACACGGCCGAAGCGCCGGTCAGCACGATGCCGTAACTCAATTTCGCCAGATAGTGCGAATCGTTGAGTTCCTGCATCACGTATTCGGCGATGTCGGTCGCGCGGGCTTCGATGACGGTGGCCAGATTGCGTTTCAGAATCTGTTTCTCCTCGCGCGGGATGCGGCCCGGCACCTTCACGAGCGTATCGGGGGCGAGTTCCGCGACGGCGGAGCCTTTTTCGAGTTTGAGCAGCTCGACGTACTTTTCGGGAACGCCCAGCGTGCGGATGTCGTGGTTGATGGCCGCCGCCCCCATCGGGATCGAGGCCACGTAGCGCACGACGTTGCGGTAGTAGACCGTGACGTCGGTCACGCCGCCGCCGATGTCGACGACCGCCACGCCGTCGGCCTTTTCGTCGGGCGAAAGCACCGCTTCGGGCGTGGCCAGCACCGACGGAAAAATCCCCTTGATGGTGATTCCGTGCCGTTTGAAGACCATCTCCAACCGTTGCAGGGGGGTCGTGTCGCAGAGGATGAAGTTGAACGTCGCCGAAAGCGTCTTGCCGAACGAACCGACCGGATTCCGCACTTCGCGGTTGCCGTCGACGATCCAGTTCTGGGCGATGCGTTCCATGATGGTTTCGCCTTCGGGAGCCTGCACGTTGCGCATGCGCGAGTAGAGCGAATCGACGTCGGCTTGGCTCACGCCGTCGTGCGGATTGCCGATGTAGACGTGGTCGGTGTAGCAGGCGCAGCGGACGAAATCGCCCGAAATGCCGGCGTAGACCTCCGTGATGCGGCAGCCCAACGCGGTTTCGATCTCCTCGACGGCGGCATGGATGGCATTGCCTGCCAGTTCGCTGTTTTCGATCTGACCGGCATTGACCCCCTCGGCCGGTTTACGGACGACATGGACGATATCGAGCGAGCCGTCGTCCAGTTTCTCGGCGACGGCCGCCGTAACGTTGGTCGAACCCAGATCGACGGCGATTACATAGTTCTTTCTTTCCACGATAGCTTGGTATGGTGTATCCGTCCGCAACGGATTCTTATTCAATTGCTTTTTACTTTTTTACCCTCTTTATATCCTTGTACCCTCTTATGCCCCTCGTGCATGTTGTGTCTCCTCATGCGGGGCGACACCGTGTGCGGCCGTCACCGGCACACCACCTGATCTCGGTAGCGGACGTCGACCACACGGCACTGCTCCCACCCGATACGCGAAAGTCCCTTGCGATAGAATCGCAACGACTTGTCGAGTTTCTCCTCCGTCCGCTCCAACCGGCCGAACCGGATGCGATGTCCGCCGCTGCGGGGAATCAGGTCGATTTCCAGCGCTCCGCTGGGGGAGGTGCGGGCGACGATCTGCACGATTTCGGCACTCCAAAAATCGTCGGCCTCGACCGACTTCACAAAGGTAAGGAGTTTCAGGAAATCTTCGTAGTTTTTCGCCAATTTTTTTTGTTCGTGTCGTTTCTCCTCCTGCCGGGCTTCGATGCAGTCGAGCCGTTGTTGCCGGATTCGCGCCCGATAGCGGTATTCGCGGCGCAGGCGTTGCTTGTCGGCGCGCATCCGGTCGAGGCGCGCGGCATACTCCGCATCGTCTTCCAGATACTTCCACCACCACTTCACCGTGCGGCGGCGGGATTGGTTCCAGTTGTCGTAGTCGTCGCGTTCCTCGCGGTGGACGGGCAGTTTTTCCGCTTCCAGCGCTTCGATTTCCGTTGCGATGCGTCGGGTCTCGGTCTCCATGCAGGCCCATACGTCGCCCGTGTAGCCCTTCGGGAACGGCGGCCGGTAGCTCCCCGTCACGACCGGAACGTAGAGCGACGAGGCGCGCGGTGCCGCGAAAACGAACCCCGAAGCGGTCACGTAGGCGTTTTCGCCCTCCGTGAGCAGCCGCAGCAGCGGTTTGCGCTGCCGGATGTCGATGTGCAGTTCGCCGCTCCGCGTGACGTAGGCCGCCGCCCGTTCGACGAATCCGTTGCGGGCGATCAGCCGCTCGATAGCCGCCAAATCGACCTCCTGCGTCGTTTTTCCGACCGGTTCGATGCGTTCGGCCGCCAGCCATTTGCGCACTTCGGCCGAAGTGACCAAGTGTCCTTGCGAAGTGCTGTCGACGACGTCGATTTCCACCCGTTCGACCGTGCGCGTGCTGCGGTCGGCCTGCGACGCCGTTGCCGCCCAGTAAATATACGCCGCCACCCCTCCCCAAAGGAGTGCCGACAGCGTATATTTGAGGGCGGGCCGCATCGTGCTACTTCCGTTGCAACTGTTCTGCCAGCGCTTCGCAGCAGGCGTCGATATTGCCTGCGCCGAAACTGATTACGACGTCCGTCGGCATCGCGGCGACCGTTTCGACCAGCCGTTCGCGCGGCACGATGCGGCAGGGCACCGCGATGCGTTCGGCGATGATTTCCGACGCGATGCCCGCGATAGGCTCCTCGCGTGCCGGGTAGATGGGCAGCAGCACCACTTCGTCGGCCAGCGACAGGGCTTCGGCGAATTCGGGATAGAGGTCGCGCGTGCGGGTGTACAGATGCGGTTGGAAAAGCGCGGTGATGCGCCGTCCGGGAAACATCTTGCGTACCGACGCGAGCGTCGCCGCCAGTTCGCGCGGATGATGCGCGTAGTCGTCCATGTAGACCTGCGTCGGGGTGTTCACGTAGAACTCGAACCGCCGTTTCACGCCCGCGAACGATGCCAGTGCTTCGCGCAGTTTGGCTGCGTCGAGCGGCGCGCCCTCGTGTTTCGCGGCGCACCAGACGGCGGCAACGGCGGCGACCGAATTTTCGATGTTGATCCAGCCCGGAATCCCCAGCGTGCAGTCTTCGATTACCCCGTCGGGCGTCACGAGGTCGTAGCGGTAGTAGCCCCCCTCCTGCAACCGCACGTTGCGGGCGTAGAAGTCGCACGGCTCGTCGTAGGAGTAGCGGTAGACCGCGATATCGGGGTTGTCGACCCGAATGTCGACGCCCAGTTTGAGCACCAGCGCGCCCCCGCGCCGGATCTGCCCGACGAATTGCGAAAAGGCCTCTTTGACCGCTTCGTGGGTGCCGTAGATGTCGAGGTGGTCGGCGTCGGCCGACGTCACGACGGCCACGTCGGGGAACAGACGCAGGAACGAACGGTCGAACTCGTCGGCCTCGACCGCCAGACGCGGCCCGTCGCCGAGCACGAGGTTGCTGGCGAAATTCTTGGAGATGCCCCCCAGAAAGGCCGAGCCGCCGCCGGTCAGCCCGCGATTGAGCCATGCGACGAGGGTCGACGTGGTCGTCTTGCCGTGCGTGCCGGCGACGGCCATCGTGTATTTGCCGTCGGTGAGGTGCCCCAGCATCTGCGAACGTTTCTCAATGGTAAAACCGTTTTCGAGAAAATAGCGGTATTCGCTGTGGTCGGTCGGCACGGCGGGCGTGTAGACCACGACCGTATCCGCAGGGTTGCGGAACGGCGCGGGAATCTGTGCTACATCGTCGTCGTAGTGGACGGCGATGCCCTCGCGTTCGAGTGCTTCGGTGAGCGGCGAGCAGGTGCGGTCGTAGCCGGCGACCTGCCGTCCTTCGTGGCGGAAGTAGCGCGCCAGTGCGCTCATGCCGATGCCGCCGATGCCGATGAAGTAAACATTATTTTTCATTTCAACCGGATGATTTCGTCCACGATTCGTTCCGCTGCGTCGGGGCGGGCCAATGCTTCGAGCGCACGGCTCATCGCCTCCAATGCCTGTCGGTCGGCGGCCAGTGCCAGCGCGCGTTCCATCGCCTGCGTGCGGCATTCGCTGTCGGGTACCAGCAGCGCCGCGCCTTTCGATGCCAACGCCTGCGCGTTTTTGGTCTGGTGGTCTTCGGCCACGTTGGGCGAGGGAACGAACACCACCGGTTTCGCCACCAAACAGAGCTCCGAAACCGTGCCTGCCCCGCTGCGCGACACGACCACGTCGGCCGCTGCATAGGCCAAGTCCATGCGTTCGATGAACGCCCCCTGCCAGACGTGCGCCGCAGGATGTTCCTGCAAAAAGGCCTGCATTTCGCGTTCGTAGTACTTGCCCGTCTGCCAGATGACCTGCACCGGTGCCGTGCCGCCCGTGCGAAAGAGCCAAGCCTTCATCATCTCGTTGAGCGAACGGGTGCCGAGCGACCCGCCGACTACCAGTATCACCGGTAGGTCGGCCGTGAAGCCGTAGTACGCAAGCGCTTCGGATTTCGCAACGCCCCCTTTGGAAAACCGGCCGCGCAGCGGATTGCCCGTCAGCACGATTTTCTCCTGCGGGAAGAAGCGTTCCATGCCCTCGTAGGCGGTGCAGATGCGCTTCGTCCGCTTCGCCAGAATTTTGTTCGTGACGCCCGCATAGGAGTTCTGCTCCTGAATGACGGTCGGCACGCCCATTCGCTGTGCGGCCCATAGTACCGGCGCACTGGCATAGCCTCCGAATCCGACGACGACGTCGGCTCCGAATTCGCGAATCGTGCGGCGGGCCAGCCGGATGCTGCGCAGCACCTTGAACGGCACCAGCAGGTTGCGCCATTCCAACCGGCGCTGCAACCCCGCGATGGGCAGTCCCACGATGCGGTAGCCCAGTGCCGGGACTTTTTCCATTTCCATTTTGCCTTCGGCTCCGACGAAAAGCAGTTCCACGTCGTCGCCCAAGCGTCGTTTCAGCGCTTCGGCCACTGCGACGGCCGGATAGATATGGCCCCCCGTGCCGCCGCCTGAAAGAATTATCTTCAATTTCGTATCCATGTTGCGTTTCGATTGCAATGAAAAATCATCTTCCCCACGTACCTCTGTCGAGCGAACGGTAGCCGATGGCCTCCGCCACGTCCGCACGGGCGATTCGTTCGCGGCCTGCCAAGTCGGCGATCGTGCGGGCGACTTTCAGGATGCGGTCGTAGGCCCGCGCCGAGAGCGACAGCCGCACCATCGCCGTTTCGAGCATCGCCGCCGCATCCTTGTCCGGCCGGCAGTGTTCGCGCAACAGGGCCGCGTTCATCATGGCGTTGGTGTGCACGCCCTCGACCGTGCGGAAGCGTTCGGCCTGCACGGCCCGTGCGCGGATGACCCGTTCGCGCACCGTTGCGCTCGATTCGCCTGCCGGCACCCCGTCGGCCAGCAGCGACGGCGGCACGGGCGTGACCTCGACATGCAGATCGATACGGTCCATCAGCGGCCCCGAAATCCGGTTCATGTAGCGGTGCACCGCACCCGGCGCGCAAGTGCATTCGTGCGTCGGGTGGTTGTAGTAGCCGCACGGGCAGGGGTTCATCGCCGCCACCAGCATGAAGTTGGCCGGATATTCGACGCTGTACCGTGCCCGCGAAACGGTGATGCGCTTGTCTTCGAGCGGCTGGCGCAGGACTTCCAGCACGTTGCGCCCGAATTCGGGCAGTTCGTCCAGAAACAGCACGCCGTTGTGCGCCAGCGACACCTCGCCCGGATGGGGCGACTGC
>JAMPDE010000016.1 GCA_023665825.1 Alistipes senegalensis | reverse complement strand
TTGCTCGAAGAGCGACGTCGAAACACGTCCCGTTGTGGCCGGTGACGTCGAAATCGTGTCGGGCTCGAAGGTATCGGCTATCACCCGTGCTCCGTTCGAGGGTACGTTGGACGACAAGGCCAACAACAAGTTGACTGCATATGTTTACGCTACGAAATTGGATGTTGCCAACAGCAACGCTTACGTGTCGTATGATGCTGCCCAGTTGGCTGCCGAGGGTTATATGACGTTCGTTTCGGCTGCTATGCAGGATGCTTCGTCCAAATATCCGGTGGCCGCTGTCGGTTTCCAGAAGTACGACGACTCGACTCCGGCTGTGTTGGTGGCTGACCCGCAGTACTATCCGTCGAACGACAACCCGTTGTATATGGTCGGTCTCGTTCCGGCTGTAAAGGTTGATTGGACGATGGATGCCGATTCGAAAGTCGCAACCCACGTAATCGACGGTAAGACGGACATCATGGCAGCTGCCGTTACGAAGATGAACGACGGTACGGCTATTCAGAAGACCAAAGCATCGGCAACGGTTTATCCGGCATTCAACTTCACGCACAAACTGACGTTGGTGAATGTGAAAGTTTACACGCCGACGCAGAAAGAACAGGCCGCTTGGGGTAAAATCACCAAAATCGAGTTGGTTACCGTAAACGGTGTTGCCGATGGCGTCCATAATAAGTGCGATGTAACGTTGGAAACCGGTGTCGCTGCTTGGTCGGGTGCTGATGCCGGAAATGTCACTCCGTTCTACGCTTACAACACGACCGACAAATACACCGACAAGCTGATTTCTACCGATGATGACAAAACGGCCGATGCTGATGCGAACTACGGTGCAGTCGAAATCGCTACCGCAGCTACTGCCGAAGGTACCGCTACGGATGCCGACGCCCAGTATGTCGCTTATTCGATGATCGCTCCGTTCACGACCAAATCGACCGGTTCGAAAATCACGAACATGGTGCTGAAAGTTTATACCGAGAAGCACGAGGACGGTATCGAGGCACCTATCGCAGGTCTGTATGAGTCGTCCAATGTAAATCCCGACACCGGTTCTATCTACGCAGGTTCGACCGAGGGTAAGAAGTTCGACGTGACGTTGAAATTCATCGGTAAGGAGATTGTGGCTTCGGCAACGGTTACGGACTGGATCCCGGTATACGCCGACGAAGTCGTAATCCAGTAATTAATTCTTGGCGCAAGGCTTTTCTTCGGAAAAGCAATGCTCCGAACCCTGTTCCGAATGGAAAAAAGACGTTCCGGCCGGAATAAAAAATCTGTTCTCGTTACGGGTGGCGAAACCTGCGGGTTTCGGCCATCCCGTCGCGGGGCAAAAAATGTTCTTACTTGTTTTTTATCGTGCAAAACGATGAAAAGGGTAGGATAAAACAACAAAACAATGAAAAAGGAATTGACAAAAGCGGTTTTGGCGGTCGTTCTCGGATTTTTTGCAACAGCATGTACTTCCGATGCGCCTATCGAACCCGTTACGCCCGACAGCGAGCTCGTGGAAATCATGCTCAATGGCGGCGTGTCGTTCGCCGTTTCGCCTGATGCGAAAGCTGCGCTGCCCGCTTCTCGTGCCGTCATCAACAAGAAGCACGGGGAGGTGGCACTGGCTTTTGCGCGCGTGGACGCTACCGCTGCCGGTGCTTCCGCCACCTATCCTGCGTGGTCGTCGACGACCGCCGGAGAGGTTAAGTGCCTGAATGCGACGCTTGCAGAGAATACGGACGAAGATAATCCCGCAAAGGGTATCTCGTTCGGTACGACGCAATTCTACTTGGCCAACGCGTATTATACCAAACTCGTGGGCTGGGCTCCGTCCGTTAATCCCGACAGCGAGGGCAATTCGTTCGCCGGTACGGCTTCGACCTTTTCCGCCGGTACGGTCACTTGCCCGATCGACGGTGAGACCGACATCATGTTGTCGCAGGAGTTGCAGGGGAACAAGGAGGCTGCCAACCGGTTTTCGGCTGCCAATCCGTTTGTCTTCAAGCACCTGCTGACCCAAATCAAGGTTTCGGCATATGCTGCCGACAAGGCTGGCAAGACGCAGTGGGGCAACATCACCAACATCAAGGTGAAAGGCGAGGCCAACAAGGAGTGCAAAATCGTTTTGCCCGGCACGGATGACGGCGCAGTCACCTACGCGCTTCAGTCCGGCAAGACCGCCGACAATTTGCCGCTTGTTTTCAAGAAAGCCAGCGACGACAGTGATATTATTGTCCCGCCTGCTTCGTTGCCAATCTATTACGACGGCGAGACCGGTGCTCCGGCCGATTACAAGCAGGAGTGCGGTTACGCGATGTTCGCGCCCGTCGCTGCTGTCAGTGGCGAAGCGACTATTACGTTGTTGGTTTCGACCAAAGGCGGCCCCGACGGACATGCTGTCACGGATCAGGAGGTGCCCGTCAAGGTGTCGAGTGCCGACGGATTCAAGGCCGGTACGGCTTACGGCGTCACCTTGAAGTTCTCCGCCCAGACGATCGGTATTTCCGGTACCGTCGAGGAGTGGAAAGAGTACGATTGGGACCAAGACCCCGACAACAGCGGCGAAATCACGCTTTGATTCAGCGAAAACGAGGATTTATGAAAAAATTATTGTTAATAGCAGCGGCTGCCTTGTGGTTTGCGGGGTGCAGCGATCGCGGCGAGGTGGGCGGCAATCCGCGTGAGGGGGTAGCCATCGCCTTTTCGTTGGATTGCGGCGCGTTGTCCGCTTCGGTCGGCGCGGCCCAAGCCCAGCCGGCCCAAACCGTTCTGCCCGCCACACGCGCTGCCGTGCCCATTGCATCCGGCACCACCGTGCGGATCGTGGCTTTGCACGCTGGCGACGCGCTCGGCAGCACTCCGGCTGCTTCGGCGACGTATTACGTCACCGGCGAGGAGACCGCCGACGGCCACAAACGGGCTACGCTCGCGCCGTGCACCGTCACCAACGACGGTACGACCGGCGCCGTCACCGCTTACACGCCCGACGCGACACAGGCCATGCGTTTGAAAGCCGGCAAGTACGATTTCTACGCTTTTTCGCCTGCTCTGAAGCTCAATGATGACGGCAAATCGGTGGATGTTTACCATGCTACGGACTTCGCCGCGTCCACGACCGCTGGGGTTACCGTCAAGTCCGACGGTACGACCTCGTACCCCGATCCGCTCGACGCTTCCGCAGCCGACAAAACCGGCACGTCCGGTGCCGTCGAGTTGAAGACGTTCGTGCGTCGTTGTACGCTGGTGAGTTTTTCGGTCGAGCCCAAGACGGCTTCGGCATTCAACAAATTGACCATCAGCTCCGTGCAGTTGACCAAGATGACCGACCAGCCTGCGGCGAATACGGCCGTCGACGGGGCCATCGCGCCCGGCGGCAACGAGTATGCTTTCACGTTTCCGTCTTCGGCGTTCAAGCCGGGAGCTGCTGCCAATTTGTGGAGTTTCGAGTCGCCGGTTCTGCCGAAAATCAAAGACACTTACGGCTTGAAAATTTCGGTGTTGTACAACGACAACACGAAGCCCGTCGATTTGGCGACTACGACGGATCAGATACCGGCAATGGCATTTCTGGCCGGTTATCGTTACTCGTTCACCTTGAAGTTGAAGGGGGCGAGTTTGCAGTTGATCCTTTCGGTTTCCGACTGGAACGAGGCCGGTGCATGGGAGGATCCCGACGGCATCGGGGCCTATCCGGGCATGGAATTCCTCGTCGGCGAGTGGAAGGATTGCTTCGAGAACGACAATACCGGCATCGGCGGGTTCTTGAATCCCGGCTTCACCACGCCGGAAAATTGGTCGGAGAATAAGGATTTGAACGATCAGATCGGTGCTTTCCTCGACGCTACGGCGAGCCAGTCGCCCGGATGGGGGAACGCTTCGAACGACAACACGGACACGGGGTTGCAGGGTTAGCCTACACTCGCACATCCGCATGAAATCAGAAAACAATCAATAAAACATTATACTATGGAACTCAAAAAAATCATGGGAAAGGCCGTTCTGCTGTGCGCCGTCGCTTTCGCGAGCGTTGCATGCAGTCAGGACGAGTTCGACGAGGTTCTTCGTCCCGATGCGGGCAAGGCCACGTTGCGGCTTTCCGCTGTCGGATTCACCGGTGAGGTTCGGACACGTGCTGCCGTGCTCAAAGAGGGTGAGGACAAGATCAAAGGCGTGTGGGTTGCGCAGTTCGGCACCGACGGCAAGGTCATCAAGGCCCCGACGTATTATTCGACCGTCAATTCGGACAACACCGTTGACGCCGAGCTCGACACCGAAGCGTCGAACGTTTACGCCGTCGCCAACGTGCCCGAAGACCTGTTCGATTCGTTCGACGCAAAGAACGGCACCGAAGCGCAGTTCAAGGCAACGACCCGGACGTACACTTCCGAAATCACGTGCGACGGTACGTCGAATTTCTTGCCGATGGTCGGCGTCAAGGCCATCACGGCCGACGCTACGAAAGTCGAGGTTCCGATGACCCGCGCCGTCGCGCGTATCGACCTTACCTTGACGCACGACGCTACGACCCAAGACCTCAAATTGACCGAATGCTACTTGGCTTACGTGCCCAACAAGAGCATCATGGAGGCCCAAACTCCCGGTGCCACGCGTGTTTACCCGTCGGCTGCCGACGCGCAGTTCTACGGTTACAACGCTACGGACGAAAAAGAGAAGTTCGTCTACGGCAAGAAGTCGATCAGCCTCAACGCCAAAGGCACGTCGACGGATCTTTCGTGGTACGTTCCCGAGAACCTCGCCGGTCAGAATAGCGATATCCAATACGCCAAGCACAAGGGCGAGAAGACCGCTCCCGACAAGTACGCCATGCGCATCATCGTCAAGGGTACCTGCACTTACAATACCGTGCCCAATACCGAAGTGACGTTCTCCATCTTCCCCGGCCAGAACGCCACCTCCGACTTCAACGTGCAGCGCAACTACGTCTATACCGTTACTTCGACCATCAAGGGCGTGAACAAGACGGACAACCGTGTCACCGTGCACGATTACTTCGACTTGTCGGCCGAAGACACGGCTAACAGTTACATGATCCACGAGGGCGGCAAGTACAAGTTCAAGTACACTGTTCCGGGCAACGGCAACATCTTCCGCTCCGGTACGACCTTGATCGACAACTCGTTCAACAGTACTTCGTTGTCGGGCGACAAGGCCGAGATTCTGTGGCAGGGCAGCGGTTCGTCGTATTTGTCCGGTAACACCACCACGAGTGTCATCAAGAACGTGCAGTTCGACAATCCCGACCCGGGTTACATCTCTTTCGAGACGGCCGACACCTTCGCCGAAGGTAACGCGCTGGTCGCCTTGAAGTCCGGTACCGCTGTCGTGTGGAGCTGGCACATTTGGGCGACCGTCTACAATCCCGACGACGGGGACGCCAATGTCGACAAGTACACGTTGAACCCGACTTATGCGACGCAGACGGACGAGTACGTCATGCGCTGCAATCTCGGTGCGACGGGTCAGGGTACCACCGGCGTCGGGGCCGAGACGACCGCACCGCAGTGCTACGGTCTGATCTACCAGTGGGGCCGCAAGGATCCGTTCTACAACACCAGCACGAATGCCGCGCCGACTACGGGCAACTTCACCTCCAACGGTGCGATGCTCAACCTGTCGATCGCCAACCCCACGACGTTCTACAAGCAGGCGAACACCACGACCTACGACTGGTATGCCAACGCTGCCGCCAGCCAGAACAACTACCTCTGGGGCAACGGTGCGCAGACCAACGTCAACATCACGATCGTTCACGGTACGTCCAATGCGACCCGCGTCGTCAACAAACAGCGCGGTACGAAATCGGCGTTCGACCCGTGTCCGGTAGGGTGGCGCGTGCCGCCGCAGGCGTTGTGGACGAACTGCGGTATCACGTCGGTTGCCAACAACTACGTGGCCAAGAGCGGTACGACACCGGCCTACCTGAAGCTGATCTCGAACGTGGGCCGCAACCCGGTTAAATATCCGGCTGCGGGCTACCTGCACCGTGAGACGGGGGCTGTCTCGAACGTCGGGACAG
>JAMPDE010000015.1 GCA_023665825.1 Alistipes senegalensis | reverse complement strand
TCGTAATGGCCGGAACGTCGAACCATTTCTCCTGATTGACGCGCCATGCGGCGGAAAACGACGGGAATACCTCCCACCGGTTGCCCGGAGCCAGCCGCGAACTGCCGTCGTAACGGAAGTTGGCCTCGAAGAGATAACGTTCGTCGTAATTGTAGTTGATGCGGCCGAAGTAGGACATGATCGCCCACGTCTGAATTTCATCGCGAACGCTCGTGTTCGTCGCGTCGCTCGAATCGTAGTAGTTGAACGAGAAGAAATCGTTGGAATTCAGATTCTTGACCGTACCCGAGACTTCGTCCTTGCGATAGCGCTCGTAGGAAATACCGCCCAGAACCGAAAGGGTATGTTTGCCGAATTGCCGGTCGTAAGAGAGCAGCGCCTCGAAATTGTCGTGGTAGTCGTTGTTCTTCGTGCGCGACATCTCGTTCGGATTGTTGGCTTGGAAGCGGATTCCGGTTCCGAGCCGGTCGTACCATACGAGGTGGCGTTTCTTGACCGTCTGCGTGTAGTAGCTCGCCTTGCGGCTGGCGCTCAATTTCAGCTTCAGACCCTCCGTGAAGTAATCCTTGATGACCAGTTCGCCCTTGCCCGTGTAGGCTCCGTAGGTACTTTTGGTTACGCCGCCGTTTTTCATCAGGTCGATGGCGTTGACCTGCAGGTCGCCGTTATAGGGGCTCTCGTTGATATCCTCTTCGGGATTGAGGATGGGCTGACGGCCGCGAACGCGGAACAATCGCCCGAGTATGTTTTTCGAACCGTACGGATTCTGTTTCTTGTCCTGCTCGTCGAAGCTGGCCAACACGTTCAGCGAAATGTGCTTGTTCAGTTCGGAGTTGATTTTCAGACGGACGTTATAGCGGTCGTTCTGATCGGGGCCATATTTCAGCAGACCGTCTTTGGTATAGAATCCGGCCGAGGCGAGATAGTTGAATGATTTCCCCCCCCCGGATACGGAAACGGCATGATTCTGCTGCGTAGTGTACTTTTTGACGCCTTCGTCGACCCAGTTGGTCGCCTGGAAGAAGTCCCAGCGGCCGTTGCTGTTGTTCGGACGGTAGTTGAAGTTGGGGTTGCCGACCCACGACGACTGTTCGGGGTTCCATTCCACCTTGCCGCTGGCATTGAAACGACCTTCGTTGATCCATTGCTGCTCCTCCCATGCGGGCAGCCGCTCCGGCATATTGCCCGGCAGGTTGAAACCGTAGTAACCGTTATAGGTTACGCGCGTTTTGCCCTCGCTGCCGCTTTTGGTCGTAACGAGCACGACGCCCGAAGCCGCACGCGCACCGTAAATGGCGCAGGCAGCGGCATCTTTCAATACCGAAACGGACTCGATATCGTTCGGATTCAGCAACGACAGATCGCTTTCCACTCCGTCGACGAGCACGAGAGTCGACGTGCTGTTGGCCGACGAGAAGCCGCGAATGCGGATCCCCGAACTCTCGGCGCCCGGCTCGCCGCCGCTGCGCAGAATCGCCACACCGGGCATTTCGCCCTGCAGGGCCGAGAGTACGTCGGTCGCAGGCTTCGCGGCGATGGCATCGCCGCCGATGGAACTGACGGCACCGCTCAAATTGACTTTTTTCTGCGTACCGTAACCCACCACTACGACCTCGTCCAACTCGGTGTCGGCCGATTTCAATTCGATCGTTCCGACATCCGTGCCGGCCTTGATCTCGACCGTTTCGTATCCGAGATAGAAAAAGGTCAGAGTCGCTCCGCTTTCGGTCCGCAATCCGAAGCGGCCGGCAACATCCGTCGTAGTGCCGCGGTTCGCGACGGATTCGATCACCGTAACGCCGAGCAGGGGCTCTTTGGTCGCGGCATCGATTACGCATCCCGATACGTCCATCGCGGTTTGAGCGGACACGTCCCAACCGAATGTCGAGAACAGACAACATGCGACCGCAAGCAGCCGCATGATACTCCTTGTGCGAAAATGTTGTTTCATAGTTCGACAGGTTTTGGTTTTGAGTTGTTTTAGTGCATCATTGCAGTACAAAAATATCCGTTCGACCGCTGAAAACGGCGGGAATCGCTACATCATGAATACGTCTATCCGGGAATCGAGCTACGTCAAAAATTACACAACCGATTTTCAACAAGCTGAATTTCAAATAAAACAGATATCAAACCACCTATATAATTAAATAATTTAATAACATATTTGCACACTGGATATATAATAAAAAACGGCAAGTACATATTATAAACCCGATATTTCGATTACCTTTGCGATACTTCCATTCCCGAACTTTCGCACGAACGATATGAAAATCCGATTCCTTCTGTTCTTGTTGGCTTTCGCACTCGCCCGACCTGCTTATGCCGTATGGCACCGGCAGGTATTCAACTACACGCACAGGGACTACGGCGCTGCCACCCAAAACTGGATGATCGAACAACAGGAAAACGGCTGGATTTACGTCGCCAACAACAACGGGCTGCTCGAATACGACGGCGAAAACTGGGCGCTCTACCCGGTTACGGGCCACAAAATCAGGTCGCTGAAAAAGAGCGGGGACGGCCGTATCTACATCGGAGCCATCAACGACCTGGGCTATTTCGAGCCGGACCGGGTAGGCGGGTTGCGCTACACGTCGCTCGCCGGCGAATTGCGCAAAACCGTCCATATCGGGGTCATCCGCAATGTCATGCTCAATGCCGGACGGGTCTATTTTCAGGACGACCGCTACATCGTCTATCTTGAAAACGGAGAGCTGCATACGCTGGATAGCGGAGGCACCATCGCCACGTCGGCCGTCATCAACCAGCAGTTCATGGCCGTAACCGACGAAGGTCTCTCCGTAGTCGACGACAACGGTTTGCGCCTGCTTCCCGAATCCGGAAAACTGGGGAAACTGAAAGTCGTGAAACTGCTGCCTCACAAAGACCGGATTCTGGTCGTAACCCGATTCAACGGGCTCTATACCTACCATCCGCAAGAAGGGGTATGCCCTTACCGCACGTCGGTGGACGCTTATATTCGGAAGAACGGAGCCATCTGCGCCGCACGGCTCGGCTCGCGCATAGCGATCGGAACCGTGCAGGAGGGGGTGTGCGTACTCGATCTCGAAACCGATCGGTCGCAAATCCTGTCGACCTCCACGGGGTTGCAGAACAAGACGGTGCAGGCGATTCTATTCGACCGCGACGGCAATCTGTGGCTGGGACTGGACAGCGGCATCGACTACGTGGCGATTACCTCGCCCATACAAGCGCTTTACGGCAACCGGGCCGACATCGGTTCGGGCTATGCCTCCGCATTTTTCGACGGCAAGCTCTATCTTGGCACCAATCAGGGCATTTATCGGACTTCGATACCCGATAAATCGGGCCGTTCCGGCGAAGTCGACTTCGTGGAAAAGACCAACGGACAGACTTGGCAACTGTTTCCCCACGACGGCCAACTCTTCGGAGCGACCGAACGAGGCGTTTTCGTAATCGAACGAAACGGAACGGTGCAGCATGTCGACGGTTTGTGGGGCGTTCGGCAAATCGTCGCGCTGCCGGGACATAAAAACACGTTGATCGCAGGAACCTACGGCGTGGGACGCGGCATCTACCTGCTCCGCCGCGAGAAAGGAAGGGCATGGCAGGCCGTTCATAAAATCGACAGCTGTACGGTGTCCTGCAAAAGCCTGTTGGCCGATCCGCACGATGACCGGGTGGTCTGGATCGCCAACAAAGGGAACGGCATCGTCCGAATGCAACTCTCGGAAGACCTGAAGCGGGTCGTCGCACAAAAGAACTACCGCTCCGAGTCGTTGCGAGTTACGAGCGATTTCCACCTGACCGTCATCGACGACACGGTGTGCATCGCGTCGCAATACGGACTTTGGAACTACGACCACTCGAACGACTGCCTGATTCGGAACCGCAGGCTCGAAGCGGCGACCGCGGAAGCCGGCGGCCGATACAGTTATTTGGACAAAGACACTTATAACAACATCTGGTACTCCGACGGACGGTCGCTGCGGGTATTGCGTTACGACGACCAACGCGACCGCTATTTCAAACGGGCGGGCGAACTCTATCTGAACAAATTGCTGATCGAGCATTTCGAGCACGTATCAACTTTCGACCGCCATGCCGTACTGTGTTCCGAAGGCGGATTCTCCCTGCTCGATTTGGATGCCGCACCTCCGCATACGGGAAATCCGTCGGTAGCGATTCGCCGCATCTGGCTCACCGAACCGAGCGATTCGCTCCTCTACGGTCGCAACTATTCCGCAGACCAGACGGAGGAACTCGTCGTTCCCTACGGATGCAACTCGCTCCGATTCGAGTACAGCGCAGTGAACTATCTCCGCACGCAACCGACCGGTTATGCGTGCCGGTTGGATACCGAGTACGAAACGGGAAGTTGGAGCGAATATCGCGAAACGAATGTGAAAGAGTTCACCAATCTGCACGAAGGCCGCTACGTATTCCATGTACGGGCTTCGGGTGTCGACGGAGAGGAACCGGCCTCGACATCCATTGCTTTCCGAGTGTTGCCGCCCTGGTACAGAACGTGGTGGAGCTACCTGATCTATCTCGCTCTTTCGAGCGCGGGCATCGGTTATCTGGTTCGTCGAATCGACAGAAGCCGCAAGCGGCTGGTAAAGCAGAAAGAGCTGGAACTGCGGCAGCAGGAAGAAGGTTTCAAAAAAGAGAACCAACTGAAAGAACTCGAAATCGACTCGCTCAAAGAAGAGGTTTTGCGCGCCGAGCTGCGGCACAAATCCGAAGAGTTGGTGAACTCGACGCTGAACATCGTGCGCAAAAACGAGATTCTGCTCAACATCAAAAAAGCCGCGACGAACATTTACCAAACACTCAACGAAGAGAATCCGGTTTCGCTGCGCCGGAAGGTCATCCGTCTTATCGGTCAAATCGACGAGAACATTGCGCACGACAACGATCTGCAACATTTCCAGCATACGTTCGATTCGGTTCACAATGGCTTTTTCGACCGGCTGACTGCCGCATACCCCGAATTGACCAAAAAAGAACTGCTGTTGTGCGCCTATATCAAAATGGATCTGCTTTCCAAAGAGATCGCTCCGTTGATGAGTATTTCCGTACGCGGCGTCGAAGTCAGCCGCTACCGCATCCGCAAGAAAATAGGGTTGGACGAAGGTGCGAATCTGGCTGAATTTCTGCGCAAGTTCGCACAGGAATAGGATGCGCTTCGAGTGGAGCCGATGTTGCAGGATCATCGTCTCGTCAGCTTGGGCGTTTCATTTTCATACTGTTGCTGCGCCAGCTCCCGCTGAATCTTGCGCTCCAACGCCGCAACTTCGGGTTTCAACTGCTTCAGCTCGGCTTCTTTTTCATTCGCAGCCCCTTTTCAGTGCATAAATCGGAGCCTTACCCTTTTTGTCGACTTCGGTTTTCTTGCAAAAGAAAACAACGGAGAAAGTAGTACGTCTGTACATGGCTGCGAGAGTTTAAAGATTAAACGTATGCAACACGAGATTATTACGATGCAAAACAATGAAAACAACGCGATACCGACGAATCATGACCTATTTAAAACGGAGCGGAAGAGGTCATGAACAAGTCCGGAAAAACCTGCGTCCCGATGCGTCGGAGTGCACCCGCCGAAAACGAAAAAGCCTTACGTATCACTGATACATAAGGCTTTTTGCTCTCCGTTGCCTGATTTCTCCCAGGCCCCATGAGCGGAAAACGGGATTATGGTAGCAATGCAAAGCAATGATGCATTAATGAATTGGTAAATAATCTCTTGTGCTTTTCGTTGCTGCACTTTGCAGACGGGTGATTCGGCAGTTTCGAGCATCGAAAAGCAGGAGTTCGGTTAACAAATCGTTAACAACGATTCGGCAGCCGAAGAATCGGGCAACCGGCCCGATTTATTCTTGCAACGTATTCTTATTCACCGTTTTGCGCAATTATTCATATTGATTCTGAACTCATAACGACTTAACTTTGCAACCTGTAAAACCGTTATGAGAAGAAGCACATTCAAAATCCTGTTCTATGTAAACAAACAGCGCATGAAAGAGGGGCGTATCCCCGTCTATGCCCGCTTGACGGTGAACGGCAAAAGCACGTTCGTCAACTGCCGTGTAACCCTACCGCCCACCTTGTGGGATTCCAAAGCCAACAAGGCTGCAGGAAAAAGCCATGAAGCGCAGGATATCAACCATAAGTTGGAACATATCCGCGCGTAGCTCGAACGTCATTACCAACATATTGCCGACCGCGACATTCGGCAAGGAGAACATCGTATCGGCCGGCCTGCATTTAGACGAGAAAACGCCCCATATCCACGCGACGTTCGTGCCGATCGTAACGACCGAACGGAAACGCAAGAAACAGGAAGAGCGGACAATCAAACGTTACCGAACGAAATCGGCATCCCGTCCCCGACTATGCGCCGACGAGGTAATATCGCGCATCAAGCTGAAAGAGTATCAAGATACCTATGCCGCAGCGATGGCTAAATACGGCCTGCAACGAGGTATCGAAGGTTCCGAAGCACGACAT
>JAMPDE010000014.1 GCA_023665825.1 Alistipes senegalensis | reverse complement strand
CGGCAGATGCACGCAGGATTCATGGCCTACACCGGACTCGACCCGGAGGTGGGTTTTCTGATGAGGAGCGAGAAGTATTTCACGCTGACCGACGCCTGCATCGGCTGCGGCGCCTGCGTTTCGGTCTGTCCGCGCGGCAATTACTCGCTAACCGGCAGCGGCGTGAAGACCGAGGGCGACTGCGAGTTCTGCTTCGCCTGCATCCAGAACTGTCCGCAAAAAGCGATTCAGTTCGCCGAAAACGCAAGCGACCCGTTGCTGGGCCGGGGCGAACGGAATCCGAATGCCCGCTATCGCAACGAACACGTCTCGCTGATGGACATCAAACGCTCGAACAATCAATTCTGAAAGGTATGTTGCGCAAACTCCGCATTGTAGCAGCCCTGCTGTTTTTCGTTGCCGTAACGGCCTTGTTCCTCGATTTCACGGGAACGATTCATGCCTATTTGGGTTGGACGGCCAAGGTTCAGCTGCTGCCCGCCGTGCTGGCGCTCAACGTCGGCGTCGTCGCGGCGCTCGTCGTGCTGACGCTGCTCTTCGGACGCCTTTATTGCTCGGTCGTCTGTCCGCTGGGCGTCATGCAGGACCTTTTCGCATGGCTGGGCAAACGGGCCAAGAAAAACCGTTATTCTTATTCGCCCGAGAAGCGGTGGCTGCGTTATGGCATGTTGGCGCTTTTCGTCGTGCTCTTAGTGGCCCACGTGGGGACGCTCGCCGCGTTGATAGCCCCTTACAGCTCTTACGGGCGCATCGCCCAAAACCTCCTGGCGCCTTTGTGGGGTTGGGGCAATAATTTGTTGGCTTATTTGGCCGAGCGGGTCGACAGTTATGCCTTTTATACGACCGATGTGTGGATTCGCAGTTGGGCCACATTCGGCGTTGCTCTCGTCACGCTCGTCGTCGTGGGCGTTCTGGCTTGGCGTGGCGGCCGCACATGGTGCAACACCGTTTGTCCTGTGGGTACGGTACTCGGTTTTCTGTCGAAATATTCGCTCTTCAAACCCGTCATCGACACGTCGAAATGCAACGGCTGCGGTCTGTGCGCCCGCAATTGCAAAGCGGCGTGCATCGACAGCAAGAACCACCGCATCGACTACTCGCGCTGCGTGGTCTGCATGGACTGCCTCGGCAAATGCCACAAGGGAGCCATTACTTATGCTCCTCGCCGGACGAAGCCGCAAATTACCGACGAGAAATCCGATACGCCCGATACCGCCCGTCGCAGTTTTCTGACGGGTGTCGGTCTGTTGGCCGCTACGGCAGCCGTTCGCGCACAGGAAAAGAAGGTGGACGGCGGTTTAGCTGCAATCGTCGATAAGAAGATTCCCGCCCGTCGGACACCTATCGTGCCGCCCGGAGCACAAGGACTGCGCAATATGGCATCGCATTGCACCGCCTGCCAGCTCTGCGTATCGGCGTGCCCCAACGGCGTGTTGCGTCCTTCCACAAAGCTGGAAACGCTGATGCAGCCCGAATCTTCCTACGAACGGGGGTACTGCCGTCCCGAATGCACGAAATGCTCCGAAGTCTGTCCGGCGGGGGCCATCCGACGTATTTCGGTCGAGGAAAAGTCCTCTACGCAGATCGGCCATGCCGTCTGGGTAAGAGAGAATTGCGTGCCGCTGACAGACGGCGTGGATTGCGGCAACTGCGCACGGCATTGTCCCGCCGGAGCCATCACGATGGTTTCGTCGAATGACTATGACCCCGAAGCACCGAAAATTCCGGTGGTGAATACCGAGCGCTGCATCGGCTGCGGTGCTTGTGAGAACCTCTGTCCGGCGCGGCCTTTCAGTGCCATCTATGTCGAGGGACACGAACGCCACAGAATCATTTAATCGAAAAATCATGAAGAAAAAAGCACACGATAATATGAACCGCCGGGAGTTCCTTCGGCGGCTGGGCATGGGTGCCGCAGCCGTTTCGGCTGCGACACTGCCCGGTTGCGACTTTCGGAACACGCCCGCTGCGGGCAGCTCTGGGGGCGAAATCCCCGCCGACCGGATGACCTACCGCACCAATCCGAAAACGGGAGAGAAAGTTTCTCTACTGGGATACGGATGTATGCGCTGGCCGATGATTCCGACCGCCGACGGCAGCGGAGAGGTCATCGACCAAGAGGAGGTAAACAGTCTGGTGGACTATGCGCTCGCCCACGGCATCAACTACTTCGATACGGCACCGCCATACAGCCGGGGCCTTTCGGAAAAGGCGACGGGCATCGCCCTGAAACGTCATCCGCGGGAGTCCTACTACCTTGCGACCAAGATGTCCAACCACCGGTTGGTGGGACAGGGCTTGTCGCCGCAGGAGCTGTTCGACGCCTCCGTGCGCATGTATCGCAACTCCTTTCGGGATTTGCAGACCGACTACTTCGATTACTACCTGCTGCACATCGTCGGCATGGGCGAAGGGCTGCCCACGCTGATTGAGCGTTTCCTCGACAACGGGCTGCTGGACTTCCTGCTGAAAGAGCGCGAGGCGAGGCGTATCCGCAATCTGGGATTCTCCTATCACGGCGATATACGGGCATTCGACTACCTGCTGTCGCGGCACGACGAGTTCCGCTGGGACTTCGTGCAGATTCAACTCAACTACGTGGACTATCGCCATGCGTCGGGAATCAATTACAACGCCGAATATCTCTATGAAGAGCTGGCGAAGCGCGACATTCCGGTCGTAGTCATGGAACCGCTTTTGGGCGGTCGGCTGGCCGGACTGACCGACCACCTGAACGGCCGGCTCAAACAGCGTCGCCCCGACGAGAGCATCGCTTCGTGGGCATTCCGCTTCGCAGGGTCGTTCCCGCGTGTGCTGACCGTATTGAGCGGCATGACCTACATAGAGCATTTGCAGGACAACATCCGCACGTTCGCGCCGCTCGACCCCTGCACCGACGAAGAACTCGTCCTGCTGGAAGATACGGCGCAGACCATGCTGCGATACCCATCGGTGCCCTGCACGGCATGCCAATACTGCATGCCCTGTCCCTACGGACTGGATATTCCGGGTATCTTCGCCCACTACAACAAGTGCATCAATGAGGGCAATATTCCGGCATCGTCTCAGGACGAGAACTACCGCAAAGCCCGCCGGGCGTTCCTCGTAGGTTACGACCGCAGCGTACCGAAACTCCGGCAGGCCGACCGCTGCATCGGCTGCAACCAGTGCGTGCACCACTGCCCGCAGTCGATCGACATTCCGGCACAGATGCAGCGCATCGACCACTTCACCGAGCAGTTGAAACAACAGTTGCTATAAGAGCGACAACCTCCACGAACAGAACAATCGCGCCCCTAATCCTCGATGAAAGAGGATTAGGGGCGCGATTCTGAATGCCGGGTCGTATCACTCCTTCACCGGACGCACCGAGTAACCCATGTACCGACGGTTGTTGCGTTCGGCGTTACGGTTTTTGTCGTAGAAGTAGAAATAGTAGGCATACCGGTCGTTGTCGGGATAGAGCGTGCCGCTCCAATAACAGCCGCGCTGGCCGACCTGATTCGAAACGTTTTCACCGTCGCGGAATGCTGCTGCCGGCAGGAAAATGGAATTGCCGTTGGTTGCCGAAACACGGTAGCCCGCCACGCCGTTCAGTTCTGTCCACTCCCACACGCAGTTGTCGGAGAGTTCCTGAAATTCGGTCTGCGAGGGCATACGCCAGCCGTCGCCCCACTGCGCACGGGCGATGTCGTACTCCGTTCCGCAGATGTCGGCAGGCGGTGTCGCACTCGGGTAGTCGTCGAGTTCCGTCGTCCGCTTCTCACCGGTCGGATCCGCCCAGCCGTAACGGCCGCCGAACTCTTCGGGCGCCGCTGCCCCGACGTTCCACGAGGCCCATTTCACGCTCAGGCCCAAATCGACGGCTTCGGCCGTTGCGGGATGCTGCATATCGGGGTTGAATCGTGCTTGCAGGGCGACATTTCGCGCAGGCATGGCAAAAGTATGGACAGCCTGCTGCGAAACCGCTTCATCCGCTTCGTACCAGCCATCGAAGAGATAGCCTTCATCGGCCGTCGCCGTAATCGTTACCTGTTCGCCTGCGGCATACGCACTCTTTTCGACGGCGGCCGAACCGCCCTCGGTGGCGGATACCGTAACCGTATAGGTAGGTTGCGGTTCGGGATCATTTTCGTTGTCTCCCGAACAGGAAATAGCAAAGCCTGCGAATAAGGCAATCGCCAGACTTGTAATAATTCCATGTTTCATATTCGATTGATTTTATACGTTTTACAGAAAATATTCCGTCAGTTTGCTCACTCTCACCTCCATGTACTCCGCTACATAGAAGGCGTGTAAGTGTGGTCGTAGGAGTAATCCTGGAAGTTGCCGAAGTTCCAGTCGCCGTAAGAGATATTGAACGACCGTCCCGCTTCGCCACGGTCGATGGCACGGATGGCGGTCATCTCCTCGTCAGACAGCTCGAAGTCGAAGATGCCGATGTTTTCGAGGATGTGCGCAGGGTTGGTTGATCCCGGAACCGGACAAAGACCTTCCTGCATATGCCAGCGGAGAATAATCTGATAGACCGATTTGCCGTGAGCAGAAGCGATTTGCTGGAGTGTAGTATTATTGACATCACCCCTGTTATGATTCAGCGGATACCAGCATTCCACCTGAATGTCGTAGTTGTCCGCATAGAGTTGTCTGGCTTCCTTTCTTTGGGCAAGCGGGTGGCATTCTATCTGTGCCACTTGGGGCTTGATTTCCGCATTTTGCATGATATAGTTGAATGCTTCCATACGGTTGTCGAAATTGCTGATACCGAGCGCACGTATTCTGCCGGCCTTATACTCATTTTCCATCACTCTCCAACAGGCAAGGATGTCTGAAAGCGTACCGGCCGGGTGGTGGATATATACGAGGTCGATGTAATCTACTTGCAACCGTTGAAGCATTCCCTCAAACGCATTCTGTGCATCCGCAAGGTTTCCCGATATTTTGCTTGTTAACCAAATCTCCTCTCGCGGAATGCCGCTTTCCCTTATTCCCCATCCGGCACCACGTTCATTGTAGTAGAACATGGCATCGTCCAGATGACGATAACCCGACTGGAGCGCCGAGATGACCATGCCGCGCACCGTCTCATTGAGCTGCTGCCGTTGGTTAGCCCCTTCCATGCTCTGCACTTGGGTGCCCAGTCCGAAACGAGGCATCATAACGCCGTTGTTCAGCCTTACAAGCGGGACACCGGCAACCGATGTAATGGCAGATACAGCCTGCGGCCCTCCGTCAGAAGTATTTCCGCCCGGTGCAGGCTGGGTCACATGATGGTCGAAATTATCAAGCATCGGGTCATCGGAAGGATCGGCGTCCTCCGCCTCGAAATGCGCCTGCAACGCAATGTCTCTCACAGGCATCGGGAATGTATAAACGGCATCTTTCACGACAACCGCTTCATTTTCATACCATCCTACAAAAAGATACCCTTCATTCGCCGTGGCGGTTACGGTTACCTCCTCACCCTCCGTGCAGGTCTTTTTGTTCGTCACAGCAGTACCGCCCCCGGTAGCGGATACCGCGACCGTATAGGTCGTCTGTATTTCGTCGCCGTTATCGCTCGAACAGGAGGCTGCGAACCCTGCTAACAGGGTCAAAGCCAAAATTTTGAATGATTGCAGTTGCATAATAGTATCGCGATTTATAAGTTCTTATTGAAAAATTCCGTGAGTTTGTTCGTCGCCTGCTCCACGTACTCCAGCACGTAATAGGTCTTGATGTGCGTGGCGCCGGGGATGAGGAACAGCTCCTTGTCCTGCGTGCCGGTCGCACGGCTGTAACACAGCTCGGTCATGTAGAACGTATCGGCGATGCTGCCGGCAATCATCAGAAGCGGTTGGTTGATAAGATACATATCCGCAGAAGCATCGAACGCCATCAAGTCCACGAGGCTGCTTTTGGTATAGCGGAACGTCGAGTTGGGATGGGCGTAGGTGCGGATGTAATAGTCGTAGCCGTCGCGATAGAGGTCGAACGGCAGTGCAGCTGCCTGTTCGGGCGTCACGCCGCTCATATCGCCTACATATTCGGGTATGCCCGTATCGGCCTCCCGCTGGCGGGCGGCGCAGGCATCGGCAAGCCGCTCCTGCACGGAGTTGATTTGCGTGTCGAGGAATCCGTTGCGGCGCACCAGTCCCGAGTTGAACATGCTCAAAGTGGCTACCGCCTTGAACCGTTTGTCGGTCTGTGCCGCAGCCAGCGTATAACCGCCTCCGCCGCAGATGCCGAGGATTCCCAGTCGATTCTTGTCCACACCCGGATATTGCAGCAGGATGTCGGCGGCACGGCGGATGTCCTCGATACGGTTAGCGGGCTTGTCGGTCTGGCGCGGCAGACCCTCGCTGGCTCCCTGGTAGGCGGCGTCGAATGCCAGACAGATGTAGCCTTGCTCGGCCATCAGCTGGCTGTAAAGCCCGGCCACCTGCTCCTTCACGCCGCCGTTGGGATGCGCCACGATGAGTGCCGGATAGCTTTTCGCCGGATCATAACCGGCCGGAGTATAGACGTTGGCGGCGATTTTCAACCCGCCGAGATCGTAGGAAATCGGGTGGATGTTCACCTGTCCCTCGATATTTTCCGTCAGGGCATGGTCATAGACCAGCCCCCACGGGTTACTATTGTGGCTCTTGAACTCGCTCATCTCGACAAATGCGTTCTGTGCACCCGCCGTTCCGGCCGAAACGACCGCCATCCAGCAAAGTGCGGTTTTGAATATCTTTTTCATCTACAATTTTTTTCGGGTTTTACATACACTCCTTGAGTATCTCGAAAATCTCGTCGCGCGTGAGCTGGCGGCAGCAACCGGGCGTGATGAAGCAGGTGTCGGCGGCGGCGCGTAGCACCCGCTGGTCGGTGATGCCCATCTCGCTCCAGCGTGTGGG
>JAMPDE010000013.1 GCA_023665825.1 Alistipes senegalensis | reverse complement strand
CTTTGGACGAAGATACTCAGGCTATCGATGACGTGATCGTCGTTGCATTCGGTACCGCGAAGAAAGAAGCCTTTACAGGCTCTGCCGCCGTCGTAAAATCGGATGACATCGGTAAAGTACAATCGTCGAATGCGGCAAGCGCACTCATCGGCCGTGTCGCGGGCGTGCAAACGTCGAGCGAATCGGGCGATTTGGGTTCAAAACCCTCGATCCGCATTCGAGGTTTCGGTTCCATCAACGCCGGCAACTCGCCGCTGTGGGTGGTCGACGGAATGCCTTACGAGGGCGACCTGAACAACCTCAACACGGCCGACATCGAAACGATGACCGTTTTGAAAGACGCTGCATCGAATGCGCTGTACGGCGCACGCGGTGCGAACGGCGTCATCATGGTGACGACCAAACGCGCCAAAGCAGGCGAAGCCAAAGTAACGATCGACGCCAAGTGGGGCGTCAACACGCGGGCTTTGGACACTTACGACGTCATCGAATCACCCGAGCAGTACTACGAAACCCATTTCCAGTCGTTGAAAAACTACTATACGGAAAATTACGGCGATGTACGTGGTTTCGACATGGCGGTCAAGGGACTTACAGCCAACGGTTCGGGCGGTCTGGGCTACAACATCTATACAGTGCCCACCGGTCAGAACCTCATCGGTCTGAACGGCAAACTGAACCCCAGTGCCACATTGGGCCGCAAGGTCTCCTATAACGGACAGGAATACTATCTGACGCCCGACGACTGGATGGACGAAGCCTATCGGAGCTCATTCCGTCAGGAGTACAACGTCAACATAGCCGGCGCTACGGAACGCTCGAATTTCTATGCTTCGCTGGGCTATCTGGACAACACCGGTATCATCAAGAGTTCGGAATTGGAGCGTTACACCGCTCGTCTGAAAGCCGATTATCAGGCCAAGAAATGGTTGAAGGTTGGCGGTAACATGGGTTATGCGCACTTCCGCAGCAGCAACGGCAACTCCAGCGAAGGCAGTTCGTCGTCTACGGCCAATATCTTCGCTTTCGCCTCGCAGGTAGCACCGATTTATCCGGTCTACATCCGCGATGGCGAGGGCCACGTAATGACCGACCAGTACGGCATGCAGATGTACGACTACGGCAATAAAGGCAATGCCGGCTTGACCCGTCCGTTGCTGCCGGATGCCAATGCCTTGCAAACCAGCTGGCTCAACAAATACAAAACGGAGGGCAACGCGCTTTCGGGCAGCGGATTCGCCGACATCAGCCTCTACGACGGGCTGAAGCTGACCGTCAACGGCAGCGTCACGCTCGACGAAACCCGTGTTACGTCTATGAACAACCCCTATTACGGCCAGTTCGCCGAAGCAGGCGGTACGATTCAGAAATATCACACGCGTTCGCTGGCCTACAACCTGCAACAGCTGTTGACCTACAACAAGTCGTTCGGCAAGAACAACATCGACCTGCTGCTGGGCCACGAGTACTATGCCGACAAGTACTACTACATGACTGGTTACAAGACCAAACTTTCGGACTACAACAACGAAGAATTGGCCGGTGCCGTAGTCGACGGACAGGGTGCGAACTCCTATACGCGCAATTACAACACCGAAGGTTACTTCTTGCGGGCGCAGTACGACTACGACAACCGCATCTTCGCCAGTGCCTCGTACCGTCGCGATGCTTCGTCGCGTTTCCATCCCGACCACCGTTGGGGCAACTTCTGGTCAGTGGGTGCCGCATGGCTCATCAACAAGGAGAACTGGTTCGGAGCCGAATGGGTCGACCTGCTGAAAGTGAAGGCATCCTACGGTTCGCAGGGTAACGACTATCTCGGATCGACCGTTTCGTCCTACTACTATTACACCGACACCTATGCCGTCGAAAACAACGACGGCGAGGTAGCCATCCTCTTCAACTCGAAAGGCAATCCCGACATCACGTGGGAGACCAACACCAATCTCAACATCGGTGTCGAATTCGGCTTCTGGAAAAACCGGTTGAGCGGTAGCATCGATTTCTTCAATCGCAAGACCTCCGACATGCTGTTCCGCTTCACCGTACCGACGTCGTTGGGTTACAGCGGCTACTACTCCAACGTGGGCGACATGGTCAATCGCGGTATCGAAATCGAGTTGAGCGCCGACGTCATCCGCACCAAAAACCTCACGTGGAATGTCGGACTCAACCTGACCCACGTCAAGAACGAAGTGACGAAACTCGCCGGCGAACACAAGACCAACACCATCGGCGGTCACGGAGGTTACATCGACGGCAGTTATTTCGTCGGCGAGGGTCTGCCCCTTTACACGTTCTACCTGCGTTCGTATGCGGGCGTAGACCACGAAACGGGCGAATCGCTCTGGTACAAGGACGTAACCGATGCCAACGGCAACGTAACGGGCCGCACGACGACCAACGACTATTCGTCGGCTTCGCGTTACCTGCACGACTCGGCCATTCCGTCGGTCTACGGCGGATTCAACACCACGTTGCAGTTCTTCGGGTTCGACGCTTCGATCGCGTTCACCTATCAGATCGGCGGCAAGATCTACGACTACGGTTACGCCCAGTTCATGTCGTCGCCTTACAGTTCGTTCACCGGTATGAACTACCACAAGGATATTCTGAACTCGTGGACACCCGAGAACCCCGATTCGAACATCCCGCGTCTGCAATACGGAGACCAGTACACCGGCAGCTCGAGCGACCGCTTCCTGACCGATGCCAGCTACCTGAACATCCAGAACATCAACGTGGGTTACACCATTCCGGTCAAGTTCACCAAGAAGTTCGGCGTCGAGAAACTGCGCATCTATCTGGCTTGCGACAACGTCTGCTACTGGTCGAAACGTCAGGGGCTCGATCCGCGCCACTCGTTCTCGGGAACGACGGCCGGCACGGAATCCAAAGGCGTGGGTTACGCTTCGTATTCGCCCATCCGTACCATTTCGGGCGGTATCAACGTCGTGTTCTAATTTGCTCACAAAAAAACGATAGAAAAACATGAAGAATATATTGAAAACAGCGGCCTTGCTCCTTGCCGCAACCGCTTTCACGGGGTGCATCGAGGAGACCGTCCCCACCAGCATAGCGACGTCGGAACAGGTTTCCCAGTCGAGCACCGCACTCGCAGCGATGGTCAACGCCATTCCCGTTACCGAAGCCTACCCCTACACCGCATTCAGCAGTTCCAACAACTACGGTTTCGACTTCGGTCTGCCGGGCCTGATGTGCGCTACCGACGCCTGCACGGGCGACGAAGTCGGTTGCGGCGGCGACGAACAATCGGGATACGACTGGTTCACTTACTGGAAAGGCGGCACCGTGCTCGGCCCCACGCAAACGGTAACCCGTTTCGCATGGAACAGCTATTATACGTTCATCAAGTCGTGCAACGACATCGTAGGCCTGCTGCCCGAACCCGAAGGCGACAACAACCGCGCGTATCTGGCCTATGCCAAAGCCAACCGTGCCTCGCTCTACCTCGACATGGCGCGCCAATACGAAGCTCTGCCGACCGAGTTCGCGGGTTACGATCCCTCCGGCGTGGCCGGTCTGACGGTGCCCATCATCACCGAATCGACGACCGAAACCGATGCCCGCAACAACCCGCGTGCGACGCGCGACGAGATGTTCGCGTTCATCTTCGCCGACCTCGATGATGCCGAAGCGCTGCTGACCGACAACAGCACGCGCGGCAACAAGACCGTACCGTCGCTGGCCGTAGTCTACGGTCTGAAAGCGCGCGCCTACCTGTGGCTGGGCGGCTTCGACCGCAGCAACTACGCCAAAGCGGCCGAATATGCCCGCAAAGCCGTCGACGCTTCGGGCTGCACGGCGATGACCGAGAAAGAGTGGCTCGACCCGACGACCGGCTTCAACACCCCCAACCATGCGTGGATGTGGTACGTGCCCCAGTCGCCCGAAGGAATCACCAACTTGGTGAACTTCGTAGCATGGCGTTCGTGCGAGGCCACATGGGGTTACGGCTCGATGGTACAGCAGGGATTCTCTTCGCAGTTCTACGACCGTATCTCCGACAGCGACTGGCGCAAACGCGCCTGCGTGGGTCCCGACCCCGACGAGTGGTACAAGCAGAACAGCGACATCAGTTTGTGGGACAAATGTCTGAAAGTGGACGACGCCTATTCGTTCTACCCCTATGCCTGCGTGAAATTCCGTCCGGCCAGCGGCGAAGTGGCGACCTACAAAGTCGGCGGTGCCACGAGTATTCCGACCATGCGCGTCGAAGAGATGCTGCTCATCGAGGCCGAAGCTACGGCTTACAGCAACACCGCAGCAGCTGCCAAGATGCTCACCGAGTTCATGCTGACGCGCGACCCGAACTATTCGGTTTCGGCCGCTTCCGAAGCCGACCTCGTGGAGGAAATCATCTTCCAGAAACGGGTCGAATTGTGGGGCGAAGGCATCGTCTTCTACGATTTCAAGCGCTTGAACATGGGTGTCGAGACCGGTTACACGGGCACCAATGCAGCGACCGACGTTCGCTTCAAGACCGAAGGCCGCATGCCGTGGTGGAATTTCTGCATTCCCGAAACCGAAGTGCAGCAGAACACAGCTCTGGAAGGCAAGAACAATCCCAACCCCGTGAACATCGTGAAACCGTGGGTGGGATAAACCGGATAACGCATTAAAAACAGAGAAAGAAAAATGAAAAAAATTCTGAACATATTACTCGTCGCGGCATTGTCGGGTACGTTGCTTACCGGTTGTGAGGATGCAACGGGCGATGCCGGCAACGGCACGGTATGGCCGTTCATCACTATCTACGAGAACACTGCGGCCAAAGCGTATCAGGTCGGATTCCGCGCTACTTTCAATTCACACACCGACGCAGTCTATATTCTGACCGAATCATCGTTCGACCGCGAAGCCTATATCGCCGAAAAGGGCGAAGAAGCCTATTGGCAGTACGTCCGTGAAAACGGCAAGATGCACGAAGGCAACGCTCCGATCGACTACCTGACGGAAAACGATCTGGTCGGGTACATCACCACGACCATCGTGGCCGACGGCAAAGGCGGCCCGACCGTCAAGGTGTTGGACAAAAATTGTTTCAGCACGTCGCTCTCGCTGTCGAGCCTCATGCAGGGAAAAACGGGCGACTGGGACATCGTAGCCGAAGTGAACATCACGGAAGACCTCTTCAACAAGCAGGGACAAACCGGACAGGGCTACCTGTTGCATATCGAAAACACCGACCTCTACATGATTCCGTTCCCGTGGTACTTCGCGTGGGGCGGAGACATGGACTTTGAAGGCTGTCAAAGTTTGATTGTTCGGCTCGATCCCGAAACACTGACCCCGCTCGGCATCTCGACGACGACGCTTTCGACGGGATTCGACGACCAAGCAGGTGAAACCGGCAGTCGGGAGATCGGATTCGGGTTCAGTCCGGCATTGGGAAGTACGTTCACCTACGCAGAGGGCGTCCATACGCTCAACGGCGTGCTGCTCTACAACGGCAAGGTCGGCGTAGCGGGCGGAGAACCCATTCCGGCGACCATCTCGTGGGAGACGATACCGGAATAACCGCAAACAGAGTGTCTAACGAAAAAAGAATCGATTATGAAAAAAATACTGAAAGCATTGTTCCTGCTCGTAGGTGCCGTCGCGGTTTTCTCCGCCTGCACCGATGACCCTGACTACACGTGGGCCGAAAAGGAAGCAGGGCAGAAACTCTGGTTCTCGAACACGGCGCAAACCGCCTACGAACTGGACGAAAACCAGTCGAGCGTGTCGTTCTGGCTCTACCGCAACAACACGGACGAGGCGTTGACGGTCGACATCGACGCGGCATGTACCACGAAGGGGGGGGGAAATTTGTTCACTATTCCCGCGCAGGCTGTTTTCGCGGCCGGCGAGGACAAGGCCCGCGTCCGCGTACTGTTCAAATTCAGCGAAATCGAAGCCGAGAAGAAGTACGAATTCGAGGCAGCCGTCAAAGATGCCGCCCATGTATCGGACTACGGCGTCGACAAACTGTCGTTCTCGCTGGTGTTCAATCCCGACTGGGATACAGTCGGTTCGGGCGTACTGACTATCGGGGCTTATAGTCTGTTCGGATTACCCACGACGGTCACCGTCCCTATCCAGCATAAACCCGGCACCAACTTTTACCGGCTTCCTCGTTTCTTCGCTTACTATTGCGAAGCACATGCCGAGGAAATCGGGGCCGAAGACGAAGAAATTGCAGATGCCTATAAAGAGAGCGACCATCTCGTTTTCCAGCTCAACGACGAAAATCTGAACGACGGCAAAGCGGACTGGAACTTTTACAAGCAAAGCGAGCAGGTACAGGACGAAGGCTCTTTCCTCTATGGAGCTTTGATTTCCGACTATGTCGTCGGCCATGCGCATGCTTTCTGTACAGACAACTATCTAAAAGGCTACAAAAGTTACTGCAACTTCTCAAGCAACAGCACGGTAGACCATAATTACGCTATCGGAACGATTTTCGTTTACCAAGGCAGTCCGCACTCTCCGCAAACACTCGCTTTCAACTGGACGAACAACACCCTTGTTCCGGCCGAAGAGTGGATTATCGAAACCGACTACAACGCCGATTTCAACTACGAAGATGTCAAGGACGCCACGTTCACGTCGACGGGATTCCCCGCCATTGCGGCTACTGCCGTAAAAATCCAGCAGGCGACCGACGTCGAAGGACTGTTCTACATCCCCGAAGCGTTCGGAGTAGCAGGCAAAGGATTGGCGTTCTATGCCGATGCCGACGGCGAAATTACCATTCCGGCCGACCAACCGACAGGCATCATGCAACAAGGCATGGAAGTAATGGCCGGTCAAGGCAGCGAAAAGTCGCTCATCAAGGCCGACGGCACCTACGAACTGAATGTAGAGTACTACATGATCGAGGAGAAAGTGAAAGAAGCCGATCTTCCGGCAACCGACGGTGATACTCCGACCGCAGGCGGCAACAAAGTCGAACCGGCCCAAGACCCCGATGATTCCGCCTACGAATGGCCTTCGGGTACGGTCGGCGTCGGCGAACGCTACGAAATCGTTCCCGAAGAACCCGCACCGGCCCCTACTCCGGTACCCGAACCGGAACCCATAATCGAAACGCGCCGCATCTCGCTCGGCTCGTTTGTCGAGAAATTCGTTACGACGCCCGCATCGCTCGACGATTTCTGCGGAACCTACGAACTGAATGCCGCGAACTTCGGGCAGACTTATCTGGATAAATACCTCCCCAATTATCCCGATGTCGCAGCGACCGTAGGGCCGCTGGAAGTAACGGTCGCAAAGGGCGAAAAGGAGAACGAAGTAGTCATCACGGGACTTTTCTCCGGTGCAGCGAACGGCGATTTCGTGTTCGACGGCGAAGGATACAAGGGTAAAGACAAGGTAACGGGCGTTTGGAACTCGGTCGGCAACTATATCCTGATTTATCCGCAGACGTTGAAGGATAAAATCACCTTCCCCTCGACCGCAACCGGCAAACCCGACCGTGCATTCGAGCTGATGTTTTCGCCTTTGGACTGCGACAGCGGTGCAGCATCGCAACAACCGCTGGCGATTTATCCCACCGCAGGCGGACTGGAAATCGGAGCCGCCAGCCAAGAGTCCGAAACGGTAATGGGATACGCATTCTATTCATCGTACGACGGATTCGGCGAGCCGATCAACTACGATATGCCGGCCAACATCGTGCTGACGAAGAAATAACGGTTTCAGGTAATCCGAATGATTTTACCACCAACGGATTACCCCTGCCAATCGAACCATCTCCGACAAACGGAGATGGTTTTTATTTATCTGTCAGCATTGTGACGTCGAAATACCGGCCAATCGGACGAGGTACCGAACATTCGTTCGGAAATCCGCCGCGAAAAAATCGGACGAGGTATTTGGACTTACGGAAATTTTGATTACCTTTGCACCACGATTGGAAAATTCCGCTTTCGTGCAGCGAAGGCACAGCGTTTTTTTCACGGTCGGTGATGGTGCCATAGCTCAGTTGGTAGAGCAAAGGACTGAAAATCCTTGTGTCCC
>JAMPDE010000012.1 GCA_023665825.1 Alistipes senegalensis | reverse complement strand
GCGAACTGGACGCCGGCACACCGATTACCCACGTCGCCGAGATGGCCGGTAACAGCGCCCGCACCATCGAGAAACACTACTACAAGAATACCAAGCAAGAAGAACTCCGCCAGCGAATGAACGCCCGTTATGGTAATTGGGGACAACAAGCAAGATAAAACGGCAAATAATAGCTGTATTTTTATGATCGACAAATCCTTAAAATGAATAAGGTTAAGATTGTCCGTGAATATTACAGATATTACAATAACATTATGTATCTGATATTAAGATTGGACATTCGAACCGAGAGACAAAACAATAATACCCTCGAAATGGCATAAATAATCGCCTTGTGTCATTGCCTATGGGTTTCTAAGGTCCTGTAAGATGAGAAACGAAACGTTCGGGAAAGTCCAGCCCAAAAGGCCATTTTGTTTTTCGTTGTTTCCGCAAAAATATTTCTTCAAGGCCAAAACCGGATAGGAAACCTATCTAAAACTCACCGGATGGCCTTTGTAACGGATAAGTTGTTCTTTACTGAAATTTCTAATCAATGAACCTTCAATGTCGAAACAATACGACGCTGGATTATGCGTCGTATTACAACGGGTATGGGTATGCGTCAAACCACATTTATACACACATCCATCCGAGGTTCGTTGAAGAAAAACATCTATTCAGTTTCATCTCTATCGGGCGAAAGATCAGCTAAAGTCGTTCGGTGCAATGTTTCGATGGTGTGCCGGTAAATCTCGGAGAAAGGTTTACGAATGGGGCAATAGGCTTCGTCCTTGCAGAATTCGCATGGCAGGTATCTGTCTTCGCAGACGCAAGCTAACATGCTTACCGAACCCTCGAAATACACTACTACGTCCAATAAAGAGATTTCAGCCGGATTGCTGACCAAATAATATCCGCCTGTTTTGCCGCGGGTACTGTCGAGTATTCCCTTTTTTTTCAAAAAAAGCAGTATACCCTCCAAGAAACGCTGGGGGATGCGTTCTGCTTCGGCGATACGTCCGATCGGTACGGGTGTTTTCCCGTACTCGCGTGCCAATACGGAAAGCGCCAGCATGGCATATCTGGTTTTCTTGGAAAGCATAATTTTACCTTTTATGCAAAGGTACATAAAATTATACGATTTTTATTGGTAAGATAAAAATGTTTTTCAGAATGTAGAACAAAAATCCAGATACCCGAATAGACGACCTTATTATTAGTATTCGGAATACGGAGTAGATTCGAACATGACAAATCTACACAAATTCGGTGTAGATTAGGTATAAATACCTATTTCCGGTAATTTTTTTAATCCCTACTTTTGCGGTGTAGTATAAAGCAATTGAATAATCAAATGAAAAAGATCGTAATACTTATTTTAAGTCTGTTTGCATGCGGTCCGCTTCTGGCACAATACGATAGTTTGGAAACGGCAACGTTACCGGCATTGGAGAAGCGTATGACCGCATTGGAGAAGATAACCTCTAAATTGCCGAAAATATCGGGTTTTATCAATGCGCGCTATCAGTATAGCAGTGCCGACGGTGGTGCGAATGGTTTCGATATTCGCCGTGCACGACTCGATTTCAAAGGCGATATGGCTGCAAAGCTCGATTACCGTTTTCAGGTAGAGTTTGCGGGAACTCCCAAAATGCTGGATGCGTATCTTCGGTACAGAATCGACCGACGTTTCAACGTGCAGGTCGGAGAATTCAAAATTCCGTTTTCTTTGGAAAACGCGTATAGCCCTACGACACTTGAAACCGTTGATAATTCGATGTCGATTTCGCGTTTGTGTAATTATGCCGACGTTTCGGGCATTTCGGCTAACGGGCGCGACATCGGAATGATGTTTTACGGTGGTTTCATTAAAAAGAACGGATACAACCTTATCGACTATGCCGTAGGAGTTTTCAATGGCTATGGAATCAACATCAAGGATAACAATAAATCGAAAGATTTTTCAGGTAGATTGACAATCAGTCCTTTGCAGCACCTCTCTTTCGCGGGGTCTTATTACTACGGTCGTTATGGGAAAGAGGGTGAAACCCACGGCAGGATGCGGGCCGGAGCCGGAGCGAAATGGGAAGATTCGCGCTTGTTGTTCCGCAGCGAATACATCTACGGAAAAACCGGCGGCGTGGAGAGCGACGGAGTATATGCCGTGGCGGGATACTTTGTCCACCCCAAGTTTCAGCCGGTTCTGAAATACGACTACTTCTTGCAGGACAAGTCAAGAAGCAGCACGGCCGAGACCGATTATTCGATAGGTTTGAATTATTATCCAATAAAGGCGCTCCGCCTTCAAGCGAATTATACCTATGAGATGTTGGCTGCACGGCAGAATGCCCATCTTTACACTTTGCAATTTTTTGCCATGTTCTGAAAAATAAATCAACCGATTATGAAAAAAAATTCTGTATTTCTTTCGATTTCATGTCTTATCGTCCTTGTGGCGAGTTGCTTTTCGTGCGGAGGCCGTAAGGCGAAAGAGGGTGAAATGAGCGGTGAATTGTCTTTGTCCGGTGCTTTTGCGCTGTATCCTGTCGCGGTGCAGTGGGTCGAGGAGTTCCAGCAGCTTCACCCCGGCGTGCATGTTGATATTTCGGCCGGAGGCGCAGGCAAGGGGATGACCGATGCGTTGGCGGGTGTCGTCGATTTCGGCATGGTTTCGCGCGAGGTCTATCCGCCCGAAGCCGAAAAAGGTGCCATAGGGTTCGCCGTCGCCAAAGATGCCGTAGCTCCGACAATCAACGCCGCCAACCCCAAACTGAAAGAGCTGCTGGCACATGGACTGACCCGCGAGACCGCCATTAAAATATGGATTACGGGCGAGGCCAAAACATGGGGCGACGTGCTGGGCACCGACGACAAGACCCCGCTCCATGCCTACACCCGTTCCGACGCTTGCGGTGCAGCCGAGACTTGGGCGCTGTGGTTGGGCAAGAAGCAGGAGGATCTGGGCGGAACGGCCGTATTCGGTGACCCCGGTGTAGCTGCGGCAGTTCAGAAAGACATATACGGCATCGGACTCAACAACATCGGCTATGCCTACGACAACGATACGCACCGGCCCAACGAGGGACTGCTCGTCCTGCCCATAGACACTGATGGCGACGGCGTTATTTCAGCCGACGAACGATTCTACGACACGAAAGATCAACTCGTCGCGGCGATCGCCGCCGGGAAATATCCTTCGCCGCCGGCCCGCGACCTCTATTTGGTGACCAAAGGTATTCCGACCGATCCCGTGGTCGTGGCTTTCCTCCGCTATGTACTCGGCGACGGGCAGGCCAAGAACGAACCGGTGGGGTATATCGCCATGTCCGAAGAGAAAATAGCCAAGGCGTTGGATTTGCTCGATGCAGCGGAACAAGCCGAGTAACCGATGAATACATTCCGTATCGCCAAAGAAAAAACAGCTGGCGGCGTCATGTTCATACTGACGGCCGTTTCGCTGTTGTTGGTCTTCGTCATGGCTGTCGGCCTCTATCTGAAGTCTGCGCCGATTTTCGAAGAGCACTCCGTGTGGGAGCTGCTCTCGGCCAGCGAATGGAAACCGTTCAAGAATCGGTTCGGGTTCTTTCCGTTCGTCATGGGTACGGTATGGGTAACGGGCATAGCATTGCTGTTCGCCCTGCCGCTGTCACTGCTGACCGCCGTTTTCCTAACCGAGTACTCGCGGTCGTGGGTCAAAAAATGGGTCTATCCCGCACTGGATATTCTCGCGGCACTGCCGTCGGTAATCTACGGCGTTTGGGGCACCTTGCTTATCGTGCCTTGGATTTCCGAGCGGATGGCACCGCATTTCGTCGAATTTTCGTCGGGATACACCGTGCTGGCAAGCGGAATCGTGTTGAGCGTGATGATTCTGCCGCTGTTGGTAAGTCTTTTCGTTGAAATCTTCTCGACCGTGCCGCAGGAGTTACGCGACGCTTCGCAGGCTCTGGGTGCGACTCATTGGCAAACCGCGAAAAAGGTCGTCATTCGGCGGTCGCTGCCCGGAATCTTCGCCGCTATGGTACTGGCTATCTCCCGTGCGCTGGGCGAAACGATCGCCGTGCTTATGGTCTGCGGAAATCTGCCGCAAGCCCCACACTCGCTCTTCGACGCCTGCTATCCCATTCCGGCTTTGATTGCCAACAACTACGGCGAAATGCTGTCGCTGCCGCTTTACGAGGCGGCACTCATGTTCGCGGCAATGATATTATTCGTCGTGGTATTATTGTTCAACCTGCTTTCGCGCATCATTCTCTATCGACTTAAATAAAGTATGAAATCGAAATACATAGAAGAGTTCATCATCAAAATCCTGATGGGCCTCGCGCTGCTTGCCGTCTTCGGTTTCGTGGCGGGCATCGTCTACACGATTTTTCACCGCGGCTGGTCGTGCATCTCGTGGGAGATGGTCTCGTCGCTCCCCGGCGGCGGGTTTTACATCGGCAAGGAGGGCGGATTTCTCAACGCGATCGTCGGATCGGTCTATATCGTCGCGGCATCGACACTGCTCGGTTTGGCGGTCAGCATTCCGGTCGTATTCTATTTGAATATTTACCTCCGAAGCAACTCGAAATTCGCCTATGTAACCCGATTGGCCTACGACGTGCTGTTTGGTATCCCGTCGATCGTTTACGGTGCTTTCGCTTTTACGTTGATGATTTGGCTCGGACTGCGCACGTCGCTGCTGGGCGGAATCCTCGTTACGACGCTGCTTATCATTCCTATTCTGATCCGTTCGATGGACGAGGTGGTAAGAAACTTCCCATGCGACTTGTTGGAAGCCTCCTATTCGCTCGGCGCCACACAGCTCGAAACGATGGGCGTCGTCCTACGGCAGATCATGCCGGGCATCGCCACGGCTACTATGCTTTCCGTGGGACGCGCTATCGGCGATGCGGCGGGCGTGATGTTCACGGCGGGATTCTCGGATTCGATCCCCTCGTCGCTTTCGCAGCCGGCGGCCACCCTACCCCTCTCAATCTTCTTCCAGCTGAGCGCCCCGCAGGCCGAGGTGCAGAACCGCGCCTATGCCGCCGCACTCGTATTGACGATGATCGTCCTTGTCATCAGTTTGGCGGGACGGCTCATCATGCAGCGATTCTCGAAAAACAAAATATGACGATATGTACCCCCGATTTTTCAGTAAAATAGGGTTCTCGGTTATCGAGCCCGATATGGATGATATACTGTTGTCCGCAAACGAATCTTTTGCCCCGGATGCTAAATTCAGGCATCCCGACGCGTGTGCCCGATTGGAGGTACGGCACCTCGATCTGTCGATCAAAGGCCAGCCGATTCTCAAAAACATTGACTTGCAGATTCCCGAGAACAAAATCACCTGCATCATCGGTCCTTCGGGCTGTGGCAAATCCACGTTATTGAAGACGTTCAACCGGCTGGTCGATTCAATCGAAGGCGTTCGGACATCGGGCAACGTTTTGCTCGGCGACCGCGACATCCTCCGCAGCGAGGGTGCCGATCTGATAGAGTTGCGCCGCCGCATAGGTCTTGTGCCGCAACGACCTTGCCCGCTGCCGATGTCGATATTCGACAATGTCGCCTACGGATACCGCATCCACGGTATTCGCGGTCATCGCAAACTCGAAGCGGTCGTCCGCCACTATTTGCAGGAGGTCGGGCTGTGGGACGAGGTGAAGGATCGTCTGCGTGCTCCTGCGACGAGTCTCTCCATCGGTCAGCAGCAGCGTCTGTGTCTTGCACGCAGTCTTGCCGTGGAGCCGGAGTTCATTCTGGCTGACGAGGCGACGTCGGCACTCGACCCGCAGTCGAGCAAGATCGTTGAGGATCTTTTCGTGAAACTCAAAGAGCATTATTCGATAATCATGGTGACGCATACGTTGCGACAGGCATTGCGCATCGCCGATTACGTCGTCTTCATATATATGGGCGAGATAATCGAGACCGGCGAGGCCGGACAGGTGTTCCGTAATCCGCAACACGAACTTACCCGCAAGTATCTGTCGGGTGTATTCAGTTGAACCGACAACAATAACAAGATATGAACAATCGTAATTTGACACATCTGAAAGAACTGGAAGCCGAAGCCGTCTATGTTTTGCGCGAAGTGGCGGAACAGTTCGAACGACCGGTAATCCTGTTCTCGGGCGGAAAGGACTCCATAGTCGTTACCCATTTGGCATACAAGGCATTCTATCCTGCCAAGATCCCGTTTCCGCTGCTGCATATCGACACGGGACACAACTTTGCCGAGACGATAGAGTATCGCGATGCGCTCGTCAGGAGACTCGGCGCGCAACTTATCGTCGGCTCCGTGCAGGAGTCGATCGACACGGGTCGCGTGAAGGAGGAGACGGGTTACAACGCCAGCCGCAACCGTTTGCAGACGACCACGCTGCTCGATACGATAGAGAAATACAGGTTCGACGCCGCCATCGGCGGAGCACGCCGCGACGAGGAGAAAGCCCGTGCCAAGGAACGCTTTTTCTCGCATCGCGACGAGTTCGGACAGTGGAATCCCAAGAACCAGCGCCCCGAACTGTGGAACATCTTCAACGGACGCAAGAACATGGGCGAGCATTTCCGCGTCTTCCCGATCAGCAACTGGACCGAGATGGACGTGTGGCAGTACATCTATCAGGAGCGCATCGAGATGCCGAGCATCTACTTCACCCACAAACGCCGCGTTTTTCAGCGCGACGGGCAGTGGCTGGCAGCCGAACCGTGCATGCGGCTCAAACCCGACGAAGAGGTCGTCGAGCGCGAGGTGCGCTGCCGCACCATCGGCGACATCAGCTGCACGGGGCTGACCCTTTCGCGGGCGCATACGCTGGAGGAGATCATCGACGAGATCGCGGCGACCCGCGTGACGGAACGCGGCGGACGGGCCGACGACAAACGGTCGGAAACGGCGATGGAGGACCGCAAGAAAGCAGGTTATTTTTAACGGAAACAGAACCATGAAAAAAGGATATTTGGATATGGAGTTGCTGCGCTTCACCACGGCGGGAAGCGTGGACGACGGAAAAAGTACGCTGATCGGTCGATTGCTCTACGACAGCAAGTCGATTTTCGAGGATCAGTTGGAGGCTGTCGAAACGGCATCGCGCAATCGCGGTAACGAAGAGTTGAATCTCGCGCTGCTTACCGACGGACTGCGTGCCGAACGTGAGCAGGGTATCACGATCGACGTGGCGTACCGCTACTTCGCGACGCCGAAACGCAAATTCATCATCGCCGATACTCCGGGGCATATTCAGTATACGCGCAATATGGTTACGGGGGCTTCGACGGCGGATCTGGCGATAATACTTATCGATGCCCGCAACGGAGTGCTGGAACAGACCGTGCGCCACTCGTTCATCGCGTCGCTGCTCGGCATCCCGCGCATAGTGGTTTGCGTGAATAAAATGGATCTCGTGGATTTCTCGCAGCAGGTGTTCGACGATATATGCGGTTCCTACCGAGCCATGGCGGAGAAGTTGCAGATCGGCGAGGTTACCTTCATTCCGATTTCGGCTAAACTGGGCGACAACGTGGTTACGGATTCCGACAACATGCCGTGGTACGAGGGCGGTACGCTGCTGAACCTGCTCGAAACCACTCCTGTCGGACACGCTCTCTCCGAGAGCCCGATGCGTATGCCCGTGCAGCATGTAATCCGACCTATTTCCGACCGCTTCCACGATTTCCGCGGATATGCTGGTCGTCTGTGTGGCGGAGTGCTTCGCAAAGGCGACAAGGTTACGGTGCTTCCGTCGGGCAGCAGGTCTGCGGTCGCGGCGATTTATTTCGCCGACAAGGAGGCGGAGGAGGCGTTCGCACCCGAATCGGTTACGGTGTGTCTTGCCGACGATATCGATATAAGCCGCGGCGATCTGCTCGTGCGCGGCGACGAACAGCAGCCGACGGTATCGCAGGATGTTACGCTGATGGTATGCTGGCTTCGCGAGGAGCCGTTGCAGTTGGGCAAACGCTATGTGATCCGTCAGGCGACAGCCGAAACGGTAGGCGTGGTCAAGGAGATCGAATATCGCGTCGATATCAATTCGCTCGAACGTATAACCTCCGTCCGGCAACTCGGTGTCAATGACATCGCGCGAATCCGCATCCGCACGGCATTGCCGCTGGTATTCGATGCCTATTCGCAGAACCGTACAACGGGCAGTCTGATATTCATCGATCCCGACACCAACGATACGGTCGGTGCAGGTATGATAACCCTAAACGAGTAGCGTCATGACACGGGAGGAGATCATACGATTGAACGAAGAGTTCGCCGACGCGGCACCGGAAACGCTGCTGAAATATTTTCTCGACCGCTACGGCGACCGCATCGCCCTGTCGTCGAGCCTGAGCATCGAGGATCAGGTGCTGACGGACATGGTCTGCAAGTTGAAGCCCGATCCGCGCATATTTACGCTCGATACGGGTCGGCTGTTCCCTGAAACGTACAGCCTTATCGACCGTACCAATCTGCATTACGGCATTCGGTTGGAGATCTTCTTCCCCGACTACCGCGAGGTGGAGAGGCTGATTGCCGAGTGCGGAATGAACGGATTCTACGAGAGCCTCGAAAATCGCAAACGCTGTTGCCGCGTCCGCAAGATAGAACCGCTGCAACGGGCATTCGGAACGCTCGATGTCTGGATCTGCGGTCTTCGCCGCGAGCAGTCGGTAACACGCGGCGACATGCAACTCGTCGAGTGGGACGAGGCCAACGGTCTTGTGAAACTTAATCCTTTGATCGGATGGCACGAGGAGCAGGTGTGGGATTATATTCGCAGAAACAACGTCCCCTACAACAAATTGCACGATCAGGGCTTTCCGAGCATCGGCTGCCAGCCGTGCACACGGGCAGTGAAACCGGGTGAGGATATCCGTGCCGGTCGCTGGTGGTGGGAATCGCCCGATCACAAGGAGTGCGGACTGCATCTGCGGAAATAAATGTCTGAATAGGATATTACGCTCGGCAGGGCGAGATATTTATGTTTATGATGATTGTTAGTTGGTAGAAATAAATTAAGACGTATCAAGATGTCTATCTATGAATAAGAAAGAACTCGTCCGCACCATCTCCCAGGAACTTGACCCGCCTCTGTCGCTGGACAGAATCGCCCTCGTTCTCGACAAGGCGGTCGAGATTGCCAAACGCACCCTCGCTACCGGCGAACCGGTGAGATGGACAGGATTCGGTTCTTTCATCGTTAAAGATATTCCGCCCCGACGGTTCTATTCCCC
>JAMPDE010000011.1 GCA_023665825.1 Alistipes senegalensis | reverse complement strand
GGAACCGACGAGCACACACACCTCAATATCCACTAATCAAACGCCGCGACGATGAGAAAGCTGGTTATCCTGCTGCTGTGCGTCCTTGCGGCGCACACGGCATCGGCGCAGATCTTCGCTGTGCGGGCCGATGCCCTCGCAGCACTTACCGGAACCCTGCATCTCGGAACTGAAGCAGCAGTTACCGACCGGTGGTCGGTCGAAGTTTCCGGCTACTGGAATCCGATCGACACGCCGAAGCGGTCGCTGAACTTCGCAGCCGTGCAGGTCGGCGGGCGTTACTGGCTCTATGAAGCCTTCGTCGGCCACTTCATCGGTTCGCACCTCTCTTATGTCGATTATGACCTCGGCAACCGCACACGCCGTTACGATGGCTGGGCATTCGGCATCGGCTTCTCTTACGGTTACTCGTGGATGCTTGCCAAACGCTGGAATGTTTCGGTTGAAGCCGGCATCGGATTGTTTCACACCAAAGACACACGCCGCGACCCGACCGTCGGGGATTGGTACGACGAATACGTCTATCGCAACCGTCGCTGGACGTTGGCACCGTCGCGGTTAGAAGTCTCATTTTCCTATTTGTTCTGATGCTATGAATCCGAAAAGAAAAACACACCTTTATAGTGCCGTATCGGGTTGTTGCCTGTGGCTGTTGTTCGGCTGTTCGGTAACGGGTTCTCTGCATCGGCAGCAGGCAACGGCTTCGCTCGCGCAGCTGTCGCGTACCGAACGACAGGAACGGCAGCAAGACTATCGGCCGCAGGCGATGAAAATCGAACGCGACAGCGACACGTTCTACTTGGTGCCGGCGGATACGCTGGCCGACGGCGAACGGGTGATGTTATTGGCTATCGAGGAGGTAACGGTTACCTCGCGGATGCGTTCTATTCCCGAACGCAACGGACAAGTAACGCTCGATTTCATTGTAACGCTTCCGAAGCAACTCTTGGGCAAAAGCCGCAGTGTCGTCATTACGCCCATGCTCCACAAGCCCGACGGAACCGACGCCCTCGAAGACTTGGCGATTCGGGGCGGACGGTTTTCGCTCTTGCAAGAACGGGATTACTGGCAATACGAAACCTATGTCGAGCGGTTTCGACCCGACTCTGCAGGCCGCGAGACTGCATTCAACCGCTTCGTCAAGTTTCCCTATCCCGAAGATACGCGGCTGGATTCCGTCGTCGAGCGGCGCGGGGTGATGACCTATTATTATTCGCATGAGGTGCCGATCGATGGAAACTCGAAGAAGCTGCTCGTGACGCTGCAAGGTGCGGTCGAGGGCATCGACGGAAGCACTTACCGGATGCCGCCGTCGGATACGCTTGCATATCTCGTCTCGTCGATGCTCTCGTTCGTGGATACCTTGCCGCGCTACCACATCAAGGTCATCGACAAGTACGTTACCGTGACAGACCGCAACTACATTCGGTTTCGGTCGGGGGATGTGCGAATCATCGACACGTTGGGAGATAACAAAAATCAATTAAGGAAGATTTCGGATTTGATGCAGCGGATTATCGAGCAGGAGGAGTTCCATGTCGATACCATTACGCTGACAGCTGCTTCCTCGCCCGAAGGCAGTTATGCTATGAACGAACGATTGGCGAAAGGCCGTGCGGAGGCATTGAAACGGTATCTCGCAAAGCGTTATGGTCGGCATGTCGACACGCTACTGACAATTCGGTGGATAGCCGAAGATTGGGAGGAATTAACGCGCCTTATTGCCGCAGATGACACGATAGCCGAACAGGAAGCAATCCTCGATCTGTTGCGTTCGGAGGGCAATCCCGACCGGCGCGAAGCCAAGTTGCGACGACGTTTTCCTAACCAGTACCGTTGCATCCGTGAAAAACTCTATCCCCAGCTGCGATCGGTGAACTTCCGCTACGACCTGCGCCGCAAAGGCATGGTCAAGGACACGATTCACACGACGGAGCTCGACACGATCTATGCACAGGGCGTGAAGCTGCTGAACGAACGCAAGTACCACGATGCGTTGCGCATTCTGCGTCCTTATGCCGACCGGAATACGGTAGTGGCGTTACTCTCGCTGGGGCATGACGAACAAGCATTGGAACTCCTTGCAACGCTTCCGAAGGATGCCATTGCGGAGTATCTGCGAGCGATTGCCTGCTCGCGGCTGGGCCGCAAGGAGGAAGGACGGCGACACTTCCTGAACGCCTGCAGGATGGATGAACGCATGGAGTATCGCGGAAACCTCGACCCCGAAATTGCCGAACTGATGAAAAACTGAAAAACAATTTTGTTATGAAAAAACAACGAATGAAACAAGCACTCCTCTATGCCGTTGTGGCGGTCGTATGGGGATTGCTTGCAGCCTCTCTGTTTATGAGCTGCAATCTGTATGAGAAAGAAGAGGAACAGATTATCCGCTGTCCGCGAATTGAAACGGACACGGTAACTGTACCGGAGTGGGAAAGCGGACAAGGAGCAACCGAAGATGTAGGACATTAAATCATTTTGGAAGATGAAACGATTGTTTTATTTACTGACCGGAATAACCGGTCTATTGCTGGCGACGAGCGCCTGCGACAACAAGCTGGACATACAACAGGCCTATGGGTTCCGGTTGGAAACGATGCCCGTACAGACGCGCATCGGACGCGGTGGAACGGCCGAAATACGCTGTACGCTTGTTCGTGAGGGTGAGTACGACGGTGCGCGATACACGATTCGTTATTTCCAACCCGACGGCAAGGGAGAGCTGCGCATGGACGATGGAACACTGTTCCTACCCAACGACCGCTATCCCCTCACAAGAGAGGAGTTTCGGCTGTATTACATTTCCCGAAGCGACGACCGGCAGGTTATCGACGTATACGTGGAAGATAACTTCGGGCAATGCGAGCAACTGACTTTCGCATTTCAAAACGAAAGCGAAGAAACGGAAGAATAAACCTATTTCATGACCGAGACGCTCTTATTACGGGAGTGTCTCAGTCAATTTACTATACGACCATGACCGAACAAGAAAAACAAGACATAGCATTCCTCGATAAAGGAATGCAAATCACGGATCGACCATACGGCCTGTTAATCGACATTCCGCCGGAACGCCGTACGGCAAAAGTCTGCCGCCATGCGGTGAAGCTCTCGGCACGGAATCTTAAACAGGTTCCCGAAGCACTCAAAACACCCCGTTTGTGCCGGACAGCAGTCCGGCGCGGAGGCGAGGCCCTCGCATTCGTGCCGAAAGAACGCATTACACCGAAATTATGCCGTATAGCCGTCGGTAATTACAGCTATGCGTTGGCTTCCGTTCCTGTTCCTCTCCGCACGCGGAACCTCTGTATGCAAGCGGTTCGCCGTAACGGCTGGGCATTGGCCGATGTCCCCGAAAAGATCAAAACGCCGCGTATGTGTCGCGAGGCGTTGAAAAGGCTCGGAAGTTCCGATTCGGACATTTTGGCCCATATCCCGTTCCCGAAAGTCTGCATAGAGGGAATAAGAAAGTTCGAGCACGGATTCCATGACCCGCATCGGATTTTCTCGACCATCGACCCTGCCGTTCTGACCGAAGCACTCGCACTCGAAGGTATCCGCATGAGTGCGTCGTGCCTGACCCTGCTTCCTCAAAAGTTCCGAACGGAGAAAGTCTGCATGGCTGCAATCGAGAAAAACGGCATCTTATTGCACGCAGTACCGGAACATTTACGGACGAAAGAGTTATGCGAAACGGCCGTATTATCGAACTTCCGTGCATTGGATGATGTTCCGCACGAATTGAAAACACCGGAGCTATGTCGCAAAGCATTGGAAAAGACGGGCGACCTACGGCCGCTTTATCATATTCCACATCGGGAAATCCATGAACACGTATTGCAAACCTACTGCGACAGTTATACGAAGACGAGAGAATTCATAGGCAGCATGAATCCGCTTTACATGACACCGCAATTGGCGGAACGTGTATTTCTGAAATGGCCGGAATTATTCGTTCTGTTACCTGAACATTGCAAAGATCGGGAACTGTGCGAAACGGCAGTTCGACATGAAGGGTCTTATCTGCGCTGTGTTCCCGAAACGATGAAAACGTGGGATTTGTGTATGGATGCCATACGATGCAGTCCGTATGCCATTCGGTATATTCCCGATGAAATGAAGACACCGGAACTTTATTTGCGGCTCGTTAAGGAGAATCCGTATAACTTGAACGGAATTCCATTCGAGGAACGCACACCGCAAATGTGCCGGATAGCATTCGACAATACTTATAGCAAGGACAAAACGGACTTTTCCGTTATTTCGTCGCTGACCGATCCTGTGATGGTACTGCAAGTGATGCGGGAGCAGAGCGATCCGAAAAGAATCGAATTTCTGATGGATATATTACCGGTTCGCTTAATTACTTCCGAAATCGCATTGGAAGCTGTACAGAAAAATGGCGACGTGCTGCATTGCGTACCACAGGGAGCTATTACGCCTCAAATAGCGGAAATTGCCGTGCGGAACGAGCCGAGAAACATTCGATGGGTGCCGCGAGAAATGCGCACACCGGATATGTGTTTGTGTGCTGAAGCAGCATACCCGGAGTTGCAAATTTATGTTCCTGACGAAATTGCGCAAGGGCACAACATCTATTCGTTTCATCGCAAAGTCGATGAAACCTTGCACCAACCGCTTGGATACGACGAGTATAAACGACTCTATGCAGGTACCCCCATCCTTGTGAAAGATGTTCAGACGAGAATTGGTGTGCTGGATTGCTGCGAAGTTCGCTATGACCGCAAGGAAAAGCGACTGGCATTACGGATGATAACGCCGAAGCGAGAGAATGTATCGGAGAAAAGGAAGCCGACCGTAAAGCCCTCGAAGAAAAGCAAGGGAAGGAGGATGTGATGGAATATTGAGCAAATGTCGGGGTTTTGCATAAACCGCATCTTTCATTACCTTTGTGCTGCTAATCAACAAATAACTGAAGATATGAAAGAGTTAGTCGCGAAAATCCAAGAGGCATACGCCGCATTCCAGAACGATGCCGTCGCACAAGTCGAGAAAGGAAACAAAGCGGCCGGCACCCGCGCCCGTAAGGCATCGTTGCAGGTTGAAAAGTTGCTGAAAGAGTTCCGCAAGGTATCGGTAGAAGAAGCGAAAAAGTAAATTTATCGGCTATCGAAAACAAAGAGCTGTCAGTATAAACTGGCAGCTCTTTTTATGAAGAAAAATTTACGTTTATCCTCATCATTATTCGGTTGTAACTTCCACCATCGGACGGCAGTAGGTTTTATTGACGACACGATCACGCATCAGACGCATGTCGTTGAAATTGCGCGAGATATTCTGAACGATTTCGATGTAGTTATCCGTACCGTCCGGCCGCTTGTGATAGAATGGCTTAATCGACACGCAGTTCTTATGCTCAAAAAGTGTATTGAGCAGTGTGCGGTCGGAATTGCCGCATGAATGTCCCATAATATAAATCTGGAATGGAGCGGAATCTATGAACGAAAGCAATTTGCGGTAATTGTCTGTTTCGAGATAGCGAATGGATTTAATGTTCTTCATGTAGTCGTTGTCATTCAACTTGGCGATCTCTTTGTAGTCATCGTCCAGTTCATCTCCATACCCGAAAATAATCGGATTCTTCTCGTTACTCAACTCGCCGTGAATATGATTGACTTTGAACTCCGAATCTTTCGGGATATACAATTCTGCGGTGTGCGTGTAGTTGAAGTTCAAGAACAGGATTTGGTCAGGAAGAAGGAAATACGATGGTATGTAAGGATATTTTTCCTTTATGTTGTTTTGATGTGAGGTCAAATCATTTTGCTTTAAATAAGAATCTTCATAGATTCTTACATCTTCAAACTGATTCCCATAATTTCGAGCAGAAAGCATTCTATTCGAATGATTCCCGCTTTTAACATCATTCCATTTTGTCTCTACGAATTTGATAAACTCTTCCTGGCTTTTGATAGATATATCTCTTGCATTAAACGGCTCATAAATAGCTTTTCGGATATCTTCAACCTTCAATTCCGGCTTAATGAATTTAGCCTGAATAAATGCCAAATAAATAACAAGATTATCTTCCAATGTTTTCAACTCGTCGTTGAGTTTATTCGGACCGACATATTCGGCTCCGCCTTGTTTGAAAATTCTTGTCAACCAACGGTAATATACCGCTTCAATATCCACCCAATTATAGGTTTCGACTGCTTTGTTGACTTCTTCAAAAAATTTGCTGCTATACTTTTTCTTGAATCTTTGACGAATATCTTCAATACAGTTCTGTGTAATATAAGAAAAACGATTGTCCGTGATAAGGGGACGAACTTGATTTAAGTATTTCCGGCTCTCGGAATCCGGCGCTTCATAAGTACACAAACCATCGTTAGTTTCCATCCCATTTTCATGGATCAATAGATATGATCGCATGTTATGATAACCTTTAATAAAGTCCGCATAACTCGTATGGAGACCATGCGCCAGGTCGAAACCGTTTCCGATAAGTACTATCCTGTTCATATGTGCTTTTTGTTCTAAAATAGTTCAACAAAGATACAGCTTTCCCGATTGTTTGTCCTAAAAAGTCCGGCCTTTTCAAAATTACGAGGCTAATTCGCTATCTTTGCAGTCGATAGCCTGTTCTACCGTATTGTACGGTATTTGTCTGCGATAAGTCAAATCAAAATAATGAAGATAAATGAATCCTCTGACCTCATATCATAATCGACCGTCCATGAATAAGGAATTGAATCGGGTAATCGGCATGTACGGCATTACTTTAACCAGCAAGCATCTCATTATCCCTAACAAGGAAGAGTACGGTGTACTTTATAATAACGGAGAGATCGGATACGATGAAATCGCCGGTATAGATGTCGACGGAGCTTTCGTGCGGATTCATTTGACGAACGGCTACCTGTTTCGGCTCTATTGTCGGGAGCCTCTTTTGACTTGCACCTACATGAACAGTACGGCCAATGATCCGCTGCTGTTTTGAATAACAACGGTTAGGTTATTATAAAGAATCCGACTTGATTGGAAGTCGGAGCGGACAAAAAATCCGGCGGTAACAACCGCCGGATTTTTTCGCACCATAAGGCCCGCCTTATTCGGAAGCCGTATCTTTCGCTCGCAGTTCGAGCAACTGCTCCAGCATATAGGCGTAATTTTCGCCTACGGTATGCCCCGACGGCATTTTGCAGGGGCTGTCGATGCAATCTCGGCATTGTTCGATGGCCTTGTCCAAATCGGTAACGGTTACGTGATTTCCCTCTAAATCTTTGATATTCGTCTTCATTTTTCCAGCTTTCATATGCCGCCGCCTTTCGGCGGCGAAAAATGATAACGACCGGAGAGCGCAATAAAATTCGCCCTCCGGTTATTATTCACTCTGCCGTTATTCGTTCGACGCGCATGTTTTGCATCAGCCACGCCCGAACATGCTCCATGTTGTACTCGGAGGTGATGACCGCCGTACGGTCGTCGGCCCATGTAAAACGAGTACTTTCGTAGTTGTCTATCCACGCTTTCAAGGTCGAAACGCCCCATGTCCGGCAGTCCTCGAAGAAAGTATCCACAACCGTTTTCGGCTCGGCGAAGGTTACGATTAGCGTGTCATACGCGGGTTTGTGCATAGCGTCGGTATTCATAGTAGATTAAGGTTTTATCGTTCATTGTTGGTTTGGTTTCTGTCCGCCAGCCAAGCATCGCGCTTCTCACGGCATTTGTCGAGCGTCGGAGCGACGCAGGAGAACAATGTGCCGTCGGATGTGCGATAGTCGTATTGGCAATAGCGGTTCCGCTTGCGGGGACGCGGCGTAAGGTTGAAATACTCGTACCGTTCTTCTCCCGTCGGGCAAACCGACACACCGTTTACGATCATCTTCGTTGTTTCCATCGTTACATTGTTTAGGGGTTAAAATTCTGCTATCATCAGTCTGTGCTTGAAACACTGCGTCGGGTCGCTGACTTTACGCTGGTGTGCCCAAAAGTGATGCGCACCGAAGCCGTAGACGAAATAGTCGTCGAGTGGGATTCGGGATTTCAGCTTCTCGATGCCTTGCCGCAATTCGTTCTCGTTACCGGCTAAAAGTATCGTGTTTGTCAGTCGGAGGTAAGCCTCCGTTACTTCGTCGCAATAAGGACAAAAGATTGTTTCGATCGTTACGTTCATAATCATGTGATTTTAGGATTGTTCGTTAGGCAATCATACGTTGTACGATAAGGGGCATGTTCTTTCGGACGAGTTTCACGATACGCTTGTGGTACTCGGTTTGCGAATTGCAGACGCCGCGACTTTGCACGATGTCGAATGTCGCCAACGATACCTCGACCGTTTCGATGCGCTGCCCGCCGACAGACGCCGAAAGGATGAGCGAATCGGGACGTTTGTAGTAGGCATTGCTGAACACGCAGTGGTGCATGGCCTTTCCCTCCTCGTAGAACTCCCGCACGCTCTCCAATACGCGGACGGTGATTTTCTTGTCCGAAAACGCCAGCCCGAAGAACCGGGACTTCTGTTCCCGATAGGTCGATTCGTTTTCACGAATGCGACGCTGCTGCTCTTCGAGGCGTTCGCGCTCGATGCGCTCCTGCCGTTTGTGCATCCAGCGGTCGTGCTCGGCCTGCAAGTCGGTCGGACAAACGTATTTCGGATTGTGCAAGTCTTTCCCGAAGTTCCGCAGTTCGTCGAGGTAGTCGCACCACAACGGGCCGTCGGGGACGATGTAGCCGTTGCGTGCGGCGATTTTGACGGACGGCCAATAGGTGTCTATTCGGTCGTAACTATGGAGCGAGAAATGCTGCAAGAGGGGAATTTGTCCGATTTTGAGCAGCGTTTCCATTCGATTGCAGGCAAGCAGTCCATGAATCAGCCGGAACGGGGTAAGCCCGTAGGTCTTGCCTGTAAATCCGCGCTGCCGTAGTTCGGGAATAATCGACATGCGGGGATAAACCGCCTGCGGCGAAACGTCGTACAACTGTTTGTCGGGGCGCACTTCCAAATCGCTCGACCATATCCAGCTGTCCGACCAGCCGAACATCGGGCGCAGTTTGGCCAGTGGCACGGTGCGTCCGTCGGGAGCGATCCACCGCTGCACGACCTCATCCGTCCAATAGTCGGCTTTCTGCCCGACCTTACGATAGGTATTCACGAAGAAGAAGCGCAATACTTGAAAGCCTTTGCAGGTCGTGAGGATGCAGAAATAGGCACTCTCGGCGAAGATACGTTTACGGGTCTGCACGACCTGCAACTCGGTACCGCAGTTCGGGCAGATACTGCCGCAAAGGCTGTCGGCCAACGCTCCGTCGCTCTGCCACGTGTGGCCGCACTCTGTGCAGGTAATAACGCCTTTGGCGGTTCTGCGGCCGATGTGGTCGAAGCAATGACGGTAGGCATAGGCTTCCTGCGCTTCGGTGATGCGGGGCAAACTGCGGCTCAAACGGGCGACTTCTTTCTGTATTTTGGTCTTGGGTTTCATGGTGTTCTGCTTTTGATTAGAATAATAGGTTCATTTGCCGGTTATTGTCGCTCTGCTTCTTGGCGGCAGGCTTGCGCTGGGTCAGTTTGGCGTGGGCTTCCTGCTCGGCACGCTTCATGGCATCGCGGCGTGCCTGCGCTTTCTCCTCCTCAGTCAGGTCGATGGTGTGATTGACCACAACGCGGCAGTTTACCGACTTGCCGACCTCGATGTCGGGTTCGTCGTAGTAGTGGAGCGCCATCGAATAAATCTCCTCGTCGGCGAAGCCGTTGCAGCCGCTCGCCCGCACTTCGTTCAGAATGTAGGTCGTGCAATCGTCGATGTTCTTCTTCGGGTTGGTGTAACGCGCGGCGAAAAGTTCGTCCGTAGCGGCGCGGTTCTCCAAATAGGTCTGTATCGTCTGCTTGAAATAGTCCGTCGTTTTCATAATCGTTTCTTTTGCGGGGCGATTGCCCGCCCCTTATTCTACCTCTATTCGTTCTTGCCGATAAGTCGGCGTACCTGCTCCTCCTTGCTCTTTTGAAATATCCAGCCCGCCTTCTTCTCGCCCTCGTGGGTCAGTCGGCTGTTGAAGCGTCCGCCGAGTGCGGATAACTCCGCCTTGATAGGCTTCGTATCGCCGAA
>JAMPDE010000010.1 GCA_023665825.1 Alistipes senegalensis | reverse complement strand
CCTTTCAATCCCATAGGGCGCACAGAGGCGGAAAGGCTGAATAATTATACCGAGCCGCCAGTCATGGCTGCCGCCACGATCGCGCAGACGTTGAACATCTTCTTGCTCTTTGCCTTGCTCGTAGAAGCGCTGAAATTCCCCAAAGTTCCGACGACCGAATCATCCACCCGCAAAATCACGGGAGGCACCGGGAACTCGTCCGTTACCAACAGACGTGCAGAACGCCATGAAGAAGATGTTTCCAATACGGCAGATTTGTCGTGCGCAGGCATGGCTACCTCCTCCCGCCGGTTTTGCGGCCGGCCAGTTCGAGCGCCAGATCGGCATCCACGATGATCTTGCGCCCAATCTGCGCAATGGCCTTGTCGATTTGGCCGCTACGTTTGATGCGATTGGCTGTCGGAAGACTACACCCGAACAATTCGGCGATTCCCCGAATGCCGTAAACATACTTTTTGGAACGGTCGGCGACAACGTAGGGCTGCCGCTCTACCGATTTACCGTTCTGTTGCAGATAGAGGAACTCCTCGCCCGTCATCTGCCAGATCAGCTTCGCTTTCAGATTTTGAATGTCCATATCGAATTACATTTAGGTTTTACACGGATCGCCGGCCGGTCGATCGTGCTGCAAATGTAATTCAGCAGGAAAGGCAGAAAATGGAATCGTAGTCGACAAACAGACTACGTACTGATATTGAATGGCATGCAAACAGAGTGCACGATGCCGAATCGTAGTACGATCGTAGCGCGCTGCTTAAAATGGGAAGTCGTAGAAGATCGTGCGATAGATTTTCACCAGCGGTTCGCGGCGTCGGCGTTCGAAATTCTGCCCGATCGATATGCGGTAACGCTCCTCGAAGAAACGTTTGATTGACGTGTTGCGGTTGGGAAGGAAATAGCCGTTGTCGAGCAGACCGGTAAGAAAGATGACCAACCGCTTGATGTCCGGCTTGTCGTTCTTGTGTCGTGCTATCCAATGCAGGGTTTCATCCAGATCACCGGATTTTATCAATCGTTGTTCCAACTCGCAAAGCCGATCGAACATTCGCGTGCGGAAAATTTCATCGGGTGAAACACGCTGTACTTCGATTGTGTGTTCATTCGAATCCGCCGTTGTAGGTGTGGAATCCGTCGCTTTCTCTTTCACGGGGAAATAGCTATCGAGAATCGACACGGCGGCACGGCTCGCATCGCGGATAGCCGTATAGTAATCTCTAACGATCCATGCAAAATTCTCCTTTCGGTAACTATTGCGTTCGTTGTCGAGGTCGTTTAGTTCTATCCGATTCTCCCGCAACAACTGTTCGCGCTCCCATTCCGTCGGATAAGGATAATCCGTAATTGTTTCGCGGTCGCGCAGGATCAACGCCCGTTTCTCGCCGAACAGCTGGCTGTCCCACGCAGCATAAACAGCACCGAGATCAAGACGGCGGAACGTATCTTCACGTTCCTCGCAAATACAGATATTTTCCAGAAGCAGGGCACGCAAACGCGCTAACACTTTAGCCTCCACCGATTCGACCGCAAGACGCACGGCGAGGCGTTCCATATCCACCGCCTGCAAACGGGCATAAGCGTCCCGATACGCTTCCTGTCGGTACATCTGTTCGTAGGTCGGCCGACACGGATCGGACATCAGTTGTTCGTTCAACGTCTGGTAAAGCGCTGCCAAGTCGGCTATCGAAGTGTAAATATCCATAATTATAATCGGTTGAATTTATCCATCGCGCTGGCCTTGATGTCGTCGGCGATGTCGATATAGGGTTTCATCGCCTTGTAATCGCTGTGCCCCGTCCACTTCATAACCACCTGCGCAGGAATGCCTAACGAAAGTGCATTACAAATGAACGTGCGGCGACCGGCATGCGTTCCTAACAATTCGTATTTCGGGGTAACGACGTCGATACGTTCGTTCCCCTTGTAGTAAGTTTCGCGGATCGGTTCGTCGATTTCGGCCAGTTTCGCCAACTCTTTCAGATAATCATTCATCTTCTGGTTGCTGATGACCGGCAATACCTTATCTCCCTCGAATGCCACATCTTTATACTTATTGAGTATCGCACGGCTGTGGTCGTTCAGCTCGATCACGAGGCTGTCAGCGGTCTTGACCGTCGTAACCTCGATATGGTTCTCTTTGACATCGCTGCGGCGAAGATTGCATACGTCCGAATACCGCAGCCCCGTGAAACACTGAAACAAAAACACGTCCCGCACCCGTTCGAGGTATTGTTTCGTCAAAGGAATCGCATATTCGCGCAACCGTGTCAGTTCGTCCCATGTCAGAAAGATTACTTTCTTTGGAGTGCTTTTTAGTTTCGGTCGAAAAGTATCATACGCGATATTGGTGTGATACCCCTTTTTGAATGCCCATCGCAAAAACCATTTCAAAAAACCGAGTTGTTTGCCGATCGTGCTGTTGCGCAAATCCTCCTTGTCGCGCAAGAAATTCACATAATCGTTCAATCCGATTTCCGAAAACCGGTCAAACGATAATTGCAGATCGAAAGCGAACAAATGAGCCTTAACCGCCTTGAACTTTTCATAGGTCGCGGCCGTCCAATCGTTCTGCCGCCCGCATTCCTGCATGAACTTGTCAAAAACACCGAACAGCGACAACTCCGTCTTTTCGGTCGTAGCAATCGGGCGTTTTTTACTGCGCAGATTGAACGCCCGCTTTAATTCATCCGGTGTGGGTACAGTATTGGTCACCTCGAATTCTTTGAATACCGCCTGCATGTCAGCTCCATAACGCTGCAAATCCGCGTTGATCTCCGAAGCACTCTGCTTGAGTTTGTTGGTCGTGCCGTTCTTGACTTTCTGTTGCTGTTCGTCCCATTTTGCCGCATCAACGCGATAGCCCGTCGTGAACTCGACCCGCTTGCCGTTATAGACGACTCGCATACGGATCGGAACATTATCAACGACCATAACTCCGTTCTTCTTGCGCTTTTCGAGCGTGAAGATGATGTTGCGTTTGATATTCATGGGTGCGAGGTCTTTTATTCACACCCAAATATACACCCATTTTTCGAGATATACAAATACCATTCATGACACTCGATTTATCAATCAGAAAATATAAATTACTAATAAGCAAAGGATTGATATTTCACGATTCTCTATAAAGGTGTAGGAGAAAGAGCCTCTCTCTGCCAAGACCCGAAGCCGGTTCGGGGACAAACAAAGACAAATCCAGCAAAATCAAGGTTTTGCTGGATTTTCGTTTCTATTTCCACGTCATCTAAAAGACACGAAAAAGCCCCGTTCGGACAAAGTCGCGTTACTAAAACCGTTACTAAAAACCGGTCGGCCGTTTTAGTAACGATTCAGTAACGATTTACGACACAAGTCGCTGATTTGTCGCCTGTTGTCCTGAAAGCGTCTGCTCGAAAACCGAGTATTAACCGTTCGTTTCACGCACCTTTTCTCGCCTCGGCAAAGCCCAAGTAAACTTGGCTCTACTCTCGGCTTATCGAAAAGGTTCTTTGCCGGCGGCAACTCTTGTAAACTTCGAACTGTTTTGCAGATCGACAAAGCGTGCAATCAAAACACCTCGGCCAAATTTCCGCAAACGCTACACATGATTATTATTCTGGCGAAGAATAACGGATGGATTCTTGCCGATCCATTCCTCAACTATAAAATCCGGCTGAAACGGGTCGACCGAGGCTACCTGACCGAAGAAGAATTGCGACGCATCCTGCAAAAGAAAATGCCGTGTACGCGATTGGAGCAAGTGCGCGACGTATTCATCTTCTCGTGTTTTACGGGTTTAGCCTATATCGATGTGCGGGAACTGACCGCCGACAACATCCGCACCTCGTTCGACGGAAAGCTGTGGATCATGACTCACCGCCACAAGACGCAGACGTCGGTAAATGTCCCCTTGCTGAAAGTACCCCGGATGCTGTTGAAGAAGTACAAAGGGACGCTACCGGACGGACGTCTGCTGCCGGTGCTGAGCAATCAAAAACTCAACTCCTATCTGAAAGAGATTGCAGACCTGTGCGGCATCGAAAAAAACATTACCTTCCACCTTGCTCGACACACCTTCGCGACGACGATGACGCTGGCCAAAGGAGTGCCCATCGAAACGGTCAGCAAAATGCTGGGACACACGAATATCGTTACGGCCCAAATTTATGCTCGTATTACCAACGACAAAATCGGCCGAGACATGCAGGTATTGTCGAGGCAGTTGGGAGAAATCGAGAAAATAGCAATGGAAGCATAGAACCCGAAAAAAATGAAATGATGAACCGAGGAAAGATTACGATAACGCCTGACCGCATTGCAGTTATGCTATCTACGGACGGAACGGTGTGGATGACCGTCGAAGAAATCACGACGATATTTCATGTAACGGTGGCGAGCGTCGAAAGACGAATTACAAAGCTGCTTGCAAAGGGAGAATTGGACGGACGAAAAGTGAAAACAGAAGAGGTAAAGATACATGGAGGACGTCGATACATTGCGGAATACTACAACCTCGATATGGTGATTGCACTCTTCTATCGAATCGACACTCCTGCGAGCAAAGCGTTCCGAAAGTGGGTCGGAGAACGAGTGATTCGGTCGCTGAAAAAAGAAGGGGCACCGCCCCTGATTCTAAGAATCGCCCAAGCGACAGACGGAATAAACTGAACGAACCAGAACTGGCGGAAGAATCGGATATTCTTCCGCCGTTGTTGCATTGCAAAAAAAATGAACCTCACAACAAATAACCGATCCGAATAAATCCCTATTTTTGCAAAAAAAATAGAGGCTGATAATATGGAACGACTGGATGTCTTCGACTGCTCGAATGTACTCATAGCGAGCTTTTTCACCGACGACCGAGGGTGTGCTCACGAGAACCGGGAACATACGCTGATCTATTTATGCTCCGGCGAACTCGAAATCGAAGAGCGCGGGAAGCAAACCCTGTTGCATCCGGGCGAATGCGCTTTCATGCGTCGGGACAACCGCATGTGGTTGCAGAAGCATGCCGACAAGGAGCATCCCTACCGCTCGATCGTGCTGAAATTCACGAAACCGTTCCTGCGAGAGTTTTACCGGACGCTCGACCGGAAAGATATTCCTCGGGAATCGAAACGCGAAAAGGTGAGCCTGCACGTGCTGCCGAATAATCGCCCCGACATCCGCAGCCTTTTCGAGTCGGTCATCCCCTATTTCGATGCGGGTGCGAAGCCCTCCAAAGAAGTGTTGAAATTGAAGATGATCGAGGGGGTCTATGTACTGCTTAATACGGACCGTAACCTCTATGCTTCGCTGTTCGATTTCGTCGACCCGTGGAAAATAGACCTCATCGACTATCTTAACGATAACTACATGTACGACCTCTCGATGGAGGAGATAGCCGAATATACAGGGCGCAGTCTGGCCACGTTCAAACGCGATTTCGCCAAGGTGAGCGATCTCACGCCGCAAAAATGGATTATCAAACGCCGCTTGGAGGCCGCCCACGACTTGATTCGGGCCGGCAAGAAACGGGTTACGGAAGCCTGCTTCGATGTCGGATTCAAAAATCTGTCGCATTTCTCGAAGATTTATAAGGAGACGTACGGGGTGGCTCCGACCGGAGATATGCGTTGACTATCGAATAAACAGAGGGTTATGGCAACAATCATTAGAAAAGAAGAGCGGAATTTCCAACCCAATCCCGGGAAAATCGACGGCTTCCGGCTCTTTACCGACATGTCGCGGGCGCAGAAAGGTATCGATCCGAAATATCTGAATTTCGATTTGCGGCGGCTCGACCCGGGACAGTGCAACGCTCCGTATCATTTCCACCGTTACGCCGAGGAGCTGTTTTTCATGGTGTCCGGCTCGGCCACGCTGCGCACTCCCTCCGGACTGGAAATCGTACACGAGGGGGACGTCCTCTTTTTCGAGGCGGGCGAGAGCGGTGCGCATCAGCTCCGCAACCATACCGACGAGTCGTGCACCTACCTCGACATGCGCTCCTACATCGGCTATGACGTCTGCGAATACCCCGATTCGGACAAAATCATCCTCGTCCCCGGCGGCGAAACGTTCCGCCGCAGCGAGCAGTATCCCTATTTCGACGGCGAAACAAGTGCCGATCGGATTCGGGAAGAATCGAAGAGGTAAATTTTGATCTTCTCGGCAAAGAACTTTGAGCCTCGCAGCAAAGTTGCTGCAAGGCTCTCTTTTTACCTTTGCATCAGAATATAAAACAATGATATGAAGGATATTTTTGCAAAGGACCTGAGCGGCGAGCAGGTTTCGCCGAACGAACCGGGTTACGAGGAGCTGATCGCTGATATTTTCGCCACGATGAAGACGGCGGCCGAGATGAATACCGGTTACAAGACGCCTGCCGAAGTGCATGAGTATATGGAACGTATTCTGGGCAAGCCGCTCGATGAAAGTACGACCGTACTGCCGCCTTTCTATATCGATTACGGCAAACCCGTTACTATCGGTCGGGGCTGTTTTATCCAGCAGTGTTGCACTTTCTTCAGCCGGGGCGGCATCGAAATCGGCAACGAGGTCTTCATCGGTCCGAAAGTCAATTTGATCACCATCAACCACGACCCGAACCCCGATAACCGTTCGGCCACCTACGGCCGTCCGATCGTCATCGAGGACAAGGTGTGGATCGGCATTAATTCGACGATTCTGCCGGGCGTGCGTCTCGGTTACGGTTGTATCGTGGGTGCCGGCAGCGTCGTCACGAAAGACGTGCCGGCCATGACCGTCGTGGCCGGTAATCCGGCAAGAATCATCAAAAAAATCGAAGTGGAGCAATGAAAGAGGATCAAGGTATAAGCCGTCGCGGTTTTCTGAAAACAGCCGCTGTCATGGGTGCGGCACTGACGATTCAGCCTGCAATCGATAAGGTGCGGGCGGCCGAACGCGCCGTAGCGGGGCGTAGAGCCGTGAAGAATCCCGATATGCAATACCGCACGCTCGGTACGGGTCCGGCCGCGTTCGAGGTCTCGGCCCTCGGCTTCGGCGTGATGGGCATGACCTACAACCGCAGTCAGCATCCGGACAAAAAAGCCTGTATCCGCCTGCTGCACGAGGCTGTGGAGCATGGCGTAACACTTTTCGACACGGCCATCATCTACGGCCCTCTGACCAACGAAAATCTGGCCGGCGAAGCGTTGTCGGAGTTCAGGGGGCGTATCCACGTGACCACCAAATTCGGCCACGAGGTCGTCGACGGCAAAGCGACGGGGCGGCAGGACAGCCGCCCTGCCACGATCCGCCGCTATTGCGAGGAGTCGCTCCGCCGCCTGCGGCTCGATTCGCTGCCCATGTTCTACCAGCACCGTGGCGACCCGGACACGCCGGCCGAGGAGGTGGCGCAGACCGTCGCCGACCTGATGAAGGAGGGCAAGGTGCAGCATTGGGGTATGTGCGAGGTGAGTGCCGCGACGATTCGCCGGGCGCACGCTGTCTGCCCGCTGACGGCCATTCAGAGCGAGTACCACCTGATGCACCGCGACGTGGAGACCAACGGCGTGCTGGATGCGTGCCGTGAGCTGGGCATCGGTTTCGTGCCGTACAGTCCCATCAACCGGGGCTTCTTGGGCGGCTGCATCAACGAATATACGGTTTTCGACCCGGCGAACGACAACCGCCAGACCCTGCCGCGGTTTCAGCCGGAGGCGATGCGTGCCAACATCCGCATCGTAAACGTTTTGCAACAATTCGGGCGCACGCGCGGCATGACTTCGGCACAGGTGGCATTGGGCTGGCTGTTGCAAAAAGCCCCGTGGATCGTGCCGATTCCCGGCACGACGAAGCTCTCGCATCTGGAAGAGAACCTGCGCACGCTCGATTTCAGTCTTGCACCCGAAGCGTGGCGCGAACTGGAAACGGCCGTGGCGGCCATTCCCGTGGTGGGCGACCGCTACAATGCCGAGCAACAGAAACAGGTGGGACGCTGAAAACCGTAAAAAAGGTAACAGAATCCGTAATCGGTCTATCGTATCGGCAGCAACGCGGTCCTACCTTTGTAAGCGGTTAAAATAGCGAACCTTAAACCGGAAAAATGGAGATGAATATGAAAAAATCAGGATGGCTCGTCTGCTTGCTGTCGGCTGCATTGTATGCTTGCGGTCCGGCGGAAAAAGAGAGCCCGCAACATCGGAATACCACGGAAATGGAAAAGAAAAACATCGGAAATCTTTTGGCCCTGTATCCGAAGCCGATGACCGTCGTCGGTGCGGAGGTCGAGGGCAAGGTCAACTGGCTCGTCGTAGGACATACGGGCATCATCGGCCACGACCGCATCCTCGTGAGCATGAACAAACGGCACCATACCAATCGAGGCATACAAAAGTCGAAGAAACTATCCATCAACCTCGTGAGCCGCGAGATGCTGCATCGAGCCGACTACGTGGGCAGCGTGAGCGGCGCACAAGTCGACAAGTCGGAAGCGTTCGACTACCATTGGGGCGAGAACGGATCGCCCGTCATCGATGCTTCGCCCCTGACGATGGAGTGCGACGTGGTGGACATCTACGAAACCGATGGCTTCGACAACTTCGTCTGCTCCGTGGCGAACACCTACGTCTCGCCCGATGTACTCGATGCCGACGGCAACCTGGATCATACCCGCCTGAAACCCGTGTTGTTCACTTTCCCCGGATATTCGTATCTGGCTACGGGCGAGGTAATCTGCCGGTGCCTGAAACTCGACAGCGAACCGGCCATGTGCGCCAAGCAGCCGATGGAGGCCGACGGCATCGTGCGGCTGTCAAAAGTCGAGGTTTACCCGCAGTATCTCGATGAATATATGCGTTATGCCGTCGAAGTAGGCGAGACGTCCCTGTGCACCGAGCCGGGCGTGCTGACCATGTACGCCGTCGGCGAAAAGGAGAATCCGTGCAGGATAACGATTCTCGAAACCTATGCCAGCCGCGCGGCGTACGAAGCGCACATCGCCTCGGCTCATTTTCAGAAGTACAAGCAGGGAACGCTGCACATGGTCAAGTCGCTGGTTCTGTCCGACCAGACGCCGCTCAACCCGGGCAACAAGCTCAACAACTTTGTAGAATAATGATTTATAGGCAATATGCGAATGAAAAAGCTGTTTTCTTTCATGATAATACTGGGATTGTACACGACGTTCGGTGCCTGTCGCCCCGATGACGGCGCAACGCAAAACTCCGAAACGGAGCAGCCGGAGATGCCGGCTCCCGATCCGGACAATCCCGACGAACCAGGCAGCTCCGCTTCCGATCCGGTGCCGGCGGGGAAAACGCTCGTGGTCTATTACAGCTTCACGAACAACGTACATACCGTCGTCGGCGACCTACGCACGCAAATCGAGGCCGATGTCATTCGCGTGGAACCGGCAGAAAAAGGACTCGACTACGCCGCCGATAACTACGCTATCGGCAGTGCGTTGATCGCTGCTATTCGCGACAACCCCGACGACGTTTCGTCCTATCCGGCCATCGACAACGTGGAGGTCAACATGGAGGATTACGACACGATCATCGTCGCCGCGCCGCTCTGGTGGAGCCGAATGGCCGCACCGATGCAAACTTTCCTCTTCAACCGCGGGGCGGAGATGGCCGGCAAGCGCATCGGACTGGTCGTGTCGAGCGCGAGCAGCGGCATCAGCGGTGTGGAAGCCGATGCCCGGCGGTTGATTCCTGACGGTCGGTTCATAACACCGAGCCTTTGGATTCGTTCGTCCCAAACGTCGAACTGCCACACAATGATTACCGAGTGGCTACGTGAAGCGGATATTATCGAATAAGGGAAATTATGACGAAATTACTATTCATCGGCGGTGTGGGTATGCAGGAGATTCTGCTCATCGTGTTGGTCGTGCTGCTGTTCTTCGGCGGCAAGAAGATTCCCGAACTTATGAAAGGCATCGGCAAAGGCGTCCGGTCGTTCAAGGAGGGGATGAACGAAATCGAGAAAGAGGTCAAGGACGACCGTTCGCAATCGGGCGAGGAGAAATAGCATGGCTCCGCAATCCGGCAACCAGAGTTTCTGGGATCACCTCGATGCCTTGCGGGCGGTCGTTGTGAAGAGCCTGCTCGTCGCCGTCGTGTTTGGCGTGGCAGCGTTCTGCTTCAAGGAGGAGCTGTTCGCCGTGGTCCTAGCTCCCAAAGAGGCCGGATTCATTACTTATCGAGTGTTGTTCCGTATCGGTGGCATCCTTACGGCGAACGATGCCCCGGATTTTACCGTGCAACTTATCAACACCGGGTTAGCGGAGCAGTTCATCATCCATATGAAAACGGCGATGCGCACAGCACGCCTGCGCACATCGCCCTATATGCTCTATCAACTGTTCCGCTTCGTTTCGCCGGCTCTGTATGCCGACGAGCGGAAATATGCCGTGCGAATCGTCGGCAGCGGATACCTGATGTTCCTGCTGGGCATGCTGGTAAGCTATTTTCTGATTTTTTCCGCTGACTTTCCGGTTTCTGGGAACTTATCAGGTGAGCGGCGAGGTGGCGAACATGATTACCTTGCAATCCTACATAAGTACGTTGACTATGATGTGCCTTGCAATGGGAATCGTTTTCG